>CAWHXS010000001.1:0-746692 GCA_963833365.1 uncultured Gemmatimonadales bacterium
ACTTCCACTCCACCTTCACTACCCCGACGGTGCTGGTCAGAGACAGCGAAAGTCTCCGCCCGGCGGTGGAATAGTTCAGCGAGCGGTAGACCCGGCCCTCATGGACGAATCCTTCGGGATTGAAGTTCGAGAGGAAGCGGTCCAGCGTAAGCTCGACACCGACCTCCTTGGGCAATACCAACGAGATGTCGCCCAGGGCAACGGCCAGCGTTATCGTCGCGTCGCGCTTCCAGGCACCGGTCAGATCAACCAGCACGCCGCCCACGCCTCCATCCACGCTGATCGTCTTGCAATCGCTGTTGCCCAGCTGGTAGGCCGAGAATTCCGCGGCTCCAACGCTGATGCTCATCCGCTCGCACTCCACCCGGTTGGGTGAGCTGAACCGCAGCGTGGTCTCGCTGGCGCCAGTCCGGATCTCGGCCTGAGAGACCCGGAGTCCACCGAGATCCAAATCGGCCTGGGCCGCGCCAAGGGAGACGTCGAGGGAAAGAATCGTGCGTGGGTTGAGCTCGATCACCCCATCCTGGGGGCGATCGTTCTTGAGTCCCACACTGATCCCCGCCTGTCCGCTGCTCTTGATGCCGAGGCGGAGGTCGGTCCCGCTGCTGTCCACCTTGCTGAGCGGCGCGAAACGCTGGGGATCATAGGAAAGCTCCATGCGATAGAGCGATCCCGGCGATCCCGGCCGCACCTTCAATACCCCGGCCGCAAATTCGATCTCGGCCTGCAGGCTGTCCTGTCCCCGGTACTGCTTGGACAGGGTCACGGTGCGGTAGTCCTGAGCGGAGAGCGGCGTGCTGGGTGTGATCAGCCAAAGCAAGAGAAGCAGGGCGAATGCCCCGGAAGCACGGCGCATGGGTCTAGCGGTAAGGAGGAGGTGGTGTGCGAGTGCCAGGCCTGCTCTGGGCAGGGACTCCAAACTGCGGTGTCGCCCACAGGAATTCGTCGGTCAGCGCTTCGGCCGGTAGGAGGCGTCCGGCAAACTCTTCGCGATACCCCGCGCGGCTCAGCAACGCTGCACCGAATCCCACCGTCCCCAGCAACCACGTCACCAGCGCCGCCGCGGCGAGCAGCAGGGTTCCGGCAACCGGCACCCAGCCGAAAAAGACCCAGACGGCCCAGAGCGTCAGGATGCCGACCAACCCGACCGTGACGTAGCGATAGCTGTTCGCGCTTGAGATGGAGGCGCCGAGCGCCAACTGGCGTCTGGTATAGCGCTCTCCCATGGCGTGAGCCACGGCGAGGAAGCCCCCCAGGACCGCGACCACGACCAGCAGGCCGTACACGATGACCGCGAAGGGAAGCAGGAGGATCCCGGCGACGCTCAGGATCAGCCCGACCACCAGCATGCCGAAGGTCGGGAGCAGCAGGATCTGGCCCAGCAGCCCTACCAGGAATGCCCGCCCGAAGGAGTGCGCCACGGTATCCGAGACCACTTCCAGCGGCGGTCTCGCGAACATCACCATGCCGGTCCCGATCAGCAGCAGAGTGATGAAGACACCGGCGAGTCCCGCGGCATTGCGTGCGGTGAGGGAGAGACGGCTCGGAGCGGCTTCGGTCGGAGGCTTCGGCTGGGGGGGAGTTGGCTGGGCCCGGAGGGTTCGGATCTCTCCCCGAATCTCACCGCCACGATCGCGCACGTCGCCGGCCACCGCGAGGACATCTCCGGTTACCACTGCTCCGGGATACACCGTCACGTTGCCGTCTACCGTGGCAAGATTTCCCTCGAGCGTTCCGAAAACATCCGCGTCGCCCCGGATAACGAGCAACGGTCCCTTCACGGTCTCGCCGGAACCAATGCTGTAGTGGCCGGCGCGCGCCTGACCTCCTGGCACGGTCACTCGCAAAGACGTACCCTCGAGCCCGGCCGCCCGGCGGAAGAGCGGCTCGAGATGATCTGGATCGCTCAGGTCCGAGATATCGATGACCAGACCGCTGGCGTCGGCTGGCGGCACGGCCTGTGGCAGCCCGACACCGGCTTCTGGCGCGCTCAGCGCGGCGAGTCGCTCCTGCACCAGTGAGACGAGGCCCTGCTCATCGCGACTCAGTCCATCCGGCTGCCAGTCTCCGGCGAGGGTGAGAACTTCTCCCGTCCCGATCCGCGCTGCCTCGAGGACGAACTGCCGCCAACTCGTCTCCAGCGCACCACCCTGAGGGAACCGGCCTACCACCCGATCATCGATCTGCAGCTGCCCATCGTGCAGGGAGATGCGCAGGGTTCCGCCATCCTCGTATTCGAAGGTGAGGGAGCTGGCCTGAGAAGAAATCGAGACGATGTGATCCCGAACCACTCGAGGGGGTTCGTCGTGGAACAACTGGCGGAAGAATGTGATTGATGCGGAGAACGTGTCGGTGAATCGGTCGTCAGGATCGGGCGCAGCATAGAGCGGGCGGGCCAGGACCAGCGCCCACCCGAGACCAAGAATCAGCGCTCTCTTATGGAAGGGCACGAGCCACTCGCGGAGCGGGCAAGGCCAGGAGCCGGCGCATCGCGAAGAGACCGCCTGTATAAAGAGCGGTCGCCACCGCGGTGAGCGCTGCTATCCGGCCCGGGCTCGCCGCGGAGCGAAGCTCCAGGACCCAGGGCTGCGCGAGGATGCGGGAGCCAACGCCCTGTGCTGCTGCCAGGGTCCATTGGGTCGCAATCGTAGTGGCCCAGCTACCCAGCGCGGCCAGAGTATCCGGGTGGGTAAGACTCCATGCCACGCTTGCACCCATCGATCCCACGACCAGACTGCCCACTCCCGCCGCAAGGGCAACCGAACGCCGGCTGGCGAAGATCCGCGAACGCCAACTCTTCGGGATCGCCACCTTGGCCATCACCCGCTCTTCGAAACGCGCTCCAGGCTGGAAAAGTGGGAGCTGTTCCAACCGATAGACCAGGGCGCGCTCAGCGTCCGCCAGTTGCCGGCATTCGGTGCAGGCCCAAAGGTGATTCCGTCCCTCCTGGTGCAACGCCCCGGCGAGCCACGCGTCGAGATCATCGACGCTGAGGTGCTCTCCAACCGGAAGCGGTGCCACACGCACCGAGGCCATCACGAGTTCGGAAAATCCTGCAGGCGGCTCCAGCGCCGGGAGGGCATTCAGCTGCGCCACTACGTCCCGCAATTCATCCAAAGCGGAGCGGCATTCCTCGCACGTTTCGATGATGGGACGTCCGATCGTAGGGGAGTCTGCCTTCCAGCAGCAGGTCCAGCTCGTCGGGGCGCAAGTGCAAGGTGTGATCCGTCATAGACGCGTGGCTTTACGGCAGGGTGTGGACATGGGTTTCACTGTTTCAGATGTGCGAGAAGGTCTCTGAGTTCGTGTCGCGCACGATGGATATAGGTCTTCACAGTGCCGAGCGGCAGGTCGAGCGATTGGGCGATTTCTTCATACGCGAGACCCTCGACATGACGCAGCAGAATGCAGGCGCGATACTCCGGTCGGAGTTGCGCGATGGCACGCTCGATGGCGCTGCCCAGCTCACGGGCCTCGAGTTCTTCGAGGGGGGTCTCACCCTTATCTCCTACCTGGAGGGCCGTGGCTTCGATTTCTTCCGGTGTCGCAGCGTGCGGCGCCCCGTCGAGCGACAGGGTGTCCAGCTCGCGACGTCTCAGATGATCGATCGCCGCATTGTTCGCGATCTTGAAGATCCAGCTGGAGAATTTGTACTCCGGCCGGTACGATCCGATCGCGTTGAGTGCTTTGATGAAGGTTTCTTGAGAAAGGTCTTCCGCGAGTTGCCGATCACGCACCATCCGAAGCACCAGCGAGAACACCGGGCGCTCGTATCTGCGGATCAATTCACGGTAGGCAGCCTCACGGCCGTCCCGGGCGAGGGCAACAACTTCCTGATCGGTGAGAGTGGCGAGTTCCCGCGGCTCAGCCATGGGCCAGCCGTCGGCTTGCGGAGCCGGTTCGCCGGGGACTACATTGCGCGCCTATGTTAGCCACAGATAGTAAGTTACCCCTCCCGCCCGGCGCTGAGAAGCGGTCCTACGTTCGCGCGATGTTCACCTCCATCGCCCCCCGCTACGACTTTCTCAATCACCTGCTCAGTCTCAACGTGGATACCGCCTGGCGGCGACAAGCCGTCGCGAAGCTTGATTGGCGGCGGGCACCCAAGGGCTTGTTCCTTGATTTGTGCGCAGGGACTCTGGACCTGGCGGCGGCGTTGGCCGGTCAACGGGGATTCGACGGCCGGGTCATCGGGGCCGACTTCGTCCTCCCCATGCTCCAGCTGGGTCGCGAGAAATCCGACCGGGTTCTACCTCTCAACGCCGATGCTCTGGAGCTTCCGTTCAATAGCGGGGTTTTCGACGGAGCGACGGTCGGATTCGGTGTGCGCAATCTGGCGGATCTGGACCAGGGTCTGGCGGAGGCGGCTCGGGTGCTCAAAAAGGGTGCAAGGTTCGTGGTCCTGGAATTCACGACCCCGCCGCGAGAACCGATGCGTTCCTTGTACTTCTTCTATTTCAGGCGCGTTCTTCCTCTAATCGGCCGGCTCATCTCGCGACATCGCGACGCGTACACTTATCTGCCTGATTCGGTGCTGGCGTTTCCGGGACCTGATGAGCTTTCAGCCCGAATTGGAAATCAGGGATTCCAGGACGTGAGTTACCGCCTCGTCTTCGGTGGGATCGCCGCGATTCACGTCGGAACCCGGAAATGAGCGGTCGATGGTGATCGTCAATCGTCGATGGTCAATGGTCGATGGTCCCCCTGGTCCGGAAACAGGGAGGGGAGCTTGGTATCGGCGATGAAAGACCATCGACCATCGACTATTGACCATCGACTGCCGGGCGGGCGAGAGGGCCAGACCTTCAGCGGCGAGTCGCTGCTGGTTCGCTATGCCAACCTGGTCAAACTGCCCCACACCCTCTTTGCGCTTCCGTTCGCCCTGCTCGGCGTTCTCGAAGCATCGTTCCAGCGTGGAGTTGCCTGGCGGCAGGTAGGCCTCGTAGTCATTGCGTTCTCGGCGGCGCGCTGGGTGGCGATGGCCTTCAATCGGATCGTGGACCGGGAGTTCGACGCGCGAAATCCGCGGACTCAAAATCGGGAGCTTCCCCGCGGGGCGCTGAGTGTGACTCAGGCCTGGGTATCTGTCATCATCGCTGCCGCGCTCTTCGTCGCTTCTGCAGCCGGTCTCAACCGTATCTGCCTCTACCTGAGCCCGCTCGCACTCGGCTGGATCATGCTCTACAGCCTGAGCAAGCGATTCACCTGGTGGCCCCATCTGTGGCTGGGAATGAGTCTGGCAATCGCTCCGGTGGGAGGATATCTGGCCGTCACCGGCAGCCTGGAGCCGGCCCTGGTGGACCCTGATCGCGATCAGTCTCGCGGTCGCCACCTGGGTTGCCGGGTTCGACATCTTCTACGCGTTGCCCGATCAGGCGTTCGACAAAGGTGAAGGACTCCGCAGCGCGGTAGTGCGACTGGGAGAAAAGCGAAGCATCCTGGTTGCCAAGCTGCTGCACGGGGTGACGATTCCGGCGCTGGTGCTGTTCGGACTGGGAGCGGGGTTCGGCGCCTGGTTCTATGTCGGTGTGGGTGCAGCGGCGTTGATTCTGGCCTACGAGCACCGGCTGGTGAGGCCCGGCGATTTGTCGCGTCTCGATGCCGCGTTCTTCACCATGAACGGAATCATGAGTCTCACTGTTTTCGCCTTCGCGCTGGTGGATCGACTGGTATGAACACTGTGAGAGGAGAGCCATGAGCGGGCGGAGAAAGAAGACAGAGCAGGAGTCCCAATTCTGGAGGCGGACGACTCCCAATCCGCAGAAGGGCAAGCGAGGTAAGGAGTCGCTCCCCGGCGACCACCTACCCCCGCCACCCCCTCCAAGCCACCCGGTGAGGAACCCTACGCCAAATCGCCGAGGTCGCTGACGGTGCTGCCCATCGTGCTGGCGATCACCGGTGCATCGGGAGCGCCATACGCGGTGCGGCTGCTCGAGCTTCTCGCCCGCAACCGAGTCCCGGTCTGGCTGATCGTGACCAGTCATGGGTGGAGGCTGCTCAAGGCCGAGTGCGGCATCAACGATGAGGCGGGGCTCCGCGCGGCGACGGGAGGAGACTGGTCCAGTGTCACGGTCTACCCCGACGACGATCGCGGCGCCAAACCGGCATCGGGCTCGGTCAAGACCGCCGGGATGGTCATCTGTCCCTGCTCGATGGGTACCGTGGCCGCGATCGCGGGTGGCACCAGCCGTTCACTGGTCGAGCGCGCCGCCGACGTCGTGCTCAAGGAACGGCGCAAGCTGATCCTGGTACCGCGGGAGACTCCTCTCTCCCTGATTCATCTCCGCAACCTTGTCTCGGTCACCGAAGCCGGCGCCGTCGTGATTCCCGCGGCACCCGGCTTCTATCACCGCCCGACCCAGATCGGCGAGCTGGTGGACTTCGTGGTCCAACGCGTCGTCGACCAGCTGGGGGTGGGGGTGGACGTGGGGGAAAGGTGGAAAGGAGACAATTGAAGATTTCAGATTTCAGATTTCAGATTGAAGATTGGGTGGATCAGAACGATATCAACCGACGAGCAGTTCAAATCTGAAATCTTAAATCTTCAATCTGAAATCCCCTCAATCTTCCCCGACCCACGATGCGTCTCGGTATCATCTCCGACACTCACGGGCTTCTCCGGCCCGAGGTCTTCGAGGTCTTCCGCGAGGTTGATCACATTCTTCACGCGGGGGACATCGGATCGGCAGCGCTCCTGGATGAGCTCGAGGCGATTGCGCCGGTCACCGCGGTCTACGGCAACACCGACGGGTTCGACCTTCGGGGCCGATTGCCGGACGTGGTGCAGACCAGGATTGAGGGACTCGACTTCGTGGTTACCCACGGAGATCAGTTCGGCTCTCCCACACCGGAATTGCTGTACGAGGCCTACCCCAACGCCGAAGTGATCGTCTTCGGCCACACCCACAAGCCGCTTCTGGTAACTCTCGATGTGGTCGTCACCGTGATGAATCCGGAGGGGCGGGGCGGCGGCGGTTCAATCTCCCTCCGACTGTCGGCATCATGGAGCTGGAGGCCGGCCTCCCGCCGCGCGCCCGCCTCGTACCTTTACTCGGCCTGGACGAAGACTGAAATCGGATGATCCCCGCGCTGCTGGTTCTGGGTCTCTTCGCCGATACGCTCCGGGTGACCACCGCGAGAACCGCTCCCGTCTTCGACGGTCGGGCAACCGCCGGAGAGTGGGGAACACCATCCTGCCTGATCCAGCGTCCGGGAGGCGTTGTGCGTCTCTGGCTCGCTCGGTGGGAGGAAAGCGTGTACCTCGCTGCGGAAATCGAGGACTCGACCTATTACTGGGGGGATGATCTCGTCATCAGTCTGGACACCCGGGGCGATGCCTCGCCAGCGCCGGACCATGACGACTTCCAGTGGTATTTCCGCCGCATGATCGATAGCAGTGTCGTCTTCCGAGGAAACAACGGAAAATGGCAGCCGCCGAGGGATGATCCGGATTGGCGACTGGGAAAAGATCGGGAAGGCGGCGGGTGGGAAATTCGGACGGAGAATCGTCCAGCCGGGTGGTCCCTCGAAGTCAAGCTGGATGAGGCTTATTTCCGCGAAGCAAAGGCGGGAGACTTGCCTCGAATGGCCTTCCGGGTCTTCGACGACTCACCGCAGGGTTGGTACATCTGGCCTCAGGCGGCCGGTGCTGTTCAACCCACCATGCTCGAGCGGCGTCCTGACTGGTGGGCGCCGGTTCGGCTCGACGGCGGGCCTTAAGACTTACTTCGAGTCTCGCGCCGTCCGCCGCTTCACTTCGATTTCCCTCGCAGTCGTCGCTTCCGTTCCGTCCTGGGTCGTCACTCGCACCTGGAGCTGATACCTGCCCGGCTTCACGTTCGCGATGTCGAGGGAGCGACGAACTCGGAGTGGGGTGCCGGAGACCGGTTGCTCGTAACTCAATCGCAGCGCATCACGCTTGCCTTGAGCGATCCGGACTTCGGTCCGAACCGGCTTTGTCGTCTCCAGGCCGTACGCCTCGAAATACAGCTCGACCTGATCGTCTGGATCGAATGTCGCACTGGGGTTGAAGACGGCGGTATCTCCAGGCGCCGAAACCCATTCTATGCCCTTCGACCGAGTCCCCAGGGCGATGCCGCTCAACGAGAGCGGTGATCCGGTGACCGGCTCGACTCGAACCGAATCCTCCGGCAGAATCCTCCCCGTCGAGTCGTTGGTCTCGACACTGACTCGATACAGCCACGCTCCGGGCGGTAGCGCCAACTCCAAGTGGCCCTGAGCCTCGATACCGTCCTCTGTTCTCCGAACCTTGAGCGCCGTGTCACGATCGAGGGCCGGGCCCGGAACGCCCGACTCATCGTAGAAGCCCACCCGAATCCTGACGGGCAACCGAACCTGATTCGCGTCTACCCGCTCGTCTTCCAATGGAACCGCGACCACTACGTGTACCAGGGGCGACCCGTCGAGTTCACCCATCGCCACGGCGTCCGCCTCTGACGCTATGCTCCTCCGATAGTGCCGCACGTTGGCATCGGTGACTGTCGCCACCTCGATGCTGCCCTCCACGATCTCCTGCTCGCGGTCCGCCGCGCGGGCTCGGGCGTACTGACCCCAGTTGAGGAACTTGGCGTACACATCCAGGAGGTCGGCCCGAGAGGCCAGCAGCATTTCGATTTGGGCATCGGAGCCGGCGCCCAATTCGAAGATGCTCCTCACCAGGCGGTAGTCCTGGATATCTCCACCGACCGTGTAGGCGCCGCCGCCCTTGAAGTGGAGCAGCAGGTCTCCTTCGCCGCGGCGATAGACCCAGGTCTCGTTGGGCATCATCCCGGCAAGAACGGGATGGATGACTTCGTCGGGCTCTCCCTGGCGCAGGTAGACCATGCCGCGGTCGTCGAAAGGCTGATCAGCTGACCGGTAGATGTCGTCGATGGAACTCAGTCGCCGATTGGTGAGCAATGCAAAATGACGCTCGGCGTAGGTGCGACGGCGGAAGTGCTCCAGTAGACGCTGGCCTTCGGTGCGGAGGTCCCGGCGGTCGCGCAGAGTCCAGAAGCGACGGAGGAATTCGGTGCGCGCTTCTCCGTTTGTCGAGTCGAAGGCCGCGAGCGTACTGTCGTCGGCCAACAGCTCGAGGTCAGAGCGGTAGGCCACAACCGCGGCCGAGTCGTCGGAAGAAGCGCCTTCGTAGTAGACCCGCACGGCGTTGCTGTCTCCGGCCAGAGCCGCACTCCATGCCAGCTCATGCAACGCCGCGCCGCCTCTTCCCTCACGCTGGGCGTACATCCACAATGCGGCGAGAGAAGAATCGGCGTCTCCCACCAGCCGCTCGTACCGGCCTCGCGCCAGCAGGATGACGGCGTCGTTTCCGGATTCTGTCGCTCCAGCTCGGCGGAGCGCCGGCAGAACGGTCGACCGGAAAAGAGTCGTATCCTCGAGGACGGAGGCGACCTCGTTCAAGGCGCGCAGCGCCGGGAGGTATCCCGGATCGATCGCGAGTGCCTGGAGATATTGCCGGGCCGCGCCCTCGAGGGCGCTGAATCCCACTCGGGTTCCCAGATTGGATCCTGTCTCGGCGCGCCAACGCCCCATCTCCTGGGAGGCGAGGCCGCTCAGGTACCAGGCCGCAGGCCAGTCGGGCTGCGATTTTGTCGCCTGGCGTGCGAGTCGTTGGGCGGCGCCGAGATTCCAACCATCGCCGAGCTGACCCATTCTGATTCGGACGAGGCTACGCCTGAGGAGGAGTCCCCCGCCTCGAACGGTTCCGCCTGCGCCAGCCTCCAGCCAGCGATCGAGGCGGCGGAGAGCGAGGGTATCGCGAGCCGAGGCAAGCGAATCCTGCAGCCGCTGGAGCGCTGCCCGCTCGGGTGCTTCCTGCGCGCCGAGCACGAAGGGGATGCAGGCAAGGGCCGCGAGCAGCAGCCGGCAACGCATTCAGGCCACCCAGGAATTGAGCGGCGTGGTACGGCGGAACGCCTGCGGGTGGCGACGGAACCACGACATCACGAGCAGGATCTCATCCAGGTGGCAAGAGGGAAGGGGACCGGTGGAGGGCACCGGAGATGACAACGCATCTTTCACGACCGCGCGGAAGGCTTCCTGCTCTATGGGTGTCGAGGGAAAAGGGTACGATGCCAGTACCACGCCCTGGCGGATCAGATAAGCGCGATCGTCTCCCTTGAGTCCCGGATCGCGATAGACGAAGCTCAGCCCATCCACCGCGGTGCGGGCTCGCGCGATCGCCGCCAGAAGCCATTCCAGCCGCTCGAATCGTTCCCGCCAGATTGTCGCGCGCTCGAACTCGCCGGCATCGGCCGCCTGCTGCATCTCGTTGATCACCCGGTCGAGCGGCTGGATGGTACGCCCCTCGAGGAAGGCCACCGCCGTGTCCACCCGGCGGAGATATTCCTTCTCGCTCACGAAGCCGGCGCACGGACCGGTGCAGAAGCCGAAATCGTGACGCATGCAGGCGGCGCGTCTTTCCACGTCGAACAGATCGGTCTGCCCGGCGAAGACCATGGGCATGTTCGGCGCGCAGTCCCGGAGACCCAGAAGGTCATTAATGCCCCGCACGGCATCCCGCACCCGTTCCGCACTGATGAACGGACCGTAGCAGCGCGCATTCTCATCAATCGGACCTCCCGCCGACACCTTGGGCGCGGAACCTCCCTGGACTCGGATGAACAAGGTCTTTCGCGTCCGGTTCATCCGCTGGTTGAACATCGGCCGGTGGCGAACGATCTGCCGCAGCTCGGCCAGATAGGCCGCGAACTCGCTCGGCACATAGTCCCAGGCGATGTCGGCGGCGGCGTGGAGAATCCGCGCGGCCTTCTCGTCTGGATGGTCGGCCCGGAAGTAGGAGAGGAGACGAGTGCGGACCTGTTTGGCTTTGCCCACGTAGATCACCCGGCCGCGCGGGTCGAGCATGCGATAGACCCCGGGCCGATCCTCCGCCAATCGACGCACCCGTTCCTTCAGCCGAACGAGGTCGGTGGTTGGCAGGGCGAGGGTTGGTGAACGGGGCACAGGTTGTGGGTAGTGGGTGGTGGGTAGTAGGGTGTGGGGAGTAGGGAATAGGGAGTCTGGAGTCTGGAGTCTGTGGTCTCAAATCGAGCGATGAGTACACGCCCCACTCCCTACACCCTACAACCTACTCCCTGACTGTTTCACCGCTGACATCTATAGCAGAACACGGTAATCCGTGCGTCGATTGTGTGCGTCCCCACCAGTCTCGTCCCGCAGCGACGGCAGGGTTCACCTTCCCGGCCGTAGACCAGCAACTCGAGCTGAAAGTTTCCGGGTTCACCAGTGCCGGTGCGATAGTCACGAAACGTTGTGCCCTCGGCCTCGATCGCAGCACTCAGGATGCGCCGGAGCTCGACGAAGAGCCGGCCATATTCATCCTTGCTTAACGACGACGCAGAGCGGGACGGATCAATGCCCGCCGCGAAGAGCGCCTCGTTGGCGTAGATGTTCCCCACACCGGCGATGAGCTTCTGGTCCATCAGCGCCTTCTTGATGGCCTGCCGGGTGCGTTTGAGCGAGGCCTGAAACGCCACGGCCGTGAAGCCCGGTTCCAGCGGCTCGGGCCCGATGGCGGCGTCGTAGGCCGCCCACTGCCGCTCGTTGAGGAGCAGCAGGGTGCCGAGCCGCCGGACATCGTGGTAGACCAGTTCGCGACCGGAATCGAGCGGAGCCCGGAGAACGGCGTATTTCGCCTCGTCCCGGCTCAGTGGATCCCTTCGAACGGTGAGCGATCCGGTCATCCCCGGCTGGATCACCAGACGCCGCTCTCCGAGCGCGATGACGGCGTGCTTCGCTCGCCGGGTCACGCTGCGGATGGCGGCCCCCTTCAGGGCCTCGAGCAGCTTGGGCCGAGTGACTCCCCGCAACACATCGACGTGCGACAGAGAAGCTTGCCGAATAGTCCGGCCAACCAGGTCAGGCCGAATATCCTGGACGATAGTTTCGACTTCGGGCAGTTCAGGCATTGTCTCTAATGTATAGTCGACAGGAAGAGCATCCATGGCCGCACCGCAGCCCGTTACGTCTTGAACAGGCTGACCGGCTGTCGTGGCTGAACCTGCCGACACCGCCTCGTCACAAAGGCTGGTAGCCGATAGAGTGGTGTTCAGTCATATTCATTGCGGAGCCGGTCGGAGCACCGGCGGCTCCCTGCTCCCCTGGAACAAGCGGCACCTTCATGAGCGAACCACGGCCAGGCTATGCTCCCAAGGCCGACGCAGGGATCATCCCCCTCGCGCCCGGTCTGCTGTTGTTCGCGCCGGCCATCCTGCTCGGCAATGCCGCGGGAGCTCTGCTGCAGTACCCGGAAGTGGGCGCCGCCGTCCTGTTCCCACCCTACGCCATACTCACCGTCGCCCTCATTGCCTCTGCCCGGCGCGATTGGATCTGGTACATCCTCGTCGGTGCAATCGCACATTTCGTCACCCACTGGCCTCAGTGGAGCGTGTCCTGGGTGCTGCTCGCGGATGTTGCCAATATCACGCGTGCTATCACCGCGGCCCTGCTGCTGCATTGGGCGTTCGGTGGCATGCCCCGGCTGGAAAGCGTCCGGGCGCTGGGTCTCTTCATCCTCAGCGCGGTGGTGATCGCACCGGCGGTTGGGGCGACGCTCGGGGCGGCGGACGTGGTGCTGCATGGAGCGGCCACGACGTTCTGGGATCCCTGGCGCGGTTGGTTCATGTCGAACGCGATCACCGGCCTGACTCTTCTGCCGGCGCTGGTGCTTACCATCACCGGCGCCCCGAGTCTGGGGTCACGACGGGTCGAGAGGGGAAGGATCCTCGAGGGGATCATTCTGACTGCTGCACTGGCCGTGACCTGCGCCGTGGCGCTGCTATGGCGTGATCGTCACCCCTGGCACGTCGCGCTGCCACTATACTCCCCGCTGCCGGTGCTGATCTGGGCCGCGCTGCGCTTTGGCCCCGCAGGAGCCAGCCTGGCCTTGACGTTCGTGGCGTTCGGCGCGATCTGGGCCGCCGATCGCGGCACCGGTCCCTTCATGGCAACCCCAACCGATGCCAACGTTCTGCTGTTGCAGGTCTTCCTGCTGCTGACGACACTCCCGGTGCTTTGCATCGCCGCGGTGAACAGCGGGCGCCACAAGGTCGTGCAGCTCTATCACGCTCTACTCGCTTCCCTTCACGACCAGGTCGCGATCCTCGACGCTCACGGGATAGTGCTGGAGGTGAACGATTCCTGGCGGCGCTTCGCCGACAACGCCCTCCTCGAGCGGTTCCACCGGGTGGACGTGGGAGACGATTACGTGGCGGCCTGCCGTTTCGCCGCCGAACACGGAGAAGCGACGGCGATACGCACGTTGGCCGGTATTCAGGAGGTGCTTCACCGCAAAAGTCGCCGTTTTGAGATGGAGTACGATGACGAACAGGACGGCCGCCATGAGCGCTACGCCTTGAGCCTTGAAGCGCTGGCGCGACCGGACGGCGGCGTGGTCGTGACGCGGGCGAATGTGACGGCCCGCCGCCAGACACTGATGCAAATTGAGGAGCAGCGGCGCGAGCTCTCCCACCTCGCGCGCGTCGCGGTACTGGGTCAGCTCTCCGGCGCGCTGGCGCACGAGCTGAGTCAACCGCTCACTTCGATCTCCAGTAATGCTGAGGCCGCCAGACGGCTCCTCAAGCGGCAGCCTGCCGACCTGGACGAACTGGACACGATTCTGGGAGACATCGCCTCCGAGGACCAGCGCGCCGCCCAGGTCATCCGACGCCTGCGGGCCCTGCTCAAGCGGGGCGACACTCACCTTCAGCAGATGGATGTCCGGGAGTTGTTGTCCGAGGTGCTCGAGCTGGCTCACGCAGAGCTGATTACCCGGCGGGTCATCGCGACCGCCCTCGTGGCCCAGGATCTTCCGCCGGTGCTTGGTGACCGGGTACAGCTCCAGCAGGTGTTGCTGAACCTGATCCTCAATGCTTGCGAGGCGATGAACACCACGGCGGCTTCCGATCGGCGATTGACGTTGATCGCCAATGCCGATACCCGGAACAACGTCCTGATCTCGATTCGGGACTCTGGAACCGGGATCCCGTCGGCCCTGCTGGAGCGGCTCTTCGAGCCGTTTTTCACTACCAAGCCAGAGGGACTGGGGCTGGGCCTGTCGATTTCCCGAACGATTGTCGCCGCGCACGGGGGCAGGCTCTGGGCTGAGAATAATGCCGATCGTGGTGCCACCATGTACTGCATGCTCGGGCCCGGCCTCGTGAGGCGCGAAGGCGACACCCCGGCCCAGACGCTCACGCTGGCGTCAGCACCCACCTCAGCAATTGCCACCGCTCACCACTCCTTGCCATCCTGATGACTCTCGAGGCTTCGAGATCCGGTCATCCGATCGCAGTCGCGATCGTCGAGGACGAGGCATCGGTTCGGGTGGGCCTGCGACGGCTCTGCGAGTCGCTTGGGCTGAAGGCGACAGTCTACGCTTCCGGCCTGGAGTTCCTCGATTCGCTGGCGATGGGAGGAGATCCCCCCGACTGCCTGCTGCTCGACGCGCACATGCCGCAGATGACAGGGCTGGAACTGCACCAGCATCTGGTGGAAAGCGGGGTGCTGGTGCCCACCCTCGTCTACACCGCCGACGATGCCCCCGAACTCGAAGTACGCTACAGAGCTTCCGGAGTGAGCGGCTATCTGCATAAGCCGATCGCCGGCGACCAGCTCCTCGAGGCGATCGAACGAGCTGTCCCTGCCGCCCTTGGCCACTTGCCCGCCGAGGAACCGCAGTAACTACTCCTTGCTCTCGGCCTTGTTCCGCTGGGCGCCCTGGGTCGCGATCCACACCACCGTGTCCCACGCGTTGTGAATCCCGATGAACACAAGCATGAGCGTCGCGCCGCCGATCAGGAAGAGTGCGCCGGTGGGGTGATTCTGCAGCTTCAGAGCAGCCCCGCAGAGCCCCGCGTACGCTGTGAAGGGCAGCATGGTGTGCCAGAGCCAGTCCTCCAGCACTGGCTGGTACTGGCCCCGAGCGCGTGCTCGCCGAATGACGACCACCATGTAGACGAGCCCTGCGGCCGCCGTGAGAACCAGCGGGATATGGACTGCCGCGAGATCAGGCCAGGGCGCGCTCAGAATGGCCGAGACGAGCAGCGCGGAGCAGAAATGCACCACCGAGGGGGTTCCGTAGGTTGCGATGTCGTGGATCGAGCCCGCCCGCGGCACATCAGCCACCAGCGCCATGACGACGAACTGGAGACCGGTCAGCGCGGCCGCCGACGAGCCGAGAATGACGTAAAAGCTTTCCCACCCTACGAGTGGTGTTTCCGGCACGGAGGCCTCTCTGGAGTTGTGAGAAGTTGAAGGTGGACAAAAAAAGGGCGCCGGCAAGGGCGCCCTGCTCCGCAGTTTCGAAGCCTGTGCTACGGGTTGACCTGAATCTGCCCGACCATGTTCGGGTGGATCGAGCAGTGGTAGTTGTACGTGCCGGCCGTTGTGAAGTTGTGGGTAAACGTCGTCCCCTTGAGCAGGTTGCCGCTGTCAAAGGTCGGATTCACCACGCTCTCGACGACATGATGGGTCACTTTGTCATCGTTGCCGAACTCGACGCTGACCGAAGCTGCCCCATTCAGCGAAACCGTGTACGGGTTCGGGCTGAAGGCAGTGTTGTTCTTGAACTCGGCGTCATGAACCATGATCACCTGTGCACCGGTGGGATTCGGGAAGTTGCTTCCACCACCACCACCCCCGCCGTAACTGGTCGAACTACCACACGCCGACCCCGCCAGCCCCATGAGGGACACCGCGAGAAGGGTCGAGATCCTGCGACTGCGCGATGAGCACATACTTCCTCCGTTGGAATTCCGCCTGCCAAGCAGGCAACGTCGAAATAATCACACAGGAAGGTACGACTGAGGCAGGATCTGCGTCACACTCGGGAAGCGAATCGCAGCGTAGGAATTCCGCCTACAAAAGCAGGCCAACGCCGAAATAATGACAGATGAATTACGACTAAGGCAGGACCTGCGTCACACGCGGGAAGTCAGTCGCGCCGCCTCCCTCCAGCCGATGTCTCTACGGAAGACTTTCCCGTCGAACTGAATAGCTTCTGCGGCCTCTCGGCTCTTCGCCTGGGCCTCTTCGAAGCTCGAGGCGACGGCGGTCACATTGAGCACTCGACCTCCCGTCACTCGCAGAGTGCCGTCTTCATCCCGTGCGGTGCCGGCATGAAAAACGGTTACTCCTGAAGGAAGCAATTCGGGAATCGTGATTTCCGCTCCTTTCACTGGGACTTCCGGGTAGCCGCGAGCGGCGAGGACCGTCGTGACGGCAAAGAGTCCAGGCTCGAGCGACAACGCCGTCGGCGCCTGGCCCCGCGCCACACTGGCCATGCACTCCGCGAGGCCGCCGGCGAGCAGAGGGAGAATGACCTGCGCCTCGGGGTCTCCGAAACGGCAATTGAACTCGACGACGCGAGCGCTGCCGTCGGGGCCGATCATCAGGCCGGCGTACAGCACCCCGGAGAACGGAGCACCTTCACGGGCAAGCTGCTGAAGGGTCGGGAGCAGGACTTCATGCTGCACCCGCTCGAGGAGAGCGGGAGTGGCGATGGAAACCGGGCTGTAGGCACCCATGCCGCCGGTGTTGGGTCCGTGGTCTCCCTCGCCCAACCGTTTGTGATCCTGCGCCGCTGGAAGCAGCTCGACTGCGTGTCCGTCGGTGATCGCGAGCAGCGACAGTTCCTCGCCTTCCATGAACTCTTCGATGACGACGACCCGGCCGGCCAAGCCGAATCGACCTTCTCCCAGCATGGCGCGAACCGCGCTGCGCGCATCCGCGCGGGTTGCGCACACCACGGCACCCTTGCCACCCGCGAGACCCGAGGCCTTCACCACCAGCGGTTCGGCGTGGCTGTCCACGTACTGAAGCGCCTCGTCCAGGCGATCGAACGACCGGCTCGTGGCGGTGGGGACGCCCGCCTTCTTCATCACTTCCTTCGCGAAGGCCTTCGATGCTTCGATCGCCGCTCCGGCAGCTCCCGGTCCGAACACCGAACGACCCTCCGCCCGCAGCCGGTCGGCGAGTCCCAGCGCGAGGGGCTGCTCGGGTCCTATGACGGTGAGGTCGATACCGTAGGCGTCCGCCGCATCGGCGAGGCGATCGATGTCGGTGGCGGAGATTTCGAGATTGGTGGCGATTTCAGCGGTGCCCGGATTTCCCGGCGCACAATAGATGTCGGCGGAGGGAAGGTCGTGACGAAGCGCCCAGCAGAGCGCGTGTTCCCGTCCTCCACCTCCGACGACCAGTACTCTCATTTCTCCTGCGCTTTCCGGAAGGCGTCTCCTACCCGGCTCGCAGCCTTCTTGGCGGCGTCGACGACGTGATCCAGCGTCTCCCGGGTCTCACGCGCATAGTGACTGCCCGCCTCGGCGAAGTCATCCCGGAGCGGCCGTGAGGCGGTCTCCGGCCCCCGCCGGTGTACTCGCCCCGAAGAATCCGGTCGTACTCGCCGGTTGCCATCCACTGCTGCAGCTCGCCGGCGCGCACGGTGTGCATCGGATGGGTGAGGGCCAGGGTATTGAGGATCTTGTAGATCACATCGAGACCCTCGTTGCTCTGGGAGTATTCCTGCGCCTGGGCCATGAACGCGTCGAGGTTGAGCTGACCCACCACGTTCGGCGGCCGCACTCCACCCGACATTTTCATGAAGAGCCGCTGGGACGCGAGCGGATCCTGGCTCCCCAGCAGGCCGGCACGATCGCTCGAGAGCTCCGACTTCCGCATCCATTCGAGCAGGGCCAGGCGGATCGGCAGGAGCGCGATTCCCGCGAGAATGGGCAGTGCCGAGAAACTCACCAGCAGCAGGATCTCCGCGATGGTGCGATAGAGCGCGTGGCCGCTCATCACGTGTCCCATCTCGTGCGCGATGAGCGCTCGCATCTCCTCGTCGTCGAGCATTTCCAGCGCCGCGGAGTGCAGGACGATGAAGGGATCGTCCACGCCGTACGCTCCGGCGTTGAAGATCGGGGTCTGGGTGACAAAAAGCTCGGGGACCTTGGGCCAGTCGAAGGTGGTGCACACCTCGACATGAGTGCTGTAGAGCGTGGGAAATTGAGAGGGACCGGCCTTCACGGCGTTGGCCTGGAACAGGAGGCGAATACCGCGCTCTCCGCCCAGGATCGCCACGATCTTGCGGACCGCTTCGTCGAAGCCGGGAATCGCCCGCATCGCCTGAAGCGCGGCGCGATCGGCAGGGTGCTCCCAGGAAACGGCGGCGATCTGGGGCAGGGTACGCCGCGGCCGGGTGCTTGGAACCGAGGTGCTCATAGACGGCTCGTCCGTGGTGAGGAGAGCGACCCTACGTGGTGAATTCTACTTCGTTTCACTTCTGATACGGAACGACGGTTCTATCCCAGCGCCTGCTCCAGATCCGCCATCAGGTCGTCGGCGTCTTCGATCCCGCAGCTCAGGCGAATCAGGCTGTCGGTGAGGCCCATCGCCTGACGCATCGCGACCGGGACTGACGCGTGTGTCATTGACGCGGGGTGACCGATCAGGCTTTCCACTCCGCCCAGGGATTCGGCCAGCGCGAAGATTTTCGTGCGCTCGACCATCCGGCGAGCCTTCTCCGGGTCGCCCAGGTCGATCGAGATCATGCCGCCGAAGCCGCTCATCTGGCGGCAGGCCAGGTCGTGCTGGGGATGGGACGGCAGGCCGGGATAGTAGATCTTCGTGATCGCACGATGCGGCTCAGCCACTCGCGCTATCCGTCGCCCGGTCTCGTCGTGGCGGCGCATGCGGAGCGGCAGCGTCTTGATGCCGCGCAGCGCGAGCCAGCAGTCCATCGGCCCGGGAACCGCGCCGGCGCCGTTCTGAAGAAATCCGATTCGCTCGGCGAGGTCGTCGCGGGAGGTGATGCACGACACCGCCCACCATGTCGCTGTGGCCGTTCAGGTACTTGGTCGTCGAGTGAATGACGATGTCCGCCCCCGAATGAGAGCGGCCGCTGGAAGAACGGTGTCGCGAAGGTATTGTCGACGATGAGGAGCAGTCCGCGCGCCTGGGTGAGATCGCCCACCGCGGAGAGATCCGTGATGTGCATCATCGGATTGGTGGGCGTCTCGCAGTAGATCATCCGGGTCGCGGGCGTTATGGCCCGCTCGATATTCCGGATATCGCGCGAGTCCACGAACGTGAACGTGAGTCCCGAACCGGGCGTAGACCCGTTCCATCAGCCGATGGGTGCCGCCGTAGACGTTCTCGCCGCAGACGACGTGGTCGCCGGCGGTAAGCAGCTTGAGCACCGTTGTCGGTGGCGGCGAGACCGGAACCGAACGCGAAGCCGTATTGTCGCGCCCTCGAGGCTCGCGACATTGCGCTCCAGCGCCTCACGGGTCGGGTTCTGGGTGCGGGCGTACTCGTAGCCCTTGTGGCGCCCCAGACCCTCTTGGACATAGGTGCTGGTCTGGTAGATTGGTGTCATCACGGCCCCAGCCAGCGGATCTTCCTGCTGGCCGGCGTGCACTGCGCGGGTGGCGAAACCGCGATCCAGATCGTCGAGAGGATCCTGGTCATTCGCAGAGGAGAAAGGGTGGCGGGAACCTAATGGCCCCGAACGAACGGCGGCAAGGTGACGGAGAAACCGGTGGATCGATCGCCCGCTAGAGGGCTGAGGGGGCATTCACGGGTCACGCCCGCCGAACCCAAGCTGCTCGCACCGCGCGCGCTCGTCGTCGACGACGACCTCAAGGTGCGCAGCACCATGGTGCGCATGATCCAGAGCCAGGGCTTCACCTGCCTCGAAGCGGGGAGCGGTGAGGAGGCTCTGGCCCTGCTCGAAAGTGAGGGTGAAGTCCCGCTGGTCATCTCCGACATCAACATGCCCGGGCATGGACGGGCTCGGGCTGCTGGAGGGAGTGCTCGCGCGCTATCCCGATACCGCGGTCATCATGTTCTCCGGCGTGCGGAGGTGAAGACCGCGGTGTCCTGTCTCGAGAAAGGGGCGCTCGACTACCTCCAGAAGCCGGCGGTGATGGAGGAGGTGCGGGCCCGGGTGCTCAAGGCGCTGGAGAAGCGCGACCTGCTGCTGCAGAAGCGGTTCTACCAGAAAAATCTCGAGCGCCGGGTGACGGAGCCAGGCCACGCGCATCGGCGAGCTGTTCCTCGAGGCAGTCCAGACCCTGGCGCACGCGCTCGAAGCGAAGGACGCCTACACCCGGGGCCATTCCCGCCGAGTCAGCCGCTATGCGGTCAAGACCGCACTGCGTCTCGGCTACACCGGGGAGATGCTGGAGCACATTCGGCTGGGCGCGGAACTGCACGACATCGGAAAGATCGGCACCCGCGAGGCGGTGCTCAACAAGCCCGGGCCGCTCACTCCCGACGAATTCGCAGCACATCACCGAGCACACGCTCCTGGGCGAGAAGATCCTGGCACCGCTGGCCCGGGAAAAGGGCGTGGTGCTGCGGATCGTGCGCTCCCACCACGAGCGGATGGACGGCCGCGGATTTCCCGACGGACTCAAGGGCGACATCATCCCCATCGAGTCCCGCATCGTTGGCGTGGTGGACGCGTTCGACGCCATGACGACCAACCGGGCCTACCGCCCTTCCCGAACGTCCTGCCGACGCCTACACCGAGCTCCGGTCCTGCTGCCGGCCACCAGTTCGATCCCGCCGTGGTCGAGGCGTTCATCCAGGCGTTTCCGGATCCGACGGCGCTGCCGATCGATGTGTAGCGGTCGAGGTCGATAAGACGCGGTCGAACGGCCGGTACTCGAGTCAGCCGCAGTGTTGACAGCCACGCCGCTGGATCCATTGGCCCGCCACCGAGCGCCTGTCCGCCCTTCCGCCGCTTCGCCATCCGCACCTACCCTCCTACCTTTCCCGCCCATGTCCGACACCTTGATGATCAGCGTTTCCGGCATGCGCGGCATCGTCGGCAAGGATCTGACGCCCGAACTCGTCGCGCGCCACGCCGCGGCGCTGGGGGCGTGGGCCCGGACAGAACGGCAAGCCGGTCGTCGTGCTGGGACGGGATGCGCGCACCAGCGGGCCGATGTTCGCCCGAGCCGCGACGGCGGGCCTCATGTCGGTGGGCGTCGAGGTGATCGACGTCGGCATGGTTCCCACGCCCACGGTGCAGCTGGCGGTCGAGCATCACCACGCCGGCGCGGGGCTGATCCTCACGGCGAGCCATAACCCCATCGAGTGGAACGCGCTCAAGTTCGTCGGGCCCGACGGGATCTTCCTCGACGGCGCCGACGGCGTCGCGGTGCGCGCACTGGCCGAGCAGGGCCCGGCCCGCACCGGGTGGGAGGGAGTCGGCCGGCTATCGCGAAGATCGTGATGCCATCGCGCGGCACCTCGACCAGGTGCTGGCGCTCCCCGATGGTGGATGTCGAAGCGATCCGGGCGAAGAAGTTCCATCGTCGCGCTGGATTGCGTGCGTGGCGCGGGCGGAACCACGATTCCCCAGCTCTGCTGGAGCGGTTGGGATGCCGCGTCTCGGGAATCAATCTGGAGACCGACGGGAAATTCCCCCGGGCACCCGAGCCGCTGCCGGAGAACCTGGGCGAGCTCTCCCGGCTGGTTCGCGAGAGCGGTGCCGTCGATCGGCTGCGCGGTGGATCCCGATGTGGACCGGCTGGCGCTGGTGGACGAGAAGGGGCGAGCCGATCGGCGAGGACTACACCTTGGCGTTCGCGGTGCGCGCGGTTCTGGAGGTCGTGCCGAGCCGCCGAGCCGCGGGCGCCGAGCCACCGTGTCGTCGCCAACCTCTCCACGAGTCTCGTCGTCGAGGATGCCGCCCGGATGTGTGGCGCCCGTTTCGTGCGGGCCGCCGTGGGCGAGGCGAACGTCGCGCGCGCGATTCGGGACGAGCGGGCGGTGATCGGAGGTGAAGGGAACGGTGGAGTGATCCTTCCCGCGCTTCACATCGGGCGTGACGCACCGGTGGGCGTGGCGCTAATCTTGCACCTGCTCGCCCGATCCGGGCAGACCGTTTCGGCTCTGGTCGCCGGGCAGCCACGGTACCGGATCGTGAAGGCTAAGGGACCACGGGGCAAGGACTTAGCTCCCGTCTACGCGCGGCTTGACCGCGCGCATTCAGCGATGCGGCGGCGGATACCCGCGACGGACTGCGGCTCGCGTGGAAGGACCGATGGGTGCACATTCGACCATCGGGAACTGAGCCGATCGTGCGGTTCATCGCCGAAGCGCCAACTGCCGAAGCAGCCGAACAACTGGTGTCGGCCTGCCGCGAACTCATGGCATAGCGAGGCTCCTCAGGATGTGTGGCATTGTCGGGATACGTCGGTCCCCGCCAGGCAGCGGGCCTGTTGCATTGAGGGACTGAGACGGCTGGAGTACCGGGGCTACGACTCTTCAGGGATCGCGGTGGTGAACGGAGACGGCCTCACGGTGTTGAAGCAGGCCGGGAAGCTCTCCGCGCTCGAGAAGCAGCTCGATGGGGTCATGCCGAAGGGAAGCCTGGGCATCGGCCACACCCGCTGGGCGACGCACGGCGCTCCGACCACACCGAACGCCCATCCTCACACCGACCAGACCGGACGCATCGCGCTGATCCACAACGGGATCATCGAGAACTCGGGCGCCATCCGCCGGGTGCTCGAGCAGCGGGGCCACACCTTCAAGTCCGAAACCGATACCGAAGTGCTCGCCCACCTGGTTGGCGAGTGCTACAACGGAAACATCGAGGAAGCGGTAGCCCAGGCGCTGCGAGAGGTCGACGGCGCCTACGGCATCGCTGTGATCTGCTCCGAGGAGCCCGACGTCCTGGTCGCGGCCCGGAAGGGATCTCCCCTCCTCGTCGGGAGTGGGCGAGAACGAGTGGTTCGTGGCCTCCGACGCTTCCGCGATCCTGGCCCACACCCGCTCGGTCGTCTATCTCGACGACGGCGAGATGGTGGTGCTCAACCGGAAGGGCTACCACGTGCGGGACCTGGCCGCCACCCGGATCGAGAAGCCGGTCAACCGCATCGAGTGGGACATCGCCACCATCGAGCGCGGCGGTTTCTCCCACTTCATGCTGAAGGAGATCTTCGAGCAGCCCGACACGGTGCGCAACACCATGCGGGGTCACCTGCTCGAGGAAGAGGGCACGTCCCGGGTCTCGGGCCTCAACCTCACCGACGACGATATCAAGCGGATCAACCGGATCGTCATCACCGCGTGCGGCACTTCGTGGCACGCCGGCCTGATCGGCGAGTACATGCTGGAGGAGCTGGCCCGGATCCCGGTCGAGGTGGAATACGCCTCGGAGTTCCGTTACCGGAACCCGGTGGTGGACGATCACACCCTGGTCATCGGGATCTCCCAGTCGGGTGAGACGGCCGACACGCTGGCCGCCATCCGCGAGGCCAAGCGCCGCGGGGGCCCGGACCATCGGTGTCGTGAACGTGGTGGGCTCGACCATCGCGCGCGAAGTCGACGGCGGTATCTACCTGCACGCCGGACCCGAAGTCGGCGTGGCCAGCACCAAGGCGTTCAGCAGCCAGGTGATCGCGCTCTCGCTGATCACGCTGCGGTTCGCCCGACTCCGGAACCTGAGCATTCTCCAGGGCCGTCAGATCATCCAGGCGCTGCGCGCGCTGCCGGAGCAGGTACAGCAGATCCTGGATCGCGCGCCCGAAGTCGAAGCGCTGGCCGAGCGGTTCTGGCGCACCAACAACGCGCTCGTATCTGGGCCGCGGGGTCAATTTCCCGGTGGCGCTCGAGGGCGCGCTCAAGCTCAAGGAAATCTCCTACATCCACGCCGAGGGCTACCCGGCGGCGGAGATGAAGCACGGCCCCATCGCGCTGATCGACGAGAACATGCCGGTGGTGTTCATCGCGCCCGCGCGACGCGGTGCACGGCAAGATCATCTCGAATGTGGAGGAAGTCCGGGCTCGGGGCGGCCAGGTCATCGCCATCAAGAACGACGGGGACGACCAGATCAGCCGTCTCGCCACCGCGACCTTCACCATCCCCGAGACGATCGACCTGCTGACGCCGATCCTCACGATCGTCCCGCTGCAGCTGTTCTCGTATTACGTGGCGGTCCGGCGGGGCTGCAACGTGGACCAGCCGAGGAACCTCGCGAAGAGTGTGACGGTCGAGTAAGCCGTAGCGAGCCGTCAGCTGTTAGCCATTAGCTGTTGGCAAGTCCGCATAAGAACCCTCCGGTGGCCCTGAGTCGCGCATCGGAGCGGTTCGGGTTTCGACGGCTAACAGCTAACAGCTAATAGCTAACGGCTGACGGCTGACGCTGCTCTAGTCCTTCATCATCTTCAGCAACCCCGACTTCAGCGACTGCCACACCATCCCCCAGAAGCTGTCGCTGTTCTTGAGCTCGTACTTGATCGGGACCTCGGGCCGGTAGCTCTTCTCGCCGGGACGGTTCGAGTTCCGTACCAGGGCGTTCGCCACCTTGCCCATCAGCTTTTCCTTGAGGCCCCGCTTCTGGCTCACCCGGTTCACGATTTCCAGACTCAGGCTGTCGAAGGTCGAGGAGAAGCTGCCGGCGGACAATCCGTTCGCCACCTTGAAATTGAAACTGACGGAGTCCATCCGCCCGCTCTTGAGGTTCACTCCCGCCGCATAGCAGCAGCATCGAGTTGAGCTCCGGACCCTGAAACGTGCCAAGGCTACCCGTGACGCTGGAGACGTGAGTGCCGGGCGTCTGCGGTGATCTCGATGTGGGCTTTGACGGCGCCCTTCCCCATGAGCTTGGCGGTGGCGTCGATCTTGGCAACGGGGGCGGTCTTCCCACCGTAGCCTTCCTTGTTGCCGAGCTTGGTCACCATGGCCTTGACGTCGGAGAAGTAAAGGAGTGCCACCTCGGGTCGACCCGCGTTGATTTCCCCGTACCGTATGGTGCCTTTGTTCAGGGAGATGGTGTCCACGTGTACCGCCCAGTCCAGATCGGCCAGTCGCTGGGACCACATCGCGCGCGGCTTCGGAGGGTTTTTCTCGCCCCGCCGGTCGGCAAGCACATCGAGGGTCATGCTGCCCACGGCGATCCGTTGAAGCTCGACCCGCTCCCCCAAAGCCCGACGGAGCAGTGTACCACTGATCGCGACGTGCCCCAGGTTGAGCCGGATTCGACTTCGCCGCTTGGTCGCTCGTGCAAGCCATCCCTGATCACTGGCGCGGGGTGCGAAGGTCAGGGTGTCCAGCTTGATCCGCCCCTCACGGCTGGAGCGCTTGAGTCCTTCCAGGAACAGAGCCGATTTCTCGGGGTTCGACGGGGTGGATCGAGCCCTCCTCAGGGTAAGTACTGTGTCCTTCGGGTCGAGCCGCACCGCAACCGTGTCGATCTGGACCGAATCGGCTTGTCCGGACACGTGAAGCGCCATCTCCAGGTCAACGGAGATCCCCTCGAAGACCTTGCGATTGAGACTGTCGAGACCCAGACCTCGAAGTTTCAGATCGATGTTGCCGAGCGAGTCCCGGGTGACATCCTTGCCCCGCTTGGTAACCGACAGGACGCTGGCGTGATTGATCGCGATGAGATCGATGCGCCCCTGGCGAATTTCGTCGGGAAGCCAGGCCGACACGGCATGGTAGAGCAGGCTGTCCAGCTCAACCGGAGGGGCGATGGCGAGGGTGTCTTCGTCGGTTACTGCGACACCCTGAGGCTGCTTCTCAGCCTTCTTGGGTTTGCCGCTTGGTTCCCGCAGTTGACTCAGCACCGGGCTGTCGATTCGCACGGCTTCGAGCCGAAAGCTCTCGTGCTGAATTATGTCGCGCAGGTCGAGTCCCATCAGGGCGACTCGCGGTGTGCTGGCCGTGAAGCGTACATACTGGGTCGAGTCGCGATGGTCGTACCTGATGCGGATGTCGTTGATGATCAGATGGCGCTGGGCAAAACTCAGGTCCAGCGACCCGAACTCCACATTCAGCCCGGCGACATCGGTTTCGTCGAGCATCGCGAGGGTCTTCTCGCGGAGATAGTCGTTGACCGTGGCGCGAAGCGCGGCCTCGAACTTGGTCGGCAGGATCCACAGGGCGACCGAGATGGTCACCACGAAGACGAGTAGTACCAACAGCCAAATTTTGGCTTTACGGCTCATTGGATGCGGCTCCAGGCAGGAGCGGGAATTAACTACTTCTTGATCGTCTTGGTTAGGCCGCTCCTCAAGGACCGCCAGATTCCGCCCCAGAAGGTCTCGCCCAGGCGGTAGCGGTAGTCGATCGGCTGAGGGTCGACCCGTGCCCTTGTCGTCCGGCTTGTTGTCTCCCCGGATGACGAGCGTATTCGCAATGAAAGTCTTGAGCTTCTCGTCCAGACCCTTTTTCCGGGTCGCCTTATCCACCATCTCGACGGACAGGCTGTCGTAGACCAGCGTCAAGTCTCCCTTCGCTCGGCCGTTCACCACATGAAAAGCAAAGTCGGCCCGGTGGAATTGGCCGCTGGTCACCCGGATCCCTTCAGCCGTGAGAAGAAAGCGGTTCAACAGCTCGGCTGGAAGCTCCGTCGCCTTGCCCTCTGCTTTCATGGCGAAGCGTTCTGGAACGATGGGGATTTCCATCCTGGTCTCGAGCACAGCCCGGCCCATGAACTTCCCCTTGGCGACCAGTATCGCGGGAGTCGTCACGCCGGTTTTCTCCGGATGGTTGCCTATGCCGGTGATGGTGGCGGAGATGTTGGAGAACCAGACGACCGCCGGTTCGGCACGGTCGGGCTTCAGCTCTCCATAGTGGATGAAGCCACTCTTGAGGATCACGGTGTCGATCGCAAGGCGCCATTTCGTCTCGGCTAGCGCCTGTGGCCACAGCCGCTTGGCCTTCGGGTGAGGCACACCACGAGTATCGGCCAGGGCATCGATCGTCATCGAATCGATCTCGAGGCGGCGGACGACCGCCCGCATGCCGGGCAGCGCCCCGGCTTCGACTCCGCTGCCCTTCAGGCCCTTCAGGGTCAGCCGGACCCGGGTCTTCTCGCCTGCATGGGCGAAGAACGCCGAATCCGGGCGGAGCGCCAGATAGGAGATGCTGTCCAGCGTAAAAGTTCCCTCTCGGTGACCGCGCTTGAACCGGCCCAGGTAGAGCGCCTGGCCGTTGCCGTCCGAGGGAGTGGTACGGAGCGAGCCGAATTCGATGGTTGTATCGCTGGGATCCAGTTGAACGAGCAGGCTGTCGATCCGAAGTGAGTCGCGGAGTCCGGTCGTCAGGTGAAAGAGCGAAGCGGCGGACACCCTGGCTGATTCGAAGACCCGGCGTTCGGTCGTGTCGAGCTGGATTCCCCGGATTCGAAACGACAAGTCCGCGGTGGAATCGCGGGAAATCCTGGTGCCCTTCCTGCTGGTGAAGACGATCGTGGCATTGTCGGTGGCCAACAGGTCGATGCGGGCCTGGCGAACGTCGTCCGGCAGCCAGATCGCGAAGAGGTTGTAAACGACGCTGTCGACAGCGGGGATTTCGGCAGCGAGGGAGTCGGGATTCACCCGCTCCTCCTCTGTCGAGGCAGCGGTCTTCTTGCTTCCAGTATCGGCCGTTTCCCTGAAACGGCTCACCACCGGCTTCGAAAGCCGCACCACGTCGAGTCGCAGGTGCCGGTGCCAGATTACGTCGCCCAGGTCCACTCCCTCGAGCGTGATGCGGGGAACGTTCGCCTGGAAGCGCACGTAGCGGGTGCTGTCCTTGTTGTCGTAGCGAATGCTGAGGTCGTGAATCAGGACCTGGCGGCGCAGGAGGCTCAGGTCGAGCCGGGGGAAGGTGATCAGCAGCCCTTCAACGCTCTTCTCCTGCAGGAATGCGAGGGTGCGATCCCGGATGTAGGCGTTTACCGGAGCCATGAGCGCCCGCTCCAGCAGCCAGGCCCCGCCGTTGATGACGAGCACCGCAACCAGCACTATGACGATCCCGGACCAGGTGATCGTTTTCCTGGTCACCGCCAGCTTCATCCGGGCATGCTCCAGGTCGAGCCGACCTCGGTGGCAACGATCCTGTCGCGTTCGGGTCCCGCCGCGGTAAGGAAGCGGCGGATTGGCTCATCAGGGGGTTCACGGCTCAAGCGGAACGTTGAGTGGTGCACCGGCATGACATACCGCGCTCCCAGATCCCGGGTCATTGCCCAGGCCTGCTCGGGGCTCGCGTGATTGTCGATCCACGGGTCGTAGGCGCCGATCGGTACAATGGCCAGATCCACTGGAGCCTCGGCGCCGATCTCGCGATACCGGTCGGTGTACGCGGTGTCTCCCGCGAACACGACTCGCATGCCCTGGTACTCCAGCAGGAAATCCGCCGTAGCCGCGGTGGCGATCGGTCATCAGCCTGGCACCCCAATGCCGGGCGGGAATCGCGCGCACTCCGATGTCAGAGACTTCCACCTCTTCGCCCCAAGACAGCTCCTCGACTCGCGTGAACCGGCCCAGAAGGTCGGCGTTGCCGCGGCTAGTGACGACCGATGTTCGCCTGGGCAAGTAACGCAGCGTCCCGTAGTCGAGATGATCCATGTGGGCATGAGAGATCAACAGCAGATCCAGCGAAGGGATATCTCTGGGGCGTAGTGCGGCGGGAATGAGCCGGCGAGGTCCGATGGTGCCCAAACCAAAATGCACCCCGACCCGCCGGCGCAGGGCTGGGTCGGTAAGGATCCAGCGTCCAAACAGGTTGAGAAGGACCGTCGCGTGGCCGAGCCAGGCGGTGGTCAGGCGATCATTGGACCAGGTGGAGAGGTCGGGCCGGTGGGGCGAACTACTACCGTGCCGGCGCTGGTGAATCCACCGAGTGCCGGGGAAGGGACGCAACGGCATACAGCTAAGTCTACCACCCTCGCAGCTTGGCCGTGGGCTCGAGCTGAATCAGTGACTTATGGTGTAGTCTCCCTGACGAGTCCCGGGGACCAGAATCCATCCCTCGGCGAGATCGAGCGTCCAGCCCGGTCCTGAGATCTTGCCCCCGGTAATCTTCGGCGCCGGGACGATCGCCTCCTGCCAGTCACGGATTAGTCCACCGCCGTCGGTCACGTCCAGGACGCCCCAGCTGTCCACGATCCGCAAAGCCGCGTACACCGGTCCCACCGAATCAAGCGGTTCGACCCGGTTGGGGTCGAACCCGACTCGCATGTCGCGGAGCGGCAGGCGCAGCACCGGTCCGGTGACGAAGCGTTGTCGCAATTCGGCCTGGCGGGCGGTTCGTGCGATGGCCCGGGCCTCCTCCTGCTGCGTTACCTGTGCATAGCCATAGGCACCCGCTCGTTGGACCGCATCGGTCAGATTGGGAATCGGTGTGGGTAAGAGAGCGGTTGCCAGCAGAGACGCGAGATCCTGACCCGGATTCAGCGAAGGACGCCAGACCATCCCCAGCGCATCGAGCAGTCGTCCGTAGGCGGGTCCGGTGTAATAGGCGAACGAGCGGCCCAGGCTCGACGCGGTATCGAGCGTCGCCGCCTGTCTTGCGATCGCGGAATCGCCGAACCCGGCCAGCGTCAAACCGGTATACTCGGCCAGACCCTCGTTCATCTCGAGTGCCCGCTCGCTGCTGTCGGCTCCGGGGATCAGCTGGCGGCGATAGCGCCGGAAGAGCACCGCGTCGCTCGCCGCGGTGCGGCGCTTCTCGCCTTTGGTAACCAGGGCTCGTTGTAGCGCGCGGCCCTCGAGTCGCAGCCACAGCCGGCCATCCCGGGTATCGAGATGGTCGTTGGTTGGGCTCGAGGCGGGGAAGCCCAGGCTGTCCTGGATCCGGTGCCAGCGCTCGTGCATCATGAGTGCCGCGCGAGAAACCGGGTCTCTGGGCACAGGTAGCGCTACCATGGTCCAGCGCAGGCCGGCCCAGTTGAAGCCGGTGTTGCTCACGTTCTGGTCCGCGGGCAGAGTCCCCACAAACACCGATCCCGCCTGCTTCAATCGCCCTTCGCCATCGGCCACGTTGGCGACGATGGCGCGGGTATCACGATCCACCAGCATCATCGGTCCGGCGAGGGAATAGCCCCAGAGGAGTCCCCCGTCTCCCTGCGCAATGCTGTCGGCCTCGTGGAGATACTGCCGGGTGAGGGAGGTGTCTCGTTGATTTCCCTGAGCAGCAACCATCGCTGCCTGGAGGGAAAGGCAGACGATGAGGAGCCCGAGTCGGTTACAAAGGTGGCGGACAGTCATGATCCTTGAGATGCGCGGTTTTGGGAGAGATGCCGGAGCGGCTTCCCGGGTCGCGAGCCAGGACGCCGGCCTCCTCCGCCGAGTCCCTCAGCACGTTAGAATAAGCCGTTTAGCTATCCGAGTCCCAGCCTACAGCGGAGATCACAAGTGCGCGTCGTCCTGCAGCGGGTTACTCGCGCATCGGTCACGATCGAGGGCCGGGTTGCCGGAGCGATCGACCGCGGCTTCTGCCTGCTCGTGGGATTCACCCACCCCGACACCACCGCGGAGGTGGATTGGATGGCTGAGAAGGTTGCGAGCCTTCGGCTGTTCAGCGACGCCCAGGATAAGATGAACCTCGGTTTGGATGAGGTGGGCGGTGGAATCCTGGTGATCTCCCAGTTCACCCTCTACGGCGACGCCGCGAAAGGCCGCCGTCCGTCATTCATCGATGCCGCCCGGCCCGAAGTTGCGATCCCACTCTACGAACGCTTCGTCGCGGTCCTGCGCGCCAAGGGACTCAAGGTAGAGACCGGAGAGTTCGGGGCGATGATGCAGGTCGAGATCCACAATGACGGACCGGTGACCCTGGTGCTGGAGCGGGAGCAGGCGAGTAGGGATGGGTAGTAGGGAGTCGGGTAGGGGGTGCGGAGGACTCCGATCTTTTGCATCTCCCACCTGACTCTCACTCCTCTACCCTACCCCTATACTCCTGCCATCCTAACCGTCATGCGACCCCCACTCATCCTCGCCTCCGCCTCCCCTCGCCGCCGACAGCTGCTCGAGATGCTCGGCATTCCGGTCGAGGTCCGACCGTCGCACATCGAAGAGCGGCGGGTCGCAGGGGAATCGCCGGTGGAGTACGCCGAGCGACTGGCCCGGGACAAGGCACGAAGCGTGAAGGGAGATCTGGTCCTCGGCGCTGATACGGTCGTGCTGCTGGGTGGTGAGCTGCTGGAGAAGCCGGCCGACGTCGAAGAGGCTCTCGTCATGCTGCGGAAGCTGCAGGGCCAGACCCATCAGGTGATCACTTCCGTTGCCCTGGTCTCGAACGGCACGCTTAGACAGGCGACCGACATCACCTCCGTCACCTTTTCTCCCTGCGACGACGACTTCCTCCGCGCCTACATCGCCACCGGAGAACCGATGGACAAAGCCGGCGCCTATGGCATCCAGGGCTACGGCGCCGCTCTGGTCGAGCGGATCGATGGCGATTTTTTCGGTGTGATGGGGCTGCCGGTGAGGCTGGTGTTGCGACTGCTGGGTGAGGCGGGGGTTGGGTACAGATTTCAGATTTAAGATGTCAGATTTCAGATTGAGGACTGCAATTTCAGATGGCAGATTTCAGATTGAAGATTTGAAGGCGATGATCCCGGTTCAGTTCAAATCTGAAACCTGAAATCTGAAATCTTCAATCGACTAGATCTTCACCTTCCACACCGGCACCGGTGCCGCCCGATTCTTCACGGCCAGCGGCTCTAGGGGTTCCACCTGGGGCTTGTCCTTGAGCATCTGGTACAAAGGGTCGCTGATCAGGATCTCGCCCTTCCCGCTCTTGGAGCACAGCCTCGAGGCGACGTTAACCGCGTCTCCGATTACGGTGTACTCGAGCCGCAGATGGCTGCCGATGTTGCCGGCGAAGGTATCGCCGTAGTTGATCCCGATTCCCACTCCGATCTCCGGCTTCCCCTCTTCCTTCCACTTCTCGTTCAAGGCGACCAGGGCCCGCTGCATGCCGATCGCCGCGGCGACCGCCCGATCCGGATCGTCGGCATGGGGAATCGGGGCGCCCCAGAGCGCCATGATCGCATCGCCGATGAACTTGTCGAGCGTCCCCCCGTGGGAGAAAATCACTTCCACCATCTCAGTGAAATAGTCGGTGAGCAGTCCCGCGATCGCGTCCGGGCTCATGTGCTCCGACATGCTGGTGAAGCCGCGAATGTCACTGAACAAGATCGTGACCGGGCGCTTGTCGCCGCCCAGCTTGACGGCGCCCTGCTGCTGGGCGATCTCCGCGGCCACGTTCGGCGCGAAGTAGCGCTCGAAATTGGAACGGACCATAGCTTCGCGCTGGATCTGCTCCGCGAAGCGGCTGGTCTTGATCGCGATCGCGGCGAGGCCTCCGAAGGCGATCAGGAATTGCAGGTCCTCGTCGCTGAACGAATTCGTCGCGGTGAGGTTGTCCACGTACAGGATTCCCAGCACCTGCTCCGCCGAGGCCATGAGGGGGATGCACATAGCGCTGCGGACGCTCTGGATCATGATGGACTGGCCGCCCTTGAACCGGTCGTCCGCCGCTGCGTTGTCCGACAGGATTGCGACTCTCTCTTCCACCGCCTTCCGGGCAATCGACCGTGGCACGTGCTGCGCCGAGGCATCGCCCAGCCGGCTCTTGGACATCCGGGGGATCAGCTCACCGGTGCCGTCGTTCCGGAGCAGTACCGAGACCCGGTCCACGTTCATCACGTCGAACGTCGTGGTCACGACCCGGCCCAACACCTTGTCGAGGTCCAGCTCTCCGGAGAGCTTCTGAGCCACTTCCAGGAGCAGCGAGAGCTTCTTGGCTTGCCGCTCCTGGGTCGAGGCCCCCGCCACCTTCAGTTGCCCCACACCGCTCGGGCTTCCCGATGCCGAGGGCGACATCACCGCAGGCATCCCGCCGCCGCTCACCGAGATCTGGCGAACGATCGTCTGGTTGGGGGCCGGTGGTGCCTGATTGCCCTGCGGACGAAGCGGTGTGGCGTCGAGGGACTTGAGCTGGAAGACGACCTTGCCGAAGGTCACCGAATCATTGGCGGCGAGCGTCCCCTCGGTGACCCGCGTGCCATTGATGAATGTCCCGTTCGAGCTGCCGAGGTCCTTCACCGTCACGCCAGTCGTGTTGGGGACCAGCTCGGCGTGGCGGCGGGAGATCGTAGGATCGAAAATCGGAATGTCGCTCGTCACCGCCCGCCCGACGATATATGCGTTCTTGGCGGAGAGGTCGAAATCCTGATCGCCGGTGAACGGGACGAGCTTGAAGGGCATGGGGATTTCTACTCCTCCCACCGCAGTCCCGCCAGCCCCATGGCGGCCAGGACGGCCCGCGCCTTGGCCTCGGTCTCCTTCCATTCACCCTGCGGATCGGAATCGGCCACGATGCCTGCACCCGCCTGCACCCATGCCCGAGTCCCCTTCATCACCACGGTTCGGATCGCGATCGCGGTGTCGAGGCTCTTCCCGCCCCAGCCGATGTAGCCCACAGCGCCGGCATACGGGCCGCGCCGCACCGGTTCCAACTCGTCGATGATTTCCATCGCCCGGACCTTGGGTGCTCCAGAAACCGTTCCCGCCGGGAAGCAGGCAGCAAGCGCGTCGAGCGCATCGAGCCCTTCCCGTAGAGTGCCGCGCACCTCGCTCACCAGGTGCATCACATGGGAGTAGCGTTCGATCACCATGAAGGCCGTGATTCGGACGCTGCCATATCGCGCCACCCGACCCACGTCGTTGCGTCCCAGGTCCACCAGCATGAGGTGCTCAGCCCGCTCCTTGGGGTCGGCCTCGAGCTCGGTGGCGAGCGACGCATCGGCCTGCGGGGTAGCGCCCCGAGGCCGGGTGCCGGCGATGGGGCGCAGGGTGACTTCCTCATTCTCCACCCGAACCAGGACCTCGGGCGAGCTGCCCACGATGTGCAGGTCGTCGCAATGGAGGAAATAGAGATAGGGCGCGGGATTCAGCGCGCGAAGGTACCGGTAGGTCAGCATCGGGTCCGGCGCCGTCAGATCCAGCCGGCGGGAGAGGACGGTCTGAAAGGTGTCGCCCGCCGTGATGTATTCCTGGATTCGACGGACCCCATCCTGGAATTTCCCGTCTTCGTAGGGTGAGGTCACTTTTGGAACCGGGGCGACAGGCGGCAGGTGAAGTGGCCCGATCGGGGACGCTTCTCCCAGTCGCTGCAGCCATTCTGCGATCTTTTCTTCGGCCCCGCGATAAAGGCTTTCGAGCTGGGCCCGCGTCATGTTCTCCTCGACCTCGACGTTCGCGATAACCGTGGCGCGGTTGTACAAGTTGTCGAGAACGAGGAGAGTATCCGCTACCATCAGGACCGCATCGGGCAGCGAACGGTCGTCTCGAGGCGCGTTAGGGAGGCGCTCCAGAGTCCGGACGATATCGTAGCCGATGAAGCCGACGGCGCCTCCGGTGAAGCGGGGCAGGCCTGGAACTTCAACCGAGGGGTGCTGTCGCATCGTGGCGCTGAGGTGTTCCAGAGGAGCTACGTCCTCCCCGACCACCTGCCAGCCGGTTTCTTCGCGCCAGCGTTCCGCGGTCCGGCCTCGGTAGCGGTAGACCTCACGGGGATTGGTCGAGAGGAAGGTGTAGCGGGCCCACTTCTCTCCACCCTCGAGGGACTCGAGTAGAAATCCGTAGGGACCTCGGTGCAGCTTGGCGAAGGCGGAGACGGGTGTGTCGCCGTCCAGCACAACCTCACGCGTGACCGGAACCATCCCCGGCCTGGCCCGGGACAGAAAGACTTCGAGAGAGTCCATGGGGAGGTAAGGGTACTATCTGGGTGCGCCCACCACAAACCGGCCCGGCAGCAGCATGGGCGCCTCCAGATTGTCGGATGCGCGGCGGGTCGAAACGTAGAGCGCGTAACGGCCATCCTCCGTTTGCCGTCCGATCTGAAGGACCTGCTCGTAACGAATCGCGCTCCCGTACTTCGCGAGGGCACCCTGTGGCGCCGAGAAGTGCACCGGATATTTGAAGCGCACGATGCCGGTCTTGTCGGTTTCGACGGTCGAGGAGATGTCGAGTCCGTAGAGACCGGGGCGGACAGTTGCTTTCACCGTCACCGAATCGTCCGGTCCCTTGTTCTCGAACATGTCGGCGGGGAAGACCAGCTCCGCGAAGACTCCGTTGTCGGGCGCTGGATGCCGCATGATCACCGTGCGCGGTTGGCCGGTCTTGAAGGTGACCGAGGTATCGGCGGGAGGTATTCCGCCGGCCTCGAGCAAGTAGAGCTGTTCGACCGGAAGAGTCTGGGTGATGACGCTCTTGGGTCGCGGCGTGTTCGCACCCTTGGAGCCGCAGGCGGCGACGCTGGCCAGGCAGAGGATGAAGGTTATTCTCACGAAGAGGGGCAGGGAGATATGGGGAGCCCGGAAGCGGGAGGTGAGGTTGGGCCTCATTAGACGTTTACGATGGTGCGCCGCGTTTCTGCTGCTGCCCGGTCTCTCCACGACTCTGGCCGCCCAGCAGTGGAACTCGCCGGAAGCCCTGGACCTGGCCGCTCGCGCCACAGAAGTGAGAGCACAGGTTCAGCGCGACTCCTCCCTGCGCAGCTATCGAACGCGGGCTCACGGTTTCGTGCTGTTCCTCGCCCAGGTGGGCGACGAGCTGCAGGGAGCGCCGCGCCTGGTCAAAGCCGACGAGCTCGACGTCGAAGTCTATTGGCGCGCCCCGGACCTGAGCAAGCAGATCATCCTCGGTTGGCGGGACGGTCGCTGGCTGCCGACCGACATCAACTATCATCGCGATCACCTCGGCATCGTCACCAACAATTTCGGTAATCGGATCCGGATCGGCGAAGGCGATGAGGTGAGAGACGTGGCTCACCCGCTCTCTCCCGACGGCCTGACCCGCTACGACTTCGCGCTGATCGATTCGCTTCGCATCGAGACCCGGGGCGGCGAGCTGCTGGTCTACCAGCTCCAGGTGCGTCCCAAGGACTGGAGTCAGCCATTGGTCGTGGGAACGCTCTCACTCGATGCGACGAGTGCCGAGCTGGTGCGGTTCCGCTTCGGGTTTACGCCGGCGGCGTATCTCGAAAAGGGCCTGGAAGACATCTCCATCATGCTCGAAAACGCCCGGTTCGAAGACCGCTGGTGGCTTCCCTACCGGCAGGAGATCGAGATCCGGCGGCGCACTCAGTGGCTCGACTTCCCGGCGCGGGGAATCATCCGGGGACGTTGGGAAATCGGGGACTACGATTTCGATGTGGCGATACCTCCCGAAGTCCTGAGAGGCCCTGCCATTGGAGGGATGCTCGCGGCCTCCGACACCGGCGGCCAGTGGAGTCAACCGCTTGCCCAGTCGCTGGGCGAGGTCGCCGCGCCAGTCGAGCAGCGCGACCTCGACTCGCTCCGGGTGGAGTTCGGCCGCATCGCAGGGGGGCGGGTTCTGTCGGGCTTGGGCTCGGGGGGCCTGGCCATCCCGTCCGTCAGCGACATCATCCGGGTGAATCGGGTACAGGGCCTGACGCTCGGTGCCGCCGCGACGCTGGCCCTGGACCAGCGGAGGGTCCTGCTCAAGCCGCGGATCGCCTTCGGGACTTCAGACGAGCGATTCACGGGCGAGCTTGCCATCAGCTTAGCAACGGGTCCGGCCACCGTAACCCTGGAAGGCGGTAGGTCGATCCACGACTTCAGTGATGTCCCGGTCATCTCAGGCGTATTGAATTCGATCCTGTCTCAGGAAGCCGGAGAGGATTACGGCGATTACGTGATGGTCGATCGGATCGGGATCGGTGTGCGCTACCCCCTCTCTGGAGTTACGGGCATTTCACTGACCGCGGGGTATGAAGACCCGGCCTCCGTCGATGTCGAAGCCAGTCCGGCCCATGGCAGTTTTCGCTCCAATCCTTCGTTGGGCTCCGACGCGAGCTTCGTCGGAAGAGCCGCTCTGTCCAGGCATGCGGGCGAGCTGGGCGCTTCGCGCGGACTGACACTCACGAGCGGGTCGGTCGCGGTCGAAGCCAGCACGGGTGGGAACGAGTATTTCAGGGCGACCGGCGAGGGCACGGTGGCCATGCCACTCGGCCCCGGGACGCTGGGCTTCACGGCCTATGGTGGTTGGGGGACGGCAGGACTTCCTGCCTATCGAAGCTTCGTTCTGGGCGGACGAGGAACGCTGCCAGGAGAACCGTTTCGAGCCTACGGAGGCAGGGCTATCGCCTTGGGAAGGCTCGAGTGGGACTTTCCGGTACCCTTCGTTGCGATTCCGCTGGGTTCTTTTGCGTCTACCGGGCAAACCATGAGCGTGGGTCCCTTCCTCGCTGCCGGATGGACCAGCGACGAGGTACCCAACACGCCTTGGGATAACACACCCGGAGTCCGCCCAGTCGCTGGTGTAGCGGCGGAATTTCTGATGAGGCTCCTCCGAGTAGAGGCGGGAGTCGCACTGAAGACTGGGGACGTCGGCGTGATGGTGGATGTGAATCCGGATTGGTGGGGCATTTTATAGCCCCTGTAAACTCCGGGTCGTCGGCCTTACCTTTGAGGAGGCGAACCGGCCTCCTGCATCCCCTCCTAATTAGTTATCTGGCTTGAGGTTAAATGCAGTTTACGGATGAGTGGCTCGTCCCCAGCCTGGAGAAGATTCTGCAGCCCGGGGTCCTCGATAGTTTGCGCGAGGAACCGGGCAAGGAACCGGTCTCGCTCTGGACCACGCTGGTCCAGCGCAAAGCGGCGAAGGACGACGACATTCTGAAAGCTGCTGCTGCACGGTTCCGGCTGCCCGTCGCGGACCTGAATCAGGTCGATCAGAAAGCGCGCGACGCGGTTCCCGAACCGCTGGTCCGTCGCTTCAACATCATCCCCATCGGCATCAGCGACTCCTATCTCGAGATCGCGACGGCGAACCCCAACGACATCGACGCGGAAAAGGATCTCGCCTTCGCCACCGGCCGCGAGGTGCGGATGCATCTCTGCTCGCCGTCCCGCATCGCCGAAAAGATGGATGAGCTCTACCGCGGCAGCTCGGAGGTGATGAGCCAGCTGCTGGGGAATATGGACGAGGGCCTCGAGGTCACTCAGTTGGATGCGGACGAGGGGCTGTCCGAGCTCAGCGCCTCGGCGGACGAGGCCAGCCAGCGGCCGGTGGTGCGATTGGTCGACCTGATGCTCTCGGACGGTATCCTGTCCCGGGCGAGCGATATTCACATCGAGCCAGGGGAAGCGGGCGTTGCGGTTCGCTACCGTATCGACGGTGTCTTGCGCCAGGTCATGAACATTCCGCGGACCGCGGGCGCACCACTCATCTCACGCATCAAGATCATGTCCGGGCTGGACATCGCGGACCGGCTCCGCCCGCAGGACGGCCGCGCGCGGGTAGCGGTGAACGGCTCCCCCGTGGACCTCCGGGTCTCGACCCTTCCCGCCTCGCTCGGCGAAAAGGTCGTGATCCGAATTCTCAATGCGAAGGCCACGGTGCTCTCGCTCGATTCGCTCGGCATGAGCGAGGAAGAGCGCGAAGCGATCAAGAACCTGCTCAACAACAAGGAGGGCATCGTCCTGGTCACCGGGCCGACCGGCTCGGGCAAGACCACGACGCTCTACTCCGCGTTGCGCATGGTTCAGAGCGACGGTGTCAACATCGTCACCGTCGAGGACCCGGTCGAATACCGCTTGGGCAAGGGCATCGTCCAGGTGCAGGTGCACGAGAAGGCGGGACTCACCTTCTCGGCGGCACTCCGGTCGATCCTCCGCCAGGACCCCGACGTGGTGCTGGTCGGTGAGGTGCGCGACCGGGAGACGGCGCAGATCGCGCTGCAAGCCTCGCTGACCGGCCACCTGGTCCTCTCGACCCTGCACACTAACGACGCACCCAACGCCATCACCCGTCTGGTGGACATGGGGATGGAGCCGTACAAGATCGGCCCGGCCCTCCGCGGGGTGATCGCCCAGCGGCTCATGCGGCGGATCTGTCCCCGCTGTCGCGAGGTCCACGACGGAGATATCCCGACCCGGATCCGGCGCTACATCCCGCAGGGCACGACACTCTATCGCGCCGTCGGCTGCCCCGATTGCGCCATGACAGGATACCGGGGGCGATTCTCGGTGGTCGAGATCCTCACGATGAACGCCGAGCTGGAGCGGAGGATCGGAGCGGGCGGTCAGGCGGACAAGATCGCCGAAGCCGCCAGGGCCAACGGGATGAAGTCGCTGTTCGAAAGCGGTGTGCAACATGTGTTGAGCGGAGAAACCAGCGTCGAGGAGCTGCTTCGCGTTGTGGACGTTCCGATGGACGAGCGCAGCACCGGCCGCGCGGCGCCGCCAAGCAATACGCCGCTGCCGCCCAAGCGCAGCACACCAGGTCCGCAACACGGAATCCAGACCGGGACACCCTCCGGGCCATTTCCGGCGGTCAATGTTCCGGTCGCCGATCTCACCACCGCCTTCGACCTGATTGACGATGAGGCCGCGAGCGTCGAGGTCGTCCGGCCGGTCCACGGAGCATCGGTCCTCCTGGTGGACGACGAGGATTCGCTGCGTCGGGTCATGAAGGATCTGCTGGCTCGCGAGGGATACGCGGTCATCGAGGCGAGAAATGGGGTCGAGGCGCTGGACCAGGTGGACCGCCACGCCCCCGATGTGATCGTGCTCGACTTGAACCTGCCGGACATGGACGGATACTCGGTGCTATCTCAGCTCCGCTCCCGTCCCGCCACCAGGAAGACCCCAGTCATCGTGCTCACCGCCAAAGGCGACGAGGACAACGAAGTGCGGGTCTTCGAGCTCGGCGCCGACGATTTCCTCACCAAGCCCTTCCGCGCCAAGGCGCTTTCGAAACGGCTGGAGGTGGTGCTGGCGAGGAGGAAGGAGTAGGGGGGGTAAGATTTAAGATTGAAGATTTAAGATTGAAGATTGAAGATTGAAGATTGATAATTGGTAATTGAAAATTGGGAATTGAAGTTCTGCGGGTTGGTTGGCGACTGAACGTGAGCCGGAAATGACGAGCCCCTCCCAATCTGCAATCGGCAATCTGCAATCTGAAATTGCCGGCCTGATCAAACCCACCGTTCTCTCCCTCTCCGCCTACACGCTCTCCGGGCTCTCCGCCGAGCGAAAGCTCAACCAGAACGAATCGCCGTTCGATGTTCCCGAGCACCTCAAACGGGAGGTAATCGAGCGCGCGCTGGCTACGCCGTGGAACCGTTATCCCGAGTTCGTGCCGCGGAAGCTGGTCGAGCAGATCGCGGCGAAGCACGATTGGGATCCGGAGGGCGTGCTGGTGGGGAACGGTTCCAACGAGGTGATCCAGGCTTCGATTTCGGTCGCGGTGAATACCGGCGATCCGGTCGTGGTGCCCCAGCCTTCCTTCGCGCTTTACCGCATCATGACCGGAGTGATGGGCGGGCGATACATACCAGTGCCGCTAGGACCGGAATACGCCTACGACGTGGACACGCTCGCCGCCGTGGCACAGCGCGAGCGGGCCCGGGTCGTGGTGCTGAACTCGCCCAACAATCCCACCGGGTCCGTCCTGCCGGAGAACGGTGTAGCGACGTTGCTGGAGCGGACCGAGTCGCTTCTCCTCTGCGACGAAGCCTACCAGGACTTCGGCGGTCCGACTGCGCTTCCCCTGTTGCGCCAGTCGCCCCGAATCGTGGTGCTGCGAACCCTGTCGAAGGCGATGGGCATGGCCGGCCTCCGGTTCGGCTACGCACTGGCTCATCCGGATGTCGCCCGGGAGATAGCGAAGGCCAAGCTACCCTACAACGTGAATACGATCACCCTGGCGGCGGCGGAGGTGATGCTCAAGCACAGTTCGGAGTTCGCCGCCCGGGCCAAGGCGATCGCCCAGGAGCGGGACCGCTTCCTCGGCCTCCTTGGCTCCGTAACTGGGCTGCACCGGTTCCCCAGCAAGGCCAATTTTGTCCTGGTCCGCTGCGACCGGGTTCCCGCCCGCACCGTGTTCCGGCGCCTGGTGGAGGAGCACGGGATTCTGGTGCGTGACGTGTCGAGCGGAGCCGGGCTGGCCGAGTGCTTGAGGATATCGGTGGGAACGGCGGAGGATACGGATGCGGTAGTCTCGGCCCTTTCGGCAATCTTCTCGGACTGACAGGTTGTGGGTGGTGGGTAGTGGGCGGTGGGGCCCCACTCCCTACCACCTACTCCCCACTCCCCGATTAGGACTAATAACTGTTCGAGCACATGCAACGCATCGGCGAAGTTTCTCGCACGACTAAAGAGACAACTCTCACCGCCCGGGTAAACCTGGACGGGACCGGCGAGGCGCGGGTCAATACCGGGCTGGGGTTCTTCGATCACATGCTGGAGGCATTCGCCCGACATGGGCTGCTCGACCTCGAGCTCGAGGGTCATGGCGACCTCCACGTGGACGGGCATCATACGGTGGAGGACACCGGCATCGTACTCGGCCAGGCCATCGGCAAGGCGCTGGGAGATCGCGCCGGAATCCGCCGTTACGCCGATGCGCTGGTACCGCTGGATGAGGCGTTGGTGCGAGTGGTGATCGACGTCTCGGGACGCCCGTACCTGGCATATCACGTGGACATTCCCAAGTGGCAGATGCTGGGAGACTACGACGTCTTCCTCACTCCGGAGTTCTTCCGCGCCCTGGTGCAGCATGCCGGTCTCACGGCTCACATGGACCTGATTCGGGGAGACAACCCGCATCACATCGTGGAAGCCGCTTTCAAGGCGTTCGCTCGCGCCCTGGAATCCGCGATCTCGCGGGATCCTCGAGTCACGGGTGTTCCGTCCACCAAGGGTGTGCTGTGATCGCTGTGGTGGACTACGGAGTCAACAATCTCAGCAGCGTGGTCCGGGCCCTGGCCGCTGCCGGCCACGAGGCCAGGCTCTCGGCCGATCCAGATGAGCTGCGCAAGGCCGGTCGGCTCGTAGTGCCCGGAGTAGGCCACTTCGGACAAGGTTCCCGCAACCTCGCGGAGCGCGGACTTCCCGACGCGATTCGCGCTGTCGCCGCGGCGGGCAGGCCCGTACTCGGCATCTGCCTCGGCCTGCAGCTCCTGTTTCCGGAGAGCGAGGAAGCCCCTGGCGCAACGGGTCTGGGAATCCTCGAGGGTCGGGTGATACGGTTCCGGTCCGAGCTCCCACTTCCTCACGTCGGATGGGCGGAGGTTCGACCCACCGAGCAGGGCAGGCGCCATCCGGTTCTCAACTCGCTCTTTCCGGATGGGTCCACGTTTTACTATCACGTCCACAGCTACCACCCCTCCGAGCTGTCGACCGGCACCGCGCTGGCGCTGGGCGACTACGGCGGTGCGTTCCCCGTCATTGTCGGGCGGGAAAACGTCCTCGGCGTGCAATTCCACCCCGAGAAATCGCAGCAGGCGGGAGTCGCCTTGCTCGCCAAATTCGGCAGCTGGAACCCGTGACGACGTTCCGGGTCACTTTCGTTGATGTCTACCCGCTGCGACGCGCGGGCTTGACGCTTGAAGTCCTGGCGCTTCGTCGTGCTCCTGGAGGCCGCTGCAACGGGGCCTGGGAAGTAGTGCATGGGAGCATCGAAGAAGGAGAGACTCCACTCCAGGCCGCGCTTCGCGAATTGGGGGAAGAAACCGGTCTCGCACCGGAACGACTTTACAACTTGAGCCGGGTGGAAACGTTCTACCGCCACCGGGTGGACGAGGTAGCCTTCATTCCGGTCTTTGCGGCCTTCGTACAGAACGCGGCGGTGCGCTTGAGCAGCGAGCACGAAGCCTTCGAGTGGCTGTCCTTCCCCGCGGCTCGCGAGCGTCTCGCCTGGCCGCGCGAACGGCGGGCGCTGGAGGATATTGAAGTGTTGTTGGGCCGGGGAAATGCGGGGGAGCTGGAGGACGTGCTCAGAATTTCAGATTGAAGATTTTAGATTGCAGATTGAACAGCAACAAATTTGCAATTGTCAATTTGCGATTTTTCAATTTTCAATCTGAAATCTGAAATCTTCAATCTTCAATCACAACCATGCTCGCCCGTCGCATCATCCCCTGTCTCGACGTCGCCGGTGGACGCGTCGTCAAGGGTGTGCATTTCGAGTCGCTCCGGGATGCCGGTGATCCGGTCGAACAGGCCGCTCGATATGACGCCGAAGGGGCGGATGAGCTGGTTCTTCTCGATATCTCCGCCAGCAATGAGTCCCGGGCGACCACGATCGACATGGTCGCTCGTGTGGCGGAAAGGCTCCTCATCCCTTTCACCGTGGGGGGCGGCATCCGGTCGCTGGAAGACGCCGGGGCGGTATTGCGGGCGGGAGCCGACAAGATCGCCGTGAATACCGCGGCGGTGCGCGATCCCGAGCTGGTGCGGCGACTCTCGGACAGCTTCGGCGCTCAATGCATCGTGGCGGCGGTTGACGCAAAGCGGACACCATCCCCGACAGACGGCAACCCAGCAAGCTGGGGGGTGTACGTGAATGGAGGCCGTGAGCCAACCGGGCTCGACGGCGTGGAATGGATGGTCAGGCTGCAGCAGTTGGGGGCGGGCGAGATTCTGCTGACCTCGATGGACCGGGACGGCACCCGGGCAGGCTATGATCTCGACCTGCTGCGAGAGACTGTACGCCAGGTGAGCATTCCGGTCATCGCGTCGGGCGGTGCCGGGAGCCTGGCGCACCTCGCCGAGGCGTTCGAGGCCGGGGCTCACGGGGTTCTGGCCGCATCGATTTTCCACTATCAAGGTTCCTCCCTTCCCGAGGCGCGAGCCTACCTGCGGGAGCGGGGCTATGTTGTGAGACCATGATGATCCGATTTCTGGTTTCCATGATGCTCGTTCCCGTATTGGGCTCCCGGGCCTCGGTGGGTTCCGCCATGGATCCCTGTACCCGGCTTCAGAAGCCAGGTACCAAGGTGAGCGGGGACGTGAAGATCTGTCCCGGCCGGTATCGCATCCCGGATCCCAACGAGCGCGGCATCATCGTCGCCTCCGCGCCGGGAACCAGGATCGATCTCACCGGAGTCACGCTTGAAAGCGGAGACTCGGTTCCGGCAGACTTTCGAGGAATCGGAATCACCAGCACGGGTGTCGATAGTGTCGCGGTTCGCGGAGGCCGGATCCGGGGGTACCGCTATGGCATCAAGCTCGATGGAGGAAGCGGACACCGAATCAGCGGGGTCGATGTCTCCCAGTCGAGAAGCCAGACGTTGCGCTCGACCCAGCAGCGTTACGATCAGGCCGACTGGCTCGACATCTTCCATCCCGACACCTTCGAGACCTACGGCCACGGAGTCTATCTCAAGCGAACCAGCGGCGCCTCGGTAACCGGGGTCATCGCGCGTGGGGCGCAGAATGGCATCGGGTTGTTCGAGAGCCGGAACGCGATCATCGCCGACAACGATGTCAGCGGCAACTCGGGTTGGGGAATCCATCTCTGGCGCTCATCGCGCAATACCATTCTTCGCAACAAGGCGGATCACAACGTGCGCTGCGAGAGTCCCGCCTATCGCCACGGCTGCGATAGCGCGGCCCTCCTGCTCCGAGAGCGCAGCGATTCGAATTTCATCGCGGACAACGACCTCACCTGGTCGGGAGACGGGTTCTTCCTGAGTGGCCAGCGACCGGAGGTCTCGGGCTCGATCGGCAATCTCGTGATCCGGAACGACGCCTCGTTCGCCTATCACAATGCGTTCGAGTCCACCTTCAGCGAATGGAACACCTTCCTGGAGAATCGGGCCGACAGTTCGGACTACGGATTCTGGCTGGGATACTCCCGGGCCAACACGGTGGAGAAGAACTCCATTGTCGGCTCCCGAAGTGACGGCATCGCCATCGAGCATGGCGGCGAAAACGAGCTGAACGGCAACATTATCATCGGCGGCAAGGTCGGTATCCGGCTCTTTACCTCCAAGGATGGCGATGAGCCGAGCCGGGATTATCGGATTGCCGACAACACGATCGCCAAGGTGGGGCAGGGCATCCTGGTGGAACGGAGCAGCCGGATCAGAATCCGGGGAAACCTGTTCGACGGGGTGGATGACGGTGTCGTGATCGACTCGGTCAGCAGCGACCTCCAGCTTACCGGCAACGTCTTTCTCTCTGCCAGGCGGTGGTTCATCGATGCGCCGGTGCTCGACGCGGGCGGGAATTTCTGGGCGGTGGCGAGCGCGGATCAGGTCGCCCGGAAACTGCACGGCAGGATCACTCTCCAGCCATTTCGCCGGGCTGAGGAGGCCGGTTACTAGCTCTCGAGCAGTGCCTGCGCCGCGGCGCTCAGCTGGCGGACGGTGATCGGCCGCTCCACAACTCTGAATCCCTCGCGTTGCAGCTGGGCCGAGCTGGTGTCGGCCGGGACGGTGAGAACCACCCGGCTCTTCCACCCGGGTCGCGCGGCCAGCAGGTGGGTCAGGAAGCCTTCCCCGTTCATCGTCGCGCGAGAATCCGCCAGCACCAGGTCATACTCCCCTTCCTGCGCGAGTGGCATCGCTTCGTCTCCGGTCAGCACGCTGACCACCCGATGACCAGCCATGCCGAAGAGTGCCACCGCCGTGCGATGGACTGCCCGGTCCGAATCCACGACGAGAATGGAGCGCCCGGCCTTCCCCCGAGGCAGGCCTTCGAGCCCCACAGGCTGAACCGCCGGCGCGTCTTCCCCAGGAGGCGCGTAGGGAAGTGAGACGGTGAATTCGGCTCCACCACCAGCACCTGGCGCATAGCTCAAACGGCCGCCGTGTGATTCGACGATCCCGTAACTGATCGAGAGGCCCAGCCCGGTTCCCTCGCCCGGGTCCTTGGTGGTGAAGAACGGGGTAAAGAGCTGGGAGACGAGCTGCTGCGGCACGCCGGGCCCGGTGTCCCGTACCCGGAGCAGTGCCTGGGTGCCATCCCTCCATGTCTCGACGGTGATTCGGCGCGCCACGTCAGGGTGCAGCCTGGAGATCGCATGAGTCGCGTTGGTCAGCAGGTTCAGCAGCACCTGCTGCAGCTCGTAGCGGTTTCCCTTCACGCTGATCTCTTCGCCGCTCAACTTCTGGTCCAGCTCGATGCCACGGAGCCGGAGGTCATAGGCTACGAGCAGCGCGGTGCGTTCCACCACGGTGTTCAAATCCACCCCGGTCGCCTCGGGCGTCTCCTTCCGGGCGAAGGTCAGCAGATTCTGTACGATGAGTCCGGCGCGCGCGGCCTGCTCATGCACCACGCGCAGGTGCTCCCGGTCGCTCGCCCGGAGATCTTTTCGCTCGAGCAGGAACTCCGACAGTCCCGCGATCGAAGTGAGCGGGTTGTTGAGCTCGTGGGCGACGCCGGAGACCAGCTGTCCCACTGCCGCAAGCTTTTCGTTCTGGATGAGCTGGGCCTCGAGCGCCCGTTGCTCCGTCACATCCTCGATGAGGATGACGGTCGCCGTGCCGTCCAGCGGCTCGGAAAGGGGAGCCGCCGTGAGTCGCAGCATCCGGCGGAGCACCTCGCTACGGACCATGACCGGGGAGGGTCGTTCTCCCCGGCTCGCGGCGGCGAAGAGATCGCCGGGACCTTCGCTGTCTCCGACCACAGTCGGCCAGAAGTTCCGGCCGATCAGGGTAGGGAGGGCGGCATCGAGCATTCGCGCGAAGGCACGATTGGCGCGGCTGATCCGGCCCTTCTCATCAACCACGGCGATGCCTTCGGCGAGAGAGTTGAACGCGGTTTCCCACTCTTCTTTCGCCTGCCGCACCATTTCAAACAGCCGGCTGTTGGCCATCACCACCGCGACATGCGTCGTCACGGTCGACAGGAGCCACAGATCCTCTGGACTGAAGGTGCCGGAACGGTGGCCCGCCACCGCGAGAGCGCCCATCGCAAATCCATGAGCCCGGAGCGGCGCGGCGGCGGCAATCTGCGCCCTGGCATCGCCGATCAGGAGGACACCCTCTCCCGAGACATCCTGCTCGACTTCGATCCGCTCGTTCTGCAGCGCCCGCATCACCAGTGTCGCGTCATCGGCGGCGAGCCGTTGGCCATTCAGAGCGGATAACGAGCCCTCGGCGCCGGCCACCGTCAGGCTGCTGCCATCCTCCGCCGCCAGGATCACGATGGCGCCATCGGCCTGGAGGAACCGCATGGTGTAGCGCACCACCTGCTCGGCCACCCGCTCGAGCTGGAGCGACTCGGCGAGCACGTAGCTCAATTCCTGAAGCGAGAAGATCTCGTTGATGCGGCGGTCGAGCTGGAGGGCGAGCTGTCTCCGGTCGTGCTCCAGTGCCACGGAACGCCGGCGCGATCGCACCAGGGAAACGGCGAGTCCCAGTGCGACGACCAGGAGTAGAAGAGCGAGAATGCCCGCGGTCAGCGAGACGGCTCCCCGGAATGCCGGCCGCCAACCCGTTCGGTCACGTACGCCTCCGGTGGCGCATTCGGCTTGACCCGAACCGATTTGGCGGGAATCCCGACGTTCACGTGATAGGACCTGACGTCCTTGGTGGCGAGGGCCATGGCGCCCACCATGGCGTTGGCCTTCACCCGGACTCCGGCCAGCACCGTGGCGTGGTAGGTGATGCGCACGTCGTCCTCGATCACGGTGTTGGCGTTAATCACCTCGCGCTGCTCCACGATGCTATGGGTGTGGCTGTAGATGTTGGCGTAGTCCGAGATGCTGACCCGGTTGCCCAGCGTGATCCCCCCGCGGTCGTCGAGGAGCACGTGGCGATGAACCACCACGTTGTCCCCCACCTCCAGGTTGTATCCATAGGAGAACTCGACGTGCTGGAAGCATTTGAAGTTCTCTCCGCAGCGGGCAAAGATCCGCGGCGCCAGCAGGCGGCGGAGCCGGATGCCGAGATAGACGTGCTGTCCTCCCAGCGGAGAGCGATCGAAGGAGTACCAAAGCCAGAGCAGCGGTTTCACCCGGGCAAAGCGCGGCGCGTCAACATCGCCGTAGTACTCGGGCTCGAGCGTGATGTTGTGGGGATCCAGGCCGAGCAACGCGATGCGGCTCGCCGCGGAGAGCTTCGCGTCGGCGACCATGCCTTCGTAGTCCGCATGGCCGGGATACCAGATCTCGAACAGCACGTTCCGAGCGATCCGGTACCAATCGGCGCCCGGCGCGGAAAGCTCGGCGTCGAGAGCGGCAAGCCATTCGTCGTACAGGGGAGCGGCAGGGGCCGCGATTTCCACACCGCGCAGCGGCAGGTAGGCCATAGATCCTCCGGGATCAACAGAGTCTAGCGGTTCCGCCCGTCAGAGGAAACGTGAACCGTGGTATCACGGGGAAATCTGGTTGACGAACCCACAAAAGGGGACTAAACTAGTCAGAGTTCATCTGATAATCATTCTCAACTAATCTTTCCCCTTGTCGCTCATGAACTTGCTTGTCCGCCTCGGGGCGGTGGCCCTCACCCTCGCTCCCCTCTTCCAGCTCTCCGCCCAGGACGAAGTCGGCAAACTTACGATCGGCGGGTACGGGGAGGTCCACTACTCCAACTCGACCGGTCCCGACACGCCCGGCCTGGTGAACGTGAAGCGATTCGTGATCTACGCCGGCTACGCGTTCAACGATCGGATCACCCTGCACTCCGAGCTGGAGTTGGAGGACACCAAGATCGAAGGTGGAGAATCGGGAGGCGAGGTTGCCCTCGAGCAGGCGTATCTGGATTACCGGTTCTCCAACGCATTCACGCTGCGGACCGGACTTCTTCTTCCGCCGATCGGCATCATCAACGAGACCCACGAGCCACCCAGCTTCAACGGAGTCGAGCGGCCCGACTTCGACAACGATGTCATTCCCACCACGTGGCGGGACATCGGCGTCGGCGCCGTCGGCCAGATTCCCGGAGTCAACGGGCTCAGTTACCGGGTCTTCCTGGTGAACGGGCTCAAGGCCGAGGGGTTCACGGCGGAGCAAGGCATTCGTGAGGGGCGGCAGGAGGGGAAAGAGGCGAGCTTCGCCAATCCTTCCTTTACCGGACGGGTGGAGTATGCCCAGGCGGGTTTTAAGGTCGGCGGTTCGTTCTGGTATGGTGGCACGGCCAACCAGGTTCCCGGCCTTGGCACCGGCGCATTCGACGCTCCCGTTCTGGTAGTCATGGGTGACGCCCGGTACGACAACGGGCCCTTCATGCTGCGCGCGGTCGGAGGCACCATCGAGGTCTACGACGCCGACAAGATCAACGCGGTCTACGGTCAGGGCGTTGGCCGACGGATCGCGGGGGGGTACGTCGAGGGCGGATACAACCTGCTCGGGTTCCTCGCTCCCAAATCGAGCCAGCGGCTCAACGCGTTTGTGCGGTACGATCACTACGACACCCAGGCCAAGGCAGCCGCCGGCACGCCGGACGATGCCGCGCTTGCTCGCCGGATCACCACGTTTGGCCTGACGTACAAGCCGCTCTGGAATGTTGCCTTCAAGGCCGACTACCAGCTCCGCGACAACCAGGCCGGGGTGGGGGAGAACGAGGTGTTGGCGCTGGGTGTGGGATACCAGTTCTAACAGCGTGAGAGGCGGGAAGAGCGTGAGAGGTGAGAAGTGAGAAGTGAGAAGGGGGGAAGCCCCCGAGGCGGGTCTGTCCCCTCGTGCCCTCGCGCGCCTGCGAGAGCGCGCCTGGGAGTGATGCTCCTGCTTTTCCTTCTCACTTCTCACTTCTCACGCCTTACTGCCCAGGACGCCCCCGCCAAGAAGGTCCAGGCGAGTCTCGCCCGGGTGTTCGGGAATGGGGCCCTCGCCGACACGGTGAAGGTGGATGATGCGCCGGTGCTTCGGGTCGAGCGGGCCGATTCGTTGCTGGGGTATGCCGTCGTGCGGAATGTGAAGGGGAAGGACCAGCCCATCACGTTTCTGGTCGCCGTGGATCCGGGTGATCACCTGAAGGACGTTGATATCCTGGTCTATCGCGAGCCGTATGGCGGCGAAGTGGCGTACGACTCGTGGCGCAAGCAATTCCGGGGGAAGACGGCGCAGGATCCCATGCAGGTCGGGAAGGATATCAGGTCCATCTCGGGAGCGACGATCAGCGTGAACTCCGTCACCGTGGCCGTGCGCAAGGCGGTCGCCGATCTCACCGCGTGGCACGCGGCGGGCAAACTCCAATGAATTCCAGAAACAACGAATTCCTCTGGCGCGACGTCCCACCGCCACTCCGCAGCCTGGCCCGGTGGCTCACCATTGCCCAGGTGGTGGGGTACACCACGGCACTGCTTTTCGTCCTTCACACGACCCACATGGTGCCCTCGGGCATCAGCGACCGGTATCGCGGGTCCGACAGCACCGTGGCCGAAGGGGCGATGCAGTTTCCCAAGTCGTACGCCGAGATGCTCACGTTGACCCACACGCACATTCTGAGCATGGCGGTGATTTTTGCGTTCTCGGGCCTGGGTGTGTCGCTCTGCTCCCGGCTCTCGCCCCGGTTGAGGCGATTCCTGATTGTGGAGCCATTCGTGGCCCTGCTGGTGTCGTTCAGCTCGCTGTGGCTGGTGCGCTACGTTGATCCACGGTTCAGCTGGCTGCTGCAGCTCTCCAGCACGATCATGGCGATCACCTTCTACCTGCAGAGCTGGCTGATTCTCACCGAACTGCACCTGGTGGAGCAGAAGTGAACCGCCGGGACTTCGTGTCGATGCTGGGGGCGGCCGTGGCGGTCGGGCGTCGCTTCCTTCCCGCCTTCCCGCCTTCCCGCCTCTCCCGCCTTAGTGGAACGCTGGTCCTGGGCGATGGGACAGCCGGTTCACCTGTTGCTCTTCCACGAATCCGAGGCTGCCGGCCTTGAAGCCGCCGCTCTGGCCCTGGCGGAGCTGCGTCGCGTCGAGGGCCGCCTCTCCCGGTTCGACGACGCGAGCGACCTCTCGGAGCTGAATCGCCACGCCGGGAAGTCGCCGATGAGAATAGATGGGGACTTGCTCGAGGTGCTCAGCGCCGCAGCTCGTGCCCGAAACACGACGAACGGGGCATTCGATATCGCAGTCGAGCCGTTGATGCGGGTCTGGGGTTTCCGTGAGCCAAGGAAAGCTCCGCCCGGCGCGATGGAGCTTCGGGAAGCGGAGAAGGCGGTACGAGCCAGTGTAGTGATGATCGATGGAGACCGGGTGACACTTCCTTCCGCCGTGACTCAACTCGATCTCGGCGGAATCGGAGTGGGATATGGTCTGGACCGGGCGGCGAGTGTGCTACGGGCCTCTGGAGTCGAGCGGGCCTTCATCGATGTGAGCGGTGACTGCATAGCGCTGGGCGCGCCGCCGGGTGAGGAAGGCTGGCGGGTGGATCTGGCCGATCCGACCGGCTCAGGTCCTCCCCGGCCCGCCGGTCTCCTGCGGGACCGCGCTCTCGCGACCAGCGCCAACACGATGTCGACGATTCGCTACGGTGCCATAGTCCGAGGCCACGTGATGGATCCCGCGACCGGTTACCCGGCGGATCGCATGGTGCAAGTCAGTGTCCAGGCTCGCAGCGGAATCGAGGCGGACCTGCTGTCTACGGCGATGCTGGTGGCGGGGAGGGGGTTCGAGGGAGTGCAGAGGTGGTGGGGCGATCGGCCAAACAGCGGGAACGGGGAACAGGGGAAAGTAATGAGCTCCTCTAGCACCTCATCCCGAGGAGCGTAGCGACGAGGGACCTACTCACCGAGTACTTTGCGCGTAGGACAGGACGGTAGGTCCCTCGCTGCGCTCGGGATGAGGTGCCGTTTTTCAGGCCTGCCGCTTTCCCCGTTCCCTGTTCCCCGCTTTTCTCACGGCGCCTTCGCGCTGTCGACCTGCCCCTGCCTCACCTTTGTCATGACGCGAGTCCGCTCCCGTTGCACCTTTGAGAGCTGGTTTTGCCAGGCGTTCGGCACCACGATGGCGCCGTAGGAGACGCCGAAGGTTTCATAGACCGGAACCGGCGTGTTATAGACCATGATCGCGCTGGCCTGCTGCCGGGTGTCGAGCTGCCGGTTGGTGATGCTGGCAGTGAAGGGGACCATGCCGATCGGCGGGTAAGTCTGATTGCGGATTACCAGGAAGACGTTGAGTGGCTCGAAGCGCACCCCGTCCCGGCGTCCGAAGAAACTCACCAGCATCAATCCGGGATCCGAAGCTCCGCCCAGCGCGGCCACAGAATCGATCGAAGCGTCGCGGTCTATCGTGAGCTTGTTGAGCGAAGCGTAGACGTCGGGGCCCAGCAGCCGCAACACCCGCTGATCGAGCGGCACCATGCGGATATCGATGTCTCCGGCGTTGAACCGTATCGAGATGTCGTCCTGGCCCAGGGTGCCGTAACCGGGTGGGGGGAGGTCGCCCCCGGCGACGCTCGTTTCGCCGCTCTGGGCGTGCGAAGCGCCGGCGCCGGCCATCGTCAGGGCTATTGCGATCACCAACCAAGCCTTGTTCATCGTGCCTCCGTGGCTGTCGCGGCGAGAACGCTCTCGCCCAACTCCGCAATGCCGAGTCCGGTGCTGCTGCTGGTTGGCTCGAACTGCTCCTCCGGAACCTCCAGCGCCTTCGCCAATTCCCGCAACCGCTCTCCCCGCGCAGCGCGGCCGAGCTTGTCCGCCTTGGTAAGGGCGACAAGCAGCGGCGTGCCCCGCTCGGCGAGCAGGTGGCTGTACTCCACGTCTTCCTTCGACGGAGAATGCCGGATGTCGAGCAGCCAAACGACGCCGGTCAGGCTCGTCCGGCGTGTCAGCACGCCCTTGATCAACTTCGAAAATCCCGCCCGATCGCTGTGCGAAGCCCGGGCATAGCCGTAGCCCGGCAGATCGATCAGGTAGAGCGAGGGCAGCCGGAAGACGTTCAGCAACGTGGTCTTTCCGGGAGATCCGCTCACCCGCGCCAGATTGCGGCGGCCGACGAGCGCGTTCAGCAGGCTCGACTTGCCGACGTTGGAGCGGCCAAGAAATGCTATTTCAGGAAGCGGCGGCTCGAGCCGGACCTTGGGGTCGGGGAAGCTGCCGATGAATTCGATGGGTAGGTGGGAGAGCGGCGAGATGGGTTTCACACGCACGGAAGTCTGGAGTCCAGAGTCAGAAGTCGAAAGTCGATGACTCTCGACTTCTGACTCTGGACTCTAGACTACGCCTCGCGCTTCGTCCGCGCCCGCTCCGTCACCACCAGCGGGGGCTGATCCTCGAGGACCGATTCGCGGGTGATCACAATCTCTCGCACATCGTCCCGGCTGGGCAGGTCGAACATGATGTCGGTCATGGTGTGTTCGAGGATGGCGCGGAGGCCGCGGGCGCCGGTACCGCGCTTCAGGGCCTTCTGGGCCACAGCGCGCAGCGCCTCGGGGTCGAACGTGAGGCCCACGTTCTCCATCTCGAACAACTTCCGGTATTGCTTGGTGAGCGCGTTCTTGGGCTCGATCAGGATACGCATCAGGGCTTCTTCGTCCAGCGCTTCGAGGGCCACCGCTACGGGGAGGCGGCCTACCAGCTCGGGGATCAGCCCGAAGCGCAGCAGGTCATCCGGCTCCACCTCGGCGAAGGGGTTCTGCTTGTCCGCCTCGCTGGTGGTCCCGCGGGCGTCCTTGGAGAAGCCGATCTGCTGCCGGCCGGTGCGAGCCTGGATGATCTTCTCCAGCCCGTCGAATGCGCCGCCGCAGACGAACAGGATGTCCTTGGTATTGATCTGGATGTATTCCTGCTGTGGGTGCTTGCGTCCGCCCTGAGGCGGAACCGAGGCAACCGTGCCTTCCAGGATCTTGAGGAGCGCCTGCTGCACGCCTTCGCCGGAGACGTCCCGGGTGATGCTCGGGGTTCTCCGACTTGCGGGCGATCTTGTCGATCTCGTCGATGTAGACGATGCCCCGCTCGCACTCGGCGACGTTGAACTCGCCGGCCTGAAGCAGCCGCACCAGGATGTTCTCGACGTCCTCACCGACGTAGCCGGCTTCGGTGAGGGTGGTCGCGTCGGCGATGGTGAAGGGAACGTCGAGAATTCGGGCGAGGGTCTGGGCCAGCAGGGTCTTGCCGACGCCGGTGGGGCCGATGAGGAGGATGTTGGACTTGTCGAGCTCGACCTCGCTCTCCCGCGACGAGGACGAGTTGATTCGCTTATAGTGATTGTAGACCGCGACAGACAGGGTTCGCTTGGCCCGCTCCTGCCCGATCACGTACTGGTCCAGGACCGCCTTGATCTCATTGGGGGTGGGGACCTGGGTGATGGTATCCGCGACGTCCCGCTCCTCGTCCTCCGCCAGGATCTCGTTGCACAGCGTAATGCATTCGTTGCAGATGTAGACCGACGGGCCGGAAATGAACTTCCGGACCGAATCCTTCGACTTTCCGCAGAACGAGCAGCGGAGATGTTTGTCGTTGGACATGGTACCAGCCGCGGTCTAAGGTGAAAGGGAGCCGGGGAAGACAGTCAAAAGGTGCCCCGGCTCCGGGGGAGCGTCAAGGGTTCTTGGCGGCCGGCTGAATCTCGGTACGCTTGGTGATCACGCTGTCGATGATCCCGTACTCCTTCGCCTCCTCGGCACTCATGAAGCGGTCGCGATCCATGTCCCGTTCGATGGTCTCGATGGCCTGGCCGGTGTGCTGGGCGTACAGGCCGTTCAGCTTCGAACGGAGATAGAGGATCTCGCGCGCCTGGATCTCGATGTCGGCCGCGGTTCCCTGCGCACCGCCCGAGGGCTGGTGAATCATGATGCGCGAGTGAGGCAGCGCGCTTCGCTTGCCCTTGAGTCCCGCCGCCAGCAGGAAGGAGCCCATCGAGGCCGCCATCCCCATACAGATGGTGTTGATCGGCGCCTTGAGGTACTGCATCGTGTCGTAGATGGCGAGGCCGCTCGAGACGACACCGCCCGGCGAGTTGATGTAGAGATAGATGTCCCGCTCCGGGTTGTCCGCTTCCAGGAAGAGCAGCTGCGCGATCACGATATTGGCCACATCGTCGTTGATCGGCGCTCCCATGAAAACGATCCGATCCATCAGCAGCCGGGAGAAGATGTCGTAGGACCGTTCCCCACGGCTGGACCGTTCGATCACATACGGCGGATAGAGAGTTGACATCGTCAATTCGCGCTCTCCTCGACGGTGCTTTGCTGGAGGAGCCAGGCGAAGGCCTTCTCCTCGGTGATCCCGCGCTCAAGTTCCCGCAGCCGGTTGGCCTTCTCCAGCTGGGCGTACAACTGTCCGACCGGCAACCCCCGTGCCTGCGCCATCGCGGCAACCCGGGCGTCGATATCCGCTTCTGTGGCGCGCCAGCTTTTCGCTTTCCACCACGGTGTCGAGCAATAAGTCCCGCTTGACCTGGGACTCCGCCATGGGGCGGAATTCATTGGCGAAGTCCGGGAGACGGGCCTGATCAATCTGGTAGGCCTGGCCGTATCCCTGAATCAATCGGTCCACCAACGAACTGGGGGCCATGATTCCATTGGCCTCGATCAGCTGGCGCACCAGGTCCTGACGCACGGACTGATCGGCGGTCTGCTCCGCATCCCGCTCCAGGTCGGTCCGGATCGCAACCCGCAGCGCATCGAGACTTTCGAAGTCTCCCACCTCCCGCGCGAAGCTGTCGTCCAGGGCCGGCAACTCCTGTCGTTTCACCTCGTGCAGTGCGATGCGAACCTTGCGGGTCTGGCCGCGGCGGGATTCATCCGAGAAGTCGTCGGGGAAGCGGACTTCGGTATCCACCGACTCTCCGGGAAGCAGCGTCATCACCCGCTCTTCGACGTCGGGGATCGCGCGGCCCTCGCCCAGTACCATTATGTAGGGCTGCGCGGTACCGGCGTTCTCAGCGTCGAGCGGCGCCACTTCGATTCTCACTTGCTGGCCGGGTGAAGGCTTCTGCCCTTCGACCGGGATCCAGGTCGCCTTCTGCTCCTGGACGTCGCGCAGGCGCGACTCGACTTCCGCATCGGTCACCGGAAGCACCCGGCGGTGCAGGGTGAAGCCACCGGTGCGGTTCAGCTTGACCTCGGGACGGACTTCGACGTGGAACTCGAATTCGATCGGCCCGCCGGTCTCGAACTTGAGATTGTGAATGTGCGGCTCGGCGATCGGCTTGAGCTGCTCGCTGGTCTGAGCCGCTTCCCAGCTTTCCCGGATCACCTCTTCCAGCACGGTCTGCCGGATAGCGTCTCCGAACCGCTTGCGAACCACCCCCTCGGGGGCGTGTCCCTGCCGGAAGCCGGGCAGGCGGGCCCGCTGCCGGTAGTACTTGAGAGCCTTGTCCTCGGCCTGGCGAACCCGGTCCACCGGGACCGTCACCTGGAGCGACTTGGAGGCTTCGTCTTCCTTGGTCTTTACGATCGATATGTCCGACATGGGCGGCAATTTAGTCTGCCACAGGGCGAGGGGGCAGTAGGAGCGGTGCCCGGCTCGGCACGATCGGGATGGGGCTACAGACGAGGGTGTAGGCCGATGGAACTACTTGACCCCTCATGTCGCAACTTGTTGAATAGTAAGCATGTCCACCGTCCTCGTGGTTGACGACGAGAAGTCGATTCGCCGGGCGTTGCGGGGCTATTTCGAGCGCAGCGGCTTTGCGGTCCTCGAAGCCGGGTCCGGGGCTGAGGCGTTGCGCGTGGTCGAGGCGGGCGACGTGGATGCGGTGGTGAGCGACGTGCTGATGCCCGAGGTAAGCGGGGTCGCGTTCTACGATTCGCTGGTTTCCCGGGTCCCCGAGTTGCTCCACCGGGTGGTGTTTCTCACCGGAGCCGCGAGGGATCCCAAGGTCCACGCGCCGATCGAGCAGCGCGGAGTGCCACTGATCTCCAAGCTCGACGATTTTTCTCTCGTCGTAGATGCGGTGCGGCTGGCGTTGCTGCAGCGCGGCGGGAGCCGGTCCTCAACCGGTTGAGTCGTTCCGCAATTCCGCTCAGGGTTCCCGTGCGCTGTAGATCTTCAAGAACGAGAACACGTCCGCAGTCGCAGGGTCTGTCTCCAGCCCCAGCTCCAGATTCAGTTTGTTGTGCCCCACGGTCTGTATCGGTTTGATCTCCACTTTTACCCCGGCACCGGCCAGGGCACCCGCCAGCGCCTGAGACTGCTGGGTACCTCCTGCGCGCGCGGTGAGAAAAAAGATCAGGAAGGGCGGAATGCCCTTGTTCTTTTGGCAGTGATACTGTGCGGAGGCCTCTTCCCAGACCGTGGGATCGTCGCCGAAGATGGGGAGCAGGCGATGAGCGTCGGCCGAATCCTCGGAGAATCGACGCGGGATATCGTAGGCGCTGCCATCCAGCAGGATCGCCCCGCTCAGAGACGACAGATTCAGGCCTTCGGCCTTCAGGTAACGCTCGTTGGTGGCGATGAGCGCCGCCAGGCTGGCGCCCGACGAATGCCCCAGGACGAAGAGATGGGTGGAGTCGCCGCCATAGCGACCGATGTTTCGATTGACCCAGGCAATGGACTTGGCTACGTCCTGGATGTGGACCGGATGCTTGACCGCGGGCGATAAGCGATAGTTTACCGCGACGAAGACATATCCCTCGCCCGCAAACTGCTTGGGCTTGGCCCCTACTTCGGTGCTCTTGTCTCCCTCGACGTAACTCCCGCCATGAACGAAGATGACGACCGGATGATGCCCCCCAAACCGCGGCGGGTAAATGTCGAGTGCGGTAAGCGAGTCGGTGCCTGCGGGATCGTAGGAGACGTTCTTGGCGACCCGGTTGCACCCTTGGGCGGTGAGTGCAATCGCGAGAAGCGCGAGCCACAGGCTATCGGATTTGCCCACGCCGGGCCCTCTCTACAGGAACCAATGAACGCGAGGGAGAGGTATCAGATGCGAACGCCGGGAATCGAACCCGGAAGGGTTTCCCCACAGGATCCTAAGTCCTGCGCGTCTGCCAGTTCCGCCACGTTCGCGTGGGGACAAGTATAGCGGGGGTTTTTGGGTGTTGGCGAGGCAGAGATGAGGCAAAGGACTGAGGACTGAGACAACAGCGGAAAAAGGGATTCCCTGTTCCCTTTTCCCCTTTCCCGCTTTCCTTATTCAGCCTCTCGAATCACCACCTTCCCGGAACTTCGCGGTGCTCTGGCTCCTGGCTATCGGCGGTTGCGTTGCCGCAAGCGGTACTCAACGCTCGTCGGGAGAACCTCCCGACTCGGCCGCTGTCGTCCTCAGCCCGCGCTTGGCGGAGCCCAAGGGCCCGGGTCTCGCGCGCGGGGCAGGCTGGCGTGCGCTCTGGGCGGATACCGTGTGCCTGGCGGTGGCGAACACCGATCAACTCGGTGGGGGACAGGTCACGTTCGCGCCGGATAACGGCCCCCTCGCCAACGTCGTCATCGCACGAGGAGCAGACGGCAGGGCACTTCGAATCCTTCCGGTAGACCGAGATCCCGTCACCGCGCTACTGCCCAGAAACCTGCGCGATACCGAGTTCAACAACCTCCTTCGGGATCTCGTCGCCAACGTGCACCCGACGGCTCCGCTCGTGGCAGCCGGGCTGTATCAGCGCGTGGGTCTGGACGCCATTCAGCCCATGCTGGTGGTTCTCCGCACTGAGCCCGACTCGTTCCATCTCCTCGATTCGCTGCGAGGCCGGCCGGTCTGGGTCGAGCAGGCTCCCGAGCTCGACGGAGAGCCCTACGGCCGGTTTTCACGGGTGATCACCACGGCCGCACTGCTCGAGCAACTCCGGCTCGATCCCACGACCAGAGTCGCAACGGAGCGGTACCTCGCCTCCCGGCTCCTCGACGTACTGGTCGGCGATCGGGATCGAAGTCCCGAGCATTGGCTCTGGGGTCTGGAACCGGATAGCGCAGAGAGGGGAGCGGTGGGTACCGATCGCGATTCGTCAGGAAGAAGCGTTCCTTCGGGCTCAGGGTTGGAACGCGGCGGTCCTCAACCAGTACGAGCCGGGTCACCAGGTCTTTGGTCCGAAGCTGCCGAAGGTGGGGCCGCTGGTCGATCGAGGATATGACCTCGACCGCCAGCTTCTGGTTTGGCTCGATCGCTCCGCCTGGGACAGCGTCTCATCCGCGCTGGCTCAATCGCTGACCAACGAGCGGATCGAGGAGGCGATCGCGCTGCTCCCCGAGTCGCAACGGGTGCCTTCCCAGTCACTCCTCCTGACCGGCATGGCGTCTCGTCGCGACCTGCTCCCCAAAATCGTCAAGCAGTTCTACTACATCATCAATCACTACCCGGACCTGGTCCTATCCGATGCCGACGAAAAGGTGACCGTCCGGCGGTCCGACAAGGGAGCCGTGGAGATCCTCGCCGTAGCCGGCGGAGTCGAGACTTTTCATCGCCAATTCTCCCGCGACGAGACGGAGGAGATAAGACTCCACCTCCAAGGCGGCCAGGATTCCGTCCAGCTTATCGGAGTTGAGCACGGCGGGACCGGAGTGCGCATCACCTCCCGCTCGGGGAACGTGGCCCTCGAGCGGGAAGGGCCTTCCACCAAACGCGTGGTGCTTTACGCGGAGGCCGACAGCAGCCGAGTGGATCCGCCGGGTGGAGTGCGGGTGGTGCCGCGGGCCACAGGTCGTCGGATCCGATGGGAGCGCGATGGCTATCCGCCGGAACCGATGGACTGGGGAGCTGCAACCAAGTCCGGGGTGCAGCTGGGATATAGCGCCGACCTGGGGGTCGTTGCCGGGATCCGCGCCCATCGCGACTGGCAGGGTTTCGAGGAGAAGAATTATCGGCAACAGCTCCGTGGTGCTTTCACCTTCGCGACCAAGCCGGCGGGTGCGAGAGTGCTTGTGGAGTTCGAGCGTCGGGACTTGTTGAGGAATCTCCACCTTTTACTAACAGGCAAGGCTACGGGGATCGATGTGGTGCGCTTCTTCGGTTACGGCAACGAGACTCAACAAACCAGAGATCAGGATTTCTACGAGGTCCAGGTCCGCGAGGTCGCCTTGGGTGCCGGCATCTCGATTTCCTCCCGGCCAGAGCTGGCCTTCAAGGCGGGCCCCTTCATCTCGTTCGGCAGCACGGACACTACCGGCAGCACCACGCTCATCGCGCAACAGCATCCCTACGGCTCGGGCAATTTCAGCTTCGCCGGCGTAGGCGGGAGCCTGGAGTACTCGACACTCCAGTCGGTCCGTGAGCCGGTGCGTTATCAAGCAATCCTCGAGGTGCTCGGCGCTCCGGGGTGGATGGACCTGGACCAGGGAGGATTCGGCCGCTTTTCCGTGCAGGGTCGGGCGCTCTGGGGAATCGGCCAATCGCGCCGGCTCGTGCTGGCGACACGAGTGGGTGGAGTCCTGCTTACCGGGGCACCGCCCTTCCGCCAGGCCGCGCGCGTCGGTGGTCCACTCACCCTCCGCGGCTTTCGCACCGACCGCTTCTCCGGCGATCGTGGCTCGGCCTACGGCAGTGTCGAGACTCGGGTGAGAATGTTCCGCTTCAACGTCAACTTCATCTCCGCCGATCTTGGGGTGCTCGCCTTCGGCGACGGCGGAAGAGTTTGGAATCAGGGCGAGTCGTCATCCAAGCTCCATGCAGACTTCGGCGGCGGACTCTGGGCGTCGCCGTCCCTGGGCTGGCTGCCCGGGCTCGACGAAATGGTAGCCCGGTTGGATGTGGCGCACAGCGAGGAGGGGACGATTTTCTCGGTGGGGACGGGGTTTCGGTTTTGAGGCGGGAGACGGGAGACGGGAGATGGGAGATGGGAGAATGGAGAGGGGAGAGTTGTCATTCCGAGCGAGCGCAGCGAGAGAGGAATCCCAATGCCTGGCCTTTCGCGTACCCTGAGGCACCCGGATTCCTCGCTCTGCTCGGAATGACAACTTCCCGTTCACCGTTGACTGTTCACCGTTCACTGTTCACCAAAATCCCCCGCCATTCCAAAACCTGTCGCACACGACTACCATGCGAAAGGATGCGGTCGTTGTAGTCGCGTTTGAAGGGATGGGATGTCGTAATGCTTTTGGCAGGAGATGTAGGCGGTACTAAGACGGCGCGCGTGCGCCGATTCCTCGCCACGATCGACCTTCCGATTGACCGCGCCTGCTTCGCGGTCGCCGGGCCGGTGTTCCACGGCCCGATCAAAATCACCAACCTGACATGGGTGCTCGACGAGAGAGGCCTGGTCGATCGACCGTCTCTGGCCCGCCGGCGCTGTTCGCAACCTAGGAGACGCCTATGGAGCTGGGCATGATCGGTTTGGGACGGATGGGCGCCAACATGGTTCGGCGCCTGCTCCGGGCTGGGCACCGCTGCGTCGTGTACGATGTGAAGCCGGAAGCTCGCGCCGAGCTGGCGAAGGAAGGCGCCGTTGAGGCCGATTCGCTGGCGTCCCTCGTAAAGCAGCTCACGCCGCCCCGCCCGGTCTGGCTGATGCTCCCCGCCGCCCTCGTTGATGACCAGATCACCCATCTCGCCCCGCTGCTCTCCTCGGGCGACCTCATCATCGACGGAGGGAACACCCATTACCCCGATGACATCCGGCGCTCCGAGGAGCTCCGCTTGCGAGGTGTGCATTACCTGGATGTGGGCACCAGCGGCGGAGTACGCGGACTCGCCCGGGGTTACTGCCTGATGATCGGAGGCGAAGATCAGGCGGTCGAGTTGCTCGATCCCATCTTCGCGGCGCTGGCTCCCGGGCTCGACGCGGCCTTGCGGTCACCAGAGCGGCATGGTGCTCCGAATCGGGCCGAGCTGGGCTATCTGCATTGCGGGCCGGCCGGAGCGGGCCACTTCGTGAAGATGGTGCATAACGGGATCGAGTACGGCCTGATGGCAGCGTACGCCGAGGGATTCAATGTCCTCCGGCACGCGAACCTCGGAATGCAGGAGCGGAGTGCCGACGCGGAGACGACACCGCTCAAGCACCCCGAGCTGTATCGCTACAATCTCGACTTGGCGGAGATCGCTGAAGTGTGGCGGCGGGGGAGTGTGATTGCGTCGTGGCTGCTCGATCTCACCGCACAGGCGCTGCACCGCGACCCCGAGCTTGCCGGCTTCAGCGGTCGAGTCTCCGATTCGGGTGAAGGTCGCTGGACCCTGGCCGCCGCGGTTGATGAAGGCGTCCCGGCTCATGTCTTGAGCGCGGCGCTGTTCCAGCGTTTCAACTCGTGTGGTGGGGCAGAGTTCGCCGATCAATTACTGTCGGCGATGCGGTTTCAGTTCGGAGGGCACGTCGAGAAAGGGCCGGGCCATCAGCCATGATGCCTCGCTCGGATGCCCTGGTTCTCTTCGGTGTGACCGGTGACCTCGCCTACCAGCAGATCTTCCCCGCACTATATGACATGGTCCGAAGGGACCATCTCGACGTGCCGATCCTGGGCGTGGCGCGCTCGGGCTGGACCGTCGATCGGCTGAAGGCCCGGGCCCGGGAGAGCCTGGAGCATCACGGCAAGGTGGACGAGGCAGCCTTCGCCAAACTTGCCGGGTTGCTCCACTACGTCGAGGGAGAGTATCAGGACCCGGGGACGTACGACCGGCTGCGCGGGGCACTGGGCAGTGCGAAGCACCCGCTCATCTATCTCGCGATCCCACCCAGCCTGTTTCGCACCGTAGCGGAGGGACTCGCCAAGTCGGGTGACGCTCAAGGTGGCCGGTTGATCGTCGAGAAGCCCTTCGGCCGCGACCTGGAGAGTGCCAGGAGCCTCAACGCAACACTGCAGGAGTTTTTCCCCGACGACGCAATCTTCCGGATCGATCACTATCTGGGGAAGGAGCCGGTGCTCAACCTGATGTACTTCCGCTTCGCGAACTCGTTTCTCGAGCCGATCTGGAACCGCAATTACGTAGAGCGGGTGCAGATCACGATGGCGGAGCAGTTCGGTATCAGAGGACGAGGCCGTTTCTATGAAGAAGCCGGCGCGGTGCGCGACGTGGTGCAGAATCACCTGATCCAGATTGCGGCATTGCTCGCCATGGAGCCGCCCGCGGGTCGCGATCCGGAAGCGGTCCGCGACGCGAAGGCCCAGGCGGTGAAGACCATGCGACCGCTGGATCCCTCGGAAGTGGTTCGGGGGCAATACGAGACCTACCACTGCGAGCAGGGCGTCGCTCCCGATTCGGACGTGGAGACGTTCGCAGCACTCAGGCTGCACTTCGACTGCTGGCGTTGGGCCGGCGTTCCTTTCTTTATCCGGACCGGGAAGTGCCTGCCGGTCACCGCGACCGAAGTCCTGGTCGAGCTCAAATACCCCCCGCACCTACTGTTCAGCGATGTCTCTTCGGGCGCGCCCAACCATATCCGATTCCGCCTGAGTCCCCACGTCGTCCTCGAGCTGGGTGCGCGGACCAAACGCCCGGGAGAAGCGATGGTGGGAGAGGACGTGAGCCTCGTCGCCTGTCACGAGAATGGGGACGATATTCCCCCCTACGAGCGACTCCTGGGCGACGCGATGCGGGGCGATCAGATGCTCTTCGCCCGGGAGGATACGATCGAGGCGGCGTGGACGGTGGTTGACCCGGTGCTGGGAAACGCCGCGCCACCGGTTCGGTACGGTGCTGGAAGCTGGGGACCGGAGGAGGCCAATCGCCTGGTGGACGGAGGTGGCTGGCACAATCCGGACGCGCGTTGCTCGTGTGAATGACTACAGGGTTCCTCGGCCCGGAGCGTTCACACGCTGCGGCTGCGGATTGGAGGACATACATGAAACCGACGCAACTATTGAATGAACTCGGGCAGCGAATCTGGCTCGACAACATCACCCGGGATTTGATCACCAGCGGGACACTGCGGCGCTACATCCACGATTTCTCGGTCACTGGACTCACCTCGAACCCCACCATCTTCGATCATGCAATCGGGGAGACCAATGCCTACGACTCCGCGATCCAGCTGAACGCGAGGAGAGGAGTCCTGGGCGAGGCCCTCTTCCTCGAGCTTGCCTTCGAAGATCTCCGTAACGCCGCCGATCTTTTCCAGCCGACCTTCGAGGCTTCGGCCGGCGAGGATGGCTGGGTTTCGATGGAGGTTTCTCCCCTGCTGGCGCGGGACACGAAGAAGACCGTGGAACGGGTGGCATTTCTCCACTATCATGCCAACCGACCCAACTTCTTCATCAAGATTCCCGGAACACCGGAAGGGGTTCCGGCGATCGAGGAGTCCATCTTCGCCGGAATCCCGATCAACGTGACGCTGCTCTTTTCCCGGGAGCAGTATCTCGCTTCGGCCAAGGCTTACATCAGGGGTATCGAACGGCGAGTCGAGGCGGGTCTCAGCCCGCGGGTCCCTTCAGTGGCATCGTTGTTCGTGAGTCGCTGGGACAAGGCGGTGGCGAAACAAGCGCCGCCGGAGTTGCACGACCGGCTGGGCATCGCCGTCGCGATGACGACCTACCGGGCCTACCGCGAGCTGCTCGACTCGCCTCGTTGGCTCAGGCTGGCGGCCGCCGGTGCCAGGACCCAGCGGCTGCTGTGGGCCAGCACCGGGACCAAGGATCCCGGCGCCTCGGACGTGCTCTATGTCCAGGCGCTGGTCGCACCGGAGACGATCACCACCATGCCCGATGCGACGCTCAAGGCCTTCGCCGAGCACGGCCGGGTGGAGCAAGTCCTGTCGCGGAGCAACGAGAATGCCGAGACGGTGCTGGATCGGTTCGAGGAGGTTGGAGTCGATATCGAGTCGCTGGCGGAGAGACTGCAACAGGAAGGGATCAAGGCGTTCACCACCTCCTGGAATGAGCTTATGAGCCGAATCGAGTCCAAGGCTCATATGCTCGAAGGGGCGGCGGGGCCGGCTCACTCATGACCCGACGGGTCTTGTCGGAAGGTGCCACGGACCCCGTTCAGCGTTACCGACGAGCGGCCGCGGAGCGCGCGGTCGAGTTCGTGGATTCCAGCATGGTCGTCGGGCTCGGCACGGGTCGCACCGCTTCATTCGCCGTGCACCGCATCGGGACGCTGCTCGAGAGCGGTCTGCTCCGCGGTGTGCGCTGCGTTCCTTCCTCCAGGGCGACGGCGGCGCTGGCCCGCCGCCTCGGCATCCCGATCCTAGACCCGGCGGAGCAGGCAGTCACCATCGACCTCACGATCGACGGCGCCGACGAAGTAGATGCCGAGCTCAACCTGATCAAGGGCGGGGGAGGGGCGCTGCTCCGGGAGAAGGTGCTTGCCCAGGTCAGTCGCCGGGAAATCATCGTGGTAGATGAGGGCAAACTGTCTCCCCACCTCGGCACCCGGCATCCGCTCCCGGTGGAAGTGCTTCCCTTCTGCTGGCACTCTCAGGCGGAGTATCTCGAAGGGCTGGGTGCGCGGGTTACACTCCGGCAGGACGTGCGGGGTGAGCCGTTTCACAGCGACCACGGCAATCTGATCCTCGATGCCGACTTCGGGCCGCTGCTTCGTCCCGTCGAGCTCGCGGTCTTGCTTGCTGGCCGCGGCGGGATCGTTGAACATGGCCTGTTCCTTGGCCTCGCGACTGATCTGATCGTTGCAGGGGAGACAGGCACAAGCCATTGGACGAGGGGCTGACCGGAGGCGGTGCTACGGGAGTCGAGATCCTGCGTGATTCGCAGGATCTGGCGCGGCGAGTCGCCGAACGTTTCGTGCGTGCGGCCAACGTTGCTGTCAAGAATCGCAAGCGGTTTACGGTTGCCTTGGCCGGCGGTTCGACCCCGCGAGCGGCGTACCAGATGCTCGCCACCGACCAATTCGCAAGCCAGGTCAACTGGGAGTCGGTGCACGTCTGGTGGGGAGATGAGCGGTGCGTGCCGCCCGATGACCCACAGAGCAACTATCGAATGGCGAAGGAGTCGCTGCTCGGTGGGGTTCCCATACCCCTGAACCAGGTCCACCGGATTCGGGGCGAGGACCCGCCGGTGGATGCCGCGGCTGCATACGAGGATTCGCTTCGCGAGAGCTTCGGGCTCAGCGATGGTCTCGATCTCATCCTGTTGGGTCTGGGGGAGGATGGGCACACCGCATCGTTATTTCCCGGGCAGCCCGCCGTGCACGAGAAGATCCGTTGGGTCCTGGCGGAACCGATCACGGCCCTTGGGGCGTGGCGCGTTACTCTCACACCTGCCTTCATCACCCGCAGTCGTGAAGTCATCTTCCTCGTTTCGGGGACCGCTAAGGCTGCTCGTCTGAATCAAGTCTTGCATGAGAGGGCTGATCGGGAGCTCTCACCAGCTGGAGTCATCGCTCGTGGGTCGAAGCGAGTGCGCTGGCTGGTGGATCGGGAGGCCGCCCACCAACTGATGAGGGGAGGCTAGGGAGAAAGAGAGTACGAGGAAGAAGGGAGAAGGGAACTGCCCACGCACTCCGGATTACTGTTTTCCTTTCTCCTTTCTCCCGTCTCCCGTCTCCCGTCTCCCGTCTTCCTTCTCCCGTCTTCCTTCTCCCGTCTCCGGTCCTTTGCACTCATCGCACTTTTCCCCCCATTCTTCCCCCCATGACCCCGCTCCTCTTCGTCCTTCTCGCGTTCGTGGTCTCGGTTGTCGCCGGGACCCTCGGCGCCCTGCTTGGGCTTGGCGGTGGGCTTCTGATCATTCCTGCGCTCACGCTCTGGTTCCACGTGGACATCCGCTATGCGATCGGCGCCTCCATCGTATCGGTGATCGCGACCTCAAGTGGCGCGGCCGTTACCTACGTGCGGGACCGGCTGACCAATCTTCGGGTCGCCATGGTGCTCGAGCTGGCCACCACGACGGGTGCCATGACCGGCGCCTACCTCGCGGGGCGCGTGGGCAGCAAGACGCTCTACCTCATCTTTGGCGTGGTCATGGCGTACTCCGCCGTCATGATGTTCCGCAAACTCGGGCACGACGAGAGCCGGCCGGTGCGGCGCGCTCCCTGGGCCGATTGGCTCCGTCTCCACAGCAGCTACTACGACGAGGCATTGTCCCGGGAGATTCCCTACCGGGTGTCGGGGACCAGGATCGGACTGGGCCTCATGTATGTGGCCGGCATCGTGAGTGGCCTGCTGGGGATCGGGTCGGGTGCGCTGAAGGTGCCGGCCATGGACCTGGCGATGGGACTGCCCCTCAAGGTCTCTGCGGCAACCAGCAATTTCATGATCGGTGTCACGGCCGCGGCGAGTGCCGGAGTCTACTTCATGCGAGGCGACATCGATCCTTTCGTCGCCGGGCCGGTGGCGGTCGGAGTCCTGCTTGGCGCTCAGGTCGGGGTTCGGCTCCTGGGCCGTCTCGAGAGCCGAAGCATACGAATAGTGTTCATTCTCCTGCTGCTTTGGGTCTCGGTGCAGATGCTGCTGAAGGGGGCGAGAACGTGAGGAACGTAGAGCGGGCAATCAGCAACGTTCTGCGGATCGGTGTCCTCGCCAGTATCGGGTTCATTCTGGTGGGGATACTGGTCACCTTCGCACACCACCCGAGCTACCTGGTCACTCCGGGGGACCTGGACAGACTGACCCATCCGGGCGCCGCGGTGCCCCGCACGGTGGGGGACGTTCTCCGCGACGCTGCCGCGCTCCAGGGCCACGCGATCGTTGCGTTGGGACTCCTCATCCTCATCGCTACGCCGCTCGCCCGGGTCCTCGTTTCGATCTTCGCCTTCGTGGCGGAGCGAGACCGCACGTACGCCCTGATCACCTCGCTGGTTCTCCTCCTCCTGCTCCTCTCCTTTGCGCTGGGAGGGATCCTCGGCTGAGTGCCAGCGAGGTGGCCAGACCAAGTCCGCACTAGTCCGTCAGCACGAAAGTGACCTTAAGCAGCACGCGGTACTCCGTGATCTTCCCCTTGGTGATCACCACCTTCTGACTCTTGATCCATGCTCCAGTCAGATTGCGCAGAGTCTTTTCCGCGCGCGCGATGCCAGTATTGATGGCGTCTTCGAAACTCTTAGGCGATTCGGAACTAATCTCGGTTATCTTGGCGACGGCCATAGGGACCTCCAGGGCCAGTGAGATTCGCGGTGACGTTACTGCGGGACAACGAGAACAAGCTACTGAGAGTACTACCGGAAGAAAGGGGAGGGCCACCCGATCACGATTTGCCCTAGAGCGGAGATTGATGGTGCTCGCGTTGTTTAGATGCCAGCTCGAAGGGAACCGCGCCGATATTTGAAAGGGGGGGCCCCCGGGGAGGGAGTCACTCTCGCCATGCGTCACGTTTTCCCTTCCACCATTTTCTGGAACCTCGGGTTCTTCCGCACCGGCACAAACGTGGGATCGATCCGGAGCCACCCCGGTGAGAGGTAGAACGGCACTTTGAGCAAGGGCTCGAGCTGGTCCAGCGCCTTCTCCGACTCGCCGACCAGGAGATAGATCCGCACCATCTGGAGCTGGACGTAGGGCCCGGTGAGCCCGTTGTCGCTGATCGGTATGAGCTTTACGCCGGCAAGCCCCTCGCGAACCGCATCTGCTTTCCGTCCCAGATAGGCGAGCGAGAGTCCCAGCAGGACTCGACGCTGTCCGTCATCCGGTTCCGATCGAGTCTGTTCCAGGAACGCGAGTCGTGCCGAGTCGGCGTAGATGGCCGCGTGGGCACGGTCACCCCGGAGATGGTAGATCTCGGCCCGCACGATCCCCCAGCTGGCCCGGTCATTGTCAAATGCAATTGGCGGCGCCGCGAGTACCTGTCGTTGCTCCTCATCGTCCAGCACCCAATAGAGATCCTGGTATAAGGCCATGAAGGGCAGGAGGGTTCCGGGATCGATCTGAGTCTCGGTCCGCTTGACCACCGTACGAGCGCTGTCCAGGTCGCCGCGGGCCAGGGCGATCAGGATCTTCACCAGGACAATGGTTGGGTTGGTGGGTGCCAGTGCGATGGCGCGGTCGGCGGCGGAGTCCGCTGCGGGATAGTTCCGGAGAAAGGCGTGGACGGTTGCAAGCCGGCGGAAGGTGTTCGCCGAGCGCGGATCGAGGAGTGTGGCACGGGCGAGCCGGGATGCCGCCCCGTCCCAGCGTCCCAGGCTCACCTCGGTGAGCGCGGCTGCGCCGAGCAGGTCCACGTTGTCGGGGGCGAGACGGAGTCCGTCTTCGTAGGCTGCGGCCGACTGTTCGTTATCAATCGGATTGACGCTGCCGTAATAGTCGCCGATCGCGAGATAGACCGAGGGATCCTTCGGTTTGAGCTGGCGGGCGCGCTCCGCCGCGACCCGCGCCTGGTCGCCCAGTTCGGGCACGGGAACGCCGTTCGAGTAGAGAGAACTTCTAGCCCGAGAGAGCTGGCTCCAAGCCTGTACGAAAGTGGAGTCGAGCGCCACCGCACTCTCATAGAAAGTGATCGCTTGACGGAGACTGGCCTGGTCATTCTTCATCCCGCCGGCCGTCGCCTCGCCCTTCAGGAACTCGTCGTACGCGGCAAGGTTCTCGGTCGGCTTGGCCATCAGCTCACGCCTGGAGCTGTCACCCAGAACGACTCCCATCGCATTGGCCACCCTGGTCGCGATGTCGGCCTGGACCTGAAAGACGTCGGTGAGTGAGGCATCGAATTGCTGCACCCAGCGGGTGCGTGCCGCTACGCCTTGGCGCGCTTCGACCAGCTCGGGAGTAACCCGCACCCGATTGGTTCCAGCACCCTTTTCCCACCGCACCGTACCGGTGAGCAGGTAGTCGGCGCCCAGTTCCTGCGCAATTTCGGTGGGTCCGCTGGTGGAATGCTGGTACTCGATCGAGCTGCCGCGGGCGATCACCTCGAGCTCTCCTACCTGGGCCAGCTTGGTCCGGACCTCGTCGGCGACACCGTCGGCGAAGTAGGCATCGGCCGAGTCTCCCAGATTCTCGAAGGGGAGCACGGCGATGACCTTGGTGCGCTCCGCACGGCCGGCGATTCGGCGCCAGGCGAACAGTGCCCCACCGCCGATCAGAATTCCCAGTAGCAACGCCACCAGGACTCCGGATATGGGACGGCGCCGGGCCGGAGCATCCGGAATGACTTGGCCTCGAGCTCTCGCCGTGAAAGGCCGCGACGGCCCGTGCAGCGCCCGGGCGAATTCTGCAATGGTGACGAAGCGGTCATTCGGCTCGGAGGCCAACGCCCTCTGGATCGCGTCGTCAACCGCGGCTGGGACTTCCGGGTTCAAGGTCGTGACGCTCGGTGTCGGGTCGGCGATCCGCTTGGCCACGACCGCGTGGAGGGTCTGGCCGGTGAAGGGCGGTTCACCAGACAGCATCTCGAACAGCACCGACGCGAGGGCGTACTGGTCGGCTCGGGGGTCTATTTCGCGGCCATCGGTTTGCTCCGGACTCATGTAGAGCGGAGAGCCGATGGTGATTCCGGTGCGAGTCAGATTGTCTTCGGCGTCGAGGGCGCGGGCGATGCCGAAATCGGCGACGAGGGTCAGGCCGTCGCGCGTGAGCAGGACATTCTCCGGTTTGATGTCGCGGTGGACGACACCCTGCTGATGGGCGTAGTCGAGTGCCAACGCGGCTTCGCCGGTTATCCGGAGAGCCTCCTCCACCGGAATCTTGCCCATCCGGTGCATCCGGTCGCGCAGCGTTTCCCCCTCGACGAACGGCATGGTGTACCAGAGCTGCCGCGCACCACCCTCGGCGCCGCCGAGCTCCCCCGAATCGAACACAGTCAGAATGTGGGGATGCTGGAGTCGTGCGGCGAAGAAGATCTCCCGCTGAAACCGCTCGGGAGCGTGCGGAGAGGCTTCGTCCGCGAGGAGAATCTTCAGTGCGACGGGGCGGTTGTGGCGGAGATCCTGCGCGAGGTAGACCACCGCCATGCCACCTCGCCCGATCTCCCGGACGACGGTGTAGCGATCGGCGAGGGCTTGGCGGATTCGGTTCGGCAGATCCATTGCCGGCCTTTTACTGATCTACTGTGGGAAGTTGCTGACGTGCCGCCTGTTCTCTCTCACGCTGTCGGGTATCCGCAGTGTTGAACGTCCGCCAGAGGTTGCCAACCCACAGGAGAGCTCCCAACGCATAGAGACTGCCACCGACTACCTGGGGCCAACCGCCGAGCCTTGGGGTCAGAAATCCAAAGACCAGACCCGCCAAGCCGAGGTTGGCGAGGTACAAATGTGCGATCGCCATTCGCCGGCTGTAGAGAGGTGCCCCAAAGAGACGAGGGAGGAGTTGGTACCCTACACCGAAGACAAGGAAGGTGAGAAACCCCGCCACGTTCATGTGCGCGTGCGCGGGCCGGTACACGACCCAGGCGGGATGAATGGCCATGGCCAGCCCCAGCACGATGCCCGCGGCAAACCAGAGCAGGGAAGCCCGGATGAACGCCTTGATGAACCAGTCCATGCTGGATTTTAGCCGGGTTGTAGACAGTGGGCGAGAAGTGCGACGGGTCAGCCCCTCGGTTCGCCGGCCGGCATTGCTCCCGGAGGCAGAAACTCGTAGCCGTATTCCATGGCGATCGCCCGCAGCCGCGCCACGTCCGGCGGCCCACCGCCCGCCTGCAGCTCCGCGCAGCGGGCATAGAACTCATCGAAACCACTCGGCAGGTTCAGCACCAGGTGCCGGCTGGGCGCCGATCCTGAGTTGCGAAACGTGTGCGGCGCACCGCGCGGTGCGAAGACCACGGAACCCTGCGGTGCCGAGACCCAGCCCGTCGCGGTCAGGAAGCTCAGCTCACCCTCCAGAACCACGAAGAGCTCGTCATCGCGGTGATGGACGTGAGGTGGTGGCCCGACGCCTGGTGGCGTGGTGGCGATAGCGAGGCAAAGGGCGCCGCCGGTGTGACGCCCTTCGAGTTTGAACAGTGCCGTGCTGCCGAAGGCCGAGATTGGCTGGCCGCCTTCGGGGGGAATGACCAGGACCGAAGGAGCAGACGATGGTGTGACTGCTTCATTCGACATCGGAATCCCTTTCACAACCTGGTGCCCGGGTTTGACTTCGCTGGCTTCCGTGCTCAGGGAGACTCCACTCGATTGCGGATGGTCAAGTCACCCGCCCGGCGGATGCAACACTGAACTGTGTCCCAGCACCATCTTCCAGCTTTCCCCCATCTTGCGCAGCACGATGCTTTCTACGGCGGTGATGCGCCATTCGGCGGGATCCGTTGGCGGGTGGCCCAGAAGCACTCGCGCATCCGATGTGCCGGCGTAGAACGAGCCGTCAACCAGCAACGTTACCCATGCAACGTCGTTGTGAACCTGTATGTCGAAGTCATGCAGCCGGTAGGTAATCCGAATACCGGCAGCCTTCGCCTTCTCGCACCACGCTGCGCTTTCCGCCGGTTGCGGAGGGCTATTCTCGATCCATTTCGCTCCCGGAGCGAGCGCGTCATCGACCTTTCCGCAGTCCAGCGCCGCGAAGGCCGCCTCGGATTCCCGAACCAACGCTTGGATCGCCGCCTTGTCGTCATTGACCGACTGGCCACTGGCGAGACCCAACGTCCACAGCAACGGAACCAATATCGGCAACATTGCGGCTACCTCCTCTCACGAGCTTCTACGGTTGGGAAGCCCCACCAATCCACTCAACACCCTTGTCGGCTTCCTGCCTGAGGCGGTCCGCCAACTGGCCGGTGTGATGCTGGATGTGGCGAAGATTGACGAATTGATGCTCCAGCTTCGACATCCGGTACCAGTAGAACCCGCTTTCCGGAGCCGTGAGATCCAGGCGATCCACCGCAGCGTCAACCATGCCCTGACAATAGCGGCAATAGGACTGAATCTCGGCGACGGAGTAGGGGATGAGAATCAGCCCCTCGTCAGGACCCGTGGCGAAACGATTGTGGGCCTCGCGATGATGCTCCCAAGGCACGAAGTCCGCTTCTGCCGGCTGAAGATAGAGATGGGTATAAAAGAGCGTGTGGTAGGCCACCTGCCAGAAGGGATTCACATAGCGATCGCTGGTCCAAAGCTCGGTGGGACAGGCGTCGATCGCCCCGCGCAGCATTGCGAGCGAGGCGTAGTACTGACTCTTGAGGGTGGCCGGGAGTGACATGGATAGATGAGCGCTTCGGTTGAGGTGCTACGGAGTAGCTTGGATGGAGATCTCTTCTCGACGATCACATCGGTTACAGATCAAGAAATTACCACGGAAGACGCGGAGCACGCGGACGAACGCTGATCACTGCTAATGTGTTTCCGCGGGTTCAGCGCATTTCCGCGTGTTCCGTGGTAAGCAGTTCCAAGACGGGCCTTACGCACCGACCCTATTCGGTTCTCACGCGCCGCAGGGACATGCGCCGTTCGAGTACCTGATCCGGGAGAGTCATGACGCGGCCTTTCATGACGTCGCCCTCAACGGCTATCACGAGGCGAAGGTGGTATCGCGGGGTCTCAAGCCCCGCCGTCCACGATCCATCGGCCCCCGCACAAATTGCGACTCGTTCATAATTCGCGGGCTCCATTCACCACCAGATGATCTCTTCGTCCGTGCACCCCGGGAACTTCACCTTGTCAACGCAGGTTGATGTGCCGTGCCAGGAGCCGAGGATGGGGGATTCCTGGGCGAGAGCGGGAGAGCCCCGGGCGGCGAGGATGAGGGCAATCGTGGTCAATAGACGCATGATGATCGACAAGAATTGGTTCCGGCTGGGTCCACGGCGATGGTGTGGCGGCGTGAGAATTTCAGACTGGTTCGGCGCTCTGACGATTACCATTGGGACTCTCACGGGGTGAATACTCCCCCTAGGGGTGGGGGATGCGCTCGCGTTTATTTGCCATCGTCGGACAAGTGGGTACCGTTTCCGCGTCGTTGCGGTTACCACGCTGACTTTCGCCGAGTTGATATTCCCCCCCTTGGGGTGGGGGGCGCGCTCGCGTTTCTTCGCCACGCAGTGCACTGAACCGCTAGTCCCCACGAGGTACTGCCCAAGCTCCCCGTCGGGATCCCCACACTTTGGCCTTTTCGGCCGCCCTGCCGCGGGTTCCCGGTTAGCTGCTCGCCGGCACTTTCACTGATCTTCCCCCCAAGGGGTGGGGGCGGGTCCCGCACTTTTTCGTACCGCGCTGCCGACCTACCTGACGCGGTCCATAACCCTGACCACTCAGCTCCCTCTACCCTTCGCGTCGCCCTCCTTACCTATCCGGCCCCACGCGTCGCTGCTCCTGCGCCTGCGCCATCACCCGCTCGGTAAAGTCGATCCGCTCCTGCGCCTCGCCCAGCTCGCGCCGCAGGTTGCCCACTTCGATCTCGAGTGATTCGAGTCGAGCGGGGATCTCACCCTGGTCGAGGGACGAGGGTCGGCCTCTGAGATTTTGTGCCCATAGCCCGAAAGCCAGCGCCAGCGCCGCGTGAATCCCAGCATGCCACCCCTCGCCCGCCTGAGCGGCAAAACCTGTGGCCACGAGGTTAAGCGCGCTCAGCGCAATCGCGATCGGACGCCAGATCTTTGGGTTGAATGTCATGGCGAGCTCCTTTCGAGTCTCCCTGACGGCCTCGGACAGCAACGAGATTCAAAATGAACCGTCAGCCCCTGGCTCCCGTCTGCGTCAACTCCTCCTCCGGTGCTGGGTCCTCCAGGAACGGCGCGTCTCGGCACTTGGCGGGCGAGCCGGGCCAGTCGGTCCCCCGATACCGACCGAGCAGGGTTCCCACCAGCACGATCAAAGGAATCACGATTGCCTGAATCGGGCGCGGCATCATGACCACGGCCTGAGTCCGGCGATGCCGCCAAGTCACGTGCGCCATGTAAAAGAGCAGCGGTCGCTCGGCCGGCCCGCTGTTGATGACGTCGAATGCCGCCTGCAGATGGCGATCCAGATCACCGGCGGGTTTGGCGTACCCATGGGCGATCAAGGTTTCGTCGCCGTCGTTCCACCAGGTGTGCACCGAGCCGGGAGGAAAGGTCGCCGTTTCTCCGGCGGCGACCTGGATGTGGCGTCCATCTCCGACGGCGCTCATCGTGCCCGCAATAACCCGGAATTCCTCCGCTGCGTGGTAATGAACGTGGAGTGGCGGTCCTTTTCGGTGAGGCGGTAACGAGCCTCGAATCGCCAGCCAAGTCTCGCCATTGCGGGTGACACGAAACATCTCGAGTCGCTCGCCGTTGTGCCGATTCTCAAGAGTGAGCTTGTCGCTGGATCCGGTCATAATCCATTTCGGGAGAAGGGCGGTTGCGGGATGACGATACGAGCCGAAGTGGCCACGCGCCAGCGGCTCGGATCGTCAGCTTCAGCTTATTGGAGCGACTCTTGTCAGACGGAATCCCACCACTCACTGAAGCTGGGCCGTGGCGCCGGTGCGACGCTCACGCCTCTGCGAGAAGTGCTGCTACACGATCGATATCTTCTTCGAGATTGTAGAAGTGCGCCGCCAACCGGATCCGCCCCGCTCTCATCGAGGCCACAACACCCGCCGCGCGGAGACGGGCCATGGCGGCCTCGGCGTCTTCGACTGGCACCGATACGATTGTAGACCGATGCTGTTCTGGAAATGGCCGCACCTTGGCGCCGCCTGCGACCAGCGCGTCCAGCAGCCTCCGCGAGAGTGCGGCGTTGCGCTCTAGAATGGCCTGAATCCCGAACCGCTGAAACAGACCGAGCGACGCCTGCTCGGCGAGTGCGGCGAACCAGATCAGAGAAGTATCCAGCTTCGAGGCCGTGGGAGACAGGTCCATCTTCGGACCGTAGAACGCTTCAAGCGGTTTCCGAGCGGCTTTCCATCCTGGGAAGATGGGCTGGATTCTGTCGATGAGCTGGGGACGGACATAGAGGTAGCCCATTCCTCGCGAGCCGAGGAGGAACTTGTGACTCGAGGCCGCCAGGAAATCAACCCCGTCCCGCACGACATCCAGGGGGACGGCTCCCGCCGCCTGGCAGGCATCGACGAAGAGCCAGGCTCCGGAACGCGAGGAGATCTGGCTCATGGCAGCGAGATCGGAGCGGAATCCATTGGTCGAGTGGACCGCACTGACCGCGATCAGACGGGTTCCACCGTCCGCCGCACTGGCGTAGTCATCAGGCGAAATCCCCTCGTCCGTGAACATGACCGTGCGAATCTCATACCCTCGCTCTCGCAGCAGGACCCAGGGAAAGTAGTTCGAGACAAACTCGTTCCCGGCGACCACGATGTTTTCGCCCTGTTTTGCCGACGGCATGTTCGCTGCCACGATGCCAGCCGCGACACTCACCGCCGGGACGATCGCGACCTCCTCCGGTTGCGCACCCACGATCCGGGCAAACCCGCGGCGGGCATCCTCGCCGGCCTTTTCGGCCTCGGGCCAGTCGAACCGCCCCGCCGACCACTGTTCCACCGCCAGCTCGTACGCCTCTCTCGCCGGCGTACATCCGACATTCATCGTCGCAGTGTTCAGGTAGATCGTGTCCTTGAGTCCCGGGAAGAGCTCACGGATCTCATCAACGTTCATGTCGGCTGATCCTCAGGTTCTCCGCGCCACGGCGAGCAGGTGAGCGCTCACCCCAAGTATCGTCGGCTCGGCCTCGAGCGCAGCGAGTGATTCGAGTAGCACCGCCCGGCGGCCCTCATCGCCGAGCCGAGCGTCCAGGTCCGGCAAAAGCCATCCAGGTCCTTCGACGCCGAGCGTCGCTTCGTGTTTCAGGCCCACTGCCGTGCACTCTTCCTTCAGCTCCTCCGGCCGATGGAAGTACGCGGTCGTGAAGTACGCCGGGTCGCCGGTCGGATTGCGATGCACCCCGTCTCGCCGGTCGCTCGCCGCAATCGCCGCGAAGGTCGGATCCGCGAGATAACCACCCCGCAGGCCGTCCAACGTTGAAGCAAGGCGCGAAATCGCCGCCGCGAGGATCATTCCGCTCGGCCGACACACCCGTCGCGCCTCGGCGAGGGCTTGGAGCCGGTCGGCGCGCTCGGGCAGATGGTAGAGGGGGCCGAGCAGAAGGACCGCGTCCACACTCGCGTCCGGTAGTCGGAGTGCGCGCGCGTCGCCCACTTCTGCGCTGGCCAGCGAAACTCCCGGCCGACCGCTGGTCGCGGCGCGCGCCTGCTCGATGTGCAGTGGCACGGGATCCACCAGGTGGGCCTGGTATCCACGTTCGGCGAGCCAGATGGCGTATCGTCCGGGACCGCCACCAACATCGGCGATCACTGCGGGCGGCGCCGGTAGATATCGCTCCAGCAACACCTGGGTACGGGCGAACTCGAGTGCGCCCTGGCCACCGAGGAGCCGGTCTCGTTCGAGCCCGAGGGCGTAAAACGCCGCGATGTTGCCGGAGTCGCCTTCGCTGTCGCTCATCGAGCTTCCCGGCGGTTCACCCAGGCTCCAAATGAGAGGCAATGTGAGCTAGAGCGGCCTCTCGCCCGAGAAAGCGGCCTACTGCGATGCGTTCGGAGGCATCTCGAAAACACGCTAGCACATGCTTTGTGAGCGCCGCTTCCATTACCTCGTTGATGACAACCGGTTCGTCCAGCAGTCGAGCCAGGATGTTGTGATCCTCGACGCCGTCCTCGAATTGCTCCATGAGAGCTACCGGCTCGCATTCGACGACCTGGCCGGTCTCAAGCTGGCGATTCGTGATCACGTAGCAATCCACGTTGCCGCCATCGCCGGCATCAGTGCCGATCACGAACCCGTAGGGGAAGGGATAAGGGTGGGGGACGACCTGGCTGTGCTGAAACGCCAGCGCCTTCTCATTGTGATAGTTCTTCCGAGTCGAGCCCGCTTCATTTTGCACGAAGACCCGAATTGACACTGGCCGATTGGTCAGGGAAACCTCAGACTCTCGTGCAACCGCTTGAACCCGGGATGGTCTCGCAGGGGATCCAGCTGGGGATCTACCTTGAGCAGCGCCATCCAGTGAGTCCGCTCCTTGTAACCCTGCTCGAGTCGATCCACCGCCTGGTCCACCTCTCCCAAGCCGGCCAGAACCACCGCGATATCATAGGACGAGACGTATCGCTCCCGCTCGATCGCGTACAGCTCGTTCAGGATCTCGCGAGCTCGAGGATGCCGGCCTGACCGTCCCAGGCAATTCCCCAGCATTGCGAGTCCTACCGAATTCCGGTTGGAGAGGTGGATTCCCTCCTCGAATTCCGCGATGGCCCGGTCGAACTGGCCGATCTGGCCCAACGCCAGCCCCATCCACCAGTGCGCCACGGCCAGAGTGGGATCCAGCTCCAGAGCCCGGGTCGACTGCGCGATCGACTCGTCCCAGCGTCTCCCGAAGTAGTAGCCCCACCCAACCGCCGCCACCTTGAGTCCTGACAGCGGGTCCAGGGCGACCGCCCGCTCAAACTCCGCCACACACTCTTCTTGCCGTCCCATCAGTGCCATGAAGTTCGCGTACCACTGGTGGCCAGTCGAATATCCCGGATTCAGCTCTATCGCAGTGCGGAATTCCCGCTCCGCCTCGGTCCAGTCCCAGTCGTGATATGTCGCGCAGTAGGCCAGCGTAGGATGCGGCTCGGCAAGGGTGGGATCGATCTCGAGGGCCCTGAGCGCCGAGGCCTTTGCGGCGGGGAACGCCTCAGTTGGCGGCATCATGCAGTAGAAGCCCAGGATGGCGTAGGAATCGGCGATGCCGGCGTGGGCCAAAGCGTAGTTGGGATCGCGGGCCAGGGCCTGCTGGAAGAAATCGAGGCCCTTCCGCAAGTCGGCCTCGTGGCGCCGGTTCCAGAAATGACGGCCCTTCAGGTAAGCGCTGTAGGCCTCGATGTCGTCGGTGGCACGCCGAACCAGGGTCCGCATCGGCGCGACTCCGACTTCCGGTACGGCTCCCGGTACAGGCGCCGTTCCTAACAGTCTTACTCGCAGCGCGTTTACGATGGCCCGCGAGATTTCGTCCTGGATCGCGAACACGTCCTCCAGCTCACGATCGAAGCTGTCGGACCAAAGATGGTAACCATTGTCGACATCAGTGAGCTGCACCGCGACCCTCAGGCGTCGCCCTGCCCGCCGCACGCTGCCTTCGAGCACGGTGCGCACGTTGAGCTGGCTGCCAATCGATCGGATGTCCTGCTGCTTCCCCTTGAAAGCGAAGACGGATGTCCGGGAGACGACGTGCAGCCCGTCCACCTTGGTGAGGGCGCCGATCAGCTCCTCGGTCATGCCGTCGGCGAAAAACTCGTTCTCCGGGTCGGGACTGAGATTGAGGAAGGGCAGTACCGCGAGTGACTTGTCGGGGATGGTGGTTGCTCGGGGCTTGGGAGCCGCAGTCAATGCCGCCGAGAACTCCGCCGCCGTGGTGAACCGGTCATTCGGAGCGGGGGAAAGCGCTCTGAGCGTCGCCGACTCGACCGCCTCGGGTACATCCGCTCCCAGTTGCCGCAGACCCTTGGGTGGAGTCGTGAACCGTGCGGCGATCATGCCTTGGGCCCCCGAACCGGTGTGCGGTGCTTGACCCGTAAGCATCTCGTAGAGCACACAGGCCAGGCTGTAGATATCGCTCCGGGGATCCACCGCCTCTCCCACGGCCTGCTCGGGACTCATGTAGGCAGGAGTGCCTACCGCGAGACCAGTGACAGTGAGCTGGGTTTCGTTGTCGGAGCGGAATCCGCGCGCGATGCCGAAGTCGGCCAGGAGTGCATGCCCTCCGGAAAGGAGAATGTTCTCCGGCTTGATGTCGCGGTGCACGATCCCCTGCTCGTGGGCGTAGGCCAGCCCGTCGGCCACTTCGCGCACGATCTTTAGCGCTGGTTCCACCTCGAGCCGGCGTTCGCGCAGCAGTCGAGCCCGTAGACTCTCGCCGTCGATGAACGGCATGGTGAACCAGAGCAGCCCGGACGCGTCGCCCGAGTCCAGCACCGTAAGGATGTGGGGATGTTGGAGTCGCGCCGTGAGACGGATCTCCCGGAGGAACCGGTCGCTGCCGAGGCTCAAGGCCAGCTCGGGGTGCAGCGTCTTGAGCGCGACCGGACGATCGTGCCGGAGGTCCCGCGCGAGGTACACCGTCGCCATACCGCCTCGCCCAAGCTCGCGCTCGATGGCGTAGCGGTCGCTCAAGGCACTCCGCAATTGTTCGGCTTGGGCTGGCACGTCGAATCCGGGGTCCGGTTGCTGAGTGCAGAACGATACGGGCACGCTGGCCCCGGTGCCAGAGATAAGAAAGGTCCCGGCCGAGTGCGGCCAGGACCTCGAAATCAGGTTGGTTCTCTGCCTACTGAACGACGATGCGTCCCGATACTCCCCCAAACTCATCGGCTACCGCGGTCACTCCGGGCGGCGCCTCCCATGGTCCCTCATCGAAGCGCACGTTGACCTGATGAACTCCGTCGCTCACCGGCAGCACGAGGCGCCACCATCCGGAGGAAGCGTACTCCAGCGGCACCGGCTTCCAGTCGGTAAAATCACCCATCAGTTCGACCAGGTGTGCTCCACGTCCGGGGAGACTGAATTCAACCGCGTTCGAATTGATTCGCTCGATGCGGAAGCCTGCTGATACTCTCGTGGGAGCAGGGAGCGGAATCCGCGGAGCTGGAGCTGTGAGGTTGGCGCGGATCGAGAGCAACAGATAACGCCCTCCGGTCATCCCGAGAGTCAGATCCGTGGGCCGGTCGCCGGCGGCGCCGACCAGGGCAAACCGCGGAGAAATCCACCATGCCGCTTCAGATTCCCACCACACATCGGCCGGTCGTGCGATGTTGCCATGCCTGCCGGCACCCAGCCCTAACTGGAAGGGACCGCCCGCCCATCTGAGCCAGGCGGAGAGGTCGCTTCGGGCTTTGCTCTGATTGACGAGGACGGTATCGACGGTGAGGGTGTCGGAGCCGAGCCTGGTCCGAAGCTCGGTAGCCTGTGTCATCGTCTGACCCGCCTGAAGCTGGAGACTGACGGGGCCCAGGTCACGCCAGTATCCCGCTTCAATTCTCCATGTCGGGCTGCCAGGTTCGCTGCCACGTGCGCCTCCCAGCCAGAGGCCCTGCACCCCACTCAGGTAGTGAAGCTTGGCTCCGGCCAGCCAGGCGCCTTCGGTGAGGTGAGGTCCGGTTTGTCCCGTGGCGGTACCAAACCCTTCCGCCATGAATCGGTCGCTCAATCTGCCGAATAGCGAGGCGCTGGCGCGACCGGCGGTCCCTTCACGCTCGTCTCCGAAACCGGTATACGCACCCTCGGCGCTCATCCGGAAGAACGAGCTCGACCAGGAGAGACTCGGCGCGAGCGACGCGATCGCACCCGGATTTCCCTGATACTGCATTCCCCCAAGCCCCGTTTCGACCGACGCTTGCACCTGCGCTTGAGCTGGGGACCCGCTCAGGATCACTGCGACCGCTACCCACGGTGCCCGAGTCGATCTCATGGCGGCGAGTTTGCTGACGGGACCAGCTTGGGCTGTACCGGCACCGGGGGCTGCTTGGTGTTCGGCGCGCTCGCCCGATCGCGAAGAGCGAGGAAATCGGTATCGGGCCCGTGTGCCGCGGCGAGCGAGTGGACCTGCTCCCACGCCTTGGGCACGTCGACACCGAGTGCGACGAGATCGCTCAGCACGCCGAGCGGGACGGCTACCGACTGCTCAGGACGGAGCCGGCGCAGCTCGGTGATCATCGCCGGAGTGGCGCCGGCCTTGAGGCAGGCCGCACCGGCTACAATGTCGGCCTCGGGAGCACCGGGGCCCAACGCGGTCGTCGATTCGCCCAGTTGTCCGGAAAGAGTCCGAACCGCGGCAACAATGCGGGCTCCCTCTGCTCCCTTACTCTGGCCCTCGAGTGCCTTCTGGATCAGTGGCTCGGTCGGAAGGCCGTTCTGTGCGGCGCTGTCTACCAGTAGCTGTACTTGAAGGGCGACGTCGGTGGGCAGACGAGTCTGGAGTCTGGAGTCTTGAGCTAACAGAGATCCGAACCCGAAAACCGAGAGGAAAAGAATGGTCTTGGTCACCATCAGTTCACCACCGTGATGACCGAAGTCGGAGTCCCGAAATCATCGTCGCCTGCAGGTGGGCGTCCGGGATCGGCGAGATACCTCTGATCGTCCGCGACGAAGCTGTAGCGGTAGCGCCCGGGCCGGAGCGGCAGGGTGATGTCCCAGGTCCCACCATGGCGACGCATGGGAGTCGCGCGAGGGTCCCAGTTGTTGAAGTCGCCTACAACCGCGACGCGCCTGAGGCCGGAAGCCTCCAGCGTGAATCTGACCGGTTGGCTCGCGGGGCCGATGGCCTCCGGCGAACCTACCAGCCGGCGGGAGCCGAGCCAGGTGGCGACTACACTCCCCGCCACCAGGAGCAGTATCGCAGCCGCCCGGGCCAGAGACTGGAGCCGCGACCGCACTCGATGCGCCTTGAGGTCCCGGTTGAGGGCGCCGATCACCCGATCCTCGACCGCGAGCGAGGGCACCGGCCCGTGCTTGAGCTCGGCCACCACCGCGGCTACGACGGGATCGTCTATCCGGTCTTCGGAATCAGGCATAGTCTCGTGATCCTTCCCTCAAGCGGCGGCGCAGCCCCTCGCACGCCCGCAGCACCCGCATGCGCAGGGCCGAAGCCGGCGCGCCGGTGAGCGACTCGATCTCCTGATAACTGAAGTCTTCGACGTGTTTGAGCAAGAAGGCCTCGCGCTGATCGGGAGTAAGCTCCTTCAGGGCTCGATCGATTTCCTCGCGCCACTCGCCCCGCTCCGATTCACCCTCCGAGGGTACCACAGCGATTGCCGCATCGGCCGCCGCGCCCCGCTCGATCAGGTCGACCTTGGCTAGCCGGCTCCGGCAGCGATTCACCAGAATCCGGAACATCCAGGCCCCGACCCGGGATGGCTCCTGACAGCGGTCGAGTCCCCTGAACGCGCGCAAGAACGTGTCCTGCAGTACCTCTTCGGCGTCCTCCCGGTTGCCCAGGAGAAACCAAGCGTATCTTTCCAGCCGGCGCCGGTGCCGTGCCATCAACTCGGCATACGCGGCCTGATCGCCTGCCAGGGCGCGTTGCACGAGAACGGCATCGGTCTGGCTCACCTCTGAGAGACCCGATGACAGGGCCATCTGTCACACCTCAGGTCCGGCGGGCCGGCGCGAGTTGAAACGGGTGACGGTAGACAGGACGGGCGGGTCTTGTTGTCAGGACCAGATAGCGCCCGCTCCTAGTCAGTGGACGGACATGCGGGCCGGAAAACCACAACGTCTTGAGCTTGAGAGGACCTGATGCAGAACCACCCGATCCGGGGGCTGCTGCTCGCTTCGCTGCTGCTCGCCGCCTGCAGCGATAACTCATCCCCAACCCTGTCACCCGCTTCCGGGCTGCACGGGGGTAATTCGTCGATCAGCGGCCAGGTCAGTGGACTGACTTTTGGTCCCGACAGCACCGCGGTCAGTGTGCCGAGCCGCGTGGTCGTGATCTTCGCGGGCTCGGTCCCGACTGATTCGTTGCCCTTTGGGCAGCCCGACGACCCCGCCGCTATCCAAGGGCGCGGCTTGGCTTTCTTCCATGACACCACTGGGACTGGGTTTCCTCCGCCGCCTCCACCTCCACCTCCGGTGGAAGGGTGCGGACGTCCCCAGGACGACGTCGTGGCCGATCTAGAGACCGATGCCGACGGAAAGTTCTCGATCACCGGACTCGAGTCCGCCAAGTACGACCTGCACGTGATTCCAACCGATGCGGGAGCGTTTGGAGACACCTGGTACTGCGGGGTACACATGCTGCCGGGTCAGAATGCGGATCTTCAGCTCTTCGTGCCGACGACGCAGTTGCAATAGCCGTCAGCCGTCGGCCGTCAGAAAAAGCTCGTAGGCCTTAAGCCATAAGCAAGGCACCTCATCCCGAGGAGCAACGCGACGAGGGACCTAGTCTCCCTACCTTGGATTCAAGGACAGGACGCTAGGTCCCTCGCTTCGCTCGGGATGAGGTGCCTTTCCTTTTGGCCTCCGGCTTATGGCTGTGGTCCGCCGGTCCGCCGGTCGTCCGCCGGTCCGCCCTGTCCGCCCGTCCGCCGGTCCGCCCGCCGCTACTGCCTCCCCGTCAGCTCAATCCATCTCCCATCATAGCACATCCGAATTTCCGACCCCTCGCCCTCGGTGATGTCCTCGATTCCCTGGCGATTGGTTTCCGGAGGCTTCACGCCGCCGTAGCGGTCGTAGAGACGCTGAATCCCTTCGCGGCTGGCCGGGGCGATGCGGCGAGTGTAGACGATCCTGTCTCCCGCTACCCGCTTGAGATAGGCCCGGTCCTCCCGGACTTCCAGCTCATCGGAGCAGGCCGCTTCACCACCCCAGACGATCAGGATCGCGGAGGCCTTGGCGCGGGAGCAGAGGGCTGCCCAGTCGGTCTGACCGGGTTTGACGAAGCTCCCGCGGATAATGTTGTGAGGGGCCGGGTCGCCGGTGGCCTGTGGAATGGTGCAGTGCTTTGCCTGGAGCGCCGCGACGACACCAGGGGGGACCTTGGTGAACGCCGACGGGTCGAGCCGGGACAGCTGTTGGTCGGCCGCGGCCCAGCGATCTTGGGCCGAAGCGTGGGATATGCCGATACCGCCCGCCAGCACTGCGCTCAACACCAGCCTGGCCTTGAGCATCGCAAGCCTCCTGTTACCAATAACTTAGCTATTGCCCATTCCGGACTGCAGCACCCGGATACGAAAGAGGCCGGCAAAAAGCCGGCCTCCTCGACAACCTGTAGCTGTTTCCGTTTACGGGGTGAGCTTCACCCGCTCAATCCGGGACTGACCAACCCGGACATTGAAGATCTTGAGGGTCACAATCGAACCCTTCCCCGAGGCCTTGAGAGCATCGCGGAGTTCCGCTTCGGTCTTCACCGGCTTGCCCTCGACCGACTGAATGATGTCGGGGCCGCCTTCATCAGGCGGATAGAGGGTTTCATACGCCGGACCGTTGGGCTGGACATCGACCACGAGAACGCCTTTGGTGTTCTGATCCAGATCGTAGTCCTCCGCAACCGCCGGAGTCACGGTCTGCACGGAGACTCCCAGGAGATCCATGGCGACGGCGTTGCGATTGCTCTCCGGCTGCGCACTGTCCTCGCGCTCGGCGACTGGAGTCTCGTCGCGCTGCTCCATGAGGCGCACGTTGAAGGTCTTCCGCACTCCACCCTTCCGGGCGACTTCGACCTTCACCATCTCGCCGGGCTGCCGGAAGCCGACCACCTGCTGCAGCTGGGCCACGTAGTTCACCGGCTTGCCGTCGATCGTGATGATCACGTCGCCCTGCTCGAGGCCCGCCTTCTCCGCCGGTGAAGCCACGCTGTCCGGGAAGCCCCGCACCAGCACGCCCCGAATCTCATCCAGTCCGACGTACTCGGCGTCAGTCGGGCTCGCGTCTTCGACCAGGATACCCAGGGCCGCGCGATGCACCTTGCCCGAGGTGACCAGCTGATTCATGACGACGCGGGCCAGGTTGATCGGGATCGCGAAGCCATAGCCCGAGTAGAACCCGGTCTCACTGGCGATCGCGGAATTGATACCGATGACCTCGCCCTTCACGTTGACCAGCGGGCCGCCGGAGTTGCCCGGATTGATGGCCGCATCGGTCTGAATGAAGTCGGCGATGGTGGACTGGCTGCGCTGAAGCCCCTGCAGCCGGCGCCCCTTCCCGCTGATGATGCCGGAAGTGACGGTGAAGGTGAACTGATCTCCCAGCGGATTACCGATGGCCAGCACCCACTCGCCGACCCGATCGTCATCGCTGTTGCCCAGCGCCGCCGCGGTGAGCCCCTTCGCCGGCACCTTGAGAACTGCTACGTCGGTGAGCGGGTCGGTCCCGACCACCTTTGCCTCGAACTCACGCCGATCAACCAGGCGGACGGTGACCTTCTCGGCCCCTTCAACCACATGGTTGTTGGTCAGGATATAGCCGTCCGTCGAGACGATGAACCCGGATCCCGATCCGCGCTCTACTTCAGGACGTCGCGGCTGACGGGGGAAGAAGTGCTCGAACCCAGGGGGCATCTGCGGTTGCTGGCGAGATGCCGTCTCGGTCCGCTGGCTGCGGATGAACACCACGCTCGGCCGTACGGTCTCGGCGACGGTTGCGAAAGCGTCGCTCAGCTCCGTCAGCGATCGTGTGGCGGAGGTCGAGGGTGCCTGCACCGGCGTGATGACTGAAGAAGCTGTTTCCTGTGCGGTGGATCGGTTGGGCAGATCCAGCAGGCCGGCGAACAAGAGTCCCAGCGCAAAGGCCAGGATCACCAACCCACCGAACTTGAGCCAGTTCAAAGTGCGTACGGACATCGGTTTCTCCCAAAGGGGCTCGACCAACAATCTAGTCTACGTGTGATGCGCCGTCGGTGGTTTGCGTCGCATTCCGTTACGATCTGCCAAAAGTAATAGCCGTTAGCCTGGGCCGGTGACTCCCCGGCTCAAAGCTAACGGCTAAAAGCTAACAGCTTAATGCTTTACGACTTTTTGGAATCATCAACGATTTCGTAGTCGGCTTCGACCACGTCCTCCTTGCCCGGAGCAGGCCCTTCGGCCGTCGGACCGGCACCCGGTTCGGATTCCGGAGAACTCTGTGCCGACTGATACAGTGATGCGCCGGCCGCCGAGTACGCCGAGTTCAACTCGTCCAACGCTTTCTTCACGAGATCGGCTTCACCGGTGCGAAGCGCTCCCTTTGCTCCTTCCACGGCGTTCTCCAGTCGGCTCTTCGCCTCGGCCGCCAGGCGGTCTGCCCACTCCTTGCTGTCTTTCTCGACCTTGTAGACCAGACCGTCGAGCTGGTTGCGGTGTTCGATCTCCTCGCGACGCTTCTTGTCTTCGCTGGAGTGAGCCTCGGCGGCCTTTACCATCTTGTCGATGTCGGTGTCGCTCAGACCGCTGGACGCCTCGATCCGGATCTTTTGCTCCTTCCCGGTCGTCTTGTCTTTGGCCGAGACGTGGAGAATGCCATTGGCATCGATGTCGAAGGTGACCTCGACCTGCGGCATGCCACGAGGTGCCGGCGGGATTCCGGTAAGCTGGAACTTCCCGATGGTCCGGTTATCCACCGCCATCTGCCGCTCGCCCTGGAGCACGTGAATCTCCACCGTGGTCTGGTTGTCTTCCGCGGTTGAGAATACCTCCGACTTCTTGGTCGGAATCGTGGTGTTCCGGGGAATCAGGACAGTGGTAACACCGCCCAGCGTCTCGATGCCGAGTGAGAGCGGAGTCACGTCGAGCAGCAGCACGTCCTTCACTTCGCCGCCCAGCACGCCGCCCTGGATCGCGGCGCCAATGGCCACGACCTCGTCGGGATTCACCGACTTGTTGGGCTCCTTCCCGAAGTAATCCTTCACGATCTGCTGGATCTTGGGAATCCGGGTCGGATCCACCAACCAGGATCACTTCATCGATCTGCTTGGGATCGAGCCCCGCGTCCTTGAGCGCCTGCTGCATGGGCGGAATGGTCCGCTGCACCAGGTCATCCACCAGCGCCTCGAACTTCGCTCTGGTGAGAGAGTAGTTGAGATGCTTGGGCCCGGACTGGTCCGCCGTGATGAAGGGAAGGTTCACGTCAGTCTGCTGGACCGTCGGACAGCTCCATCTTGGCCTTCTCGGCGGCTTCCTTGAGCCGCTGGAGCGCCATGGCATCCTTGGACAGGTCGATCCCCTGGTCCTTCTTGAATTCGGTGACCAGCCAGTCGATCACCCGCTGGTCGAAGTCATCACCGCCCAGGTGGGTGTCGCCATTCGTGCTCTTCACCTCGAACACGCCCTCGGCCAGCTCCAGCACCGAGATATCGTAGGTGCCGCCGCCCAGGTCATAGACCGCGATCTTCTCTTCCTTCTTCTTGTCCAAACCGTAGGCCAGGGCCGACGCGGTCGGCTCGTTGATGATCCGCACCACATCGAGGCCCGCGATCTTACCGGCGTCCTTGGTGGCCTGCCGCTGCGCGTCGTTGAAGTAGGCCGGGACGGTGATGACCGCCTTCTCGACCTTGGTGCCGAGATAGTCTTCGGCAGTCTGCTTCATTTTCTGGAGAATCATCGCGGAGATTTCAGGCGGCGTGTACTTCTTGCCGGCGATCTCAACTGCGGCGAGTCCATTAGGGCCGGGAACAATCCGGTAAGGCACCCGGCGCGCCTCTTCCTGGACCTCATCCACCCGGCGCCCCATGAACCGCTTGATGGAGAAGATGGTCTGCTTCGGATTGGTGACTGCCTGCCGCTTCGCCACCTGACCAACGAGCCGCTCGCCGTCCTTGGTGAACGCTACAACTGAGGGAGTGGTCCGCCCGCCTTCGGCGTTGGGAATGACGACCGGATCTCCACCTTCCATAACGGCGACGACCGAGTTGGTCGTACCGAGGTCAATGCCAATGATCTTGGAGGCCATGCTGCGTGCCCTTTCTAGTGAACGTGATGCGCCGGCAAGGCCGATACTGATGGCGCCGACTTCAATCGTCCGCTGAAGGGCAAAGCATGTACCGGGTTTTTACGCCGATTTGGCAGGAAATTGGCAGAATTTGAAGGACCTAGGGGCACTGGAGGACCTGTCGGGGTGCCAAACTGCCCGAACAAGACAGCCCCGCCAACACGGCGGGTGTGTCTCTGGTTCCCTGAGGTCGACTTCAGTTCCGAGGATCTGGATTCCAGCCCCTCTCCCGAGTGCGGTGCTGAGCGGGACCGGCAACACCCCAGCAGTCTCCGTGATGAGCTGCAGCTCGACGAGCCGCTTGCGAGGAACAGCTTGGCGGGCGACCCACAGGGCGCAGGGTCCGCCAGGGCGGAGTCCCCATGCTCCAATCGGTCTCGGTGAATCGCTCGTAGGACCCACGAACCCGCCGCCCACATCTCGTCGCGACTGTCGCTCTCGACTACGAGTTGGCGATTGAGTTGTGAACTGGGTTCCGTTCAGGATCGAAGGGGCGCAGCGAGGAGGAGCTCGAGGAGTTGGAGTGGGCTCAATGCGCTCACCGAGCTCCGCGCCGGCGAGCCGGCTCCATGATTCCGGCCGCCGTCTGACCGAAACTGCGGACTATTTGCCGAATACCTTCGTCGCGGCCGCGCCCGCTGCGTCATCCTCAATCACCGGATACACCTCGAGCTCGAGGAAATCGGCCCACTCGGCAACGTGTTCCGCGATGACCGCGGGATCGCCGTCCATCAGATGCCACCCGAGGATGGAGCCTGGGACGTGCCAACGACCCAGTCGCTTGACGCCGGCCGGGAGGGGGCCTCCGGTCTTGAGGAACTGGTCAACCGCAGACTTGTACTTTCCGGGGACGGTCCGCCACACCACCATGGTCTTCATGATTGCTCCTGCTCGAGAGGGCTTCAACGCGGATCGTCTGCCTGGCCGAAGCTACACCTGGGGCCTGAATCGGCAAGGACGGCGCTCGCTCCAGCCGGGCGATTGACATTCCTATGACGTCGAGCATGGAAGGTGGGGAAAGAGGGAGTGGTGCCGTCTAACGCTCCAGCCAAGCTGCAAAGGATTCAAATAAGAGTTGCGGCGAAGCCGCAACAATTCAATAGCGATCCTTTGTCAGCTTCAGCGCTCGTTAGTCCTCGGGCGCCACGTAGGCCAGGTCGCGTTAAGCCATAATGTCGAGGATGGAAAGCCGTTTGTGCTGAAATAGACCGTGCTGAAACAACACTAAGGTCCTCCCTGCGTTGAACGTGGGGAGGACCTTCTGCTAGCCGGCACGGCCCATACACGGTTACGCCGTTGTCACGCTCCGCCCTCCTGCCGCGGCTCAACCTGCAGCCCGCAGGGCCTTACGGCGCGACGCCGCGGACCTTTGGGGTCAAGTCTTCTCAAGATCCCACCTTCGGCTTCACCTCGTCCAGCCGGTTCAGGACCACCTCGAGATACGCCTCCTGTCACCGGTGGGTTGTCGCAGCGGCGAGATACACCCTGACCACCCGCCAGCACCGAGCTCCCGCTCGATGCGCTAGCGGTCAGCCAGGGCGGACGACAGACGTGATCATGCGGCGTGCCCCTTATCACTTCAGCCGTGCGTTGAGATCGGCGAACCAGTTGTCCACCCGCACCATCTGCGGGGCACGCAAGCCGACTCGGGATTGCCGGGGACCGACGAACAGGAACGACCGCCCATCGGGAGCCACGTCATACGATTGATGGAATGTCTGACCGGTAAATCCCGAGGCGTCGAGGACGCGCCGAGTTTCGCCGGTCGAGAAAGACGGTCCCGAGCTCACGCGAGTGCTCATCAGCTGGCGATTGTCGTCGAGATAGAACAACTCCCGCCCGTCACCGGACCAGCGCGGCTCGACCCCGGTTCCGCTGGAAACCTGCCACCGACCGCCATCGGTATTCGGAAAGGGTCGCACGTATATCTCATCCTCCCCCGACTCGTTCGAGCTGTAGGCCAGCCAGCGACCGTCGGGTGAGACGGCGGGGTGAAGTTCGGTGAACGGGCTCGCCACCAGCGGCACCGGGGTGGTATCCCCGCTGGTCCGGACGCCCACCAGATCGCCCGCTCCCGCGGCGCCGTTGTCGGTGCGGAGAACGAGCCAGCGGCCGTCCGGCGACCAGTTCACCTCCTGGATGATCCGGTCGAGCCGCGCCATCAGCCGGTCCGAACCCGCGCCGTCCGCCGGCCGCGCCACGACAATGCTGCCCCCCGCAGTATCGCGCACAAAGGCGACGAGGCGTCCGTCGGGCGACCAGGTCGGACGGCGATCCTGCCCTCCAAAGGTGAGCCGGGTTGCCGGGCCCCGGTCCATCGACCTGACCCAGATGTTGAGGGTGCCGATGGTGCCGCCGACACCGACCGCGATTCGGCGACCATCCCGCGACAGAGCCAGCGAGTTGAATTGTCCTATCCAGGTCGTGTCGAGCGGAACCACCGGGCCGTCCCGAATGGCCCTGAACACCGCCTGGTCCAGCGACAGGCCTTCGCCGCGCACGTAGACCACCGACCCGGACGGTGACCAGGCGAGCTGGGCAAATCCGACACCAACCAGGACCCCCTCGAGCACCGGGACTGCCGCGCCGGTGATCTGCAGCTTATCAAGATCGAAGGGGGCCAGCATCGCAGTGCCATCACGCCGCACATAGAGCAGGCGCCCGCCAGGGAGGTACCAGCCCTGGGCCACGTCCTGCAGCAGGATGTGTTGTTTCCGGGTCTTGAGGTCGAGGACCATGAGCGTCATCGAAACGCAACCCGCATTGCAGGAGGTGAGGAGTATCCCGCGCGCACCGGGCAGCGGCTCAAAGCCACTCGGCGCCAGTCCGAAGAGAGTCGAATCTTCGAGCACCACGGTTCCTGGACCTCCTGCGGCACTGATTCGTCTGAGCTTGAAGAGGGTGGGGTAGCTGAAGATCAGGCTACCGTCATCCAGCCAGGCGAGGGCGGGGCCGTAGGCCGAGTCGCCGAGCGTGACGGCGGCCCCACCATCGAGCCCGACCTTCCGGACCTGTCCATCCCGAGTGAAAGCGATCCACTTTCCGTCCGGAGAAAAAACCGGATTATTGGCGCGCTCCGTGCCCGGGAGCGGCGTGGGGTTGAGTTCCCCGCGGCGCTTGAGCCAGAGGCGGCCGTTCTGAACATTGCTCTTGATGACGATGGTCGAACCGTCGGGGGAATAGGCCAGTGCCGGCAGGGTCGTCTGGACCTGGAGGCTGTCTCCGAAACTCAGATAGGACCAGTCTGGACCGGTGGACCCGATGCGTGCGCCTCGCATCCAGGCCAGGATCGCCGCCACAGTCGCGAGAGCGCCCAGGGCCGCGGCTATCACAAACCGGCGCTTCCACGCATCCGATGAGGCAGGGGAAGCGAGCGGCATCCCTGCCGAAGTCGGAAGCGCCATGCTCTCCGGATGGACCAGCGCCTCCGCAAAGGCCGCCGGGGAGGCAAAGCGATCCGCCGGCAGCTTCTGCAGCGCTTTCCGGACCGCGGCCTCGACGTGCGGCGGAATCGTCTTCCGCTGGATTGTGAGTGAGCGAGGCTCCTCGGTCATCACCCGCGCCACGATCGCCTGCACGGTCGGACCGGTGAACGGCGGCTCGCCCACCAGCATCTCGTACAGGACGCAGCCGAGGGCATAGACGTCGCTCTTGGCGGTGATCTCCCGCTCTCCCATCGCCTGCTCGGGGCTCATGTAGTGCGGGGTGCCGAGCGACATCCCGGTCTCGGTCATCCGGGTCCCGCCGTCGGAGCGGCTCACGGCGAGCGCGATGCCGAAGTCGGCGACCAGGGCGTGCCCGCCGTGCAGCAGGATGTTCTCGGGCTTGATGTCGCGGTGGATGACGTGGTGACTGTGCGCGTACTGCAGGGCGTCGGCGACTTCGCGCGCGAGCTGGATGGCCTCTTCGACCGGAAGCTGGCGCTCCCGCGAGAGGCGATCGCGGAGCGATTCTCCCTCGACGAACGGCATCACGTAGAACACGGTGCCGTTGGCCTCACCCGAATCGAAGAGGGACAGGATGTGGGGATGCTGCAGGTTGGCGGTGGTCTTGATCTCGGCGAGGAATCGATCCGCGCCGATGACCGCGGCCAGTTCGGGGCGGAGAACCTTGAGGGCGACCTTCCGATCGTGCCGCACGTCGTGGGCGAGATAGACGGTGGCCATGCCGCCCTGGCCCAGCTCCCGCTCGATGCGGTAGCGGTCGGCGAGGGCGGTGGTGAGTCGAGAGTCGATGGTCAATGGTCGTGAGTCGTGGGTCGTGGGCCGAGCCGCCTGATCATTGCGACTTCTCACTCGTCAGCTTCACCATCCGGTCCTTTACTTCCTTCACCTGCGGCTGCAACTCGGGATCGGCATCCTTCCATAGCTGCGCGAAGCGGCCGTAGTAGTCGAGCGCTTTCTCCTTGTTCCCCTTTTCTTCGTACAACTCGCCCAGCCGCCGGTATGAGAATGCCAGGTTCCACTGGTCAGTCATGATTCGGCCGAGGCCACCGGGGGGGTCGGCCGCTCGGGTATAGGCCGCCACGGCAGAGTCAGGCTGGCTGCTCAGATCATACGCTCGGCCCAGCTCGGCCTGGGCACAGTTGGCACAGCCAGAAGCGTCCCACCAGGCCCGGAAGGCCGCTACGGCGTCACTCCCCCGGCCCTCGGCCAACGCCAGGAACCCCTTGGCCCGCTCCCCGCCGGCAAATGGATCCTGAGGATCAGACGCATCGCCCCGGCGCAGACCGATCGGGACCATGGTCTCGTACTCCTTGATTAAAGCGCGGGCCCGGGCCGGTTGATTGGCCAGGGCGTAGGCTGCGGCCAGCTGGGGGTAGGGTCGATCGAGCGGGGACATTCCCGCGAGGGGATGCCGAGCGAGTGCCTGGTCCAGGGCCTTTGCCGCGGCGACCGGGTTGCGGTGATACACCGCCTGGATCTGGGCCAGGTTCGCGGCGCCCTTGAGATAGAGTGTGGGCAATGCGCGTCGCTCGCTGATCGCCATGTAGTCGCCCATCTTGCGCTCGGCCTCGCCAAGTTGCCCCCGAGTCAAGGCAATCGCACCGGGGATGGCGGCTGCGGGAGACTGGTCGGCAAGGTCCGTACTCAGTCTGGTCACCTGACGCAGCTCGACCGCGGCGCTGTCCCACTGCTGATTCGCGGCAAAAAACAAAGCCAGCATGCGATGAGCGAACACCGCCGCCGAATCCCGCTGAAGGTATTCCGCGATCGCGGCTCGACCCTCCCTGGTCTTTCCCTGCGCCATCTGGGCCACCACCAGCTGAGCGACGATGGTCCCCGTGCCTCCGCGGTCGATGTCCGCCTGTGCGATCGGTTCCGCTTCGGCCCAGCGCCGGCGCAGGTCGAGGATCAAGGCGAGATTGTTGGGCGCGATGGGGTCGTCCGGTTTGAGCTCGAGAATCGCCCGGTAGGCGCTGATGATCTTCTCGGGGTCCCAGTCCACCGTGAAGTAGTAGTAAGCCGTCGTATGGTAGCGCTCGACCTCGGTCAGCCGGTCGCGGTGATCGTATGCCTTGGTGGCCGCCGCCACGTACTCTTCCGCGCTCCCCTGAGAGTTGGACAACGCGACCGCGAGCTTGCGCCAGGCCATGGCGAACCCGCTGTCGAGACCGATCGCCTGCTGCAGCAGCGAAACCGCGCGACTCGACTCTCCCTGATCACTGGCACGGGCCCCTTCGGTGTAGAGGCGCAGAGCCTCGAGCGAGCCGGTGGTTACTTCCTCGAGCGGCTCATTGCTGCGGATACTCCGGAGCGACTCGCCGATGCGTTCGCGGACCCGCTTGGATAGCCGGTCGATGGCCTTGAGGATCTGGCTTTCATCATCCGCGGTTTCCCGAACCGCCACCAGCTCGGCGCCGTCTACCGCCGAAAGAACCTTGGCGGAGAGCACCAGGCCCTTCCCGATGGGGCTGATCTCTCCGACGACTACCGCCTTGGCCCCCTCACGCACCGCCACCTCGCGCGCGGTCGCGGGGTCGAGCGGCCGGTTGGGATCGTGGACCATTCGGCCCAGCGCGTCGCTGACGGTAGAGGTCCCAAGCACGTTGACCAGTGGCGACTGGGCGATGTCGATCCGGAAGGCCTCGGTCACCGACTGGCTGAGCGTCGAGTCGGCGGTGTGGTTGGCGAAGTCGGCGACGATCAGCTTGTCGCGGGCAGCGAGCTTACCCGAGGCTACCAGAGTTCCCACCGGCCCGATACCCAGCAGCCGCATCGCGGTGTACACCACGGCGCACAGGGCCAGCACGCCGAACGCCAGGTAGCCACCGCGGACCGACTTCTTCCAGGTGATGTGCCGCTGGACTCCGGTCTCGCCGCTCCGGGAGTACATGCCGGTGGCCCGGGCCTGGTTGCGGCGACGCTCCACCTGGGCCGTCACGATCATGATCGGGAGACCGGCGCCGAGCAGTGCCACAGCGGCCCAGGGCACCCAGTCGGGCAGGCCCAGCTGAATCGTGAGGAAGTAGACCGCGCCGAGCACGGCGAGCGACACCAGCAAGAAGAGACCAGCCACCCGGACCGGGTGTCCGTACCAGGGATCGCCGACTCGCACCGCCTGAGTCGGTTGAGTCTGGGTCGGTGTAGTGCCGCCGCTTGGCGTCCCCAGCGACTCCAGGCGCTCGACGATCTCTTCGGCGCTCTGCCAGCGATCGGACGGCCGCTTGGCCAGGCAGCCCATGATCGTTTCGGCCAGGGCCGGCGGGCAGGCCGCCCGTTTCTCGGTGACCGGCTTGGGAGCTTCGGTGACGTGGGCGGCCAGCACCTGCTGCGGGGTCAGTCCGGTGAATGGGGGTTGCCCGGTCAGCAGCTCGTAACCCATCGCGCCCAGGGCATAGATGTCGGCCCGATGATCGACGTGCGGATCGGCCGCGGCCTGTTCGGGCGACATATATGCTGGCGTCCCCAGCGCCACGCCAACCGTGGTAAGGCTCTGCCGGCCGGTCGCTTCACTCACCGCCTTCGCTACCCCGAAGTCCACCACCAGCGCGTGGCGGCCCGACAGCATCACGTTGTCCGGCTTGATGTCACGGTGGACCACGCCGCGGCCGTGGGCGTAGGAGAGCGCATCGGCCACGTCGCGCAGCAGCCGGGTCGCCTCGGGTACCGGCAGCTCGCCCTTGCGATTGAGCCGGTCGCGGAGCGATTCACCCTCGATGTAGGGCATGACGTAGAAGAGGAAGCCCTGAGCCTCGCCCGAATCGAGCAGCGGAAGGATATGGGGATGCTGCAGTTGGGCGGCGATCTGGATTTCGCGCAGAAAGCGGTCGGGCCCCAAGGTCGCCGCCAGCTCAGGCCGCAGCACCTTGACCGCCACTTTGCGGAGGTGCTTCAGGTCCTCCGCCAGATAGACCGTGGCCATGCCGCCCTGACCCAGCTCCCGCTCGAGGCGGTAGTGGTCGGCGAGGGCGGTGGAGAGGTGAGGGTTGATGGTCAATGGTCGATGGTCAATGGTCGAGGGTCAATGGTCGAGTCTGGTCATTGGTCGATGGTCCTGGGTCGTGAGTCTTGAGTCTTGAGTCGGGTCCGTGGGACTTCCGACCCAGACTATCGACTATCGACCATTGACTACCGACTGCTCCCCGGTGGCCGTCATGCGCGCGGCGCAGTGCCAATCAGGTCGGAGAATTTCTGCAGGTCGATATTCCCGCCGGAGACGATCGCGACGATTGGACCCTGTCCCGCTTTCCCGGTCAGGGCGGCCGCGACCGGCAAGCATCCCGCGCCTTCCGCGATGATTCGCGCCTTCTCGGCCATCAATCTCATGGCCCGTTTCGTCTCGTCCAGCGTTACAACGATACAACCATCTACCACCGGTTTCATGCGCTCCCACATCCGGGGGAAGACACTTTGTCCGCCGGCACCATCCACGAACGATGCCTTCCAGTCCTTGAAGGATTGAGGAGACCCGGTAGCGAGGGAAAGCGACAGCGGGGCAGCGGTCTCCGGTTCGGCGCCCCATACCTTGATCTCGGGCTTGATGGCTCTCATGGCACTCGCGACGCCGGTGATGAGTCCACCGCCACCAATGGCGGCGATAACCGCCGCAGTCTCCGGTGCGTCCTCCAGAATCTCCAACCCCATCGTCGCGTGCCCGGCGATGAAATTGTCATCATCGAAGGGGTGAATGAAGGTTCCTTCGACTCCGGCATAGGTCCGCTCGTCGAGCGCCTTCCAGGCCACCTCGTAGGGCACGAGTACCAGTCTGGCGCCGAGCGCCTTCATCCGTTCGAGCTTTGAGGCGGGAGCGGTTTCGATCGCGACGACGGTGCAGGGGACACCGGCTGCTCTCGCGGCGTAGGCGACTCCCTGTCCCGCGTTGCCGGCGCTGATCGTCCAGACACCACGCTTTCGTTCGGACTCGGACAACATCGCCACGGCGTTGGCCGCGCCGCGCAGCTTGTAGGCGTTGATGGGCTGAAGCACTTCGAGTTTGAGCCGAATGTCGGGAAAGCCGGGTCCCAGCTCGAGACGGACCAGCGGCGTACGGAAGATGGTCCCCGCGATGCGACGCTGGGCCTCGCGAATCTCGGCGAGGTCTATGGGACGAACGGACTCGACGGTTTTCATCTCCGCTCCAGCAGCGTCCGCCAATTCCCGACTACCCGGATCTCGTTCGGCATTTCGGCGCGCAGAAACACGAACCGGTCGACGCGGTAACGGTCGGCGAGCGCGGCTGTCAACGCCGGAGAAGCATCCGTCACGGGAGGTCTTTCCTGACCGCGCGTCCCACCAGGATGGTGATGTTGTCGGTCCCGCCACCATCGAGGGCGTCCTGCAGCAGCGTCTCGCAGACCTGTCGGGCCGAGGTCATGGTGCGCAGGCGCTCCGCGATTTGTTCGTCGGAGACGTGTTTAGTGAGGCCGTCACTGCAGAGGAGGCCGGTCGTCCCCCAGGTCTGCTCGAGGCGGGTCACCTCAGGAGCCGTCTGCTGTCCACCAATGCTGCTCGAGAGGATGTGGGACCAACGGGTACGCGGGGCCTGGGTGCGGGTGAGGACGCCCTGGTCAATCAGCTCCTGGGCCATGGTCTGATCCCGGGAGATCTGGGTGAGGACTCCTCCCCGGAGCGTATAGCAGCGACTGTCTCCGACCTGCAGCAAGTAGGCCCGAGGCCAGACCCCAATCCAGAGGGTCAGGGTGGTGGAGCCCCCTCGCTCTCCCTCCTCATGGGTCTGCTCGACGATTCGTGAATGGACCTGCATCGCCGCGTTGACCAGCGCCTCGGAGAAGACGCTGTCATTGGTGGAGTCGGTGCTGTAGTAGCAGTACATGCTTTGGGTCACGTACTCGGTGATTCCCGCGACCGCGAGCCGACTGGCCTCTTCGCCCATGGCGCTGCCGCCAACGCCATCGGCGACCATGGCGAGGAAGGCCAATCGCTCCGCCCCGGGCCAGTGTCCCGGGTTGGGCAGGCTGGTATGGTGAATGGCGACCCCACCGGTAAGAGAACAGATCAGAAAATGGTCCTGATTGTCCTTGCGTACCTTGCCGGGGTGGGTGAGCCCGTACACGTCAATCTCGTCGTCCCTTGGCTTGCGCTCGGTTGCGGCCGGCGCGATGACAGACTGGGTCATGGAATCCTCGACTTGACTGCGGAGACGGGAGACGGAAGACAGGAGACGGGAACAGCCGCTCGTCTTAGTTCTCTCGCCTCAGGAGTGTGAATGAAATCAGCCGCTCATCAGATCGTGAAGCGTTATGCCCGTCTCCCGTCTCCCGTCTCCTGTTACTGACTCCCCGTCGCTGCGGTCGGTCCGTCGAGCGGAACGAAGGTCCCGTCGTCGATCTCACCTGCCCGAACCCGGTATAAGGTGATGCCTGACGGCATGGTCAATCCGGCCACGTCGGTCGGGCCGACCACGGCGGCGGCCTGGTGAAACCGGATCCGCCTCCCCTCGATGACGTATTCGATGCTTTCCCGCATATGAATGTGGCCGCCGAGCGCCAGAGGGTAAGGGTGGTCCTTGAGGGCGGCGATGACCTCGGCGGCGTTGGAGACGGTGTGGCGAAAGGTCGTGTGATGGTTGACGGTGATCAGGGACGGAGCGGGTGGATCATCGGTGTAGCCACTCAGGATCTCCGCGGTGCTCAGGAACGGAATGTGATTGAAGGTGACCACGGGTGTGGTGGCCGGAACGTTTTTCAGGTCCTGCTTGAGCCAGGCAATCTGGGTGCTATCCACATGGCCATAGTACCAGAGATCGTCGTAGTCCACCGAGTTGAGCCCAATGAAATGAATCCCGCCATACGTGAACGAGTAATAGTCCGGGCCCAGGAAGTGGCGGTACATCGCCTTGGCATATAGCGGATTGGTGGGATCCACGAGCGACGTCATTCGCTCGATGCCGAAGATCTCGTGATTCCCCGGGACATTCCAGATCGGCGCCGAGAAGTGCGACGTCTCCCTGAGATACATCTGGTAGTATCCGGTGGCCTCCGCTTCGGGAACCCGGAGTGCGTCGCGCACCAGGTCACCTGAGACCAGCACGAACGCCGGCTTGAGAGAGTCGACCAGCGCCTTCAACCGGAGCGTCCTCGGCAGACTCTTCTCGCTCAGGTGCGTATCGGAGGCATGAACGAAGGTAAAATCGGTCGGAGTCAGTGCCTTTGCGAGGGCGAAGCTGATGGGTGCGCTCGCCGATTTCTCGACATGGCGCCAGAAGGCTCCCACAGCACGGTAGCCATCGGGCACGCTGACGAAGATGATGCCGTACCCGTGCGATGGGTCGAGATGGTAGGCTCCGTCGGAGCCGGTGACCACGACGTCCACCTGGTTGGAAACCGCGATCCCGGGCAGCCCGCGCTCCGCGGAATCACGAGTGCCGTTGCCATTGGCGTCGAGGAAGACAACGCCGGTAAGGTCCTGACCTGGCCCCGCTGGACTCTGGGGCAGAACCGTCGCGGCTAGCGCGAATATCAGGACGCCCATCAACTGGTTCATGCTCCTACTTGGCCTTCCCGGTCCGCTGCCGTAATTCCCTGATCCAATTCACCACCATGACCAGCTGCCGGTTCTCCTCGACCGGCCGCAGCATCACGAAGCTCTTGCCATCGGGCCAGACATCGTAATTCGGGTGCCATGGATCGGTGATGTAGGGGCCCTCGAACAGCGTGTCCCGCGAAGTGACGGAGATCGATGGTGTGGTGACGATACCGGCCGCCATCAGACGAGCGCCGACCCGGTAGTAGAGACGTTTCCCGTCGGGGGACCACAGCGGCTCTCCTCCGCCGTCGCGCGAGACCGTGATGCGCGATCCACCGGCCAGCGGCCTGATGTACACCTCTTCCCGTCCGGACGCGTTCGAGATATAGGCGAGCCACTTTCCATCGGGCGAGACCCGGGGCTGCTTGTCGTCATCAATGGTGTTCAGAATCGGCACCGGCTTCTGCTGTCCAAGCGGGAGCCGATAAATATCCCGGCCGCTGTCCGGCGTATCCATCCGGTATACGATTTCCTCACCACCGTGGGCGAAGACGGCTTCTCGAATCGCATCCGGTCCTTGAAAGAGCATCTCCGCGGTACCGCTCGCATCGGCCGGTTGCCACCAGATCGAATTCGCGGTGGTTCGTCCGGATACGTACATGACCCGGCTTCCGTCCGGAGTCCATTCGGGGCGGTCGTTGAAGCCTTCCCGGGTGAGGCGCTCGGCGGTCTGCGACGCAAGATCGGCGATCCAGATCTCGTTGCCCGCGCCGGCCTGGGATTCGAAGGCGATGCGACGCCCATCGGGAGAGAGGCGAGGGTGAGCGTACATCCGCGGCGAATCGAGAAGGAGCCGCGCGGCACCGTGCTGATCCACCCGCACCAGCTGGCTGGCCAGTCCCCCGCGCTGGTAGAGCAGGGCCCCATTGGCGGAAAGCGCTGCCGGCGACTGCCAGCCACGAGTCGCGATGCTGTCGAGGATCTGGAGCGGTGCTCCGACCTTCAGAGTACCTGGGTCGAAGGGTACGGCCATGAGCGCGCCATCGATCCGTACATAGAGCAGGAAACCGTCGGAGAAGCCGAGCACGCGCGCGCCGAGAAGATTGGGGAACACCTTGGTCTTCCCGCTGACGGTGGAGACGACGCCGATCTTGAGATCCAGAACGCTGGCCCTCGTGCTGCTGTAGAACACCAGCTTCCCGTCGGGCATCGAGCGCGGTGCGAGTTGCAGTCGCTCCCCGCTCGCCGAATCGAATTGGGAGAACTCGACGGGCTGCCCCCCGTCGGCCGGCACCCGCCAGAGCCCGCGCCCCGTGAGATTCACTCGGGTAAAGATTACCTCGCGGTTGGAGGTCCAGGTCAGACCCGCGATGCCACCCAGATCAAGGTGGCATAGCGTGGTGAGCGAGGTCCCATCCACCATGAGCTTCTTGAGGCTCCCGTCCGGCGCACCGAAGGCGATCCATTTCCCATCGGGGGAGAATTCCGGCGCAACCGCACCTTCGGTTCCGGGGAGCAGGCGGGAATCCAGTTGGTCGAGATTCCGGATGTAAAGCGCCCAGTCGCTGCCCCCGCGGCTTCCGGTGTAGATCACCTGGCGGCCATCCGGCGAGAGTGCGAGGTACATCGCCACTCCGTTGATCGGATATCCAAACTGGGTGCCAAAGGCGGGACGTATTTCGAACCGGGTGACGGGGCTGATCGTGGTTCGAGTGCGGGACCAGCTCACCACGGCCAGCGCAGCGACGACCGCAGCCAGCGCCCATGGCAGCGCCGAGCGAACAGACCATCGCACCGCAGGCGTCGGCGCGGTGATCGGGGTGGAGGTCGAGGCCCGGGTGACTCGTGCGGGATCCCGCAGGGCGGTAGCGAATTCCGCGGCGGAGGTGAACCGATCGGCCGGAAGCTTGGCGAGGGCGGTGAGCACCGCGTCTTCGACTCCGGCCGGAACCGTATCCCGTACCCGCGAAGGCGCGATCGGCTTCTCGGTCATCATCTTGGCGACGATCGCCTGCGCGGTGCTCCCGGTGAAGGGCGGATCCCCGGTCAGCATCTCGTAGGTCACGCAGCCGAGCGCGTAGATATCGGAGCGCGCCGTGATCTCCCGCTCGCCCATCGCCTGCTCGGGGCTCATGTAGTGCGGCGTGCCGAGCGACATGCCGGTCTCGGTCATCCGGGAGCCACCGGCGCTGCTCACGGCCAGCGCGATCCCGAAGTCCGCCACGAGGGCGGAGCCATCGTGCATCAGGATGTTTTCGGGCTTGATATCGCGGTGGATGACGCCGTGACGGTGGGCGTAATCGAGGGCGCCGGCTACTTCAGTCGCAATCCGCACCGAATCGGCGAGGGACAGCTGCTTCTCGCGGGTGATCCGGTCGCGCAGCGATTCGCCTTCGACGAACGGCATCACGTAGTAGGCGGTGCCGTTGAGCTCGCCGCGAATCGATGAGACCCAGAATGTGAGGATGCTGGAGTGCCGCGATGGTCTGAATCTCCCGCACGAACCGCTCGGCGCCGATCACCGCCGCGAGCTCCGGCCGGAGCACCTTGATCGCGACTCTGCGCCGATGCTTGAGATCTTCCGCGAGGTAGACCGTGGCCATGCCGCCCTGGCCCAGCTCGCGCTCGATGCGGTAGCGGTCGGCGAGGCTTGCCCTGAGGTGCTCAGTAGTCACCGTGTGGCTCCGCTCATCGTTGGGCCGTCTTGAGCCGCTCCAGCTCCACCTGCCAATTGAGGATCAAGTTGAGATCGGTCGCGTCTACGCCACCGGAGGTCAGCATCAGGAACCGCTTTCCGTCCGCCTGCACATCGTAGCTTCGGAAGTACTCCTGTTGGCCATAGCCCGCATTCGAGAAGAGCAGTTTCGGCGTTCCATGGGTAAAGTGACGACCGGTGGTGACGGGGGTTGTGAACAAATCGCCCCGCGGATTCCGGAAGAAGAGCTCGGTCCCGTCCCGCCGCCACATCGCCTCCATGCCTCCCCCCACCGAAATGGCAAATCGGGCCGAGTCCACGTTGGGAAATGGGCGCACGTAGACTTCGGAGGCGCCGGATTCGTTGGAGACATACGCGAGCCATTGGCCGTCGGGGGAGAGTCCCATCCCGAAGGTGTCGAAGCGCGACTGAAGTAGTACGCGAGTGGTGCTGTCGACGCCGTTCTTGATGAACATCAGACGCCGGGTTCCCAACCCGCCTCCCTGGGATCGGAACAGGGTGTACCGGCCGAGTGGGTCGAAGCCGATTTCGTCGAGTTGGACATCTCCGGGAGAGGCGGCCTGGGCGCTGTCACTGCCGTCGGCACGGCGCACCCAGGCGGTCCGGCGATTGTTGCGGGTGGCCAGGAAGGCGACACGTCGGCCGTCCGGCGTCCAGACCGGGCGGTCGGCATTGGTGACATCGAACGACAACCGGCTGAAGGCGCCGGTGGTGAGTTGCTTGACCCAGACCTGCGTCTCCCCGCCGTCGACTCGGGTTACGGCGATCTGAGTACCGTCAGGAGAGAGGGCGACATTGCCGAGCCCGCCCGTCATGGTGGTGTCAACTGGCGTGCGTCTCCCGCTTCGATCTACCCAGAAGATTCCCCCGCTTCCGCCGGTTTTCCGCTGGTACAAGAGCGTGCCCGTTTCTGACACGGCAAACTCAACCGTACCGTTGCCGGCTTCTTCCTGGACATCCTGGAGCATCGCAACCGGGACCCCGATCAGTCTCCCTTCGCGGGGATCGAAGCGTGCCGCCAGGAGCCGACCCTCCCCCGTACCGATCGCCAGATAACCCGGGGAGAGGTAGCGAGCCATGGATCCGGCGGCCAAGTCGGTGACCGCCCCGGTGGCCAGGTCGATCAGCCCGATGTGATTGGAACCGATTGAACCTCTCCACAGCATTACCAGGGCGCGGCGACTGCCGGGTAGGACGTCGGGATAGTCATACTCCGTAACACCAGTCGTCGAGTCCGGAAATGAAATGCGGGTGACGGCGCCGCCCGAGGGCGATACCCGGGCAAGGCCTCGCAACACATGAGTGAAGTAGATCTGACCGTCGTCGCCCCAGTCCGCACCGCCAAACTGCGCCAGGGAATCCTGCAACACGATGCGGGCCACCCCTCCCGTAACAGAGATGACCTTCATGACAGTCCGCCCAGTGGCTGCGGTGAAGAACCCGACCGATTCGCCGTCAGGCGAGAAGAATGGGCCGAAGGCGCCCTTTGTGTCTGGGAGCAGGCGGGCGCTGGGCTGATTCAAGTCACGTACCCAGAGCGCATTGTCCGGTCCGTCGGAGCCGATGAAGGCAATCCGTTGGCCCGTCGGGGAGATCGCCAACCGTAAGTTGTCGATCGCCCGCATCTTGGTGCTGTCACCGAGGGGGAGTCTGGCGTACACCACCTCGGTGTGGTCTGAGCTGCCGGCTGCGCTTCTCCGACCGCCGATCACCAGCCCCGCAATCAGGGCGAGCGCGGCGAGGGCGCCAGTGGTCAGCCAGCTCCGTCGACTCGGGCCGACCGCCGGCCTGACCATGGTTTGCGCCACGGTGGTCGTACTCGGATTGGCGAGCGCCGCGGCGAACTCGGCCGCGCTGGCAAAGCGGTCAGCGGGAAGTTTCTGGAGCGCGGTCAGGACCGCCGCTTCGACGCCCGGAGGGATGGTTTTCCGTTGGGCCGTGAGGGACCGTGGATCTTCGGTCATGACCCGGGCGATGATCGCCTGGGCGGTGGGACCGGTGAAGGGTGGTTCACCCACCAGCATCTCGTAGGTCATGGCGCCCAGCGCGTAAACGTCGCTCCGGGCGGAGATCTCCCGCTCACCCAGCGCCTGCTCAGGGCTCATGTAGGTCGGAGTGCCGAGGCTCATGCCGGTCTCGGTCATGCGGCCGCCACCCGCCTTGCTCGCCGCGAGTGCTATACCGAAATCGGCCACCAGCGCCTGCCCGTCGTGCAGCATGATGTTCTCGGGCTTGATGTCCCGATGAATCACCCCATGGCGGTGGGCGTAATCGAGGGCCGAAGCGACTTCGGTCGCGATGCGAACGGCATCCACCACTGGCAGCTGCATGTCCCGACTGAGCCGATCGCGCAGCGACTCTCCTTCCACGAAGGGCATCACGTAATACGCCGTGCCTTGGACCTCGCCGGAGTCAATGAGACCTAGAATGTGGGGATGCTGGAGATTCGCGATCGTCTTGATCTCACGCAGAAACCGCTCGGCCCCGATGACAGCAGCCAGCTCGGGGCGGAGGACCTTGATCGCGACCTTGCGGTCATGCTTGGGATCTTCCGCCAGGTAGACCGTAGCCATGCCACCCTGGCCCAACTCCCGCTCGATCTTGTAACGGTCGGAGAGAGCGGTCGAAAGTCGCTGGTCGATGGTCAAGGCCTAACCTTGGGAGACGGGAGACTGAAGACGGGAGACGGGAGACGGGAAAAGCCGGTCGACTTGAGCGTGTCTTGGTATCGAGGAGCGTTAGAACGGTTACCTCACCGCCGGCTCAATATGGTATTCCCTTAAGCGGGGGGTGCCGGTCTGTCTCGCGTTATTTGGAACAGGAGTGCGTTCTAAAGCTACCCGCAAGGCCTCTGCCCGGCATCATTGGGGCCCAGCGTGCAGGTGCTACCTTCGCGGCTCGGCGGCTCGGCGGCTCGGCGGCTCGGCGGCTCGGCGGCTCGGCGGCTCGGCGGCTCGGCGGCTCGGCGGCTCGGCGGCTCGGCGGCTCGGCGGCTCGGCGGCTCGGCGGCTCGGCGGCTCGGCGGCTCGGCGGCTCGGCTTCAAATCGCCTTAATGCCGCGCCACCTCTGCGACCCAGATGTCGCTCTGCAGGTCGCCGAGGGTGAAATACATCCGCTCCCCACGCACCCGGAATCCATAGCGGTGCCAGGGACGTGTCGGGTCATCGAAACGCAAGACGAGTCGGGGCGTCCCTCCGGAAAGCGGAACCGCGGCAGCGCCCATCACCCTGCCTGAATCCTCGACGATATGGTAGATCACTTTCCCATCGGCCGACCATTGCGGAAAGGTCCAGCCATTGGTCGGGAACGGAGAGGTCAGTCGGCCGGCCGAGTTGCCGTCCACCGGAGCGAGCACAACCCCTCCCGGGCCACATCCGCACGCGATGTACTTGCCATCGGGCGACCACGACCCGATTCGCGTGGCAATGGTGTCCGAGCCAATGACGATGGTAAACGGCTGCGGCGCCGACCATTTCCCATCCTGGCCGCGCGTCACTATGTGAAGGGCAGGGTGGGTGCCCCAGTTCGCGATCAGGATCAGGTGCCTGCCGTCCGGTGACCAGTCGGGTGAGCGCTCATCGTCCCGACCTCTCGTGACCTGGACGGGAGAGTTCCCATCCGAGGACATGACGAAAACTTCGCGGTGATCCCCAACGAATTCATGAAATGCGATTTCCCTTCCATCAGGAGACCAATCGGCCCAGAACGCGCCTACCGAGTCGGATGTCAGCTGCTGCGGTTCCCCGGCCCCGGGGCCCAGTCGCAGACGGTAGATCTGAGAACCCCCGCCTCGATCAGAACTGAACGCAACCCATTGGCCGTCGTGCGAGACGCCGATGTTCTCGATGATCTGGCTGCCGGCGGTCACCGGAGTGGCCTGCGAGATCGAGACCGAACCGCTCCTGGGGATCGCGATGGACCAGATGTTCGACGTCTCACTGAACGCCGAGTAGGCGAAGCGGCTGCCGTCCAGCGACATGCTGATGCTGAGTGCATTGAGGCCGGTGGTGAGTCGGTAAGGCGCACCCGATGCCGCCCCGGAGCGGGTCAGATTGACCTCGTATGCATCGCGGCCCCCGTCGCGAGAGGAGAGGTAGAGCAGGGATCCCCGCCGAGTCCAGGCGGGACTGACGTTCAGGAACTGGTCGTCGGTCACCCGGACTGAAGCGCCACCGGACGCCGGGGCTATCCAGATGCTGCTCGGCGCGAAGTTCCCCAGGTCGCTGGAGTTGATGTACTGCAGGTTGCCCGAGACGAAGGCGATCCAGCGACCGTCGGGCGACCAGGCGTAGGAATGCACCTCCCAACCCACGGTGACGAATCGCGGCGCTCCGCCATCCAGCGGCTTGGCAAAAATGGAGTCGTGGGAGGCAAACGCGAACGACTTCCCATCAGGCGCCAAGGCCAATCCGCGGGGCCTGACGCTGTCCGCCATCAGGAGACGGGAGCTTCCACCCAGCGCCGGCACGATCTCGATCCCGCGCGGCGACATATAGAGGATGCGTTGACCATCGGGCGTCCATACGGGCCAGCGCCCCGTCCCGCCGCCATCGCGCACGACCGCGATCGGCACCCCGCCTTCGACCTGCCGCACCATCAGCGCGCCCTTCGAGCCGGAGTAGGCGATGAACTTTCCATCGGGGGAGAGCGCCGGATCGAGCTCGAGTCCCGGATCGAGCGTCACCTGAGTCCGCCTTTGCACTTCGAGCGGAGTAGGACCCCGATGGCGCCAATACCATATACCGATCGCGCCGAGGGCGAGGATGGCAAGTGCGGCGATGATCGGTGCGCTGGAGCGCGATGCGGAGGCTACGACGCGAGTCCCGCCATCGCGAGGCGCAAGGGTCCCTCGTCCCAGCGCCTCCGAGAACTGCCCCACCGGGTTGAACCGGTCCGCGGGTGTCTTGGCCAGTGCTCGGTTCAGCGCCTCCGCCACTTCCGCCGGCACCGCAGGCCGCAATTGGGTGACCGATCTCGGTTCGACGGTGAGATGCTGCCGCACGACGGCTTCTACGGTGGGTCCCCTGAAAGGCGGCTCGCCTGCCAGCATTTCGTAGAGCACGCAGGCCAGCGCGTACAGGTCGCTGCGTCCATCGAGGTCACGATCTCCCGCCGCCTGTTCCGGGCTCATGTATGCCGGCGTGCCCACCGCCAGTCCGGTTTCGGTGAGACGCTCGCCGCCGGCCGCGCTGATGGCTCGGGCGATGCCGAAGTCGGCGACCACCGCGTGACCGCTGGTCAGCAGGATATTCTCCGGCTTGATGTCGCGATGAATCACGCCCTTGTTGTGGGCATAACTCAGCGCATCCGCGACTTCCCGCGCGATGCGCAGTGCGTCATCCAGCGGGAGCTGCTTCTCCCGGGTGATCCGGTCGCGCAGCGACTCGCCCTCGACGAAGGGCATGACGTAGTACGCGGTGCCATTCACCTTCCCGGAATCGATGAGTCCGAGGATGTGGGGATGCTGCAGTGCCGCGGTGGTCTCGATTTCCCGCACGAAACGGTCGGCTCCGACGACCGCCGCGAGCTCCGGCCGGAGAATCTTGATCGCCACCTTCCGGTGGTGCTTGAGATCCTCGGCGAGATACACCGTGGCCATACCGCCCTGACCCAGCTCCCGCTCGAAGCGGTAGCGGTCGGCGAGAGCGGTCGAGAGTCGAGGGTCGATGGTCAAGGATCGGTCGTGAGTCGTGAGTCGTTCACTCGCCGTTGAGACGCCGGACCAGAGCTACAAACCGTGGCTCTTCCCTGAGCGATGCCAATCGGGGATCGATCTGGACATAGGCCAACACAGTGGAACGCTCCTCATAAGCCTTTTCAAGATACCGGAGTGCCTGATCGCGCTCGCCCAGCCCGGCGTGCACGAGCGCAAAGAAGTAGGATGGCACGTAGCTGCGCTCGGCTTCGGTCTGAAGGACGCGGAGGACACTCCGGGCCTGCGTGGCTCGTCCTGCAAGCCCGTAGGCATGACCCAGCGAAGACTTGGTGTTGAGGCTAGTCCCGCCTAATCGCTCGAGGATCGCGATTGCTTCATCCACGTGCCCCTGCTGTTCGGCAACCAGTGCCAGCCCCCATTTGGACAGCCTGTCGGTGGAGTCGCTCTTGAGCACTTCCATGAGCCCCTGCTTGGCCTTGTCGTAGCGTCCGGCGAAGTAGTCGAGCAGGGCGCGGTTGGTCCGGAGGGAAAGAGAGAGCGGGTCCAGCTCCACGGCGTGGCCCAGTTGGGCAATGGCCTCGTCGAGGCGGCGCCGTGAGGCCAGAAAGCGACTGTAGGAAAAGTACGCGTCTGCGTAGTTGGGCCTCAGCTCGAGGGCCCGCCTGAACTCCTGCTCCGCCGCGCTCCAGTCCCATTCATAGTAGGCCCGGATGTAGGCGTTGACCGCGTGCGCCTCGGCCAGGGTCTCGTCCAGCTGCAGGGCGTGGACCAGCGCCGCACGGGCCTTGGGCAGCACCACCGCCGGTGGAACGTCGGTGTAGAAAGGAAGCGATGTGTAGTAATTCGCCATGCCCACGTAAGGGGGGGCCCAGTCGGGCGCGATACGGCTTGCCTGCTCGAACTGGGCCCGAGCCAGTTCCACTTCCTCCTGCTCCAGGTAGAACCGGCCGCGAAGGAAGGCCTCATAGGCGCGCTGCTCCACCGCGCCGCGCACATCGAGCCGGCTTTGTTCGGTCCCCTTGACACTTGCGCCGATTGAGCCGGTGAGGGCGGTCGCGATCTCCCGCTGCAGGTCCGGCAGCTCACCGAGGCGACGCTGATAATCCTTCGCAAAGAGAGTGGTGCTGTCTGGAGCGTGAAGGAATCGCAGCCTCACGCGAACCGTATCGGACATCCTGCCGATCCAGCCCTGCACCACGGCTTGAACTCCCAGCTCGCTGCTCAGATCGGCGAGCGATCGTGCCGCGCCTTGGGCCGTCGCCCCCGAGGAGCGCGAGATGACCTTCAGCGAGCCCACCTCAGCCAGATCGGCGATGAGCCCATCGGTCATGCCGAGTCCCAGGTACGTGGTGTCCGGACTACCGGCCAAATCGAGGAAGGGAAGCACCGCGATGGCGGTGACTCGGCTCAACACTGGGTGGGATCCGCGTTTCACGATTACCCACCACAAGGCCGCAACCAGAAGCGCGCCAGCCGCTATCGTAGTCGCCTGCCTCGAGCGGCGTTGAGACGGGACTGACATGACGGCGGTCATTTGCCGTGGTTCCAGCGCATCGAGAAACTGGCGTATCGAGGGGAAGCGATCCCCAGATCGCTTGGCCATCGCCTTCACAACGGCACCCGCTACCGCTGCCGGCACGTCCTCCCGGCTCTCACGCAAGCTCGGGATCGGCGCGGCTGAGTGGTGAGCGAGGACCACGAGCGGCGTGGGCCCGATGAAGGGCGCCTTGCCGGCCAGCATCTCGTACAAGGTGCAAGCGAGGCTGTACTGATCACAGCGGCCGTCCACGACCTCACCGCTGGCCTGTTCCGGGCTCATGTACTGCGGGGTACCAACCACCATGCCCGTGATGGTTAGCTGCTCGGCATTGGCCTGCAGGGCCCGGGCGATGCCGAAGTCAGCCACTACGGCATGGCCTCCGGACAGCATGACGTTCTCCGGCTTGATGTCCCGGTGAACAACCCCATGCTCGTGGGCGTACTGCAGGGCACTGCCCACCTCACGGACGATCTGCAAGGCGGCGTCCAGCGGAAGCCGCGGCTCTCGTGTGAGCCTCTCTCGCAGCGATTCCCCCTCGACGAAAGGCATCACATAGTACAGATGACCAGCGGCATCTCCCGAGTCAAACAGCGGCACGATGTGGGGGTGCTGGAGGGTTGCGGCGATCTCAATCTCCCGAAGAAACCGATCGCTGCCGATCACGGCGGACAGCTCGGGCCTAAGCAGCTTGATGGCGACGTGCCGATGGTGCTTCAGGTCTTCGGCGAGATAGACCACCGCCATCCCGCCGCGACCCAAGCTCCCGCTCGATCCGGTAGCGGTCGGCGAGGGCGGTCGAGAGTCGAGGGTCGATGGTCAATGGTTGTGACTCATTGATTGCTGATTGCCGATTGCTGCTTAGTCCGCGCCGACGCGTAGTCTGAATCTCGCCGCGTCCTGCGCTGGCGAAGGGCAAGTATTGAGATTCCTCGCTTCGCTCGGAATGACAGCGAGGACATTCATCGACTATCGACTATCGACCATCGACGCCCTTCAAGTTCACGGTACTCCGGAATCACCGCGACCCCACGTTGGCCACCCAGATATCGGCCTGGTGTTCACCCGCCACGAAGTAGAACCGGTGGCCATCGGTGTCGAACACGCCCCGGACGGTTCTTACCTCGGGATGATCGAAGGTCACGAGCTTGCGGAGCGCCCCGCTGCGCAGGTCCACCGACCAGTAGGCTGGGTCGCCAGCCGTGTCCGGGGAGAAGGTGTAGAGAGTGTGGCCGTCGGGCCCCATCCGATTCCAGTTGCGACTGAACCAGCGCGGGAACCGGAAGAGCATCGTCGCGGCACCGCCTCCGGCGAGGGCGTCAACACTGCTGTCGGTTTCGAACAAATAGCCCGAGCGATCATGGGTGACGCCCGTCGTGCTGCCCGGGTGTACGCGCCGCGGTGGCCCCCAGGTCGCCAGCTTCGAAGTCCGATGCACTTCGAGCACCTGCTGGTCGAGTCCTTCTCCCCGGGTGAAGGCTAGGGTGTTGTTGTCTGGCCCCCAAACGGCAAGCCAGTCGCTCACCGTGTCGGTGGTGACCTGCGCCAGGCCGCTGCCGTCGGCGCCCACGGTGAACACATCGCGATTGCCGGTTCGGAAGGAGTGAAAGGACACGATGGTTCCATCGGGAGACCAGTCCGGGGCGAGATCGTCTGAGGGGTCGTCGGTCAGCTGTCTTGGGGTGCCGCCGTCGGAAGGCACGATGAAGACATCGGCATTCCCGTTGAGGTCGGAGTCGTAAGCCAGCCACTTGCCGTCGGGCGAAAGCCTCACCACTTCGCTGGCCTGGTTGCCACGGGTGATGGGCACCGCGGACCGCGCGTCAACGCTACCTGTCGGAGGCAGGTGGACCATCCAGACGTTGACGTCCCGGCTGTATTTCGAATAGGCCAGTTCCTTCCCGTCTCGGGAGAGCGCGATAGTGTGGGCGTCGAGTCCGGTGGTGATCCGCTGAGGCGATCCCTCCGCCCGCCCACTGCGGCTGATCTCCTGGCGATAGATGTCCCGGCCGCCGCCACTGCTGGATACGTAGAGCAGGGCCCTCGCATCGGGCAGCCATACCGGCGAGACGTTGAGCGTCGTGGAATCGCTCACCATGACTGGTATCCCGCCTGCGGTGGACACCACGAACACGGTGCTCGCCGCCAGGTTGCCAAACGACGGACCGCCATAGACGAATGTCGAGTTGTCACGCACGCCAGCCAGCCAGCGTCCATCAGGAGACCAGGCCAGCGAGTGCACATCGCTCACCAGATCGAGCAGCCGGAGGTCGCTGCCGTCGGCGGCCATGACCAGGACGCTGTCGCCCTGTTCGAAAGCCAGGTGCTTTCCATCGGGCGACCACTTGGGCGCCAGCGGGATGCCACCGTCGTATGTGACGTGGTACAGGCGGCGGACATCGCCGCCGGTCGGCGGCATGGTGACGATGCTGACGCCGCTCGAATCGAGGGAGACGAATGCCAGGCGCCGACCGTCAGGAGACCAGTTGGGCGAGATCTGATCGCCGGGAAGCTCATCGGTGATGTTCACGGCCCGCCCGCCATCGGTGGGCTCAAGAAAAATCTTTGCCTTCGTCGCGCTAGCGGCGACGTAAGCCAGGAACTGCCCGTCCGGCGAGATAGCCGGAAGAACCTCGAGGCCCGGTGCGCTGGTGAGACGGCTGGTCTTCGTCAGACTCAATTGCGGTCCCCGTTCGCCTCGCCGTGACAGCAACCATCCCCCGGCGGCCATCACGAGCACCGCCGCCGCCACGAGTGGTATCCACTTTTGCCCCGCCGGTCCGGCCGCCGACACCGCGCTCACCGGCTGGGTATGCGTTGGTGTCATCCCGCCACTCGGCGTTGCTAGCGGCTCCAGGACTCCAACCAGCTCGTCCGCCGTCTGGAAGCGATCGGCGGGCCGCTTCGCGAGGCAACGCATCACCACGCTCTCGAGCGCCGACGAGAGACCCGGGCGCCGTTGGGCCACGCTGATAGGCGCCTGCGTCACGTGCGCCGCCAGCGTCTGCTGTGGATTCAGTCCGTGGAAGGGCGTCAGGCCGGTGAGCATCTCGTAGGCCAGCACGCCCAGCGCATAGATGTCCACCCGGCCGTCCAGCTGCGGATCGGCAGTTGCCTGTTCCGGTGCCATATAGGCCGGCGTGCCCAGGGCAACACCGGCGGTGGTCATCTGCTGCCGCCCCGACGCCTCGGTCACCGCCTTGGCGACGCCGAAATCCATTACCATCGCGTGCCGGCCGGAGAGCATGATGTTCTCCGGCTTGATGTCGCGGTGAACCACGCCTGCCCGGTGCGCTACCGCTAACGCCTCGGCGATCTCGCTCAGGAGCCGCACGGCCTCGTGCACCGGGAACTCGCCGGAGCGGGCGATACGCTCCCGCAGCGTCTCCCCCTCGACGTACGGCATCACGTAATAGAAGAAGCCCTCCGTGTCGCCGGAGTCGATGAGACCGAGGATATGGGGATGGGTGAGGCGGGCCGCGACCTCGATCTCACGGGCAAAGCGCTCCGAACCCATTGTGGCGGCCAGCTCAGGGCGCAGTACCTTCACCGCCACTCTGCGATGGTGTTTGAGGTCCTCGGCGAGATAGACCGTGGCCATGCCGCCCTGTCCCAGCTCCCGTTCGATGCGGTAGCGGTCAGACAGCGCGGTCGATAGTCGAGGGTCGATGGTCAATGGTCGTTGGTGAGTGAGGTGCCGATTGCTAATTGCCGATAAAACTGCGCCGAGCCGCCGAGCCGCTCAATGCTTCGCTTTCACTCTCGCCTTCAGTTCCTCGAACCAGTTCTCGACATACACCACGTTGGTGGGGGTCTCGGTCGTCCTTTCCCGGATCATCACGAAGTGCCGGTCGTCAGGCTCTACATCATACTGCTGCCGGTTTCTGGCGGCGCGATAACCGGAGAGGGAGAAGAGAGGGCGAGGAGTGCCGGCCACAAAGGTCGTCCCTGGGGTGACGTCCACCGCCATCATCTGATTGCCGCTCTTGAAGAAGAGCTGCCGGCCGCTGTGCGACCAGCGGGGCTCGGTCCCGCCACCCCGTGAGACCAGCTGGGTCGAACTCGCGGATGGGAACGCGGTGACGTAGATCTCGCGCCGTCCGGTGGCATCCGACCCATAGGCCACCCAACGGCCGTCCGGAGAGAGGGACATCATCGTGCTGGTGTTCTTGTCGACGACGATCGGTACCACGGTCGTGTCACCCTGGAGGCGCCGAGCCCGGATGTTGGCGTCGCTCCCGGCTTCGTCGGAACGAAACACCAGCCATTCTCCATCCCGAGACAACTCGGCTTCCCAGAGTCCAAAGCTGTGATGCAGAAGCAGCTGGGCCGGCCCGCTCCCGTCGACCCGCATCTGGTAGATATCATAGGCGTCCTGGCTCCCCCCGCCTCTCACATCAGAGAGGAAGACGACCGATCGGCCGTCGGGGGTCCAGAAGGGCCGCCAGTTCACCGAGCCGGTCTGCGTCAGCTTCTGCCGGGTCCCATCGGACCGCCTAATCCAGAGTTGAGTAGGACCGTCCCGCACGCTCACCGCCAGCGCCTTGCCGTCGGGTGAGAGGGCCGGATACACGAAGTCCCCCCGCCAGGCTCGAATCGAGCGGTTCGGCCTTCCCCTCGAGCGAGACCAGCACCAGCTCAGCCGCGGTGCCCCGGTCGGCATTGAGCGAGTAGAGCGCGCTGCCCGAGGCCGACATGGTGAACTCGTTGGGGGCCACATCGTCGATGATGGGGATCGCGCCCGAGGTGATCTTGAGCGATTTGGGATCGAACCCGACGGCGAACAATCCCCCCGCCCGGTCGGTGTAGAGCAGATGGCCGGTGGGCGCATACCACCCCCCGGCTGCACCGGGGATCAGGAGTCGGCCACTGTCCGCGGCGAAGTCGAACACGTAGAGCGAAGACTCGATGGCGCAGTTCCCGGGACAGACGTCGTACAGCACCCCATGACTGCCGGGTAGCGGCGCGATTGTCCCAATGTTCTGGCGCTCCGGCGTCGTGTCGCTCCGAACCGGACGGCTGGGACCGCCGTCCCCAGGTATCCGCCGCAGCCGTTGGGACTCGTCCGCATACACTATCGTCCAGTCATCCAGCCAGGTGCCGATGGGGTTGGTGTAGTCCCCATCGGTGGCGAGTGTGATCGCACCTCCGCCCTCGACCGGAACCTTCCGGAGCCTGCCATCATAGGTCACGTAGCCGACCCACTTGCCGTCCGGGGAGAAGAACGGCGACAGTCCGCCCTCACTCCCGGCCAACGGTCGGGCCTGGGTCTCGTCCCGAAGTTTCCGCATGAGCGGCGTGGAATCGTTGCTGCGGTCGCTGAAGACGATGCTGGAGCCATCGGGCGCAATCGCGGCTTGAGTCATGATTCTCTCCGCACCCGGCGCCAGGAATTGCCCGACCGGATGCTGCCAGAGCAGCACCCGCTGACGCGTGGTTGGGGCGCCCGGCCTCGGACGCAGCCACCCAGCCGCCGCGACGACTAGCAGCAGCATGGCGAGGGCCAGCCCGGTGTAAAGCCACCTGTGATCCAGCGTTGGTTTGACCCTCGCGACCGATGCGCCGGAAGTTGTTGTAGTCGCGGTGAAGCGGGAATCGCTCAGGGCGTCCGAGAATGCCTTGGCTCCCTCGAACCGGTCGGCCGGCAACTTCTCGAGCGCGGTAAACACCGCTGCCTCGACGTGTGCCGGAATCGTACGTCGTTGGGTGAGGAGGGAACGGGGCGCCTCGGTCATCACCCGTGCCACGATCGCCTGAGCGGTCGATCCGGTGAACGGCGGGTCTCCCGAGAGCATCTCGTAGAGCACGCAGCCCAGGGCGTATACATCGGAGCGGCCGGTGATAGTTCGCTCGCCCATTGCCTGTTCGGGAGACATGTAATGCGGGGTTCCCAACGACATTCCCGTCTCGGTCATGCGGTTGCCACCGGCCGTGGAGACGGCGATGGCAATGCCGAAGTCGGCGACCAGGGCCTGACCGTCATGCAGCAGGATGTTCTCGGGCTTGATATCGCGGTGGATGACACCGTGACGGTGGGCGTAGTCGAGCGCCGAGGCGGCCTCGGATGCGATACGCAGCGCGTCGGGAATGGGAAGTTGCTTCTCCCGGTTGAGCCGGTCCCGCAGGCTTTCGCCTTCGACGAAGGGCATCACGTAGTACGCGGTGCCGTTTACTTCGCCGCTGTCGATCAAGCCGAGGATGTGGGGATGCTGCAGTGCCGCGATGGTTTGAATCTCACGCACGAAGCGGTCCGCTCCGATCACAGCGGAGAGTTCCGGCCGCAGCACCTTGATCGCCACTTTGCGGTGGTGCTTAAGATCCTCGGCGAGGTACACCGTGGCCATACCGCCCTGGCCCAACTCCCGTTCGATGCGGTAGCGGTCGGCGAGAGCGGTCGAGAGTCGATGGTCGATGGTCAATGGTCTTTGGTTGTTAGATGCCGTCAGCCGTTAGCGTCCGTCGGTTCGTCGGTTCGTCGGTTCGTCGGTTCGCCCTGTCCGCCTTGTCCGCCTCGTCCGCCCCGTCTCCCGTCTCCCGTCTCCCGTCTCCCGCTCACCTCCCCTGTCTCACCTTCGCCTTCACCTCATTAAACCAGTTCAGCACGACCGTCAGGCGATTGGCCTCGGTACTGCCGACGAACGGGCGCTTGAGCATCAGGAACGACTGATCGTCGGGGAACACATCGAAGGTGCGGTGAAGCGGCAGCAGCAGGAATGGCCGGGTGCTGAACAGTGCGCGCCTGGGGCCGATCTGGAAGTCGGTGGTACCGGTCACGCTCACCGCGATCAGGCTGTCGGCCCGGTCTACATAGAACAATTCACGCCCCGAGTGTGACCAGGCGGGATTGGATCCGCCTGCCGCGGAGACCTGCCACCGCGCCCTGCCGGTCTCGGGAAACGGCCGGACGTAGACCTCCTCCTTGCCAGATTCGACCGAGACGTAGGTAATCCAGCGGCCGTCGGGGGATAGCGCGGGCATGTACTCATCGGCGGCGCCGGCGGCGACGGTGATCCGGCTGGTGTCGCCCGACGAGCTGTCGGGCGTAGATGTCACGCACGCCGCCGGTGACACCGGTGCGGTAGACCAGCCAGCGGCCATCCCGTGACCAGACCGCTTCATCGACCTGGAGCGGTTCGTTGGGCAGGACTCGCTCCGGCTTGTCGCTGCCATCGGCCCGCATCGTGTACAGGTACGACACCAGTCCCTTGAAGTCCGAGGTGAAGCTGATGCTGCGTCCATCGGGGCGCCACGACGGGCGGTAGTTGATGGTGCCGTCGAAGCTGAGCTGGGTCAGGGGGCCGGCGTCGAGCTCTTTCATCCAGAGCACATTACCGGCCTGCTCGAGGGTGCTGATCCCGAGGCGGCGCCCGTCGGGCGAGAGGGCCAGGCTGCTGACGCGCGCCGTCCAGTCGGGATCGAGCACCCGAGCCTTGCCGGTCCGATCCACCCGTGCGATGGTCGCATCGGTTCCCGTCTGATTGGCGGCGAGGTAGATGAGCGTGCCGTCATTGGCCACGGTCAGCTCGGGCGTGATGCCGAGCTCGAGCTGGACAGCGCTCTGCACCACGACGGGTGGAGCGGTATATCGCAGCTTGCCGAGATCAAAATGTCCTGCCACCACGTTGCCATCCTGCTGCACCGCGAGAAGATCACCGGTGGGGAGGTAGAAGCCCCGTGAGGCGTTGGGAAGGATGGTGTCCTGTGCCAGCGTTTTCAGATTCATGGCCATCAGGTTCATCCGCGAGCAGTTGTTGCTGCACTCGGTGATCAGGATGACATCCTTCACAGGCAGCGCGGTGGGAAAGGCCCATCCGAAGCTGATGGGCGGTGGTACGACCCGGGAAACCTGCCCGCCGGCCGCCGGCACGGTGAGGATCTCGAAGGACTGGTTGGTGAAGACGATCCGGCCGTCGTCCAGCCAGGTTCCACTGGCCAGCTCATTGGCCGCCGCATCCGCGACGAGCACCGGACTTCCCCCGGCGACCGGCACCTTGAAGATCTTTTTGCCGGTGGTGTAAGCCACCCAGTGGCCGTCGGGCGAAAAGAATGGCCCATCCGCTCCGTCGGTCCCTTCGAGCAGCCGCGGCGTAAGATTCCCGCGCTCCCGGACCATGAGCCGGGTAGGCGTGCCCGGACTCTCGGTGACATAGACCAGCGACGAGCCGTCGGGAGCGACCGCGATGGCGCTGCCGTAGTAGCTGAGGTGATTGACCCGGAGTTCCGGCAGGTCGAGCGTGAGTCGGGTGACCGGGCCAGCGGGGTGATGCGCGGCGCGCCAGGCGAAGAACACCGCGGCGAGCGTGGTGACGGCAAGGGCACCGTACAGCGCGGACTCGGCGGCTCAGGCGGCTCGGCGGCTGACGCCCCACGGCTCGGCGGCTCGGCGACTCGGCCGCTCGGCCTTTCGCTCCATCGCCCATTCAGCGCCGCCGAAAACTCGGCTGCACTCCCGAACCGGTCGGCCGGCAGCTTCTCCAGCGCGGTCAGCACCGCGTCCTCGACGGCCGGTGAGATCCGATCCCGCCGCGCGATGAGGGAAGCCGGCTTCTCGGTCATCACCTTCGCCACGATCGACTGCGCCGTGGGCCCGGTGAAGGGCGGCTCTCCCAGCAGCATCTCGTAGGTCATGGCGCCGAGGGCGTAGACGTCGGAGCGGGCGGTGATCTCCCGCTCTCCCATCGCCTGCTCGGGGCTCATGTAGGTCGGAGTGCCGAGCGACATCCCGGTCTCGGTCATCCGGCTGCCGCCCGCCTTGCTCGCGGCCAGTGCGATGCCGAAGTCGGCCACCAGCGCCCGCCCGTCGTGCAGCAGGACGTTCTCGGGCTTGATGTCGCGATGGATGACGTTGTGGCGGTGGGCGTAGTCCAGCGCACTCGCGACTTCGGTGGCGATGCGGAGCGCGTCGGCGATCGGGAGCTGTTTCTCGCGGTTCAGCCGGTCGCGGAGCGACTCGCCCTCGATCAGCGGCATGACGTAGAACAGGAAGTCGTCCGCCCGATCGTCCCCGTTGCCGCCCGTCCGCCCACTGTCGAACAGCGGCAGAATGTGCGGATGCTGCAGGTTCGCCGTGGTTTTGATCTCGCGCAGAAATCGCTCGGCGCCGATCACCGCGGCGAGCTCCGGTCGCAGCACCTTGACCGCGACCTTGCGCTCGTGCTTGAGGTCCTGGGCGAGATACACCGTGGCCATGCCGCCCTGGCCCAGCTCCCGCTCGATGCGGTAGCGGTCACTTAGCGCCGAGGCGAGGCGATCCATGGTGCTCATGGCTTCCCCGCCACGGCTGCGGACCGCGGCAGCCCGCGGACCAGCCCGAGGAAACAGCGGGTGAGCGTAATTGTCACTGGTCTGCCCCTCCTCGAGGCCGCGGGTAGCCCAGCCGGACCAGGATGTCCTGCATCCGGGGATTCTTCCGGAGACTCGGACTGAGAAAGCCATTGAGACTCGCCGCGTTCACCGTCTCGCGCTCCGGGCTCTTTGCGATGCGGGCCACAAAGGCGATGGTGCTATCGTCACCGTCCAGTACCCGATGTACGATGATTCCCAGGTATGGAGTCGAGGTCGCCGCGATTGCGCGGAGCGCCGCCGTCCGGCGCGCCGGATCGCGCAACCGGAGCTCGACCTCGGCCGCGCGAGTGCTGTCCGAACCGGTGACGACCAACAGGCGGCGGTAGTCCGAGGCCGCCTGGTCGGTTTGACCGAGGAGCATGTTGTGGGCGAAGAGGAAGGTCAGAGTGAGAACATGGTCGGGAGAAAGCATTTGCGCCTGCGCGTAGAGGGGCGAGGCATCGGTCGGTCGATCCGCGGCATCGTAGGCGATTGCGAGCGAGACTACAATGACAAGCGACAGTGGATCCAGCTCTCTGGCGCGTTCCATCTCGCGGACGGCCTCGTCCCAGCGATTCCAGACCATGAGGTCATAGGCGTACCACTGATGGCCGGTTGCATACTGGGGACTCAAGGCGATCCCCTTCTCGAAGGCGTCCCGGGCCTCCTCCCATCGGTTCCTGTACTCGAGAACCTCCCCCAGTGACGACCAGGGTTCGCCGAGCCGTGGCGCCAGCGCTATCGCGCGTCGGGCGGCCTCTTCTGCCAGCGTCAAGATCGAATCCTGATTGATACCGGGCACATTGTATTCCGCCGGTCCGAAGAGTACGTAGGAATCGGCGAGCCCGGTCCAAGCCTGCGCGTAGGTCGAGTCCGCCCGGATCGCCTGCTGGAAATACCCGGCGGCCCGTACCATGCCTTCCGTGGTTCGCTTGTTCCAGTAGAACCGGCCCAGGAGATACGCGTCGTAGGCTGCCGGGATGCTGGTGCCCTGGGCGACTACGGAGGTGTCTGCGCCGGCGACCAGCTTCCCCTGAAGGGCCGTCACGACGGCCCGGGCCACTTCGTCCTGCACCGAGAAGATATCGCTCGCGCTCCGGTCGAAGTTCTGGGACCAGAGATGCAGGCCGTCGGAGGTCTTGATCAGTTGCGCCGTGACCCGAAGGCGCCCCCCCGCTCGCTGGACGCTTCCTTCGAGCACCGTGGCGACGCCGAGCTGCCGCCCAATCTCGCGGACGTCCTCGGCCTTGTCCCGGAACGAAAACGCGGACGTTCGCGCGGCGACGCTGAGGCCGGCCACATTCGCCAACGCATTGATCAGGGTCTCGGCCATGCCGTCGCCGAGGTAGGCGGCGGTTCGGTCGGCGCTCAGGTCCACAAAGGGAAGGACAGCCACTGACGCGGCTCCCGGAGGAGCAACAGACGGACTCCGGCGCCACAGGACAAACCCCACCATCGCGGCGACGAACAGGAGCCCCGCCAAAATGGCGACCGTTCGCGTTGAGTTCCCTTGCGGTAGAGCACGAACCGGAGACGGCGCGGTCGGAGTAGTACGGAGCGCTTCCGAGAACTGCGCCACGGGGTTGAACCGATCGGCTGGCGATTTTGCCAGTGCCCGTTGCAGTGCCGCCGCCACCGAGGCGGGCACGGCCGGCCGGTAGTTGGTGACGGGCGGCGCGTCCACCACCATGTGCTGGCGCACCAGGACCTCTGCTGTCGCCCCGGTGAACGGCGGCTGCCCCGCGAGCATCTCGTACAACACGCAGCCGAGCGCGTAGAGATCGCTCCTTCCGTCGAGATCCCGTTCGCCCGCGGCCTGCTCCGGGCTCATGTACTGCACCGTCCCTACGGCTAGTCCCGGTCTCGGTGAGCCGCTCGCCGCCCGCCGCGCTGACCGCTCTGGCGATTCCGAAGTCGGCCACCACGGCGTGGCCGCTCTCCAGCAGGATGTTCTCCGGCTTGATGTCGCGGTGAATGATGCTGGCGGCCGTGGGCATAGCTCAGCGCGTCGGCCACCTCGCGGGCGATCTGCAGCGCGTCCTCGATGGGGAGCTGCTTCTCGCGGTCGAGCCGGTCGCGGAGCGACTCGCCCTCGACGTAGGGCATGACGTAGTAGAGGACCGTCCGTCGGTCCGTCGGTCCGTCGGCCCCCCCCGTCCGCCCGCAGTCAAACAGCGGCAGGATGTGCGGATGCCGCAGATTGGCGGTGGTTTCGAATCTCGCGCAGGAATCGCTCCGGCCCCAGCGCGGCAGCCAGCTCGGGACGCAGGACCTTCACCGCGACCTTGCGATGGTGCTTGAGGTCTTCGGCCAGGTACACCGTGGCCATGCCGCCCTGGCCCAGCTCCCGCTCGATGCGGTAGCGGTCAGACAGCGCGGTCGATAGTCGATGGTCGATGGTCAAGGGTGTCAGGTGTCGGGGTCAGGTGATTGCCGGTTGCCGATATGCCGCTAGTTCGCGGCTGAGGCCCCGACTCAATGGGGCGCACTCTGCGCGTCGCGCAGCCGGCCCACCAGACCCGGCAGATTCTGGATTACCATGATGCGGCTCGCCGGGTTGCGCTGGACCATCACGAAGGTCTTGCCATCGGGTGAGATGGCATAGCTGGCGTGTGGCGTGGCCGGTACGTAGTTCTCGACTGAGAAGAGCGGGCGCCGCTCAAGGACTCGAAGGGTCGGAGTGGTTTCGAGCCTGGCCGCAATCAGCTCGGGTCGCCCGGTATCGGTGGCGCGATAGAACAGCTCCCGGCTATCCGGCCCCCAGACCGGCTCATCGGCGTTGCCCTGGGAGATCTGAACTTGATCACCGTCTCCCTGGAGCGGGCGCAGATACACTCGACTCTGTCCCGACTGATCGGAGACGAACGCCAGCCAGCGGCCATCGGGAGAAAGGGAGGGGTACAACTCCCGATACGGCGTGGCGACGATCGGCTCGATCGGTCCGTGGCCGCCGTGGGTGACGAGGCCGATGTCCTGACCCGATCGGGGCTGAAGGTCGAAGGTCACGGTCACGAGCCCGCTACCGTCGGGCAGCCACTGGCCGGTGTAGCCCAGCGACGGCGAGGCCAGCAGCGATTCGGCGGGCGCGCCGCTGCCCGGGCGGGTCCGATAGACCCCGAAGACGCCGGAGCGGTACGACGTGTAGGTGATCTGCTTTCCGTCTCTGGTCCACACCGCGTCGTGTCCGTCGCGATCGAAGGTACCACGGGAAAGCGTCCCCTGGTCCAGATCGAGGATCCACACGTCCCGGCCGTCGGCGGAAACGAAATCCACCGACACGCGGCGCCCATCGGGCGAAAACGAGGGGGCATGGAAGTTCTGGCGCGCTTCGGTCGCCGACCGCGCCGATCCGGACCGGTCGACGAACACCAGTGACCTCGGCTCCTCGGGGACGTAGACCAAGGTGCCGCTGGGCGCGACCGCGAACTGGGCGTCGCCGCCTCCGGTCACGGAGACTCCCTCTGCGACGGTAACTGCCTCGCCGGTGATTCGAGTCTGACGCGCATCGAGCGGAGCGGCGAGGAGGGTTCCATCCGGCCGGGCGTAAATCAGATATCCCGCGGCATAGCGCGCGGCGGTGATGGGCGTTTCGATCAGCGGGGTCAACCGGCCGGTTGCGAGGTCCATAATGAAGCACGGGCCACTCGAAGATCCGTCGCCCTGAACTACGACAGCGCGCCTCCCATCATCGAGTATCTGTTGGATGTACTGGCCTCGACTCAGGTCCTTGATGCGCACCTCGAGTGAATCACTTCCTTGGGCCACCCGCTCGACTGTGCGGAACGGTGCCCGGGTAATCCACAGACTCCCGTCGGGACCCCAGGCAAAGAAGGAGAACCCGCGGGACACAGGGGCCGGCTGGGCAGTGCTGCCCTGCATGGGGAAGCGGATGACATCGCCGGCGACGTTCTGGGCCGCGAGCCATCGTCCGTCGGGCGACACTTGAGGGGCGAGAAGGAGTTCGCTTCCAGGAATCAGCGCGGGCTCGAGCTGGTCCATTCGCTGAATCCACAGTGTGGTCGCCCCCTGTCGAACCGAGGCGCCGACATAGACCACCGCGGAACCGTCGGGCGTGAGCGTCAGCTGGCGATGCAATCCGCCGGCTCCAGACCCTCCCAGAGCGGGTGACAACATCGCGAGACGACTCGACGGCGGTCCTGCGGCGGCGTTGCTATTTCGACGCCCGAGAAACCAGCCGGCGCCGAGCGTGAGGGCGAGGAGCAGGAGGAATGCTACTCGACGGCTCGGCGGCTCGGCGGTTCGGCTCCTCGCACTGGTGCTGCCGTGGCGCGGGGAGCTGGTGCCGCCTCCGTTCAGTGCTGTAGCAAACTCGGCGGCGGTCGCGAACCGATCAGCCGGAAGCTTCTCGAGGGCGACGAACACCGCCTCTTCGACCGATTCGGGAACCCGGTCGCGCAGCCGCCGGATCGAAGGCGGTTTCTCACTCAGGACCCTGGCGACGATGGCTTGTGCGGTGCTGCCGGTGAAGGGCGGGTCTCCGGCGAGCATCTCGAAGGTCAGACAACCGAGGGCGTAGACATCGCTCCGCGGGGTTAGCTCGCGCTCGCCCATCGCCTGCTCGGGGCTCATGTAGTGCGGCGTGCCGAGCGACAGGCCGGTCTCGGTCATCCGGGTGCCGCCCGCCTGAGTCACGGCCAGTGCGATCCCGAAGTCCGCGACCAGGGCCTGGCCATCGTGCAGGAGGATGTTCTCGGGCTTGATGTCGCGGTGGATCACCCCGTGGCGGTGCGCATAGTCGAGGGCCGAGGCGACCTCGGTGGCTATGCGGACCGCGTCGGTGATGGCGAGCTGCTTCTCGCGATCGAGCCGGTCCCGCAGCGATTCCCCTTCCACGAAGGGCATCACGTAGTACGCGGCCCCCTCGACCTCTCCGGAATCAATGAGACCGAGGATGTGGGGATGCTGGAGAGTCGCGATCGTCTTGATCTCTCGGAGGAACCGTTCGGCACCTATCACGGCGGCGAGCTCGGGGCGGAGGACCTTGATGGCCACCTTGCGGCCGTGTCGGAGATCCTCGGCGAGGTAGACCGTGGCCATGCCGCCCTGGCCTAACTCCCGCTCGATGCGGTAGCGGTCAGACAGCGCGGTCGATAGTCGATGGTCTATGGTCAATGGACGTCGTGTGTGTGAGACGTCGCTTTAGCGACAATAGCCGAGTCGTCGCTTTAGCGACGGACCGGTATGCGGCGAGTCGGGCCTCGCGTCGCTCATGAGTTACCTCCCGCGATACCGAACTCCGCGGTGAGTCGCTGGGCGCGGGCGGCAAGCGCCTCGAACCGCGGCAATCCGCGGAGCGGGGCCATGAACGGACAATATTCCGCGATAAAGTAGTAGGGATGGAAGCCCTGCTTGACGGCCTCCTCGAGCAGTGAGAGTGCCCGGTCGATGTCACCGGCCATCGCGAAGGCCTCGGCCAGATGCATCTTGTGGTGGCCGTCGAGACCTTCCACCGATGCCAGGTGTTTGAGAGCGGCTTCGCTCTGGCCGGAGAGTGCCGCGACCAGGGCCAGAAGATGGCGAGTGTAAGGCAGGTCCGGCGATTTGGTTCGGAGCACCTCGGCATGCTTCGTCCCCGCCTCCACATCTCCCACGAGGGTATGGGTGTACCCAAGGCACCAGCGCGCCAGGAGGTTTTCGGGGTCCAGCTCCACCGCTCGGACCAGGCTTGGCAATCCCTCCCCGAGCCGCCCCATGAACCACGGCACGACGCCGGTCAACATCCATCCCAATGGTGAAAGTGGATCGGACGCCATCAGCCGAGCCGCTGTCTCCGCAGCCAGAGCCTCCTGGCCGGCTGCGATGTAGGAAACGCCGAGAAAGAAAAAGGCATCGGCATCATTGGGTTCGCGTTCGAGCGCGGCCCGCAGATGGCGCACCGCATCGGCCATTCGGCAGCGCTCATAGCCGATGAATCCGAGCAGGGCGTGGCCGTAGGGCGCCTCCGGAGCACGCAGGATCAGGGCCTTCGCCACCGCCTCGGCTTCGTCCAGCGGTCGCCCATCGGGTGCATGGCCGGAGCGGACCAGGGAGACTTTGGCCCAGGCGACGAGTGCCTGAAGCGGCGGAGTTTCGCCTTCGATCTCGATGGCCCGGGTGAGCAACGCCAAGCCGTGGTCGATCGAGGCGCCGTAGCGCCGGAACTCGAGACGCGCCTGCAGGTACAGCTCGAACGCTTGCACGTTCTCAATCGGCCGTTCGCGCCAGGTGACGGTCCTCGTCGGGACGTCAGCGTCACGCCGAGCGCCTTCACGATTTCGCGGGACACCCGCTCCTGCACCTCGAACACGTCGTCCATGGTGCCGCTGTACTTCTCCGACCAGAGCGGCGCGTCGGTGTCGGCGTCGACCAGTTGTGCGGTGATCCGGAGGCTCGGTGCCGGCCTTCCGCACGCTGCCTTCCAGCACGTAGCGCACGCCGAGTTCCCGGCCGATGACCTCACGTTCTTGTTCGTCGCCCTTGAGCTGCATCGCCGAGGTGCGGGAGATGACCTCAGCGCCTTGATCCGGGCGAGGTCGGCGATGATCTCCTCGGTGAGCCCGTCGCTGAAGTACTCGTTGTCGGCGTCGGGACTCCGGTTGGCGAATGGCAGGACAACGATGCCTCGCCGCGCCAGGGCCGGCACCGGCTGGGGCGAAGTTGGCGCCACCAGCGCCGCGGCCAGTTCCTGGCAGGAGGCAAACCGCGCCGATGGATCGGTGGCCAATGCGGTACGCAGGGCGTGGTCAACCTGGGCGGTAACCTCTGGCCGCTTGTTGCGTGCGGACGGTGGTGCACTCGTTATCCGCTGCGCCAGCATGGCACCGGCGCTGCCGGCGAAGGGGATCTCGCCGGTCAGGCACTCGTAGAGGACGCAGCCCAGGCTGTACTGGTCGCTTCGGGCGTCGAGGGTATTGTCGGCCAGGGCCTGCTCGGGACTCATGTAGGCCGCAGTGCCGACCGACATGCCGGTCTGGGTGAGGTTCTCGCCGCCCGCAGTGCTCACCGCACGCGCGATACCGAAATCTGCGACGACGGCATGGCCCCGTTCGAGCAGAATGTTCTCCGGCTTGATATCGCGATGGATCACGCCTCGACTGTGCGCGTAGGCCAGCGCGTCGGCTACTTCGCGAATGATCGCCACCGTGTCCGGGATCGGCAGCCGCGTCTCCCGCTTCAGGCGATCGCGCAAGGACTCTCCTTCCACCAGCGGCATCACGTAGAAGAGAAAGGTCGTGGGTCGACCCATGACCTGTCCCGAGTCGAACAACGGCAGGATGTGAGGGTGGCGGAGATTCGCGGTTGTCTCGATTTCGCGTAGGAAGCGTTCAGCGCCGAGTGCCGCGGCCAGGTCGGGTTTCAGCACCTTCACCGCGACCTTTCGGCGGTGCTTGAGATCCTCGGCCAGATACACTGTCGCCATGCCGCCTTGGCCCAGCTCCCGCTCGAGCCGGTAGCGATCGGCGAGCGCGGAAGATAGTCGAGGGTCGATGGTCAAGGTGTCAGGTGTCAATGGACGAAGTTCAGGCGCTTCATCAGGGCTGCGAAGCGCGGCTCCGACCGCAGCGGATCGTAGATCCGGTCCACCTTGAGCCAGACCAGCATTTCCGAGCTGGCCGCATGTGCCTGCTCGAGATAGTCGAGGGAGCTCGCGCGATCGCCGAGGCCGAGATACACCAGCGCGAGGTTAAACGGGGCTGCCTCCCCGCGCGACATCTTCTGGAGTTCTCCGAGCGTCGCCATTGCGCGGCTGCGGTCACCGGACATGCCCTGCGCGTATGCGAGGTAGGCGGTCACGAACGGCGGGGCATCCAGGGCCCGCGAGCGCTCAAACTTCGCGATGGCCTCGCGGTAGTTGCCGGTCTGGAGCGCCAGAATCCCCTCCGTAGCCGGGGGGAAGAAGAAGGTCGGGTCGAGCTCCGCGGCTTTTTTCGCAAGCTCCAGCGCCGACGCCGCCTTGCCGGCGTAGATCAACGTCGTCGCCAGGTCCTCCAGGATCGAGGGCGACAGGGGATCGAGCGCGATGGCGCGTTGGCCCTCGGCAATCGCCTCGTCGAAGCGGCCGATGATTCCGAGCAGCTGGTTCAGCTGGTCGTGCGCGTAGGCGTAGCTGGGATTGAGGGCGATCGCCTGACGGAGTTCCCGCTCGCCTCCGACCCAGTCGTAGTCGAACCAAGCGAGGTAGACCCCCAGCGAGGTGTGGGCTTCCGCCGATAGGCTGTCGAGCTGAACCGCCCGTTCCGCGGCGGCTTTCGCCAGGGGCTTCGCGTTCCTGGCACGAATGAATCCCTCGTTGTAGGCCGCCCAGGTGTAGGCATCCGAGAGCCCCGAATACGCCGGGGCAAAGTTCGGGCTCAGCTTGATCGCCTCGTTGAACTGTACGATGGCCTTCTGCAGGTTCTCGTCGCTCGGACGATTGAAGAAGAACCGCCCTTTGAGGTAGGCGTCGTGGGCTCCCGGATCCACGGTCGGCGCAGCCGAGAGACGGGACTGTTCCCCCGGCGTCAGCCGCACGTTGATCGCATTGGCGATGGCCGACGCCAGTTCGGCCTGGAGAGCCAGCACGTCGCTCGAATTGCGCTCGAAGGTCTCGGCCCAAAGGTGCCGGTCGGCCCTGGCATCGATCAGCTGGGCGGTGATCCTCACCCGATCACCGGAGCGGGACACTGAGCCCTCCACAACGGCGTCGACATCGAGGGCCTTCGCGATTTCCTGGGTCGGCGGGCGATTCCTGCCTTTGAACTGCATCGCCGACCCGCGCGAGGTGACCCGCAACTGGCTGATCATGGCGAGGTCGCTGGTCAGCTCATCCGTCATCCCCTCGGCGAAGTAGTCTTGGGTGGAGTCGGCGGAATAGTTGTCGAGCGGGAGGACCGCAATCGAATCAATGGTCGTGGCCCGTCCACCCAGATAGCGTGTCAGCCCCAGGGCCCCACCAGCCATCACAACCAGGGCGATGGCGGCGGCGACCCATCGCCCGCGACGCTGTGGGACAGCCGTGTCGGCGACAGTAGCCGAACCCGAGGTCATGCCGGCCACCAGCGCCTGGGCAAAGGCGTCGCAGGACGGGAACCGGTCGGCCGGTGACTTGGCCAACGCCCGCCCGACGGCGAGATCCACCCCCACCGGCACGTTGGAACGGGTCGCCTGCAGGCTCCGGGGCTTCTCGGTCATCATCCGGGCGATGATTGCCTGGGCAGTGGGGCCGGTGTGAGGCGGCTCGCCGCTCAACATCTCGTAGGTCACTGCCGCGAGCGCGTACTGGTCGGATTTCGCATCGATGTTGCGCTCGCCGGCCGCCTGCTCCGGGCTCATGTAGTGCGGAGTGCCGAGTGAGAGTCCGGTCTCGGTAACCCGGGAGCCGCCGGCCTGGGCAACCGCCAGTGCGATGCCGAAGTCGGCGATCACCGGCTGGCCGGCCTGGAGCAGGATGTTTTCGGGCTTGAGATCGCGATGGATCACCCCGCGGGCATGGGCATAGTCGAGTGCTCCGGCCATCAGTGTGACCAGCCGGGAGGTCTCGTCGACCGGGAGTTGCCGCTCGCGCTCGAGGCGGCTTCGCAGCGTCTCTCCCTCGACGTACGGCATGACGTAGTAGAGGGCGGTCGAGGGTCCAAGGTCTAAGGTCTCCTTCGATACGCCTCGGACCACGGACCCAGGACCTTGGACCTCAACAGTCCCCGAATCGAAGAGCGGCAGCAAGTTGGGATGCTGCAGATTGGCGGTGACCTTGATCTCAGCCAGGAATCGCTCGGCGCCGAGCACCGCGGCCAGCTCCGGTCGCAGCACCTTTACCGCGACTTTGCGGTCGTGCTTAAGGTCCTGGGCGAGATACACGGTCGCCATACCGCCCTGGCCCAGCTCCCGCTCGATCCGGTAGCGGTCGGCGAGGGCGGCGGCGAGTCGAGAGTCGATGGTCAATCGCCGGTCGTGTGTTGCGAGTCTATAGTCTGCCGGTCCGCGGCTGAAGCCGCGACTCGGCTGGTGTCACTGAAGTGACTCCTGCCTCCCAAGTCATGTCGCTTTAGCGACAATAGCCGAGTCGTCGCTTTAGCGACGGACCGGCACACCATGCCGCCCTGACCCAGCTCTCGCTCGATCATGTAGCGGTCGGCGAGGGCGGTGGTGAGGGACGGCGAGATGTTGGACAAGTCCCCTTTCACCTCCGCACCTCCATCACCCAGATGTCACTCTGCCGATCCTGAATCGTGAAATACATCCGGCCTTTGCCGATGAACCATTCGGGGCGAGAAGCGGGACGAGTGGGATCGTCGAACCGGATGAGCAGACGCGGGGTGCCTCCGGTCGCTGGAATAGCCCAGAAGGCGGCGTTCCCCCTGGCATCCCCCGACTTGAAATAGAGGGTCCGGCTGTCCCGGCTCCAATGTGCCATCTGCGCCCGGATGCCCCAGGTATTGGTGGAATCCAGGACCAGCCGGGGCGCCCCAGAATCAGGACCAACGACGAAGAGTGAGCCACCCAGGAATGTGCTGGTATAAGCGATCCAGCGTCCGTCGGGAGACCACTCCGGCAAGGTCCCAGCCGAGGTTCGCTCCACCGGCGTGCCCCAAACGCCGGCCGTATTCCGTCGCACGACTCGAATGCCTCCCGGCTGGCCAAACATGGCGTAGGTCAGCGCTCGCCCGTCGGGCGACCAGTCGGGCCCTGACTCCTGGAGTGGGGTGGAGGTTACCTGCTGTATCGGTCCACCATCGAGCGGGAGCACATATATATCGCGGGTGCCTGCGCGCCACGAGTGGAAGGCGAGCTCACGGCCATCAGGCGAAGGTTTGGGGGAGAAATCGTCGCTGGGATCGCTGGTCAACTGCTCCGGCTCTCCGTGTGGCAGCCGCATCCGGTACAATTCGGAGTTGCCACTGACATCTGATGGATAGTAGAGCCAGGTGCCGTCGACCGAGGGCCGCCCGCCTTCGATGGTCTGCGATCCGCTGGTAACCGGCACGGCGTTCGCCTGGGTCTCGCCGTTGGGCGGGAACGGCAGCGACCAGACGTTCGAGGTTCCCACGTATGCGGCGTACGCGATCCGGCGCCCGTCTCCAGACAGCGCGATCGACTGGGCCCCGAGTCCCGCGGTCAGCCGCGTCGCTTCGCCGATCGGTCGGCCGTCACGCCCGATCCGAATCGCGAAGACGTCTCTCGGCCCCCGGTTGCTCGAGACGTAGTACAGCCATTTCCCATCGGGAGACCAGACCGGGCTCTGATTGATGGAGGTACTGTCAGTTACGGTCGTCGTCCTCCCGTCCTCCACCCGGATCACAGTCACCCGGCTGGGAGACAGGTTGCCGAAGAAGGCGCCGACCCGGGAGTAGAAGGAATTCCCCGACGCACAGGCCAATAATTTGCCCCGGGGAGACCACTGGCACAGCGAGGCCTCGGTCACTCGGGCCAGAGGCCGGCCCGCCCCCGACGCACCTCGCAGATAGACCGAGTCCCCTGCGGCGTATCCGAGAGTCTGTCCATCAGGCGACATGGCTGCGGAGATGATCTGCTGTCCGGGTGGAGACCGCATCTCCGGTCGGGCCGCCCCGCCGGCGGAAGGTGCGCTGAATACCCCGCCCTTGGAAAGGAACAGAATTCGGGAGCCGTCCGCCGACCAGGACGGATTGGTCTGCACCTCCAGCGAATCCGCGGTGAGCTGAATCGGCCGTCCTCCACTCACTTGCCGCACGTAGATCCGCAGGCTGGTCGTGTTGCCGGCGGCGTACGCCAGGTATTTACCATCCGGAGAGAGCGCCGGCTCGATCTCGAGCCCAGGATCCCAAGTGACCTTGGTGGATACACCGAGTCCCTTGATGGGTGAATTGCTCGCGCTCCAGCGCGAACCGGCGTAGAAGCCGGCCGCGAGCAGCGCGACTGATCCGAGGCCGAGGGCCAGGTAGAGCTGACGGGTAGGGCGGGGAGCCGGGACCGGCCTTCGCTTTCCAGGCGGGCGCACTCCTTTGCCATCGTCGCCGATCGCCCGGGCGAACTCCGCGACCGAATCGAACCGATCCGCGGGCAATTTCTCCAACGCGGTCAGGACGGCCTCTTCGACCTCGGGGGGGATGGTGTGGCGGCGGGGGATCAGCGGCCGCGGCTCTTCCGTGAGCACCTTCGCCACGATGGCCTGCGCCGTTGGTCCGCTGAACGGCGGCTCGCCGGTGAGCATCTCGTAGGTCATAGCACCGAGGGCATAGATGTCGCTCCGGGCGGTGATCTCCCGCTGACCCATCGCCTGCTCGGGGCTCATGTATGTCGGCGTGCCGAGCGACATCCCGGTCTCGGTCAGCCGGCTTCCGCCAGCTTTGCTCGCGGCCAGCGCAATTCCGAAGTCGGCCACCAGCGCGCGTCCATCGTGCAGCAGGATGTTCTCCGGCTTGATGTCGCGGTGGATGACGCCGTGCCGGTGGGCGTAGTCGAGGGCGGAGGCGACTTCGGTCGCAATCCTTACCGCATCCGGGATTGGGAGCTGCTTCTCCCGATTCAGCCGGTCGCGGAGAGACTCGCCCTCGATGAAGGGCATTACATAGAAGAGGAAAGAGTCGGCAGCCCCGGAATCGAACAGTGGCAGGATGTGCGGGTGCTGCAGGTTCGCCGTGGTCTTGATCTCACTCAGGAAGCGCTCGGCCCCAATCACCGCGGCCAGCTCGGGTCGCAGGACTTTGATGGCGACCTGGCGGTCGTGCTTCAGATCCTGCGCCAGGTAGACAGTCGCCATGCCTCCTTTGCCCAGCTCCCGCTCGATGCGGTAGCGGTCCGACAGCGCGGTCGATAGTCGATGGTCGATGGTCAAGGTGTCAGGTGTCAGGCAATTATTGTCGATTTTCGCCCGCCGAGCCGCTCACGGAGCCGCGCCGTCCACGGCCGCCTTCATCTGGGTAACCCAGTCCGGGATCACTCGCAAATAGGCGCTGCTATTCTCGGCTGGACCCTGGACGTAGATGATGCCGCCGTCGCGAGAAGGGCGGTTCGACCAGCCGGAGGTATCGGAGAAGCGCGGGTCGCGGCCCCAGAAGATCGGAGGCCCGAGTGGCTCGCCCGTCATCGGATTGATTCGCACGAGGTACCAGGAGATCCCCAGCCGGTAGAGCACCTCCGTCCCCGACAACCAGACCGGCTCGACGCCTTCCGAGGCGAGCTGCCAGCGACGCCCCTGCACCGGGAATCCGGTGACGATGATCTGGTTCCCCTCCAGCGTCTGATACAGGATCAGCTTCTGGTTCGGCGACACCGAGGCAAACCGGGAACCGGTGAGCACCGTGTCGAACGTGGGGTGCACCACAGAGGGGTCGAAACTGGTGACGATAGCTCCACCCCAGCTCTGCGCCAGTGCCAGATGATCACTGTAGTAATCTGTCGGATCGAGACTGTATGGGTCGTAGGCGGCACTGACGAGGGTATCCGGTCTGCCCCCCGAGTTTGGTGTGCCCCGCAGGATGGTCCAGCGGGTCGAATCACGCACAGCAAACAGGAGCTGGTCACCGGTGGCACTCCAGAGCGGATGACGGATCATTCCGCCCCGCAGCCAGGTGAAGTGCTGGCCATTCTGGAGGTCGTAGATGCGGAGTTCGTTCGCTTCGGTGCCCTGGACCGAGGCCGCCACCCAGCGGCGGTCGTGGCTCAGATCGAAGCGCTGAAAATCGCCGCTCTCCATCGCTAACAGCCGGGGCATTCCACCAACATGGAGCGACACCAGGTGGCCGATCGTCGCGTCGAGGCCCGGGGCGTAGACTAACGTACCATTCGCCGCCACGTCGAACTGGCCCTCGCCCAAGGCCTCCCGCCGCATGCCGCTCAACAAGGTCACTGGTCGAAAGGCCAGACGCTTCTCGGCGTCATACCGCGCGGCGACGAGGGTGCCGTTGCTGGTGAGGTAGACCAGGTAGCGACCGTCGACCAGCGTGAACGACGACCCCGCCAGCAGCTCGCCCGCGCTTCCATCGGGCCTCGCGGCGCGAATGTTCCCCACGGCCCCCGTCTCGGGATCCACCAGACTCGCGGTCCGGTTGTAGGAACAGATGAGCTGACCGAGTTCCGGGATCCACCGTCCGAAGGCACAGCGGGGCATCGCCTTGGTGCGAGGGGTTCCTCCCGCAGCGTCGATCCAGCTGAAGCGGTTGCCGTCGTCAGTCCCGGCGCCGAGCTGGGTATTCGAGATCCATCCCAGTGCGTCGGTGCTTCTCCCATCCAGCATCAGCTGGGGGTCGCCGCCGGCGAGGGAGAGAAGCATGACGTGATCGCCGCGGAGAAAGGCGACCCGTTTGCCGTCGGGGGAGATCCGCGGCGCGGTGGCACCCCGCGTTCCAGCCAGTCGGCGCGAGTCCCCGTTCCGCAGACTACGATACCAGAGTTCGGTCGAGTCGGCTTGGCGTGCAGCGTAGACGGCGAAATCGCCGGCGGGAGAGATCGAAATGTTCCGGAGCGGCTCCCCATACGAGACGTTGGACGAGGTAACCGCGAAACTCATGGCCGCGCTGTCGGGGAGCACGGCATCGTAGACGCTGGGGCCGGATGGGGCTCGCCCACGGCTCACGTTCCAGGCCGCGAGGCCCAGCAGTACCAGGACAACCACGCCGAGCACGGCGCTGATGGTGCGCCAGGGACCGGCAGCGCCGGCAGGCTTTGCGTGTACCCGCCGTGTGGGGTTTCGCGAAGAATTTCCTGCCAGCGCCTCGGCGAATTCTGCCGCGGACGCGAAGCGATCCGCAGGCAGCTTCTCCAGTGCGGTCAGTACCGCGGAGTCTACATGCGGCGGGACCGTTCGCCGTTGCCCCGTGATGTCCGCCGGCTCCCCGGTCATCACCTTGGCGATGATCGCCTGCGCCGTGGGTCCGGTGAATGGCGGCTCACCGATCAGCATCTCGTAGGTCACGCACCCGAGCGCGTACACATCGGAGCGCGCCGTGATCTCCCGCTCGCCCATCGCCTGCTCGGGACTCATGTAGTGCGGGGTGCCGAGGGACATGCCGGTCTCGGTCATCCGGGTGCCACCCGCCTTGCTGGCCGCCAGCGCGATACCGAAGTCGGCCACCAGCGCACGACCGTCGTGCAGCAGGATGTTCTCCGGCTTGATGTCGCGGTGGATCACCCCGTGGCGGTGGGCGTAATCGAGAGCCCCGGCGACCTCGGTCGCGATCCGGACGGCATCATGGATCGGGAGTTGTTTCTCGCGGCTCAGGCGGTTTCGCAGAGATTCGCCTTCCACGAAGGGCATCACATAGTAAAGGAAGGAGTCGGCCGCTCCGGAGTCGTGGAGCGGGAGGATGTGGGGGTGTTGCAGGTTGGCTGTGGTCTTAATCTCGGATAGAAAGCGCTCGGCACCTATCACGGCGGCCAGCTCGGGACGCAGGACCTTGATCGCCACCTTGCGGTCATGCTTGAGGTCCTGGGCGAGATAGACGGTCGCCATGCCGCCTTGGCCCAGTTCTCCCTCGAGGCGGTAGCGGTCGGACAGGGCGGTGGTGAGGCGAGAGTCGATGGTCAAGGGCCGGTCGGGTGTTGCGAGTCGTTAGTCTGCCGGTTCGCGGCTGAAGCCGCGACTCGGCTGGTGTCACTGAAGTGACTCCTGCCTCCCAGGTCAGGTCGCTTTAGCGACAATAGCCGAGTCGTCGCTTTAGCGACGGACCGGCGTACCGTGCCGCCCTGGTCCAACTCCCGCTCGATGCGGTAGCGGTCGGCGAGGGCGGTGGCGAGGCGAGAGTCGATGGTCAAGGGCGACTCACTTTTGTCATTGCGAGGAGGCCGTAAGGCCGACGAAGCAAACTCACCAGATTCACCTTGCCTGAAGGCCTTTCTGGGGTAAGCAGCGGCAATTGCGTTGATCAGGCGTTACTGAGGCGGAAACTGGTGAGATTGCCGCGTCGGTTGCTGCGCAACCTCCTCGCAATGACAGAATTCCTGGCGTTCTCCCGTCTCCCGTCTCCTTTCCTACGGCACCGAACTCGTCCCCGGCAAATGCCGCTTCACCCAGTCCACCCAGAGACGAGCCCGCTCTCTGGAGTTGACCGGGTCGGCCGAGGCGTGGGTCCTTCCTCTGAACCCGATGAACTCGGTCTCGACTCCATTGTCCTTCATGGCGCGATACAGCATGAAGGCCTGGGTCGGTGGAACCCGGAAGTCTTCCATGTTGGACATGACGAGGGTGGGAGTCTTGATCTTCGTCGCGTAAGTGATGGGTGATTGATCCCGGTATGCCTGGATCCGACCATCTGTCCATGGTGAGCCGCCGAACAGGTAGCGAACCGTGATGCTGCCGTCCCCATAGTTGTACTGGTCTTCCCAGCTGGTGACGGGTGCCCCGGCCATCGCGGCCTGCCATTCTTCCGGGTAGTTGGAGATCAGCCAACTGGTCATGTAGCCACCGTAGGACCAGCCGGTGACCGCAGTGCGCTTGGGATCGACATAGGATCGTTTCCGCAGCATGGCAACGCCGGTCATGACGTCCCGTCCAGGCCCCGCACCGGCGTCGCCGACGATGGCGGCCATGTACTCGTTGCCGAGGTTGTCGCTGCCGCGGTAGTTGGGCTGGAATACGACCCAGCCCTGGGCCGCCATCAGTTGAGCGAGTGCCGAGAACTGCAGCTTGGACGCGGACTGCGGCCCGCCGTGAACCAGGAGTACGAGAGGATATTGCTTCGACTTGGAATACCCTGGCGGCAATACCAGGACGCCGTCCGACTCGAAGTTGTCAGACTTCCAGGTGACTCGCTCCATTCCGCCCCACGCAACGTCCTGGGCCCAGGCGTTGAAGTCGGTCAGCCGCCGCGGTTTCGCGGTCGGCGAATCCATCACATACAACTCCGAGGGACGGTTGGGCACGGTCGCGGTAAAGGCAATGACCGGACTCTTCTCCGCGACGGCGATGTCGTAACCGAAAGCGCCGTTGATCACGAGGTCGCCGATCTCGAGACGGCGCGCCGGCCCGTCGAGCGGCTGAATCCACGCACCGACGCTGGTGCGATCATTCCCCGCGATCAGCAGCGATTTCCCGTCGGGCATCCATTGGGCGCCGAACAGGTTTCGGTCCAGCGCGCGAGTCAGGCTGCGCCCTACGCCCCCCTTGGCGGGCGCTACCCAGACCTCATTCTCCCAGATCAGGTCTCCGCGCCCCTCGCGCGGGTACCAGTACGCGATGGTCGAGCCGTCCGGTGAGAAAACCGGATTGTTCTCGAACCGGCGCGCTTCCGTGAGCGAGCGGATGGCGCCGGTCGCCACATTCAGGATTTCCACGTGGACGGAATCAAGCTTGCCACTTTCCGGGGCGACCACTGCGACAAAAGCAATCTCACTCCCGTCGGGCGACCAGCTGAGTGCCGACGGCGGACTGCTCGGCGGCAGGACGAACTCGAGCGACCAGGCGCCGCTGGTAAAGCGCCGGGAAGTCGCGCTGTCGGTGTTGACCAGCCAGATATGCTGGGGCTGGATGTTTTCTCTCAGGAACAGATCCTGGGCGCCGACCTGGAAGGTGGTGAGGTGCTTGGCTTCGCCCTCCCGCGCCGGCACGCTATCCGCGGCCGCGTAGGCGATCGCGCGACTATCGGGGCGCCAGCTGAAGTGCTCCACTCCGGTCCGATGCGCCGTGAGTCGCCTCGCCTCGCCTCCATTCATCGGGAGCAGCCAGATTTGGTTCTCTCCCGTACTGTCAGGAGCGAGGAAGGCCAGAGTCTTCCCGTCGGGCGCGAATTTGCCTCCGCCCGCGGTGTGGCGGCCGAAGGTCAGCTGCCGTTGCGCGCCGGTGGCGACGTCCACCGCATAGAGCTCGGTCTCGTTCTTGTCCGCGTCATAGTTGGGGTGGCCTACGGTGACTACCGCGGTCCGGCCATCGGGACTCAGCTCCACCCCGCCCACGCCCACGAACTTCCGAAAATGTTCGAGAGTAAATGGCTGCTGCGCGGTGGCCGGTGCGGCGGTCAGGGTCGCAATCCACAGCCAGCCGAAGATCGGACGGTGCATGGGCTTCCTTTTCAAGGAGTCGTCAATAGTCGATGGTCGATGGTCGATGGTCATGAGTCCTGAGTCCTGAGTCATGAGTCATGAGTCATGAGTCATCCGACTCACGACCATCGACTAACGACCATTGACCATCGACTAACGACTGCCGACTGACACAGCGCTTAGTCCCAGGGGCACCGCGCGTAACCCGTCCCAGCGGTGTGCTTCGCCGAGGGCGTCACGCAACATCAGCTGGGCCGAGATGCCACCGTCGAGTGCCACAGCCGATTCTGCTCCCAACGCGCGCATGAGAAGCGCGGTCTCCGGAATGGTCAGGCCGAAAGGAATCGAGCCGAAGGAGGAGCCCAGAACATCAAACCGGGTCAAGGCGATGATGAGGCTGCCGCGGTCATCGAGTCCGAGCGCGAGGCGCGCGTCGCGATGGGTGAGATCGATGGCGAACGGGGCGGTCGAGCGCACCGCTGTGAGCAGAGCGGGCAACTCCCCGTGGTCGAGGAGGGCGGGATAGGATTGGAAGGCTTCCTTCACGGGGGGCGCGATGTCCGTCCCGTCAGCCCTGTTCGTCCCGTTCGCCCTGACCGCCCTGACTTCCTCGTCATCCAACAACCTCACCGCCCCCGATGTGTCGACCACCATGGCGCGAGCCAACGGCCCCGTACTCGGTACTCGGTACTCGGTACCCTCATGCACGACCCACCCCCAGACCCCGTCGCCCGCAAACATCCCGGCATTGAGCGCGAGCGCCGCCCCTGACGGAGCCATGTCCAGGGTCCAGACATTGAGAAATCCGCCGGGTGCCATCCCGTTCTCGAGCGACAGTCTGAAGCGAGCCGGGTCGAGTCGTGTCGCGATCACCCGGATTCGACGGGCCTCTCCTCGACCACTCAGGTTGAGCTCGGTCCATTCGAGACCCGGTTGTGCCGCATTCCATGTCGCATCGCGTGCGGCACCGCCCTTGGAAATCTCCGCCAGCGCGGTGGATCCATTCGGAGTGACTAGCGCGAGCGGCGGGGCAGCGGAGCCCGCGCCGCCCACGAGAACGGTGAGTAGCGCAGCGAAGCGTGCCCTTCCCGCTACTGCGAACACTTCGCCATCTCGGTCTGAAGCTCACTGTTCAGCTTCATGATGGTGTTCATGTCCTGGGCCTTGGAAGCTGCCTCCAACTCGGCCTGGTGCTTCTTTGACCAGTCGGTCTGGGCCTTGGCTATGCAATCCATCTGAGGGTCTCCGCTCGACGCCGGTTGGGTCGCAGCGGCTGGCGCCTGCTTCTTGACGCGCTCCTCTGAGGCTAGGCTGATGTGGAGCAGGGGAGCCAGCTGGGGAACCTTGGGTTGCACTGCCGCGGCTTCTTTCGCGGTGCCATAGCCCTGGAAATTCGTGGCGTTGGGATCCTGTGCCAGGATTTGAACCAGCCGAGGAATCCGCTCGCCGAGGTCCTGCCAGTCGCAGGGACTGAACCCGCCGGCCATGCGCATCGTGCTGTCCATGCTGGCGCTCGCGTTCTGCTGCGACTGCCAGTCGAGCTGGGGAAGCGGCACCGAACTCGCATCCATCGACGCAAGCAAGGCGGCCTGGTCCTGAACGGCGGTCGTATCTCCTGCCGCGAGCCGCTTCTGGGTTGCCTCGTACTTGGCGAAGTCCGGCCCCTGCTGCTGCTCGAACTCGTCCCTGCGTTTCTGGATCGCCTGGCGCTGCAGCACGGCAGAGTAGTACTGACCGGTGGCTCCCGGCTGCTTGGCCAGCTTCTGGACCCCCGCCTCCCGCGCCGAGAGAGATTTGAGATAACGGTCTACCACGTCATTGGTGATCACTATAGAGGAAGGATCACACTTGGGCTTCGCCGCCGGTGCGGGAGTCGAGTCCGTCTTCTTCTGGGTGACCTGGCCGGTGGCCTTCTTCACGATACCACCGACCTGAGCGTAGGCGGCCGGAGCCGCGGCGAGGAGCAGGAGGGCGAGACCGAGAGGGCGGTGCATTGTGCGCCTGTTATGAGAAGTGATAGAAAACGGGAACCGGGAACAGGGAACAGCAAACCAGTTCGACATGCACCGATCCACCTCATCCCGAGCGCAGCGAGGGATCTACTGCCCCATTCAGGTTGCCAAACAAGGCGAGCAGATCCCTCGGTCCCCCTCGCCTTGCTCGGGGTGTCCTCGGGATGAGGTGTCCATTCTTGCTTCTCCTTCTCGTTGTCGTTCGCCGCTTTTGGAACTACCCAACCCTCTGCTGCCGGTCGGGGAAACGCTTCGCGGATCGGGCCTTGTGCTTCGCCGCCTCGACTTCCCGGTTCTTGGGAGGTGCGGTAGTCACCAGAGAATCCAGCAGGTGCTGCACGGTGTGCGACACCTCATGGACCGCATGGTCAAACGCCTCCTGGTTCGCCGCTGAGGGCTTGGTGAATCCGCTGACCTTGCGGACGAACTGGAGCGAAGCCGCGCGGACGTCCTCGGTCGTCACCGGTGGATCGAAATGGTAGAGCGTTCTGATATTACGGCACATGGAGCCTGCTCCTGCGCTAACGCGTTCGACGGATGCGGATCAGTCCTTGAACGGCGATTTGGACGGACGGAATCGGCCGGTGCCCCCGGAGCGCCCCAGCAAACGCTGGAGCTCCTCTTCGCTCATCTCGAAGGGATCGGATTCATAGCCCGGCGGATCGATCCGGGTAATCTTGCCCGGGTTTCCGGCCACCGGGTGGAATTCCCACGCGGTCTTCGAGAAATCGCGGACTTCCCATTCGTTTCCTTCGGGATCGGTAAAGCGACGATATGCCACGGTTCTACTCCGTGCTGCTCAATCACGAGGCCGGCCGATTGCTAGTGCGCCTGCTCGAGGAGGGCCGGCCAATGCTCGACCAGGGCTAACGGAATCTGGCCCGGTGCGTCATCGCAGACCAGAAGCAACCGTCCGTCCGGCCCGATATCGAAGGTGAGGATATGCTTGGGCGCCGCTGGGTGGGGAACCGGCCTGCCGACCTGTAACCCGTTCTGGTCGGTGATGATAGCCGACATCAGCTGACCCTCCGCGTCCAGAAAGTACAGCTCTCTTCCGCTCCTTCCCCAGGCCAGGGCACCGCGAAATGCGCTCAGGATGGAGCTCCCTCCGGAAGACACTTGCCATTGTGCCTTGGCATCCGGCATCCGGGTCACGTATACCTCTGGTCTCCCGCTCTGGGACGAGACATAGGCCAGCAGCTTACCGTCGGGAGAAAGGCGGGGGGCGTTGTCGTTCCCGGGCGTCGAATAGAGCACCCGCGGCTCAGAGTTGCCGGTCAGCGGGATGATCACCAGGTCGAATCCGGTCGTCGCGACCTGGCGCTGCCCAACCAGGAATGACCCGTCGGGTGACCAATCCATCATCGCCTGGACATTCTTCCCCTTCACGTTGATGTCCCTCGAAATCGTCCGGTCGAGGCTGATGATGTGCGCCGAGGAATCGTTGGCGGCACCGTATCCGATCTGCGCACCGTCAGGCGACCAGGCAAAGTCGTAGTACAGGTCCGGATGTGAGGTCACTCGAGTCCAGGCCTGCCCCGCTGGCTCATACACCCAGAGATCGAACTGCGGGCTGTCACGCTCGCCTCGCTCGACCAGGATTCTGTCGCCTTTCGGTGAGACCCTGACCAGACGGTAGGGGCCCGCCTCGAGAACTGTTGCTACGCCTCCCGAGCGCGGATCGAACCAGGCGACACGGGTGCGATTGACGGGGGCCGGTTCGTAGACCAGCAAGTCGCCCGAGGAAATCGAGAAGTTCCCGAGGTACCGGAATGGCCAGGTCTCGAGCCCGGGAATCAGGCTGACGGCAATGCCGCTCAGTTTGGCCTTCCCGGGATCGAAGGGCTGCGCCATCAGCAAACCGTCCTTGACGTACAGAAGCCGGCCGGCCGCATAGGCTACGTTGCTGGGGAAATCGGCCACAATGCGGCTCTCGGTTGATCCCAGCTTGCCGACTCGTACGGCTCCCTCGTGCCCGTTGAGAAATCCCTGGGTGAAGAGGAAGCTGCGCCCATCGGGAAGAAAGTACGGTATTCGATGGGTGATGCCTGTCGAGTCGTCAGCCGATGGCCGTAGCCGGCTCCGGAGTTCCTCCTTCGGCCGGAATCCGGTAGATCGGCCCCGTGATGTCCGGGGCGTAAATGATGACGTTGTCCGGACTCCAGCTTCCGCCTCGACCGGACACGATGGGGGCCAAATCCCGGACCGCACCGCTCCCCAGGTCTACCCGCTTCAGCTTGTTGCCGGCGAAGAATCCCAGACTCCGGCCGTCGGGAGCCCAGAACGGGTAGATGGCGTCGCTGGTCCCCTTCAGAAATTGAACTTCTCCGGTTACCAGGCTCCTGATCCAGATGCCATCGTCCTCGCCGCACGCGGCAATGAAGGCCAGCATGCTGCCATCGGGAGAGAGCTGGACCAGGTTGCTCGAGGCGACGCTCGCCAGCTGACAGCCGGGCGGCGGCGGGAGGCTGGCGCGCAGGGGACGCGATGGGACTTTCTTGTGACCCAGGAAATAACCCGCCGTCAAGACCGTGATCAGTCCCACGGCAAACAGCGCGATTCGCAGCAGCCGCGAGGACCTGGGGCCCGCAGCGGGCGGGTGCCGTGCCGCCCTGATCGGTCAGGTGTTCTCTGGTCCCCTCGCCGCGGAACGCCGCGGCAAACTCGGCCGCGGATCCGAACCGGTCCGCCGGCAGCTTCTCCAGCGCTGTGAGCACCGCACTCTCGACCGCGGCAGGGATGGTATGGCGCTGGGCGGTCAGACTGCGCGGGCTCTCGGTCAGGACCCGGGCGACGATCGCCTGAGCGGTCGAGCCGGTGAAGGGCGGGTCTCCGGTGAGCATTTCATAGGCGACGGCGCCCAGCGCGTAGACATCGGAGCGGGCGTTGATCTCCCGCTCGCCCATCGCCTGCTCGGGACTCATGTAGTGCGGCGTGCCGAGGCTCATCCCGGTCTCGGTCATCCGGCTGCCGCTCGCCTTGCTGGCCGCGAGCGCGATTCCGAAGTCGGCGACCAGCGCTGTGCCGTCGTGGAGCAGGATGTTTTCCGGCTTGATGTCGCGGTGGATCACCCCGTGGCGATGGGCGTAGTCGAGCGCGCTCGCGACCTCGGTCGCGATCCGCACCGCGTCGGGAATCGGGAAGCTGCTTCTCCCGGTTGAGCCGGTCGCGCAGCGACTCCCCCTCGACGTACGGCATCACGTAGAAGACGGAGGCCGCCCGCCTCGCCCGAGTCATGCAGCGGCAGGATGTGCGGATGCTGCAGGTTGGCCGTGGTCTTGATCTCGGCCAGGAACCGGTCGGCCCCGATCAGCGCCGCCAGCTCCGGACGGAGCACCTTGATTGCCACCTTGCGATCGTGCCGGAGGTCATAGGCCAGGTACACGGTCGCCATGCCACCGTGCCCCAGCTCCCGCTCGATCCGGTAGCGGTCGGCGAGGGCGGTGGCGAGGGCGTCGAGGGTGTTCACGTTCAGGCGGTCGATGGTCGATGGTCGGTCGTGCCTTGCAGGTTGCGGATCTGTCGGTCCGCGGCTGAAGCCGCGACTCTGCTGGTGTCACTAAAGTGACTTCCAATGCCTGGGCCACGTCGCTTCAGCGACAGGAGCCGAGTCGTCGCTTTAGCGACGGACCGGCAAGCCATACCACCGTGCCCCAGCTCCCGCTCGATCTTGTAGCGGTCGGCGAGGGAGGTGGCGAGGGCGTCGAGGGTGTTCACGTTCAGGCGGCCAATGGTCGATGGTCAATGGTCGTGGGTCGTGAGTCTTGTGTCGTGAGTCTACTGCATCATTCCTGATCTTCACGGCCGTTCGGTCCGCCGGTCCGCCGGTCCGCCGGTCCGCCCTGACCGCCCTCCCGCCTTCTCCCTCACATCCTCAAACCAGTTCAACACCACATTCACCCGCCGCGGCGCCAGCTCGGGAAGCCGCTTGACCATCAGGAAGCGATTTCCCGTCTGGAGTCACCTGGTAGCTGGATGAACCAAAGTTGATAGTGAATGAATGAACCGGCGAACAATGCTGTTGGACGCTCGATTCGACCAGACGAAAGGTCGACCGATACCGCCATGACGCTATCCCGGGTCCGGTACACCAGCTCCTGCCCACCCTTGGTCCAGTAGGCCTCGGCTCCGCCCCCGATCGACACCTGATGCCGGACCCTGTGCGGGATCCGGGAATGACTGCACGAAGACCTCTCGACGTCCCGATCGTTGTGCGGAGTCGAACGCAAGCGACTGTCCCGTCCGGCGAGAAACCTGGACGACGAAGAGACGGCGTCCCTGCAGGAACGGACGGGGCGGGCCCGAGCCGTCCAGCGGCACCATCCAGATCTCGGGCACCGCCGGGTGGGCTCACGGATATCGGGAGCAGCCTCCCGTCGGGGGAGAGGGAATTGGCGTACTTGTCGTATTGACTGATCATCAGGGAATCTTCAGGCGCACTGGCGTCAACGGCGCGCCAGTAGAGGTCGTAAACGGGGCGTTCCGAGCTGTAGATGATCTTGCGCCCATCAGCGGTCCATGCGGGACCGAAATTGGATCGCGATACCGAAGGTCAGCTGGCTGAGGATGTCGCGGTCGAAGTCATAGATCCATACATCCTTACCTTCACGCGGTGCCGAGGTGACGTGCCAACCTGCGGCCATCAGGCGACAGCTTCGGATGGTTGTACAGCAGACGGTCGCAGCTTCAGCGGAAGTCTCGTTCCCGCTCCGATCCACCCATGCCGGCTGCGTAGGAGCACTGCATCGTCGAACCGGACACATAGGCAAGGTCGCCGTTGGCCGAGACGTCGTACGCGGCCAAGCCGTCGGTCGGCACCATGGCGACGTCCGGAATCGACAGGTACGGGCGGACCCGCTGGTGGTGAGGTGATCAGGTCGAATGGAATGGCGAGGAGGGCATCTCCCCGGCCGAATAACAGGTGCCCGGTGCGCGACGTAGCGGGCGAAGATGCCTCCCTCCACCAGGACTTTCCTCGCTCCGGTCTTGAGGTCCACCACCTCGACCTTCGCTACGGTGATCGGAGTCGAAAAGTTGGTGAAGATCACGTGCCTCTGGTCCGGCAGGAATCGAGGCCACCAGTGGGCCAGCTCACCCTTGACGCTGTCTGGCGTGGTGACCATCTCGGGCTTCCCGCCCCGGGCGGGAGGCGCCAGAGCCCACCTGTTATAGCCAGGGGTGTAGATGATGGTTCCGTCGGCGCCCCAGGTTCCTCCACCCCAGCTGGCGTCCGCGAGCTCGACCGAGGTGCCCGCCATCGGCAGGGAACCTTCTTGAGCTTGCCCGCGCGTGAAGCCGATCCATTTGCCGTCGGGTGAGAAGAACGGGCGCGGCCCCTGTCTCGGTACCGGCCATGGGCGTGAACTGCTCCTCGTTCATGCCCGGCGGAAGAGCTGCTGATTGGCCGGCTCGCACTCCCGGCGACCACGAGTTCGCCTTCCGTCCGGGGACCAGCGCCAATCCGGGCTCGTCGGGGAGCTCCTCGGTCTTTCGCTAGGTCAACGCTGAACCGAACGACCGGCTGATCGGGGACCCCGAGCGTTGATCAGCCGAAGACCGAGAGCTCCGGCAACGGCCGCAAGCAGGCCCGCAACGAACCAGGCCACGGTTGGTGAGGCGAGGAGCGGACGCCCTGAGGATAAGCGGCTGCGACTGCGCGATCCGTCTGTCGGAGACGACCGGACGCAGCCGCCCGGCTCTCCGATGGTCCCGTTTCGAGCGCCTGAGCGAACTCGGCAGCCGTCCCCCATCGATCCGCCGGCAGTTTCTCGAGCGACCGCAGGACCGCCTCCTCGACGTGCACTGGTACGGTGGAGCGGAGCGACCGAATCGAATGGACCCGGTCGGTGAGCACCTTCGCCACGATGGCCTGCGCATTGGCTCCGGTGAACGGCGGTTCGCCCACCAGCATCTCGTAGATCACCGACCCGAGCGCGTAGATGTCGCTCCGCGGCCCCAGGTCCCGCTCGCCCATCGCCTGCTCGGGACTCATGTAGTGCGGCGTGCCGAGGGAGAGGCCGGTCTCGGTCATCCGGTGGCCGCCGGCCGCGCGCACCGCCAGCGCAATGCCGAAGTCGGCGATGAACGCCTGTCCCTCGTGCAGCAGGATGTTCTCGGGCTTGATGTCGCGATGGATGACGCCGTGACGGTGGGCGTAATCGAGGGCGCTCGCGCACTCCCGACCGATCCGGAGCGCATCGCTCAGCGGGAGCTGCTTTTCCCGGTTGAGCCGTTCCCGGAGCGACTCGCCATCCACATAGGGCATGACGTAGAACAGGAACGTCCCGGCCTCGCCGGAGTCATGCAGCGGCAGGATGTGCGGGTGATGCAGGTTTGCCGTGACCTTGATCTCGGTCAGGAACCGCTCGGCCCCGAGTACCGCGGCGAGCTCCGGCCGCAGCACCTTGAGCGCCACCTTGCGGCTATGCCGGATGTCCTCCGCCAGGTAGACGGTGGCCATCCCGCCGTGTCCCAGCTCTCCTTCGATGCGGTAGCGGTCGGTGAGGGCCGTCGAGTGGTCGGCGGTCAATGGTCAATGGTCGATCGTCGATGGTCATTGTCGTCATGAGTCATGCGACTCAGGACCCATGACTCGCCACCGAGCGACTATCGACTATCGACTACTCGACTACTGTCCTCTCACCGTCTCCCCCGCCAGCTTCGCCATCCGCCCGCGCACCTCGCGCACGCTCGGCTGCAGCACGGGATCGGCGTCCTTCCAGAGCGCTACGAATCGGGTGTAGTAGTCCAGCGCGCGCGCCTTGTCTCCCCGTTCCTCGGCGAGTTCACCGAGTCGTTTGAGGCTGGGTGCCAGGCCCCAGGGGTCCGACAGGATCTTCCAGCCGGGGCCCGGACCGACGGCACGCTCATACGCAGCGATCGCCGAGTCCGGCATGTTGGCCCGTTCGTAGGCGACGCCTTCATCCCACGCCAGGCAGTTAGGACAATCACCCGCAGTTCTTCCGCGGGTGAAGGCCCCGACCGCGTCCTTCGGGCGGCCTTCCGCGAGCGCCAGCCATCCGGTGGCGCGATACCAACTCCAGTTACCGCGGCGGCTCCCTTCGGGCACGCTCGCTTCGTATGCCGCGAGCACCCGTCGCGCCTCTGCCGGCTGTCCCGCCACGGCATAGACCATGGCGACTGCGTCACCGGGACGGTCCAGGGCCGGAATGGAGTTGAGCGGGTGTTGCTGCAGCGCCGTGCTGAGCGTCCGGAGCGCGGATACCGTGTCCCGGCGGAACAGAACGTACTGGAGCGCGATGTCTGCTTCTACTTCCAGTGCGCTACCCGGGAGCCCGCGCTGTTCGGCGACGCCAGCGACGAGACGGGCCTGTCGCTCCGCCTCGGCGAGGCGGCCCTGAGTCTGGGCCACCACGGCTTGACCCCTGTGCGCCATGCTCTGGTAACTCGGATCTCGCAACTTGAGTCCAAGATTCAGCCAGGCTCGCTGGGCGCTGTCGAATTCTCCCAGGACGGCATAGGCCGTGGCTTGTCCGCGAAGGTAGATGGGTGAAGTACTATCGATTCCGCGCATCGCCTCGAGTAACCGCCGGACGTCCTCGGTATGTCCCTGGGCCATCTGCGCATTGAGCAGCTGCAAGTGCATGTTGCCCACGGTCTTCGCCGCGCGCACGAAGGGGACCGCCACCGATTCCGCTTCCGCCGGTCGGCCCAGCTGTACCAGAAGCAGAGCGAGATTGTTGTTCGCCCCGTAGTTGTCCGGAGCTGACGGCTATTAGACGACGGTAGGCTTCCTCTTCCTTGGCCGGATCGATGTCGACCCTGCCGTAGTAGTAGGCGATGGTGTACTGCCGCTCGACCTCTGGCAGGCGATCGCGGTATTGGTAGGCCTTGGTGGTGGCGAAGACCTGTCGCTCCTGGCTCGCGCCGCTGTTACCCAAGGCCACGGCCAGCTTGCGCCATGCCATCGCGAAGCCGCTGTCCAGCGCGATGGCTTGCTCCAGCAGCGGGATGGCCTTGTCGGGGGAACCGTGGTCGTTGAGCTGCGACCCTTCGGAATAGAGCCGGAGTGCCTCTAGCGACGACGTCGTGACCTGATCCAATGGCTCGCCGGCCCGGATGGTCTTGAGCGATTCACCAATCCGCTCCCGGACGTGGCCGGAGAGCCGGTCGATCGCGGCGACGATACCGGCGTCATCGGGCGAGGTCTCCCGCAGCGCCACCAGCTCGGCGCCGTCCTGGGCGTTCACGATGCGGGCCGAGAGGACGTAACCCTTCCCGACCGAGCTGATCTCCCCGGCGACGACCGCCTTGGCTCCCTCCCGTGCAGCGATTTCGCGAGCCAAGGCGCTTGTGATTGGAGTATTCGGATCCCGCTGCATCCGTTGCAGCGCGTCGCTGATCTGCGCGGTGCTCATGATTCGCACTACAGGAGACTGCCCGAGGTCGATACGGAACGCCTCGGTGATCGAGCCGGCCAGGTTGGGATCTGCGGTCCGGTTCTCGAAGTCGGCGACGACGAGGCGGTCTTTTTCGCTGAGCCGTCCAGAGGCCACCAGAGTGCCGACTGGTCCGATGCCAAGGAGCCGCATCGCTGTGTAGATGACGGCGATGACTCCCAGCGCCGCGAAGGCCATGATGCCGCCCTGGATCGCCTTCTTCCAGGTGAACAACCGATGCAGTCCGTCGCTCGGCGTAACCGAGACTCGCCCACTGGCCCGCGCCAGCGCACGACGCCTCTCGAACCGGCTGGTGATCAGCATGATCGGCAGGCCGATCAGCAGCAGAGCGATGGCGCCGTAGAACACCCAGTCGGGCAGGCCGAGCTGGTGGACCAGGAGGTAAACGAGACCCAGCACACCCAGCGAGGCGGCCCCGAACAGCAACCCGACTCTGAGCGGGTGACTCTTGCGAATCGCTTCCTCGGTGCCGCTCGAGACAACCGGCGTGGTCCCGGTGGGTGTCATGCCGCCGGTGCTGGGCGTTGTCGCGGCCTCGAGCTGGACCAGCAGCTCACCCGCGCTCTGCCACCGATCCGCGGGCCGCTTCTCGAGGCAGCGCATCAGAACGCCGTTCAAGGCCGGGGACACTGCGGGCCGGTGCCTGGTAACCGGCTCGGGCGCCTGGGTGATGTGGGCGGCGAGCAGGGCCTGCGGTGTTGGTGCGACGAACGGGGTGCGGCCGGTGAGCATCTCGTACGCCAGCGCGCCCACGGCGTAGATGTCGGCGCGATGATCCACGTGGGGATCGGCCGCCGCCTGCTCGGGCGCCATGTACGCCGGCGTGCCCAGTGCCACGCCGAGTGAGGTCAGGGAGGACTTGCCGCTGGACGCGGTGACCGCCTTGGCGACGCCGAAGTCGGTGACCACCGCGTGCCCATCCGAGAGCAGCACGTTGTCCGGCTTGATGTCGCGGTGCACCACGCCGTTGCGGTGGGCGTAGGAAAGGGCGTCCACCACCTCGCGCAGGATCTTGGTCGGCCTCGCCCGACCGGCAGCTCGCCCTCGCGCGCCAGCTTGGCCCGGAGCGATTCGCCCGCGATGTACGGCATGATGTAGTACAGCAGATCGCCCGAAGCGGCGGCGGCGAGGAGCGGGACGATGTGCGGGTGCTGCAGCCGGGCGGCGAGCTGGATCTCCCGCTCGAAGCGCTCGACGTTGACCGAGGCGCCCATATCGGGGGGGAGCACCTTGATGACCACCTGACGTCCCAGCCGGGTTTCCTCGGCGAGGAAGACACGGCTCATCCCCCCGCCTCCCAGTTCCTTCAGGACGCGGTAGGTATCACCCAGAGCAGTTTGCAGCCGGGGCTCGAGACTGATGGTGGACCCAGGGGGAGAGAAGCTGAAACCTACGGTGAAACAGGGCTAAAAACTACGGGGGAGAAGGGAGAGGAAACAGAGACGGGGGCAAGGAAATCGGGCGCCAAGGCATGGACACTAGGTCCCTCGCTGCGCTCGGGATGAGGTGCTACCCTCGCTCGTGCGCCGTCCTCCCGTCTCCCGTCTCCCGTCTCCCGTCTCCCGTCTCCCGTCTCCCGTCTCCCGTCTCCTACTCCCCCGGGTGGTACTCCCGCTCGGTATGCCCCTTGAGCTGTGACCGGTAGAAATACACCTCTCGCAAGTCCCCTTTGCTGTACCGCTCCGCCTGATCCTTGAAGTGCTGGGACTTGGGGTCGCCGCTCTCGCCCCCCGCGGTCACCGCTCTGGCCCGGACCGAATCGCCGAACTCGACCACCGCGACGAAGCTGTTCCCATACCTGCCGTACCGCTTCCTGGTCCCACTGTTCGCTGGGGGCACAATGGACGCCAGCGAGCCCCACTGTGCGGTGGTGAAGGGAACCGGGATGCTGGGAGCATCGTCGCTGAAGCGGTGGACGATGTCATCGGTCAGCCGCTGGAAGCGGTTGATGTCTCCCCAGGGCGTTTTCCAGGTTCCGAAGTCCTGTGCCAGTTTGTCCGATGCCGCCGCCAGCGACTCCAGCCGCTCTTCTGCCGTCGCCTTCTTTGCGATGTACTCCCACCCCGGGAGCTCTTCGTCGCTCGCGTCCTGTGGTACCCGTCGCCAGAGGTCTTCACCCCAATAGATCGCCAGCGCGGTCGGGACCGATTCGGCGGACCAGCGGTAGTCCCAGCCGCTCAACACCTTCACCTGTTCGGCCAGTTTCGATTTCAGCGGACTCGACGCGGGTAGCGCGTCGTAATCCTTGATCAGCGGGGGGACCAGGACCGCAAAGGTCGGCTGGTAGCTGTCATACGCGGCGTCGATCAGCCCCTGCAGAGAGAAGTCCTTCTTCTCCTCCAGTAATCGCATCGCATGAACGCCGCGCGGATTCTCGCCATAGGTATCCACATAGCGCGGGAAGTCATTCTGCTTCGGGCTGTTTTCCCCGGCCGCCGAGTAGGGCCAGTTGTTCGTGTTCTGGATCCAGCCGTTGGGCGGGTTAAAGACGTTCGGCATCTCGTCGAGTGTCAGCAGCCCCTTCCAGTCTGTAGCCGAGTCGCTCCCGTCCACCGGGCGAGTCCAGTCGAATTTCGGATCTCTCTTGGGAATGAAAGCGGCCTGGAAATAGGCGATGTTGCCGTCCGCGTCGGCGTAGACCGTGTTATTGGAGGAGTTGGTTCGGAGGTTCACCGTCTCCTTGAACTCCCGGTAGTTCTTCGCCTTGGTCCTGGTGTACGACTCGGTGAGGGCCCGAACCGGGTCCTCCATGAGACGCACGCTTATCCACTTGCCGTTGGCTTCCCGTACGATTGGCCCGTGCCGGGTGCGGTATACGGTGAAGACTCGCTGTCCCATGCCGCCTTCCAGCTTGTACGGTACCGTGATCTTCTCGACGGTAAGAGGCCGTTCGGCGCTGCCGTCCCGATAGAACAGGCTGTCACGCTTCCGGGTTATCGTCTCGGCATACTCGTCAATCGCATCCACTCCGCTGGAGGTGTGCATCCACCCCAGCCGGTCATTGAAGCCCTGATAGATGAAGAACTGTCCCCAGGTGGCCGCGCCGTAGACGTTCAGCCCCTCCTCGCTCACCGCCTGAAGCTCCGACCGGAAAAAGAAGGAGGTATGGGGATTGATGAGGAGCAAGGCGTGGTGGGAAGCCGTATTCGCCGGCGCGATGGCGATCCCGTTGGAGCCGGTGGTCTCTGGTGGCAAGGCAGGACCGCGTTCTCCCTGGGCGCCGGAAGTCTTCGCGTAGAGTGCCTCGAGGGCCTCGAGCGAAATGCTTTCGATATCGCTGCCGATGCTGCCTTCGGTGAAGGTCAGCGCCATCCAGGGTTCGAAGTACAGGAGGACCCTGGGATGCACCTCGGGATGCTTGAGCAGGTACAAATTGAGCCCATCGGCCCACGCGATCATCAGTTCCTTGAGCCACGCGGGGCTCGATCGGTACAGCGCCTTCATCTCATCCGGGTTGCTGAACAACTTCATGCGAAGGTCCTGATAGATCGCCTTCTCTCCTTCGGCTTCGGCCAGACGCCCCATGGCGTTGATGTAATTGGTCTCTACCCGGTTGAAGTCGTCCTCCGCCTGGGCGTAGATCATGCCGAACACGGCGTCCGCGTCGGTCTTGCCGTAGACGTGCGCGATGCCCCAGTCGTCGCGGATGATGGTGACCTGTTGCCCCTTTTGTTCGATCCTTCCCGCGTCGGAGGAAGAGGGGAAGCGGGAGGCGCACGCAGCGCAAAGAAAGGCAATCGCGACGTAAAGCATGCGGAGACGCGTCACTTCAATTCCTCCTCATAGGGATCATTTATTTCACTGCCAGCGCCTGCCGGAAGACTTGTATAGCTGTTCCCCTGAGGATCGCTACCAGCCGGTACTCTCCCGGGTCCGCCCTGAAGGTAAAGTCGTAGGTCTCTCCCACCTGGACGAATTGCCGCGCCGGCCTGGTGGTCGCCTGAGACAGCGGCAGGTCCGCTCCATCCTTGGCCAGGGCTCGCCACGTCACCACCGACGTATCCCGAAAGATGACGAACTCGAGACTTGCCGCGGGACCGATGTTTATCAGGCGGAATCGCTGGTCGATACCGGCTCGCATCAACAATGGCTTCGCCGTCGTGTCTCCGTTGATCACAACATTCGGGGGATCGGCGGGACCGTCCCAGCCCGCCACGTAAACGTGGTCGGTTGCGGGGTCGAACGGTTTCCCCGGCTCCAGCACCAGGACGGCGCCGAAGAGTCCCGAGGTGAGCTGTTCGAGATCGTTCATGTGGGTGTGATAGATGAACGTCCCCGCCCGGGGCAGGATCAGGTGGGCGACGAACGAGTCTCCCGGCTGGATCGAGGGCGCAAGGGTGGTTCCAGCACCACTCCAGCCGGCCACTCCGTCGGAGTAGCTCCCCAGCTCGATTCCGTGCCAGTGGATCGCGCTTGGCTCCTTGAGGAGATTGATGATCACCATGTCAGTCGATTGGCCGCGGGTCAGCAGCAAGAGGGAGCTGGGTACTACGGTCGAATCGGATGCCGGGGACTCCCTCCGCTGCAGTACGTAGGCCATCGTGCGCGGGCTTAACCGATGACGTGCGCCCTCCTGGATGAACAGGTGCTCGCGCCTCGCGACCACTGATGGCAGTGCACCGGCCCCCTCACGGGGATCAACCGTGATTCCCAGGACCAGGCCGGCCATGTGCACACCAGGGTCGTGAGCCATGCGGTCGTGACTGTCGGCTGCCGGAGGGTCGAGCCGCGTATCAGGGACGACGTGAAATCCGATGTGGCAATGAAAGAGCCAGTTGCCGGGGCGATCCGGACTCCAGGAAACCGACCTGGTCTCGAACGGTCTCATGTCCTCGGTCACGACCAGCCTGCGGTCCTCACGGCGATAAAGCGAATCCCGCAATCCGTCTCCTGATGCGTCTACGCTGTAGTAGAAGCCGTGGAGATGCATGGGGTGGGGGCGCACCGTCGCGTTGATCAGGCGCCAGCGAATCGTGTCGCCCACCGTGGCGTGTATTCGCTCGGTGTACGGCCAGGACCGGCCGTTGATGGCAAGCGCGTTCCGGTAATTCGCCGAATCCACGGTCCTTCCCCAGATGTTGAGCATCAGAATCCGATCCGGTGGCGACCCTTCACGCGGATCCACTACGAAGGCCCCGGAGAGCTGCTCCCGTTCGTCGTCTTTGTCGAAATTGTGTTTGCCCAGAACGGCCCAGTAGAAGTATGTGCCAGGTTGTCCCGCTGCGAAGGTGACGATGCGAACTTCTCCGGGGCGGAGAATCAGGCTGTCGTCGCCTGCGGCTGGCCGAGTGAGCAGGCCGTGCACCGAGATGGTGGAATCGATAAGTGCGTTTCGCACCGTCGCACTGATGATCGTTCCCGTCCTCACCCGAATGAGCGGACCCGGGATCATCGGGGAACTGCTCTCTTCCGCGAATGCGGCTACCTCGGCAGATGGTCCACTGTCAGCTTCCGGCCGCCACACGCCCATCCTGACCTCGAGCCTGATCCGGAGAGTGTCGTTCCTCTCCTGGCCGGCGGGAGTGCGATTGTCGTTCGCTACGACAACAGGCAGACTCGCCGCGGGAGGAGCCGGCCTGCTCCATGAATGCCCACCTGCGAAAATCCCAACCAGAACTGCGACGCAAGGCGTCCGGACCTTGGTCATTCGACTCCATCCAACAACCAGATGTCTCCTCCGTGCGGCGCGTCGTGATCGAACAACGCGGAGTGTCCATCCGGAGACCAGACTGGATAGTCGATTCGGATGGCCGGGTCGGGGAATTCGAATATCTGGTATGGGGAGCCGCCTTTCATCGGGGTGATCCAAACGGTCTTATGGCCTTTCACGTCTAGAACGAGGCTATGGTCGGGCGAGAAGGACATGTGGCTGCCGCCCGCTACGTCCGGCAGGCGCTCGACGGCCCCGGTCTCGACGTTGACTGACTGAATCTGCATGCCTCCGGGAGGTTCCGCCCGGATGATGACGCTCTTGCCGTCGGCCGACCAGCGCAGGAAATGGCCAGCCGCGCCATCGCTGGAAAGCTGGTGCGGATTTGAGCCGTCGGCATTCATCACCCAAAGCTGAAAGCGGCCATCGCGGTCTTCATGGTACGCGATGTACTTCCCGTCGGGAGAGAAGAACGGATTGATGTGGATGCCGGTATCTGACGTCAGCCGCTTGAGAGTCCCTTCGGCCACCTGAACGGTCCAGATGTCGTTCTGGCCGGACCGGGAAGAGAAGAAGGCGATGACTTTCCCGTCGGGCGACCAGTTCGGCTGGTAGTCGCCTCCCGGACCACTGGTGAGCTGCCGGTCAGTCTCGCCCTCCGAATGCAGCCACAGGTTCATGTCTCCGTTACGATCCGAATTGAACGCGATGGTGCGTCCATCGGGAGACCAGGCGCCCCGGCTCTCCACCCGAGTCGTGGCGATGACCGGCTCGGGCTGCCCTGTCGTTTTCCCGGTGACCGGGTCGAGTGGCAGCCGCCAAAGGTCGGCCTCGATGCGGAAGATCGAAAAGGCCAGGCGTTTCCCGTCGGGGGCGATCGAGGGCTCGAGATCGTCTCCCGCGCCCGTGGTAAGCTGCTCCGGTGGCGACCGCGGTTCGCCGCTCTCCGAAACCGCCACCCGCCAGAGATTGAGTCCTCCGCCCCGCAGTGAAGAGAAGTAGATGAACCGTCCCGAGGGCGACCACGCAGGATTCACATCCACGACGTCGTCATGGGTCACCCACGTCGTTTTGCCGGTCGCGAGATCCACCACGACGATGTCGGACCTGGGTTGCTGAAATCTCCGGAAGACCAGGCGCTTCCCGTCCGGTGACCAGCGGGGGCTCATGTGCGACACCTCGTTCGAGCTGTCGCTGGTGACCTGTCGCGGATTGTGACCGTTCTTGTCGGTAACCCAGATCCGATGCGCTCCACCCCAGCCGGCGTCTACCGCGATGTGATTCCCATCGGGCGACCAGCTCGGGCTGAAGGCTCCCGAGAGGAGATGTTCTTCGGCTCCCGATTTGGCGTCGACCGTCCAGACATCGCCGCCTTCGGCATACAAGCCGAGCACGTCTCCCGGTTCGAGCTTGCCGTCGGAGAGACTGGAACGGACCAGCGCGATGACACTGCCGTCGGGCGACCATGAGGCCTGGATATCGTCGCGCGAGCCCCTGGTGAGCTGAGTCTCCTCTCCGCCTGGATAGGTTCGGAGGAACAGGTTGCGGTAGCCGCCGACCGTCCGGGAGAACACCAGCCGCGCCCCGTCGGGCGACCACGATGGCCACTCCTCCACCGCCTCGTCCGAGGTGAGCTGGGCCAGTCGCGTGGCGGCGGCTCGTGGACGTGCCTGGGTCCGGTGAGTGGTCAGCCAGAAGACGACAGCGAGCGCCCCCAGGCCGGCGAAGACCAGGACTCGAGTCCGACGAGCCGACGCTCCGGCTGCAGACTGCGGCTCCTCGTGAAATCGTAGCGCCTCGCTGAACTCGCGCGCCGAGGCAAACCGGTCCGATGGCTTCTTCGCCATCGCCTTGGAAACCGCGTTGCTGAGCTCCGGCTGGACATCGGCTGACGAGGGGAGCGGTGTCGCCTCCCGGGTCAGGACCGCCGCCATCAAGGCTTGCAGGGTTTGGCCGCTGAACGGCGGCTTCCCCGACAGCATTTCGTAGAGTACGACTCCCAGGCCGTAGATATCTGCCCGTCCGTCGATCTCCAGTTCACCGTTGGCTTGCTCGGGACTCATGTAGGTCGGGGTGCCTACGCTCACGCCGGCCTGAGTCATCCGATCGGCACCGGCGGCGGAGACCGCTTTCGCGATCCCGAAATCGGCGATCACCGCATGTCCTGCTTCGAGCAGGATGTTGTCGGGCTTGATGTCGCGGTGGATCACCCCGTGCTGATGGGCGAAATCCAGCGCATCCGCCACTTCGCGCGCGATCCGGACCGCCTCGACCGCCGGCACCTTGCCATCGCGCTCGAGCCGCGCCTTGAGGGAACCGCCTTCGACGAGAGGGGAGACGTAGTACAGAACACCGTCCACGGCACCCGAGTCGTAGAGCGGCAGGATATGGGGATGACGAAGCCTCGCGGTGACCCGGATTTCCTGCAGGAACCGGTCGCTTCCGATCATGGCCGCGAGCTCCGGCCGCAGGACCTTGATCGCGACCTGGCGATCGTGCTTCAGGTCATGGGCCAGGTAGACCGTGGCCATGCCGCCCTGTCCCAGCTCCCGCTCGATGCGGTAGCGGTCGGAGAGGGCTGACGTAAGGCGATCGTTGATGGTCAAGGGCGGTCGTGAGTCTTGGGTCGTGGGTCGTGGGTTCAATAGTCGATAGTCGATGGTCGATGGTCGATGGTCAGTGACTGGCTCGTAGCCAGTGGCCCTGGGTCACTATTTCGAGACTCGAGACTCGAGACTCGAGACTCATGGCTCAAGACTCAAGACCCACGACCATCGACTATCGACCATCGACCGCCAACCGCTGCACCCAGAACGGCTTCCCCGGCGGCCCCGCCCTCAACTCGTATTGTCCTCGCTCCGGAGTCCATTCGAAATCGTAGGTCTCCCCGACCTGGACGGCCTGCATCGCATTGACTTCGACAGCCTGATGCGCCGGAAGATCCGCGCCATCCTTGGCCACTCGACGCCAGCGCACCAGCGAGCTGTCCTGGTATATCCCGAATCCGACGGGCAGCGCCAATCCGATGTTGATGAAGCGGAACCGATGAGGTACTCCCGGCTTCAACTCTAGCAGGGCAGGCAGCGAGTCACCGTTGATCAGGACTCGAGGCACCTCGGAGGTCAGGGAATCCCATCCAGCCACGAAGACATGATCCCGGCGCGAATCGAATCGCTGGCCCGGTGGGAGAACGACTATGGCTCCATACAACCCGGACGAAAGTTGCTCTAGGTCGTTGAGATGGGTGTGATAGATGAAGGTGCCGGCACGGGGCAGAAGGAGATGCGCCGTGAATGAATCGCCCGGTGCTATCACCGGGGCGAGCTGTTGGCCCTCGCCACTCCATCCCGCGACCCCGTCGGAGTAACTCAGCAGCTCCACCCCGTGCCAGTGGATGGCCGCCGATTCGCGCAGACGATTGATGACGACGATGTCGGTCGGCTGTCCTCGTGTGAGGACCAGCATCGAGCCCGGGATCTCCACCGAGTCGGGCCGCGGGGGCTGCGTGCCCCGCTGCAATACGAATCCGAGGGCCCGGGCCGCCCGATATCGCTGTTTCCCCTCCTGGACGTAAAGGTGCATCTGGCGCGCCTTCCCCTGATCCGTAGCAGTCCACCCGGTGCTGGGATGGACCGTGATGCCCACGGCGAGCCCTGCCATGTGAAGCATTGGATCGTGCGAGAGGGCGTCGTGGCCTCCGGGTTGTTCCTTGTCGAGGCGCGATCGGGGGACGACGTGAAAGCCCACGTGGCAGTGGAAGAGCCAGTTGCCTGGCCGGTCCGGCACAAAGCTCATCGCCATGGTTGTAAAGGGCCGCATCTCTTCGGTAACTACCTGGCGTCGATCCTCCGCGGCGTACACGGTGTCGGAGACGCCGTCGCCTCGAGAAAGCACCTGGTAGTAGAACCCGTGCAGGTGCATCGGATGAATGCGGCCACTCAGGTTCATCACCCGCCACCGCAGCGTGTCCCCCGTCGTCCCCTCCATCCGTTCCGTGTAGGGCCACGACCTTCCGTTGATGGTGAGCGCGTTCCTGTAGTCCATGAATCGACGGGGGGCGGAGTCTACCCGATTCCCCCAGATGTTGATCATCATGATTCGGTCCGGCGGAGATCCGCCGGGAGGATCCACGATCAATGCGCCGGCTACCTGCTCCCGCTCGTCATTCACTCGCCGGTCCGGCGTATGCTTGCCTAGCACTGCGCGGTAGAAATAGGTCCCGGCGGAGGTGGCCGTGAATCGGACTTCCCGCGATTCTCCGGGACGAAGCACCAGACTGTCCTTCCGACCCGCCGACTGGGTGAGCAGGCCGAGGACCGAGATAGTCGAATCGGGGAGGGAATTTCTGATCGTTGCGGCGATGGTGGTGCCTTCCCGTACCCGAATCAGCGGTCCTGGTACCTGGGGCGCTTTCCCGACCTCCCCGAACGCTGCCACGTCGATGGCCGGGCCGCTGTCGGCCTCGGGACGCCAGGTTCCCATCCGGACTTCAAGCGCAATGCTGAGCGTGTCTCCCCGCAGTTCTCCCGCCGGGCTTCGGTTGTCGTTGGCCTCGATCCCGTCCAGTGAACGGCGCGGAGCCAGCCGGGCGTCGGAGGTCACGAAGGCCAACCCCAGGCACCAAAGGCCGAACAGGCTCACCGGGCGGAACCCGGAATGGCCTGACGCCATGGCAGCGGAACGGTGGAGTATGCGGTCGGGCAGGGGAACTCTCCGGACAGCCTCTGTCGAAGCCTATTAATAAGGATTCGGCAATATGCCCACGGCGACCAGCATTGTCACGCTGAGCGGCGAGCGGATCCGAGAATATATTGAAGCCATGTTCCCGATCCGCGACGAGAATCCAACCCTCCGGACTGCCTACGCGACCTACGGAATCATCGCGCTCAATGTCCTGACCTGGGTGCTGGTGCAGGGGATGGGCGCCGAGCCACGGCTCAGTCAATCGGTTTGCGAGTTAGGGCTCATTCCGGGGGAGTTTCTCCACCGGCTTCCCGTCGGCTTCGAGATCCCGATGGGCCGCGGCATGAGCTGCGTCGTTACGCCGGGCTTCTCCTGGTATGCCGTCTTCACCTCGATGTTCATGCACGGGAGCTGGCTCCACCTGATCGGCAACATGTGGTTCCTTTGGGTCTTCGGGAACAACGTCGAGGACGCGATGGGCCGGGGACGATTCGTGATTTTCTATCTGCTCTGCGGCCTCGCGGCGGTTGCGACGCAAATTGCCGCTGGACCTTCCTCAGCGGTTCCAATGGTCGGCGCGTCCGGCGCTATCGGCGGAGTGATGGGATCCTACGTCCTGTTGTATCCCCATGCCCGGATCAGGACCTTCGTCTTCGTGTTCTTCATGGACATCCCCGCCTACTTCATGCTGGGATACTGGTTCGTGCTGCAGCTGCTGGGAGGCAGCATGCCGCAGGAAGGCGGTGGTGTCGCCTTCTGGGCCCACGTCGGCGGGTTCGCGGCGGGACTGTTCCTCGCTCCGATCTTCCGCGATCCTGAGCTGCTCGCAGAGCATCGTCGCGTCGCGCGCTTCGTGTGAGCCACCCCGTTCCATCCCTCTTCGCCGCCCGCTTCCCCTGGCTTGCCGGCCTCGCCGAGCTGGAAGGCATGGGCCTCCTCATCGATCACACGTTGCTCCGTCCCGAGGCCACTGCAGCCGACATCGCGCGCCTCTGCGATGAAGCCGTTCAGCATCAGTTCGGCGCCGTCTGCGTAAACGGCGCCTGGGTCAGGGAATGCGTGCGCCGCCTTGATGGAGCGCCCGTGAAGGTGGCCTCGGTGATCGGATTTCCTCTCGGCGCCATGTCTACCGCCGCCAAAGCCGCCGAGGCCGAATTGGCAGTGGGAGACGGAGCAGCCGAGCTGGACATGGTGATTGCCCTTGGCGAGGCCCGCGCCGGGAACTGGATGGCGGTGGAGGAAGATCTGGGTCGAGTTGTCGAGGCTGCGGGGGGCACGCCAGTCAAGGCGATCCTGGAGAGCGCGCTCCTCTCGCCTTCCGAGCTGGAGCAGGCCTGCCGCGTGGCACTGCGAAGCGGCGCCCGCTTTGTGAAGACTTCGACCGGCTTTCATCCAGCCGGCGGCGCGACAGTCGCAGCCGTCGCGGCGATGCGACACGTCGTGGGGACCGCGATGGGTGTAAAGGCGTCGGGCGGAATTCGGAAAGCGGAGGATGCCCTGCAAATGCTGGCGGCCGGCGCCGATCGGATCGGCAGCTCGGCCGCGGCAAGCTGGACTGGCTTTGTGGGACCTGGCTGCACCACCACTCGCCGAGCTCCTGGCCAGGGCAGGAGCTACTTCGGTCTAATCGTTACGCGACCGCGCGCGGACCCATCGGCATGGTCGTGGCCGGCTCGACGACCACCTCGCGGCCCATCACCTTGGCCAGCACGTCGGCCTTCTGGTTGCCACCCCAGCACTCGAGCGACAAATCCGCCTCGGCGAAACGCGGGGCCGCCTTGATGGTGATCAGTGTCGGGCAGATCTCGGCGCTCACCGTCTCCACGATCGCGGTGTGACCGCGGTCCAGACCGTCGGCTACTCGGAGCAGCCCGCTCATCCGCCGAACGACGTCGCGATCGGCCGGCTCCAGCGCCGACAGTTGCTCGTGCTTCTTGCGTGGCCCGCGCCGGCGGTGATAGCGGCTGATCAGCGCCACCAGCATCCGCTCACGGGGTGACAGCGGCAGCCGTTCGGCGTGCATGATCAGCTGGAAGCTGTGCTTGTGGTGCTTGCGATAGCTCACCAGCTGGCCGACATCGTGCAGCAGGGCCGCCGCCTCCAGCAGGAACCGCTCCTCCTCCGTCACCCCCATCCGCTCGCCGAGCTGATCGAAGAGCGAGAGTGCCAGGAGCCGGACATGCTCGACATGGCGACGATCCCCATGGCAGCGTTCCACGAATTCCCGGATCAGGCGGAGCGGGTCATCCGCGGCGGGTGCCGCCTCGGCGCCCACCATCTCGAGCAGCAAGCCTTCCCGAAGGCCAAACGCACTCACCTTTACTTCGCGGGCTTCGATCCGGAGCAACAGCTCGGCGGTCACCGCGAGTCCAGCCAGGATGATGTCCGCCCGCTGCGGGTTGAGTCCGGGAACCTGGCCCCGCTGCTGGGGGGTCATGGCGGTGAGCCACTCCAGGAGGTGCTCGACCTCGGCGGTGTTGACCGCGGTGCCGTGCACCGGGTCGGCCGCGGACAGACCGCGGCGGGCCGCGGCCATCCGGCCAAGATTGGTGAAGGAGCCACCCGATCCGATCAGGACGGAGGAGCTCCAGTCCCGGAGCGGGAGTTTGCGGCGGAACTGGCGACGTACCTAGTCGCGCAGCTTCGACACCGACTTCCGGGTGTCCTTCTCCTCGCCCATGTGCAGCTCAGTGAGGCGGACCGCTCCGAACGGAACCGAAAGGCTCTGCTCGATCAGACCGTCAACCGCGGCGATCAGCTCGAGGCTGCCGCCGCCGATGTCTGCGATGACCGTGCGACCGCCTTCCAGCGGGAAGTGATGGGCCACCGAACGGTAGGAGAGGGCCGCTTCGGTCTCCGCGTCGATGATCCGGAGGTCGAACCCGGTCTCTTCCTTCGCCCGGGTGACGAATTCCTCCCCGTTGATCGCTTCGCGGACAGCGGCGGTAGCCACGGCCGCGATCCGGCTCACGCCGCGACGCTCACAGACATCGCGCATCCGCTTGAGGGCCGCGATGGCCCGTTCGATGGCTTCGGGGTCCAGCCGCCTGGTCCGCGCGACGCCGGTCGCGAGGCGGGGCTGTTCCTTTACCTCGGCAATGACCGAGAGTCCCGACTGCGCGCCGTACTCCGCCACCAGGAGCCGGATCGAATTGGATCCGACATCGACGGCGGCCAGCCGCTCACGGGGTTCCGGTACTGGCACAGATGTCATGCGATCGGTGTCGGAGTAGCGCCAGAGGTCCGGGCTTCGCCCCGGTCCTCGGCGTGGTGTTTGATTGACTTGCCTTCCACCAGGAAGACTACATCCTCGGCCACGTTGGTCGCGAGGTCGGCTACCCGCTCGAGGTTACGGCTCACCAGGAACAATTCCATCCCCGCGCCGATCATGTGCGGGTCTTCCATCATATGGGTGAGCAGGATGCGGAAGACCGACCGGTGGAGATTATCCACTTTGTCGTCCCGCAGACAGACCTCCCGGGCCGCCGCGGCGTCGCCCCGGATGAACGCTTCAAGAGAATCCGAAAGCATGTCGCGCGCCAGCCGGGCCATCTCGATGATCTCCGGCTCCGGCGCGATCGGGCGGGCGTGGCTCAGCCGTTCCGCCGACTGGGCGATGTTGACCGCGTGATCCCCCACCCGCTCCAGGTCGTTGGCGATCTTGAGCGCGGAGGTCAGCATCCGGAGATCGCGCGCCATCGGCTGCTGCAGCGCGAGGAGGTTTACGCACGCCTCCTCGATCTCCATTTCCATGTTGTCGATGGCCCGGTCGCTGCTGATGACGCTGTGGGCCTTCGAGGCGCTGCGCTCGAGCAGCGCGTCCACCGCCAGGCCAAGCGCCGCTTCCGCCTCTCCCGACATGGTGAGCAGGCGTACCTTGACGTCGTTCAGCTCGTCGTGGAAATGGCGATGCATCTCGGAACTCATCCGAATCTCCCGGTAATGTACGCTTCGGTGCGTTCACTGGCAGGAGCGGTGAAGATCCGTTCGGTCTCTCCGAATTCGACCAATTCCCCTCGATCGAAAAAGCCCGTCAGGTCCGACACCCGTGCCGCCTGCTGCATGTTGTGGGTTACGATCACGATCGTGTAGGACTGCTTCAGCTCGACGATCAGCTCCTCGACCTTCTGGGTGGCGATCGGATCCAGCGCCGAGCAGGGCTCGTCCATCAGTAGTACCTCGGGCTGGTTCCCCAGCGCCCGCGCGATGCACAACCGTTGCTGCTGGCCGCCCGAGAGCCCGGTGCCCGGCTCGTCCAGCCGGTCCTTCACTTCGTCCCAAAGCGCCGCCTGTCTCAGGCAACGCTCGACCAGGTCCGGCAAGTCCCGCTGCGGCACCAGCCGATTCAGCCCGGGGCCATAGGCCACGTTGTCGTAGATCGACTTGGGGAACGGATTGGGGCGCTGGAACACCATGCCCACCCGAAGCCGGAGCGAGACCAGGTCGGTCCCCGCACCGAAGATGGACTTCCCTTCGAGCAGGATGTCCCCGCCGTAGCTCGGCACCCGGCAACAGGTCGTGCATCCGGTTGATCGAGCGGAGGAAGGTGGACTTGCCACATCCGGACGGTCCGATGATGGCGGTGACCGCGCGCCGAGGGATCGTGAAGGTGATTCCCTTCAGCACCGGCCCCGCGCCATAGGAAAACTTGAAGTCGCGGGCCTCGATCGCCGGATTGCCGGCCTCGATCGAGGGCCGCGGTCCGGAGCGCGGGGTCAGTGTCGTCTTGAGCAGCGGTGCCGGCGCGGAGGAAGGCACGGCGGGATTGGTGGACATGGCGGTCATCCGAATCGTCCCGTGATGTAGGCCTCAGTCTGTTCCTGCTTCGGGGCGGTGAACAGCTGCCGGGTCGGACCGGTCTCGATCATGGATCCCATATAGAAGAAGGTCGTGGTGTCCGACACCCGCGCCGCCTGCTGCATGTTGTGGGTCACGATTACGATCGTAAATGCCTGCTTGAGCTCGAATACCAGCTCCTCGATCCGCGAGGTCCCGGCCGGATCGAGTGAGGCGGTCGGCTCGTCGAGCAGCAGCACCTCCGGCCTCGGGGCGATGCTCCGCGCGATGCAGAGCCGCTGCTGCTGGCCGCCCGAAAGCGCCATGGCGCTGGTCCGGAGCCGGTCCTTCACCTCGTCCCACAGCGCCGCCTGTTGTAGCGAGCGCTCCACGATCTCGTCCTGTGCCCCCCGCCTGGGCCGGCCATCCAGCCGCAGTCCGGCCGCCACGTTGTCGTAGATCGACATGGTCGGAAACGGAGTGGGTTTCTGGAACACCATCCCGACCCGGCGGCGGAGCTGCATCGGGCTCACACCCGACTGGTACACATCCTGTCCGTCGAGCAGCACCTTCCCCGTGATCCAGCCACCTTCCGACAACTCGTGCATCCGATTAAGCGTCCGCAGGAACGTGGACTTGCCGCAGCCCGAGGGTCCGATCAGCGCGTTGACGCTGTTGTTGGCGAAGGTCAGCGTGACGTTCTTCACCGCGGTGAACTTGCCGTACATCGCGGTGAGTTTGTCGGTGCCAAGCCGGACCGGCTGCTCAGGCATTGAGGTTGAACCTCCGACGGGTGGCGATGCGGGCCGCGACGCTGAGAACGAAGACGACGAGGATCAGGACCAACGCGGTCGCCCAGGCGTAACGATGCCACTCCTCGTATGGTCCCGTCGCGTAGGTGAATACCGTGAGCGGCAAGGCCGCCATTGGCTCGCGGATGTTGAAGCTCAGGAACTGGCTGCCGAGCGCCGTAAAGAGGAGCGGTGCGGTCTCTCCGGCGACGCGCGCCACCGCCAGCAGGCTTCCGGTCACGATACCCGGCAGTGCCGTCCGCAGGACAATGCTGAGACTGGTCCTCCAGCGGGGATAACCCAGGGCAAGAGCTGCCTCCCGCAGCGAATGGGGCACCAGCTTGATCAGTTCTTCGGTAGTACGCATGACCATCGGAATCATGAGCATGGCGAGCGCCACGCTGCCCGCGAGAGCGGAGAAATGGTTCTGCCGGGCCACGATCCAGGTCCAGGCGAACACTCCCACCACGATCGATGGGGTCCCGTTCATGACATCCGCAACAAAGCGAGCGGTGGTGCTCAAGCGGCTCGCCGGGTACTCGGCGCAATAGATGCCCGCGCCCACCCCAATTGGCAGGCCGAACACACTGGCGAGGCCGACGATGATCAGCGTCCCCACGATGGCGTGGGCGACTCCGCCACCGGTCTCCCCGGCGGGGACCGGCATCTTGGTGAAGAAGTCGATCGAGAGGCTGCTGGCGCCTTTGAGCACCAGGTTGATCAGGATGAACATCAGAGGCAGGACAGCTAAGATCACCGCAACGATCATGAGCCCGACCATGAAGTTGCTGATCCAGCGCCGGAGCACTCGACGGTTCACAGCGCCTTACTCCCGATGGCGGCCCCACGCGCCACCCGCCAGATGAGCAGCCGTGCGGCGGCGTTGACGACGACGGTTAGGATGAAGAGCACGAGCGCGACGTAGGCCAAAGCCGAGAAGTGCATGTCGGTAGCCGCCTCGGAAAACTCGTTGGCGATGACCGCCGCCATGGTGTAGCCCGGCGCGAAGAGCGAGGCCGCGATCTCATGCCGGTTCCCGATCAGCATAGTGACCGCCATCGTCTCACCCAGGGCCCGCCCCAGGCCGAGGATGATGGCGCCGATGATGCCCGAGCGGGCGTACGGCACGATCGCCGAGGTCACCGCCTCCCAGCGGGTTGCTCCCAGCGCCAGCGAGGCCTCACGCTGGCTGTTGGGGACCGCGAGAAGCACCTCGCGGGACACCGACATGATGAACGGCATGATCATGATCGCCAGGATGATGCTCGCGGCCAGCATGGAGGGCCCGTAGATGGGGCCCTGGAAGAACGGCAGGAAGCCGAGCGTCTCGCGCAGGAAAGGGAAGATGAACTTCTTGAGGAAGGGGATGAGGACGAAGATTCCCCAGAGCCCGTAGACCACGCTGGGAATCGCGGCCAGCAGCTCGATCACGAATGCCACGGGCTGCCGCAGCACCTTGGGGGCGAACTCCGTGATGTACACGGCGACCCCCAGCGACAGCGGAACCGCGATGAGCAGGGCCAGCAGCGAGGAGAGCAGCGTGCCGAAAATCAGCGGAAAGGCGCCGAATCGCTCGGCTACGGGGTCCCAGGTGGATTCGGTCACGAAGCTGAAACCGAACCGGTCGATCGCCAGCCGGGAGCCGGTGTACAGCTCATAAACCAGGAAGCCCAGCAGTACCGGGATGGCCAGAGCCGCGGCGGTGAGAACCAGCCGAAATAGCCGATCGGCCGAACTCGACGCACCCCGGGTCAGGGTCCGGGGCGGTACGGCTGGTTCGAGGACCTCAACGACCGGGGACACAGGGCTGGTCATGGGGGGAGAACGTAGAGTGACTCGACTCCCTGACAGTCACGGATGTGTAACGGATGTGTAACTACAGAACTCAGTGCCGAGTAGCGAGTACCGAGTACCGAGTACCGAGTGCAAATCACCCGGCCGCTGGTGCTTCACTCGGTACCAGGTACTCGGTACTGAGTACTGCTCTCTCGGTACTCGTTACCAAGTACTCAAGTACTGTTTTCTAGGTACTAGGTACTCGCTACCAGGTACTGTAGTAAAAAGAAACGGTGGGCAGCCGATGAATTCTGCCCACCGCCCCTCTTCTAGTCAGCCAGTACCGGGTACCGGGTACCGAGTACCGAGTGGACTGTGTTCCGATAAGCGGTTCTGGCCTTGTCCCGCGCCTGCACCTTCAAGCACCGACTACCTGAGGTTACCACCCTCGGTACTCGGTACTAGGTACTCGGTACTTATTGGAGTGCAATCACCTTCCCGCCAGCCTTGAGCGTCTTAATCCGTTCAGCAATCAACCCGCGCACTTCCGCCGGCAGCGGGGCGTACTCCAATTCCTGCGCCATATTCTGCGCCTCGTCAGTGATCATCCAGGCCAGAAAGTCCCGGATGGTCTTGGCCTTGGCAGCATCCTTGTTGTCCTTCTGGACCAGGAGCCAGGTGAAGGAAGCGATCGGGTAGGCCCCCTTACCGGGTGCATTTGTGATCGAGACTCTAAAGTCAGTGTCCTTCGCCAGCTTGGCGCTTGCCGCCGCGGCAGTGGTGGACTCGAGCGAGGGCTCCACAAAGTCCCCCGCGAGATTCTTGATCTGGGCGTAGGGTAGTTTGTTGGAGATAGCATAGATGAGTTCGACGTACCCGACTGCCCCCTCGACCTGCTTCACTTGCTGCGTGACGCCCTCGTTTCCTTTTCCACCGAGGCCGGTAGGCCAATTCACCGAGGTGGCATAGCCGACCTTATCCTTCCATTCCCGGGAGAACTTGGTAAGGAAGTCGGTGAAGATATAGCTGGTGCCCGAGCCGTCGGACCGGTGCACGACGATCACATCGGCGTCCGGCAGGTTCACTCCGGGATTCAGTGCCGCGAGACGCTTGTCGTTCCACTTGGTGATGCGTCCCATGAAGATGTCAACCAGGGCATTGCCATCGAGCTTGAGCTTCGTATCGCCCAGGCTTGGGAGGTTGTAAGTCACCACCACCGCACCAAGCACTGTCGGTACGTGGAGCACATTGGCGTTGACGGCCTGGATCTGCGATTCGTTCATCGGCCCGTCGGAGGCGCCGAAGTCCACCGTGCCCTCGGTGAACTGACGGATCCCCCCGCCGGAGCCGATCGACTGGTAGTTGATCTGGATGCCGGTCTTCTTGTTGTACGCGTCGAACCACTTGGTATAGATCGGATTGGGGAACGTCGCCCCGGCGCCGGTCAGTTTTTGGGCTGCAACCGGGGCCGCAGCAACGAGGGCGATCCCCGTTGCCGAGAGTCCACCGCCCGATCAATGCACGAACCGCCATGTTGCTCTCCTCTGGATTGCGTGTGAACGCCTTTAGAAGTTCATCGTGAGGGCGGTCCGGATGCCGCTGATGCTGGAGGCGCCCGAGGCCTGGAAGCTCTCGTTCTCATATCCGATGCGGAACTGCGCCCGGCTCGACATGTAGAATCCCAGCACCGCGGTGACCAGCGTCGTACCGTTGTCGTCCAGGTCGGTATCGGGATCCGAGAAGTCGTAGCGGACGGACGGCTCGATCGCGTAGAGCCATGAGGTCGGGCTCTTGATCCTGATATTGTAGGCGCCGACCGCTGAGATGCCGAGGATCTTCTTCTTGTCGCCGCTCACCAGCACCCCGCTGCCGTCGTGCCCCGCCATGTAGTCGGCAACCAGGTAGAGGCCCGGATCGCCGGGCTTGCCCCACTGACCGTCGACGCCAAAGGCATCATTCCTGTAGTTGGAATCCGGAACGGCGGCGCCGGTCGGTGTTACGATGTTGTCGTGTGAGAAGTACGAGCCACCGACGTTGAGCTTGTCGGTGATGCCAATCGTGCCGCGGAAGCCGAAGGACTTGGCGTTGTTGTTGTCGTTCACGCTCTCGCCCCGGCCGTTGTAAACGCCGGCGATGAGCGAAAGGATCCGCAGGTCGCTCAGCTTGTAGTCGAACTGCAGGTGGGCGCCCACGTCATGCGACATGAAGCCCTGCGCCGAAAACAGATCGTTCGACGCCGAACCCACGAGACCCTGACCAGCGCCGCGTTCGATCGAGGGCAGGTTGTTGGAGGAGGTCAGCTCGTAACGACCGAACGGCCGCTTCTCCTGGCCCATCCGCAGCATGAAGGTGCTCTTGGCTTCCGGCTTGGTGAACTTGACATCGATAAACGCATCCCGCAATCGGATACCGCCGCGCGAGGTCGTGGTACAGTTAACCGCGACAGTGTCCGGCAGAGCATCAACGATCACCGGCTGGCACGCCGTCGTGGACGTCGTGGTCCGGCCGCCCTCGAAGGACGGCTGGATGAACACGCTGATGTATTCGTTGATGTTGGCCCGCGCCTCGATACGGGCCCGCCGGAGGAAGAAGTTGTCCTTCGGCCCCACGGCCGCGGCATAGTCTGAATTGTCGAAGTAGTAGTACTGGGTTTGCAGACGACCCTGCACTCGGACGTTCGGATACGTGACCTGGGCGACGGCGTTGGCTGCGGTAAGGCTCAGGGCCAGAACCGCCAGCTGGATACTCCGACGGGAAAGCGACACAGGCGCTCCTCTTCGTCTAAGGCCGGACAGTGCTCGGCGCGCGCGCCGAAGGGAAGAATCTAACGGCGGGAATGGAGCGCTTTTCCGGTCAAGATTTGTTCGTGTTGGAGTAACGGCTAAGTAACGACACGCTCAGGGCGCGCGGAAAGCGCCTCAGCGGCTGCTCGGAGCGAAGTCGGCGAAAGGGTCGCGGAACAGCTCATCTTCCCCGCTTGGAGCAGACCGGGTTGGAGCTGCCGGTACCGCGGGCGGAAAGGGCGGGTTTGGCACCTGGCCCCGAATCTGGTGATTCGGGTTCAGGCTGACGCTTGGATCCACGCAGGCTCCTTTTCGAAAGCTTCACTCAGTACACGGCCCTGCCATTGATCTGGCGGGTTTCCGCCGAACGCTGACAACACCGTGGGCGGGACATCGAGCAGGCTGGCGCTGCTCGGTGAGGCCGCGCCGGTCCCGACCCCCAGTCCCCCGATCAGGAGGGGGATGGTGTCGTTGATTGGGTGGGGATGATCGTGGTCGCTGGGCAGGACGCCACCTCCTCCGTGGTCCGCTGTAACGACCACCAGGGTACCGGGCTCCTCCGCCAGCTCGTTCAGGATGCCAAGCCCGCGATCTACCGCACGAGCCGCGGTGAGATATGCCTCGCTCATCCAGCCCCAGGCGTGTCCTGCCACATCGGTATCCCGCACGTAACCCAGCACGAACCGTCTTCCTCGAGGGGCGCGCAGCTCTTCCGCCATCGCCTCCGCCACGCGACGCGGCTGGGTCCCGCTCGCAATCAGCCGTTCCACTCCGCCGAGCTTGAGCAGCCCGCCAACCAGGAAGCGGGTGCTGGGCAGCAGCTCTCCCGCGACAACCGAGGTGCGAATACCGAGTCTGGCCAGCTCGGCGGGAAGCGGCTTCAGCTGGCGCAACCGCGCGAGCGAATCGAGGCTCGGGTCCACCAGGCCGTGAGTCTCCGGACCGACCCCGGTTCCGAGCGAGCTCAGCGCCGCGACGGTGATGCTGGGACGTACCGTACTCGCTACCGGCGGCTGCCAGGCCCGCTCGGCAAAGGCCGTAAGGTTGGGCATATGCACCCGGGTAATCGCATCGGGACGCAGGCCGTCAATCACCAGGACCAGGATTCGCTCGTAGCCGTCTCGCATGTGATGCATCCTCCTCGCCTTGTCTGATATCCCGCCTGAATTGTGCCGGGTGATTGTCACCATCGAGTGATCCGGTTGTCCCGAGTCAACCACGGCACGCCGCGAAGTTGTGACATGGTTGTCGTCGGTCCGTGGCGAAGATCGGGGAACCTTCCGCGATGAGAATCCTCTACTTCAGCGACACCTTCCTTCCCGAGATCAACGGGGTAACCACCGTCCTGGCCACCATGCGGGACGGGTTGCAGGCCCAGGGTCACGAAGTCCGGATGGTGGTCCCGGGATACGGCAGTCCGAGCGCGAATGAGACCGGATTGCGCCGAATTCCCGGCGTCCCCTGTCCCGGCTACCCGGCGGTGCGGCTGTCCTGGCCCTGGGGGAGAGGTATCGGTGGCTGGGCGGCGGGCTTCGCACCCGACCTGGTTCACGTTGCTACCGAGGGTCCGATCGGCCTCTTCGGCCGCGCCTTTGCGTTGCGACACGATCTCCCGCTCGTCACGTCCTTCCATACCGATTTTCCTCGCTACGCGGCGCACTACCTCGGCAAGCATGCGACCGAGCCGGTTCGCGGATATCTGCGCTGGTTTCATCGCCCGGCACTGGCGACGCAGACACCCAGCGACGCAACTCGGGGCGAGTTGCAACGGATGGGGATTCCGCAAGCGATGGTCTGGGGTGGTGCGGTGGACTCCAGGCGATTCAATCCCTCGCGTCGCTCGGAGAAGCGTCGAGAGGAGATAGGCTGCGTGGGTCGAGCAATGGTGCTCCACGTCGGTCGTCTGGCCGTAGAGAAGGATCCCGCGACTCTGATCGAGAGCTTCCGTCAGGCTCATGCGGCGGTGGGTGACGCCGCGATCTTCTGCGTCGCCGGAGCCGGCCCTGAGGCCAACTCGGTACGGAAGGCGCTCCCCTTCGCGCTCCACTTCGGCTTCCTGTCCCGCGACAGGCTGGCAGAGTTGTACGCCGATGCCGATCTCTTCGTCTTTCCTTCGCCGACCGAGACCTGCGGCCTCGTGGCGTTGGAAGCGATGGCTTCCGGTCTGCCCGTTATTGGCGCCGCAGCCGGTGGTATCCGGGAGAGCATCCTGCCGGGGATCACAGGACACTTGATCGAGCCCGGCAACGCGAGCGAATTCGCCACGGCGATTCAGTCGCTGGTCAAGGATCGGGAAAAGCGGGAAGCGATGGGACAGGCAGCCCGCGCCTTCGCGCAGGGCAGGGACTGGTCTCGGGAATTGGACCAACTCGAGACGCTCTACAGGAGGGCGAGGGATACCACTGAGGCGGTCACCGCTCCGACCAGTTGGCCCACCACCACGTCGGTCACATAGTGGACCCTTAGGTAGACCCGCGAGGCGCCGACCAGGAGTGCCAGGCCCAGCGCGGGGAGTCCTGAGAGCGGATTGTCGCAGATGGCTATGACGGCGAGCGTCATCGCCGCACAGGCGTGGCCGGAAGGGAAGGAGAAGGCGTCGGGATTCAGCGTGAGTGCCAGGACTCCGCTGTTGTCGGGCCGGGGCCGCACCACACTCCGCTTCAAGACCTGAACGATCGTGTGGGACACGGCATTCGCCACGGTCATGGCGAGTCCGAGTTGCCGGGTCCCTGGAATGATCAGGAGAACGAGACTGACGAGCGCCGTGGCGGCGAAACCGCCGAGGTGGGTGGTAAGGCGAAGAGTTCGATCGAGCCAGCGCGGAGCCCGGCGGTCACACAGCGCCAGGAGCCAGGTCCGGTCCAGCGCGTTCATTCCATCTATCAGCTGCTGCAGATGTCGCCTCGCGTCATCGTTACTGAAATGACGCGGCGGGGAGTCACATCCTCGCCATTAACGAGTCACGATCGGGCGACGATCTAATTTCTGTTGGGGCAGGGAACAAGAGGGAGATCGTAGTCCCCTGTCCCCATTGGCTTTCCGCCTCGACGCTCCCGCCGTGTGCTTCGACCAGATGCTTGACGATCGCCAGGCCCAAACCGGTGCCGCCTTCCTCGCGCGAACGCGCCGGGTCGGCCCGGTAGAAGCGTTCGAAGATCCGCGGGAGATGTTCCGGGGTAATTCCCGAGCCGTTATCGCTCACTGAGAGCCGCACTCCGGCTTCGTCCGGCGCCAGCGTCACCGTGATGCGGCCGCCCGGCTGGGTGTAGCGCAGCGCATTGTCGAACAGATTGGTCAGGATCTGGCGCAGGGCATCGGGGTCTGCCTGGATCGTTCCTGCCTTCCCATCGAATTGCGGCACGAAGCCGATATTCCGCGCCACCGCCCGCTCTGCGAAGAGTCCCCAGGTCTCTCGCACGACGCTGGGCGCGTCCAGCGGCTCGACCACCGGGTGCCACCCGCCCGACTCGATCTTCGAGAGATCCAGCAGGCCGTCCACCAGACGGTGCATGCGCCGCGCGTTGGCAAGGATCACCTCGAGGAAGCGCTTGGTCGTCGCCGGATCGGGCTGCTCACCGACCAGCGTTTCCGCGTACCCCGATATCGAGGTGAGCGGTGTCTTGAGCTCGTGGGACACGTTGGCCACGAAATCCCGGCGCACCGCTTCGAGTCTCCTGATCTCGGTGACATCGTGGAGCACCAGCAGCGCCCCACCTCCCGGCAGCGGACGCCCGCTGATCATGACGACGCAATCTCCCAGATCCAGCTCCCGCCCGCCGCTGGTAATACCGGCGATCACCGTCGAAACCACGTCTCTCGCCGCCTTGGCGCGGAACAACTGGGCCAGCTCGGGCAGGTGGGCATCGGGTTCGTATCCCAGCAGTCGCCGCGCGGCGGTGTTGGCGATGACGACGTGACCCTTGTTGTCCGCGGCGATCACGCCCTCCGCCATCGCTTCGACGATCGCGACGCTCTCGGCTTTCCCTACTCTCAGCGCCTCGTACCGTTCGCCGAACTGGTTGTTCATCTCCCGGAGTGCGCGAACCAGCGCGTTGACGTCGGGAATGGTGGAGCGGGGGAATCGCGGAGGGGCGCCCTGCGCGATGGCGCGGGCGGCGCCGGTGATCTGGGTGAGCGGGCGCGCCACGGAGCGCGCTGCAATCGTGGCCAGGATGCACCCGATCACCAGCGCCAGCAACGCGGCACCCAACACCGAGTGCTGGGCTCGTTTCACCACTCGATCGACTTGGGGAATTCGGGCCGCAACCCGGACGATGCCCGGCCCGCCTCGCACCGCGACGTACAACAGCGGCTCGCCGATCGTGGCACTCGTGCGCTTGTTGCTGCCGACTCCGTTCTGCCGGGCCGCGATCACCTCCGGGCGATTCGCGTGGTTCTCGATGATCGGTACCCTCTCCTCGGGCACGTCGCTCTCCGCCCGCACCCGGCCGGCCGAGTCGATGAGCGTGATCCGAAGGCCGCTCTCCACAGCCAGCCGCTTGACCGTCGTTTCCCATTCGGTGGAATCGGCCGGCAGCGCATTGGTAACGAGCCTGGCCTCCCGTTCCAGCGATGTCGCAATGTCCGCCTCGAGGTCACGCCGAAGCGAAACCTCGGAAGCGCTCACGATCGTGAGCACCACGAAGACCACGACCAGGATGGTCCCCAGTACCAGGCGGCCGGCGAACCTCAAATCTTCTTCACTCCTTTTTCGTTGCTGCGGAAACGATAGCCGAACCCGCGCACCGTTTCGATCAGATCGCCCGCATCACCCAGTTTGCTCCGGAGCCGCTGCACGTGCATGTCCACCGTGCGGGTCTGGATATCGGGCTGGGCTTCCCAGACCGTTTCCAGCAGTTGCGGCCGAGTCTGCACCCGGCCCCGCCGCTCGACGAGGGTCAGGAGGAGCTTGTACTCGGTGGCGGTGAGGTCGATGTCTTTCGCATCAACCGCCACCCGATGGGCCGAGCGATCGATGGCGATCGGACCGGCCGTGAGAGTCGATCCGCTGGTGACCGCCGGCGCTCCGAGGCGCCGCAGCAGCGCCGATACCCGCAGCGCGAGTTCTGCCGGCGAGAACGGCTTGGTCAGGTAGTCGTCGGCACCGAGCGACAGGCCGCGGATCCGATCCGCTTCCTCTCGCCGTGCCGTCAGCAGGATTACCCCGACGTCCCTTGTCTCCTCACGCCGCCGCATCTCGGCCAGCACGTCGTAGCCGGAGACGCCCGGGAGCATCACGTCGAGAACCACGATGTCGGGGCGTTCCTCCCGCGCCGCCTTCAGGGCGTCAGGGCCGTTGGCCGCGGTTGAGACTCGATATCCGGCCTTCGCTAGATGGTAGGCGACCAGCGCCGTGATGTCCGGCTCGTCGTCCACCACGAGGATGCGGTTGGTCATGCGGTGCGAGCTCCTGACTCGGTACGCGCCTGCGTCGTCCGGCGACTCCGCTCCAGGGCCTGCTGACGCTCGGCGCGGAGCGCGGGATCCAGATTGGCTGCATCGAGAGCGGCCGCGAGCAGGCGTCCATGAGCATCGGGAGGCCGGCGCAGCCGGTAGAGCACGAACTGGGCAATCGGGGTGTCGCGCACCAGCTCGGCGGTGCGCAGCACCTTGAGGTGGCGGGACACGGTTGGCTGGGGAATGTCGAGAATGGCCTGGAGATCCGACACGAAGAGCGGCGCTATCGCGAGACAGTTGACGATGCGCAGCCGGGTGGGCTCGGCCAGCGCCGCCAGGAGGTCGGCCAGCGACAGGGGGGTCTCCATATATGCGGCAAAACGAATACACAGGTCAGGCCGGCTGCGCAAGTCACGCCGCCTGACGTTGCGTGCGCCATGCCCCATCGGGGATATTTCAGCTAATGGTGTTTCTCGCCGCGTTCGCGGTACTCGCCCTGCAGACACCTGACACCGCCCGCATCGTGGTGGTGGCGACTTCCGACCTTCATGGTCAGGCGGTCGCATGGGACTTTGGCCGGCAGGTACCCGCCCCCGGCGCCCTGGCCCGCGCCGCCACGGCGATCGATTCTCTCCGCCATCGCTATCCTGATCAGGTCGTAGTCGTCGATGCGGGCGACGCTCTGGAAGGCACCCCGTTCGCGACCTACTACGGCAGGGATCGAGCCGCAGGACCCCCATCCCATCGTGGACGCGATGAACCAGGTGGGATACGACGCGGCCACCGTCGGGAACCACGATTTCGATTTCGGCGTGCCGCTCCTCGATCGCGCGCTCTCGGCCGCGACCTTCCCCTTTGTCAGCGCGAACATCCGGGTCCTGCCCGAGGACACCCTGGCGCTCCGGCCCTATGTGGTTCTCCAACGGAACGGGATTCGGGTCGGGATCGCTGGGTTCACCACGACCGGACGTCATGGTCTGGAACCGGGATCAGGTGCACGGCCGGTTGCGGCTGACCCCGATCGCCGAAGAGGCGAGAACCGCGTTGAGTGAAATGCGGAAGGACGCGGACCTCGCCATAGTGCTCGCCCACACCGGTCTGGAAGGGGCCAGCAGCTATGACACCACGGGTGTAGGCGCCGAGAATGTTGCGGCGAGCCTGGCTGATGGGTCGGTGCGCCCCGACCTCGTGGTCGTCGGCCATTCTCATCGCGAGATGGTGGACTCGGTCCGGGGAGGAGTGCATTTCGTCCAGCCCAAGCCGTTCGGGCAGAGTCTCGCCGTAGTTCACATACTCTTGCGTCGGCAAAGCGGCACCTGGCGGGTGACCAGCGTTCGAGCGGGACGGATATTGCTCGACGGAGTAGCTCCATCGCGCCGGGTCGAGGAACGTCTCGCCGAAAAACAGGCGATGGTTTCGGGCTGGATGTCCCAGGTCATCGGTGAGGCGAGTGGATTCATGAGGGCGGCGACCGGGCGCGTCGAGGACACCCCGCTCATCCGGTTCATCAATGAGGTCGAACGTCGCGCCGCCGGCGCGGACCTGGCCTCCACGCCGATCTACGACATCCGCGCCGGCTTCGACACCGGGGAAATCAGCGTCGGGGAGGTCTACCGGATCTACCCATCGGAAAACACCCTGCGCGCGGTGCGTATCTCGGGCGAGGGACTTCGAAGCTATCTGGAGCAGAGCGCGCGATACTGGTACGTGGATTCGGCCGGCGCCGTCTTTACCAACGCCTATGTACCGGGGCCCAACTACGACGTGATCGGTGGCGCCGAGTACACGGTGGATCTGTCTCGACCCGCCGGATCGCGGATCACGGAACTGTCGGTGCGCGGCAAGCCGGTGCAGCCGACAGACAGCTTCACCCTGGCGTTGGGGAGTCTCCGCCAGTCGGGAGAAGGGAACTACCCGATGCTTCGCGATGCTCCGGTCGTGTACGACCGGGGTGAACGGATCCGCGACCTGCTGATCAATGAGGTTCGCCGCCGGAAGGAGCTGGATCCTGCGGCGTTCGCCGGCACATCGTGGAAGCTGGTTCCCGACTCCGCAGCGCTCGCCGCGCGGGCGTTGTTCGTGAGACCGGGCGACACCGGCTGCCGCGCCAACGACGGCGAGTGCTCCAGTCGTGCTGCCTGCGGTGGCACCGGCCAACGACACGCCCGAGCTGTACGTCGCTCCGGCGGATGAGACCGTCGCCACGATGAAACTGCCGGCATCCGCCGGTCCCGGAGGATCGCTGCTTCGGCTGATGGCCGACGCCTATCGGAGCATCATGCGGGCCGACCTCGCCATCGTAGCCGCTCCCGAAGGTGCCCAGGATCTGAACTCGGGCGACGTGAACGAGCAGGACCTCCGCGCAGCCGTTCCGGGCGGTGAGCAGTTGCTCAAACTCAGCATTCGGGGCGACGACCTCCGCTGGGTCTTCGAGCATCTGGTCGAGGGAGAAACCCCATGTTGCGAGATCTCGGGCGCCACTCTCACCTACGCCCCGGCGAAGCCGAGCCTGCAGCGCGTCAGGTCGGTGCGATTCTCCAGTGGCCGCGAGCTTGAACCCAAAGTCACCTATCAGGTCGTCATCAGCCGGCACCTTGTCGATGGAGAATCCTTCACACTCGGCGGCACCAAGTGCGTGTCCGGCACGGGATGCGCCACCAGCGGGCTACTGAGCCGCTGGCCGGTGACCGAGAGCGATCTCACCGGCACCGACGCCCTGCGCGAGTATCTCCGCCGTCTCCCCCAGCCGGTCGTTCCTCCGGAGAGCCTTCGCCTCCTGCCTGCCCGCTGATGCCGGACACAATCCGGGTGTATCTGAACCAGCGGGCGGTTGATCTGCCCGCGGGGACGCTGGTGGCCGAGGCCATTCGTCTCGCGGAGCCGCAGTTGAGCCAGTCGCTGGAATCGGGGAAGTGCCAAAGTCACCGACGGTCGCGGCCTCGACCTTCCTCTCGACCAAACGCTTACCAACGGCGCGATTCTCCGGATGGTCGATTTCCAGTCGCCGCGGCGATTCTCCAGACGACGATGCTCTCGCCTGAGCTGCTGGTCCGCCTGCCCAAGGCGGAGCTGCACGTGCACCTCGATGGTTCGCTGCGTCCGGCAACAATGATCGAGCTGGCCCAGTCCGCGAAGGTGAACCTGCCCATCGAAGGATCCGGTCGAGGTCGCTCGCTTCATGAAGGCGGATGGAGTGAGAGATCTCGCGGAGTACCTCGAACGGTTCGCGCTCACGATTGCCGTTCTGCAGACGCCGGAGGCCCTGGAACGGGTGGCGTACGAGATGGTGGTGGACGCCGGTGCCGACGGCGTTCGCCATCTCGAGGTGAGATACTGTCCGGTCCTGAGTTGTACCGGTGGGCTCGCGTTGCCCGACGTTCTCGCGGCGATCGGACGCGGGCTCCGTCGCGGCGAGGCGGACGTGGGAATCAGCACCGGCTTCATCGCGTGTACGCTGCGCCATCTCGACCCGGCAGTCTCCGAGGAGATAGCCCGAGCTGCCGTTGCCGCGAGGGAGCACGGCGTCGTGGGCTTCGATATCGCTGGCGGTGAGGCAGGACAACCCGCGGCGCCTCACCGCACCGCGTTCGAGATCGCCGCCCGGGGAGGACTCGGCATCACCGTTCACGCCGGCGAGGCGGCCGGAGCCGAGTCGATCGCCGAAGCCTTGTATGAATGCAGGGCGGAGCGCATCGGCCACGGCACCAGGCTGCGAGAGGATCCGGCACTTCTCGCCTACGTCCGGGACCGGGAGATTCCGCTCGAAGTGAGTCTCACCAGCAACGTGCAGACTCGGGCGGTTCCGAGCTACGCCGCTCATCCCTTACGCCAATACTTCCGTGCCGGTATCGCGGTGACGCTCTCGACCGATAACTGGCTGATCAGCGGGGTCACCCTCTCGGGCGAATATTGGCTGGCCCACACCGAGCTGGGTTTCCGTCGCGCCGACATTGACAGGCTAATCTTGAATGGAGCGGCGGCAGCATTTCTTCCGCTCGCCAGGCGCCAGGCGCTGGTGAATGACTTCCGTCATCGCCTCGAGGATTTGCGGTGAGTAGAGCAGAGCTGGAGCAGGCCGCCGACGCATTGCGGCAACTCAGCGGCGAGCTTCGGCCGAAGGTCGCCATCGTCCTCGGCTCCGGCATGGCCGGCATCACCGATCTGCTGGAGAATTCCCGCCGCCTGCCCTTCGGTGCAATCCCCGGGATGCCCGACGCGAAGGTTCAGGGGCACTCGGGAGAAGTGGTAGCGGGGACCCTCGATTCAATTCCGGTTCTCTGCCAGAGCGGACGAGTTCATCTCTACGAAGGTGGTGAGTCTTCCGCCAGCGTTCTCCTTGTTCGGTCTTTTGCGCGCATTGGGGTCAAGACTCTCGTATTGACCAACGCAGCTGGTGGTCTCCGGCGAACCTTCCGCCCCGGCGACCTGATGCTGATCGGCGACCACATCAACTTGAGCTTTCGGAGCGTGTTGGCGGGCCCGGTCGTTGCAGGTGAAGAGCGCTTCCCCGACATGTCGGACCCCTATGACCCCGAGCTTAAACTTCTCGCGCGGGATTCTGCGAAGAGTCTGGGGATTGGCCTCGCAGGAAGGTGTCTACGCCGGCGTGCTGGGGCCGAGCTACGAAACAGCGGCCGAAATCCGGATGCTGGAACGTCTCGGCGCCGACGCGGTAGGAATGTCAACGGTTCCAGAGGTCGTTGCCGCGCGGGCGCGCGGCCTGCGCTGCCTCGGCTTCTCTTTGATCAGCAATCTTGCGGCGGGGATGGAAACGACGCCGCTGACTCACGCCGACGTGTTAGCCGTTGCCGGCCGGGCGACGGCCGCGCTGGGACAACTGCTCAAGACGCTGGCGCCCCGGCTCCAGGCCGGTTGACCTTCAGCTGGCTCGGACCGTGTGATCGAGCGGTCCCCGTCCGAATCCGAGTGCTGGAGCCGATTTCATTGCGCGGAACACGAAATCGAGACCGGCGGTAACCGCCGACTCGACGTCGCGACCGGTGGCCAATCCAGCGGTGATGGCGGCCGAAAGCGTGCAACCGGTGCCGTGAGTGGATCGGGTGTTGATCCGAGGGTGACGATAACTGCGGACTCCACCGGGGTGACCAGAACGTCGGTTACCTCATCCCCGGCCAGGTGACCGCCCTTCACCAGTGCAGCGCCGGCGCCCAGCTCCAGCAGACGATGGCCGGCTTGCTCCATGGATTCGGGATCGCGCGGGTCGGTCCCGGTGAGGATCGCCGCCTCGTCCAGATTGGGCGTCACCAGCGCCGCGAGCGGGACCAGATTTTCTCGCATGACCGCTTCGGCGTCGGCAGTCGAGCAGCCGGTCGCCCGACGTGGCGACCATGACCGGGTCGCAGACATAGTTCGGCCAGTCGAATTCGCGTGACGGCCCCCGCCACCAGGCGGACCAGCTCCGCCGTGGCCAGCATGCCGGTCTTGAAGGCGGCCGGTGGCAGGTCCTCGGCCAGCGCCTCGAGTTGGGCCCGCACGATGTCGGCGAGGGACCGGATGCACCGCGCGCACTCCGCTGCGTGTTCTGCGCGGTGAGCGCGGTGATGACGCTGGTGCCGAAGACCCCGAACTGATTGAAGGTCTTGAGGTCGGCCTGGATGCCGGCGCCGCCGCCCGAGTCTGATCCGGCGATGGTGAGCGCGATCTTCATTCGAGGATTTTGATGAAGGCTCTGATCAGGACCATCCGGGACCTGCACCGGCGGCGAGGCCGGGAAGCAAAGGGACTGGCACTCGCCGAAGGGGTGCGCCTGGTGGAGGAGGCGCTGCGCGGCCGGGATCGCGATCCAGGGCGCCGTGGTGTCTCCCGCGCTGCAAGCTACACCCGCGGGCGCGCGCTTGAAGCAGCGCTGGGCGGCACGGCATGTCACCCTGGACCCGGTGGATGACGAGGCGCTCGCCGAGCTGGCGGACACCGAGCATCCCGCAGGGTGTCGTCGCGGTGATCGAGCACACCGAACTGGTGCTCTGCGATACTTTCCGGCCTGCCGGGGAGGTCGTCGTCCTGGTGCTCGATGGAGTCCAGGATCCGGGGAATGTCGGGCACCATGGCCCGGACCGCGTTCGCGTTGGGCGCCGCCGGCCTGATCGCTCTCAAGGGCACGGCGGATCTCGCCAACTCGAAGGTGCTGCGCGGCAGCATGGGAGCGTTGTTCCGGTTGCCTCCTGTCATGACGCGACGATGCCGAGTTTCTCGCGTGGTGCAAAGCGTACAGGCACGATCCTCGTGCGTTGCCGACCCCGCGGGCACCGACGTCGGCCAGTATCGTCGAGCCACGAGGCAACGCCGGATGGCGCTCGTCGTCGGGAATGAAGGCGCCGGCGTTCGGCCGGAACTGGCGGCGGTCGCGCGCCGCCAGTGTCAGCCATTCCGCTGTCGGAGCGCGCCGAGTCGCTGAACGTCGCGATTGCGGCGGGAATTCTTCTGTACGAGGTGTTGCGTGATCGATGAACGGCTGGTGGTCATCGTCGCGGGCGTGCTCGGCGCCATGGTCGGCAGCTTCCTCAACGTCTGCATCTATCGCTGGCCGAACGATCTCTCGGTGGTGAAGCCCCGCTCCCGCTGCGGCGACTGCGGCCGCACCATCGCCTGGTACGACAACATCCCGATGGTCTCCTGGTTCCTCCTCAAGGGCCGCTGCCGCTGGTGCGGCGCCCGAGTCTCCATTCAGTACCCGCTGGTTGAGCTGGGCACCGCCTTCATCTGGGCCTGGATGGCGGCGACGATCATGCCCGAGTGGCAGGCGCTCCGCGGTGCCGTGTTCTTCACCATTCTGCTCGGCATCGCGCTCACCGATGCGCGGCAATACATCATCCCCGATGAGTTCAGCCTCGGTGGTCTGGGGCTGGGTCTCCTCTTCAGCATCAGTCCCGGATTTCCCACCGTGCTTCAGTCTGTGGTGGGCGCGGTCATTGGATTCACCCTGCTCTGGATCGTCGGCGCGGCCGGAACCCGGATTTTCAAGGAAGACGCGATGGGAGGAGGGGACATCAAGATGATGGCGATGGTGGGTGCCTTCCTCGGGCTGGGAGGGCGTCCTGCTTACTATCTTCCTCGGTGCGTTGCTCGGCACCCTGATCTTCGTCCCGCTCTCTGTGATTGGAAAGAAGCGGCTGGTGCCCTTCGGGGTGTTCCTCGCCCTGGGTGCTGCGGTGACCTTCCTGTTCGGTCAGCCCATCATCCGCTGGTACCGCGAGTACCTGATGATTCCGTGATTCGCACCCTGGCTGTACTCACCCTCGTCGCCGGGGGAATCGCCTGCCGTGGGCGTCCACCGGCCGATGCCGATGGGGCCGAAGCCGTCGCCCGCCTGGTGGACAGTTTGACTCCCGCGGTCGAGAAGGCAGTCGGACTCAAGTTCACCCACAAGCCGATGTCTGCCGTGCGGAGCCGGGACCAGGTGCGTTCCTACGTGCTCCACAAGCTCGACGAGGAACTCCCGACGGCGAAGGCCAGAGGACTGCAGGCTGCCTACCGGCTGCTGGGAATGTTCCCCGATTCACTGGAGTTGCGCCCGCTGCTGCTCGATCTATACACCGAGCAGATCGTGGGATTCTACGAGCCGGACTCCAGCACGCTCTTCGTCGCGGCCAATGCCGATCCCAAGTTCCTGACCGTCGTCGTGGCGCACGAGCTGGTGCACGCGCTGCAGCATCAGTACATCCCGCTCGACTCCATCATGCGGCAGGCCAACGATAACGACCGGCTTTCTGCTGCCACCGCCATCCTCGAGGGTCAGGCGACCCTCGGCGGACTGCAGGTCATGGTGCCGGAGCAGAACCTCTACGCCATGCCCGAGTTCTGGGAGACTTACCGGGACAACCTCCGGGCCCAGCAGGCCTCGATGCCGGTGTTCTCCAAGGCGCCGAGGATCCTGAGGGAGAGCGTGATCTTTCCTTACCTGGCGGGCGCGGACTTTCTGCGATGGTGGGCCGGCTCCGAGCTGCGCGACACGATGCCGTTCGGGCCCCGGATGCCGATCTCAACCGAGCAGGTGCTGCATCCCTATCGCTACGGCCGGGGAGACGTGCCGATCACTCTGGCGTTCGATCAGCCGGACGACGGGGCGCTGTATGAAGACGTCTTCGGCGAGTTCGATATCCGGGTGCTCAACGCCGAGCTTTCCAAGACCGCCGAAGTCACCACACCGATCGCGATCGGATGGGGCGGTGATCGCTTCCGGGTCTATGACTCCCCGGATGGCGCCGCACTGGTGTGGTACACCGTGTGGGACGACCAGCCCTCCCGCATCCGCTTCGTGACCTCGACCGTCGAACGACTCCAGAAAAAACGCCCCCTCGGCTACCGCCTGGAGACCACGCAGCCCACGCTTGACGGCAAACCCGGAGTCCGTCTCGTCCTGGCCCCGGTTCGGTGGACCGGATGGGACAACCTTCCCACCGTCCACGTCGTAAAACCGGCTCCCTGACCTTTGTAGCGCGGTTTCAGAACTAAAAAGCTCACCGCGGAAGAACGCGGAGCACGCGGACCAACGCTGATCACTGATAAGGTGTTTCCGCGTCTTCGGTTCAGTTTCAGGCCTAATAGACCAAAAACTTGTCGCGGAACACGCGGAACACACGGATAACGCTGGTAACTGCCAGTGTTTTTTCCTGACTATCGCATTTCAGCGTGCTCAGCGTGCTCAGCGTCCTCCGCGTTACGCAGTTCGGGAACCGGCCCTTCAGAAGCCTCGGGATGAGCACACGGACAAACGCAGTCCACTACTAATGTGTCTCCGCGTTGTTCCGCGTATTCCGCGTGTTCCGCGGTAAGCGGTTTCGGAACCAGCCCTACAGAGAAGCATTGGGATGTGGTACGCAGTTCCGGACTCAATTCCAGGCTCGAATCCTCTGGTCCCGGGCCCGCTCAGCCTGGGCCGCCGCGAGCGCCCGGGCCGAAATAGAGGCCACCTCGAGCACTGTCGTGACGAATGACAGCCCCAGCCTCAGCTCCTGGTCCGTGCAGGTCCGGGCAAATCCCAGCGCCGCGGAGGGTCCCCGGGCGGCCTCATCGGCCAGTTGGTCGGCTACCCGGGCGCCGATAGCCGTTTCCTGTTCCGGGTCGGAAATCGGTGGCAAGCGCGCTCCCCATCGAAGGTTGCCGCAACCTACCGGGGCAGGACCGGAGATTTGGCACCCTTTTCCGGCGCGACCGGCCCGAATTCCCGCGAGTTAACCCCTCGGAACACCCGATCCAGCCGCTTGAAAAAGGCCCGTAACCCTGCTAGATTGCTGGGCTTATGTTCGACGAGCTGTCCTCCAAACTCACCGCCGCGCTTCAGAAGCTGACCGGGCGCGGGGTACTGACCGAGGAGGCGGTCAAGGAGGGGCTCCGGGAAATTCGCCGGATCCTGCTCGAAGCCGACGTGAGCTTCGACCTGACCCGGGAGTTTCTCGAGCGGGTGCAGGAAAAGGCGGTCGGGCATCAGCGCCCTGAAGTCGGTGCGGCCGGGCCAGCAGCTGGTCAAGATCGTCTACGACGAGCTGGTGGCGCTGCTGGGCGAGAAGCAGGCGCCGATCGCATTCGCGTCGGTGCCGCCGACCGTGGTGCTGCTGGTCGGCCTGCAGGGCTCCGGCAAGACGACGACGGCGGGCAAGCTGGCCAAGCGGCTCAAGCTGGAGCAGAAGGCGCCGTTTCTGGTCGCGGCCGACGTCTATCGCCCGGCGGCGGTGGATCAGCTGGTGACCCTGGCCAAGCAGGTCGAGGTCGGGGTGCACGCCGAGCCCGGCGTCACCGACGTCGCCGGCATCGTGAAGCGGGGCATCAGGCGAGCGGGGAAGGCGCGGGCCCGCACGGTCCTGGTCGATACCGCCGGTCGGCTGCAGATCGACGACGACGATGATGGACGAGCTCAAGGCGCTCAAGGCGGCGGTCAAGCCGCACGAGATCCTGCTGGTGGCCGACGGCATGACCGGCCAGGACGCGGTGCGGATCGCGAGGGGTTCCACGAGGCGCTGGGGATCACCGGCGTGATCCTCACCAAGATGGACGGCGATGCCCGCGGCGGCGCGGCGCTCTCGATCTACGGAGTGACCGGGGCGCCGATCAAGTTCGTCGGCGTCGGCGAGAAGCTCGACGCGCTCGAGCCGTTTCATCCCGAGCGGATGGCCGGGCGGATCCTGCAGCAGGGCGACGTGCTGACCCTGGTCGAGAAGGCCCAGGCCAACGTCGACGCGGACGAGGCCGAGCGGCTGGCCAAGAAGGCGACGTCGAAGAAGGGCCTGGATCTCCAGGACTTCCTGAGCGCGATGAAGCAGATGCAGAAGATGGGGCCGCTCAAGAACGTGCTGGGCATGCTGCCGGGGGTGAATCCGGCGATGCTCAAGGCGGCCAACGTCGACGACAAGCGGCTCAAGCACGTCGAGGCGATCGTGCTGTCGATGACGCCCGCGGAGCGGGCCGATCCCGATCTGATCAACGGATCGCGGCGGCTGCGGATCGCCAAGGGGTCCGGCCGCACGGTGCAGGAAGTGAATCAGCTGCTGACGCAGTTCAAGCAGATGCAGAAGCTGATGAAGTCGGCTGGCAAGCCGGGAATGAAGCTGCCGTTCGGCGCGGGGATTTCCCGGAGTGATGTAGACGGCACGACCAGCATCCAAGCACAGGATGGGACAGCATGGCAACCCGGATTCGACTGCGCCGGGTCGGTCGCAAGGGCGTGCCCCTGTACCGCATCGTGGTGGCCGACCGCGAGTCGCCGCGGGACGGGCGGTTCATCGCGACCATCGGCACCTACAATCCCAAGGGCCGACAACGACGCGAGAAGGTCAGGTGGACGCCGAGAAGGCGAAGCAGTGGATCGCCAAGGGCGCGACCCCGACCGACACGGTGCGGCGCTGCTGACCAAGGCCGGCGTCGCCAGGTCTGACCGGGGCCGGCGGAGCCGCCGCCACCTGGTGGTCGGGCGGCTCCGGAAACCGCACGGCCTGAAGGGCGAGTTCACGCTGTTTCCCGCTGACCGACGATCCCGCGGCGGTGTTCGCGCCCGGGCGCGCGCTGTGGCGGCTGGACCTGGCCGGGAAGGTGCTGGGCGAGCCGGTGAGGTCGAACGGAGCCGGGCCTACCACCGCGAGTGGCTGGTGAAGTTCAGGGGGCTGGAGACGCGGGACGCGCTGGAGCGGTGGCGCGGCCAGTTCCTGGCGGCGCCGGCGGACGAGCTGGCGCCGCCGGCCGAGGGCGAGGTCTACCTCCACGAGCTGGAAGGCTTCGCGGTGCGGATCGAGGATGGGACGCCGCTGGGAATGGTATCGGCGCTCGTACGAGCTGCCGGCGGGTCTGATGCTGGAGGTCCAGGGCCCGAAGCGCGAGTTCCTGCTGCCGTTCCGGCAGGAGTTCGTGCGGCAGGTGGACCGAGCAGGGCGGGTGCTGGTGGTGAGGTTCCGGAAGGACTGGTGGAGCTGAAGCGGCTCACGGACGATGCGATCAACATCGTGACGCTCTTTCCCGAGGCGATCGCCCCTACCTCGCGGCCAGCATCCCGGGGCGGGCGGCGACGGCGGGGAAGGTGCAGTTACGGACTGGTGCAGCTGCGGGACTTCACGCACGATCGGCACCACACGGTGGACGACTATCCCTACGGCGGCGGCGCCGGGATGGTGCTCAAGCCCGAGCCGTTCTTCGAGGCGGTCGAGTCGCTGGGCGCGGCGGCCGGCAGGGGCCGGTCGTGCTGCTTTCGGCGCGGGGCCGCCGCTTCGGACACGCCGACGCGGTGCGGCTGTCGCTGGGCGCGTCGCTGACCCTGCTCTGCGGCCACTACAAGGACGTGGACCAGCGGGTGGCCGACGGGCTGGCCACCGAAGAGCTGTCGATCGGTGATTTCGTGCTGTCGGGCGGCGAGCCGGCGGCGCTCTGCGTCGTGGACGCGGTGGTCCGGCTGCTGCCGGGCGTCCTCGGCGACCACGAGTCGGCCAGCAGCGATTCGCACTACGACGGGCTGCTGAGCCCGCCCAGTTACACCAGGCCGCCGGAGTACCGGGGCCGGCCGGTACCCGAGGTGCTGCTGTCGGGCAACCACGCCCAGATCGCGGCGTGGCGGCAGGCGGAGGCGGAGCGGCTCACCGCCGAGCGGCGCCCGGACCTCTGGAGCAGCATCGCGGCAACGACAATCCTGACGGGGCGCTGAGCCGCCCCGGACTCGGCAGGAGGAACCGATGGAACAGATGACCACGGTGGCCCACGAAGGACTGCGCACCGACATCCCGGAGTTCGCGCCCGGCGATACCATCCGCGTGATGGTGCGCGTGCGCGAGGGCGACAAGGAGCGGCTCCAGGCGTTCGAGGGCCTCTGCATGGGCAAGCGCGGCGGCGGGATCAACGAGACCTTCCGGGTCCGCAAGATCTCGGCCGGCGTGGGCGTCGAGCGGGTCTTCCCGCTCCACAGCCCGATCGTCGCCTCGGTCGACGTGGTGCGCAAGGGGCGGGTCCGCCGCGCCAAGCTGTACTACCTGCGCAAGGTGAGCGGCAAGGCCGCCCGCATCCGGGAGAAGAACGACAGCTGAGCCGTGCGGCGTCACCGGCCCGGCCCAACCTCGCACGCGAGGAGGCGGCCTGGTCGGCACGCCGGCTGCTCATCGGCGTCGATGAAGTCGGCCGCGGCCCCCTGGCTGGTCCAGTGGTGGCCGCGGCCGTCGTCTTTCCGGCCTCGCCCGCGCCGCTCGACGGGGTCCGGGACAGCAAGACGCTGAGCGACGATCCGCCGGGCCGAGCTGCTCCCCGCCATCCAGGCCAGTCCGCGCCGTCGTCGTTGCGGTCGCCGCGGCGTCGGTGCGGGAGATCGACCGCTACAACATCCGGGTCGCGACCGCGCTCGCCATGCGGCGGGCCGTGGCCCGGGCCTGCGCCGCGACGGCGTTCCGCCGCGGAGCCGGCGCTCCGGCGCAACCGCTACACGGTGCTGCTCGACGGACTGCCGATGCCCGAGTGCGGGTTCCAGCACGAAGGCACTGGTCGATGGCGACGCGCTCTGCTACTCGGTCGCCGCGGCGGGAATCGTGGCCAAGCAGGTGCGCGACGAGCTGATGCGCCGGCTGGCCGTCCGGTATCCCGGCTACGGCTGGGAGCACGAACGTGGGCTACGGCACCCCGGAACACTGCGACGCCATCGACACGCTGGGCCCCACCCGCCACCATCGCCGGACTTTCGCCCGGTGGCCCAGATCACGCTGTTCTAGCGCGTCTGACCGCGCGCTCCTGACGAACCCAGTCAGGGACCAGTCGCCGTGGCCACCCGGATTCGCCCGCCGATCAACCGCGACCTTCGCTCCAGGGCCTGTGCTTCAATGCCGCTCACGCGCGATCGCGATCCGATGTCTCGCGCTGCTTCGCCGTAGACCAGCCGGTTGATCGGTCGTGATGGCGAACGCACTGTGCGGCCGCCGGTGCTGGCCAACTCGGCGCTCGAGATCGGAGGCGACGCCGACGTAGAGCCGGCGATGGACTCGCCAGGACGTACACGGCGATGATCCGGCGGCGCACGCATCGGAGACATGAGCCGTGCTTCAACCCGTCGTCAACCGCCGTCCGATCGAAATCGCGATTGCTCATCGGTTGTCACCCTGCTCATCGCGTCACCTCTCGCCGCCCAGACCAACGCGGAGCGGATGCGTCAACGACCGCTACAGCCGGTCGCATGACTACGACCTGGTCCACCAGCGGATCGAGCTGCGCGACTTCAACTGGGACAGCTCGAGCTTCGAGGGCGTGGTCACCACGACGCTGCGGTCGCTCAAGCCCGGGACTCGACTCGGTCGTGCTCGACGCGGGGGAGCTGCTGCAGATCTCGTCGAGTCGGTGAGCGGAGCGGGCGGGCCGGGCGCTGCGTTACTCGCGGGCACGGCGATACTCTCGTCGTCCGTCTCCCGACGCGCGGTCGCCTTCGGCGACACGGTCCGGTTCCGGATGACCTATCACGGGCGGGTCGAGAATGGGCGGGGACTGACCTTCATCGAGGCCGACAGCGACGCCGCCCCGGCGGCCGCGCCAGCTCTGGAGCCAGGGCGAGGACGACAACAACCACCTCTGGTTTCCGACCTACGACTTTCCCAACGACAAGATGACCTGGGAAGTCTGGCCACCGTGCCCAGGGGCTTCACCGCGGTCTCCAACGGCCGCCTGCTGCTCGACCGCCGAATCGGGACGGCACCCGCACCGTCCGCTGGAGCCAGGAGCAGCCGTCGGCGACCTATCTGGTCTCGCTCATCGTGGCACCGCTCGTGAAGGTGCACGACACGTGGCGCGGCATTCCGGTGGACTACTACGTCTACCGGCCGGACAGCGACGCTCGCGCGCCCCCTGTTCCGGCGCACGCCGGACATGATCGAGACCTACTCCAAGCTGACCGGCGTTCATTATCCCGTGGAGCAAGTACGCCCAGACCACGGTGGCCGATTTCTTCGGCGGCATGGAGAACGTCAGCGCCACGACGCTGGTGGACTGGATTCCCGATCGCGACCGCCTACGCCGACCGGCCCTGGTACTGGTACGAGCTGATCGCCCACGAGCTGGCCCACCAGTGGTTCGGCGACTACGTCACCACCGCCAACTGGGCCAACATGTGGCTCAACGAGGGCTTCGCCACCTTCATGCCCGGTCAGTACTGGCGGGCCAAGCAGGGTGATCACGCCGGCGAGGACTACTACCTCGGGGAGTACCAGGAGGCCCTCGACATCGACAAGCAGCGCCGGATGCCGCTCGCCTCCCTGGGCTCCAACAACATCTATCCCAAGGGCGCGATGGTGCTCGAGATGCTGCGCCAGTATCTGGGCGACGAGCGCTTCTGGGCCGGGATCAACCGCTATCTGACCGGACCACGCGTACGGTGTGGCGGTCACCGACGACCTGCGGCAGGCCTTTCTCGAGGCGACCGGTGAGAATCTCGACTGGTTCTGGAACCAGTGGATGTACCAGGCCGGTCTGCGCCGAGTTCACCGTCACGGCGAAGTGGGATTCCTCCAGCGCGCTGCTGCTCACCGTCGAGCAGACCCAGCTCGACTCGGCGACCGCCGACAGCACCGGGCTTCGCTACACCGTTCCCGCTGCGTTCCGGATGCCGGTTGAAGTTCTGGTACGAACCTCGGCCGGAGATATCCGGCAGCGCACCTGGATCGAGCAGCGAAGCCAGACGATTCGGGTCGAGGGAGTTTCGTCGCCGCCCTCAGATGGTGGTGTTCGACGTCGGCAATACCATCTACAAGACCCTCAAGTTCGAGCAGCCGAGTGCCTGGCTCGCGGAGCAGTTGGCGCGGGACGAGAATCTGTGGAATCGCTGGTGGGCGATCGGAGAGCTTGCCTCACGCACAACGGACTCCACCGCGGCGCGAGCCCTGGCCAAAGCGGCGACGTCCTCCGATTACTTCCTCACCCGGGCCCAGGCTTCGAGTGCCTTGAGCAAGATGCCGGGTGAGATCGCGATGCCGGCGCTCGTCGCCGCGGCGAAGGACACTTCGGCCCAGGTCCGTCAGGCGGCGATCACCTCACTCGGACTGCAGGGAGGCTCCCAGGCCAGAGACATCGCGGCCACGGCGTTCGACAAGGACACCAGCTACCAGGTGCGGGCCGCGGCACTCAGCGTCGTGACCAGACTAGACCCGGCGAACGCGGCAGTCTTCATCCGCAAAGGGCTGGCGAGTACCTCGTATCAGAATTCGATCCAGGACGCGGCCCTCGCTGCCGTGGCACAGCTCAACGACACCTCGTTCGTGGATCAGGTGAATGCGCTGGTGGGGCAGCAGGACACTCCGGCCTTGGCCCTCGCGGCCCTGGCCGTCCGGGGCAATGACCGCGCGATGCGGCTCCTGACCGGCCACCTGGGAGACTCTCGCGAGGTGGTACGTTCCAGGACCCTGCAGGCTTTCGAGTACGTGTTTCCGAAGGATCAGGCGTTGAGCCAGTTACGTCAGGCGAGAGGAAACTTGTCGCCGGAGGCGGGGGAGGAAGTGGACTCGCTGATTGCGAAGTTGTCGGGGAAGTAGGGCCCGTCATGCCGCGTTCATCAACCGTCACACGTGGGGGGAGAGCCAAGGGTCTCGAAGTGCCTCCCCCTGGATGACGAGAGCGTAAAGCCCCAGCCAGGACTGTTGCCAGTGCCAGCCGGGCGCGGAGGCTGCTTCGATCCAGGGCGTTGCGGTCATTGGATTCAGTGCAGTCCGGCAGTGGGGACAACGGGGCATGGCGTGGGTGTGAAACAACCCACCACAAGGACAGGGCTGAAGGAAGGGCATGACCTCCGCCGGGAGCACAGCATGGTCCGCTGTAGGAAGAGAAGCCGGCCAGGTCCAATGGCTGCACAGCGCGACTCTCCCACACTTCGCACAGTACGCATAGCTCGAGTCATTGAACCCATTGTGAATGAGCTCGGCGGTGAAAGTGCGTTCACAAGCGGGACAGCGGCCTTCCACGATTGGCCTCGGCTGAATGATCTGAAGGGGGCGGGTTTAACGCCCGCGTCTCACCGCGGGCGACAAGAAATGGGAGTCCACGTCCACAACTCTACGTTCCATGTAAGCTGGCCGAACGAATCGAGCTTGGCATGTTGCCCCTCCTATCGGCTGCCAGTTTCTTGGAGCTCTGTTTCGCAGGGCCAACGAACCAGGGTACAGAAGAATTCAGATCCGCATGCATCCTTTGGTCGATGCGCCGCATTGCGTCCCGCCGAGGTTCATCACGCGTTGTTCAAGAACAGCCGCCCCGACGCAAACGAATACCGCGCCACCGCCGGAGCCCAGCGCTGCATCTCGGCGCAGGTGAAGGCATCCTCGAGCTCGATCCTGAGGACCCGGAGATCCTCGAACAGGGCCCGCCACTGGGCCCGGTCCCCCTCCTCCGTGTCCTCTTCCAGCTCGTGGGAAATCGGGGGCCGGTCGATGCGGAACACCTTGGTCGACCGGCGGGCGCCAGGCGGGTGGGCTAGCGCCGGCTCCGTCGTCGGAAAGACTTGCTTCTCGATGCTGTCAATGAACTTCCACCAATCGAGTTTCGTGGCGGCAGAAGGCTCCAACCCCTCCACCAGCTGCCGGATGATCTCGGTCGTCTGCGCCGGATAGCCGGTCAGCATGGCCAGCAGTAGCAACACCTGTCGGTGATCCACCAGGTTGGGATTGATCAGCCGGTCGCGATCGGCCCCCCGCACAGTCGCTCGGAGCAGGCGATACACGTTCACGTACCGCTTCGTCGCGCGCGGGGAAGGGAGCAGGGCGTACAGCCGTTTCATGTGCTCCCGCTCCCAGTCCTCCAGGCGGAGGTGTCCTCGCGCTTTGGCGGCGACGGCCTGCTTGGTTTCCTTTTCTTCGGTTGTCGTCGGCATCGGCTTCTTCTCTCCAGAAGCCTCCTGGTCCGGGCGCTTCGGCGTCTCCCCGGTACCGGTCGCGGTTTCTGTGGTACTCACCGTCCCCTTCTGCCCATCATGGGCCGGGGGAGGCAATGGAGGCGTCTCCCCGGGGGCAGGCGGCTGAGTACCGGCCTTTGAGAGGTCGTCGATCAGGTTGTCGTAGCCCTTCCGGTCCATCCGTCGCAGCGCAAAGGGGATCTGGAAGATCTTCTCCAGGTAGCTGAGCGGCGTCGATTGCCAGTGGTTGCGCTCCTCCTCGGTCGCCTCTTCGTCCTTCATGCTGTCGAAGGCGGCGAGTTGCTGCCGAAGCGAGTGCAGCAGCCAGCGAGAATCCACCCCGACAACCACCACGAATAGCGGAAACGCCAGCAGCAGGTGCACGGCCTGGAGGACCTGGAAGACCTTCCTCTCCGGGCAGCGGTCCAGGTCGTCGATGTACAGCACGATGCGGTTGATCGGGGGGAAGTTCATCGCCCGCTCGCCCTTGGCCTCGTCCGGCTTGTGATTTTCGACCAGTCCCATGAGCCGGGTCAGTTCCTCGAAATCCTGCCGGGCCCGGGCAATCACCCCGAAGTACTTCCTGTATTCGTCGCCTTTGTTCCGGCTCTGGATGAAGTCGCTGAGTCGCCGGTCTGGCATCAGCTTGTCAAGCTTTTCGTTCAGGTCGGCCACCTCGTTCGTTACGGCTTCGACCTCCTTGCGTTTCGCCAGCGCCTGGTTTTCCGCTTCCTGTCGCTCCTGCTCCGCCTCGGCCACGCGCTGCTGCCGAGCCGCGTCGATCTTGGTCTTCAGGCTCTCGCGGGCATCGGCGACAACCTTGGCCGCGGATTTGGCTTTCGCGAGCACGGGGCGGACCCAGGCACTGAACGCGACGAGCGCGGTGGTAGCCGCGGAGATGTACCTGCCTACTGGGAGGAGCTTCGCGACGATCCAGCCGCCGGCAACCAATCCGACCAATACCACAATGACCGAAATGACCCAGAACCTGGCGCTGCCTTTGCCGGTGAGCGAGCTGATGACGTTCTTGCTGAAGGAAGCGAGCTCCAGCGTTTCCTTGATCTGATCGTCCAGGTTCCCGGCCGCTGCACTGAGCGGGTCCAGGCCGAGTTGCTTTCGCCCTTGGTCGAGTTGTTCCTTGATCCCGGGCTGGCTGGTGACGAACCTGACGATCTCACTCGCGACCGCCTTTGTGCCGAGGCTCTTTTCGATCTGGGCATCGGTGCGGTTCTGGGTTTCATCGACCACGCGTTGCCGCTCGACCAGCTCACCCTCCGCCGCGTCGGCCGCCTGCTTGGCTTCGGCCAGCTTGTTCTCGGCGGCGGTCTTTTGAGCCAGTAGCAGGGTACGCTGCTCCTGAGTTGCAGAAATGCCGCGCTTCCGGACTTCCTCGTCGGTCAGGCTCTGGGCCAGGCCATCAAAGATTTGCGCCCCGAGGGTCGCCCAGAGACTCTTGTCGATGTAGTGCCAGGCATTGAACCAGAGCTGCACGATGTGAGGACAGAACGGCGAGCTATCGTTGGCGCGGGCCTCGTCGCGCAGGGCATTGATCCGTTTTTCCATCTCCTGCATGAAGAAGCTCTTCCCGCTGCCCCAGTCGCCAAACAGTCCGATCGAGAGTGGCGGCTTGACTTCCCGCGCCGCGACCAGCGCGCTCAACGCGTCGACCTCGTCGTCGATGCTGAGCAGGTCCTTTCCGCCGGCCACGTCATTGCTGCAGCCGGCGATCACGTCCTCGTCCACCTCGGGGATCGCCCGGTCGCTGAGCTCGATCTCGTCCTTCCGAACCCCCCGGTCGAGCAGCGCCTTGATGACATGGCAGTACTCGAGGGAGAGAGCGCCGTAGAGCAGGTGCCGGCTCTGGACCTGCGCCGATTTCTTCTCATCTGCGATCGCTTGCGCCGCCTCGATCGCGATCTGGGCGTGCGCGGACAGGGTAGGCAGCTCGGTGAGCTCGGTGGGCGTATAGCTGCCCTGCCGGGGCAGCGCTGCCTCTACCGACTCCCCCAACACCGCCCGGAGCTCGTCCTCGTTTTTGATCCCGGCCTCCTTGAACAGCTTTTCGGCTGGGCCATCCTGTTTCAGAAACAGCCCCATGATGAGCTGTTCCATGTGGACCCGGTCACTGGGTGCGCTCTTCATCCCGTCGGCCACGCCAAGCGCGCGGCGGGAGGACGGGCTCAGGCGGCGGAAGAAGGCGATGGGATCGAACGGCCGTTCCGCTCTGCTGGTGCGAGACGCAGATTCGGCCTTGGACTGCTTGACGGCATTCGGAATGTCTTGCTTGGCGGGATTTGCTTCTTTGCGATCCGGTTGGTCGGGAGACTTGGCCCGGGCAACCAACGCGTCCAATGTAGAGGCATCTACGCGGCCAGTCGTCTCCAGCCCCCGCTGTTCCTGAAAGCGTCGTACCGATTCTTCGGTGGTGGCTCCGAACAAACCATCCACCGTGACCTTCATGCCGACCGTTTGGAGGAGTTCCTGGATCTTCCGGACTTCGGGTCCCTCATCGCCTCGGCCGGTGTCGCGTCCTCGACTCGCCTGCGCCATAACGCCTCTGTCGCGTTCTTCAGTTGATCACGAGAAAATTCTTCCCCTGATATCCCGGGTCCGCCGGCACACCTCGTTGCCTTCCCGGTCCCCCGCGTCGTTGAGGGCTCGAATCATTGCGAATATGGGTTGGAGCAAGGTACGTAACCAGCGCCTCACCTGCGGGCGAGAAGGCTCGGACTCCACAACTGGCTGGCTTCCCATAAGGATACAGCGCCCGACGGGCGCAAGCGCTGGTTAGGTGGCCAGCCTGGGGGCCTTGGAGCTCAGCAAGCTGGGGGATCTGCCTCGGTAGCCCGGTCACGATTGATGAGTAATCCGAGCCCAACCCTGGTGGCATCCAGCACGACTGACACATCAATGCCGGAACTCGCATACGCGAGACGCACGAGCTCTTCAAGAGGGAGGTTGCTCTCATACGAGTTCAGCCGGTCTACTGGTAGCCAGGCGGTTGACATGTGGCTAAGTCGTAACGCCGCCGATCCTTCGATCTCTGCCGTAGTGACGATACCCGCAAGCAATGGGGTGAGCTGCACATAGTGCTGATGATACAATAGAGCCGCATGAGCCGCCGTAATGGTCTGAGTGAACAACCACACCGGATACACTCCGACAGCGGAGTCATTGAGCTCGAATGAGACGTCGAAGATTACATCCGGCGCTACCAATGCGTAGTCACTGTCCTCCATGTAGTCGCTCAAAGCGACGTCCCAAGCAGGTCTAATGGCTACCGCGTACTCTGTCGAAAGACCGAATGAGGCGACATGCGAGTTGAAGTCGGCTAGAACTCGTGAGCGGACCTCAGGCGACGGACGAACACAAGTCAGGTAAAGGAGTTCATCCTCGATCGGGTCGTCAGAGACGGGCGGCGGCCAAGCTTCGACTCCCCGATGACGGTGAGCCCTACCCGGTGCGATGGCGTTGTCGAATGGATGCATAACCGGTCGCTTATGGCCACCTAACTATTACTTGAGTTGCCTCTGTACCAACCCCCATCCCCAGCCAGTGCACCTACGGCAGCAGCCACCCCGCCACTTCCTTCACCGCCTCGGCCGCGAGATCCGGATCGTCCATGTGCGGTACCCGCACCACCGAATCAGTATTCGCCAGCCGTGAAATGGCGCCCGCATTCGAAGGTGAACTCTCGTCCGGCTCGTCCGGCTGGTTGAGCACCACACCCAGGATCGGCAACTTCTCGGCCTTGAGCACCCGCAGCGTGAGCAGGGTGTGATTGATGGTACCCAGCCTGTCGCTGGAGACGACCAGCACGCGGGCGTTGAGGCTGTGCGCCATGTCGAGCGCATTGTCGCTCCAGGTGACCGGCGCCAGCAGGCCACCGACACCCTCCACCAGCAGGAACACCTCGGGCCGTGCGTACTCCCGCACCTTGCTGAGGATGGCTTCGTAGTCGATTGTCACCCCCTCCTGATCCGCTGCGACCGCCACCGCAAGCGGAGATTTGAGTCTTACTAACGCCTGACGCGGCTCGGCCTGTCCCGTGGCCTGGGCCAGCAGCTCTCCATCCTCAGGAACTCCGGAAGGGACACCGGTCTCGAATGGCTTCACGGCGATGACCTGCTGCCCCGCCGCCTTCAGTGCCTTGGCCAGGGCACAGGTGATCCACGTCTTGCCCACCGACGTGTCGGTACCCACCACGAGGGTGACCGGAAGCCGCGGCGCAGTAACGTTCGGCTCGGCCGCACGCTTCGAGGTCCGCGGTTTGGTCGCCTTCTTCGGTGAGGGCGGTGGGGTCATGGACAGATCTCCCGGATGCCGAACTCGATGGCATCGACGAGTTGAGTGATTTCCGGTTCAGTGATTGAAAGCGGTGGCATCAGCACGATCACGTCGCCCAACGGGCGAAGAAAAACCCCACGACTGCGTGCGGCGCGACAAACCCGCATCCCCCGTCGCTCGGCCGCCGGATAAGGCATTCGCGTCTTCCTATCGGCTACCAGCTCGACACCGGCCGCGAGACCGAACTGCCGCACCTCTCCGACTGCCGGCAGGTCCCGCAGCCGCTTCAATTCATTCCCAAGTCGTTCGATTCTGGCTGGAAGCTGCTCCAGGACGTGATCTTGCTCGAAAATGTCGAGTGTCGCTAGGGCCGCCGCACTCGCGAGCGCATTGCCGGTGTATGTGTGCCCGTGAAAGAAAGTGCGGCCCTCCGCCGGTGGCCCCTTGAACGCCTCGAAGATTCGCTCGGTCGTCAGAGTCGCGGCCATCGGGAGATAGCCGCCGGTCAGTCCCTTGCCGAGGCAGAGCAGATCCGGAGCGACGCCTTCGGTCTGGCAGGCGAACATCTGACCCGACCGACCGAAGCCGGTCGCGACCTCGTCGAGCACCAGCAACGCTCCCACCCGATCCGCCACCGCCCGAGCCCGCCGCAGGAAAGTCTCCGGCTGCACTACCATACCGGCCGCGCCCTGCATTCCCGACTCGAGTACCACCGCGGCGCACCGATCTCCCTCGGCCAACACGATGCGCTCCAGCTCTTCGATGCAGGCGAGCCCGCACGTCGCACGCTCGAGCTGCAGTGGGCAGCGGTAGCAGTAGGGTGACGGCGCGCGAACCGTCTGAAACAGCAGCGGCCGGTACCGCTCGTGGAAGAGATCGATTCCACCCAGAGAGACCGACCCCACCGTGTCTCCGTGGTAGGCGAGTCCCAGGGTCACGAAGCTGCGACGCTGGGATTGCCGGCCACCATCGGTCTGTTGCCAGAACTGCAGCGCCATCTTGAGCGCCACTTCGACCGCGGTCGAGCCGTCGTCGGAGAAGAACACTCGGGTGAGACCTGCCGGCGCCAAGTCGGCCAGGCGCTTCGCGAGCTGCACCGCGGGCGCGCTTGCATGCCCCAGCAGCGTCGCGTGCGCAAGGCGATCGAGTTGGGAGTGTACCGCGGCGTCTATTTCGGATCTCCGGTGGCCGAACAGGTTGCACCAGAGGGACCCGACTCCATCCAGATACCTCTTCCCCTCGACATCGATTAGGTAATGGCCTTCACCGGCGACCACGAGCAGCGGGTCTTCCTCGCGATAAACCGAATGCGGGGTGAACGGATGCCAGAGATGAGCATCGTCCCACGCCTCGAGCTGTGTCTTGTTGGGGAGATCCATTCGGAGCGGGCCGCGCCTGGCCCGACATTCCTAAAGGGCGGGGACCAGCTCGGCCACCCGGAATCCGGCATCGGTGATCATCCGGATGTCTGCCTCCGCTCCCTGGCCGGAAGTCGTGAGATACCCATTGCAGAAGAGCGAATTCGCGGGATAGAGTGCCAGCGCCTGGAGCTGCCGGAGATTGGTTTCCCGGCCTCCGGCGATTCGAATGTCTCTCGATGGGTTCACGAAGCGAAACATCGCGAGAGCACGGAGACAATCGGGCGGCGACAGGCGAGTCTGGTCGGCCAGCGGAGTGCCAGGCCGGGGATCGAGAAAGTTGACTGGAATGGATTCCACTTCCAGCTCACGCACCTCGAAGGCGAGCGCGACCCGGTCCTCGAAGGTCTCACCCATTCCCATGATGCCGCCGCAGCACGCTTCCATCCCCGCCGCTTTGGCCGCGCGCACCGTGCGAATCCGGTCATCGTAGCTATGGGTCGAGCAAACCTCGGGGAAATGTGCTCGAGAGCTCTCCAGGTTGTGATTGAACCGGGTCACCCCCGCCGCCGCGAGTTGCTCGGCCTGTCCATCTGAGAGGAGCCCGAGGGAGGTACACACATTGATGTTCAAGGCCGCTTTGATCTTTCGTACCGCGGCACAAATCACATCCAGCTCCCGCTGGGACGGACCTCTCGTGCTCGTCACCATGCAGTACTTCACCGCGCCGAGAGCCGCCGCCTTCACGGCTCCCTCGTAGAGTTCATCGACCGAGAGTACCTGGTAGCGATCTACCCCGGTGTGAAACCGTGCCGACTGGCTGCAGAAGGCGCAGTCTTCCGGGCACAATCCGCTCTTGGCGTTCTGCAGGACGTGGATCCGAACGTCCCGCCCGTGATAGCGCTGCCGGATCCGGAACGCGGCATGAAGGACGCCGAGCAGCTCGTCGTCGCCGGATTCGAGAACGGCGAGCGCATCTGTGCGCTCCAGCTCCGCTCCGGAGAGGACGCGGTCGGCCAGTTGGTTCCAATCCATTACCGCGCCTCGAGTCGTGAGGTGTGCGGGATGCAGGTCACCGGCCTCGGGTCATGGTGAGGGCGGTGGGTGGAGCAGGAAGATCTGTTGGATCGTGCGAATCCGTGCCGGGTAGTCGAGGGTGAGCATATCGTACACCTCGTCGTCCGAGCCGGTGAGTGCGCCGATCGCTCCGCCGGCCGCGGCGCCCTGGGCGATCTGCATCGTGGACTTCTGGATCAGCCGCAGCTCGCCGACCTGCTGCACGCTTACGGTCCCCAGGGTATCGGCCTGGCGGAACACCAGCGTGTCACCCTGCAGGCGCACCAGCCTGATGTCCCAGATGTACTGCCCGTTCTCCAGTCCGATCTGCCACCGGTCGTCCGACGGCTTCGGCGTATCCTGCGCCTGCATCGCGCCGGGCACCAGCGCGAGCGCGCTCAGCAACAGCGCTAGGCGAGGAGTCATCGTATCCTCCTGGTGAGGCCTTGAGTTTCTCTCGCGGGGGGCCCACGTTTGGGTCGGCCGAGGGCGTAGCTCAATTGGTAGAGCAAGAGACTTTTAATCTCTAGGTCGTGGGTTCGATTCCCACCGCCCTCATCGCTCCGCTTCCGCTAATATCGCTGTGAGGGTTGGAGGCGGCAAACCACCCCTTCCATCCGCCGCCGCCCCCTGCGACATTCCCCGCCGGTGTGAACCCAGGATCAGGCGCTTTCGGTGAGGATTTCGAGTGACTGTCATCTACATTGACGGCCAGTGGTACGATCGCAATAACGCCAAAATCTCCGTCTTCGACCACGGCCTGCTGTACGGCGACGGTGTGTTCGAGGGCATGCGGGTCTACGGCGGCAAGACTTTCAAGCTGAAACAGCACGTCGATCGGCTGTACGATTCGGCCAAGGCCATCCTGCTCGAAGTGCCGATCTCCAAAGATGAGATGATGGCGGTGACCGAAGAAGGTGTCCGGCGGTCCGGTATAAAGGAAGCGTACCTCCGCCATGTGGTCACCCGCGGCGTCGGGGATCTGGGTCTCGATCCGCGCAAATGTCCGCGAGCCTCGGTCATCATCATCTTCGACACGATCAGCCTCTGGCCTGCCGAGCGCTACGAGGCCGGGCTCTCTGTCATCACCGCCGGGACTCCGATTCCCCATCGCGAGTCGATCTCACCGCGGGTCAAGTCGCTGAACTATCTCTGCCACATCCTGGCCAAGGTCGAGGGGACCACCGCCAACGCCGACGAGGTCATCATGCTGGACAGCGCCGGGCATGTCGCCGAGGCGTCCGGGATGAACCTCTTCGTGGTGAAGGAGGACCTGCTCTACACCCCGGCGGTGTGGTCCGGGATTCTCAAGGGCGTGACTCGGGACGTCGTCATCGAGATTGCGTCCGAGGCGGGACACCGCGTCGTCGAGACGATCATCAATCGCTACGATCTCTACACCGCCGACGAAGCCTTCTTTACTGGCACCGCCGCGGAGATAGCACCGATCCGCATGGTGGATGGGCGCACGGTCGGAACCGGAAAGGCCGGCCCGGTCACCCGCGACCTCATGGCCAGATTCCGGCAATACACCCGCGCCTGACCGAAGAGCTGGGCAAGCGACTTGCTTGAATGGTGACTTGGGTCTCTTGACCCGAGGCAGGGCGCGCTTCACATTGTCCGCCCGTCGCAAACCCAGCTTTCAGGTAAATGATATGGCGTGGCGAGAAATCACCGTCGGTGGTACGCACTGGAACGTTTCACCGGTGGCCGAAAAGACTCAGCGCGAGTTCTGCCTGGCGATTGGTTCTGGCCTTTCGTCCGAATACCCCGGAACACAAATCGATCTGGGCTCAGACCTCTCTCGAGGCCCCTTCCCGAAGCGACCTGTTTGCGAAGGCTGATAGGATGACGGCCGAGAGGCTCACTGCAACGTTGACCGAACGCCTCGGCTAGGAAGCCGGGCGAGTCGCCCAGTCGTAAACCACCCGCGATAGATCAGCCTGCAGCTTCGCCAGGCTGTCGTGTTCCGGCAGCCCCCGAGTGAGGATCACCAGGACATAGGGCTCCCGGCCTGGCGGATAGATGATCGCCGCGTCGTGCAGGAGAGCGGTGATCTCGCCGGTCTTGTGGGCGACTTTCACTCCGGCCGGCAGTCCCGCCGGGATCCCGTCGTTGAATTCCTGGCCCAGCAGCATGTCGAGCATGACCCGGGTGCTCGCGGGGGAAGCGGCGGTACCCTTGGCCAGCGCGCGCAGCAGCACCGCCAGGTCCCGTGCGGTGGTGGTGTTGTTCATTCCCAGGGCGAAGGCCTTGCCGTCCTCGACGCCGCGCAGTACGTGTATTGAGTCCGCGCCAAGCTTGTGGGCGGTCGCGTCCACTCGCTTGGGGTCCAGCCGGGTGATCAACAGGTTGGTGGCCAGGTTGCTGCTGCGGGTGATCATGATGCTGGCGAGTTCCCGGATCGGCAGCCGCTGTCCCTCGTGGGTGTACATGCTGGAATCCGAATCGTCCTTCAGATCCAGCAGATAGGTCGAGCCGTCCACGAGCGACCGGAACTCGTTGTGGACCAGGAGGCTGTCGTCCCACTTCAGCTCGCCGGCGTCCACCCGCCGGCCCAGCTCGATGAGGACGGGAACTTTCATCGTACTGGCGGCGTGAAATCGGAGTCCCCCCTGGATGTCGAGGGAATCGCCCCGGGCTGGGTCCAGAAAGCTGAGCCCGACGACCGCGGTATCCTGCCTGATCCGCGCTTCCAGGGCGGCACGAAGAAAACCCGGGTCTTGGGCCCGGGCGGGGGTAGCCACCGCTCCGACGAGCAGGGCTACGAGGCATGGGTTTCGCATTGGCGTAAGGTATCCTAAACCTGCGCCTCCGCGCCAACTGACTCGGAACACCATGCCCGTCGCCGCCCCCGACCGATTGCGGTTTACCGACTTCCTGCTCGACCGCCTGCCCAATGGGCGGTGTCGTGCCCGGGTCACCCTCCAATTGCGTGAATCGGAGGAATACACCGCTGAGGCCGAGGGCCTGACTTCCCAGGCGGGCGAGTTGCGTTGTGCCGCCCAGGCTTGCGTTATGGCTCTGACTAAGGCAGTTCAAGGGGCCGATCAAGTTCGAATTGCTGGGAGTGAAGGCGGTCCGGGCCTTCGACGCGAACGTGGTGATCGTTTCGCTCTCCATCCCGACGGAACGGGAAGGTCCCCGCCTGGTTGGCTGTTTTCTCACCGAGGAAGACACGCCGCGGGGCGCTGCCCTGGCTGTTCTGAATGCGACTAACCGGGTGCTTGGCAACCGCTTGTTCATGCGCTGAGCAGCCCTAGAGAAAAGCACGGCCCTGCCTCATTTCGCGACGGGCCGATTGAGTGCCGAACATTAGCCGAAAAGAGCTGTAGTAGAGTCCGACGCGCAGAAAATTTGCAGAGGGAATTCCCACCAAGCGGCACTCAAGCTGGGACCCAGCCAGTAACATCGGTGGCTGCCGGGACGTATTCTCTCGATTAGCTCGTGTGATTTCAGTCAGATCGAAAGGCAGGACAGTGAGCATAAGACTCGGCCTGGTTTGCACCGCTGTGTGTCTGTTTGCCTGCTCGGGCGGGAAGTCGCCCGCGCCGGTCACGCCGAAGCAGACTTCGCATCACCCAGCGCCATCGGCGCCGGTTGCTGTCGCGAAGGATACTGCTGCGGCGAACCGCGACACGACCACGATTCCGCCCCACCTCGCGGACTCCGCCGCCGCGGCGTCCTTGCCTGATTCAGTCGTTGAACGCCTGGCCGCCGATTCCGCGGCCGACGTGAACATGCTGGAAGCACTGGCCGCGGCCTCTCCCGACACTGGCGACTCCAGCGTTGGAGCTACCGGTGAGGCCGGAAGCCACGGCGGCGCCAACGAGCTGGAGAATGCGGTCACCTGGGATATCGACGTCGAGACCTACAACTCGCACACCCGGGTCCAGTACTACCTCGATTTCTTCCAGGGCACCGCGCGCGAGCGCATGGGGATCTGGCTCACCCGGATGCCCCGTTACGAGGCAATGATCCGGGACAAGCTGCGCGAGCACGGCGTTCCGGAAGACATGGTCTATCTCGCCCTCATCGAGAGCGGGTTCTCCAACTCCGCGGTAAGCCGCTCCCGGGCGACCGGGATGTGGCAGTTCATGAAGGGCACCGGAAAGCTCTACGGCTTGCGGATCGATTCCTGGGTGGACGAACGGCGGGATCCGTTCCGCTCGACCGACGCCGCCGCCCGTCACCTCGCCGATCTGCGCGATCGATTCGGCTCGATGTATCTGGCCGCCGCGGCTTACAACGCCGGAGCCGGCAAGGTTGGTCGCGGGCTCAAGCGCCTGGGTGACGATGAAGAGGAAGAGGATAATCCGGACGCCGACTTCTTCCGCCTCTATGATACCCGCTTCCTGAGACGGGAAACCAAGGACTACGTTCCCAAGCTGATCGCTGCGGCGCTCATCGCCAAGCAGCCGGAGAAATACGGCTTCCCCAAGCTCGAAGGGATCGAACCGCTCCAGCTCGACTCCGTCATCGTGCCTGATGCCACGGGCCTGGACGTCATCGCCCGGTTGGCCGATACCACCACTGCGGCGATTCGGGAACTAAATCCCCAGTACCTCCGCGGCGTTACTCCGCCCCGTTCGACCTCGGTCGTCCGCCTGCCGCTCGGCAAGGGAGACACGGTGAGCGTGCTCTACGCGGCCCTGTCGCCCAAGGACCGCATCACCTTCGTCGAGCACGTGGTGACCAGAGGGCAGACTCTCGGTGGCATCGCCAAGATCTACGGGGTTTCTACCGCGACGATCACGGCCGCCAATCCGGGTGTCAAGGCTAAATCGCTTCGGGCCGGAACCCGCATCGTCGTCCCGACCAGCGGGGCGAGGCTGCCGAACACCGAACCCACCCGCTCGACCTCGTCCACGACCGTCTCGTCCAGCGGGATGTACACGGTCCGCTCCGGCGAGTCGCTCTGGACCATCGGACAGAAGTTCAACGTCTCCGTGGCGCAGCTGCGGGAATGGAATGGCTCTGTCCAGCACCGCCGGACTCAAGGCGGGTCAGCGGATCCGGGTGAAGGGTTCGCAACACGGCTCCGGCCAAAGTCAGCTCGACTGCTTCTTCCGCTTCCGGCTCCCACACCCACGTGGTTCGCCGGGGGGAAACCCTCTCGGGCATCGCTCAGCACTACGGCGTCACCGTGACCGCGCTGCGTAACGCGAATGGGATCGACAGTGGCTCGGTGCTGAAGGCCGGCGAGAAGCTTAACATTCCCGAACTGAAGACCGACGGATTCCAGGAAACAGAACGGGGGCGCCACTTGGCGCCCCCGTTCGATTTTGCTCCTCGCTCGACTTACTGCTGCTTCACTTCACGGGAGGTCCCTCGCAGCACCGCATCGGAATAGCCGTTGTGCGGATCTCCACCCTGCTGGAGAATCGCCTCGACGCGGGCCGGTCCGCGGTTGTAGGCCAGCAATGCCAGTTCCCAGTCCTGGTCGTACTTGTTGAGCAAGTCCTTCAGGAACCGGAAGCCGAGGCGCAGGTTCACGTCGGAGCTGTAGAGTTGCTCTTCGGTCAAGCCCGGCTCATAGAACTTCGCCGTGGCCGGCTGGATCTGGGTGTAACCAACAGCGCCGGCATAGCTCAATGCCTTGAGCTTGAAGTTGCTTTCGATCTGAACCAGCCGGAAGCCGACTTCGGGCTCGATTCCTTCGCTGAGCGCGATGTCATAGATCGACGCGGTCAGATCGGCCGGAATCTGATAACGGCTGGAATACTTGAACACCGCGTTGGACCGCTCGATCTGGACCCGGGCCAGCGCCAACTCGCCCTCGGCCGTTTCGAGCCGGTGCGACATGGTACGGAACTCATCACCCACTTCCTTCGGGCTGGGCAGAACTGCTTCATCGGATGCCCGCACCCGCGCGGTCGATCCCGCCAGTCCACTTACCAGCAGCGCACAGGCGAGCAGCGCTCCGGCCCGAACCAGCACGGCCCGGATCCAGCGCGATCGACTGTTCGGCTCGAATTGGTTAATCTGACATGCTTCCTCCTCCTATCGTGAATCCGGCGTGCTGCCCCATTCAAACGGGCCGGCGCCAGTCTCCCCGGCTTCCTCCGGTTTTTTCCAGCAGGCGGACCGTTGTGATCTCCATCGATCGGTCTACCGCCTTGACCATGTCATAAACGGTCAGGCAGGCCACCGAGACGGCGGTCAACGCCTCCATTTCGACTCCAGTCCGGCCTGTCGCCCGGGCCGTTGCCGTGATCCTTATACCCGGCAGTCCCTCGTCCGGTACCGCTTCGACGGTTACAACGTCGAGGGGGAGGGGATGACAGAGCGGGATCAACTCCCCGGTCCGCTTCGCCGCCATTACCCCCGCCACCTCCGCGATTCCCAGTACGTCGCCTTTTGCTACGGCTTGGTCCCGTACCATCTCGAAGGCTTCACGCGACATCCTGACTGCACCTTCCGCCGTGGCACTCCGGGCTGTCTCCGGCTTCCCGGCCACGTCGACCATTCTCGCCCGGCCGCGCTCATCCACGTGACTCAGCATCAGAGCGCCTCCGCCAATTCATTCTGCAGTGCGGCCAGTAGGAGCTGCGGGTTGACGTTGCCCTGGGCGGCTTCGCGCGCCGCCTGCACCCGCTCCTGCGCTCGCACCAATCCGGCTAACTCTCCCGCTCCGCCCGCCGCGGCCTTTCGAGCCCGGTCGGCCAGCACCTCTGCCAGCGCTTCGAGGGTCGCGGAGAAATCGCCCCGGGCTGCAAAGGCACCCTGTTTTAGCGCACGCTCGGCTCGTTGGCCGATTCCGCCCTTCACCACCTCCAGAATCTCCTCGGCACTGCGGCGCGCCCGCGCCATCTGATCTCCGTCTCCCAGCGCCTGACCTATCACCCCGTTCGACCGCTGCGCCTTGATCCGAAACGCCTCGGGAGAAAGCCTGGGTCCGAACTTTTCCAGGAACTGCTCGGCCATCTTCTGAGACAGCCGGTTCAGCTTCAACTCGACCGCCCGAGATCGTATCGTGGGCAGGAGCTGGTTCGCATCAGTCACCGTCAATACGAACTGCGTGTCCGCCGGCGGCTCCTCGAGCAGTTTCAGCAGCGCGTTGGCCGCCTCCGGGCTGGACTCCTGCGGCACCAGGCGGTCCGCCTCGGCAATCAGAAAGACCTTCCGGCTTCCTTGAGCCGGTGTCAGCACCGCGCGGCGTTGGAGGAGGCGGGCCGTTGAAATGAAGTGCCCGGCCATCCCGCCTGGCGGCGCGTACAACGGGTTCTCACGCCGAGCTGCCAGGGTCTCGTTCAGCGCGTCTTCCAGCTCCTCGACCTGCTTCCCGGCTTCGCCTGCCTTGGGCCGGTTGACCGGCATGATCCAGTGCAGGTCGGGATGGCTTATCTCGAGAACCTGGTGACATCCCCTGCAGGTACCGCAGGGCTCCTCGACTCCTTTTTTCTCGCAAAGCAGCAGTTGCGCGACCCACAGCCCAAAGCGCTGCTTCCCTACGCCGGCGGGACCCGTCAGAAGAAGGAACTGAGGCAGCCGACCCGCTGCGGCTGCGCGGCCTACTCTGGCCCTCTGCTCTTCATGGCCCCAGAGGGGGTGCAAAGGCATGGGAACAAGGTAAGAGCCAAGGGGAAAAAATGCAGTCCTGACCCGTAACAGATTTTTCTACAATGATTTAGCTCATGTGGAGCAGGGCGCAAAATGCGGAAAATCGGCCATGTGTTGCGGAGCGGTCACCACACTTCCGTATGTGAGTGATTGCTCACAGGCTAATAAGTGTGAGTATATGCTCACAATAGTACTAAGGGATTATCGCAAAAGCCGTTGCGGGGAATGGGGAGAGCGTTTTGCGGGAGCTTGCCCCGGTAAGTCGGGGGTTTTATCCTCTTGGCCCTTCCCGAGTAGCTCAGTTGGTAGAGCAGCTGACTGTTAATCAGCGGGTCGCAGGTTCGAGTCCTGCCTCGGGAGCTAGAGGTGCCTTTCCTTGATGTGCTCGTCCAGTTCCTCCAGCGAGCGCGGCCAGTCCTCCTTTAACAAGCGACTCAACGCCCGGTCGGCCAGGAGCCGTCCCTCGGTCTGGCACGTCGGGCAATAGTTGGTTTCGTTGTCGGCGTACCGGATCCGCTGGACCAGGGTCCCGCAGTCGGGACAGGGCTGACCATAGCGCCCATGGACCGCCATGCCTTCTCGAAACGCGGTCACCTTCTCCGGCCATTTGTCTCCTGTCTCCTGCTGTAACCTCTTAATCCATTCGGTGAGCGTGTCACGGCTGGCCTGGTAGAGCCGGCCAACCTCATCTTCTTCGATCCGACCGGTTAGAACAAAGGGAGAGAGCCGAGCCCGGTGCAGGATCTCATCGGAATAAGCGTTTCCGATCCCGTCGAAAATCGTGGGATCGGTCAGGGCTCGCTTGAGGGTGTGACTTTGTCTTCTGAGCCGCTCGGCAAATTCGGTGGGCGTCGCCGAGAGTACATCCAGCCCTCCGCGAGTGAAGTCCTTCAGGGCCTCGCGGCCTGTCACCACGTGGAGCGAGGCCCGTCGCTTACTTCCCGCTTCGGTGAGCGCCAGGGTTCCGGTGGGGAAATCGAACGCCGCCAGGCCGATTCGTCCGGGCAGCTTCGCGCCAGTGTCGAGCCACTTGAGGCGACCCGCGATCATCAGGTGCAGCACCAGGAACCAATCGCTCTCCAAGGCGAACACCAGTCGCTTTCCGACTCGCTCGATCCCGAGGACTCTCCGGCCCTCGGCTTCCTTGATTGGCGGTTCGACGCTGCGGAGCAGGAAGGGAGACGCGAGCCGGATGCGTTCGATCGTTTGCCCCCGAACCCGTTGCTCGAGGCTGCGCTGGTAGAGCAGGATATCGGGGAGTTCGGGCATGGTTTACGTGAAGCAAACTGATGCGGTGCAAGATGATAGGCGACGAGGAGGCAGGGCAACGTTTCATGGCAGCAGCCTAGCGTCACCCCCGCTCTCCGGGCATACTACACGATCGCGACCTCTTCAGGAATGTCGATGGCCCAGGACCGTTCCATAACTCCCCCGACCAGCAACCTTCGGATCGAGCGACTCGATCCGCTGGTTTCTCCGCGGGCGATTCGTGAAGAACTCCCGATGCCCCGCGGTGTCGCGGAGGTGGTCCTCCGGAGCCGCCACGAGGTGCAAGCGGTGCTGGCCGGGGATGACCCTCGCCTCCTGATGGTGGTGGGGCCCTGCTCGATCCACGACATCGACGCCGCGCTCGACTACGCCCGCGGCGCTCGCATCACTTCGTGAGGAGTTGAATGACTCGCTGGTGATCCTGATGCGGGTCTACTTCGAGAAGCCTCGGACCACGGTTGGCTGGAAGGGGCTGATCAACGATCCGCACCTGGACGGCACGCGGGACATGGAGACCGGACTCCGCCTCGCGAGAAAGCTGCTTCTCGAGGTCAATCGGCTCGGCTTGCCGGTGGCTACCGAGATGCTTGGCCCAGTCGTGCCCCAGTATGTGGCCGATCTGGTCTCCTGGACCGCCATCGGCGCCCGCACTGTGCAGTCCCAGACCCATCGTGAGATGGCGAGCGGCCTCTCGATGCCGGTGGGCTTCAAGAACGCGACGGACGGGAGCCTGCAGCCCGCGCTCGACGGCATGCTAGCCGCCGGGACCCCTCACGCCTTCCTCGGCATGGACGACGACGGGAGATCCGCGATCGTTCATACCACGGGTAATCTCGATCGCCACCTTGTGCTGCGGGGTGGCGGAGGCGCACAGCAACTACGACGCGGCATCGGTCGTCAAGGCGAGCGCACTGTGCGCGGAGCAGGGCCTGCCGTCGCGGGTGATGGTGGACTGCAGCCACGGGAACTCGAACAAGGATCACACCCGTCAGCCCGCGGTGCTTCGGAATGTGGTGGAACAGGTAGCTGGCGGGAGCCGCAACATCATGGGTGCCATGCTGGAGAGCCATCTCCACGCAGGAAACCAGCGACTGGGGCACGGCAAGGAGGGACTGCGCTACGGTGTCTCCATCACCGACGCGTGCATCGATTGGCCTACTACCGAGTCAGCGCTGCGGGAGAGCTATGCCACTCTTCAATCAGCGGGAGGGAGGGCGGGACAGCGGCGGAAGACGGTGGGGAATTGAAGATATTTCAGATTTAAGATTTCAGATTGCAGATTGATGGTTGATTGAAGATTTCAGATCTCAGATTGCAGATTGATCTTTCAGGTGACGAAATCTGCAATCTGAAATCTTAAATCTGAAATCCCTCAGATTCCTGCCACAGCCCTGATCGCCTCTGTGGCCTGCGAGGGTCGTAAAACCTCCCGGAGATATCGCGCTGTGTGAGAGGCTGAAACCTCGAGGATTGATTCCGGAGTTCCCTGCGCCACTACCAGCCCGCCCTGGTCTCCCGCCTCCGGTCCCAGATCGATAATCCAGTCTGCCCGTTTGATCACGTCGAGGTGATGCTCGATGACCAGGACGGTGTGGCCGGCGTCCACCAGGCGATCGAGCACCTGAATCAGCACACGCACATCGTCGAGATGTAATCCCGTCGTCGGCTCGTCCAGGATGTAGAGTTTGCGACCGCTGCGCTTGGCCGACTGGGCCAGCTCGCGTGCGATCTTGAGTCGCTGCGCTTCTCCGCCCGAAAGCGTGGTGGCCGGCTGGCCGAGGCGGAGATAGCCCAGGCCGACCTGCTGCAGGTGCCAGAGGGCTTGTCCCAGCTTTGGCTGGTGCCGGAACCGCAGAATGGCCTCGTCCACCGTGAACTCGAGCACATCCGCGATGGAATGTCCGCGGATCTTGACCTCGAGCACTTCCCGCTTGAACCGAGTCCCGCCGCACACCTCGCAGGGCATGAACACGTCGGCCAGGAACACCATCTCCACCTGCACGGCGCCGGCGCCCTGGCATTCCTCGCATCGGCCGCCCGGCATGTTGAAGGAGAAGGTTGCCGGCGTGTAGCCGCGCATGCGGGACTCGGGCTGGGACGCGAAGAGCTCCCGGATTTCGTCGAACGCCCGGATGTAGGTCACCGGGTTGGATCGGGGCGTGCGGCCGATGGGAGACTGATCGATCAACAGCACGTCATCCAGCAGTTCCCACCCGCTGAATGACTGGACACTACCGACCGGCTCGCCCAGGTGTGCCTTGGCCGAATGGCCGCCGCGAAGCCGTCCTTCCATTTGCCGGTACAGGACGTCATGCACCAGGGTACTCTTGCCGGAGCCGGAGACTCCGGTCACCGCGGTGAGAGTTCCCATCGGAATATCGACGTCAACGCCCTTCAAGTTGTGAAGGGTGGCGCCTCGGACGCGAAGCCAGGGGCCGAGCGGACGTCGCGCGCTGGGAATTCCGATCCGCTTTTGGCCTGACAAATACTGCCCGGTGAGAGATTCGGTGGCGCCGGCCGGTGGTCCGGCATACACCAGCCTTCCACCGTTCTCGCCGGCGCCGGGCCCCAGCTCGAGCATGAAATCGGCCCGGGCAATCGCCGCCGGATCGTGTTCCACCACGATGACGGTGTTGCCGGTGTCCCGGAGCCGCTGCAGCAGTCCGAGCAACCGGTCGATGTCTCGCGGGTGCAACCCGATCGAGGGCTCGTCCAGAACGTAGAGTGCATCCACCAGGTTGGAGCCCAGCGCGTTGGCGAGAGCGATCCGCTGCGCTTCCCCGCCCGAGAGCGTTCGGGTGAGCCGATCGAGGGTCAGATAGCCGAGTCCTACGTCTCGTAGATAGCCGATCCGCCGCTGCAGCTGGTCCAGGATCAGGTGGGCGATCTCCCGCTCGAAATCGGAGAGGGACAGGGCTTCGAGCCAGGTGGCAAGCTCGTCCACCGGTTTGGCGCTGACACTGGAGATCACCGCGCCGTCTATTTCGACGCTGAGCGCCTGTTCGTTGAGCCGGCTGCCGTGACATACCGGGCAGGTGTGGGCGAGCTGGTACTGCCGAAGGAAGACGCGGATGTACTGCTTGTAGCGCTTCTGCTCCAGGCCCTTGAGGAAGGGAAAGATCCCGATGTAGCGGCCCTGCTTTCCATAGAGCAGCTCGCGCTTCTGGTTCGGCTTGAGCGAGCGCCACGGTTTGTCGGGGTCGATACCCAGCGAGCGGGCCGTGTTGAGCAGGAGGCGGCGTCGAGTCTCGTAACGGGGCTTGGTCCACGGATTGATCGCCCCCTGGCTCAGGCTCAGCGACGTATCGGGGATGATCAGCGACTCGTCGTACTCCAGCACGGCGCCGAAACCGTTGCAGCCGCCGCACGCGCCCCGCGGGTTGTTGAAGGAGAAGAGCGCCGGGGTCACTGTCGCGGCCGGCGTATCACAACGACTGCACGCCGGATGCTCGGTGAAGCGAAGCCGGCCATCCCGATGGAGAACCAGTGCGATGCCTTCGCCCTCGCCGAAGGCGGTCTCGATGGCACCAGTGAGACGGGCATTCGACGGAGATGAAGTCTCCCCTCCGGCTCCCTGCAGCATGAGGCGATCCACCACGATCAGCAACTCGGCGCATTGGGTCAGGTCGACGGTCTGCGGCAGCGCGTCGAGGTGATACTCGACACCGTCTCCCAGGAGACGGATGAATCCCAATGCGCGCAGGTTCTCGACGATGGCCTCATGACTGTGACGGGCCGATTCGGGTAGCGGAAACGCGACCTGCACCGGTCCGGTGATCTGGCTCAGTGTCTCCTCGGTTGCCGACTGCGGCGTGTCGCGCCGGACGGGTGCGCCGCACTTCCGGCAGCGCTGGTGGCCCACCCGGGCCCACAGCAGGCGCAGGTAGTCGTAGATCTCGGTCGCGGTGCCCACCGTCGAGCGACTGGAAACCGTCGGGTTGCGCTGCTCGATTGCGACCGCGGGTGCCAGCCCTTCCAGCCGGTCCACCTGCGGCTTGGGCATCCGCTCCAGGAACTGCTTGGCGTAGGTCGAAAGCGATTCGATGTAGCGGCGCTGTCCTTCGGCATAGAGCGTGTCGAACGCGAGAGAGCTCTTGCCGGAGCCCGATGGGCCGGTGATCACAATCAGTTTTCGCCGGGGCAGATCCACGGTGAGGCCACGGAGATTGTGCTGTCTGGCGTTAACGATGCGGATGACGGGTTCGGCCATACCTAATAGTAGACGGAGACGGAGCCAGCAACAACGTGAGAAGTGAGAAGTAAGAGGTGAGAGGGAACAGGAGGCGGGGAGCCAACCCCCATCTCACTTCTCACCTCTCACGCTGTTGTCTGATGCTCCCCGTCTCCCGTCTCCCGTCTCCCGCTCTCCCGCCCCCCCGGGGTTAACTTTCCGGGTCCATGGCCAATGTCCTCTCGCCCCGGATCCTCCTCCGCGGTTTCGTCGTTTTCGTTTGCATATCGCTGTGTGGTTTTGTCGCCGTCCTGATCTACGGCAACAACCTGCCGGCGTTTGTCCACGCCCTGGGGGAAGTGCACTGGATCTGGATAGTGGTGGGCGTGGGGCTCGCGTCGATGGACTGGATTGGCGGCGGGCTTCGCAATTGGGTCGTGGTCCGTCATGTGCACCCCAACCCGCCACTCACCGGGATGATTCTCGCCGGCGGAATGGGAGCCTGGGCCGCGTATCTGACGCCGTTCAATTCCGGCGCCGGGCCGATGACGATGTACGCCATGCGCCGCGCCGGAGTGCCGCTGCCAGTGGCCGTCACCTCGACGCTCATGACGTTCATCGCGACGGTGCTCTTCTTCGCGATCGCCGGGCCTCTCGCGATCGTGGCCGGTGCCGGCAGATCGCTGGGGCAACACGGCAACGTCCTGGGCCTCTCGCTCTACCAGATGTTCCTCGGCAGCCTGGGCATGTTCGTGACCATCGGGTGCGTGCTGGTGGCCGCGATCGTCTTTCCGCGTTACGTCAGGGATTTCCTCCATTGGGTCTCGGTGAAGATCAGCCGGAAGAGCGAGCGTTTCGCCCACCGGCTCGAAGCGCTGCAGCAGGGCATCGACGACGCCCACCGGAGCGTCCTCGCATTCAACAGCCCCAGCGGATGGCTCTCGCTGTTCTGGGCGGTGCTTCTGTCCGCTCCTTCGCACGCCAACAAGCTGCTGGCCGGTTACGTGGCGCTTCGCGCGGTGGGCGTGCACGCGAACTTCGTGGATGTGCTGCTGGTGCAGACGTTCATCACCTTTCTGCTCTATTTCGCTCCGACGCCCGGGGCATCCGGTATCGCCGAGATTCTATCGACTGCGGTGATGGCTTCGGTCTATCTGCCCAAGGAACTCACGCCACTGTATACCCTGATCTGGCGCTCGATCCTCAGTTATTTCACGCTCGCGTTCGGTTTCGCCGTCTTCTCCAGCTGGGTCCGGCATCGCCTGAAGGGCACCGATGAACTAGCCGAGGCGGAGGCGATCGCTGCGGGCGTAGGTTAAACGCGAGCCGTGACCGCAGCACCGGAACAGTTCGAAGAGGCCCAGGAGCGCCGCTACGACGCGGCGCTGATGCGGCGGCTGCTGCACTATCTCCGGCCCTATCGCGGTCGCGCGCTCGTCGCTGTGCTGATGCTGCTGGCCGGGGCGGTGCTCGCCCTGGTCGGCCCGGCGCTGACTCAGCGGGCGCTCGATGTGGCCGTCCCCCATCATGATGTGGCGCTGCTGGGCACCCTCGCGGCGGCGTTCGTGGTCGCCCTGCTTCTCGAGTTCGCACTGGACTACGGCCAGACGCTGCTCACTGCGTGGATCGGCCAATGGGTGATGAGCGATCTCCGGCTCGAGCTGTTCACCCACCTCCAGAGTCTCAGCATTTCCTACTTCGACCGGAATCCGGTCGGCCGGCTGATGACCCGGATCACCTCCGACGTCGAGACGCTCAACGAGCTGTTCTCCTCCGGAGTCGTGACCGTGTTCGGCGACGTGTTCACCCTCATCGCCATCATGACGATGATGCTGGTCGTCGACTGGCGTCTCGCCCTGGTCGCCTTCGCCGTCATCCCGCTCATGCTGCTGGTCGCCGCGGTTTTCCGCCGCAGCGTGCGACAGGCGTTCCATGACATCCGAATCCGGGTCGCGCGCATCAACAGCTTCCTGCAGGAGCATCTCTCGGGAATGCGGGTGGTGCAGTTGTTCGGCCGGGAAGAGGTCACCGCGCGCCAGTTCGCGGTCATCAACAAGGATCACCTCTCGGCGCACCTGCGATCGATCACCGTCTACGCTCTGTTCTTTCCGGCGGTGGAGTTTCTCGGCTCGGTGGCGCTCGGCGCGCTGCTCTGGTATGGTGGCCTTCGCGTGCTGGACCAGACTCTGACGGTCGGGATTCTGGCCGCGTTCATCCAGCTCACCCGGCGCTTCTTCCAGCCGCTGCAGGACCTGGCCGAGAAATACAACCTGCTGCAGAGCGCGATGGCGTCGTCCGAGCGGATCTTCCGCCTGATGGACACTCAGCCGACTGTGCTCGAGCCGGCCCATCCGAAACGGCTTGCGCGTCCGGTCCGCGGCGAAGTGGTGTTCGAGGATGTGTGGTTCCGATACGGCGGTGAAACCGGAGTTCCGAGTTCCGAGTTCCGAGTGAACAGTGACGTCCTCGAAGGACAGAACTCGGAACTGGGAACTCGGAACTCGTCCGATAACTGGGTCCTCAAGGGCGTCAGCTTCACGGCGCGTCCGGATCAGACGCTTGCCATCGTCGGGCACACCGGGGCGGGGAAGACCACGATCATCAGCCTGCTGCTCCGGTTTTACGATCCGCAGCGGGGGCGGATTACGCTCGACGGTGTCGATCTTCGTGACTTGCCGCTGGCTCAACTGCGTGAGCTGGTGGGGTTCGTGCAGCAGGATCTGTTTCTGTTTACCGGCAACATTCTGCACAACCTGACGCTGGATGCACCGATCTCTCCCGAGCGGGCGCATGAGGCTGCCGCCCGAGTCGGGGCAGACCGGTTCATCAATCGCCTGCCGGACACCTACGCCCACATCCTGGGCGAGCGAGGCCGGAACCTGAGCGTCGGTGAACGGCAGCTGCTGAGCTTTGCCCGGGCACTCGCCCGGGACCCGCGGATTCTCGTCCTCGATGAGGCGACCAGCTCGGTGGACGCCGAGGCGGAAGCTCAGATCCAGGCCGCGCTGGCCGAACTGATGAGGGGCAGGACGACTCTGGTCGTCGCCCACCGGCTAAGCACAATTCTTCATGCCAACGAGATTCTGGTGCTGCATCATGGGGAAGTTGCCGAGCGGGGGTCCCACCGGGAGCTTCTGGCCCGAAAAGGGCTGTACGAACGGCTCTACCGGCTCCAGCTCAGGGGTCCGACTCGCGAACACCGAGTCGGGGTCTAACGTTCGATTGCTTGCGCGGTTACATCGTGCCGGGTAGCTTCACAAACCGCGTTTTTCGACAGGAATCGGTCAATGCTTGAACTCGAGTTCGGTGGGCAACGGTACCCTATCCCCGCCGGAGAGTCGTTCGTTGGTTCCGAGCCTACAGCCACGCTTTTCCTGTCCGAGGTCCAGCCTCGCCATGTCCTTATTCAAGCCAGTCCCGACGGGGCAGCTTCGGTTCGTCCGGGGTCTGCCCAGGCGGAAGTTCTGTTGAACGGAGTCAAATTGGGAGCCGAGCCGGCTCCCATCCTTCATGGAGACAAGCTGCAGATCGGACCCCACGAATTACTGGTGACCGATCCCCGCCGCAGCGGCAGTACCCAGTTCGTCAGTACAAGCGACGTGGCAAAGATGGCGGGGCAGTTCAAGTCGGGCGCCCCAAAGCCGGCCACCGCGGCAACCGGCGGGCGTCTGGTCTGTCTGACCGACGGCCGGGAGTACACCATCGGTTCCGCTCCGATGGTCTTTGGTCGTGAGGCGGGCTGCGACATCGTCGTGCCAAATAAGGATGTCTCTCGCCGCCACGCCGAGATCATGGCGACTCCTCAGGGCTATGTGCTGGTGGACAGCAGCACCAACGGGACCTTTGTCAACGGCGAGCGGATCGAGATGCAGCGGGTTCTGGCCCGGGCCGATGTGGTACGGGTTGGAGATCATGAGTTCCGGTTCTATGCCGATCTCGCGGCGGAGAAGCCGGAAGAGGGCAGGGCGGCTCCAAGGGAGGCTTCCCCTTTGCCGGTTCCGCAGGCTGAACCTCCACTCGTCGCGCGGACACCGGCATCGCCGGCGCCGGCGCAGCCTCCGCCACCGGTTGCGCCTCCTGCTCCTGCTGCGGCCGCGCCGGCTCCGCCACCAGCGCCACCAGCGCCGGCTCCCGCTGCTGTCTCGCCGCCTGCGCCGGCTCCCGCTCCTGTCGCGCCGCCGGCACCGGTTGCACCGGCTCCTGTAGCACCGCCGCCCGCTCAGTCTCTCGCGCCGGACAGCGCGATGCATCGGCTTTCGGAAACCATGCACGGGATTCCGGTGACGCCGATGCCCAATGTCCCGCGGGTGGCTCCGCCACCGAGGACTGTCCCCGGATCAGTCCTCGCCACCTTCCTGGTGCGGAACGGTTCTCTCAAGGGGAACCGGCTTCAGGTGAAGGTGCCGGTCGTCAACATCGGGCGGGCGGAGTACAACGACATCGTCATCCCTGACGAGAGCGTGAGCACCATGCACGCGAAGCTGCAACGGCGTGAAGAAATCTGGGTGCTGAGCGACAACGGCTCGACCAACGGAACTTTCGTGGATGGGGAGCGGTTATCGGGCGAAGCCGTTCTGAGCCCCGGCGCGCTGATCCGCTTCGGGGAGACGGCCGTCATGTTTGAGCCGACCGACACTGAAGGCAATGTAAAGAAAGGGTCAGGCACCAAGATCATGGGTGCGATCCAGGTTCCGGCGATCCAGGTTCCGGCCGCCCCGCCTCCGGTGCCGCTGATGGCTCCCGAGCGCTCTGCCCCGGCCGAGCCACTGGTCCCGGCTTCCCGGCCGTCGCTGCGGCGACCGGGACCGGTAATGGTGTCCTCTCATCGATCGAGCGCCTTCCCCGGATGGCTCGTTCCCGTGGCCATCGTGGTCATCCTGGCGGCCGTAGCCGCCTTCCTCCTGCTCAAGTAACGACCCCACGTGCGTTTCACCTGCGCTGCGCGCACCGACACCGGAATTGTCCGCTCCGGAAATGAGGATAACTACCTCATGCTTTCCGACCGCGGAGTATTCATCGTGGCGGACGGAATGGGGGGACACGCTGCGGGCGAAGTCGCGAGCGAGATGGCGGTGCGGATCATCTCCCGCGAGCTGGGAAGCCTTCGCGGACTCAGCGATGACCAGGCAGGTGAGCGGATGCGCACGGCGATCATCAACGCCAACAGCGCGATCTTCGACCGCACGCTGACCGAGCACGACAAGCGGGGAATGGGCACCACAACCACGGCGCTCATCCTCCTTCCGCGGCGATACCTGATCGGACAGGTAGGCGATTCCCGGGCCTACCTGCTTCGCAATAGCCACTTCCTCCAGGTCACCAAGGATCATTCCTACGTCCAGGAGCAGGTTGACCTCGGCCTGCTGACTCAGGAGCAAGCCCGGGTACATCCCTACAGCAACGTGATTACCCGTTGCATCGGAGCGAACGCGGACGTGGTACCTGACGTGTATTTCGGGGGACTGCGGGTGGGAGACGTGCTGCTACTGGCGTCGGATGGTCTCACCGGCATGCTGGAAGACGAACAGCTCCACGCCATTCTGTCCGGCGAGGGCGGCCCCCAGCTTTGGGTGGATCGGATGATCAGCGAGGCCAACCGCCGCGGAGGGCTCGACAACATCACCGCCATCGTGATCCGGATCGAACCTGACGGGACCCCGGATGCCGATATCACCCAGCCGACCAAGGCTCTCCGTCCTGGCTCCTAGCCAGGCCACCCACCTCCAGACAGCCATTTTTCGACATCGCTGACCGGCGCGGCCACCAGGCTGCTCACCCGGTCGAAGCCGCCGGCCGGCGGGCGGGCGGTGAACACCCTGAGCCGTCGGGCGCTGCGATACAATTCGTCTGCGACACGCGGCAACCCGAATTGTCCCTCCCTCCCCAGTCCGGTCAGTCGTTCCACAGCGCCGTTGCGGTTCCGCAGTGGGAGGTCTATCGCCAGCATGGAAGGGTTGCTGGGGAAATCGAGCAGCAGTTCTCCCGGAGCGAGGCCGGTCTCCTTCGCGAGGCGGTTCTCGACTTGCTCGAGCAGGTCTGGCCGCTCCCGAACCCAGGGCTCCGCTTCGAGGGGCACTTCGCTCGCGGGAATGTCGAGCGACCGTTTGTAGAGTCGCCGCCGGTGCACCGCGCGCGCGAGCCCGGTCGGGTCGGTTGCCAGTAGCTTCTCGGTGAGGCCGTCGTCGGTAGCCTCGGCGATGATGTCGCGGCTGAGTCCGCCGCTGCATTCCGCGGCTCGTACCGCCCGCTTGAACATGCAGGTGGCACTCCGCACCGCGTGGTGCCAGTAGACGTTGCGATACATCTGGTACTTGGCGAAGAGCAGCGACTCCACCGCACTGATCCCTTTTTCCAGCACTCCCACTTCGAGCCGACCTCGTTCGGTCTCCACCAGTACGAGTGAGGCCAGCAGCCGGTCCACGTCCACCGCGCCATACGGAACGCCACACATCCGCGCGTCGCGACTGAGATAGTCGATCTTGTCGAGGTCCAACGATCCGGAAATGAGCCCTTTGAGCGGCGATTGACTCTGCCCGGTGATCAGCTGTCCGATGGCACTCACCAATTCGTTGCCACCCAGCCGCTGCAGCAGTACCCCCAGCTCGCCCTGGCCCAGCTTGGTGACACCCAGCTGCTCGTGCTTGGGGAATCCCGCCTCCTCGAGCGTATGGGAGAAGGGATAGTGGCCGATGTCGTGGGTGAGTGCCGCGAGGCGCGCCGCCATGCGCTGCGACTCATCCAGCTGGGCCAGCTCCCCTCGCTCGTTCAGGTTGGCGAGAGCCCGCCGGGTGAGGTGGTAGGCGCCTAACGCGTGTTCGAACCGGGTGTGGGTGGCGCCGGGGTAGACCAGGAAGGCATGACCAAGTTGCCTGACGTAGCGCAACCGCTGCATCGCCGGCGTATCGAGGACGTCGAGCGCGGCGGCGTCGATCCGGATGTTGTCCCAGAGAGGGTCGCGGACGACCTCGTATTCAGTCATGACGATTGAAGATTGAAGATTTCAGATTGAAGATTGAAAAGCAGATCAGGATGTCATAAATGCTGTTAAATCTTCAATCTGAAATCTTCAATCTGCAATTTCCTCAATCGTCCGCGTCCGTCTCGTGCGCCAGCTTCCACTCCTCGGCTGAACGCCAGAGGCTGGAGAGGATCAGCTCGCGCATGAGAATGAATTCCTTGGGGATCCGGTCGTAGAGGCGCTCGAACAGCTCCTGGTGAGACATGATCTCGGCCTTCCACGCCTCGCGGGGCACCGACATCAGGTCACGGAAGGTCTCGGGGCCGAATTCCTCGAGTCCCTTCCAGTCGAGGTCCTCATAGCGAGGCATCCAGCCCAGCGGGCTCTCGGTGGCGCCGGCACGGCCCCGCACCCGGTTGAAGATCCACTTGAGGACCCGAAGATTCTGGCTGTATCCCGGCCAGATGAAGTTGCCGTCGGCGTCCTTCCTGAACCAGTTGACGCAGAAGATGCGGGGCGGATCGGCGATCTGCCGACCGAACTGCAGCCAGTGGTTGAAGTAGTCGCCCATGTGATAGCCGCAGAAGGGCAACATCGACATGGGGTCGCGCCGGACATGCCCCACCGCTCCGGTCGCCGCCGCCGTGGTCTCGGAGCCGATCGTCGCCGCGAGATAGACCCCGAAGTTCCAGTTCACCGCCTGGTAGACCAGGGGAACCAGGGTCGCCCGCCGCCCACCAAAAATGAAGGCGCTGATCGGTACGCCCTCGGGATCCTCCCAGGCCGGATCCATCGAGGGACACTGCGACGCCGGGGCGGTGAATCTCGCGTTGGGATGCGCAGCCTTCCGGCCCGAGGCGGGAGTCCAGTGCTGGCCCTGCCAGTCGGTCAGCTCGGGCGGCGGCTCATGCGTCATCCCCTCCCACCACACGTCGCCATCGGGAGTGAGGGCAACATTGGTGAAGATGGTATTGGACTTGATGGTGGCCATCGCCGTAGGATTCGATTTCTCCGACGTGCCGGGAGCCACGCCGAAGAATCCCGCCTCGGGATTGATCGCCTGCAATCGGCCGTCCGGTCCGGGCCGGATCCAGGCGATGTCGTCTCCCACGGTGGTAACGGTCCACGCCTCGCAACCCTTGGGCGGCAACAGCATCGCGAGGTTGGTCTTGCCGCAGGCGCTGGGGAATCCCGCGGCAACATAGCGCTTATCTCCCTCGGGACTCTTGAGTCCGAGGATGAGCATGTGCTCGGCCATCCAGCCCTCGTCCCGCGCCATGACCGATGCGATCCGCAGCGCGAAACACTTCTTCCCGAGGAGGGCGTTGCCGCCGTATCCGCTGCCGAAGGACCAGATCGCGCGCTCCTCCGGGAAGTGCACGATGTACTTCTCGTCCGGATTACAAGGCCACGCCACGTCCCGATCACCGGGAGCCAACGGCTGCCCCACTGAGTGAACGCAGGGGACGAACTCTCCATCTCCCAGCACCTCGAGCGCCCGTCGGCCCATGCGGGTCATGATCCGCATGCTGACGACGACGTAGGGAGAATCGGTCAGCTCAACACCGATATGTGCCAGCGGCGATCCCAGAGGCCCCATGCTGAAGGGGACCACGTACATGGTCCTGCCCCGCATGCAGCCGCTGAAGACCCGCTTCATGATCGTCCGCATCTCGCGGGGATCGACCCAGTTGTTGGTCGGTCCAGCGTCCTGCCGTCGCTGGCTGCAGATGAAGGTGCGATCCTCGACCCGGGCGACATCACCGGGATCGGAGAGGGCGAGGTAGCTGTTGGGACGCTTGGCGGGATTGAGCCGCTTCAGGGTTCCTGCCGCCACCATCTGGTCCAGCAGGGCCTGGTTCTCGGCGGGCGAGCCGTCGCACCAGTGAATTCGATCGGGCTGTGTGAGGGCGGCGATTTCCGCTACCCATTCCCGCAGTCGCTGATTGGTGACCCAGGAAGGTGCATTCAACTCCGGCACAGCCGCGCGCGGCTCACTGAGAACAGTCATGTCTTCGGCTCCAGGGGATACCGCGCGCCGCCGTTTCGGGGGTGGGCGCGGGGGCCGGAAATTTCGACAGCGGAGGGCTTTGCGGCAACCGAGCGGCGAAAGATTGCAAGATTATGCATGAGTCGCGGTCAAGGCCCGACCGGCACCATGTCTGGCGGAAAATGATACAGCGTCTGCACCGTGTTGATGTCACGCTTGCTGAGCGCATCCACCGCCGGCAACGAGAACATCAGGTCGTTGGCGTCCGTACTGTGCTGGAAGATTCCCAGGGAATGCCCCAGCTCATGCGCTGTCGTGACTCTCAGACACCGGGCGAGGTCTGGATCATTCGAAGGAACCAGCGGGTTCACGTAGACGTGCAGCGGAATCCTGAGCTCGAACCTGGTCGCGACGGTATCGAGATCGGTGGCGCCATCACATTGGGGGAGCAGCAGGGACCCGAGACGCCCGGCCGACGGTTTCGGACCTGGGGGCGGTGCCGGAGCAAGCCGGACTATGACGTCTGCATTGTTCGAGTCGCTGGTGATCTTGGCGTCCCATTCACCATAGAGTAACGCCCCCTTCCACTCATCGATGCCGTGCGTCACCTCGTCCGGAAGCCCGCCGGCGTCCTCGACCCAGATGCGGACCGGAAGCCGCGAGCGTGGCCAGTGGAAGCTCAGAGTATCGAGCTGGGGACCGAGGCTGTCGAAGGCCACAATCAGCCGCCAGTCGTAGGCGTCGCTCCGAGTCGGAGAAGCAAGATCGGAGCAGGCCCCAACCAGCAATGCTGTGACGCTGCAGATCACGCGGAAGGTGCGGGTCATGGTGTCCTCGCAATTCCGATTGAGATCATCACGCGATGGACATCCTGAGTTCCGCCGAATCCCTGCGCCATGAGCTCGTCGGTCGTGAAGCGATGAAAGTCATAGCGGAATCCTGCGACCCATTGCCAGCGAGGCTTCCATTGCCAGCGATAGTCCACACCGAGGCCCAGCACCCAGCGCAACGGTCCTCCATCCTGGAAGACACCCTCTTCCTCGGCGGGCAGGTATTTGATGAATCCCCCACCCAGGCGCCCCCAGAGCTTGCCCGTCAAGGGTGCTTCGACCCCGCCCGTAACTGTGAGGCTCCGCAGGGTACCGATATCAACGCTCTGACCCGATTCCTTCGTGTCGAGCTTGCCTGAGGCGAAGCTCGCTTCGGCACCGAGCCTGGCCTTCTTGGACACCGGCCATGATGCGTTGAGCGTCACGACCGGTGCCAGGGCCGGTTGCAGGTCGATGTCGTTGAAGATGTGATCGGTGACGATCGGAGTGCTCCAGATGCCACCCAGCGACAGGGCATACCTCCCCTGTGCCGCGAGGGGCTGCGTCAGCGTGAGGGCGAGCCCCAGCGCGGTGAGGTTGAATCGCATCGCCTAAGAATGACCGCCAATGGTATGGAGGTCAACGCGCCCCGCTTCCGCCCCGCCGTCTATAGCCGCGAAGCCGGCGGAGCATTTTTCGGTCGGAGGTGACCAGGTCGTCGCCCTTGGGAGTCTCCAGCACTTTCATCATCCGGCTGAAACGGGGATCGGTCATGATGCGGCGGAAGGGACTCGGGCCCAACGAGCCTTCACCAATGAGCTCATGCCGGTCCCGCCGGGAGCCGAGCGGGGTCTTGGAGTCGTTGAGATGGAGACAGCGAAGGTGCTTCAAGCCGATGAGATCATCCCACCGCTGCCAGATGCCGTCATAGTCGCGCACCAGATCGTAACCCGCTGCGTAGAGATGGCAGGTATCGGCGCAGAAACCGATTCTCTTGCGGAGCGGAGACGGAATCATTGCCCGGATCTCCGCCAGCTCCTCGAAGCTGCTGCCCAGCGCCGTACCGGTTCCGGCGGTCGTCTCCAGCAACACCATGATCGACCCCGGCATCGCTTCCAGGCACTCGATGTACGACTCGGCGTTGCGACTGAGACCGGATCCCCGATCATCAAGGTAGTTGCCCGGATGCGACACCACGGCCCGGATCCCAAGCGTTTGGCAGCGCTGGAGTTCGGCGATGAAAGACTTGATGGAACGTGCTCTTAGCTCGGCGTCGGGCGAGGCCAGGTTGATGAGGTACGAATCGTGCGCCACTACCCCCCGCACACCGGTTCTCCGCAACTCCCGGCGGAATCGTTTGCCCTCGTCCGCGGCGATGACCGGATCCCGCCACTGATTCGGGGTCTTGGTGAAAACCTGAATTGCCGTGGCACCGATGACCTCCGCGCGCCCTGGCGCGGTATGGACGCCGCCCTGCGTGGAAACGTGAGCACCGAGGAGGTCATTGACATGGACGGGCATTGTTTTCGTCGCGGTGTAAGGTCGCGGCCGCTTCAGCTTGACACCCCTTGGGCGGTGGCTACGTTCTCCCGCTCCGTGCCGCCGACCCCACTTCCGTGATCCAACTGCCGCGGTCACCCCGCGTCCTTCTTCTCGGGGATGCGTCGGTGCGTCCCGAGGGACTCGAGCGGTCCCTGGTCCGGGGCGGGTTTCATGTGGCGGAGGCGGACGATACCCTCCTGGCCGCCGTCGGCACCCGTGCGCCCGACATCGCCCTCATCACCATCCACAGGATGGATCAGGCGCTCGAAGCCCTTCTCGGTCGGCTTCAGGGCGTGGCGTGGCAGGGGATTCCTCGCCTCGTACTGCTCCGTGATCCGGATCCCGAGGCCGTCACCCAGACGCTTCTGGCCGGTGCCGACGACGCCTTCGCCGGCCCGGTCAACCTTGCCGAGCTCAACGCGAGGATCACCGCTCGCCTCCGGCGCCGCGCGACCGACGACCAGGCTCAGCGGTCGCTCTGGCGTCAAGAGCTGATGTTCGAGATCCTGGGAGATCTCTCGGCTGCCGCCCGCAGCGACGAAATCCTCGAGGTTCTGGTGCGCCGTGTCGGCCTCGCGCTGGAGTTGGCCCGGTGCTCCTTCATCATGGCCGGTTCCGAGGATCGGTACGGGCGCGTTGTCGCGGTGTGCGAGAGTCCTACCACCCGGGATCTGCGAGTGGACCTCCGCCGCTACCCTGAAATGCGCGAGGCGCTGCGCACCGAACGAACGGTTTTTATCCCCGATCTCCAAGCTCATCCTTTCTTCACCGAGCTGCGTCACTCTCTGGGCACAACTCGGCGTCTCGGCGGATGTGAAGAGCGTCGCCGCGCTGCCGATGACGCTGCGCGGCCGGCCAGCCGGGGTGTTTCTGCTTCGGACCCGGCGTGCCGATCCTGACCTTACCGCGGATGAGGTTGGTTTCGCCGAGCAGATGCTGCAAGCGGCCGCCCGGATGCTGGAGAACGAGGAGCGACGTGCCGGCGCCGCGCGGCGCCAAGCTAGCGCCCTTACGATCGATATGCTCACGGGGTGCGGCAATCTGGATGCGCTCGACCGGCGGCTGCAGGAAGAGTTCGAGCGAGCCCGGCGGTATGCGCTGACCTTCAGTCTCATCCTGCTCGACATCGACCAGCTGCGGGGTTTCAACGAACGGTTCGGCACCGAAACCGGGGATCGGATCATGGCGGAGTTGGGAGGGGTCTTGCAACGGGAGATTCGCGCGCCCGATTTCGTTTCGCGCTATGGGGGAGACGAGTTCGCCCTGGTCCTGCCCGAAACCGACCTCGAAGGTGCCCGCGCTTCGATCGGCCGGGTGCGACGCCGGATCGACGAACATCCATTCCCCGATCTCGCCGCCGGCGAGCGACCTCGGCTCAGCGCGGGAATCGTCACCTTTCCTCATCCCTCCGCCGCCCGCACCGCCGACTTGTTCGCCCTGGTCGAAGCGGCCCTGATGCGAGGGAAAGCGCAGACCGATACGCGGATTGGCACTGCGGAGACAGTAGCAGCGTAGGAAAACCTGATTTGGTATGGCTCGGCCGAGCCGCCGAGCCGCCGAGCCGCCGAGCCGACCCTACTTCCTCCGCTTCCTCAACCAGTCCGCCGGGTCCAGAGCAATCCCGTTTTCTCCCCGGATCTCGAAATAGAGATGTGGCCCTTCATCTGTGTTCCCTCCGCCCACCGAGCCAATGGCCTGTCCCTTCACCACGTCCTGCCCCATCGACACCTTGGCATCCAGCAGGTGAGTGTAGAGTGAGCGATAGCCGTTGCCGTGGGCCAGGACGACCGTCAGTCCGTACGTGCCGAGGTTCTGGACCAGTTCTACCTTGCCTGTTTCGACCGCCTTGACCGGCGTTCCCGCCGCTGCTGAAATCCCGATCCCATTGCGACGGATCACGCCTCCGCTGGGAAGCGTCTGCCGTCCGAAGCCGTAAATAATCGTCCCGTCCACCGGCCAATCGAGCTTGCCGATGTCGGCGGTGGTGAGCGTCGCTGCTCCCGGATTCGTCGCGCGTTCCTTACGGGCCCGTTCGAGCGAGGCGAGCAAATCGTTGAGCCGAGCCTCGTCGCGATCCAGGGCACTGAGCTTCTGCTCGTTGGACTTGGCTGAGCGTCGCGTCACACGGAGGCGGGTGGATCGCTCCTCCACCAGGGAGCCGTAACGCTTGAGTTCCGCTTCCCGCTCTTCACGGCGGTGGTCGAGTTCGGTCCGCACCGACACGATCTCCCCCCTCCGCTTCTGTACCTGGTTCCGCAGCTTCTCGACGTCGGTGACGAGCGTGCGATCCTGCCGGCTGGTGAGAAAGAGATACTTGTAGCGATTCAGCAGATCGCCGAAGGACTCGGCGGCGACGATGACCTGGAAAGGATAGAGTGTCCCGCGCTTGTAGATCTCGACGAGACGGCGGGCGAGAACGGCGCGCTTTTCCGCCAGGTTGTCCTGGGCCAGGGCCAGCTCCGCGCTCGCGATGTCGACGTGGCTGTTGAGGCCGCCGATCTGGGTCTCCAGCTCGTTCACGATGCGGTTGGTGCTTTGCCGCTGCCGCTCGAGAAGGTCCAGCTCCTGATTGAGATCATGGACCTGGCCCTGCAGCCGGTCCCTCTCTTCCTGGAGCTTTTCCCGCTCTCGCCGGACTTCCTCCAGCCGCCTACGGGATTCCTCGAGGTCCTGCTGGGCCACCAGCGATCGCGACGGCAGAATCGCGAGCCCCGTCGCTACCACCAGCGCCCAGCGGATCCGGCTAGACATTCTTGAGTTGGCGTCCGACGCTCACCAGGCTGCCGCCGAGTCCGATCGCAATTCCGAACAGAATGCCGAGCAGCATCTGAGGTGTCTTGAAAAAGACGATGCCGGAGGTGGCCAGCTCGCTCTGATTCCGGAACAACAGGTAGCTCGCGTAGCACATGATCACCGCGAGGATCCCACCTAGCAGTCCCTTGAGCGCGCCCTCGAGCAGGAAGGGGCCTCTGATGAACCCGCGGGTGGCACCCACCAGCCGCATGATCGCGATCTCCCGGGCCCGCTGCAGCACCGTGATTCTGATGGTGACACCGATGATCACCACGGCCACCGCTGCGAAGGCGAGCCCGATCGACATGCCGACCAGCCCGCCGATGTTGCGCAGCCGGTCCAGTTTCTCCACCCACTCCCTGCCGTAGCGCACGTCATCAATGAAGCCGATGCCCCGAAGCCGCTCGGCCACCAGTTGCGCGTGCACCGCGTCCCGGCTCCCCTCCTTCAGCTGAATCTCCAGAGACGCCGGAAGCGGGTTCACCGTCAGGTCGCGGTAGGCATCACGGAATTCGACGAGCTCGGCGCGCGCCCGGGTCAAGGCTTCGTCTTCACTCACGAAGGTGACACGCTGGACTTCGGGAAATGCGGCAATGTCCTCCGAGGCCTGGGCGATCGACTCCGGGGGCGTTCCGCGGAGGAGATACGCCACGACCTCAACCCGCTGCTCCACGCCGCGCAGCGCTTCGCGCAGGTTGAGCGCCACCAGGCCGAACAGGCCGACCACATACAGCGAAAAGGCGATCGTGGTAATGGAGAGGATCGAGAGAGCCGGCGCCCGGCGGAAGACGTTGAGCGCCTCGCGAAGGACCAGTCTCACAACTCTTCCTCGCTGGTTGACTCGTCGGTACCGCTGTCGAATACGACCGCGCCTTCGCGCATCTCGACCGTGCGGTAGGTCGCCTGTTTCACCAGATCGAGATCGTGCGTAGCCATTACGACGCAGGTCCCGCCGGCATTGATCTCCCGGATGAGCTGGAACACGCCGCGCGTGGCCCGCTCGTCGAGATTCCCAGTAGGCTCGTCGGCCAGGAGGATGGCGGGGTCGTTCACCAGGGCCCGCGCGATCGCGACCCGCTGCTGCTCTCCGCCCGACAGTTCGGTGGGATAAGCGTGCGACTTGGCGGCCAGGCCGACCTGGGTCAGCACTCTCATCACCTTCGACGGAATCACATCGCGATGGGCTCCCGTCACTTCGAGGGCGAAGGCCACGTTCTCCTCCGCGGTCCGGTCCTCCAGGAGCCGGAAATCCTGGAACACGATACCCAGCCGGCGCCGCAGTTTCGCTATTTCGCGCGGCCGGATCTCATTCACGTTGAATCCCGACACCCGTACGTCGCCGCTGGTCGGCATCAGCTCGGCGAACATCATCTTGAGCATGGTGGACTTGCCGGCGCCGGAATGGCCGGTGAGAAAGACGAATTCACCCTTCGCGATGTGAAGGGAGACGTCCTTGAGCGCGGCGCCCTTGGAATATTGCTTGTCGACGTGGGTGAAGCGGATCACGGGCTTGAAGATAAGGTTATTGGTGGAGAGGCAGGTAGGGAGTAGGGAATAGGCAGTAGGGAGTAGGAGTGGGTGGCGGGGGAGTGGGCCCTACTCCCTACTACCCACTACCTACTACCTAGCCCAGCGCCTGTTCCAGGTCAGCGATGATATCGGGGGCATTCTCCAACCCGCAGGAGAGCCGCACGAATCCGTCCGGAATGCCCAGCTTCGCCCGCTGCTCGTCGCTGAGCCGGCTGTGGGATGTGAGTCGCGGCTCGGAGACCAGGCTCTCGACACCGGCAAGGCTCGGTGCGTGGGTGATCACCTTGAGCTTCCGCAGCATTTTCTCGGTCGCGCGGACGCCGCCCTTGATCTCGAGCCCTACCATGCCGCCGAACCCGTTCAGCACTTCCTTCGCCTGTTCGTGCTCCGGATGGGACGGGCAATCCGGGATAGTGCACCCGGACGATGGCCGGATGCTGGCTGGCCCACTGCGCCACCGCCATGCCGTTTTCGTTGTGACGGGCCATCCGGACTTCGAGCGTGCGGATCCCGCGGTCGATCAGCCAGGCAGTGTGGGGATCGATAGCCTGGCCCCACAGCGTCATCAGCCTGATCACCTCTTCAATGAGCGACGCCGAACCGGCGACCGCGCCGGCGATCACATCGCTGTGCCCGTTGAGGTACTTGGTGGCGCTGGTAATGACGATGTCCGCGCCATGCTCCAGCGGCCGGAAATTGACCGGACTGGCGAAGGTACCGTCCACCAGTAATGCCAGCCCCGAATCCCTGGCGATTTGCGCGACTCGGTGTGAGATCGAGCACCCGCATCAGCGGATTGGTCGGCGTCTCGACGAAAATGGCGCGGGTGGCCTTGCGCACCGAGCGCCGCCACAGGCGCGGCTGGTCGGGGTTCACGTAGGTGACGTCGATGCCGAGGCGCCCGAATTCTTCGTCGAACAGCCGCTTGGTCCCGCCGTAGATCCAGGAGCTGGTGACCAGATGGTCGCCCGGGCGGAGCACCGCGAGGTGCGCCAATGCGGTCGCGGCCATGCCGCTCGACACGAAGACGGCGGCCTCGGTGCCTTCGAGCAGGGCGTACTTCTTCCCCAGCGCCACCTGATTGGGATTGTTCCCGTAGCGCGAGTACATCACCTCCTCCGCCGAACCGACGGGATTGGTGAAGGTGCTGCTCTGCATCACAGGCGGAACGACAGGAGTCCAGTCAGGGCGGCGATGCGGGTCGCCGTGAATGGCCAGCGTAGACAGGCCGTAGCGGCGTTTCACAGAAGCGGAAGCGGGGCGAACGTTAGTCCTTCCTGCCGGACGAGCCGGAGCCGGACCAGTGCGTCGAGCGCGTCCTGAGCCCGCTCCGCATCCCAGCCCAGGTGCTGTCCCATCGTCTCGGCATCCGCGGCTCCGTGCGCGTGAAGTCGTTCGAAGACTTCCTGGGCTTCGCGGTCCACCAGGCCCAGCAAACGGGGACAACCGTCGGGTGATTCCTGCACGACCACCGCCAGCGCGTGATGCGTCAGGACATGCTCGATCGTTTCAGTGTGATCCTCGCGCAGCCCGCCCAGAACGACGATCACATCGTCAGTCTTTTCGAGCAGCAGCTGGGCGACGACTTCATCGGCGCAGCTGAAGTCCACCAGCCCAACCGAAGAAAAGTCGAGAAGCGCAGTGCCGCCCTCGAGCGCGGCGATAGTCTGCCGGATACTGGTGCGCACCGCACGTCCGGTGGCCCGGGTAACGAGATCGGAATAGGACGTGTTGACCGTCTCCCGCAGCACGCGGTCCACCCGGATGGTATGCATCATGGAGTTGGAGCACCTTCCTTCGCGGGGATCACGATCTGGAGCTGCGCGCCCGGAAATGGCGCCAGCGATTCGGTCATTGGGACATCCTCATCCCAGGGCGGCACGATGGCGAGTCGCGCCGTGCCGCTCCGGATGGACAACTTGCCCTGCCAGCGCAGGAGGTAGCGCTTGATGCCCGGGAGTCCCTGGCCCCGGCCAGGATCTCGAAAACGGCTGACTTCCTGGATCACGGCGGCTTCGAGCGCCGCGGCGTCGCCCCAGCGGTCGCCGAACCGGCGAGCCTGAGTGGCTTCGAGCGAGCGGCGGAAGCCGACTCCCGCATCTCCCACCGCAATTACGACCACTCTCCTGCCGCCGAGCCTTCGACGGAAGGTATACGCGTGTACCGCTACCCATCCACTCGTACCGGAGTGCTCCACAATATTCTGACAAGCCTCCGAAAGCGCCATGCCGAATCTTGCGGTCGCGGCGGGCTCGAGGCCGAGCTCGTTGGTCAGAATGCGCGCCGCCCCTTCCTGAATCCTGCCAACTACGCCATGAACGTCCTCCATGGCCCGCACTGCAGTCACACCGAGCAGCACATCCGAGATTTCTTCGACCTTAACCTTCGGCACCTTGCCGTGAATCTCGAACAACTCGGCGGCGGGACCGAAGAATCCCGCTCGCACCCAGTAGCGCCGGACCTCGTCGGCCTCGGGCACCGCGAAGGCAGGGGGCGGACCTCCTGCCTCCTTGACCGCCTGACCTGCTGTCAGCATGCCAATCAGGCCGTACGGTGACGCCCACTGCGCCCCGCGGGCGTCGAACAGCATCCGGTCGGTGATCGGTCCGGCGGAAAAGGAGTGGGCGAATTGCTCGAAGCCCTTGTCATCGAAGAATGCAGGGATTTCGACGACTCGGCTCATACCGAGCTCGTGGCGGAAGCAGTGGCCAACCTTCCGCGGAGCAGCCGCGCCAAGTCGCTGGCTCCACGGAGCATCGCATTCCGCGCCGCCAGGCGGGTCGCCTCCCGGGTTGCGGACTGGGGGCCATCACCCGCCAGGAGGCGGCTCATCATCGCGGCCCCGAAGACGTCGCCGCAGCCCGTCGGGTCGAGCGAGTCAACCGGCGGAGCCGGGATCAGCTCAGTGCGGACGGCGGTCGATGAGATCGAACGACCGGCCCAGCCGTCGAATCCCGGAGCCGCAACATAAACGGAGCCCCGGGGCCGAGGGTCACCAGCAGCAACGAGACTCCCGCCTCGATGGCGCCCGCGGCGAGCGCCATCGGGTCGGGCCAGAGCTGGCGCATTTCGTCCTCGTTCACCTGAACCACGTCGAAGCACCGAAGCCACTCCAGCGGATCGCTCAACGGTTTGCAGAACCCGGATGCCGTCCTGAGGCATGCCGAGGAACAGGCTGTGCAGGTCGCCATAGATCGGACGACGGTAGGCCTGACGCAGCGCCTGCGCGGTGCCAAGCTCCATCTCGAATCCGGAAATGAAATTGACGTAGAGAGCGTCGAGGTCCCGGACCATCGGGCCCAGCTCGCTCCAGGTCCAACCGGGAACTCCGCCCGACATCCGCTCGCACCGCCGTTCGGCCGATTGGTAGCGCAAGACCACACGGTTGTTGGGCACCGGCACTTCGACGCAGCGGACTCCGGGGGCCACATGGGCCAGGGAGCGGATCAGATCGGCGGCGCGGTCGCGGAGGTCGCTCCCTACCTTTATCAAGGGAACGATTTCCCAGTCGTCGGGAAGCGCGGCGTCGAAGCCGGCCAGGGCATACGCGATCCCTCCCCATTCCTCAACCGGTGGTGCGGCGGGGTCGCGTCCGTAGATGACGTCCCAGACCAGGGAACCAAGAACGCCGAGCTTCGGCATGCTAGTCAGTTTCTCTCAGCATGTGACGATCCCTGCGTCGACCTGTTCCAGGAACGCTCGTGCCGCGCCGAAGACTCCCGCCGTCCCGGGCAGCGCGCCTGGCACGATCCGGCAGACCTTCACCGCTGGGCGGAACGCTCGACGGGACACCTCTCGCTGCAGCGGCTCGAACAGACTGGGTCCCGCCAGAGTGACTCCGCCGCAGATCACCACCGCTTCCGGATTGAAGATGTTGATGAGGTTCGCGACTCCCGCACCGAGGAACTTGGCCGTGTCGCGGACTACCTCGAGCGCGAGATCGTCATCGGCGTGGGCCGCTTCGTAAACCGTCTGCGCCGTCACCTTGCGGAGGTCGCCCCCGACATAAGAAGGAAGGGAACTCACCGCTCCGCTCTCGATCGCCTCCACGGCGCGGAGCGCGATGTTGGGACCCGAGGCGTATGCCTCGAGACACCCGTAGTTCCCGCACTTACAGCGGCGGCCGTTGGCGTCGATCGTCATGTGGCCGACCTCTCCGGCGATGTCCGACGCCCCGTGGTACAACTTCCCGTCCAGGATGATGCCGCCGCCGATGCCGGTCCCGATCGTCATGCCGATCGCATGCCGGGTTCCGCGCGCCGCACCCTGCCACCATTCGCCGAGCACGGCGCAGTTGGCGTCATTGTCGAGCGCGGTAGGAAGCTTGAGACCCGTTCATCATGCGGTCGCGCAACGGCATGTTCACCCAACCAAGGTTGGGAGTCAGCAGCACGATCCCCGCGTGAGTGTCGAGCGGCCCCGGGGCCCCGATTCCCACTCCGATCGGCTTGAGTTCCGGCACAATCCGGCGCGCTTCCTCCAGACTCTCCTGCGCGGTGGCGATGATCCGGTCCACCACGGCGTCCGGGCCTTGCTCCGCCCCGGTCGGCACCGACCGCACCCCATGGATGGCGCTGCCATCCTCGGCGACACAGCCGGCGACAATATTGGTTCCGCCCAGATCGATTCCAATGATGTGGCGCATGCGTTGACCGGGAACATGGGACGAATGACCGAGAAGAAAGAATGATAGAGAGACAAGGTGAATCTCTCTACCTCGACTGCCCCCGTGATTTCCCCGCCAGACCTGGTCAACCTCGAGCAGTGCCATGCACTCGCGCTCGGCCTCCGGCAGAATGGTTCCCCTGCCTCGGCGGGGACAGCTGGTTGCGGACGCAGGGGACGCACGGCAGGTCGGTCCGCCGGAGCAGGCGATGACCGGGTCCCAGCGGTCCAGTGCGCTGCGGGTCACCGGCACCCCACAACGACACCGTCGGCGTCCTCACCGCCGCGGCCAGGTGCAGCGGTCCGCTGTCATTGGTCAGGAGCCAGCGGCATTCCGCCAGTCCAGCCGCCAGGGCCGGAAGACTGCAGCGTCCTCCGAGATCAGCAGCAGCGCCACCGGCGACCTGCGCGGTGAGTCCGCTCTCCTCCGTCCCTCCGAAAACAATCACCCGATGTCCCGCCTCGACCAGGCGGTTGACGATCTGGCGAAACCGTTCGGGGTCCCACCTTCGGGCGGAGGCGCGACTGCCGGGGAACACGCCCACAAAGGGAGCGTCGAAGGGCCGCAGGGCGGCCCACGCTGTCCGCGCCGAGTCGTCGAGCGTGATCAATGGAATCGGAGGCTGAGCCGGCGCCGCACCGGTTACCAGGAACATGTAGGCTGTGCTTCGGTGCACCGTGTCGACTTGGAAAGCATCAACTGGATCGGTAAGCAGCGAACCGCGGTGATCGGTCCTGGAGCCGCGCCGCTGGGGGATGCCGGCGAGAGCCACCAGTAGCGCGGATGAGAACGATGGAGTCAGCAGGGTGGCCGAGGTCCTCGACCGGCTTCGCAGCTGAACGACGCCTCGCGCGAACCCCACGGCTCCGCGACTAAGAGGAAGGATCACCCGGCCCGGAAGGGCCAGTCGCGCCAGCGGCTCCAGGTGTTGGGCCACCAGAATGTCGGCCCGGGGTGCGGCCTCCAGTGCGGGCAGCGACAACACAAAGTCGCCCAGGTGGTTGGGGGCGCGAATCAGATCGGTCATGGTTGAGTTCCGAGTTCCGAGTGCCGAGCTCTCAGAGGGTCGTACGCTCACCCTGGCAGGAACTCGGAACCCCGAACTCGGAACTAATCGACCTGGAGGACTGCCAGGAAGGCTTCCTGCGGAATTTCCACCGACCCGAGCTGCTTCATCCGCTTTTTCCCTTCCTTCTGCTTTTCCAGCAGCTTGCGCTTACGGGTGATGTCGCCGCCGTAGCACTTGGCCAGGACGTCCTTGCGGAGCGCCGAGATCGTCTCTCGCGCGATGATCTTGTTGCCGATCGCCGCCTGAACGATGACCTGGAACAGCTGCCGGGGGATCAGCTCCTTGAGCTTCTCGGCGACCTTGCGCCCCCACTCGTAGGCCTTGTCGCGGTGGATGATCACGCTGAAGGCGTCCACCGGGTCGCCGTTGATGAGCATGTCGAGCCGCACCAGTTCCGAGGCGCGGTAGCCCGCCATCTCGTAGTCGAGCGAGGCATACCCGCGACTCAGGCCCTTGAGCTTGTCGTAGAAATCGAGGACGATCTCTCCCAGCGGGAATTCCCAGTCGAACTCGACGCGTGTCGTGTCGAGGTACTTCATGCCCAGGTAGACCCCGCGTCGTTCCTGGCCCAGCTTCATGATGCCGCCGACGTAGTCGGCCGGCGCCATGATCCGCGCCTTCACGAACGGCTCTTCGATCCGGTCGATGGAGGTCGGGATCGGGCAGTTTGCTGGGAGCTTCCAGCAGGGACATCGTCCCGTCGGCCATGTAGACGTGGTACTCCACCGTCGGCACGGTGGTGATCAGGTCGAGGCTGAACTCCCGCTCCAGACGTTCTCCTACGATCTCCATGTGGAGCAGGCCGAGAAAGCCGCAGCGGAAGCCGAAGCCCAGCGCGGTGGAGGACTCTGGTTCGTACTGCAGACTTGCGTCATTGAGCTTCAGCTTTTCCAGCGCGTCCCGGAGGCCCTCGTACTGTTCCGAGTCGGTGGGATAGATGCCGGCAAACACCATCGACTTGACTTCGCGATAGCCGGGCAGGAGCTCGGAGGCGCGTTCGTTGGCGTCGAGAATGGTGTCACCGGCACGGGTGTCGGAGACGCTCCGCAGGTTGGCGATGACGTAGCCGACCTCACCCGCCTCCAGCACGTCCGCCCGCCGCTGACCGAGCTGGAGATAGCCGACCTCGTCCACGACGTAGACGTCTTCGGGATGGGCCCCGAATGCGATCTCCATTCCGGTACGGATGGTCCCATCCACCACGCGGACGCTGGGCACCGCACCACGATAGCGGTCGAAGTAGGAATCGAAGATGAGCGCCCGAAGCGGCGCTTCCTCGCGACCCCTCGGAGCAGGGCACCCGCTTGACGATTGCCTCGAGCAGCTCCGGAATGCCGGTGCCCTCCTTGGCGGAGACCGACAGAATCTCCTCGCGCCGGGCCCCGATCAGGTCGATGATCTCCTGGGCTCGCCGCTCCGGCTCCGCCCCGGGCAGGTCGATCTTGTTGAGGACCGGGATGATTTCGAGGCCGGCGTCGAGCGCCAGGAAGAGATTGGAGAGCGTCTGAGCCTGGATCCCCTGCGACGCATCCACGACGAGGATCGCGCCTTCGCAGGCGGCGAGGGACCGGGACACTTCGTAGGTGAAGTCCACGTGTCCCGGGGTGTCGATCAGGTTGAGCTCATAGTCCTTGCCGTCGGGGGCACTGTAGCTCATTCGGACAGCGTTGAGCTTGATGGTGATGCCGCGCTCGCGCTCGAGGTCCATCGTGTCGAGCAGCTGCTCGCGCATGAGGCGCTTTTCGACCGCACCGGTGGCTTCGATCAGCCGGTCGGCCAGGGTGCTCTTGCCGTGATCGATGTGTGCGACAATGCAGAAATTGCGGATGCGGGCCTGAGACATGGCGGGGAATATAAGACGTGAGACGTGAGAAGTGAGAAGTGAGAGGTGAGAGGGCCCTTTCCCTCTCACCTCTTACTTCTCACCTCTTACGCTTTTCGGACCTCCTCCAGCCGCGCCACCGCCCGTCTCAGGTGTGGAATGACGATGCTCCCGCCCACCACCAGTCCGACCGCGAAGATGTCATGGAACTCCTCGTCGGTGACACCTTCCTCGGCGCAGCGAATGATGTGGTAGGTGATGCAATCGTCGCAGCGGAGGACCAGCGAGGACACGAGGCCCAGCATTTCCTTCGTTTTGGTGCCGAGGGCGCCGGGCTCGTAGGCCCGGTGATCGAGCGCGAAGAACCGGTTGATGGTGAGGTTGCCTCCGGCCAGGATGGTTTCGTTCATCCTGGCCCGGAAGGCGTTGAAATCCTTGAGGCTGCCCGTTGTCTCTGACATGCGGGGAAGTATAGCCAACCGCTTCCCGTCAGTGCCCGGCCATCTCGACGATCTTTTTGTAGCTGTCGGGATTCCACTTCGGCCGCTCGGGGAGCGTTTCCGACTTCCTGGCCGAGGTAGAACAGCAACTTGAGAATCCGGGATTCCTTCTCGGCGTCGATCTTGTCAGGCGAATCGGACGGCTGGTGGTAGTCCTCATGGACCCCGTTGAAGAAGAACAGGATCGGCACCCCCTTCCGGGCGAAGTTGAAGTGGTCGGATCTCGAGTAGAAGTTCTCCTCCGGCCACCGGTCGTCGATCGCGGCCATGCGCAGCTCGGGATGGGCCGCGTTGACCTTCTGCAGTGTCGTGCCGAGGTCGGAATGCTCCTTGCCGATTGCGACGATGGTGTCTTTCCAGTTGCGTCCGATCATGTCGATGTTGAGATCGGCCACGATGTCGGTAAGGGGCACCGTCGGATGCTCGGTGAAGTAGGCACTGCCATAGAGGCCCTTCTCCTCGCCGCTCACTGTCAGGAAAATCATCGACCGCTTGGGTCTGACCCCCTTCTGGCTGAACGCTTCGGCCAGTTCCATCACGCCGGTGGTGCCTGAGCCGTCGTCGTCTGCGCCGTTGTTGATGCTGTCGGCCTGGCCGTGAGAGATGCCGATATGGTCCATGTGGGCGGAGAAGACGACGTATTCCTTGCGCAGCTCCGGGTCGCTGCCCTCGAGAATGCCGATGGTGTTGGGCGCGCTGCTGGAGTCGAGGATCTCGTTCTTGATGCGGAACGTCACGCGGAGATTGGGCAGAGGCTGCACCTTCATGCTCTGGGCTCCGCGGATCTCGTCCGGCTTGATCCCCAAGGCTGCAATCACGGCCACCCAACGCCCTCTCGTGTACCTCGACGACAGGGACCTGACTCCCGAGCCCTTCGACTCCAAGGCTGACCTGCCGGGTCTGCGCCGCTACCCGCTGGGCGAATGTGGCCGAGTCTCTGTTGGAAAGGATGCACGACGCCGGCGGCACCTGCCTCGTAGAGCGAGACAATGGTCTGCTGTACCTCGGGCTGGAGCGGCTTGCCGTAGTCCAGCACCACTACGACCGCCTTACCCTTGATATCGGCGCTCTTGGCGTCGGCGCTGTTGAGCGTCCCACCCATCAAGACCGCTGGAGCCTCGACATTCTTGTCGACGCTGCCGCCGAACGCCAGCCGCGCATCACGGTCGAGCTTCACGTCCGTATGCTTTCCCTGGACCGTGAAGCCGACGCTGGATGCCGCGGTGTCAACCTTCCGACGTGAGATGCGATAGCGCTGAAACCAGGTCCCGTTTTCCCCGCCGGGCTTGAGCCCGAACTTCTTGAACTGGTCCGCCACGTAGGCGGCAGTCATCTCCAGGCCGGGACTCGGCGTGTCACGTCCCATCATGGAATCATCGGCGATGATTCCGATCCGGCGCGCTACGTCCGCGGGAGTGATGGTGTTCGCGGCCGCCACGAGCGGACTGGAAGTTTGCGCAAACAGGTAACGGGCTGGAACAGCGGTGAGACTCAAACAGAACGCGAAAGGAAGAACCAGATTACGACGCATCCGGGTTTTCTCGCAGGTTGAAGAGATCGATTTTGGCAGGAAATATGGCCGGGGTCCTGCGAGTGCGGTACGGACGAGCGGGATTTCGGGTTTCGAACGATCAGGAAGGCTTCCGGCGGCGTAACTCGGGCTCCCCGGTGCTCTTGGGTGGTGTGGGTTTGCTGCGGGCCGAATCCTTGTCCTTGTCCCGATCTCGCGCGGACTGTTTCTGCGGCTCTGTCCGCGCCGTTTCCTGCCGCGGTTTCGCTTCCTTGCTGCGTGGCTTCTCAGTAGCTGTAGAGGGCGCCGGAGCTGAGCGACACGGTTCGGCGTCTCGTGAAGGAGTGGAAGGGCGCTCGTCCTCACCCGTTCGCCGGGGCTGATCCGAAGTGGGGGTCGGCGCCCGACGTCGCGGCTGGTCGGGAGCACCGTCCCGGGACGGTTGATCATCGGGGCTCGCGCGGCGCGGTGATTCAACGCCGGATCTGTCGCGAGTTGGAAGTCCGTCCCGACCACCTGCATCAGGTCTGTCGCCATCACGCGGGCGGGGAGCGATCGGGGCAGGAACCCGGCCCCGGCCCCCGACATCGGCGCTCGAGCGATCGGCATCGCCAGGCCGGTTCGGATCGCTTCGAGGACGGGTCGCGACGCGAGTGATGTAGTCGTCGCTCGGATTGTAGTCCTTGAAGACGTACCTCGGTTCCGGACGGTAAGGATGCACGACGGCCACCCGTCCGCCGTAGTAGCGATACGGGTAATAGTAGGGATCGTCGTAGATCACGATGCGGAATCGGGAGCAGAACGAATCGTAGGGATCCCAGGAGTTGTAGCTGACGTAGCCGTGGCAGTCGTAGCAGACGAAGCGGGGATAGTCGTAGTGCTGCTCGACGTAGTACTCCGCGATGTCGTAGTCGTAGTCGTAGGGCCCCGCAATGCGCGCGGCGAGGTCGGTCAGGGCGACGTACGGGATCTCCCCGAAGCTGGCCATCGGAGATGGCGCGGTAGTCCCAGTGATCACCCCGGGTGATTTCATCGTAGTCGAAGGGATCAGGACCGGTGACGCCAAACACGTAACCGACTCCAGCCGCGATCATCTACCCGAAAGGCTTCGTCCTGCGAACGGCCAAGGACTTCGAAGGTGCGGCCCCCGCGCGCGTAGTTGTCTTCCCATGGCTCGACCGGGAACAACACGCGGATCTGGCCATCGGTATCGACTCGAAAAACTGTGATGTATGCGTCGATGTTGGTCTTGAAATAGACGCGGGCGGGCTCCCCCGTCAGATAAGGATCTTGCTGGTTGAGCCAGACGTTGACCCTGGGGCGATCGTAGGTCGCGAGATGGCGCCCCAGCAGGGACAAAGCCGGGTTAGGCGTGCCGGTGGTCGGGGCTATCAACGCCGCAACCGCGAGCGCCAGCGGGCCGTACATGAGTCCTCCGAATGGATAGAGCAGGGACTGAGCGGAAAGGCAGGGGGTATGCCACTCAGCCTCGAATAGCGTATCTTCCGTCTTGTCATCCACTTAGGTCGTGTGCTGCTGGGGGCGCGCACGGCTGCGCTGTCCTGCCCGTCGGACACGGAAACGACGCGTTGACTTACCACGGCACCCTTCAATACGTTGCGGCCCGCATGAGCATGACCACCCCGTTTCAAGCCCGTCCCCGGTTCGACCTGCTCGACCCCCTGGAGGCCTCACGGCTCGCCGGCCTGGAATTGCTGACTGAAGGGGTGGTTGAAGGCTTTCTGGCCGGCCTGCATCGCTCGCCCCGGCGAGGGTTCTCGGTGGAGTTCGCCGAGCATCGGATGTACCAGCCGGGTGATGAGCTGCGCTATATCGATTGGAAGCTGCTTGGCCGTAAGGATCGCCTTTACGTCAAGCAGTTTGAGGAGGAGACCAATCTTCGGGCCATGATAGTGGTTGATGCCAGTCGCTCCATGGCCTGGACCGGTGATCCGGAGACGCTCCTGCCGAAGCTGGCTTACGTGCAACGCATCGCTGCGGCTCTGGCACTGGTGCTGCTGCGGCAGCGCGACGCGACCGGCCTCATCGCATTCGATGAAGTGGTCCGCCAGGTCATTCCCTCGAAAGCCCGGACCATGCACTGGCACACGCTGGTTCGAGCGCTGGGCGCCTTGGAAGCGGGGCAGGGAACCGCTGCAGGACCGGCACTCCGCAGGGTAGTTGACCTGTTACGGCGCCGCGGGCTGGTGGTATTCATCTCCGATCTCCTGCTCGATCAGACTACCGCTCTTCGGGCGCTCAAGTTCCTCCGCCACCGCGGGCATCAGGTGATCGTCCTTCACGTGATGGATCCGTTCGAGTTGGAGCTCCACGGTCCGGCGGAAGCGCGCTTTGAGGACCCGGAGACGCATCAGGCCGTGATTCTACGCCCGAAGGACTGGGCGGACGCCTATCGCGCGACAGTCCACGACGTGGTCTCAGACTGGCGACGTCAGTGTCGGTCGCAGGGAATCCAGTACCATCGAATAACCACCGACATGCCATTCGGGCTGGCCCTTCGTCGCATGGTGGCGAGTCCAAGCGGTCTGGTGTGATCTCCTTCCTTCAGCCGTTGGTGCTGGCGGCATTGCCGCTAGCTGGGGTGCCGCTCCTCCTGCACTTGATCGCTCGGCGTGAACCGCCGACGGTCGTCTTCCCTGCCGTCCGCTATCTCCAGGCCGTCACCCGAGAGCACGAGCGGCGTCTCAAGCTTCGTCACTGGCTTCTTCTGCTGCTTCGCACCCTGCTCATCCTTGCCTTGATCATTGCCGCCGCTGGTCCCTCCGCTGCGCTGCGTCAAGCGGGAGGGCACGTGCCGAGCGCTCTGGTGCTGGTTCTCGACAACAGTCCAAGCGCGGGACAGGTGGTGAACGGCACCTCACGGCTCACGGACCTGCGCGCCGCCGCTCGAAGAATTCTGGACGGAGCCACGCCGGCCGATGGGCTCTGGCTGCTCACGGCAGACGGGATTCCGCAGCGGGGGACCGCGGCCGAACTGAGTCGGGTGGTTGACAGCCTCGCTGCCTCGGATCGCCGGATGGACCTCGGAGAGGCTGTCGCCTCAGCGACCCAGGTGCTCGGCGCCGATGCGCGTCCCGGAGGCATCGCAGTCCTCTCTGACCTTCAGGCGACGGCACTCTCACCGGCAAGGGTGAACACCCCGCTTTTGGTTGTGAGGATGGAGGGAGAACGTCCGCCCAACATCGGCGTGGCTTCGCTGAGCGCAGGGTCACAGCCCTGGACCGTCGAGGGTGCCTCGGTTGTGGTCACCCTTGCGGGAGACTCCGGACGCTCGGCGCCGGTAACGGTCTCTCTCGGAGGACGGACAGGGCGCGCGGCACTCGCTCTCGTGGGCACTCCGAGCAGCCTTGCGGTTCCAGGAGGCGCGAGCGGGTGGTGGACTCTTCGAGCGTTCGTTGACCCTGACGAATTTCGGGCCGATGATGAGCGTCTTGCCGCCGTTCGGGTGGCGCCAATCGCGGCCGTTTCCTGGCCGGCAGGTGACCAGTACCTGCAAGCAGCCGAGGCGGTTCTCGAGGCCAACGGGCGAGCCCGCAAGGGACCAGGAGGTGACGATCGGTTCTCTTGGACCCTCTGCGTCGATCGTGTTGCCACCGGCGGATCCGGCCCAACTCGGGGCGGTCAATCGAGCATTGGAGCGGCGTGGCGCCGGATGGGTCTACGACGTAATCGTACCAGCGCCGGGTGTGGTGGACAGCGGACCTCTGCTCGGGCAACGAACGGGTTCTCAAGCGATACCGGCTGCGAGCAACGAAGAACTCCTCCAGCGCGGGAGTGCTGGCCACGGTGGGCGGCGAGCCGTGGATTGTTCGGGGTGCTGATGTGGTGGTGATCGGCAGCCGGATGGATCCCGAGTGGACCAGCTTGCCGCTCTCGGCGGCGTTCATGCCTTTCCTGGATGCCATGATCAACCGGGTCGCACGGGGCCAGATCGCGTCGCTGCGGGGCACCGGGGCGATCCGGTGGCGCTGCCGGATCAAACCACTGGGCTCATCGCCAACGGCCGAAAGTGGACCATCGAAGGTGGTGCGTCGTTTCGTCCGCCCGATGTGGGCTCGTACTATCTGCTCGGCGGACGGGACACCATCGGAGTACTCACGGCCAATCTCGATCCCCGCGAATCGGAGCTTGCGCGCAGCCAGCGATGGCGGAGGTGCGCGGCCTCTGGCGTGGTGCGCGCATTGTTGAACCCGGACACGCAGCCGCGGAGGCGTTTGCCCAGGTCGGGCGAGCCGATCTACAGGCCCCGCTGCTGTGGCTCGCTTTCGCGCTGGCGGTGACTGAAGTGCTGCTGGCCAGCGGCTGGAGGCGACGCACGTGACGCTGCGCCGCCCTGCTCGATGCGTTCGGCCGAACCACGGTTGGCCTTCGATCTCCGCGAGCGACTCCCCGGTCGAGGGCAGCAGATCCGGATCGGCGGCCTCCCCGGTTCGAGCGGTGCCGTGCTGGCCGCCTGGCTCGCGGAGGAATCGCCCGCAGCGGCTCCTGACCATCATCAGCACGACGCCGGCCGACGCCGAGCGCTGGCTCAGCGATCTGCAGCACCTCACCGATGTGCCGATCGCCCTCTATCCGCAGCGCGAGGCGCTGGGTGAGGAAGAGCCGCACTACGAGATCGCGGGAGAGCGGGTGGAGACCATCGCCGCCCTGCTCGAGGGCCGGCTCCGAATTCTGGTGACCACCGCGCGTGCGACCCTGGAGCGCACCCGCGTCCCAGCCTCGCTCGCCGAGAAGACCCTTCGGCTCCGGACCGGCGCGACCGATGCCGCGGTCAGGCACGCGGCATCACTCTCACCGAAGTCGCCACTGCGCTCGAAGCGATGGGTTACCGCCGGGTCCCGACGGTCACCGAGGTGGCCGAGTTCAGCGTCCGGGGCGGCATCATCGACGTGTACGGCTTCGGGATGGCGGCCCCGGCCCGCCTCGAATGGTGGGGTGATCAGCTCGAGTCGATCCGGACTTTCGACCTCACCTCGCAGCGCTCGGGCGAGGCGGTTGGACGAGATCACCATCCTGCCAATGGCGTGGTGCCGGCCACGCGAGGCCGGGACGTGCGACGAATACCGCGCCGATCCCGAGCAGCGTCAGACCTTGCTCGAACTGCTGCCGGCGGGAACGCTCGTCATCGAAGAAGCGTCGGGCGCCAATGGCGAAGAGGTATCCCGCGCCTGGCGCGAGGCCGAGCACCACCTCGTGGTGGCGCGGCGCTTGGGCGAGGAGGTGCCAGCGCGGGAAGAGATTTTCGAGGCGCCCGATCGCTGGCAAGGCTGGCCTCCATGAGTTCGCGACGCTCTGGCCCTGCGGGATGAGCCGCCGGAGCTCCAGGCCGGATTTCTTGCCGCCGGAGCGAGATCGACCGCGACCTGAAGCGGCTGCGCGGCTTGCTCGCGGGCGATCTCCCGACGCTGATCCTCTGCGACAACGAGGGCCAGCTGGAGCGGCTCGACGAGCTGCTGCACGAAAATGGCCGCTCCCGGCTCAATGTGACGCTGGCGATCGGGGCCCTGGACGGCGGCTTCACGATGCGCACGCTCCGGGTGCTCACCGACCACGAGATCTTCCGCCGGGCTCGTCGCCTGCGGCGGCCGCGGCGGTATCGGCAGGCCGCACCTTCGGCCGCGACGGGACAGCTGCAGGCCGGCGACTACGTGGTTCACCTCGATCACGGCATCGGGATCTATCGCGGGATCGCCACGATCCAGGTCGGCGAGGCGACGCTCGAGGTCGCGATCGTCGAGTACGAGGGCGGCGACCGGCTCAACGTCCCGCTCTACCGGCTCGACCAGCTGGAGCGCTACCGGGCCGCGGATGAAGATGGCGACCGCGCCGCCGCCCGGCTGCACCGGCTCGGCGGCAACTCCTGGCAGCGGGTCCGGGACAAGACCCGACAGGCCATCCGGCAGATGGCCTGCGGAGCTGCTCGATCTCTACGCCGACGCAAAGGTGAGCGCCGGGTACGCCTTCCCGCCCGACACGCGGATGGCAGCGCGAGCTCGAGTCGTCCTTCCTCTATGAGGACACGCCGGACCAGCGCAAGGCAACCGAGGCGGTGAAGCGCGCGATGGAGCAGGCGCTGCCGATGGACCTGCTGCTGGTTGGCGACGTCGGCTACGGGAAGACCGAGGTGGCGGTGCGGGCTGCGTTCAAAGCGGTGCAGGGCGGGAAGCAGGTCGCGGTGCTGGTGCCGACCACGATTCTGGCCGATCAGCACGGCCGCACGTTCCTCGAGCGGCTGGCCGATTTCCCGGTCAAGATCGAAGTGCTGTCCCGCTTTCGGACCGCCAAGGAGCAGAAGGCGCGTGCTGGCGCGCGTGGCGGCCGGCGAGATCGACATCGTGGTCGGGACCCACCGGCTGCTGTCGCCCGACGTCGCCTTCAAGGACATCTGGGCCTCCTCGTGGTGGACGAGGAGCACCGCTTCGGGGTCAAGCACAAGGAGCGGCTCAAGGCCCTGCGACTGAGCGTGGATGTGCTGACTCTGACCGCCACTCCGATTCCGCGCACCCTGCATCTGTCCCTGGCGGGGCTGCGCGACCTGGTACTGATCGAGACTCCGCCGCGCGACCGCTCGCCGATCCTGACGTTCGTGGAGCCGTGGGACGACGGGCTGCTCGAGGAGGCCTTCGCGCGGGAGCTGGACCGCGGCGGCCAGATGTTCGTGGTCCACAACCGGATCGAGACGATCGACACCATCGCCGCGCGGGTGCGGTCGCTGGCGCCGCGGGCGCGGGTCGGGGTGGCGCACGGCCAGATGGCGCGCCGAGCCGCTGGAGACGTGTCATGCGAAAGTTCGTGGCGGGCGAGGTCGATATCCTGGTCTCCACCATGATCGTGGAATCGGGACTCGACGTGCCCGAACGCCAACACCATGGTGGTGCACGATGCCCATCGGTTCGGCCTGGCGCAGCTCTACCAGCTGCGAGGGCCGGGTGGGGCGCAGCCACCGGCGGGCCTACTGCTACCTGCTGGTGCCGGACGCTGATCGATCCGGCAGGCGGAGGACCGGCTCAAGGTGCTGGAGCATCACTCCGACCTCGGGGCCGGCTATCGCATCGCGCTCAAGGACCTGGAGATCCGGGGTGCGGGCAACCTGCTGGGCGCGGAGCAATCGGGCACGCACACGCGGTCGGGTTCGATCTCTACCTGCGGTGGCTGGAGGAGACGGTGCGCAGCCTGCGGGGACAGGGGAAGACCGGAGAGCACCGGCGCCGCCCGAGGTGGTGCTGGACCGACCGGCTCATCTTCCCGACGGTTACGTGCCGGACGACGACGTAAAACTCGATCTGTACCGCCGACTGGCGCGGGCCGCGACGACTGGCGACATTGAACAGCTTCGCGAGGAAATGCGCGAGCGGTTTGGCCCCCTTCCTGAGCCCGCTGACACCCTGCTCCACATGGCCAGACTCCGGGTCCTCGGCGCCGAGCTGGGAGTGCAGCACATCCTGGCCCGGGGCGACGAGGCACGGCTCAGTTTCCGGGAAGGGGCACACCCCGCGGCTCGCGGACTCACCAGCGGCGCTCGACGATGTGCAGCTCGCGGTGGACGTCCGCCGCACGGTGCCGCTGTCGCTCCGACTGACGCGGCTGGGCGGCGAGGCGCTGATCCCCGCGCTGGTGCGCGCGCTACGAGCGGTGAGCGCGCGTCAGCGACTCGGCGGCTGATGGCGCGCGCATGGTCACGAGAGACGGGAACCGCAGAGCAGCGAAACCGATATGAGCATGGCTTCCCGCATCAAGCGGCAACTCACCAATGGAGTGTTGACGTGAAGCGTATTTCGGTCTGGCTGGCTGTGCCTTCTGGCGGGACGCTGGCCGTGCTCGACCATTCACGACGCGCTCAGCATCCGGCCGACCGTGGCCGCCGAGGCGGCGGGTCAGGAGCTCACCGTCGAGCGGCTCGCCAACATGGCGAGCACGATCAAGGGATTCCCGGTCACCCTCGAGGCGCGAACAATTCCTCGCCAACCTGTGGGTTGACCACACTCTCTTCGCCCACGCCGTTGGCGGCGGGGGAGAATCTCGCCGATTCGGCGCGGGGCGTCGGAAGTGCTGTGGCCGGAGATCACGAAGATGATCGGACAGCGCTGGCACGATACGCTGATGGCCCACCGTGCCCCCGTAGACTCGACCAAGGCGGACAGCGTCTACCAGGCGGATGAGATCCGGGTACTGCAGCACATCCTCTTCAAGGTCGACCAGCACGCCGAGCCGCCGGTGCGCGAGGCCCAGCGGAAGAAAGGGGTTGCGACCCTGGGCAAGATCCGCGGGGGAGCAAATTTCGGCACTCTCGCTACGCAGCTGAGCGACGACTACTCCAGCAAGAACCACAACGGCTATCTGCCGCCCAGCCCTCGAGGCCGGTTCGTGACCGCCTTCGATAGCGCGGGGTGGTCGCTGGCTCCCGGAGACATCGCCGGGCTGATCGAGACGCCGTTCGGTTATCACATCATCCGGCGTCCCCCTCTGAGCGAAGTCCGGCCCCAGCTCCTGGCCTACCTGCAGGAACGCGCGGGAGTGCGTCTCGACTCGATGTATCTCGACAGCCTGTCCACGGCGCGGAAGCTGGCTGTGTCCGGAGAGGCGCCGAAGCTGATGCGGGCCGCATTCCTCGACCGGAACAAGTCCTTCCGGTCGACGGAGCGGGTGGCCAGCTACCAAGGGGGCGAGTTGACGGTTGCCGATTACATGCGGTGGGCGACGGCACTGGGTCCGCAGTTCGCGGCGCAGCTGCAACAGGCGAACGACTCGGCGCTAACCCAGTTCGCCAAGGTGATCGGACAGAACACGCTTCTGCTCCGGCAGGCCGATTCCGCCGGAATTCGACTCAGCCCCGAGGAGTGGAGCGGTGTCATGCAGAAGTACCAGGCCCAGATTGACAGCCTGAAGGCGGGCCTCGATCTGGCCGGGCCCGACATCACCGACTCCACCATCCCGTTGCCTGAGCGCCAGAAGATGGCGCAGTTGAGACTCGACGCAGTGTGGAACAAGATCGCGACCGGAACCTCTCGCCCGCGGCCTTTGCCACCGGCTCTGAGCGCCTCCCTGCGGGAACATGCTTCGTTCCGGATCAATGACGCAGCGCTACAGGAGGCGCTCGAGCAGACCCGGGATCTCAAGGCGGCGAAAGCCGCTTCGGACTCTGGCGCGAAGAAGAATTCTCCAACTCCTCCAGCCGCGGTTCCGATTCCTTCAGATAGCGCGGCCAGGAAAGCGCCTTGAGCACTCGCCGGTGGTTGACGGGTCTCTGTCTGTCTACGCTCGCGGTCTCCGCGGGCGCCGGACCGGTGTCCGCTCAGGACAGCGTGAGCACGCAAGACAGCTTGATCAGTCCCCAGGACAGTTTGCTCACTCGGGACAGCGTCCGGGCGCCGAACGGCCTGAACCCCCAGGACAGCTTGAACGCCGGAGACAATCAGCCGATCGCACGCTGCGACACCACTAACTCGGTTGACCGGGTGATCGCGGTCGTGGGCGATGCGCCGGTAATGTCGTCTCAGCTGGAGGAAGAGATCTATTCCCAGCGAGCCCAGGGGGCTCCGGCGCCGAGCAATCCGCAGGAGCTTCGCAGCATGTGTCGGGCGGCACTTTCCCGAATTGTGGATGTCGAGGTGCTGGTCCAGCAGGCGACCCGGGATACCGCAATCAAGGTGACCGATCAGGAAGTGTCCGACGGTGTCGAGGAGCAGATCAAGAACATCCGCGGGAAATTCACCTCGGAGGTCGATTACCGGAACGAGCTGAAGAAGGCCGGCTTCCAGACTCCCGAGGAGTATCGCCGCTGGCTGACCGAGCAGCAGCGTCGCGCCGCGCTCCAGAACCGCTTGATCGACAAGATGAAGAGCGACGGCAAGATCAAGGCGGTTCAGCCCACCGAGCGCGAGATGCGAGACTATTTCGATGCGCAGAAGGGCCAGCTGGGCGAGCGGCCGGCTACGGTTTCCTTCCGCAATATCGTCGTCGCACCCAAGCCTTCACCTGAGGCTCGCGAGCGAGCGCACGCGACCGCGGACTCGATCGCTCGCGAACTGCGGCACGGCGCCGACTTCGGCACCGCGGCCAAGCGTTTCTCCATGGACCCGGCCTCGAAAGAGCAGGGGGGCGAGCTGAACTGGTTCCGGCGGGGGACCATGGTCCCGGAGTTCGAGCAGGTGGCATTCTCGCTCAAACCCGGGACCATTTCCGATCCGGTGGAAACACCCTTTGGGTTTCACATCATCCAGGTCCAGCGGGTTCAGCCGGCCGAAGTGCAAGCCCGGCACATCCTGATCATGCCGGAGATCACCCAGGAGAATGCCGACAGCGCCAAGGCACTCGCCGAACAGATCCGGGCGGAACTGAAAAATGGCGGGGCGTTCGACTCGCTCCAGCGACTCTACCACGATCCTTCCGAAGAAAAGGCGGCGGACGACGTGCCGGTGAATCAGCTGCCGGACGACTACAAGGACGGCATCGGCGAGTCGGATTCGAGCGTGGTGGTCCCGGTCTTCTCTCTGCAGAAGCAGCAGGGTCTGCGGCAGAAGTATGCGGTTCTTCAGGTGACCAGGCGCCGCCCTGCCGGCACCATCCGGTACGAGGATGTGCGCGACGCGATCCGGAAGCGGCTGGGCGATGAGCTGGCGGTGCGCCACTACATCGACAAGCTCCGGCGATCGACGTACGTCGATATGAGACTGTAGAGACCAACAGCGGGAACAGGGAAGAGGGAACAGGGAACGGGGAGCGGAGATGAGCGAGTCGGACCACCTCATCCCGAGCGGAAGCGAGGGATCTGGTATCCTATCCCAGACTCCGTGGTCAGGAAGCTAGATCCCTCCTCGCTTCGCTCCCCTCGCTGCGCTCGGGGCGAGCTCTCGGGATGAGGTGGTTCTACTCGTTCGTTGGCGTCCCCCCGTTCACCGTCCCCTGTCCCCTGTTCCCCTATTCCCCGTTCCCTGTTCCCGCTTTACTTCCTTGCAATGACTTCCCGTCCACGGATCGCCATCACGCTGGGAGACCCGCGCGGCATCGGGCCCGAGATTACCGCCAAGGTTCTCGCCCAGGGGATCGAGGCGGACGTTACGCTCATTGGCGCCGAGGATCAGATCGCGAGCCTTCCGGCGGCTCGGAAGATTCCGGTGGGGAACTGGGATCAGGGGTCGGGTGAGGGCACCGGCGCCGCGGAGCGGGGCCGGGCGGCCCGGGCGGGGCGAATCGCTGGCCATGGAGTAGAGACCGCCGCCCGTCTCGCGATAGCGAAGGAAGTGGACGCGATCGTCACCGCCCCCGCCCACAAGCACGCGCTGCGTCTCGCGGGCTTTGCCTATCCGGGGCACACGGAGTGGCTGGCGCACCTCGCGGGAGACGTCGATGTCGCGATGATGCTCGCCGCGGAGGAGCTGCGCGTCGTGCTGGTGACGACTCACGTCCCGCTGCGGTCGGTGCCCGAGCTGGTTACCACCGAGCGCGTGGTCCGGACCGGCCAGATCGCGGCTGCCGCTCTTCGCGGCTGGTGGGGCATCGCGACGCCGCGTCTCGCGGTCTGTGCCCTGAATCCCCACGCGGGAGAGTCAGGACTCTTCGGAGATGAGGACGACCGGGTGCTCGCGCCCGCCGCACGCGCGCTGGGGGCCGACGGCCCGCTGCCGGCCGACACCGTCTTCGTTCGGGCAATGCGCGGAGAGTTCGACGCGGTGCTGGCACCCTACCACGATGTTGGCATGACGGCGATCAAGGTCGCCGCGTTCGGCCGTGGAGTGAACGTCACTCTGGGCCTCCCATTCCCCCGTACTTCTCCCGATCACGGAACCGCCCTGGACATCGCGGGCACCGGCCGCGCCGATCCCGGCAGCATGCGGGCGGCAGTGGAGCTTGCCATCCACCTGGCCCGGAAACGTCTCGCTTCATGAACTCTGAGCGGCGCGCTCGATCCGGTCCATGAGTCTCAGGTGCTCGTCCAGCTTCAGCTTCTGGCTCGCCCGATTGGCGACGAGGACCGCAGTGCAGTCGAGGATCGTCTCACGCTCGGTGAGACCATTGGCACGCAACGTATTTCCCGTGTCGACAAGGTCCACGATCCAGTGAGACAATCCCAGTAGGGGAGCGACCTCCACCGACCCTCCGACGGTGATGATCTCAACCGGCCGCCCTTGATCGCCGAAGTGGCGCCACGCGATCCGGGGGTACTTGGTCGCAACTCGGGGGGTGACGCCGCCCGGCAGGTTGGGCCACTCCATCTCTGCCGGGGTAGCCACGACGAGCCGGCAAAAACCGAACTTGAGATCCAGTGGTTCCAGCACATCCGCGTCGGATTCCCGCAAGACGTCGGTGCCGGTTATCCCGAGATCCGCGGCGCCAGCCTCGACGTACACGGGGACGTCGCCCGGTCGCACCGCGAGGAATTCGATACCGGGAACGCTGGATGGAATGAGAAGGCGACGGCCCGGGTCCGGATCGAGCGTGATGCCAGCCTGGCGGAAGCAATCGACCGCAGCGTCGTAGAGCCGGCCCTTGGGTAGCGCGATTCGGAGCTGGCTCACAGTGCCCCGGCGGCCGCGATGGCCTCGGCGATAGTGTCGAGATCGAGCGAGACGCCGACCGCCGGCCGCGCCCGGCCAAACCTCCCCATCAGATCGTCATAGCGGCCCCCGGCGCCCGCGGCCCTTCCGGTGCCGGCGATGAACAATTCGAAGTGGATCCCGGTGTAGTAGTCGAGTCCGCGGACCTCTCCCAAGTCGTACACAACGTGCCTGCGGTCCTCGTGGGAGAGTCTCGCGTCGAGGGCGAGAAGTGACTCGAGACCGGGACGCGCAGTCTGAGGCGCGCTACGCAAGGCTGCCTCAAGCGCGGCCCGCCGTCCGATCACGAAGGGGAGACTGAGGAGGGCGCGAGCCTCGGGTGTCGCGCGGTCCAGCGCGCGGGTGAGGTTGCCGCGGTCCTTCCGATCGATCCAGTGCCGAATGGCAGTGCGCTGATCCGGCGCAATGGCGGCGAGCCCACCGGAGAGCACCTCGGCGTGACCCAGATTGAGCTGGAATTCCTTGAGGCCCGCACTTCGCGCCAACTCCAGGGTCAGCCGGACGATCTCGATGTCGGCATCGAGGCCGCTCTCACCAAGCAACTCGGCACCGGCCTGGAGCGTTTCCCTCGGCCGGTTGCCGCGTTCCGGCTCCTGGCGAAATACCCCGCCCGCGTAGCAGAGCCGCAGAGGATTCGACGCTTGGGCGAACGTGGTCGCGGCAACGCGCGCGATGCTCGCGGTGAAGTCGTAGCGCAACGCCAACACGCGGCCGTCGCGATCGATGAACCGGATGAGCCGCTCGCCGACCTCGGGTCCGCCGGCACGGAGAAAGACGTCCTCGTATTCGAAGACGGGTGGAATGAGCTCTTCGTAGCCAGCCGCTCCGAAGATTTCGAGGGCCGCGCGCTGAAGACGGCGACGGCTGGCTGCGGCGGGACCACTGCGATCCAGGGCGCCGGGTGGGATCGGCGCCTGGTTCACGTCGTGGTCGCTCCAGCGCCGCGCAGATACCTCACGGTCTTGACCCGGCGACCCTCCATCTCGACGATCTCGAAGACATCCTCTCCCACGGAGACCCGATCCCCTGCGCGAGGGAGCCGGCCGAGTTGGCCAAAGAGGTAGCCGCCGAGGGTGGTGTATTCGTTGTCGTCGAGCTCTCGATCATACTCGGCGTTGAACTCGCTGAGCGGCAACGATCCCGACAGCAACGGCGCTCCCTCGGCGGGCGAAGGTTTCCGCTCCTGGCGATCGTATTCGTCGTAGATGTCCCCGACGATCTCCTCCAGCAGGTCCTCCATGGTGACGAGCCCCGCAGTTCCGCCGTACTCGTCGAGCACAATGGCGAGATGAACCTTGAGGCGCTTCATGTCGGCCAAGACGTCCTCGACCTCCCGGGTGCCCGGCACGAACAAGGGCGTCCGCATGATGCTCGCGACCGTCGTGCCGGGGGCCTGGCGGACGGCGGTGAGAATATCCTTCGCGTGGACCACGCCCACGATGTCGTCCAGCGACTCGGCATAGACCGGATAGCGCGACCGCTTGGCTTGAGCCACCTCGTCCGCCGCCTGCTCTACCGTCAGCTCGCGGTCCAAGCCGATCATCTGGGTGCGAGGAGTCATGACCTCCTGGGCGGTCTTCTCGCTGAACTCGAAGACGCCCTCGAGGAGTCGTGCGTCTTCCTTGCCGAGCGACCCTCCCTCCTGGCTCTGCTCGACCAGAATCCGGATTTCGTCGGGGGAATGGAGCCGTTCGTGCTCCAGTGGCCGCACAATGTGCATCAGCTTGAGCAACCGGTTCGACATTCCATTCAGCAGCCTGATGGGCACCGCCATGGTCCAATTGAAGGCCATCAGCGGAGGCGTGGTCCACCGGGCGACGTTTTCGGGATAGAGCAGGGCGAACGCCTTGGGCACCAGCTCACCGAGCACGATGTGCAGCATCGAGATCAGGATGAACGCGATGGTCGCGGCTACGGCGTGGGTAGCGACAATCTGGGCTCGATCGGGAAGCCAGGTCATGGCACGACTGACGAGTCCAGCGAGCGCCGGTTCGCCCACCCAGCCCAAGCCCAGCGAGGTGAGAGTGATCCCCAATTGGGTAGCGGAGATGTAGCGGTTCAGCGATGTTTTGACGCGCTGCGCCAATGCCGCCCGTTGATCGCCAGCCTGGATCATTTCCTCAAGCTTGGTCTTGCGCGAGCCTACCAGCGCGAACTCGGCGGCCACAAAGAAAGCATTGAGGGCAACCAGAATGACGACCGCGGCAAGGCCGGTCAGTGTCGTACTCCACGACGTTTCCATAGCGGGAAGACTAGCGCCGAATTCTCCCACTCGCGAGGGAGGCAGATGATTCGTCAAATCGCGGTTCCGCCGCTCGACAGCCTCACGCCGTATCTCCCGAAACCATCACAAGTTGACGGGGAGACCCGGGAGCAGGTGCGGCGGATCCTGGCCGACGTCGCCGAGCGGGGAGACGCCGGTGTCCGGGAGTGGGTCTCGAAACTCGACGGAATGGATCTCGCGCCGTCCGACTGGGAAATTCCCCGCGAGGAATGGGACAACGCGCTGGACCGGATCGATCTCGAGTTACGGGAGGCGCTGGAGACGGCGGTCGATCGGGTAGGAATCTTTCACAAGAGGCAGCGCGACATCGGCTTTACCCTGCTGCAGGAAGATGGCAGCCTCCTCGGCATGCGGGTCAATCCGCTGGATCGGGTCGGGGTCTACGTGCCGGGGGGGAAGGCGGCGTATCCCTCGACGGTCATCATGAACGTGGTGCCAGCTTCGGTCGCTGGAGTCGAAGAGATCATCGTGGTGACGCCTCCTGGGGGCATCACCGATGCCGTGCTGGCGGCCTGCGCTCTGGCCGGAGTGACACAGCTCTTCCGCATCGGTGGGGCTCAGGCGATCGCGGCGCTGGCGTTCGGGACTCGCACGATTCCCCGGGTAGACAAGGTCGTTGGACCCGGCAACAAGTGGGTGACCGAGGCCAAACGGCAGATCACGGGACTGGTCGGTGTCGACATGATGGCAGGGCCGACCGAAGTGCTGATCATCGCCGATTCCACTGCCGATGTCGCTCAGGTCGCGGCAGACATGGTGGCGCAGGCGGAACACGACGAGGAGGCGACGGCCTGGTGTGTGACCACCGATCATCAGCTGGCGGACAATCTGCCGGCGGCGCTCGAGGCCTGTCTGGCTCGAAACCCGCGAGCCAGGATTGCCGGAGAGTCCCTACGGCGGCACGGACTCGTGATCTGGGTCCCGTCAATGCGTGACGCGATCGAGGTGGCGAATCTGCGCGCGGCCGAACACGTGCAGATCATCGCCCGCGACGCGGAGGGAATCGCGCAGGATGTGCGGCACGCCGGAGCGATCTTCCTGGGAGAGGATACGCCCGAACCAGTCGGGGATTATCTCGCCGGCCCGAGTCACGTGCTGCCCACGGGAGGGAGCGCGCGGTATGCGTCCCCGCTTGGCGTGTACGACTTCGTGAAGCGGACCAGCATGATCTACTACACGAAGAGCCGGCTCAACGCCGATGCTTCACGGATTATGGTGCTGGCGAAGGCGGAGGGATTGTTCGGGCATGCGGAGGCGGTCCGTATCCGAATCGATGGGCAAAAAACGTGAGAAGTGAGAGGTGAGAAGTGAGAGGGATGGCAACAGCGTGAGATGTGAGAGGTGAGAAGTGAGAAGGAAACGGGGATCTTAGGTTCCGGAACCCCAAGAGCCTCGAAGAAGCCTTCTCACCTCTCACCTCTCACTTCTCACGCTTCTCCTTCTACCGTCTATCTTTCCGGTATGGCTCCGCGGACCGACTGCTCCCACCTGCAGGCCGAAAACCTCGCGATCCGGCCCCCGATCGACCGGCTGTGGACCGTCCTGTTGCTCACCGGCGGCTTCATGGTGGTCGAGGCAGCTGGCGGATGGCTGAGCGGTTCCCTGGCTCTGCTGGCCGATGCCGGGCACATGCTGACCGACGTCGGGGCGCTGGGCCTTACCCTCTTCACCGCCCGGATGGCGCGCCGTCCCCCGAACGACAACAAGACCTACGGCTACCTGCGGCTCGAAATCCTGGCGGCGCTGGTCAATGGCGCGCTCCTCTTCGTAATCGCGGGACTGATCGTCCTGGAAGCAATACACCGGCTGAGGAACCCGGCCCCGATCCAGGGCGGAATGTTCCTGGCGGTGGCGGCGGCGGGCCTCCTGGTGAATGCCGTCGGTCTCAGCCTGCTGCACCGCGACCGAGAGCATCATCTCAATACCCGAGGCGCCTATCTCCATATTCTGGGAGACCTGCTGGGCTCGGTGGGCGCCTTGATCGCTGCGGTCGTCGTGCTGACGACTGACTGGACCTTGGCCGACCCGATCATCTCCGTGCTCATTGCGGTCTTGATCCTGGGCGGGGCCTGGCGGCTGGTCCGCGAGAGCACGGACATCCTGCTCGAAGCGGTCCCGGGCCACGTCTCGATGCCAGAAGTCCAGCGGCGCATGCTGGCGGTCCCCGGCGTCTCCGCGGTCCACGACCTTCACGTGTGGACGGTCACGAGCGGTATCGTGGCCATGAGCGGACATGCGGTGGTGCCCGAACTCGCCAATCATCCCGACGTCTTGAGCCGGATTCGAGAGGCGATGGGTGATCTGGGAATAGGGCATGTGACTGTGCAGCTGGAGATGGGGGGGAAATGTAGAGAGGCGGGCAGGACGGACGAGTCGGTCGGGGCGGACAAGGCGGACGCAGTGGTCAGGGCGGACGAGGCTCTTCGGGTGCGTTGAGAGATTTCAACAGCAACCAGGTTAGCTTACTCGCACTCTCCCGTTGGCTCTCCAGACGTTTCCAGTCCTTCTCCTCGAGTATCCTCAGTTCGTAGGCGAATCGAAGCAGGTATCCTACCTCCGCCAAGCTCCCCAGGCTGATCCCAACAAAGCGACGAAACTCCCGGCTTCCCAGTCGGGCACGGCCTTCGACGATGTTGGTCGGGGCGGAAATCACCGCTCGTTTGAGCTGTGCGGTTAGGCCGTAGAGCTCGCTTCTTGGCCAGGAATGGGTTGCTCGAAATACGGCCAAGGCAAGTGCGTGCGATGCCCGCCACGCCTTTATCCCCTCATAAGGCTGCATCCGTTCAGAGTGGGGTTGGGAGGCGTGAGGGCCAAACCAGACCTACGCGATCAGACTACATCCTGACGCGTCCGCCCTGTCCGTCCCGCCCGACCTGACCGCCTTCGCACCAAGCCCTTGCCCCGGCACCTCAGCCTATCTATATATGCCGCGCGAAGGGGTAGGTTGCATCCGTACACCGATGGGAAACGATGTCCACGAACGCCAACATCCGGAATCTCGCGATCATCGCGCACGTGGACCACGGGAAGACCACCCTGGTGGATCAGATGCTGCGACAGGCCGGTGCCTTCCGGGCCAATCAGCAGGTCGAAGAACGGGTGATGGACTCGAACCCGCTGGAACGGGAGCGGGGCATCACCATTCTGGCCAAGAACACCGCGGTGCGCTGGGGCGGGACCAAGATCAACATCGTGGATACTCCCGGCCACGCCGATTTCGGTGGTGAGGTGGAGCGGATTCTCCGCATGGTGGATGGAGTGCTGATCCTGGTGGATGCCGCCGAAGGGCCGATGCCGCAGACCCGGTTCGTCACCCGGAAGGCGCTCAGTCTGGGCCTCCGTCCGATTGTGGCGATCAACAAGATCGATCGGGCCGACGCCGAACCGCTCCGGGTGCACGATGAGGTACTCGGGTTGTTCATCGATCTGGAAGCGACCCACGAACAGCTGGACGCGCCTTTCCTCTATACCTCGAGCCGGGCCGGCACCGCGACCGCGGAGCTCGATCACCCTGGCACCGATCTCAAGCCGCTCTTCCAGTCCATCCTCGACCACGTGCCCGCTCCGACCGGGAACTCGGATCTTCCCTTCCAGATGCTGGTCTCCACTCTCGATTTCTCGACCTTCCTGGGCCGGATGGCGATCGGAAGGATCGAGCGGGGCCGGGTGAAGGTGGGAGACCAGGTGGCCCTGCTGCCGCTGGGCGCACCGGGCATGGTGAGCGAGGAAATCATCGAGCACAGTCGGATCACCAAGCTCTTCACCTTCGACGGGCTGCATAAGGTCGAAGTGGAAGAGGCGGCGGCGGGAGACATCGTGGTGCTTTCCGGCCTCGAGGGAATCGAGATCGGGAAGACTATCACAGCGGTTGACGTCCCGGAGCGGCTCGAAGGTATCGCGGTCGAGGAGCCGACCATCTCGGTCGACTTCATCATCAACAACAGCCCGTTCGCCGGCCGCGAAGGGAAGTTCGTCACCAGCCGCCAGGTGCGGGACCGGCTGTTCCGCGAACTGGAACGAAACGTCGCGCTCAAGGTACAGGACACTGACAGTCCCGATACCTGGGCGGTCGCGGGCCGCGGAGAGCTCCATCTGGGCATCCTGATGGAGACGATGCGGCGCGAGGGGTACGAGTTCCAGGTTTCCCGCCCGCGGGTCATCACCCGGATCGGCGAAGGGGGAGAGCGGCTGGAGCCTTACGAGGAGCTGATGATCGATGTGCCTGAGGAGTACATCGGCACCGTCATTGAGAAGCTGGGCCCTCGCCGGTCGGAGTTGCTGGAGATGAAGAACCCGGGGCAGGGCATGGTCCGTATGACCTTCCGGATCCCCGCCCGCGGCCTGTTTGGCTACCGGTCGGAGTTCCTGACAGACACCCGGGGAACCGGCGTGATGCATCACCGGTTCCTGGACTACGGCCCTTGGGCCGGCCCGCTGGCCGGCAGGAAGAACGGGGTGCTCGTGGCCGACCGGGTGGGCAGTGTCGTAGCCTTCGCCTTGGGGAACCTGCAGGAGCGGGCCCAGATGTTCGTTACCCCGGGAGACGAGGTGTATGAAGGGATGGTCGCCGGGGAGAATTCCCGGCCTGGTGACATGGACGTCAATGTGACCAAGGAAAAGAAGCTCACCAACATGCGCACCACGGCATCGGATGAAAACGTCCAGCTCGAGCCGCCGCGGCAGATCACGCTCGAGTATGCCCTGGAGTACATCGAGGAAGATGAGCTGATTGAAGTCACGCCGAAGAGCATTCGCCTGCGCAAGCGGGCGCTCGCGGCGACTGACCGCAAGCGGGCAGCCCGGGCGGCGGCGCGGGCGGCTGACGCATCCTAACTCGCAGGTACCCACCACCTTTCGAGCCGGAGGCACTCATGTTGGCGTGGGAAGCATCGATGGAGGCGCTGGAGGCACGTCGCCGGGATGACGACGATCCCGATGACGAAGAAGCGTTCACCTTCGATGACACTGACGAGGAGGACGAGTTCGACGACGAGGAAGACGACGAGGATTTCGACGACGACGAGTTCGACGACGAAGACCTCGATGACGAGGACTTTGATGACGTCGATGTGGACGACGCCGAAGACGATGAACCTCGCCGTCGCTGACCGGCATTCGGCTCGGCCCTCCCGCCGGAGCCGGTAACGAACCGCCCCCGTAGATTGCGGGGGCGGTTTCGTTTCAGAGGCCATTCAGCCTTGCCCGGCTCGGCGCGTCCGGTTAGCATTTCGGCCCGTTCTGGGGCCTGTAGCTCAGGTGGTTAGAGCGCACGCCTGATAAGCGTGAGGTCGGTAGTTCAACTCTACCCAGGCCCACTCTCCCAACGCGAAGCCCCGTCAGCGTACGACTGACGGGGCTTTTTGCACGCGCGGCAACATGAAACGGTTCGCGGCCGCGTGTAGCCCTCCGTCTGATGCCTTCCCTCCAGAAAGACCGAAGCTCAAGTCAGGCATCGCCTGATCCCGGGCGGTTCGATCTCCTCCCAAACTTGGCCCACTCGGTTAACTAGACTTTCAATTTGAGTGGAGGGAGCATGGGTCGCTTTAACCTAATGGCCGCGGGTGTGCTGATCGCCGTGGTCGCCGCGGCATGTGATGATTCCAAGCCAATGGCGCCAACGGCCTCGCGTGGAACCGGCTACGGTGCGATGACCGTCCGTCAGGATCCGCGCACAGTCAACATCACGGATGCCTGCGATTCGACGACATTCAACACCCTGGGCCCGAACACCTGTATTCACAACGGAGACGTCACTCTGGGGAGGTTCCTCGAATTGCTTGGCAAGCATCATCAGGTGGACCGCTGGCACTTCGCCCCGGCGGGGACGATCAGCGCCCCAGTGGGAACAATCCTTCGGGCGGTCAACCACGGCGGTGAAGTCCACACCTTTACCGAAGTTGAGGAATTCGGTGGCGGCTTCCTGGAGTTCATCAACAAGCTCGCTGGCACTCCGGTACCGGCTCCAGAGTGTCTCGCCTTGGCGAACAGCGAATTCATCGCTCCCGGGGCCTTCCGCGACGACCCCGTGGAATTCCACGGCGTCCAGCGCTATCAATGTTGCGTCCATCCCTGGATGCGACTCACGGTGGTGGGGCGCTGAATCTGCCATGACGCTCACGGTCACCTACTCCGACCGGGCACCACGGGTGTACGGTCCCTACAGTCAGGCAATAACCGCCGGGGATCTGATCTATACCTCGGGACAGATCCCGCTCGATCCGGTGAGCATGGAAGTCGTGGCCGGGGGAATCGAGGAACAGGCCACCCAGGCGCTGGCCAACCTGCGGGTCGTGCTGCAGACCGCGGGGTCGGATCTGGACCGGGTGGTGAAAACCACCGTGTTCCTGGTGGACCTGGCGGATTTCGCGGGGCTGAACGCGGTCTACGCCAGAGCGTTTGGCGATCACCGGCCGGCCCGCTCGACCGTTGGTGTATCAAGCCTGCCTCGAGGGGTGCGAGTCGAAATCGAGGCGGTCGCTCTCAGGCGGCTGGTCTTCCCGGGAGCTCCGCTGGCTACTCGCTGACCTGGTGACCGGCTGCACGTAGTGCATTCAGTGCCGCTGGCAGATCGCGTAGCTTCACCAGCACGTAGTCGGTGTCGTAGGTGGAGATGGCAAAGATGGCGAGCCCGGCGTCCGCCAGCGGCTGGGCGATCGAGAGCAGAATCCCAACGAGATTCTGCGGGAGCTGTCCGCGGACGCGGAGAGCCCGGTAGTCTCGCTCGCAACGAACACCGGCTGGCACGGCCTCTTGGGCGACGGTAATCGACAGCTCGTCGGGCGTCCGGCTGATCGTGAGGAACGGACCGGGGGCCGTCGCCCAGGCCGGCACCGGGGCGTCGGGTGCCAGCCGGCAGATGGCCAGGGTTTCCGGTATCAGCTCGAGGGGAAGCGACATCGAACCTCACTTGTAGGAGCAGATAAGTCGTGCGTTGTCCCCGCCGTCCTTCGGGATTGGCGGGGCTTCACGTCTGTCGGTGTCGGCTTGCGCCTCTGAGAGCTGGCGGCGGGTTAGCGCCGAGGCTCCAACTTACTCTTCGTCGAATCGCACGGCGAAGTCGCTGGCTCCTTCCGCTTTCATCCCTTCCTGCGTCAAACCGGGCCAAATGGGGCAACCCTTCCGCGCTCTCGGGGTGTCAAGACAGGATGTCCCGGACTTAAGAGCTTGGAGCCCACCAGTTTCGAGGTCCAAGCTGTTACATTGATCGGCCCTTGTTTTGGGTCTCCTCACTTCATCCCGGAAGTGAGATCCCTGCTCCTCCATACCTCAATGACCATGTTGAATCGCATCGCGCTGGCCATCGGTCTCCTGCTCGCCGTTTCGTCATCCGCCGTTGCCCAGACCAAACTCCTCCGCTTCCCGGACATCCACGGGGACAAGGTCGTCTTCACCTACGGTGGTGATCTCTGGCTTGCTCCCGTGACGGGAGGGACCGCGACTCGACTCACGGCACACCCGGGTCTCGAGTTGTTCGCCAAGTTTTCGCCGGATGGGAAGACCATTGCCTTCACCGGGCAGTACGACGGAGATGAGCAGGTCTACGTCGTGCCGGTGACGGGTGGCGTGCCCAAGCAGCTCACTTTCTATCCGGCGCGGGGACCGCTCACCGAGCGGTGGGGTTACGACAACCAGGTCTATGGCTGGACCCCGGACGGGAAGCGGGTGCTCTTCCGCAGCCTGCGCGACGGCTGGACCCTGGTGGAGAACCATCTCTACACGGTGAGCGCGGAGGGTGGCAGCGCGGTGCAGCTTCCGATGCCGACGGCCGGTGCCGGCGCATTTTCTCCCGACGGGAAGCAGATGGTGTACTCCCCGCTGTTCCGCGATTTCCGCTCGGAGAAGCGTTACGGCGGTGGACAGGCCAATCGACTCTGGATTTTCGATCTCGCGGGCAAGACCGCGAAGCCGATCTCCGAAGGGCCCCGCGCGGAGCGGGATCCGATGTGGCTGGAGAAGACCATCTACTACAACACCGACAAGACCGGGACCTTCAACCTCTGGACCTACGACATCGCCTCGGGCCAGCGGCGCCAGCTGACCCAGGGCACGTCGTGGGATGTGCGCTGGCCCAGTCTGGGAGACGGCGGCCGGATCGTCTATGAGCTGGGCGGCGAGTTGCAGGTACTCGACACCAAGACCGGCCAGTCCACGCCGATCTCCATCACGGTGCCGACCGACGCTGTCGCGTCCCGGCCGTCGCATATCTCGGCGGCCGATGCGATCGAATGGTTCAGCGTGAGCCCAAAGGGAGAGCGGGCGCTGTTCGTGGGACGCGGCGATGTCTTCACGGCGCCAATCGAGAAGGGCCCGACCCGGAACCTGACGAATTCGTCGGGAGCCCACGATCGCGACGCACGCTGGTCTCCTGACGGCAAGGAGATCGCCTACATCTCGGACCAGACCGGCGAAGACGAAGTCTGGGTGATCCCGCAGGACGGGACCGGCAAGGCGACGCAGCTCACGACTGGCGGCAAGGCCCGCCGCACCAATCCGGTCTGGTCTCCCGACGGGAAGCGCATCGCCTTCGGCGACAAGGATGGCAAGCTCTATGTGCTGGGTCGGACCGACAAGAAGGTGATCGAAGTGGCCGATGACCCGCGGGGCACGATCGGGGACTACGTCTGGTCGCCGAGGGGCAACTACCTCGCCTTCAGCATGCGGGCCCTCGACAACGAGTTGTCGGTCTACATCTGGAGTGCTGGCGACGGCAAAGTGCGACGAGTGACCGGGCAGCCCTTTGCCGAGTACAACCCCGCGTGGGACCCCAAGGGGGACTATCTGTATTTCCTGAGCGATCGCGAATACCAGCCCCTCCTCTCCACCGTCGAATTCAATTTCGCCGCGAATCGGACCACGGGGATCTTCGCGCTCGCTCTGCGCAAGGATGTGAAGGATCCGTTCCCGCCGCAGAGCGACGAGGTGAAACCGGATTCCGTCGTCGCCGACAGCGCGTCCAAGGCGCCCGCCAAGGAGAAGGAAAAGAAGCCCAAAGCGGCGAAGGACAGCACCGCCGCCAAGACCGACAGCCTCAAGGTTGACTTCGACGGCATCGAGACCAGAGTCGCCCGGGTTCCGCTCGAGGCCGACAATATCGGCGGCCTCACCGCCACGAAGGATTACCTCCTGTACCAGGTGTTTGGCGGCTTCTACTACGGACGGGACAACGACAGGAAGACGGCACTCAAGGTCTATACCCTGGCGGAGCGCAAGGACACCACGATCGCCACCGACGTCAACGGGTATGAGCTTTCCCAGGACGGCAAGAAGGTCCTGCTCTCCAGCGGTAGCACGTACCAGCTGCTTGACGCGACGCCGACCGGCGGCGGCTCCAAGAAGACCGTGTCGACGACCGGGCTGGCGGTGGACCGGGTGCCGGCCCAGGAATGGGCCCAGATCTTCGATGAAGTGTGGCGCCGCTATCGCGACTACTTCTACGTCAAGAACATGCACGGGTACGACTGGGAAGGACTTCGCGACCGGTATCGCCCGCTGCTGCAGTACGTGACCCACCGTTCGGACCTCAATTACGTCATCTCCGAGATGATCGCGGAGTTGAGCGTGCAGCACGCATACATCTCCGGCGGCGACTGGCAGCGGCCGCCTCGCCCAAAGGTGGCGCTTCCGGGTGCCCGTTTCGCCGTGGACTCGGCGACCGGGCTCTATCGCATCGCGAAGATCTTCGGCGGGCAGAACGAGGAGCAGAACTATCGCTCCCCGTTGACCGAGATTGGCGTCAACGCCGCCGTCGGGCGATTACGTGCTCAAGATCGATGGAGAGCCGTTGACGGCACAGACCGATCCCTACCAGCTCCTGCGTAACAAGGCGGATCGTCCGGTGACCCTGACGCTGAGCCGAGCCGCCAAGGGCGATTCGGGCCGCCAGGTGACCTTCGAGCCGGTCAGCGACGAGTCGGACCTCATGTATCTCGAGATGGTCCAGCAGAACCGGAAGCGGGTTGACGACGCGACCGGAGGGCGCGTCGCCTATATCCATGTTCCCGACATGGGCGAGGACGGGATCCGCGAATTCATCAAGTGGTACTATCCCCAGATCCATCGTCAGGGACTGATCATTGATGATCGTGACAATGGCGGCGGCAATGTGTCCCAGATGCTGATCGAGCGCCTGCGGCGCACGCTGCTCTCTCTCGACTTCTCCCGCACCGACGACGCGGCGAGCACCTATCCCGACGGTGTCTTCGTCGGACCCAAGGTGGGCTCGTCAACGAGAACTCGGCATCCGACGGGGACATCTTCGCGGCAATGTTCAAGCAGGCCAAGATCGGACCGTTGATCGGCAAGCGTTCATGGGGCGGGGTAGTGGGAATTTCCGGGCACGGACCCCTGATCGACGGCGGAACGGTATTCGTTCCCGAGTTCGCGACCGCGAGCACGACTGGAGAGTGGATCATCGAGGGATACGGAGTAGACCCCGACATCGAGGTGGAGAACGATCCCGCCTCGATCCTGGCGGGCCGGGATCCGCAACTCGAGCGGGCGATCGCCGAAATCCAGAAAGCACTGCAATCCAATCCGGGCACGCTCCCTGGCAAGCCCGCGGACCGGGTCAAGACGAAGTAGCTTCCCGTCGGACACTCGGAATCCTGCTCCCAGGCTCGAATCAGGATCCCCCTCGCTTGGGGATGAACGGATTTCGTGGTTGTCGCCATGCATCGACAGCGGAGGTCGTGAATGAGCGAAACACCGGTCTCGGAGCTGCCCAGGAGGCTTGCGGTCCTGGCGGGCGCACTGGTCTTTCTGGTCGGAACATTTGTATTGCTCGGCTGGACCCTGGACCTCGACGTCCTGAAACGCGTTGCACCCGGATGGGCAGCAATGGCCCCGCTCACCGCGCTGGGCTTCATGTTGTCCGGAGCGGCACTGTGCGGCGTTGTCGCCACGAGTCCTCGTGCGGTGGGCCGGAGTTCGGAATGGATGCCGGCATCGCCAAGGCGCTGGCCGTGGCAAGGGTTCGCGGCTGCTGTGGCGTTCATCGGTTTGCTCAGGCTGTCCGCCTACCTGATTGGTTGGAATCTTCGCATCGACCTGCTTGGCTTTCGGGAGTCGCCCGGTGCGGATGGAATCCCTGCCGCGACTCGCATGGCACCATCGACTGCACTGGCCCTCCTTCTCTTGGGATGCGCCTTGGGCTTGGCGACCCGCGCCCGTTTCAGTGTTGCGTTTCAGGTCTTCTCCCTATTGGCCGGTTTGTTGGGGTGGCTGGGGTTCATTCACTATCTGTATGGCGGTGGACCGCTGCTGCCCTTCGCGCCGATGGCGGTTCACACAGGGGTGACGCTTCTGATCCTGAGCGTCGGCATTCTCTGTACCCGGACCGACGCCGGCCTGATGGCATTGCTGACGAGCGACACCCTGGGAGGCTTGATCGCCCGGCGCCTGGTGCCGGCCGTGCTGGTTGTCCCGGTCTTGTTGAGCTGGCTACAGCTGAAGGGCCAGACGGCTGGTTGGGTCGGTGGCGCGGCTGGAACCGCACTGTTTGCCTTGGCCAACATCCTGATCCTGGGTGCTCTCGTCTGGCTCAACGCCAGCCTGCTGCATACCACCGATACCCAGCACAACAGAGCGTTGGCGGCATTGCGTGAAAGCGAGGCGCGTTTTCGCGCCACTGCCGATACGGCGCCAGTGATGATCTGGATGGCGGGCATCGACCGGCTCTGCACGTTCTTCAACAAGGGCTGGCTCGATTTCACCGGCCGCAGCATGAATCAGGAACTCGGCAACGGATGGGTGGAGGGAGTCCATCCGGCGGACCTTGAGCGGTGCCTCCGGACTTATAACGATGCGTTCGACGAGCACCGTGCTTTCACGATGGAGTACCGCCTCCGCCGGCACGACGGTGCGTATTGCTGGATCCTCGACAGCGGCGTGCCCCGCTTCGAGGCGGGCGACCGGTTCGTCGGCTACATCGGTTCGTGCGTCGATGTGACCGATCTCAAACGTGCGCATGAACGGATGCGCCTCGTGGTGGAGGCCGTCCCTAATGCGATTGTCGTGTCCAATCAGGAGGGGCGGATCACCTTGCTCAACGCGCAGGCGGAGAGGGTATTCGGTTACACCCGCGAAGAGCTGCTGGGCAGCTCCATCGACATCCTGATTCCCGAGCCGTACCGCTCCGCTCATGCCGACAATCGTCACCGCTTCCTCCAGGCGCCCACCGCACGGGCGATGGGTATCGGTCGCGATCTGTACGGCCGGCGCAAGGACGGTAGCGAAATGGCGCTCGAAGTTGGCCTCAATCCGATCGATACTTCCGAGGGCACCGGAATACTGGCGTCCATCATCGATATCACCCCACGCCGGGCACTGGAGGCGGAGGTGGCGCAGCAGCGCAATCAACTGGCGCACCTCTCGCGGGTGGCATTGCTGGGGGAGCTGTCCGGTGCACTTGCCCACGAGCTGAATCAACCGCTGGCAGCGATACTCAGCAACGCCCAAGCCGCCCTGCGATTGCTGCCGGGAGACCCGGTTGATCTTGACGAGATCCGGAACATCGTCACGGACATCGTCGAGGATGACCAACGCGCCAGCAGAGTCATCAGCCGGCTGCGCGCCTTGCTCAGGGATGAGCCGGCGCAACACCACCCGCTCGATGTCAACGAAGTCGCGCTCGACGTTCTCAGGTTGATGCGCATCGATCTCCTGAACCGCAACGTACCGGTCAACACGGAGCTCGGAGTGGGGCTGCCCCTGGTGGAGGGCGACCGGGTCCAAATACAGCAGGTCCTGCTCAATCTCTTGATGAACGGCTGCGAGGCCATGGAGGAAGCGCCGGATCGAGCCTTGACGCTGCGAACTGTCACGCTAACCGATGGAGGAGTCGAAGTGTCGGTTGCCGACCGGGGCAGCGGAATCCCTCCAGAGGACCTGGAGCGCATCTTCCAGCCCTTCGTGAGTACCAAATCCGAGGGCCTGGGGCTGGGACTTGCCATTTGTCGCACCATCGTCACGGCGCATCATGGGCGTCTCTGGGCCACCAACAACGCCGACCGTGGCGCAAGCCTCCACTTCACATTACGTCCCCCCGAAGACAACCGTGCCGGCGGCAGGCAGCGCCTCGTGAACCGGTAAGAAGCTGAATCGCAAGTTCATCGCGACCTGACAGGAGAATGACTGCGCTACGCGGGTCGGGCGCAAATGCGCAATAATCGCCGTGACATCGATCACTCCGATCCCTTCACCTTCGAATTACCGTACCTCCGCAGCAGCTCTCATTCACATGTTCTCGGAGGTGAAGGACAATGCACGATTATGATGCCGGCTGGGATGAAGAGGATGCCTGGTGGAAGGCAAACTACGCTTCCCGGCCTTACGCCAAGGGTCGCTCCTATGACGAACTGCGACCGGCATATTTCTATGGATATGTCTCAACTCACCGCCACAGGGGCCGCAGCTGGGATGAGGCGAAGGAGGACCTGAGGACCGGTTGGGACAAGTTCGAGGCGAAGGGTCCAGGCGGCGCCGCGTGGGAGAATGTCAAGGATGCCATTCATGACGCGTGGAACCGGTTGACTGGGAAGAATCGTCTCGACGTGGACAAGATGAGCAGAGCAGGCGGCTAATCTTGCGCTGTGCTGCTGAAGAGTCCCGGAAGTTCGCCTTCCGGGACTTCTTCTTTGGGTACCTGGTACAGAGGTCCCCACCGTGTGACGCTGCTGGCGCGGTACTCGCGCTCTGGGATTTCTTCGAACCGGGGAAGCCGGTGAACGGCCGGCCCCCCATATGGCTCATTTCATGTCCGCCGGTGTAACTCCACCCAAATGGTGGCGCTGCCAGAGAAAATATGGTGCAACTTCGCTATTTTTCAGACGTCAGTATGAACGGTTCCGGTTCTCTCAACGTTCGCCTTTCTTCGCGCTCTGGCGCCTGGTCATAATGCTCGGTTTTCGTACCAAGGGATCTCACGCAGGTTTCCTCCTCCTCGGTCTTGCCTGCGCCCCCGCTCTCGCGGCCCAAGGCCGTCCTGAGGGCGAATGGCGATTGGACATGGCGAAGGCGGGGGTCGACTCGGGGAGTGCTCAGGCCGACAGCCAGGTCCCGATTCGGCCCGCCTGGGGTGAGCCGTCCACGGGAACGGCCGGAGGGGAGCCCCGGCAGCCGACACCCGGTTATGGCGGGCGGCGTCCCGAGTTTAGTGACAAGGCCAGGGCCCGCATGCGCGAGACCATGGTGCTATCGAAGCGGGTGCCGAAGCGAATCCGTATCGATGCACAGGCTTCGACGTTCACCGTGGTCGACGACTCCGGGAGCCTGAAGACCCTCCACATCGATGGGAAAAAGCTCGAGGAGCCCGTGGAGGGTGGCGGAACGGTGGAAACCACTGTCCGCTGGGATCACGATGCCATCGTGGTCGAGCGGAAGGTGGACGGCGGCGGCAAGGTGAAAACGAGGTACGAGCTGGGGCTGGGTGGCACTCGGCTCATCGCCTTCGTGGATCTGGACGGGATGATGCAGGGTCGCTCGTTCACCCTGCATTACCTGAAGGTGCCGCCCGACTCGACCGGCGACACCGGAGCGAGTTCGGCTCCCTGAATCGGTCCTCGGGCGCCGCTCAGTTGGTTCGAGGCGGCGCCGTGTCGGCCAGTTCTGCCCTGAACTTCACGGCCTTTTCCGGCTGGCCCATCGAGTCATAGGCCGCGATCAGGTCCTTCCGGGCGGCACGGAGGAAACTCACCGCTGGATCGGTCTGGGTGATCAGGATCTGGTATCCCGCCAGACTCTCCCGACTGGCCTCGCCGAAACGGCCCTGCCGAAGCAGGCTCCTTCCCAGTTTGATCTTCCCGATACCCACATTGATGTTGGTCGGTTCGAGCGTGGTCTTGTAGATGTCCAGCGCCTCCCGATAAAGCTTCTCCGCTCTGGGGTACTCCTTCCGATCCATGTACACGCCGGCGAGGTTCGCCATCGCGATCCCGATCCGGAAGTGGTGGTCGTGATAGACCTTCCGGTAGATGTCCACCATTCTCGTGTAATACGCCTCGGCCTGGTCCAGGCTGTCCGCCGCGTAGGCGATGTTTCCCAGCTCGTTCAAGGTTGACGCGACACTCGGATGCACCGGCCCGTAGACCCGTTCCCTGATGGCGAGCGCCTCCTTCAGCATGACCGTCGCCTCGGAATCGCGTTTCTCGAAGACCAGTGCCCGGCCCAGCATGGTGAGGTCCGCCGCGGTCTTGTAGTGGTTCGGTCCGTAGGTCGCCTGAGTGATGGCCAATGCTTGCCGGTAGTACTTCTCGGCTTCGGCGTAGTGGCCGAGGTCGAATTGCGACGCGCCGAGATTGATCAGTGCGTCGGCGATGACCGGGTGGTTATCCCCATAGAGCCCGCGATAGATCGCCATGACCCGCCGGTTCAGTGAGTCGGATTCCGCGTAGTGTCCGGCATAGAAGTGTGCGTTGGCGAGCTCGTAGAGGGCGGAGGCCATGTCCGCCGAATTGGGTCCGGCCGGAGCCCTGAGCTGGACGAGCTGTTCCAGGACCTGGATCGCCTGCTCGTTGTCTCCCTTCTCGATGAGTACCTGACCCAGCGCCTCGGTCGCCCGGGCCACGTCGGGATGTTCGGCCGGAAGGTCCCTGCTGCTCATCGCCAGCCCCTCGCGGATCAACAGCTCCGCTTCTTCATATTCCGCCTGGTCCACCCGGAGCGACCCCAGCGCTACCAGGCTCCTGGCGACTTCGGGATGTTCCTGGCCGAAGATCGCCTTGCGCCGCTCGAGTGCGTAGCGCAGCAGTGAATCGGCCTGGACGAAGTTGCCCAGCTTCTGGTAGATGCTCCCCAGAGTCTGGTACAGCTCGGCCTGCACCGCGGGTTCGGCGTCGAGACCCCTCGCCTCCTGCAGGCCGCGATCGATGATCGTGAGCACTCTCAGGCTGTCGGTCGGGCCGACTTCTTCATCGCCCCCTTCGAAGAGCTTCATCATGAAGCCCTGGATCCGCTGGGTTCGGGCCGCTTCGGCGACGGCGGTGTTGCGTGCTCTGGTCAACCGGACGGTGTAGAAGATCACCAGCGCGAAAACGGCGGCGAACGCCACGCTCGTAGCCGCGACCGCACGCCAGTTCCGTCGCATGAACTTCCCGACCCGGTATCCCAGCGTGTCCGCTCGCGCTTCGAGCGGCTGAGCATGGCGGTAATGATCGATATCGCGGATCAATGCCTCGACCGTGCGATACCGGCGCTGAGGATCCTTGTGCATCGCGGTGAGGCAGAGCACATCGAGATCGGCCGCCGCGGACTTGCTACCCGGCCAGGCGGGAGCCTTTCCCCCGAGGGCGGCCATCCGCCGTGCGGCGACCGATGGCCTCTCCGGCTCTCGTTCGGTGACGATCGCTTCGATTTCACCGGGAGTCTTGTCGGTCAGATCGAACGGCAGTCGCCCCACAAGCAACTCGTACAGCACCACGCCGAGGCTGTAGACATCGGTGTGGATGCCGATCCGCCCGGCTCGGATCTGTTCTGGAGCGGCGTAGGCGGGCGTCATGAGTCGCAGGCCGGTCCGGGTCTGCTCGATCGGTGCTTCGAGGCCTTCCAGCTGCTTGGCGATACCGAAGTCGAGCAGCTTCACCGTGCGGTCGGCGGTGACGAGGATGTTGGAGGGCTTGAGATCGCGATGTACTACCAGATGGCGATGGGCGTGCTGAACCGCCTCGCACACGGCGCGGAATAACTCGAGCCTCTCTCCAATGCTCGATCCGTGCGCGGCACAATAGTGGGTGAGCGGGACACCCTCGACGTACTCCATGACGAACCATGGCGTTCCGTCCGCGAGGGTATCCGCGTCGTACAGGCGGGCGATGGAGGGGTGATTCAGGTGAGCCAGGGTACGCTGCTCGCTGGCGAACCGCTCGCGACGGGCCGGGGAGAGCCAGGCATCACGCAGCAGCTTCACCGCGGCCAGGGTACCCAGATCCTCCCGTTCTGCGAGGTAGACGACTCCCATCCCTCCCTCGCCCAGCATTTGAAGAACCCGGTAAGGGCCGAACCGCTGGGTGGGAAGCACCGACGAATCGTCCAGCATCTGGCGCGCGACTCGGCTCAGATCCCGATCGAGCAGCGAGCCGCCGCGGGCGTCCTCCTCGAGGAGGGCACGCACCTCACGCAGGAGCGCTGCATCATCGCCGCACTCCCGCTTCAGGAAAGCCTCCCGCCCGGCTGCGTCGAGCTCCGCCGCAGCATGGAAGAGCTCCTGCACCCGCCCCCACCGCGCCTGATCTATGAGGGCCTCCGGAGTTCACGGGTCAGCCAGGCCCTTGCCGCCCGCCAGTCGCGGAGGATCGTGGCCTCAGAGACCTGGAGCAGCTGGGCAGTCTCGCTGACGTCCAGTCCCCCGAAAAACCGGGTTTCCACCATTTCCGCCTGGCGGGGTTCCAGTCGGGCCAACTGCTCGAGGGCCTCATCCAGCGCCAGCAGTTCGTCATCGCAGGTGGTGGAGTCGTGCAGGCCATCATCGAAGGTGACCACGAGCGCACCTCCGCCACGCTTGTCCGCCTTGCGGCGGCGGGCGGCCTCGATCAGGACCTGGCGCATGGCGCGGGCCGCAATGCGCTTAAAGTGGAGACGGGAAGCGGGCTGAACTCCGGGCGAGCTGGCCAGCTTGAGCCAGGCTTCGTTGACGAGCGCGGTCGGGCTCAGGGTAACGCCGGGGTCGTCCCTCCGTACGCTCGCGGCCAGACGGCGCAACTCCTCGTAAGCGACACTGAACATCTCGTCCAGTGTTTCTCTCTGCAGCTCTGGATGCGACATGACGGTTTTCCCTCGGATTCCGCGCAATGCGGGGGAGCTTGCACTCCCGGTGGGGCCGCCAGGCCCCTCCAAGGGGGATCATAGGCCCAGGACCCAACTCCGCAAGCCGGGCGGGTCCCAACTGCCACCGGAGGCACCCATGGATCTCGCCTGCCCGAAGTGCACCTCGACCGAGGTTCGGAAACTGTCGCTGATCTACAACGAGGGCCTTTCCACGATCAACACGGTGAGCCATGGCAGCGGCGCCGCCTTTGGATCAGGAGGAGGCATGGCGTTCGGCAGCACCAGCACGAGTACCACCGGCCGGCAGCAGACCGCCCTTTCCCAGCAGGCGGCTCCCCCCGGCAAGAAGCACTGGATCCTCTGGAGCACCGCGGCGTTCTTCTGCGGGTTTTACGCCCTGGCCAGCATTGCCCATCCGGGTCTGGGCACCCTCGTGGGGCTGGGCCTTACGATCTTGGCAGTGCGGTTTGCGATCTCGGGAAGGCAGTTCAACTACGGGGTGCATCCCGGCCTGATGCAGAAGTGGGATCAGTCGTTCATGTGCAATCGCTGCGGGGCGCACTTTGTGGCAGCGTGAGAACATCCGGTCCGGTGCCACAGGCTCGAGGCACCGGACCTTGAATCCACCTACAAATGCATCACAAAGGACACCAGCGCGGCCTGGTCGGTCGGACTGAGCTGGTTGAACAGGGTGCGGGAGGCATTCGCCTCTCCGCCGTGACGCTGGACCGCCTCGTCCACCGTCTCCGACACGCCATCATGCATGAACATGTCGAGGAACTGCATCCCGAAGAGTGGCTGAGTGCGGAACTCGCCGGGACTCGCCACTCCATTGCACCCGTCGGTCGCGCCCTCACCCAAATCGTGGAGCAGCAGATCGGTGTACGGCGCGAACCGCTGGTACCTTAGCGCGGAGATCGGGCTGTATCCCGTCCGAAGCATGGGAACGTGGCAGTTAGTGCACTGGACCCTGTCGAACAAGACTTGCCCTTGACGCGTTTCGGGCGTGGACGGTAATGGGGCCGTCGGCGCCAGCAGCTTCACGAAGGTGCTGGCGGCCTGAAGTGATGCGGCGTCCAGCTCGGGCTCCCGGGCGGGATCCACTCCCCTCGGCAAAGGACGCCCGGCGACGGTGCCTTCAACCATGTGGAGGGGATTGGTCACTCCCATCTCGTTGAAGAAGGCTCCGGCATTGAAATCATCGAGTGACGCCTCAGCAGCCTTACGGCCGAAGCGTCCGACACGGCCGTTCGGCAGGATCGCCGGACGTCCGTGCACTCCGTTGTTGTACCGGATGCGGGAGAGCGCGATGATGTCCCAATCGCTCACCGCGTCGATGAGGCCCAAGCCGAATATCAACGGTGTGGTTCTGATTGCGGTTCCATTGCCACCCCGAGGGGTGGGCTCCTTCGTGATCCCCAGCGCGGCTTGGAGCGCCGGAGTGGCGTGCTGCTGAACCACCGGCCCCCCGGCTGCATCGAGCGTGTTGCAGCTGCTTCCGCCGCCAAAGTGGTGATGCCGGCCACTATAGCGACTATAGGCGGTGACGTGCACCTCCGAAGTATCGCCGTAGCCGCCCAGCACCGGATCGTTGTGGCACTGGGCACAGGATGTTGAGTTGAAGAGCGGACCAAGGCCCGTCGCCGGGGTAAACTCGGTCGCGAAGACCGCCATTCCGCTGTTGAACGACTGGTACTGACCCGGAGTCAGAAAGGGCAACGGGTCTCCCGGTGCAGGCGCCTTCCGGGTCATGCCGGCTTCCACAGGAGGTTGAGTGGGGCTGTTCTCATCGTGGCAACCTGATGCCAAGAGGCCGGCGGCCAGCGCGACAGCGACCCTCATGGATCGACGCATGGTATCCTCCGTCAGAATGGCGTCGATGGATAGGCCACGGTATTCCCGTGGCTGGGATGAACCACAGGAGCCGGGGCCGGCGCTCGAAGGCGCACCCGCTCCCCGCTCCTCGAGCCAGATTTTCTCCGCTGAGGGATTGGCCGGCGCGTGGCAGTGGATGCGGAATGCTGCGGAATTACTCCCGCAGAAGTCGCTCGACTGCGATGCTCCGTTGTTGAGACTTGAATGCTGCCGAGGGGGGTGGCAGCGCCCCGTCTAATGAAGCTGGGGATCCTACGACAGTCCGAATCGCGCGCGCGGCGATTTGTATCACACAGATTGTATTAATATGTCATTCAAATCGTATTAATACCCTGCTGCTTGTCCGTCTTTTCGGTGGTCTGATCCTGCCTCCCATCCCTTATCCAATCGGATGATGATCTGTGCCCCGCCGGCTGATCCCGGTGCCAGGTTGACCACCTGGTGCCCCATGGCCTGCAGCTTCGCGCGCACCTGATCGGCGAGTGGAGCTTCGATCGCCACCTTGAGCCCGCTCAAATGCCGGAAACGCGGCGCGTCAATCGCGTCCTGCACGTTCATGCCGAAGACCAGGAGATTGAGCAACACCTGCACGTGTCCCTGCGGCTGCATCGACCCGCCCATCACCCCGAAACTCATCCAGGCCTCCTCGCCTTGTGGCGTAGAGCGGGTCACGAAGCCGGGAATCAAAGTGTGAAAGGGCAGTTTCTTGGGGCCCACCGTGTTGGGAAGTCCCGGTTCGATGGTGAAACCCGATCCCCGATTCTGGAGCGCGAACCCGGTGCCCGGCACCACAACGCCCGAGCCGAAGGCGTCGTAGAGGCTGTTGATGAAGGAGACCATGTTCCCCTGCGCATCCGCCACGGTGAGGTAAATGGTCTCGCTGTGCGTCATGGCCGCGCCCGGCTCCGGGCGTTCGACCGCGCGGTTCGGATTCAGCTTGGACCGGCGTTGAGCGATGAACTTGTCGGAGTAGAGCAGGGAAACCGGGGTCTTCATCGCCGCGGGATCGCCCACGTACCGGTCCAGATCGGCGAAGGCGAGCTTCTTGGCCTCGATCAGCCGGTGGAGATACGGCGCCGAATTGTGTCCCAACGCGGCGAGGTCGTAGGGCTCGAGAATCCGCAACATCTCCAGCACCGCGACGCCCTGGTTGTTGGGCGGCAGCTCCCATACGCGGTAACTCTTGAACGGCACCGAGATCGGCTCGACCCAGTTGGCTTGTTGGCCCATCAGGTCGTCGAGGGTGATAAATCCTCCCAGCGCCTGGACCCGGTTGACGATCACCTGTCCCAGCTCCCCGCCGTACAGCACATCGGGCCCACCCGCTGCTATCGCACGGAAGGTCCGAGCCAGGTCCGGATTCTTGAACCATTCGCCGGCCTTCGGTGCCCGGACCCCATCGATCAGAAACGTGGCCCTGGCTCCCTCGTCCTTCTGAAGCCGTTCTGTCTCGTCTGCCCACTGCTGGGCGATGATGGGGGAGACTGGGAATCCTTCCTCGGCGAGTTGGATGGCGGGTCCCAGCGCCTGAGCCAGCGTGATGGTTCCATAATGCTCGAGCAGCTTGGCCCATCCGCTTAGCGCGCCCGGAACGGTGATGGACTCGGCACCATAGGTGGGAACCGCTTTCTCTCCCCGGTCGAGGAGAACGTCGCGAGTCATGCCGGCGCCCGACCGTCCGCTCGCATTGAGCCCGATGAGCCGGCTTTCCTTTGCGGACCAGATCAACGCGAACATGTCGCCGCCGATCCCGGTCATGTGGGGCTCCACCAGATTGAGAACCGCCGCCGCGGTCACCGCTGCATCAAAGGCGTTCCCGCCACCCTCGAGCACGGCGAGACCCGCGGCCGTAGCGAGCGGCTGGCTGGTGGCGACCACTCCGTGCGGGGCGTAGACCGGAGAGCGACCAGGCGCTGCGCCCGGAGACGGGGCTTGGGCTGCCAGCGTCGAGACCAGGAAAACCGTCGAGGCAATTGTGAGAGCGGGAGAGACTGGGTTGAGCTTCGGGGGTGAGGAACCCATGCCGGATTTATCGCGTGAAGGAGGAGGTTCGCAAAGCTATTCTGGCCCAACTCCCTTCGGTAGGTGGCTCAGGGGACGGGAAGATTTTCCAGCATCGCGCAGCTGGGGCCCGCGCAGGTCATGAGCTGATGCAATCGGGTCGAGAGTGCTGGTACTGGCGTAGTGTCGCCGCCGACGAAAAGGAGGTTGCTCATCTCGTAAGGGTCGGCTGTGAGATCATAGAGCTCGCGCTCCCCAGTCCCCCACTCGACGTATTTCCAACGCGCGCTGCGGATTGCGTTCCACCCCAGGCCGGCGAAGCTTGTCACAGCGTCTCCTAATTCGAGTTGAGGATGTGTGGCATCCGTCGCCATGAAAATTGATGTGGTGTCCTCGCTGCCTTTCTCGGCCTGGAAGCTCTGCCTCCAGCCTGGGGCTCCGGTTCCGGTAAGAAGGGGAACCAGCGATCGGCCGTCCTGCGCCACGGTCGGTGTGACCTGCGCAATCTCGGCGAAGGTGGCTGCCAGGTCGATGTTGAGCCCGATCTCGTTCACCACCCGGCCGGCTGGGACACGTGGCCCGCGAACCACAAAGGGCACTCGCAGGTCTTCCTCATAGGGAAGGTTCTTTCCCATCTGGCTCCGGTGTGCTCCGAGGTGAAAGCCGTTGTCCGACAGGTAGAAGATCCAGGTCTTGTCGAGCCGGTGGACGGCCTTGAGAGCAGTGACTACTGAGTCCACCAGGTCATCGAGCGATTGAAGGGAGCGAAGCCGGTTCCGATAAAGTCTGGTCAAGTTGCTCAGTGCCGTGGATCCGAGGAGCGGCAGGGACCGGATGGCGAGCGGCTTATCGCTCACGTTTTTCTCGTTGTAGTTCGGCAGGATTGGCAGTGGAGTCGCACCGAACAAGCCCGCGTGACGCGGCGCGAAGCCGGCCGGAAGGTGCGGGGTGACTGGCGAGAGGTAGAGAAAGAGCGGCACGCTGTCCTGCGCTGCCTGGCGAATGGCCGCGACCGCTTTGCGGGCAATCACGTCGGTGAGGAAATCCTGCGACGCTGCACCGTAGTTGACGATCGTGCCGTTCTCGTCCAACGAGTAGTTGAACCCTTGATACACGGTGCCAAACGCACCGTTCCAGTCGCCCCAGCCAGGGGGAGCGGCGCCGGCTACCGAGATGTCGTATCCATTGAGGTACTTGCCGATGAGGATCGTCCGATACCCGGCCTGCTGAAGCCAGGTGGCGACGGTGGTCTGTTCTCGCCCCAGATCCCTGAATTGGATATATCCCCCTGAAGGCGGGGCATTCGACTCGACCTTGGTGTTGTGGGGGTACTGGCCGAGGAGAATGCTTGCCCGCGCCGGACAACACAGTGAATAGGTCGTGAAGAAGTTGTTGAGGGTTGTCCCCTTCTCGTGCAGCAGCGCCTTGGTCTTAGGCAGGAAGGCGTGGATTCCAACGTCTTCATCATCGCTTAAGATGAAGATGATGTTAGGGCGCTTAGCGACGACTGACGAAAGTGGTATTGAGGGCGGCGCCACACCGCCGGAGGGAGCATCGGAACAGGTGAGCAGTACTGATAGCGCAGCGGGCCAAAAGGCCCGTGGAGAAAATCGTCTCATGCCCCACCACCAATGGACGGATACTTGACCAAGCCCATAGCGCCTACATTACCACGCTCGGCTTGGGGAGTCTGTGTCGGCCGCTACGCAACCGTCACTTCCTTGCACAGGTAGACATCCTGGACCGCGTTGAACAGGGCCACGCCGTCTTTCATGGGCTTCTGGAAGGCCTTGCGACCCGAGATGAGACCCATCCCTCCCGCCCGCTTGTTGATGACGGCCGTCACCACCGCATCCTGGATATCGTTCTTCCCCGAAGCGCCGCCGCTGTTGATCAACCCGGCCCGGCCCATGTAACAGTTGGCCACCTGGTACCGGCACAGATCGATCGGGTGGTCGCTGCTTAGCTCAGTGTAGATCCGTTCATCAAACTTGCCGTAACTCGAGCCCCCCATGTTGAGGGCCTGATACCCGCCGTTGTTCTCCGGAAGCTTCTGCTTGATGATATCGGCCTCGATGGTAACGCCGAGGTGGTTGGCCTGACCGCTGAGGTCGGCCGAAACGTGATAGTCCTTGTCCTTCTTGAATGCGGGATTGCGCAGGTAGCACCACAGCACCGTTGCCAGCCCCTGATCGTGCGCCATGGCGAATGCCTGGCTGATCTCGATGATCTGGCGCCCGCTCTCCTCGGACCCGAAGTAGATCGTGGCCCCCACCGCCGCTGCGCCCATATCCACCGCCTGCTTCACCGTCCCGAACAGGACCTGGTCGAACTTGTTGGGAACCGTGAGCAGCTCGTTGTGGTTGATCTTCACGATGAACGGAATCTTGTGGGCGTACTTCCGGGCGCAGAAGCCCAGGACACCGAACGTTGAGGCGACGGCATTACAGCCGCCTTCCATCCCAAGCCGGACTATGTTCTCCGCATCGAAGTAATCCGGGTTCTTCGCGAAGCTGGCGCCGGCCGAATGCTCGATGCCCTGATCCACCGGCAGTATCGACAGGTATCCCGTGCCGGCAAGCCGCCCGGAACCTGCGAGCCGCTGCAGATTGACCAGAACGCGATTGCTGCGATCGGACGCGGCAAAGATCCGGTCAATGAAGTCGGGTCCCGGGACGTGGAGCCGATTCTTGGCGATCTTCGGTGACGAAAACTTGAGAAGAGGATCGGCCTTGTCGCCGAGCAGGGAGACGATCTGATCAATACTCGCCATTGAAGCCTCGGTTCGGGGTGGCGGCGCCGACGTTGCAAGCCGGGTGCCGGAAGGGGTCAGGCGAGCCGGTGCCGCAGCCAGTATAATGTCCTGCGGAGGGCTAGTGAGCTACCCCGGGCCCTCCGGCGCCTTGTCACCCCGTACGCCTCCAGGAGAAGTTGTCCATGCCCACCAAGTCAGCCAGGCGGCGGCCCCGGAAGGCCGCCAAAGCCGCCCGCTCGTCCAAGTCTGCCGCGCGGCGGCCCAAGCGTAGTGAGCCCCAGTCACTCCGGCTGCGCCACATCACGCCGGGCATCACGGTGAATGACTTAGGTCGGAGCCTGACGTTCTACACCGAGGGGTTGGGATTCATCGTCGGGGAGCGGTGGGAAGAAGAAGGCAAGCTTGCCGGCGTAGAGCTTAGTGCGGGCAACGCCCACCTGGTTCTCACCCAGGATGATTTCAAGAAAGGCCGCGACCGGGTGAAGGGGATTGGCGTGCGGCTGTGGTTCTACACCGCCCAGGATGTCGATGGGCTTGCGGCTCGCGCCAAGGCGAGTGGCATCGTGCTGGATCAGGAGCCCGCCGATATGCCGTGGGGCGCCAGGGTTTTCATGCTCACCGACCCGGACGGGTTCAAGATTTCGTTTACCAAGGAGAGTTAGGACGACTATGAGATCCCTTCCCCTGGCCGGCTGTATCGCACTCGCCGCTGCGACCAACCTGGCGGCACAGGTCCCCTCGGCCGAGCAACAGATTGCGGCCGCTGTCACGGCAGCCCCTGAAGAAATGCGCAAGGACGCAACGGTTCTGGGCTACAGCAACTATCACCGGATGACCGTGCTGCGACAGGGCAGTGGACAGATGGTTTGTCTGGCCGATGATCCCTCGGCGGCCTCGTGGCATGTCGCCTGTTATCACAAGGATCTCGAGCCCTTCATGGCGATGGGTCGCGACCTCGAGGCGCAAGGCAAGACGTCGCAGGAGATCAAGGAGGCTCGGCGCGCGGCAATCAAGGCGGGCACGCTCAAGATGCCCGACGGGCCGCGCGCGCTCTACAACCTCTATGCGCCGGCCGACAGCATCGATTCCCAGACCGGCATCGCCAAATCGCCGGAGGGGCTTCAGGTGGTCTACATCCCCTATGCCACCGAGGAGACGACCGGTCTGCCGATCAAGCCCGAGAAAGGAAAGCCCTGGATCATGGGGGCGGGTGAGCCCTGGGCCCACATCATGATCGTGCAAGCGGAAGAACAATGAGGGGGCTGGCCTGAACGGCAGGACAAGGCAGGACGATCTGACGATAGCAGCGTTGCTTGGGCGGCCTGTCGAGCAGGCCTGTTTCTGGCTTGCTCAAAGGAAGGCTTCGAAAGTCACGGTTCAAGAGGGCGTTGACGAGGCGACAGTTGTTGTCGTAGGGGGCGGTCTCACTGGACTGTGGACCGCCCTCTTTCTGTGTGAGCTCGATCCGTCGGCCCGGGTAGTCGTGCTGGAGCAGGAACTGGTGGCCTACGGCGCGAGCGGCCGTAACGCCGGCATGCTGTCGGAGACGGTTGACCACTCCCACGGCCTCGCGGTCGCCCATTTCGGCGCGCGTGAGGCCGCTGTTTTGGCCCGGATTGGCGAGTCGAACGTCGCGGAGCTGATCGAGTTCCTGCGTTCGCGCGGACTGAGCTGCGACTTCGAGCCCACGGGGCGGATCGCGATGGCGCTGACGCCGGCGCACGTTGAGGAAGCTCGGCAGAATGTGGAGAGCGCCGCTCGATTGGGTGTCACCAGCTTCCGCTTCCTCGATCGCGAGGAGGCCCAGGCCGAGCTGCACTCACCGCTGTATCAGGGCGGAGTCGCGGTCAGCGGCGGAGGGATCCTCGATCCGGTCAAACTGGTAGACGCGCTTCGCCAGGAGGCGGAACGGCTCGGCGTCCGGGTCTACGAGAAGAGTCCGGTGCGATCGTTCCGCCGGAATGGCGCCGGCGTCGTGGTTGAAACGGCGAACGGTACGCTGCGAGCCCGGAAGGCCGTGCTTGCCACCAGCGCGTACACCCACCAGCTGCTACCGAAGCTCACCCGCCGCTTCATCCCGCTCTACGATTACGTCCTGGTGAGCGTCCCGCTTACGACTGCGCAGTGGGAAACTCTCGGCTGGAAACGGCGGCAGGGAATCACCGATGGCAGGACCTTCTTCAACTACTATCGCCCGACGGCGGATGGCAGGGTGCTGTGGGGCACCAGCGAGGCGACCTACTATCGCGGCAACAAGGTCTCTGCCTCCTGCGACCACTCGGCGCGGCACTACCAGTCTCTTACCGATAGCTGGAAGCGCCACTTTCCCGCGTTGGGCGACCTGGAGTGGGAGTACGCCTGGGGCGGTCCGATCTGCTCCACGACGCGGATGACGCCCTTCTTCGGATCCGCGGTCGGGGGCCGGGTGCACTACGGACTGGGATATACCGGGCACGGGCTGGGAACCACCCGGTTGGCCGGGCGGATTCTCGCGCACATGGCGCTGGACCGTCCCAGTGAGCTGTTGGACCTCTCACTCGTGAGGAAGAAACCGTTTCCCTATCCTCCAGAGCCGCTGCGATCCTGGGCGGTGAACGCGGTGACCAGGGGACTGCGGAGAGTGGATGCCGGTGAGCCGCCCGGTCTGCTTCTTCGGCTCCTGGAACGGATGGGGATTGGGTTCAGCAGCTAACCCCAAAAAGCGTGAGAAGTAAGAAGTGAGAAGTGAGAAGGACAAACCGATGGTACCAAGCAAAATCACCCTCTGTGGACCTGAGTCACGGAGGGTGAATCGTTAGAGGTTCCCTCTCACTTCTCACTTCTTACTTCTCACGCTTTTTCGACTCTCACTTCTCACGCTGTTCCCGTCTCCTGTCTCCTGTCTTCCGTCTACTTCTCCACCCGACCGATGGCCACGTCGAGCACCTCGAGGGCAAAGTCCACGTCCTGCGCCGTGATGCACATCGGCGGCTTGATCCGGAGCACGTTACCGTCGAGACCGCCCTTGCCGAGCAGTACACCGTGCTCCCGCGGCGATCTCAAGAATCTGCAAGCGTCTCTTCCTTGGCCGGCTCTTTCGTCCCGCGGTCGCGGACCAGCTCGACGCCGAGCATGAGCCCCATGCCGCGGACGTCGCCGATCAGGCGATGGCGGGTCTGCAGTTCCTTGAGGCCCTGCTTGAAGCGGCCGCCCACGACCTTCGAGTTCTCCTGCAGCCCGTCCTCATCGATCACGTCCAGCACCGCGAGCCCCGCCGCCATCGAAACGGGATTGCCGCCGAAGGTGTTGAAGTGGATCCGTGAGTGAGCGCCTCGGCGATCTCGCGCCGAGTGGTGACGGCGGCGAGCGGCGCGCCGTTGCCGATGCCCTTGGCCATGGTGACGATGTCGGGCACCACGCCGGAGTTCTGGAAGCCCCAGTAGTGATCGCCGGTGCGGCCGAAACCGGTCTGTACCTCGTCGGCGATGCAGAGCCCGCCGTGTTCCCGGACGACGGCGTAGGCTTCCTGGAGGTAGTTGGGCGCGCCGTGGGTCGCGCCGCCCACGCCCTGGATCGGCTCGGCGATGAACGCGGCGACTCTGCCCGGGGTGGAATACCGGATCAGCTCCCGGATGTCGTCCGCCGCCTGGGAGGCGATCTCCTCCGGCGTCCCCGAGAACGGGCTGCGGTAGGGATCAGGGCAGATCGCGTGATGAATCCCGCTGTTGACCTGGGTGGGATACTTCCAGGTGTGGTGCGAGGTCGCCCCATCGCCGTCGGCGACCCGCCGTGGTAGCTGTTCCGCACCGCGATGACGTCGTTGTTGCCGGTGTAGAGCCGCGCCATCATCATGGCGAGGTCGTTCGCCTCGCTCCCGCTGTTGACGAAGTAGGTGACGTCGAGTCCCTGCGGCATCTTCGAGGCGAGCTTCTTGGCCATCGCCGGGAAGTTGGGATGGAGATAGATGGTCGTGGTGTGCTGGTAGTGAGATCCAGCTGGTCCTGCATCCGGGCCACGACCTTGGGGTGGCAGTGCCCGCACGACACCGTCACGATGCCGGCGAAGAGGTCGAGATAACGCCGCCCGGTCTCGTCGTAGAGGTACTGCATGTGCCCCTCGACGATCATCAGCGGATCCTGGTAGAGCGTGAAGATGGCGGGGTTGCAGTACTGCTGCCGCATCGCGAGCACCTCTTGCCGGGACGGTCCGGTGTAGGGGCGCGGCTTGTGGTCGCAGGGGGGAATGACCGGGCGGGTGGTTGCGGTAGTGGTCATGGTTCGCAAGTCGATAGTCGATAGTCGATGGTCGATGGTCGGTAGTGGGTGATGGGTCCCAGGTGATCAGCTAACAGCTAACAGCTAACAGCTAACAGCTAACAGCCACTGGCTGACGGCTGACGGCTGACGGCTGTCGTCTCTCACCTCGACATCCAGTTCACCCCCGCCTCCCGATTCCACTTGGTCGTGATCTTCTTGGCCTTGGTCCAGAATTCGATCGAGCCATGGCCGGTGATGTCTCCCACACCGAACTTGGAGTCGTTCCAGCCGCCGAAGCCGAACGGCTCGCGGGGTACCGGCACGCCGACGTTGACCCCGACCATGCCGGCGCTGGCCCGCTCCATCGCGTAGCGCGCCGCGGCACCGCTCTCGGTGAACACCGAGGCTGCGTTGCCGTAGGGCGAAGCGTTCTCGACCGCGAGTGCTTCTTCCAGGTTCTGGGTGCGCACGATCGAGAGCACCGGTCCGAAGACCTCCTCTCGCGCGATGCGCATGTCCGGTTTCACCTGATCGAGAATCGTCGGGCCGACCCAGTAACCACCGGGCTTCCCCGGTACGGTGGCGTTCCGTCCGTCCACCAGCACTTTGGCGCCGGCGGCCTCCGCCTCATCGATCGCCTTCTCAATTCGTTCCTTCGCTGCCTGGGAGATCACCGGCCCCACGTCACGTCCCAGCACGATCTGCCTGGCCTGATCGCTCATCTGGGAGATCACGTGATCAGTTTCCGATACCGCGACCATGACCGAGGCCGCCATGCAGCGCTGCCCGGTGCACCCCGCCATCGCGGCCAGTACGCCGGTCGAGGCCATCTCCGGATCGGCGTCGGGCAGCACGATGACGTGATTCTTGGCGCCGCCCAGCGCCAGCACGCGCTTGAGATGCGGAGGTTCCCCGCCGATACACCTCACGGGCGACCGCGGTGGAACCGACGAAGGTGACCGCCTCGATTCCGGAGTGATCGCAGATGGCTTCGACCGCCTCGCGGCCACCGTTCACCGTGTTGAAGACGCCGGCGAGGCAGTCCGGCCTCGGTCAGCAGCGTCGCGATGCGCTCGGCGCTGAGCGGCACCCGCTCCGATGGCTTGAGGATGAAGCAGTTCCCCAGCGCGATCGCGTTGGGAATGGTCCAGTGGGGCACCATCGAGGGGAAATTGAACGGCACGATCGAGGCGACGATGCCCACCGGGTAGCGCTCGACCCGGCACTCGACACCGCGGCTCACCTCCATCGTCTCCCCCGCGACCAGCTGAGGCATCGAGCAGGCGAACTCGGTCAGCTCGATGGCCTTGAGAATTTCAGCATCGGCCTCGCTCTTCACCTTGCCGTGCTCTTCGCTGATCAGCGCCGAAAGCTCCGCGAGGTGCCGCTCCAGCAGCGCCTTGTAGCGGAAGAAGACCTGGACCCGCTCCTTGATCGGCGTGGAGGCCCAGCCCGGCAACGCGGCGCGCGCGGCCGCGACGGCAGCGTCGACCTCGGCAGCGCCGCCCATCGGGACTCGGGCGATGACGCTGCCGTCGGAGGGGTCGTTGATGTCCTGGAACCGATCCCCACCCGCCACAAAGCGGCCGGAGATGTAGTTCCGGACGTCGGGGTACTTCACCGCGGCGCCTTCAGGCCGTGAGCGCCCGGCAGAAGTCGGAGAATACGCTGATGTAGACATCGACGTCGGCCTCGGTGTGCTGCACCGACAGGGTCCACTGCTCCTCGTCGCCCGGGGTCATGAAGATGCCGCGGTTGAGCAGCCAGGGATAGGAAGCCGCGAACAGCTCCGGCTTGGTTTCCAGGAAGTCACGATAGTTCTTCATCGGCGTGGGCCGGTACGAAACGCATCCTTTGGCGCCCAGATCCACGGTGTGCCCCGGGATTCCGTACTGGTCGATCACCTTCTGGCATCCCGTGGCGAGCCGAGTGCCCAGTTTGGCGAAGTGCTGGTAGGCCGACGGGGTGAGAACCTCGCGCAGGGTCACCAGCCCCACGTGGGAGACCAGCGGGTTGCCGTTGTAGGTCCCCATTTGAGAAACGCCCTGCTCGATGAGCCGCATCAGATCGGCCCGGCCGCCGAAGGCCGCCGCCGGGAGACCACCCGAAATGGCCTTGGCGAGACAGACCAGATCCGGCTGGACGCCGAACCGCTCGGTAGCGCCGCCGGCGGCGATCGTGAACCCGGTCTTGATCTCGTCGAAGATGAAGATCACCCCGTGACGGGTGCAGAGCTCCCGGACCTTCTGGAGATAACCGGGTTGGGGAACCACGATGCCGATGTTCATCATCGCCGGTTCCATGATGATGCAGGCGATTTCCTTCGCCCGCTCCGCCAACAGCTTTTCGAGGGCCTCGGCATCGTTGAAGGGCACCACCTCGATGTAGCGCGACGCATCCTTGACCAGGCCGCGGGAGACTGGCGCCTTGGCCGGACGCTCCCGTCCGCCCATCACGTCGGCATTTGGTACGACGGAGAACATGACCGCGTCATGATGTCCGTGATACGACCCCTCGATCTTGCAGACCACATCCCGGCCGGTGGCGGCACGCGCCACCCGGATCGCATCCATCGTGGCCTCGGTGCCCGAGTTGGCGAACCGCAGCATTTCGAGGTTGAACCGCCGGGCGATCTCCTCTCCGAACGCAACGCCCTCTTCGGTGGTTACGGCGAAGTGGGTGCCGCGGCTGGCCGCCTGACTGATCGCCTCGACGATGCGGGGATGGGCGTGCCCCACCACCATGGCGCCGAAGCCGCAATGGAAGTCGAGGTATTCCTGCCCGTCCTGGTCCCAGACATGGCTTCCGCGGCCCCGGGTCAGGTAGACCGGGTAGGGTTGCATCTTCTGAAACGACGAGACGACCCCGAAGGGCAGGAGACGGACCGCCCGTTCGTAGAGGCGGGCCGAGGCCTTGGTGCGCTCGAGGAGCCGGGCCATTTCCTGCTCGCCGATCTGCCGGGCCCTGGCGAGCAACTCATCGCTCACCCCGGGCTTCGTTGAAGCGACGGTAGTGCTCATGACGCGTCCTGACTTGATATGAGGAAGCTGGGTGCTATCGCCTGCTGCGGGAGGAAAAGCAGTCGGTCGCCGTGTCTTGGAATAACTCTGGGCCCCGGCCCCCGGGTTGTCAACTCTCCGACAAGACGTAGATTGGGCTCGACAGACCCTCCCTTCGATCACTCTGAGGTAGAAAACGCCCCATGGATCCGGTCATCACCGTTGACCACGTGGTCAAGCGGTTCGGCGATTATGTCGCCGTAAACGATGCCAATTTCGAGATCGCGCGGGGCGAGTTCTTCTCCATGCTCGGTCCCTCCGGTTGCGGCAAGACGACGACACTTCGCATGATCGCCGGATTCGAGCAACCGACCACCGGTCGCATCCTGCTGGAAGGGAAGGACGTTTCCCGGGTGCCCCCCTACCGGCGCAACGTCAACACCGTCTTCCAGCATTACGCGCTCTTCCCCCACATGTCGGTGTACGACAACGTCGCCTTCGGCCCCCGCAGCCGGAAGATCGACGAGGCCGAGGTGAAGAAGCGGGTGGCGGAGCTGCTGGAAGTGGTCCGGCTGCAGAAGTTCGCCACCCGCAAGCCGACCCAGCTCTCCGGCGGCCAGCAGCAGCGGGTGGCGCTGGCAAGGGCGCTGGTGAACTATCCCAGCGCGCTCCTGCTCGACGAGCCGCTCGGCGCCCTCGACTTGAAGCTGCGCCAGGCGATGCAGATCGAGCTGAAGCGAATTCAGCGCGAGGTCGGGATCACCTTCATCTACGTGACCCACGATCAGGAAGAGGCCCTCACGATGTCGGACCGCATCGCGGTCATGAACGAGGGCAGGGTGGAACAGATCGGCTCGCCCGAGGAGATCTATCACTCGCCGAGCTCGGTCTTCGTCGCCAATTTCATCGGGATAGCGAACCTGCTGCCAGCCACGGTCCAGTCCAATGCCGGCAAAGACATTACCGTGTTAGTGGGCGGCAATCGGCTGGTGCAGGTCGACCCGGGGCCCTCGATCCTGGTCGGTGGGAGACGCGGCGACCGTCATGATCCGGCCCGAGCGGCTTCACCTGAGCCGCGAGGCCAACGGCGCCTCGGCTATCCCGACGGTCGTGGACGCGGTTCTCTTCCAGGGATCCTCGATCCGCTGCATCCTCAAGGCCGGCGGACGGAACCCCCATCGTTGCTCACGTCGGACACGACGACCCGCTGCCTGGTCTCGATACCGGCCAATCCCTCTGGGTGTCCTGGGACGCCGACGCTGCTCGTCTGCTCCCGCCCAGCAAGACGCCCTCTCCGCTGGAACTCACCCTCGCCAGCACCGCCGAGCTCGCGACCGGTGCGGTGCAAACGCAGTCCTAACCCGCAAGGAGCGCCCATGAGCCGTACTGATGACCGCGACAGCGACGCCGAAATCCAGCGCATCCTGCGTCGCGCCCTGAGCCGCCGCCAGTTTCTCGGCCGTACCGCCGCCGCCGCCGGAGGCCTCGCCTTCGGGAGCAGCTTCCTCGCCGCGTGCAAGGGCAAGGAGGGAGGGGCCGCGGCCGGGGTGGATCCGCCACCAAAGTCGTCCGGGTCTCCAACTGGCCGCTGTACATCGATGCCAAGACGGTGCCCGACTTCGAAGCGGCCACCGGCATCAAGGTCGAGTACACCGAGGACATCAACGACAACAACGAGTACTTCGCCAAGATCGACGAGCCGCTCAAGCGCTCGCAGAGCATCGACCGCGAGATCATCGTCCTCACCGACTGGATGGCGGGACGGCTCATCACCCTCGGCTACGCCGCGCCGCTCGACGACAGCAAGTTCCCCAACAAGGCGAACCTGGTCGACAACCTGCGCGACGTCAGCTTCGACCCCGGCCGCAAGTACAGCGTGCCATGGCTCTCCGGCATGACCGGCGTCGGCTACAACCCCAAGAAGACCGGCCGCGAGCTGACCAGCATGAACGACATCTTCGATCCGAAGTACAAGGGTCAGGTCACCATGCTGACCGAGATGCGCGACACGCTGGGTCTCATCATGCTGGCCAACGGCGCCGACCCCGCCAACTGCACCAAGGCCGACGCGGAGAAGGCCTGCGCCCGGATCAAGAAGGCGCGGGAGAGCGGGCACATCCGTGCGTTCACCGGCAACGACTACGCCGAGGACCTGGCGGCCGGGAACATCGCGGTGGCGATCGCCTGGTCGGGCGACATCCAGGGTCTGGCGGCCGACAATCCGGATCTCCGCTGGATCGCGCCCAAGGAAGGGGCGATGCTGTATTCCGACAACATGCTTATCCCGAAGACCTCCGACCGGCAGGACCTGGCGATGGCCTGGATCAATTACTGCTACGATCCCGCCCATTCTGCTCAGATCGTGGCGGCCGCACCCTACATCTCCGCGGTGAAGGGAGCCGGCGAGGAACTCGCCAAGATCGCGCCTGATCTGGCGAAGAGCTCGCTGGTCAACCCACCCGACGATCTCCGCGCCCGGCTCCACGTTTTCCGCGCGCTGAGCGACGCCGAGGACACCGAGTTCAACAAGATTTTCCAGGACGCGATCGGAGCCTAGCAGACATGGCTGGAGCAGCCCAGGGCGGCGCGAGGCAGAGCAGGCTCGCGCCGTACCTGCTTGTGGCCCCAGGGGTGTTGTGGCTGATCGTCTTCTACGTCATCCCCACCCTCACCCTGGCCAAGACCTCCTTGGCCGTCGGCGACGCGCCCTGGTGGGAGAGCTACCGTCAGGCGCTCACCGGCTACGGGGATCATTTTCTCCGTTCGGCGGAGTACGCGCTCGCAGCCACAGTCATCGCGGTGCTGCTCGGGTATCCGTTGGCTTACGTGATGGCCTTCCGCGCGGGCAAATACAAGAATCTCCTGCTCGGCCTCGTGATCCTGCCGTTCTTCACCACCTTCCTGGTCCGCACCTTCGCCTGGAAGACGATCCTCAACGACAACGGGTTCGCGATCAATTTCCTGCAGTCGGTCCACCTGCTGTCGGAGGGAGGCCGCCTGCTCAATACCACGCTCGCGGTGGTCGGCGGGCTGACTTACAACTTCCTGCCGTTCATGATCCTGCCGATCTACGTGAGTCTCGAGAAGATCGACACCCGTCTGGTCGAAGCCGCGCAGGATCTCTATAACCCGCCCTCCAGCGCTTTTCGCAAGGTGATTCTGCCGCTCTCGCTGCCCGGAGTGTTTGCCGGGAGCCTGCTGACCTTCATCCCAGCGCTCGGCGACTTCATCAACGCCGAGTTGCTGGGTAGTCCCAATCAGCAGATGATCGGCACCGTCATCCAGAATCAATTCCTGGATGTGCGGGACTACCCGCTGGCGGCGGCGTTGTCGTTCGTGCTCATGGTGGTGATCACTGGAGGCGTGCTGCTCTACGCCCGCGTGCTGGGTACCGAGGACCTCGCATGACACCACGCACCGGCGCCGTCATCCCCTGGTACCGTCGGGTGGGTTCCCGGCTGCTGGACATCTATGCGGCGATGGTGCTGCTGTATCTCTTCCTGCCGATTTTCGTGATCATCCTGTACAGCTTCAACCGGCCGGAAGGCAAATTCAATTTCGTCTGGAAGGCGTTCTCCCTCGATGCCTGGCGGGATCCCTTCAAGTACCAGCCGCTCTTCGACGCCTTGAAGCTCAGTCTCAAGGTCGCCGCGCTCTCCACCAGTGTCGCAACCGTCTTCGGGGCGCTCATTGCCCTGGCCCTCTGCCGCTACACCTTCCGCGGCAGCAACTTCATCAATCTGCTCCTGGTGCTGCCGCTCACGACGCCGGAAGTCGTGCTCGGGTCTTCACTGCTGTCCCTCTTCCTCAACGTCGGGGCACGGACCGGTTTCTGGACCATCGTCATAGCCCACATCATGTTCTCGGTGAGTTACGTGGCGTTGACGGTGCGAGCCCGGATCCGCGGCTTCGATTGGACCCTGGAAGAGGCGGCGATGGATCTCGGAGCGAATCCACTACGGGTGGTAACCAAGGTGACTCTGCCGCTCATCGCGCCCGGCATTGCGGCGGCGGCCATGCTCTCGTTCGCGCTCTCGCTCGACGACTTCATCATTACGCTGTTCAACGCCGGTAGCCGGGTGACCTATCCCCTCTACGTGTATGGGGCCCGGCGCGCGGCATTCCCTCCCCAGATCAACGTGCTCGCGACCGCAATCCTCGCCGGCAGCCTGCTGTTGCTTGGCGCCATCGTTCTGTGGCAGCAACGCAGCCTGCGCCAGATGCAGGGAGACGGGGCGAAATAGCCCGATTGCCGGGTTGGTTGGTGTGTTTGCGCCGGTACCGTCAGGCGTTTCCTCAATCGAAGCAGCGGCCGGGGTTGAGGTGGCGCAGTTGGTGCAGCGCTCCTATCCTTTAGCTAGTGCCGGCGGCCGGCGGGCTGTCGGCTCCAACCATACAACACAGGGATAGCATGAGTCGCTCCCATTCCATTAAGGCGGCGCTTGTCGCGTTTGCCGCGGCCGCCGTTGCGAGCTGCAGCAGCTCGACCGACAACGGGGGCAATGTCGGGCCTGCCACTAAGATCGCGTCCACCTCGGCGACGACTCAGAACGCGGTCACGAGCCAGGCGGTCACGACCAAGCCGTCGGTGAAGGTCACCGACGCCAACAACTTCGGAGTGGGCGGCGTGACGGTGACCTTCGCGGTCACCGCCGGAGGCTGGGACGCTCACCGGAGCGACCCCGGTCACCGATAACGCCGGTATCGCAACTCTGGGATCCTGGACTACGGGTCCAACGGCGGGAATCAATACTGTGACGGCAACGGTAACCGGTCTCACCGGAAGTCCGGTCACCTTCACCGCGAACGCCTCGACCGTCCTCTCCAACTTCACAATCGCGCTCAACTACCTCCAGACACCGACCACGGCCCAGAAGGCGGCCTTCGACGGTGCGGCCGCCCGGTGGTCGCGGGTCATTACCGGCGACCTCACGGACGTGGTCACCAACAAGGCGGCCAACGCCTGCGGAGTGGGCGATCCGGCGCTCAGCAACTTCCTCGTGGATGACCTGCTGATCTTCGTGAGCCTGGTCGGCATCGACGGGGTGGGGAAGGTGCTGGGTCAGGCCGGGACCCTGTTTCATCCGGACCAGCAACAAGCTGACGGTCATCGGGATCATGAAGTTCGATACCGCCGACCTGCCCAACATGGAAGCCAACGGGACGTTGAACGACGTGATTCTGCACGAGATGGGGCACGTGCTCGGATTCGGGAGCATCTGGGACGATGCGACCAAGAACTTTCTCGTGACGCCTTCGTCGGTCTGCAATCCGCCGCCTCCGCCGCCGGCCAATCCCTGCACGGTTCCGCCGCCGACCTGCGACACCCATTTCAGCGGAGCGATCGCCATCTCCGCGTTCAACACTCGAACGGTGGGAGCACCTATAGCGGGGCGAAGGTTCCGGTGGAGAACACCTGTGGCCCCGGGACTGCCGACTCTCACTGGCGTGAGGTCATCTTCGATAACGAGCTCATGACCGGGTTCATCAGCAGCACCCCGAATCCGATGAGCCGGACCACCATCTCCTCGCTCCAGGATCTGGGCTACACCGTGAACGTTTCGGAAGCCGACCCATTCACCATTCCGGCACCCCCGCCGCTCATGGCGTCGGTCTCAAGAGCCGGAATGAACCTGCAGAACGACATCCGCAAGGGTCCCATCTACCTGGTGGATGATCAGGGCCGGATCGTAGGCCTGCGGATCATTCGTTAGTCTCGACGCTCTCAAACGGGAGGCGCTCCACCGGGGCGTCTCCCGTCTCGTTTCTAGCCGTCAAGCATTCGCACGCCCTTCCACTGTGGTCCAAATCACAGTCCTTTAACCCTGCCGTAAGCACTTTCGCTGCATTCCCTGTGATCCGATTACTCGTGTCGAGGGGCTTCGCTATGCACGGCAAGCCGAGAACGTTGCTTTGTCTGGCAATCAGCATCGTGACCCTGGTCGGGGGTGCGGTCAGCCTCCAGGCGCAGGATGTCCCTTCGCGCCGCGGCCCCTTCATCGGGTTCGGGTTTGGCTACGGGTCGGCCAAGCTGTCGTGCAACCTCTGCCAGGAGAGTCGCGAGGGCGACGTTTCCGGCTTCGCCAAGATGGGCTACGCTCTGACAGAGCAGTTCCTCCTCGGCCTCGAGGTCGATGCCTGGTACGACAAGCAGGACGTCAGCAAGCTGCTCGGCTCGTTCGGACTTTCGTTCTGGATGTACCCCAGCCGGAGCAGTGGTTTCTACATCAAGGCGGGGGCGGGCTGTCGAAGTACTCCGCCTCGAAGGACGACGATCACTTCAAGACGTCCGCGGTAAGCGGGCAAATCGGTGTGGGCTACGATGTCGCGATCTCCAAGAGCGTCGCGATCGGACCCTACGCCAATTTCATCGGCACCAGCAGCTCCGAATTCCATTTCAACGACGCCGTCGTGGATGGCTCGGCGAACAGCAGTCTGATTCAGGTCGGCCTGTCGGTGACGTTCCACTGATTTTCCCGTCCCGACCGGTCACGCAGTCGATTCAGCCGTTTCCCAAGCCCGTGGGCAGGAGGTCCTGATGATCCGCTCGATGAGAGCTTCGCGCCGTGCCGCTCGCTGGATTCTGCTGCCCCAGGCTTTGCTGTGGGTGGCGGCCTGCGGGAGTGACGGATTCCAGGGATATGATCCGCCGTCCGAGATCGGCCCCAGCTTCCAGTACGGACAGTGGACCCCGGGCCCCAACGACACCTGTACCAAGGCCCAGCACGACGCCTATTCGGTGGTTGGACCTGACGGGAAGCGCTATCCGACCTGGCACCCGCCGGTGGACCCGGCGACCGGCTGCAGCTTTGGCCACGATCACGGGCGTGACCCGCGTGGGTCCAAGCTCTATCAGGACGTGGGCCCGATTCCGTTCGGGCTGGCCAACGAGGCGCTCGACACCTACGACCCGCAGAACGTGCGGCACGAGGATCACTTCGGCCACAAGGTCGAGTGGGAGAACGACGTCGAGTTCGACCTCGGCAGCGACGTCGCGGGCTCGCTCTTCAAGATCAAGTGCGACGTGCTGACCAAGCTGCATCAGGGCACCCACTCCAAGGATGCCTTTACCAACAACCTGCACGAGCTGGTCTACCACCTGAAGTGCAGCGACGGGACCGAGCTGCACACCGTCTTCATGGCGGCGATCGGAACGCCCGGCGAATTCACTCGCACCTGCGACGGGAATGTCCACGTCCAGGTGGGACCCGCGGTACCGGCCAATTCACCCAACGGCGGCGGCCAGCGGGTGATTCCGGACCGCACCTGCGTCGAACAGTTCATGCTGGTGCCCCCGGGGCAGCAGTCGGACTTCTCCTCCGCGCTGCACGAGAGCTGGCAGACCTCCAACAGCGTCAGGACGCAGGACGGCCACACCCTGGCCCACTTCGATCCCTACTATCAGGTGTTCTTCCCGAGCCGGTTCTACGACCCGTCTCTGACCGACATCACCGGCCGGCCGATCTCCGTGTGCTACGAAGTCACTGCCTCGGGTAACCGGGCGCAGGGGTCGCTGTGCGACAACTCGACCCAGCATGGCACCGTCCTGAACCTGACCTATGACGACCCGCGCTCGCTGTTCGACGGGGTCCGGCGCGGAGTAGACATCAACAGCAACCAGATCGACAACAAGGATGGTCCCACGACCTGGTACACCGACCCCTTCGGCAAGAACGCGAGCACCCACTCGTTCCCGGGCTCACTGCGCCAGTACATTGCCAAGATCGACAACAATTACGGCTTCAACGTGCATGGGCCCGGCATCGGCTTTAACCGGGACTATGGGAATGTGTCGGTGCACGCGCCGAACTGAGCCGTCAGCCGTCAGCCATCAGCCGTCAGACAACAATTGCTAGCCGCTTGCAGTCCCTAAGACGAGACCCTCCGGCACCAACTACCGGAGGGTCTCTCATTTTCCAGAACCGCTAAACCCATTGTCTGACGGCTGACGGCTGACGGCTGACGGCTGACGGCTAACGGCTGACGGCTAACGGCTAACGCTAACGGCTGACGGCTGACGGCTGACGGCTGACGGCTTACTGACCGCTAGTGGTTATGCAGTACCACATCCGAGCTCGTCGCCGGGCCCACATACAGAATCAGATCTCGCGCCCGGTAGCCCGGAGCCCAGACGCGGACCGACTGCGTCCGGCAGTTGTCCACCAGTGAGCGATCGAAGACGAGACGAAAAGCGCCGTTCGGGTCCGAGTACGTGTAGTAGGGGGTGCCAAGGACCTGAAGGTGTGCTCCGGGAAGCGGTCGGCCGTTCTCCCGGAAGACGCGGCCCTGAACCACGCCCATGCTGTCACCGGCTGTGGAGTCATCCTGCTTTGGAGCCGTGCACCCATTCGACGTCCAATCCAGCGGCGATTCCCAGGGACGGGAATCACGAACGCCCGACTCCTCGCCAGCCCTGGTGAGAGGGCGGCCGAAGATCCGTTGCGCCTCGGACTCGATACTCGGCGTCTCCGCCGCCTTCGACAGAGGCGCGAAAGCCGAGACCGGCTGCTCTTCATGCTTCGTCGCGCCACCGTCGTCCGGGGGAACCTGGGTCTCCGGCGCGGTGGCCTCCGAACGCTTCGCGTCGGGCGGAGCGTTAGGGTTTTCTTCCGGCTTCGGGCTCACCTTGGCCAGTGAACCGGGTGTCTGGTCCTGGCCCGGCGTGAGTGGCGCCGCAGGAGGCTGCGTCGGTGGCGGTGGTTGCGGTTTGGCTACCGGCTTCGGTGGCGGTGGGATGTAAACCAGTTGGACTTCTCTGGGACCCTTGTTGTCTTCTCCGGCCTTTTGCTCCGCGGCGGTTTCGCTTTTTCGCAGGTTGGCAATCACCGCGATCGCGACCGCGATATGGAGCAGCAGGCTGCCGAGCCCTGACATCCATGAGGCACGGCGGGGGGTTCGACTCGGGACCTTGAGTCCCGGTATTGGGGGATGACGCGGATCTCGCGCCGGTGTCGGCGGCCGTCGGACTCGCAACTGGGCCCATTGGCCGGTACGCCCCATGATCAGATTCGCCTCGTTGCTGTCTGGTTGGCGCGCCTCGGCCCCCACTCATGGCCGAACCCACGCCACCGGGATGTACGGATGGCGTCCAGGCAGCGTTGGTGTTCCCAAACCCCGCTTGTCATCGCCTCAGAGCGTGGTGGACCAATCCACCTTGGCAGCTCGGCGGCAGCGGGCGCAGATCAGAGTGTCCGGATGGCCTTCGAACTCCTGGCGGGCATGACAATCGGGGCAGACTGCGTAAGTCGTTACCAGCTTGACCCCTGAAAGCGTGGGGCGCATGACCCCAGTACGCACCACTACGCTCCAGGTCTCAGGGCGGTCAGGGCGGATCCGTAGATCCTCCCGGCTGACCCGCACCGGCTGCTGGTCCACGTCGAGTACCACTTGGCCGTCATCTTCTTCTTTGACAATAGGATACCACGCCCCCCGCCGTAGCAGGTCCGCGCACCCGGGCGCAGCCTGCGCCCAGGCGACGGCGGAGATCGTCTCGCCCGATCGGCGGTATCGATTACTCATGCTACATATAGTATCCGAAATACCCGGAGGACGCATCTTTGCCGTTACAGCCGGATGTCCCATCTTGACATCCCGACTACTGCGGTCGTATTTGTACCCCATGAAGCGCGAAGCGAACGGTTTGTGTTGCACTCACCTCTCGCCGCCCGGATGGCGGGGGTAAGCCGTCGCGCAAAATGACCCTTCTTGCTGGTCTGCTGGCCGCGGCTCCCTTTCAGAGCTGCGGCCGCTTCATTTCGGGAGGTTTCTATGACGCAGGTAAAAACGGCGCCCATCACGCCGATCGAAACGCGGGGTTACGTCCACCCCGAGGTGCTGGTCTCCACCGATTGGGTTGCTGAGCGACTGAACGATCGATCGGTCCGGCTGATCGAATCCAATGAAGACCTCCTGCTGTATGACACCGGGCACATCCCCGGCGCGGTCAAGATCGACTGGGTCAATGACCTGAACGATCCGGTGCAGCGGGATTATCTCGATCGGACACGGTTCCAGGCCCTGCTCCGCTCCAAGGGGATCAATGCGGACACGACGGTGGTCTTCTACGGAGACAAGAACAACTGGTGGTCGACCTACGCCTTCTGGGTCTTCCGGCTCTTCGGCCTGGAACGGCTCAGACTGATGGATGGCGGACGCGCCCGCTGGGTGGACGAAGGACGCCCGCTCACGACCGACGTGCCGTCATATCCGGCCGGCAACATCACCGTCGGTGAACGGGACGATAGGGCCATTCGCGCCTTCCGTGATGATGTGCTGGCGCACGTTACGAAGCAGGGGAAGCTGGTCGACGTGCGGAGTCCCGAGGAGTATCGGGGGGAGCGGCTGCACATGCCCGACTACCCCAACGAAGGCGCGTTGCGTGGCGGGCACATTCCCGGCGCCAGGAGCATTCCCTGGGCTCGCGCCGTGGATCCCGATACCCATGTCTTCCGGACGGCGGCCGAGCTCAAGCGGCTGTATGTCGAGGAGCAGGGCCTGGGGCCCAAGGACGACGTGATTGCTTACTGTCGTATCGGCGAGCGCTCCAGCCACAGCTGGTTTGCCCTGACCTACCTGCTTGGCTTCGAGATGGTGCGGAACTACGACGGATCGTGGACCGAGTGGGGGAATAGCGTGAGGGTGCCGATCGAAAAATGATTGAAGATTGTAGATTTCAGATTGAAGATTGAAAGGCAGAAGTTCGCGTTGTTCAATCTTCAATCTGAAATCTTCAATCTGAAATCCCCGCTGTCGCCATCCTCTTTATCCGCCCCACAATCGCGGTCAGCCCCTGCATCCTCGTCATCCCCAAGAGCTCGGTCAGCCTCAGGCGATCGAGCAGGTCGCTGGGGATCGCGGCGACGTCCTTAGGAGCGGCGTCCTTTATCTCCCGCGCCAGCAGGGCGACGAATCCCCGGACTGTCGGCGCTTCAACCGGGGCATCGGCGAAGAGGGTGAGCTTGCCGTCGTTCGCCTCGAGGAAGAGAAAGACCGGAGACATGCACTCCGGCACCTTGTTCTCCCCCTTTTCTTTCGCGAGTTGGTAGCGCTCGGGCAGGGCGGGGAGCTTCTTGGCGTAGTCGAGCAACAACTCGAGCCTGAGCTGGCTGTCGGCCGAAGCGAAACGCTGAATGGTACGGTCAAAGTCCGCCATGATCGAAAACTATTCGAGTCCGGCAACACTCACATGTTCTCGACGATGGCGGCGCCGAATTCGCTGCACTTGAGGAGGGTGGCACCCTCCATCAGGCGTTCCAGATCATAGGTCACCCGCTTCAGCCCGATGCTGCGCTCGAGACCCCTGATGATCAGATCTGCCGCCTCGGTCCAGCCCATATAGCGCAGCATCATTTCCCCGGAGAGGATCAGCGAACCCGGATTGACCCGGTCCTGGCCGGCGTACTTGGGCGCCGTGCCGTGGGTCGCCTCGAAGATGGCGTGACCGGTCAGATAGTTGATGTTGGCTCCTGGCGCGATGCCGATCCCGCCCACCTGCGCCGCGAGAGCATCCGAGATGTAATCCCCGTTAAGATTCATCGTCGCGATGACGTCGTATTCCGCGGGGCGAGTCAGGATCTGCTGCAGGAAGGCATCGGCGATCACGTCTTTGACCACGATGCCCTGCGGCAACCGGCACCAGGGACCTCCATCCAGATCCACCGCGCCGTACTCCTGGCGAGCTACCTCGTATCCCCAGTCCCGGAAGGCTCCCTCGGTGTACTTCATGATGTTGCCCTTGTGGACCAGCGTGACGCTCTTCCGCTTCTCTCGCACCGCGTAGTCCAGCGCCGCCCGGATCAATCGCTTGCTGCCTTCTTCCGAGATCGGTTTGATCCCGATGCCACTGGTTTCCGGAAACCGGATGGTCGAGACCCCCAACTCTTTCTGGAGAAACTGCACGATGCGATTGGCCTGCTCGCTCCGCGCCTTGTATTCGATCCCGGCGTAGATGTCCTCGGTGTTCTCCCGGAAGATGATCATTTCCACCAGCTCCGGGTGGCGTACCGGCGAGGGCACGCCGGTGAACCAGCGCACCGGGCGCACGCAGGCGAAGAGGTCGAGCTTCTGCCTGAGCGCTACATTGAGGGAGCGGAACCCTCCGCCAACCGGCGTCGTGAGCGGCCCCTTGATCGCTACCAGGTAGTGGTCGATGGCGCGAATGGTGTCTTCCGGCAGCCAGGACTCGAGCCGGTCTCGCGCCTTCTCTCCCGCCAGGACTTCAAACCACACGATCGCCCGCTTGCCACCGTAGGCTTTCCGCACCGCACCATCGAAGACGTGCCGGGACGCGGCCCAGATATCGGGCCCGGTGCCATCTCCCTCGATGAAGGGAATGATGGGCTGATCCGGCACGCGGAGTTTCCCACTCACCAAGGTGATGCGGCTGCCGGTCGCCGGGGCGGTGAGGTGGTCGTAGGTCGGAGCGGTCATAGTCGAGTGAGGAGGACTGAGGAGTGAGTGGTACGTTCCGTTCCTGCCAGTGTAGCAGCAATATACCTGCATGGAAGAATCCTCAGACCCCGTCCCCGACGGCATCTTCCGCCACGGCCTGGTCGTGGAAACCGCCGAGGCGATCCTCGCGGTTTATGACGCGCACCAGGCACAGTTCGGACTGGTGACCCGCCGTGCTGCCGCACGCTTCATCCAACGGGACTGGCGTGGAGGTCAGCAGGATGCCATGGAGCGGCTCACGCTGTACCGCCAGTTCGTGAACTGGGTGGTTCAGGACCTGAAGCGATCGCTTAGTCCTGCGCACAGCGAGCTCCAGCTCTGGCAGGCACTGCGAACCCAGTATGCCCGCATCGCCTCGAGTCAGGCGAATTCCGAGCTGGCGCTGACCTTCTTCAATTCGGTGGCCCGCCAGCTGGTACGGGTGTCGGGGCCGGCGTCGGGGGTCTACTTCGAGGACGCCGACTTTCGTGCCCTTCCGTCGGCCCCGGTCGAGCAGGTGTTGCGAACCTACGTGGTCCGCGGCCGGATCGAGGCGGTGATCGAGCAGCTTCTTCGAGACCTCCCCTTCTCTCCGCTCTTCCGCGACCTGGAGCTCGATGCCCGACTGACCGCCGATGCCCTGGCTGAAGAGCTCAAGCGCCAGAGCGGCGACGTGTCGCTCGACGCCATCGAAGTCGTCCCGGTCCCCTTCTATCGCAACAAGGGAGCGTATCTCATCGGCCGGCTGCGGATCGGTGGAACCTACCTGCCCCTCGTTCTGCCTCTGGTTCACGGCGACCACGGAGTCGAAGTGGACGCGGTTCTCGCCACCTCGGATGAAGTGAGCATCGTATTCAGCTTCACCCGTTCGTATTTCCAAGTAGAGCTGGAGCGCCCCCGCTCAATGGTGGACTTCCTCCTTACCCTCATGCCGCAGAAGCCTGTAGACGAGCTCTATACCTCCCTCGGCTATCACAAGCACGGGAAGACCGAGTTGGTTCGGACACTCCTGCGCCACCTCGAGAAGGGCGATGGCCACTTCGAGCTGGCTCCCGGAGACAAGGGCCTGGTGATGAGCGTCTTCGCTCTCCCATCCCTCAATGTGGTTTTCAAGGTGATCCGCGACCATTTCGGCGCGCCCAAGACCACGACGCGTCAGGAGGTGATGAACAAGTATCACCTGGTCTTCCTCCGGGATCGGGTAGGTCGCCTCGCCGATGCCCAGGAGTTCGAGGATCTGGAGTTTGCCCGGGAGCGGTTTGCTCCGGGTCTGCTGGAGGAGCTGGAAGACGTCGCGGCGAGCAGCGTCCTGGTGGAAGGTGAGCGAGTGCGGGTTCGCCATCTCTACACCGAGCGCAGGGTCACGCCGCTCAACCTCTATCTCCGGGAGGCCACTGCCGAGGACGCGGTCGAGGCGGTACTGGACTACGGGCAGGCGATCAAGGATCTCGCCGCCGCGAACATCTTCACCGGCGACATGCTGCTCAAGAATTTTGGGGTGACCCGTCACGGGCGGGTGATCTTTTACGACTACGACGAACTGTGCCTCCTGACCGAGTGCAACTTCCGCGAGATACCCCGGGCGCGAACCGTCGAGGATGAGCTCTCGGCGGAACCCTGGTTCTCGGTCGGCGAGCGGGACGTGTTCCCCGAGGAATTTCGCGCCTTCCTGGCCCTGCCCGGCGCGCTGGGAGAGGCGTTCATGCGGGTCCACGCCGACCTGCTGAGCGTCGAGTTCTGGCGCCGCATGCAGGAGCTGGCGCGGGCCGGCGAGGTCATCGACTTCTTCCCCTACCGGCCCTCCCGGCGCCTCTTACATTCCTCCCGCGCATGAACCCCCAGATCTTTGGCACCAGGAAGAATCCCGACGTGCGGACGGCCCTTCGCTTCTTCGCGGAGCGACGGATCAACGTGCACTTCGTGGACCTGGAAGAGCGCGCCGCATCACTCGGCGAATTGCGCCGCTTTGCGCAGAAGTTCGGAGTGAAGGCCCTGGTGGACCCGGATTCCAAACGGTTCGCTGCGCTTGGCCTCAAGTCGGCGGCGTACTCGGAGGACCGCTGGCTCGATCTCCTGACCCGTGAGCCTCTCCTGCTGCGCACACCGCTGGTTCGGGAAGGAAACCGGCTCACCATCGGCTCTGCGGTAGAGGAGTGGAATTCCTGGCTGGCTGACAGAGCCATAAGCCTTAAGCCAAAAGCTTAAGGCCTCAGGCTATGGCTTAAGGCAGCGTCCTTGTCCCTCCTGAACATCTCGTCGGCCTCCGTAGTGTATGGCCGGAACGTCCTCTTCCAGGACCTGAACCTGGTGGTCGACCAGCGGCAGCGTTGGGGAATCGTGGGTCGCAACGGGAGCGGCAAGACCACGTTGTTTCGGCTCATCACCGGGGAACAGGATCCAAATAGTGGCGTCGTGAGCCGGGCGAGCGGCCTCCGGGTGACCATGCTCGACCAGCACCGGGAGTTTCCCGGAGTCGAAACGGTGTGGGACGCCGCTCTCTCGCCCTACGCCCATCTGGTGGAGTTGGAGCACCAGATGCTGACTCATGCCGCCCAAATCGGAGAGCTGGGGGAGCATGCACCGGAGGAACTGCTGCACCGTTACGGCCGCGATCTCGAGCAATTCCAGCGCGCCGATGGCTACGCGATCGACGCCCGGGTCGCGGCCGTTCTCCAGGGACTGGGATTCGATCCCGACCGGGCACGAACTCAGCTGATCGGCACCCTGAGCGGCGGCGAGCGTGGCCGGCTTGGCCTGGCCTGCCAGCTCGTCACGCCCGCGGATCTCCTCCTGCTCGACGAGCCCACCAACCACCTCGACCTCGAGACGACGCAGTGGCTCGAGGGACACCTGCGCGACCTTCCCGGCAGTGTCTTGATCGTGAGCCACGATCGCGCGTTCCTCGACACGGCCGCCGACTACATGCTGCACCTCGAGGCCGGCACCGGACAGACCTATGACGGTGGTTACTCGGAGTTCGTTCGCCAGCGCTCCGAGCGTCGCCTCAGCCAGCAGCGCGCATTCGACAAGCAGAGCAAGGTCATCGCGGCGGAGGAGGATTTCATCCGCCGCAACATCGCGGGGCAGGATACTCGTCAGGCGAAGGGCCGCCGTCGTCGTCTCACTCGACTCCCGCGACTCAGCCCGCCACCCGAAGACCAGGGATCGATGGCGATCCGCTTCGACATCCGGGCCCGCGGAGGAGACCAGGCGCTCGTGGCGGACCACGTCCGCGTCACGGTGGAAGACCGAGTGCTGCTGGAAGAGTTCTCCTCCGTTATCCGGCGGGGAGACGTCGTCGGGCTCGTGGGTCCGAACGGTGCAGGGAAGAGCACGCTGCTCGCGACCCTGCTCGGCCAACGTCCGCCTGCTCAAGGCTCGGCGCGCATCGGGGATTCGGTCCAGGTCGCGTTCTATCGCCAGGACCTGGCTCAGGTTCCTCACGACAAGACCCTCTTCGACATCATCAACGACATGCGCCCGGCATGGACCCGGGGACAGGTTCAGGGCCACCTGGGTCGCTTCGATTTCTCTGGAGACGAGGTTCTGCGCCGAGCCGCAAGTCTTTCGGGCGGAGAGCGGGCTCGAGTCGCCCTGGCGATGATGATGCTGGAGGGAGCCAACTTGCTCGTCTTCGACGAGCCGACCAATCACCTCGACGTCGAGTCGATCGAAGCCCTGGAAGACGCGATCGAGGTGTTTGAAGGCACGGTACTGATCGTGAGCCACGATCGGGCATTGCTCAGAACCCTTACCACCAGGGTCTGGGCGCTCGAGGACGGACGCATCGAGGACTTTGCGGGGTGGATTCGACGACTGGGAGGCGGCGAAAGCGGATCGGGCGGCGCGGCGAGCAGGCAATCGCGAAAGAAGCGGCGCCACGGCGAAGCAGCAAGCAGCCGGTTCAGTCTCGCACCCAGCACTCGGTGACACGGACCGCCGGCGCAAAGCGGAACAGGCCGAGGCCAGGGTTCATGCCCTGGAGAAGCGCGTCGGCGAGTTAGACAGCGAAGCTCGCGGATCCTCCACTCTACACCGACCCTGCGCATGCGCGTTACGCGCGGAGGAGCTGTCCCGCGAGCTGGAGGCTACGCGCGCCGAGCTGGAGCAGGCCTTCGCGGCAGTGGACCAAGGCAGCCGAAGCGATGGACCAGCGGTGAATACGGCGCTGGCTCCGGGCCCGGCTGCAGATCCTGGGTGCTGCCTTGCTGTTCTCGACCGGCGGGGCGGCGATCAAGTCTGCCCAGTTCACCAGCTGGCAGGTCGCTGGTCTCCGCTCGGGGATCGCCGCTCTCACGGTGTGGCTGCTGGTGCCTGCAGCGCGGCGGCTGGGGAGAGGGTCTGAGCTGGGTCGCACCGTCTGGTCTCGCTGGCCTACGCGGCGACGCTCGTTCTCTTCGTGCTCGCCAACAAGCTCACCACCGCGGCCAACACGATTTTTCTGCAGGATACCGCACCGGTCTACATCCTTCTGCTGAGTCCGGTGCTGCTCAACGAGCCCATCGCGCGGCGGGACCTGGGGTTCATGCTGGTGATCGGGATCGGCATGTCGCTCTTCTTCGTCGGGCGGCAGGCCAGACTATCGTCACCGCCCCTGATCCGGTGCGCGGCAATATCCTCGCTCTGCTGAGCGGGATCACCTACGCCCTGATGCTGATCGGCTTGCGCTGGATGGGGAAGACGCGGAGGATCGCCCGCGGCGGCCGTGGCGGATGGGCAATCTCCTGGCGTTTCTCGTCGCCGCGTCCCGCGATGTTCCCCCTCGGGTCACCACGGCCCGACCGACTGGGCGATCATCGTCTACCTCGGCGTGTTCCAGATCGGCCTCGCGTACCTCTGGCTCACCCGAGGGATCCAGCACCTGCCCGCTCTTGAAGTCTCGCTGCTGCTCTTCCTCGAACCGGCGCTGAATCCGCTCTGGGCCTGGCTGGTCCACGGTGAGGTGCCGGGACCCTGGAGCGCTGCTGGGCGGGGCCCTGATCATGGGTGCGACCGGGGTCAAGGCCTGGTGGGACTCCCGCTAGATTAGCCCCATGCTCAAGACTCCCTCACTGATCGAGACGGTGCGGGTCCGAGAGGGTCGCGCGCCGCTCTGGCACCTCCATCTTCGCCGCCTGGTGGCCAGCTGCCAGGACTCTCGGCATCCCGTTTCCTCTGGAGTTCGAAGTGCCCTCCGGTGGGACTGATCGTGTCCACCGAATCGTTGTGGGGATGAACGGGAAACAGGTCACCGAGCGCGAGGTGGGCTCGGTCGCAGCCGGTCCGGCTGATCAACAGCTCGGCAGTCGCACCAACCCTATCTTCACAAAACCACGGACCGAACCCAGTTCGCGGAGGCGTTGGGGGAGGCGGAGAGTGGCCGGGGCGGACGATGGCGCTGATGCTTACGCCGGACGGAATGGTCGCCGAGTGTACGATTTGGACGATCTTCTGGTGGGATGGGGCGACATTGGTGGCTCCTGCGCCGCGCTGGGGATCCTGCCCAGCGTCTCGCGGGTGCGGATCGCGGAAATCGTCCCGGTAATGGAGCGTTCGGTGCCGACGCGAGGCTTTGAATCGGGGTCCCGATCATCCTGGCAAATGCGGCTCGGGGCATCGTTCCGGTCGCCCGCTGGACGGCCAAACCGGTTCCTTCGCACCCCGGGACGGCACTCCTGCAGCGGAGGTTCTGGGACACCGTATCCTGAGTGCTGGTGTAAGCTTGACCGACCCTAAGCCGTCCGATAGCTTCCCGGGCTCGGAACCGTCGGCCGAGGGCCGTGGTGGTTGTAGCTCAATCGGTTAGAGCGCCGGACTGTGGCTCCGGAGGTTGCGGGTTCAAGTCCCGTCAGCCACCCTTTGGGCGGGAAGGCGGAAAGGCGGGAGGACGGTAGGAAAAGCGGATCGAATGCGATCGTGTTGGATCGAACCCAGGCTTCTCTTCCGCCTGACCGCCATCCCGCCTGACCGCTTAGGTCCGTAGCTCAATTGGTAGAGCACCGGTCTCCAAAACCGGGGGTTGCAGGTTCGATTCCTGCCGGGCCTGCTGGGAGTTCCGAGTTTCTGAGTTCCGAGTTTCTATCTGGCCGATTGAAGAACTCGGAACTGGGAACTCGGAACTCGGAACCAGGTTGGAGTGACACGGCGCTATCGTCTAGGGGACTAGGACGGGGCCCTCTCAAGGCCCAAACACGGGTTCGAATCCCGTTAGCGCTATGGGGAGTTCGGAGTTCCGGGTTCCGAGTTTTCTGAATCCAACGGCTCGTCGCATCACACTCGGTACTTGGTACTCGGTACCCGGTACTAGTTCGGAACTCGGAATTCAGAACTGACCGGCCCCATCGTCTATCGGTCAGGACGCGACCCTTTCAAGGTCGAAAGACGGGTTCGATTCCCGTTGGGGCTATAAGCGCCGCTAGCTCAATTGGCAGAGCAAGTGACTCTTAATCACTAGGTTGTAGGTTCGATTCCTACGCGGCGCATGACGATGAGGCCACCTCGGGTGGCCTTTTTCATCCTGGTGCGATCTGCAGATTCGATCTGCAATCATGAATCTTCAATCTGAAATCCCCGCGGTTCCGGGCGGGTGTGCCGCTCGCCCATCGTGCATTAGCGGACCCTCAGCAGATGAGGTGAATCCGATCCGCCGAAGCAGCTTAAGTATCTATTCACGGGGCACTGCATTTGGGCGGCCTCACCTCGGCCTCCTCGTCGTCCTGCTTCTCCTCTTCTGGTACCGCCTTTCCACTATTCGCATACGATCACAGCTCTCTACTGATTGCAATCCTTTTCCTCCTCCTGTCCACAGTCTACGTAGCACTCTTGGTAGGCCGTTGTGGAACCGCACGAAGGCCTCCGCTATTCCGAACATTTCCTAGTTTTCCTTTGCGTAGCGTTGAACACTGGGGTTCTATTCGGTGTTCGTGACATACTTGCTGTATGCCTTGGTACCAAAATCGATCGCTGCGACACCTGCCCTGCCGGGGTACGCGCGAGCACATCTTGCCCGAGCCACGAGGACGCTATCACCGCGGCTAGCTTCGACATTCAAAACTCCTGTCGAGCGATCATCGCTCGGCAACGGCTCTTCGCCGATCAGTCGCCGACCTCCGATTCGTTGGGACAGGTTCAGCCGAGTCGCGGGTCCGATGTCCTTCGACCACTCTCCTGGAACTACCGTGTATCGCTGGCCCTACCTTTCGCTGCACCAGAAGTAGCTGCATTGAAGTACACTGGGCGTAAGCAGCGGGACGGCCTGCGCGCAAGTGGTGGTACTTTCACAACCTGGTCAGTAGAATTCACTGACACGAATGTCACCTACTTTGCCTCACCCACTATTCAGCCGATCGCGGGCTACCCCGATGGACCGTATGTACGTGCGCATAGCGTGTCCCGGGCGGTCCTAGATTCGCTCATCGCACTCCGGATCTTGTATGAGGCGAAGTACTGGCTACCTCGCCATCTCCTGCGAATAGCGAGCGAGGCTCGGTCCAGCCTCACATCACCCTCCGCCGTGTACCTCTTTATCTACCAAGAGGCGATGGCTCTCCCTGGAGCGAACCCCAACTACTTCACGCCGACGTCCGCCGGCGGGAGAGCGGCGTTCTTCACATACACGTTGGCACGCTACCTCTTTACTGCCCTCTTCATAGGCACCATCGTTCGTGAGTGGTGGTCCGACAAGGCTCGCCGCGCTCCGCCCTAACTCACTGCATGAAGCTGACCGGTTGCCCGTCTTGCTGGCGGGGCCGACACCGCGACGCGACGAGTCGTTTCTCTGTCCAGAAGCGAGGAGCACCCCCATGCCCCCAAAAAAACCGGCCACTCCACGGCAGGAGAGCCCAGCCTTCCGCGCCTACCACAGGAACCGACGCCGAATCTACCTGTTGCTCGACGGGCTGAAGGCAGAGGTAAGGGGATTTGAAAAGGAGATGGCCAGGATTGCGGAGAGGGCAAAGGTGAGAATGGAATTGGTCACCCGAAAGCGAAATATGAGCCACGTCGAGAAATTGCGGCAACAATACCGCTTAAATAAAGACGAGGTTAGAGAAACTGCCAAACTCCTGAGGCAGCAGAAGGCGGCTTGGAAGCGCATTGAGTTGGTTGGCGAATTTGTATGCGTAATGATCGTGACCTGCTGCGAGACGTATCTCCAGGACGTGCTCGTAGACTGTGCTGCGCGGGATCGGGGATTAATGGGCGAGGGCGGCCAAACCGCAACGTATGATGAGCTCCTCACCGCCCGAAGTATTGAAACCCTGACCAATGAACTCCGCCAAAGTTGGGCTAGAAATTGGGTGGATGATGGAGGACCCAAGCGGTGGATTGCCCGCCTCACGGTGATGGGGGCCCAGGCTACCACCCCGACACCGTGAAAAGCATGGAGCTCTTATGGGGCATTCGGCACGTGCTTGTTCACCGTGCTGGCACGGTTACGCGAGATTTCGTTCGTCGGCATCCTGATTGCCCCGCCAGTGAGGGGATCACCGCGTTTGAGCTGCACCTGCTGAGCCCGCCGCCCGTGGTGAGTGTCGCCAGCCAGTTCACTGTGAGTCTTCGCTACTAACAACGGCGGTCCCGACGCCTCAGCCGGCGCCACCTTCACGGTGCCGCCGAGTACCGGATTCACCTATGTGAGCAACACCGGAACACTGGGTTGCACCAGTGACGCGATCATCGGCACTAACTGCCAGCTGGGGAGCCTGGCCAGCGGAGCCAGCGCCGACTTCACTCTGACCTTTCAGGCGGCCATGCCGGGGACCTATCCCACCACCTACACTGTGACCACGACCCAGACCGACCCGAATCTGGCCAACAACACGAGGAGCCAGACGATCACGGTGAACTAGTCAATCCGCGCGTGCGGCTGACGGGCGTTACATTCAGCAGATAATCCGGCAGTTGGTAGACGGACGAATCGGTCGCCGGTGGCTTCTGAACAAGGCCTCGAGTAGCCGCACATCGCTGATGCTATACGCACATAAACGTCAACGGCTCCTCACGGAGCCGTCTTCGTTTCCGGAACTTCCTCGGTTCTCATTTTCAATTAGCAATTTCAATTTCCAATTTTCAATCTCCTCCTGCCTGCCTCCACAAACTGTCCACCGCCGGCGGTAAGTGATCCAGCTCGCTCACAAACGTCGCCACCTGCCACCGCTTTTCCTCTGAGAGCTCGTTCACCCAGGCCGCCATTGCGGTCCGCCGGATCCCGTGAGTCATGATCCAGTAGTTCTGCCAGTCGGGGCGCGAGGGCGGAGTTTCGGCGAATTGTTTCGCCCGCGGATAGAAGGAGAGGCCGAAACTGCTCGGATGATTGGGGAATCCATGACATTCGCCGCAATTGCCGGAATAGATCCGGAGTCCGACGCGCAGCTGGTCTTCGCTGGGAGGGACGGGATTTGGAATCGAATCGGCGTGTCGCGCAACCGACCGGGTGAACGCGAGTCGGGCGAGCTTGGCTTCCCAGAGCGGCGGATTGGGCGCCGTGTCGGTCCCCATGAGGCCGAGGGCCGCCGCCCCAAGAGTTCCCAGCGGGAGCAGTAGCGCACCAAGGACCAGGCCGAGCCAGAAACGTCTCATATGGAACTATGAAGGAGAGGGTCAGAACGGATACGACACGTGCAACGGACGGGTTTCGTTTGGCTTCTGGGTCAAATACCTTCAGCGATCCTTTCTAATCGGAGTCAGGCATGATGGTCCTGCGCCGCCTGCTCGCGTTCGGTGCTCTGCTCTTGGTGGCGCCCGCTCTGGCCGCCCAATCTAATGCACCGCGTGACCCTCGGGTGGATGCCATCGTACAGGCCGCCATCAAGTCTAACGAGCCGGGCGGCTCCATCGTCGTGATCCGGGACGGCAAGGTAATTCATATCGCGGGATACGGGCTCGCGGATCTCGACTCCAGGAAGCCGAATCTCCCCGGCACTCGATACCACATGGCATCGACGGGCAAACAGTTCACCGCTCTGTCCCTGATGATGCTGCATCAGGATGGCCGGCTCGACTACGACGATCCGGTCGGCAGGCACCTGCCTGAGGTTGCCCGGTTCGGCGATTCGCTCACCATCCGGCAGGTGCTCCACCATACTTCCGGCATTCCCGACTACTACGACGATTCGACGGGCTACAAGCTGCTGCTCGCCTCGAGTCCAATGCCGACGAACGACGACGCCCTGGCGTTGCTCCACCGCTGGGGAACGCCGAAACCGGCGGGCAGGGAGTTCTCCTACAGCAACGCGGGTTACGATCTGCTCGGCACACTGGTCGAGCATGTCTCCGGACAATCGCTCGACGGCTTTCTTCAGCAACGGGTGTTTGGCCCGACCGGAATGACCGGCTGTTTTTCGCTTCCCAATGCCACCCGGTTCGCGGAACCAGAACGTGCCCGAGGCTACGACAAATCGGGCAAGAAATTCACCGCCGACGACAAGGACCCGCTCGACAATCTGATAGGCTCCGGCTCGGTGTATTGCTCAGTGGAGGATCTCGCGCGCTATGACGCCGCCCTTTATACCGATCAGCTCGTCCGGCAGACCACGCTTGCGGACGCGTTCGAACCGGGGCGCCTGCTGGATGGCAAGTCGGTCGACTACGGGTTCGCCTGGGGGATCGCCGACAGGAATGGCTATCACTTCGAAGGGCACTCGGGGAGCTGGGAGGGCTACCTCTCCTACATTCTTCGCTGCCGGAGCCAACACTTCTCGATCTACTTCCTGCAAAACCGGAGCGACATCACGCCGCGAGACGTCGTCATGAAGGTCTTCGATCTGTACCTGCCGGCCTCCACCGGGGCAACGGCCGGGAGCGGTCCGAACTGAGCGGCAAGCATTTGCTGCTCTGAGAGTTTGCTTGCGCAACGCGAGTCGAAAGCGCTCGCTCTCCTCTCTGTATCGTATTTCATCACATTGGCCAATCCCCGTAACTTCAAACAGCTAAATAGCTTAACGTCATACCCCGCATCGGGATTAGACAGTGCCCGCCAATCCGACGACGGGCACGGTTCTCGCCTCTAGCGCCCGTCCTCCTGTGCCGCTGAGGGACCAGCAGCGCAACCCCGATCCTGAAACCTGATGCCTGATGCGCCTCCCTCGCCGGATTGTACGCGTTAGCTCGCTGGCCTACCTGGTCGCCTGTAGCGGAGGTGACAGCGGCGGCACCGGCCCGACTCCCAAAATCGCCAGCAGCATTGGCATCAGCGCCGGCACCAACCAGTCGGTTGAGGTTGCGACCGCGGTTCCTGTCGCCCCCGCGGTGGTGGTGCGCGATCAGAACGGCGACCCGATGTCGGGGGTGGACGTCACTTTCACGGTTCAATCCGGTGGTGGCACCATCACCGGCGGCACTGCTACAACTGGAGCCAACGGTGTTGCCACGGTCGGCTCCTGGACGCTTGGTACCCTCGCAGGCGCTAATACCCTGCGCGGCTCGGTTACCGGACTTACCCCCGCCACCTTCACCGCGACCGCAACGGCCGGCGTTGCGACGGCCCTCGCGCTGCCCACCGCTCCCTCGGCCATCGTGCCGAGTGGCGGCGCGTTTCCTCAGCAACCGGTGGTGCAGCTGCGTGACGTTTACGGGAATGACCGGGCTCAGGCGGGTGTTCCGGTCACCGTCGCGATCGCCACGGGTGGTGGCACCCTCAACGGGACGCTCACCGAGAACACCGACGCGACTGGCGCTGCCAATTTCACCAACCTCACCATCATCGGAACGGTCGGCGCTCGCACCCTGACATTTACCAGCCCAGGTCTTACTTCGGTCGCCTCCGGCGTCATCGACGTACAGGTGGGAACACCGGCGAGCATCGTGGCGACCACCTCGACGATTCTGGGCGGCACGGTCGGGCAGCCGGTGTCCAACCGCCCGAGTGTCCAGGTATTCGATGGGAGTGGCAATCCGGTCGTCGGCGCGACCGTGACTTTCACCGTTACGTCCGGTGGAGGGAGTGTCACGGGTGGCAGCGTTGCGACGGGTCTCGGCGGAATCGCGCAGGTCACGAGCTGGACCCTCGGCGCAGTGGCGGGAGACAACACGCTCGATGCCTCGGTCGGCGCTCTCCCATCGGTCACCTTCACGGCGACGGCCCAGGCTGGGGCCGCCGCCATGCTGGGGATCAGCACGGCCCCCTCGGCCACGGCTCAGAGCGGATCGACCCTGGCGCAACAGCCGGTGATTCAACTGCAGGACAATCTGGGCAACGCCGTGAGTCAGGCCGGAGTGGTCGTGACGGCCACTCTCGCTTCGGGCGGAGGTACGCTGAGCGGCACCACCACCGCCACGACCGGCGGCGGGGGCAAGGCCACGTTCACCGACCTCCTTATTACCGGGTCGGTGGGCGGTCGGACGCTGCTGTTCTCCGCACCGACCTATACCTCGGTCACTTCGGGGACAATCACACTCTCAGCCGGCGCAGCCGCGAACCTGGCGATCAGTGCCGGCGACAACCAGACCGCGACCGTTGGAACGACCGTCGCCATCCCGCCCGCGGTCCTGGTAACCGACGCGAGCGGGAATCCGGTGTCCGGTGTTCCCGTGACGTTTGCGTTAACCGCGGGCGGGGGTGGCATCACCGGCGGATCTGCCTCGAGCGACGCCAACGGCATCGCCGCGCTCACCAGTTGGACGCTGGGAAATACCGCCGGCGCGAATACGCTAACCGCTACTTCCGCTGGGTTGGCTGGCTCTCCGGTTACTTTCACCGCGAACGGCACGGCCGGAGCCGCCGCGGCTCTGGTCATTACAACCCAGCCGTCGGGTGCGGTGAATGGTGTCGCGCTCACCACCCAGCCGGTCGTGGCATTGCGTGACGGCTTCGGCAATCCGGTGTCGCAGGCGGGAGTCTCGGTCAGCGCAGTCATCGCAACAGGCGGGGGCACTCTCGGTGGCACTAGCACCATTGCAACCAATGCCAGCGGGGTCGCGACATTCACCAACCTGTCCTTGTCCGGGACCACCGGAAGCCGGACCCTGTCATTCTCCGCGACGGGCCTCACCGGAGCTACCTCCGCGAGCTTCAATCTTACCGTCGGCCCTGCGACGAAACTCTCCGTCGTCACTCAGCCCTCGGCCTCTGCCGTCAACGGCAACGCGTTTGCCACGCAGCCCAAGGTGCGACTGGTGGATGCCGGTGGCAACGCCGTCAGCCAAGCCGGAGTCGCGGTGACAGTGTCCCGCACGCCGACTACGGCGGGACTCGGCGGCACGCTCAGCGTCAACACCAACGCGAGCGGTGTTGCCGCCTTCACCAACCTCTCGCTGACCGGGGCGGTCGGTAACTACACCTTGGGATTCGCGGCGACGGGTCTCACTTCTGTCACCTCGTCCAGCATCGCCTTGAATGCGGGCGCGGCCGCCAACATTGTAGCGCTTTCACCCCTTAACCAGACCACCGGCGTTGGCACCAGCGTAGCCAATCCCCCCTCGGTACAGGTGACCGACGGAAGCGGTAATCCGGTTCCTGGTGTCGCAGTGACCTTCAATGTCACCGTTGGTGGCGGAACGATCAGTCCAACTAACCCGGTGACCACCGACGCGACTGGCATCGCCACGCTCGCGAGCTGGACCCTCGGTCCCTCGGCCGGCACGAACAGGGTGAACGCAAGCGCCGCGCTGGTTGCCGCGACCATCGACTTCGACGCGACGGGTTCCTTCCATGTGGCGTCGATTGCCGCCGGCAGCGGGCACTCCTGCGCCGTGACGGTGGATGGGGTGGGCTTCTGCTGGGGTGATAACAGTCAAGGCGCCCTGGGCGACAACAGCCTCACCAACCGCCCGACTCCGACCGCCGTCGCTGGCGGGCAGACCTTCTCGCGGATCGCGGCCGGACGGCTCTATAGCTGCGCCTTGACCAATGCCGGCGTCGCGTATTGCTGGGGTGGCAACACAAATGGTGCCCTGGGCAACGGCACCACCGCGCTTGACTCGGTGCCCCATCCCGTCTCGGGTGGAATGGTGTTCCAGGCCATCTCGACCGGTACTGGAAGCGGCGGCCGCCAGACCTGCGCCATCAACAGCACCGGCACGGGCTTCTGCTGGGGTGCCGACGGCTCAGGGCAGTTAGGTAACGGCGCACCACTCGCTCCCGTCACTACACCGAGTGCGGTCCTGGTTTCGGGGACCTGGACCCAGATCGCTGCCGCGGCCTTCTACAGTTGCGGCGTGCGGACCAGCGGCGCAGCGTTCTGCTGGGGTGCTGACGGCTTCGGCCAGCTGGGGAACGGCGCCCCGAAAGCGAATACCAATCAGCCCTCGAAAGTCGTCGGTGGATTGCTCTTCACTCTGGTGGCCCCCGGCCAAGTTCACACCTGCGGACTGGTCACCGGCGGAGCCGCCTATTGCTGGGGATCCAACCTCAACGGACGGTTGGGGCAGGATACAGTCACGACCACTGAAAGCCTGACGCCGCTGGCAGTCTCCGGCGGCCTCACCTTCAGCTCACTGGAATCGGGCAACAGCTTCACGTGTGGCCTCACCGCCGGTGGCACGGCATACTGCTGGGGCTACAACGCTTCCGGCCAGCTCGGAAACGGCAGCACCGACAATGCGACGGCTCCGACCCTGGTCGCCGGCGGGATCAGCTTCGCCTCGATCGCCGCCGGCACAGACCATGTCTGCGGAGTGACCATCGGCGGGCAGGCGTACTGCTGGGGTGATAACTCACTCGGCCAGCTTGGCGACGGGACTGTCTTCCAGAGGGAGACTCCGACACCGATCAGCCAGCCGTAGCGACAGGCGCTTCACAAAGCGAAGAGCACAGAGACCAGTCATGGTCTCTGTGCTCTTGTTTTATTATTAGCCGCCCGGAGAGCGAGCGGCTAAGTTAGTTGCCGCCGTGCCAGGAATCCCAGGTGAGTCCGCAGCGCTCGATGAAATACTCTTTGGGATGTCCTTCGTGGTCCAGCAGAGCGTGCAGCATCTCGTGCCGCACAACCAGCTCGTTCTGCATGTAGTTTCCGGCCAGGATAATCCGGGTTCCCTCAGTGGAGCGGGTCCACAAGCCGACCTTTTCGCCGTCGCCCGTCGAGAAGACCGAGACGTTGGGAACCACATACCACTCGATTTGTGATGGGTCGCCACGGAGACCGGAACACTCCTCGGTCTTCTGCCACCACTCCATGAACTGCGGAGGCGCCGACATGAGCTGGGCGTTCTCCGGGAGCGGCGCAGACGGCGCCAGAGCTTCACACGCGGCGATCGAGACTAGCAGGCCAAGGCAGAACAATGGGGCTCCCTGGATGCGACCAGCTTTGGGCTCCGCCTTGCGGGCGGTCCGGGACGACAGCGGCATGGGTTCTCCCATGCCCGAGAACACAAAAGCGCGACACGTGGGAGCCGGATTCCGGCTCGAATTCGCATCACGCTCCGCACTGATCCACCTTCGGCACCGAGCTATCTCTCGCGGGTTTCACGGGAGACCTCTAGTTTTGCGGCCCCGGATCGCTCCGGGTGTGCTCTTATCGGGCGGTTCGTGTTTAGGCGAACGACACCTTTTTGACTTCGGATCTGTTTAGAGCCAAAACGGTGCCACTGAACGTAACATATTGATACTTAATGACTTATGGTATCACACTGTACGGATACACTGCAGTGATGACATCGCAGAATCCCCTCGCGCTTGCCACCGGCAAGCTGCTTCGGCGTGTCTCGATTGTCGGGCTCATTTCTGGTCTGCTGAGCGTCCCTCCGCAGTTGCACGCGGCACCTCCGCACCTGGTCGTCCTCGTAACCGTGGATCAGCTCCGAGGGGATTACCTGGAGCGCTATCGCGGCCAGTGGCGCGGTGCTTTCGCCCGGATGCTGAGCCGTGGCGCCGTTTTCCCGAACGCGAGGCAAGCGCACGCCATCACCGAGACTGCCCCAGGGCACGCGACGCTGCTATCCGGTCGGAATCCGGCCCACAACGGGATCCCGAGCAATTATTTCGGGGTGCCCGACGGCGACTTTCCGCTGGTCGGGGTGAACGGCGGAAACGGGGCCTCTCCCCGACGTTTCCGGGGCAGCACCCTGGTGGACTGGCTGCGCGCGAAAGATCCCGACTCCCGCTTTCTCTCCATCTCGGGCAAGGACCGGGGCGCGATTCTTCCGATCGGGTCCAGCCGGGGTCCCGTGTTCTGGTATGCCTCGGGCCGATTCGTCACCAGCCGGTACTACGCGGACACGTTGCCCTCGTGGCTCACGGGGTGGAACGGGCGCGGGGCGGTTGCGGGGCTGGCGGGACGGAGCTGGACGCTCCTCCTTCCCGATTCGGCGTACGCCGAGCCGGATTCACTGCCGTTCGAGCAGGGGGGCCGCGACGTCACCTTCCCCCACCGGGTCCCGGACGATCCGGATAAGGCTGTGCGTCAGGCGCTCGGCTTTCCGTGGATGGACTCGCTCACGCTCGATGTCGCGCTGGAAGGCACTCGGAGCCTGCAGCTGGGGCGCCGGGGAGGCACCGATGTGCTCGCGATTTCCCTCTCAACCACCGATTACGTGGGCCACGAATTCGGTCCCGACTCGCGGGAGCTGCACGATCAGCTGCTCCGGCTGGATCGAACCCTCGGATGGTTTCTCGATTCCTTGACCACGCTGCTCAAGGGTCAGGCTCCTCTCGTCATTATGACCGGGGATCATGGTGTTACCTCCTTTCCCGAAGACGCGCGGTTGAACGGTCGTCCCGGGGGACGAGTCTCGCCCACCGCGTTTCAGCAGCACGCCGATTCCACTCTTAAGGCCCTTGGGGTGAAATCGCCCGGGCTCTATTTCGACAGCGGGTTGCTCACCGCTGACCTCGATCAATTGCGGTCTCGGGGACTGGATATCGACAGCGTGGCGGCAGCGCTCGCAGCGAGTCTCCAGGCCATTCCCGGGGTGACCCGGGTTTACACGGCACGGACTCTTCCCGGTTCATCGGAGCCAGACGCGACGCTCTGGCGGCGGAGCCTTCCGGACGACCTGCCCTGGCTGCTCTGCGCCTCTTTGAGTCCGGGTTACATTTGGTCGGACGACGCAACCTCGACGACTCATGGAACGACCAATCCCGACGACCTCAGCGTGCCCATCGTATTCATGGGTCCCGGGGTTCGATCGGGACTCTTCACCCGCTCGATCGAGACAGTAGACATAGCCCCGACTCTGGCGGCGCTGCTTCGGGTCAAACCCTTTGAGCCTTTGGATGGGCACGCAGTGGTCGAGGTCGCGGGAAAAGGATCCTGACCTTGACCATGACCGACGGTCTACCGCGGCTGCCCTGTTACCCCTGCCCGCACGGGTCAGCCTGCTGCGCGTATGGGACCACACTGACGGATGAAGAGGCGCAGGACCTGACCGCGCGATTCGGTGCCGAGCGGGTTTACCAGACTCGCTGGGGGGAGTGGCGCACTCGAGTGCGGGGGGGACGCTGCATCTTCCTCGAGAACAACGTCTGCATCATTCACGGCGACCCGTCCTACCCCGCGGTGTGCCGGGGATTTCCCTGGATCGATGCGGAGCACGGCGGCCCCTATGAGTTCGATCAGACTATCTGTCCGGAATTCCTCGCCGGCAGTCGGATGGTGCAGATCCAGGGCATCGGACGCCGGGCGAATCGCCAGGTAGCCAGCAGGTAATGAGAGCAGGGAGCAGGCAATTCAGACGTGGCAGACTGTCCCCTTTTTCAGGAGCGCTCATGGGCTTGCGATTGTCGTTCCTCACGCTGACCTCACTATTCGCTTCTCCCCTCATGGCCCAGACCGACGCGCAGCTCGCTCATGCGAAGAAACTGCTTGAGCAGACCATACTGATCGACGGACACAACGACCTTCCGTGGGAAATCCGGACCGTCGAAGGCGCTCCCCGCGACGTTGCGGCGTATGACCTGCGTACTCCGCGCAAAGGAATGACCGATCTCGCGCGCCTCGCCGAAGGTCGGGTCGGAGCGCAGTTCTGGTCCATCTACATCCCGGGGGAGATCAAGGACAGCGGGTTCGCCCGGGTGCAGCTCGAGCAGTTCGACATCGCGCGCCGGATGATTGCCCGCTATCCCGACCGTCTGATGCTCGCCCTCACCGCCGACGACATCGTAAAGGCGAAGAAGGAGAAGAAGATTGCGTCCCTGCTCGGCATGGAAGGCGGTCACGCGATCGAGAATTCCCTCGGCGCGCTTCGGTCCTATTACGACCTTGGTGCCCGGTACATGACCCTGACCCACAACGTGACGCTGGACTGGGCCGACGCCGCGCTGGACAGTGTGCGCCACGATGGGCTTACTCGCTTCGGAGAAGAAGTCGTCCACGAGATGAACCGGCTGGGCATGCTGGTGGACCTGTCCCACGTCTCACCCGGTGTGATGAGCGATGCGCTCAATGTTGCGGAAGCACCGGTGATCTTCTCCCACTCCTCCTGCCGCGCGCTGGTGGACTTCCCTCGCAACGTTCCGGATTCGATTCTCGCGCGATTGCCCCAGAACGGCGGGGTCGTGATGGTCACCTTCGTGCCCGGCTTCGTCTCAAACGCTGTGCGGGAGGCGGACAAGGCCAATGGACAGGCCATCGACAGCCTGCTCAAGGATGTGACGGACACGACGGAACGGCGGCGGATTGCCCGGGAATACAATGCCAGTCACCCGATCCCTCACGCGACGATCGCCCAGGTGGCCGACCACATCGAGCATGCGCGGAAGGTGGCAGGAGTGGATCACGTCGGCATCGGCAGCGATTTCGACGGCATCGACGCCGGCCCCGACGGACTCGAAGACGTCTCGAAGTTTCCGGCCCTCTTCGCCGAGCTGATTCGCCGGGGCTGGAGCGACGCGGATCTCAAGAAGCTGGCGGGTGAGAACGTTCTCCGCGTCCTGCGACAGGCGGAGGCGGTAGCGAAGAAGGATCAGAAGGAGAGGGAGCCGTCGACGAAGACGATCGAAGAGCTGGATCGCTAGTTCCGGGTTCCGAGTTCCGAGTTGGAGAGGGTGGCGAAGTCAGGAATGAATGTTCTTGATGCCTCTCTCTCGATGGACCCGGTAGAGATACGTCTGCAAACCGCCGATCAAGCGGCCGACCTCCAAGGCCATTCTGGAAAGACGAGAGAAATCGTCTGGGCCGAGTGCCTCGATGTCGTGTGCCACGTAGAGCTGGGACCTGAGTTCGGCACACGAAGCCTTCGCATAGCGAAGAAAGCGAGCAAAGTCTTGGGGACTCTTTCGCTCGAACCCTTCCGCGACGTTCGATGCAATCGAGACGGCAGCGCGTCTCATCTGATCTGCCAGAGCGAATTGGCGGCGCAGCGATGGCCCCGAAGCCGCTCTAAACACTGCGACGGCGAGTCGCCGCGACTTTCGCCAGGTTACAAGGTCCTCGAACCGAGTTACCGTCGCCATGTCCGACGGTATCCGCATGGCAGCCCGAACACGTAACCCAATTCACTCAACTGGCGGCAAAAAGACCCGATATGTCCGTTTCAAGTCGCCTCAGCACCCGGTAACTCGGAACTCGGAACTCAGAACTCGGAACTCCCGCTCCTCCTCGCCACCACTACCCCCCCAACCAGTGCCGTAAGCGCAAACCCGAACCACTGCACCGCGTAACTCAGGTGCGGCCCGTCGTCGAGTGGAGAGGGTTCGATGCGACGAGGGAAGGCGGGCAGGAGCGAGTCGGGGCGCTGCAGGATTGCCAGGCCGCGGACCGGGTAGGGTAGCGCCTTCCGGATAGCTGCGAGATCCAGCCGTCCCCAGGTAATTCGGCCGTTTGTTTCCAAGGGCTCCCCACCGCCGGGCTCCGTGGTAACCGCGAGGGCTATTCCCTGGACCCGTTGAGGTCCCGGCTCTCGCAGGCTGTCCAGCTCCACGCGGTTCGCGTCTGGTGAAGGCACGATACCCCGAATAACCAGCACAGCCGTGTCCCCCGTGGCCGGTCGCAACGGGGTCACGACCCGTACCGCGGGCACCCCCTCCATCGACTGCCGCCGAATCACGAATTCCTTGTTGAAATCGTAGCTCCCGCTGGCTCGCACCATCCGATTGTCTGCGACACTGTCGGGCGCACCCTGGTCGAGGTCGATCGGGGGGAGCTCCCGGCTCGCCAGCATCCGCGCGTTGCTCGCCCGTCGCTCCCGTAGCCGGGTCAGTTGCCAGAAGCCGAGCCTGGCACAGATGAGTCCTGCCACCAGAGCGAACGCGAGGAAGGCCAGTCGTGAGCGACGCGTCATCGAGAGGGACATGCGTGTCTGAGCGGGAGGACATGAATTGCGGCCCCCGGCTGGTGATTGAGGCCGCTAACGCAACGACAGATCAAGAGTTAGCTGGATGCCCGTGGGTGGGCCCATCGCTTGCCCGAGGGCGTCGTGAAGGTCCGTCAGTCAACGCCGACAAAGATACACGACCGGAGTCAGCCGATGCGGCATGGATGCGCGCTCGCTCTGACGATTCTGTTTCCACTGCTGAGCCCGGCGCTGCGCGCACAGGATCCGCAACCCCCGGAATGGGGCGCCGATTCCATGGTGTCCGACTCGAGCGACTCCCGGATGGTGTCGGACTCGAGCGACCTGGAGGAAGAAGTCGCTGACACCCTGCTGCGCCGCTCGCGCGAGCAAATGGAGTCCGGACCCAATCCCTATCTGCGCGAGATCCGGGATCGAGCGAAGCCGGTGTGGTGGGCATCGATCGCACTGGGAGCCGGGAGCCGGGCCATCCGCTATCCGGGTGCCGGCGTGACATACGGGCCTGGCTCCGCTGGAGGAACCCTGACTGCCGAGGTCGGCCGGCGATTCAACCAGCATGCTGGACTCGGGCTCGAGTATGTCGGCTGGCTCGGTGATTTCCAGGAGGAGGACTTCTTCGGGGCCTTGCAGTCTCTGCTCGCGATTGCGCGGGTCCATCCGCTCGGAGCCGTGGGACCGTTTCTGAAAGTAGGCGGCGGGCTCGCGACCTATAGCGTGTACGACATGGTCTACGATGACCTGGCCTCGTTCGATGTCGGCGTGGCCTACGTGGTGGGAGCCGGCTGGGACATTCCGATGGGTCGCGAGCTGGTGATTTCGCCGATCGTCGAATGGCAACACTTCACCCTCGCCGGCGATCGGATCTATCACGGAAAACTGTTGAACGTTGGCCTGATGATCACCTGGTCGGGCCATGAGAGCGAACTCGACCAATTACTCTCGGAGGAATAGTCATGCGGTGGCTTCGACTGATCATCATGGCCGTCCTGTTCGGCACCATGACGGCCCCGCTCTCTGCCCAGCACGAGTGCCAATGCGGACTCCGTGAAGTGAAGGAGTCCGACAACAATCCCAACCGCCGCTCGGGTATCTGGGCCTCGCTTGGCGCCGGCGGGGGTGTTGAGTCGTTCAATGCTTATGACGGTCTCGGCTGGACCAACGGCATCTGGGGCGGGGTGGTGTCCGGTAAGGCCGGACTCACGGTGGGCCAGAATCTCACGATCGGCGGGGAAGGGCAGCTCTGGATCCACGAGTTCCCTCAGTACCGGCGCATGCTCGGTAGCATCATGATCATCGGACAGCTCTATCCCGTGGCACGGGGGGGATTCTTTCTCAAGGGTGGGGCAGGGTGGACCCGAGATGACCTCCGCCTCTACTACTCGCCGACGACTCCTATCCAGACTGAGCGGAACGGCTGGGGCTTTGTAGCAGGTATGGGGTACGACGTCCGGATCGCGAAGGATGTCTCGATTACGCCGAGTGTGGACTTCGTGGACCACTACTACGACATCCAGGAAGAACGGATGCTCAACATGGGCCTTGCCATCACCTTCCACTGACCGGCGATCGAGGACCGGTCACGGGCCGCTGCGTCGGCTCGTGGCCGGTGTAGCAATTCCGCTACACTACGCGCCCTACCAAACTCGTAAGTCCTAGCGTTAAAAGACACTTCCGGCTACGATAGTCCTCCCCGGGACGGCATATGGAATGCCGTCTCTTCGTGACCATGGTCACCAAACCGTCCTCGTGAAGCGATTGCCGCGCTCATCTCGCTGGTTCTTTCTTTTCGCCCTCGCCGGGGCCTCGCTTCAGTGCAGCTCGGATAACCTCACGCTTCCGGTCGAAGGGGTTCCGGCCAAGATCGATGTGGTTAGTGGTGACGATCAAAGAGCCGAGGTAGGGACCCCGCTCGCCGATTCCCTGATTGTCGTCGTCACCGATTCGAAAGATCGGCCCGTCGCTGACACGCTCGTGGCCTTCGTGCTGGTGGGAGCCAATGCCGGCACTGATTTCGTTCCTGATACCGCCCGGACAGACCTGAACGGCTTGGCACGCTCCAGGTGGATCCTCGGCCACACGATGGGTGATCAGGACGTCGAGGCTCGGGTTGTTGCCAGCACCTTGAAGGCTGTTTTCCACGCAACAGCGGACCCCGGTCCTGCGGCAACCGTCACCGAAGTAAAAGGCGATCAGCAGACCGGCGAGGTCGGCACCGCGCTGGCCGATTCGCTCGTCGTGAAGGTCACCGATCAGTTCGGCAATCCGGTCGCCGGTTTCTCCGTTGGCTGGAGTGCCCATGGCGGTGGTACGGTCAGCGCGGCGACAGTGAACACCGGCGCTGATGGACAGGCCGCGGTCCAGCGAGTGCTAGGCAACACCGCCGGAGCCCAGAGCGCCGAGGCCGACGCCGCGGGACTCAACGGATCGCCGCTCGTCTTCACCCACACGGCCAGCGCGGGTTCCGCGACCACGATGGTCAAGGATCCCGTCACCGATGGACAGTTCGGAGTGGCCGGGCTCGAGCTGACTGATTCCATCGTGGTCATCGTCAAGGACGTGAACGGGAACGGCGTGGCAGGCCGGTCGGTTCTCTGGACCATCGCGACCGGTGGCGGGACGGTGAATCCGACCACCAGCACTACCGACACCGATGGCAAGGCTTTCACTCGCTGGACGCTCGGGGCGACCGCCGGTACCAACACCGTCAACGCCGCCTCGGCCAACCTGACGCCAGTCACCTTCACGGCCACCGCAACCGCTGCTCAGCCATCCAAGATCGTTGCGGTATCCACCGTGACCCAGTCAGGGCCGGCCGGATCACCGGTAGGCGCACCGCCCTCAGTGAAGGTCACGGATTCGAACGGCAACCCGGTCCAGGGCGAGACGGTCACCTTCACGGTCACCGCTGGTGGCGGCACTTTGTCGGATGGCACTACCAGCGGCACTACGACAGCGATTGCCACCAACTCCTCGGGCATCGCCACGTTGAGCGATTGGACCCTGGGGCCCACCGTAGGCAGCAACAGCGTCGCCGCGAGCGCTCTGGATGTGAGCAGCAACCCGCTCCTCGGCAGTCCGGTCTTCTTCAATGCCACTGGTCAGGCCGGTGCTGCGAGCACGCTGGCAATGTCATCCCAGCCTTCGACCTCGGCGCAGAGCGGAATAGTGCTCGCCGCTCAGCCGGTCATCCAGCTGCAGGATGCGCTGGGAAATCCCGTCGCCCAGGGCGGCAAGCAGGTGACGGTCTCGGTGACGGGTGGGGGTGCCACCCTGGCGGGGAATCTCACGGTAAGCACCAACTCGAACGGCACGGCGACTTTCAGCGGCCTTGCTCTCTCGGGCCCGGTAGGCCCTTACACGCTGACCTTCACAGCGTCGGGGCTTACCTCGGCGGTATCCGGGTCTATCGCACTATCGGCGGGACCGGCGGCCCGTCTCATTATCGTGACGCAGCCCTCCAGCTCGGCCCAGAGCGGAGTGCCGTTCGCTCAGCAACCCGCCATCCAGGTGGCGGACGGAGCCGGTAATCCCGTCAGCTTTGGTGGCGCTTCGATAACGGGCGGTATTGCAACTGGCGGCGGGACTCTGACCGGCATCGCAAGCAAGTCCACCAATGCCCAGGGTCTCGCGACCTTCACCGATCTCGCTATCACCGGAACGCCAGGTCCGCGCACGCTGAGCTTCGGCGCGGCGGGTCTCACCAGCGTCACTTCTGCGACAGTGACCCTCGGTGCCGGCGCGGGAACCAAACTGGCCATGGTGACCCAGCCTTCGCCGACCGCTCAGAGCGGGTCGGTGCTCGGCGCAACAGCCCGCGGTGCAGGTCGAGGATGGATCGGGCAATCCGGTTGCTCAGGCAGGCGTCATGGTGCACGTCGCGGTCAGCACCGGTGGAACTTTGGGCGGAACCGATAGCACGGCCACGGATGCCACTGGACTCGCTACGTTTGGTGGCCTCTCGATCACCGGCGCCGCTGGTAACTACACGCTCGTCTTTACCGCCCCGTCCCTTACGGGAGTGACCTCGGCGGCGATTGCTCTTTCCGCCGGTTCGGCAACCAAGCTCACAATTACCACCCAGCCCTCGAGTGCCGCCCAAAGCGGCGTTCCCTTCGCGCAGCAACCGGTTCTCCAGCTCCGCGATGACGCCCTGAACCCGGTGCACCAGAGCGGCGTTTCCGTCACGGCCTCGATTCTCACGGGGCCAGGCGGGGTGCTCAGTCAGCAGACCGTCACGGTGCAGACCGATGCCAATGGCGTCGCGACCTTCACCGCCCTCACGGTGTCCGGCGCGCTCGGCAGCTACACCATCCAGTTCGCCGGTCCTACACAGCCCGGCGTGGTCGCGAACCCGATCACGCTCTCCGCAGGACCGGCGAAGGTCGTGGTGGTGGTCACACCTCCATCAACGAGCGCGCAGAGCGGCATCGCCTTTCCGCAACAGCCCGTCCTGCGCATTGAAGACGGGACCGGCAATCCGGTTCCCCAGTCCGGAACGGCAGTCACTGCATCGATCGCTTCCGGTGGAGGTACGCTGGGTGGAACGGCGACCGTGAGCACCTCCGCGAGCGGTGTCGCAACGTTCACCAATCTCCAGATCAGCGGCACGGTCGGTCCCCGGATTCTCGACTTCTCGGCGACGGGTCTTACCAAGGCCAGCGCCAATGTTGCCCTCACTGCTGGCGCCGCAGCCACGCTTGCCATCAAGGCGGGAGACAACCAGACGGCGACCGCCGGTTCGCAGGTCGCAGTGGATCCCGCGGTGCTGGTCACCGATGGCGCCGGAAATCCCGTGGCGGGTGTGGCGGTCACATTCGCGGTGGCGACCGGTGGCGGATCAATCGGTGGTGCCAGCGCGGTCACCGATGCGAGCGGCATTGCCGCGGTCGGCGGCTGGACTCTGGGACCGATCGCGGGACCCAATACCCTGACGGCGACCTCGGCAGGCTTGTCTGGTTCGCCCCTGACGTTCCACGCCACCGGCACGGCGGGCAGCGCCGGCAAGCTTGCCATAGCGACCCAGCCCTCGAGCACCGCCCAGAGCGGAACCAAGATCGCTCAGCAGCCGTCGATCCAGCTGCAGGATCAGAACGGCAATAACCTGCAGCTCAATGGTGTCGCGATCAGCGCCGACGTGAGCGCCGGCACTCTAAACGGCAACACGACGGTCGCTACCGTGAATGGTGTAGCCACCTTCACCAACCTCTCGATTACCGGAACAATCGGGAATTACACCCTGACTTTCAGCGGGGCGAGTCTCACCGGGGTCACTTCCAGCAACATTTCGCTGACCGCCGGCGCGCCCGCCCAGCTGGTCGTGACCACCCAGCCCTCGACCCAGGTGCAGAGCGGCATCGCCTTCCCGCAGCAGCCTGTGGTCCAGATCCAGGACGCGGCGGGTAATCCCGCGTCCGTTACCAAGACGATCTTGGCGACGTTGCGCAGCGGCGGGGGGACCCTGGGTGGCACCACCAGTATCAGCACCGGTGGCGGTAACTCGGTGACCTTCACCAACCTTGCGGTCAGCGGGCTGGTCGGCCCTCGCACGCTGCTCTTCGCCTCAAGCGGCCTCGCGTCGGACACCAGCTCGACCTTCAACGTCGTTGCCGGGAATGCGTCCCAGATCGCGGCCGCTTCTCCGGTGAGTCAATCGGCGCCGGTAGGAACGCCGGTCACCACGGCGCCGTCGGTCGTGGTCAAGGATGGCGCCGGGAATCCGGTCGCCGGTGTCACGGTCACCTTCGCCATTACGCAGGGCGGTGGAAGCCTGAACGGGGCGACGCAGACTACGAATGCCTCCGGCGTTGCGACGGTGAGCGACTGGACCCTTGGACCTCTCTCCGGCACGAACACCCTTACCGCCACCGCTACCGGGAGTGGCATCTCCGGGAATCCGGTGAGCTTCAACGCCACCGGTACCGCGGCCGGGGCAACACAACTCTCCATTACGACTCAGCCGTCGAGCACCGCCCAGAGCGGAGCCTTGTTCGCAGCGCAGCCGACGATTCAGCTTCGTGACGCGAATGGCAACGCGGTGAGCCAGGCCGGTGTCTCGGTGACCGTAACGGCAAGCGGCGGGACCCTGGGTGGAACTGCGAACGCGACGACCAACGCGAGCGGTGTCGCCACCTTCAGCGGACTTTCGATCAGCGGATTGGTCGGCAGCTACACTCTCACCTTCCATTCGACCGGGCTCGCATCGGTGACGTCCGGGAACATCGCCCTGTCGGCCGGTGCCGCCGCCACGATCGCTAAGAGCGCGGGTGATGCGCAGAGCGCACCGGCTGGTACGTCGGTACCGATTGATCCGCAGGTGCTGGTGACCGATGCGGCTGGCAATCCAGTCGGGGGTCGCAGTGTCACCTTCGCCGTGGCCACAGGTGGCGGGAGCATCACCGGCGGCAATGCCACGACCAACGCGAGCGGAATCGCCACGGTGGGGAGCTGGACATTGGGCGCGACTGCCGGGCCCAATACCCTGACAGCAACGTCGGCGGGACTCGGCGGATCGCCGCTCACCTTTACGGCGACCGGAACGACCGGGTCGGCGACTCAGCTCGCGATCACGACCCAGCCCAGTGTCACGGCGCAGAGCGGCATTGACATCCCCACCCAGCCGGTGGTGCGGCTGCGCGATGGTAACGGAAATAATGTCTCGCAGGCCAATGTCGATATCACCGCGACGGTGAGCACGGGCGGCACGCTCGCCGGAACTCTCACTGTTCCCACCAATGCTTCAGGCGTTGCCAGCTTCACCGATCTTGCGATCAGCGGTGTGGTGGGGAACTACACGCTCTCCTTCGATGCCACTGGCTTGACCGGGGCAACCTCCACCACCATCGCGCTGACAGCGGGTGCCGCGGCCAAACTGGGCGTGAACCGTCAACCGTCCGGCACGGCCCAGAGCGGGGTCGCGATCGTGGTACAGCCGAGAATCCAGATCCAGGACGCGGCGGGGAATAGCGTGAGTCAGGCCGGCACAACGATTACGGCCAGCTTCGCGTCCGGCACCGGAACACTCACCAACGCGACGGCCACGACCAGTGGAGCCGGGCTCGCGACCTTCGCCGGCCTGGCGATTACCGGCACCGTTGGCAGCTACACACTGCAATACGATGCAGCGGGGCTCACCGGCGTCTCCAGTAACCCGATTACGCTGAATCCGGGGCCGGCGAACCATGTGACCATCACGGTGCAGCCGCCTCCCACCGCGTCGAGCGGAGTTGCACTGTCTACCCAGCCGGTCGTCCAGCTGCGTGACGGGGCAGGGAATGCGGTATCCCAGGGAGGCACTTCGATTACGGCCTCCATCGCCTCGGGCACCGGCGGCTCGCTCAGCAATACCGTCGCGACGACCGACCCAACTGGCGAGGCGACCTTCAGCGGCCTCACGTTGAGCGGGCCGGCGGGGAACTTCACCCTGAGATTCGGCGGCACCGGTCTGACCGCGGCAGTGTCGAACACCGTTGCCCTGGGTGCCGGGAGCGGGAGCCTGCTGTTCATTCAGACTCAGCCTGGCCCCAGCGCCCAGAACGGGGTGGACTTCGCGCAGCAGCCGGTCATCCAGCTCCGTGACGCAAGCAACAATCCGGTGAACCAGCCCGGAGTCGTGGTCAGCGCGTCCATCCTCTCGGGCGGAGGTACCCTCAACGGGACCACGACTGCGACCACCAACGCCAGCGGCGTCGCGAGCTTCAACGATCTCGCCATTACCGGCGTGGTGGGCTCACGGACCCTCATCTTCTCGGCCACCGGCTTTGTGAGCGCCACGAGCTCGGCGATCAACCTCACGGCAGGAGCCGCGACCCGGCTCGCGCTGACGACCCAGCCCTCCGGCACGGCCCAGAGCGGGGTGGACTTCGCGACTCAACCGGTGGTTCAGCTTAAGGACCAGAGCGGGAACAACGTCAGTCAGAACAACGTTTCGGTGGACGCCGCGATAGCGACGGGCGGCGGCACGCTGACCGGGACCTCCCCGATCAATACCAACGCGAGTGGCCAGGCCACGTTTACCGATCTTGCCATCGCCGGTACTCCCGGTGCCCGCACCTTGACCTTCAGCTCCGGCAGCCTCTCGAGCATTACCTCCGGCACCATCAACGTGACGGCCGGGCCGGCGGATCACCTGAGCATCACAACCCAGCCCTCGGTCACGGCTCAGAACTCCATCGCGTTCCCGCAGCAGCCGGCAATTCAGCTCCGGGATGGGGCCGGCAACCCGGTAAGCCAGAACGGGGTACCGGTCACGGCGTCCATCGCGAGCGGGGGAGGAACGATCGGCGGCACGGCCACGGTCAACACCAATGCAAGCGGCGTGGCCACCTTCGGCAACCTCGAGATCACCGGCACGATCGGGAATCGTACGCTGCAGTTCACCTCGGGCACCCTTAACTCTGTGACCTCCGGCACGATCAATATCGTGGCGGGTGCGGCGACGACAATCGACGTGAGCGCCGGTGACGGACAGTCCGCCGACGCGGGAACTCCGGTCGCGGTGCCGCCCAGGGTCATTGTAGCCGACGTGAGCGGCAATCCCGTGGGGGGAGTGAATGTGACCTTCGCGGTTGCCTCGGGCGGCGGGAGCGTGGTGCCGACTACGGCCGTGGCGACCGGCGTGAATGGTCTGGCCGCGGCGACCAGCTGGACCCTCGGCAGCACGCCGGGGACCAATACCCTGACCGCGACATCGGCGGGCCTGTCGGGCAGTCCGGTGACGTTTACGGCTACCGGCCTCACAGGGGCTCCCGCCAAGTTCACCATTGGCACGCAGCCCTCGAGCACCGCCCGGAACGCGATCGCGTTCGCCCAGCAGCCGGCGCTTCAGTTGCGAGACGCCGCGAACAACCCGGTGACCCAGAATGGAGTGCAGGTCACGGCGTCTATCGCGAGCGGCGGCGGATCACTGGGTGGCAGTACGCTGACGGTGAATACCGACTTCAATGGGGTGGCCACCTTCCCCGACCTCGCGATTACCGGGACAGTTGGCAACCGTACGCTGTCCTTTACCTCCTCGGGGCTACAGGGGGCGACGTCAAACACCGTCAACCTGACCGCGGGAGATCCGGTTTCCATCGTGGTGCAGGCGGGGGACAACCAGTCTGCCACGGTTAATCAGCAGGTGACCACCCCGCCCACGGTGCTGGTGCGCGACGTGAGCAACAATCCGGTCGACAATGTATCGGTGGACTTCGCCATCGAGTCGGGTGGGGGTAGTGTCACCGCGCACAACCAGAATACCGATAACAGCGGCCTGGCCGCGGTGGGCAGCTGGACCCTCGGTACCACGGCCGGAACCAACACAGTGAGCGCCACCTCCAGCGGCCTCACTGGCAGTCCCGTCACCTTCACCGCAACCGGCACCCCCGACGTGGCGGACGCCAGCCAATCCACGGCCAACGTTCCCGATGGCACCATTCTGGTTCAGACGGTTATCACTATTCAGGCGAGGGATCAGTTCGGGAACGCCTTGACCTCCGGGGGGTCCGACGTGGAGGTGACGGTAACGGGGGCTAACTCCGCCAATGCCACGGTCACCGACAACGGTGACGGGACCTATTCGGCCAGCTACTTGCCGGTTCTCCCAGGGGCTGATACGATCACCATTACCTTGGACGGTGGCCAGATCAACGGCAGCCCGTTCACCAGTAACGTTGGCCCGTAGGCTAGCAGGACCGGTCAGCATGGATCGTCACACTGCGCTTCCTGCTCTCCTCCTCTTCCTCACCTCAGGCTGCGGACAAGACCTTGTCCTGCCTCGGCAGGGAGATCCTGCATTGGTGGCAGTCGTCTCGGGGCAGGGGCAGCAGGGCATCGTCGGCGATGCCGTGCAGGATTCTCTGATCATCAAGGTCACAGACTTCGAGGGCCGTCCGGTTACGGGGCAGCCTATAGGGACCAATCTGCTCAACGGAGGATTGGTTGAAGCTGCCGCCCCCCGAACCGATGATGGGGGGCGGCTCGCTTTCCGGTGGGTTCTCGGAACTCAGTCGGGTACGCAGACCGTACAAATCGGGGTCGGCGATTCGACCGGGATCTCCCACCCCGCATTATTCACCGCGACCGCACTTCCCGACGCGGCCAAGGCGCTGGTACGGGCGGGGGGAGATGACCAGGTGGGCGAGACGGGCCAGCTTCTGCCGGACATGCTCGCCGTCACGGTCACGGACAAGTACGGCAATCCGGTCTCCGGAATCAAAGTCGTCTGGAATCCGGGAGCCGGTGGAGTCAACCCGACCAGCTCGGTGTCGAACAGTGCGGGTCTAGCCGAGACAGCCTGGACGCTGGGTCGTGGAGCGGGCCAGCAGAACCTGGTCGCGACGCTCGATCCTGTCCCCGGCGTCACCATCGACTTCAAGGCGACGGCAACCCCCGGTGCGCCCCCGATCCTCCACGTAACGACCCAGCCGTCCGATACCGCCCGTCACAACATTCCGTTCCCCCGGCAGCCGGTGATTCAGCTGACCGATCCGCTGGGTGCGCCGCAGGCTATTTCGGGAGTTCCGGTGACGGCCGCGGTCGCGAGCGGCGGCGGCACGATCAACGGCCAGACGACGGTGAGTACCGATGCGGCGGGTCGCGCGGTCTATTCCGACCTTTCCCTCTTTGGACCGACGGGGGACTACGTCCTGATCTTCGCCGCACCGGGATATCTGACCACCACGTCCCACAGCATCAGGCTCATACAGCGAGGACCCAGTGCCTCGCTTTCGACGATCTCCGCTAATCCGCTGACGATCGAAGCGGGTACCGGTAGCTCGGTCATCACCGTCACCATCCACGACTCGACCGGGCTGCCGGTTCAAGGTCTCACCGTCACGCTCACTGCGAGCGGATCCGGTAATTCGGTGACGCAGCCGACTCAACTCACGGATGCGAACGGGCAGACCACCGGCAGCCTTTCTTCCACGGTTGCCGAAACCAAGCGTGTCGGGGCATCGGTTGGACCGGTGCAGCTGGACGACGAAGTCGATATCACGGTGGTTCCGGGGATACCTGCGGCCGCCACTTCCGACGCCAAGGTCCCCAAGGGCAAGCGGCTCCGGTTCACCGATATTGAGATTGATTCCCGGGATGCTTTTGGCAACGACATCAAGACCGGAGGCTTTGCCAGCCGTTTCCTGATCCGGGTGACCGGTACCAACAGCGCGACACCAACGATCGTGGATAACAACGACGGGACTTATTCGGCGCGGTACCTGCCGTTTTCCAAGGGTACTGACCGCCTCGATATCACGTTCGATGGCAACCCCATCAGCGGCAGCCCCTACTTCAGCGACGTGAGATAGCGCCGGTTGCGCGGGCGGCGGATCGGGTTGCGTCTGCTCTGATCGCTCACTAAGATTGGCCCCGCGCCCTGGTGGTGAAACTGGTAGACACGCTATCTTGAGGGGGTAGTGCCGAAAGGCGTCGCGGTTCGAATCCGCGCCAGGGCATGCGTCTTCCGCCACTGTAGCTCAGGGGTAGAGCTCTCGATTCGTAATCGAGCGGTCGTCGGTTCAATTCCGACCAGTGGCTCTACCACAAAGAAAAACCCCGCTGTCCGGTTCCGGACCGCGGGGTTTGTGTTTTCTGATTTTTCAGTTTTACTCGGCCATCCGCTTGTACAGCCAGTACTCCGGGCCCGCCAGTTCTTCGGGCCAGTCGGCGAAATGCTGATGCCCGCGCCAGCCGCTGTGTTCCTCCGCTTCATCCTGCTCGACATTCAAAGCCGACGTCGCCTCGCCGGGCCAGGAAGTATCGTCGGGGAGATGCACGTCTCCTCGCCACGCTTCCGTGGTGTCCCAAGGCTCCTGATTCGAGCGATCGTCGCCATCAAACGCGTACGGCATCCTGTCCTCCTCGCGGGTAGTTCCTCCACCCCGCTTCCCCACGCTCTTAGTCAAAGCATGAGTGATGCCACGCGTCGGTGTGTTGTTCCTTTCGCCTTATTTGACGGTGTTTTCGGGCACTGTACAAGAGTGATGCACTGGTCTGCTACCCCTTCAGTACTTCATCAGCCATGTATCCCACGGGGACGGGGCCCTGCCGCATGAAGCGCTCGTGGAACGCTCGGGCCGAGAACTTGTCCCCTTCTTTCTGGCGCGCCTGCTCGCGTAACGCGAGAATCGCATTCTTGCCCAGGTTGTAGGTGATGGCCTGGGTCGGCCACTTGGAGTAGCGGTAGATCGCCCGTGTCGCTCCCTCCACGATGGCCTTTGCCTTCGCATCGCGCGCGGCCGCAGCTGCCGCCTTTGGATAGAACGAGACGTGCTCGGTGAAGAAGTCCACGGCATCGTCGAAGGACATGCGGCCGGTGTGGAGGCCGGTGTCCACCCGGACCCGCACCGCGCGGAGCAGCTGCCCCTGCAGCTCGTAGAGATGCTCCGCCGCGGTGTAGAAGCCGTGAGGACGTCCTTCCGCCGGCTCGGCCATCAGCTCCTCGCTGTACAAGCGCCCATCCTTCGGTGGACAGGGAGTCGAGCCACATCGCGGAGGAATCCTCGACCGCGCCCGGCGTGAACCAACGGACGTTGGAGATCTCGGCCGCGTGCTGGTTCATGTACTTGTAGTGCCAGTCGTGGCCCGGGAAGCCTTCGTGCACCGCGGTGTCGGCGACCGAGGCGCGATTGTTGAGCTTGAGCGCCGCGGGATCGTTGCCGGTCGGAGTGAGATAGAAACGGCCCACGCCGGTCTTCTTGAACGGCGGCGCCGGATAGTAGGCCGCGTCGATCGTGCTGCGGAGAACCGGCGGAGTCGGGGTGACGTCGAGCCGGTAGTCCTGCGGGATGTCGAAGAGCTGGTGTTCCCTCCCGTACACCACCGCGCGCTTGCCGGCGTCGATGTACCACTGAAGCAGCTCGTCGTCGTTACGCGGTGAATCCTTGGAGAGGTACTCCATTACCGCCCGGATGCTGTCGTGCTTCTCCGCGTCGGTTCCGAACGGAAGCGAAAGCCCGGCTTCCTTCGCCACTTCCTGCGCGACTTCGAAGATCTTGTTCTCGTAGAGGGTCGTCTGATCGAGCCCGTAGTCCCAGAGTTGCGCCGCGGTGCGCTTTTCCTGGAGGACATTCTCGAGGCGCCACTGGTATTCCTTCTCACCTGCACTGAAGTGGTCGGTGACATCCTGAGGATCGTAGGTCTTGAGCAGGAAGGCAGCGAAGTCCTCCCACGCATCGGCTGCCTGCCGGCCGGAGGACTCGAGGTCGCCCATGACCGCAGCAGCGAAGGGCCGGCTCCCGAGGAAGGTCTTGGCAGTGGCCTGAAGCGTGGTACGGAAATACTCGGCGTTGGCCTTCGAACCGTTAACCCCGTCGCGCTCAACCATGCGGTGATCCGGAAGATTCCCGGCCGCCTTCCCGGCCTCGAGATTGGCCTTTGCTACCTCGAGATAGGGAGGAATCGCGCGGACTCGCTCGACCACCAGCCCCCATTCGTCCTCAGTGCCGAGCTCCGGACTTCCCTCCGAGCCACCTGACATCCCCTGGATTTGCCAGTCTACACCACGGAACGGCTCGGCCACGTAGGTATCGATCGCCCGCTGATACTGCTTCAGGTCTTCCAGCTGGTGGAGCATGAAGCGGAGCTGGGCCGTCATCACCTGGTGATCTACCCGGCTCACCGAGCTGAGGCCCGTCGGATCGATCGCCTCGAGCTCCTTGCGTATGCCGAGGTAGAAAGCGCGTTCGTCACCCAGCGCCGGCGGCCGGAAGTCGCGAAGCCGACTGTTGATCTTCACGAGGGACGGGTCGTAGCCATCCCCGCCGAGATAGGTTGCCGTCACCGGATTCAGCTCGAGCGCCTTCAGGAAATAGCGGTCCCGAAGGGAAAGGAACGCCTGGTCGGCCTTGCTGGCCGCGGCTTTTCCGGTGCCGGAGCAGGCCGGGAGATGGCGCAGAATGCCGAACGCGAGAGCCGCTTCGCCGGTATGCCGCAGGAAGTTGCGACGGTGCATGGGGTCTTTGGGAGACGGGAGAAGGGAGACGGGTGAACGGGAACAGAGAAGCGGGAACAGGGAACGGGAAAGGCGGGGAGGATTCTACAATAGACGGCTCTTGGGCGACAGGCGGTGAAGGCATCACAGGACGCATTTTGCTACCATTGGTCGCCGAGCCGCCGAGCCGCCGAGCCGCCGAGCCGCCGAGCCGCCGAGCCGCCGAGCCGCCGAGCCGCCTCGTCCTTCCCGCCCGACTGCTGGTAACACGCAGCGACGAGGATTTGATTCGACACCGTCAAATTATTGTAAGTCTAATTATTAGAACAACTTAACCAGTAGTACCGCAATTGGCCCGCGACCTGCTTCCTGCTGCGCCCGCGAGGCTGGCCTCGGGAGAGCTTTCTCCGGGATCGCAGGTCGTTGGAAGGGTGCGCTCTGTGGTTCAACCCGGGGCTGGCCGCGCGCCACCTTTGTTCGAGTCGAAAGATCTCTCGAAATAGGCGGGTGTCTTGAGTCTTGAGTCTTGAGTCGAGACCCATGACTCACGACCCACGACCCGCCTCACGATCCAACCCCCACGACACTCGACTCCGGCACCTCGACCCGCCGCAGCCGTCGCACATCATGCATTGTCGCGATGATGAATCCGACGACGAAGCCCGCCAGGATCCCCGCCCAGGTAATGCTCATCCATTTCTCCGCTTCGGCGACCTTGCCGACGGGGAGATTGGTTCCCGTCACACTGACCAGGCCGCCATCTACCGTCCACGCGAGCAGCATGCCGACGAAAATCACCAGGCCAAGAATGGTCTGGCTCGCCCGCGCCTTTGCCAACCCGGGACTCCACCGGTGATGACGGAGCTGCACCGCGCCCATCACGAAGCCGGACGCGAGCCATAGGGCAACTGGCCAGTAAAAGATTCTCGCCGCGGGTCCCAGCGAGAATGTCACTTCGTCCAACTTCCCAACCGGGATGAGACCCATCCATATGAGCAGGGCGATCGTGGCAATAACGAGTTCGGTCATCGCCTCGAATCTTGAGACCCTGAGGGGATCCGGCTTCCGCGTTTCCAATGCTCCGAGACCAGTGGCACTGGATTGTGAACGCTCGATCATTGCGAATACCAGGGTCATGATCGCAAAGGCATAGGCCGCGACGCGGAAGACCCAGCCGAACAGCGATCCCCAGGTGAGGGACGAGAGCCTGACATGGGAGAGCAGCAGCACCATGCCGACGATCGTGGCAGGAAGGAGATAAAAGAGCAGCCATCCGCCCAGGATCGTCCGATAGATCGGAAAGACCGCCGGCCCGATCAGGTAGCGCCGCGGCAGGTAGCGCCCCGCGACGGCCATGGGAGTACCACGCTGCTTGAGCAGTGCTTCGAGCTCCGCCTCGGTCATCGGTCTGCCGAGTGAGGCTTCTCGCTCCTCGATCTGGGAGCGAAGGTCTTCCGACAGCTCGGCGATGATGTCGTCGCGCTGGTCCCGGGGAAGCCAGAACCGGATGGAGCGAAGGTAGCGATCGAGTGTGGTCATGGTTCATCCCCTGAGAATGCCGTTCAGTGCTTCGCCGATCTGTTTCCACTCGGCCTGGAGCTGCTTCAGCACCGCTCGCCCGTCGGGCGAGAGTTTGTAAAACCGCTTGTTTCTCTTGTCCTGCTCTCGCCACTCACTCACCAGAAGCCCCTGAGTCTCCAGCCGGCGGAGCAGGGGGTAGAGCGTCCCCTCGTCCATGGCCAATCCATGATCCTCCAGCGCCTTCCGCAGCGTGTAGCCGTATTGCTCGCTGCGCAGCTCGGCCATGACCGCGAGGATGAGGCTCCCGCGGCGGAGCTCGAGGCGGAGGTTTTCGATTAGATCAGGGGTCATGTGATGCTGTGTAGCATATAGTGTGTGGTATATACTATGTGGTACACAGTATTATGTCAAGAGTGCTTGAGCCGTCAAATGTCAGCTGTTAGCCGTTAGCTGTTAGCTGTTAGCTGTTAGCCATCCGAGGTTTAAGGCCTATGCGGCCTATGGCTTATGGCTGATAGCTAACGGCTAATAGCTAACAGCTAACAGCTAACCGCTACCCGCTAACCGCCTTAGGTCCCGTACGGCCTAAAGGCAGTCTTGTCGGCGCCGGGTGACCTCCCCACTTTTCCGGGGTCCGTCACCAATGCTTCCCCTATCGGGACCACGATGATGACCAAACTCGAAAAGGCTCTCAAGCGCGAGATCGATATTGATGGCCAGGCCTACGTACTGACGATTTCTCCCCAGGGCCTGCTGCTCACCATCAAAGGAAAGCGCAAAGGCCGTGAGCTGACCTGGAAGGACCTGATCTCCGGAGACGCGGCGCTCGCGGTGGCGCTGAACGCGTCGGTGCAGGATGGAGGGGAGACGGGGATGGGTGGGGGGATTTAGGGATTGAGGGATGTGGGGATGTTTGGATGTAGAGATGTTTGGATGTGGGGATTGAGTGATGCCCTACACCCTTCTCGGGACTTCGGCCGACTATCTGGGAATCAGCAGGGACACCATGTCTCCTTGCTGGACCGTGATGGGTTCGGTCAGAATGGGAGTGGTCCCTCCGATTGGATCGGCCGCGAACCGAACCGAGACCGGACCGGTGGCCACGATGAAGGGGAGAACGCGCAGGTCGGTGACGCTATTCCCCGTCGCGACGCCGAGTCGGATGCGCTGCGAGGCGTAGACCACGTAGATCGCCATGTCGTCAAAGGCGCGGTTGTCCACCCTGACAACTGCGCCCGACGTATCGGCGGTGGATGAGTCTACCGATGCGGTGGCGCTGATACTGCCCACGGCGGGGTCGGGCCCTTTCGGCGGAGCGCCTGAGCCGCAGGCCGCGACCAGGGTCAGTGAAGCGGTGAGGAAAAGCAGGAATCGAGACATAGGGGCGAACCTCGCAGGGCTAGTGGAAGATATTCGACTGGCGCTGATTCCGAGGGCTTCCCCGGGCAGGGGTGCCGGACTAGCTTACCGGCCCGCTGAGACGGGTGGGCTGGTCGGTGATTGCAGATTGAAGATTTCAGATTGAAGATCTGGTCTGCTGTCGAGGTCGTCGCCATCCAGCGGTTGAAGTACGGGACCCTTCGCTGTCTGTCCGCCGGTCCGCCGTGAGGGAAGCAGGAGTCGTCAGCTGATAGTTGTAGTAGACGGGATCCCTCCCCCTCGCTTCGCTCGGGGTCGGGACAGGCTCCGTCCTTCGCTTCGCTCAGGACAGGCTCCGCCCGGTAGCGCATCCCTCGCGATGCTCGGGACAGGCTCTGAATGGGGTTGATCTCTCTCGCTGTCGTCCGCCGGTCCGCCGGTCCGCCGTGAGAGAAGGCAGAAATCGTCAGCTGGTAGTTGTAGTAGACGGGATCCCTCCCCCTCGCTTCGCTCGGGGTCGGGACAGGCTCCACGCAGCCCGGTGAGTTTGGGTTTCGGGAGCAGAAGGTCACGGATGTTAGGCGGCTAATAGCTAACGGCTAACAGCTGCTTTTGACGGGACGTAGCGCAGCCCGGTAGCGCACCTGAATGGGGTTCAGGGGGTCGCGGGTTCGAATCCCGCCGTCCCGATGGTGAAAACAAGCTCCACAACGACACTCGTTGTGGAGCTTTTTCTTTTGCCCTCGCCGGCAAAGGAGGCAAGAACTCACACCGTGTAGGCCGAATTCCTACCGATAAGTTCGCGGCGGCGAAATAGCTCCATCACGAACCCATCCCTAACGTTGGCAGACCGTGAACACCGCCGCGATTGCCCCACGTCCGTCGCCTACACCGACCCGCCCCTCTACGCCCGGCGCCGGCAGCAAACGTCTCAGCTCGGTGGACATGCTGCGTGGCCTGGTCATCGTCATCATGACCCTGGATCATGTCCGGGACTACTTCACGTCAGCGAGATTCGATCCGACGGATCTGACCCAGACTACAGCTGCGCTGTTTCTCACCCGCTGGTTCACCCATTTCTGCGCGCCCACCTTCGTGCTGCTCGCGGGGACCAGCGCCTGGCTCGCGGGCCGTCGGCGGAGCCGAGGTGAACTCGCCGGCTTCCTGCTCAAGCGTGGGCTCTGGCTGGTGCTGCTCGAGTTCACCCTGGTGTCATTCGCCTGGTACCTCAATTTCCGCTTCGAGCTCGGTTTCCGGGCCCAGGTGATCTGGGCGATCGGAGTCTCGATGATCGCGCTGGCCGGGCTGGTCTACCTTCCCCGCTCGACGATCCTGGCGATTGCGGTCGCCATCGTCGCCGGACATAACCTGCTGGATGGCATCACGCCGCAGGATGCGGGGAGCCTCGCGACGCTGTGGAGCGTGCTCCATGTCCAAGGCCAGCTCCCTGGGCTCCCCGTGTTCGTGACCTATCCACTGCTGCCTTGGATCGGCGTGATGGCGCTCGGCTACCTGCTTGGTCCCGTGCTGGACCTGCCGGGTGATCAGCGGCGGCGGACTCTGGTCCGCCTGGGACTCGGGATGATCGCGGGATTCCTGCTGCTCAGGACGCTGAATGTCTACGGCGATCCCGCCCCGTGGAGCCCGCAACGCAACGGCCTGATGACACTGTTGTCGTTCATCAACGTGACCAAGTATCCCGCGTCGCTTCAGTTCCTGCTGATCACCCTGGGCCCCGCGCTGGTGGGGTTGGCTTTCCTGGAGCGGTTACGGGGCCCGGTCGCGGAGTGGCTCCGGGTCTTCGGCCAGGTTCCGCTCTTCTACTATGTGGCTCACCTGTACGTCATCCACCTTGCAGCGATCGCCGGCGGTGCACTGCAGGGATTCTCGGTGGGCGAGATGGCCAAGAGCTACCGCCAGCTACCCAGCACCTACGGCTACGGGTTGCCGGTGATTTATCTGGTCTGGATCGCAGTGGTGGTGGGACTCTACCCGTTCTCCCGCTGGTTCGGAATCAAGAAACAGGGCGGGCGGGGATGGTGGTGGTCGTATTTGTGAGGGAGGACTAAGGGGTCCCTGAAGCTTGGAGCTGCCGGTCCTGGCGCCCGAGTGAGAATCCTGAGCCGTGCCCGCGTATCTATGGCACACCAGGGAATAGGGAGCCTCCCCATGCGTCCTCGACAGCTCGTTGGCGGGGCGATCTCCATCGCCCTCGTTGTGATCGGCGGAGTCCGGTGCAACCGCAGTGGCGGCGGTGGCGGTGGTACTGGCCCCAGCGGGGCGACCCTGAAGGTGGTCGCAGGCAAGGACAAGCAGGCCGGTCTCACCAATGGTGTGGTCCAGGTCCAGGTGGAGCTGACCGGCGCCACCGACATCAATAGCCAGACTATCGACTGGACCGTCACCGGCGGCGGCGGGAGTGTGCCCGCGACCAGTCAGACATCGAACACCGGAATCGGGACAGTAAACTGGACGTTGGGTTCCTCAATCGGAGTCCAAGGCCTCAAGGCGGAGTACACTGAGCCGGGCAGCTCCACGACGCTCAAGGTAGACATCGTCGCCGTCGGTGTGACCAATCCTGCCTGCGTTCCGGGGAGATACTTCAACGGAGTGCTCGCGCTAGGGGAGAACTGGACCAGCACCGGCGGTGCCATCGTATTGCCAAACGGCGCCAACACGCCGTCGAATGGACTGTTGTCGATCGCCGCTGGTACGACGGTTTGCCTTGGCCCACTTCAGAACATCGTCCTCGACCACGGCGGCCGGCTCTCGGCAGGCGGGGCCGGAGCACCCGTCACCTTTACCGCGATGGACCTGGCCCAGCCCTGGGGCAGCCTCCGGTTTGACGGTGCTCCCGCTCAGCCAAGTACCATCAGCAACGCCGTGCTGGATCATGGGGCTCTCGGTGCGATCGGGCTGAGCGCGGGACACGTGCTGCAGATTGATAACTCGACGATCACCGAAATGACCGGACTCGGTGTCCGGATAATCGCTCCGGGATCGTTCGTGCATAGCACCAACATCTCCAACATCGGCGGTCAGCCCGGCTCGTTCGGCGCGAAGCTCGGCAGCGCCGTGGCACCGTCGGCGGTGCTGGACTTCTCCGCCCGAGTGACCAACACTGTCGGCATACAGATCGAAGGAGCCAGCGCGGTGCTCACGGCGTGCGAGATCGCCAACAGCACTGGTGGGATCTATGTGCTGAGCGATGCGGGATCGGTGAGCATCAACGGGTGCAACATCACCGGCAATGGTATCGGCATCATGAACCAAGCAAGCGCGTCGGTGGACGCGACCGGCAATTGGTGGGGCAACCCGGCTGGCCCGTCGGGCAATAGCGGAACCGTGGACGCTTCTGGTTGGCTGGGCGGGCCGGTTTCACTCGGGTATTGAGGGAGCCGTCAGCCTTCAGCCTTCAGCCGTCAGCCGTCAGCCGTTAGCCGTTAGCCATAAGGCGTAAGCTCCGGATTACCTGGGCGCCTATGGCTTACGGCTATTTGGCCAAGGCGTTACGCGTGGAGCGGAGCGATTCAGAAGGGCTGGAAGCCCTGATCAATGGCCTTGGCGAGGACCAACGCGGTGCGGACATTCTCGTAGGTAGGCCGATAGGTGTGGCGGCCGACGCCGAGGAAGCGCGGCCCTGAGATCGGCACGTCATCGAGCGAGCCTTGGGCGGGTCCCGAGCTGTCTACCATGCTGTACCACGCGGGAATCCTGATCTCGAAGCTGATCGCTGGATCCGCTGGGTCGGAACCGTTGCTGGTCGAAGGGCTGAGGAATTGTCCGGCGACCCTGAGGGGACCCACAGAGATGTAGTTGGCTTCGATGAATGCGCGATCGCGCGGCGGGAAATGTTGCAGCTCAAGTCCCACAACCAGTGTGTTGGTACGTACCAGACTCTGGGTGATGTCGTCGGGAAGCAGATGCTGCGCGATGCGGGCGCGGGTGAAGGTTTCGAGCTCGTAGTAGTATGCCCGGCGGCGAAACAGCAGCTCGCCCTTTTCATCCATGACGTAGTCGCCTGCGCGGGTCAGGCGGAGCACTGCGTGCCACGTCTTCACCTGGTGCGCCAGGGCCGTGCTGTGGGGGAGTGCCAGGAGCAGAACCGCGAGCTCTAACCCGGCCACCAGGGGGAAACCGGACAACGCAGCAAGCCGTAATCGGCTCCGCTTCGCGGGTTGCACCCCGCCCATCCGCTCTGCTGCCGCGACGAAGAGGATCGTCAGCATGGGCCAGAACGGGAGAAAATCCTGCCACCGGTCGACGGGCCAGACCGTCAACTCGAGAATGAAGTAGAGACCTACCGTCAAGAACAAGACCCGGCGCCGCCCGGTGAGCTGGAGATGCGGGAGCCCATCGTTTGAAGCGGAAATCGAGCCATAGCAGAGTGAGTAGCGCAGGGAACAAGGCGAGCCCTAGATAAGACCTCTGCATGGTGCTCGGCTCCATGTTGAACCAGATCGTCCCGTTGAGCATCGGTTGCAGGGCGCCGTGTGCCTTGAACCACAGGATGATACCGAGCGGGACGAGAGTCATCCCTACCGCCATCAAGGCCATCGAGGAGAGGTACCGGGCCGCGTTGGGAATGGCTCGCGGGACTCCCTGGCAGTGCGACGCTTGCGAGAGCGGCCCACCCCAGTGCGGTCACCAGGAGCCCGGTCTTGATGGACACGCCCGCACATAGCCCGATGAGAAGGCCGGTCCAGAACCCGCGGGCGGGCGTGAAGGTGCCGGCCACCAGCACCGCGATCGTCCCCATCCAGCACATGGCCCACAGATCGTCAGTGCGGAATTCGACGCTCTTGACGAACATCGGCTGCAGGAGTCCCGCGAGGACCGTTGCCCAAAGGCCCACCCGGCGGCCATAGAGCGAACGGCCAGCGAGATATGTCGCGACTAACGTCAACGCCCACAGCGGGATCATTGCCAGCCGAGCCCACATGAAGAGCTCCGGGCGGTCGCCTACGATCCACACCAGTGGCGACATCAGGACGTGAAACAGCGGCGTGTGGTTGTCATACACATCGCGGTATTCCATCAAGCCATGTGCCCAGCCCCAGGCCACATGCAGGTGCTGCGGTTCATCGGAATTGACCGGCTGGCGGATGACATACATGAACCGCAGCAAGAGCCCGAGCAGCAGGGCGACGGACGCGCAGACCCATTCGAAGCGAGGGATCGGTTTGATGAGCAAACGGCCGAACGAAGAAACTTGCGACGGGATAGTCACCGAGAGGGCTCGAAGTTCCAGGCCTTGGCAGATTCATCTGAGTCAGTGTCAACGCCAGACTCACACAAGGAACCAGCGAGCCCGCAAAACCTGACGGGCATGACGAGCACTCGGCTACTCGTTGCACGAGCAGCATCGTATTATCGAGACATTACAGCATGCCTCCTTGTCCATGCCATTACAGGTCAGTTTGTCGCAGCTTCTCGCTTGCAATCTTTCATTTCTAGTGGGACCTTCTGACCCAACAACCGGCGAGTTACTCAGGCGAGAGAGACACTATGTACCGACTGCTTTTCCTGCTCACCATCGGAGTCTTCCTTTCTCCATCGGTCGCCACCGCTCCGAAGTATCCTGTGGGCCGGATTCAGACCCCGCTGGGGGAAATCCTTTTCTATTTATATCCCGAGACGCCCCACCACCGGGACAGCTTCATCAAGCTGGCGGGCGAGCACTACTGGGATTCGCTGACGTTCAATCGGGTGATCAAGAACTTTGTGGCTCAGGGAGGCTGTCCCGATACGCCGGAAGGGTTCAAGGGATCGCCGTATAACCTGGCGCCGGAATTCAACGATAGTCTGCGACATGTCTACGGTGCGGTCGGGGCAGGGCGGGACGACAACCCCGAGAAACTCTCGGCAGGGTGCCAGTTCTACATCGTCGCCAACAAGGACGGCCTCAAGCGACTGGACGACAACTACACGGTCTATGGCCAGGTGTTCAAGGGAATGGATGTGGTCGAAAAGATCGTCTCGGTGCCCAAGGATTCAACCGACCAGCCGCTCACCCCGATCACCCTGCACATCGACGTGATCGAGATGACCGCGGAGCAGTTGGAGAAGTATGGGATAAGAGTGAAATAGGGGTCTAGGGTCCAAGGTCTAAGGTCTAGGGTCTGGGGCCTTAGACCCTCGACGTTGGATCTTCGACCCTCGACCTTCGACCCTCGACCCTCGACCTTAGACCTTAGACCTTAGACCTCAGTTCCCACCTCCCCGGAGCCCCGACCACGTGAACACTCGCCGCCAATTCCTGATCCAGGCGCCGATCATCCTCGGCGCTATCGCCGGCTGCAACAAGAAGGAGCAGACACCTGCCGCCTCGACCCCGACGACTCCGGGAGCACCGCCGACCTTCGGAACGGCGCCGGAAACCGGACCCGAAGTCTCCGCCGGGACATTTGCCGAGGCGGAGAAGCTGATGCAGGTGACGATGACGCCGGAGCAGCGGAATATGGCGGTCAAGAGTTGGCGCCGGTCGATGGCCGCCCAGCTGGAGCGGCGGACCGGACCGCGGAAGCTCGCCCTCGAGCCGACACTCTCGCCGGCGACGCGGTGGGATCCGGCACTACCCGGAATCGCGGTTGGTCCTGAAAGGGACTGGGTCGTTCGGAGCGGTGCGGATCCAGGACCACTCCCCTCGGACGACGCCGACATTGCCTTTGCGCCGGTCACCGCACTCTCTCGCTGGATCCAGTCGAAGAAGCTGACGTCGGAGCGTCTGACGGGGATCTATCTCGCCCGCATCGAGAAGTTCGATCCCAAGCTTCGCGCCATCATCACGCTGAACAAGGAAGGAGCGCTCGCCGCGGCGCGCCAGGCGGACAAGGAAATTGCCGCGGGAAAGTACCGCGGTCCGCTGCACGGAATCCCCTATGGCGTCAAAGACCTGCTCGATACGGCAGGGATAGCGACGACCTGGGGCGCGGATCCGTTCAGGAACCGGGTCCCTACCGCGGATTCTGCCGTCGTGGCGCGGCTGAAGGCGGCCGGCGGGGTGCTGATCGCGAAGCTGAGCCTGGGCGCCCTCGCCCTCAACGACATCTGGTTCGGGGGCCAGACGATGAATCCCTGGGTGCTCGAAGAGGGCGCCTCGGGGTCGAGCGCGGGCCCGGGTGCCGCGACGGCAGCAGGGCTGGTCGGGTTTTCGATCGGGAGCGAGACGGGCGGCAGCATCGTGAGTCCGACCATGCGCTGTGGCATCAACGGCCTCCGGCCCACCTACGGGCGGGTGGCAAGGACCGGCGCGATGACGCTCTGCTGGTCGCTGGACAAGCTCGGGCCGATGACCCGGAGTGTGGAAGACACTCTGCTGGTGCTTGAGGCGATCACCGGTCCCGATGCCGGTGATGTCGCCAGTGTCCCCAGCAAACTCGACTTCGATGCCGGCGCCTCGGTGAAGGGACTCAAGGTCGGTTACATCGACTCATGGATGAAAGAGAGTCCGGCCACCGATGTGGATCGCGCGTCGCTCGACGAATTCCGGAAACTCGGCATGGTCCCGACCGCAGTCTCGCTCCCGGACTGGCCTTACGATTCGCTCAATCTGGTTCTCTTCGCCGAGGCGGCCGCGGCCTTCGAGGAGCTGACGCTCAGTGGTCAGGCGGACCAGCTCAAGGTCCAGGTGCCTGACGCGTGGCCCAATCTGTTCCGCGAGGCCCGCTTCCTCTCGGCCGTCGACTTCGTGCAGGCCGACCGGTTGCGGCGCAAGGTGGCGATGGAGATGGCGCGGCTGATGGCCGAGGTGGATCTGCTCGTCGTCCCGTCGCTGCGGGATGAAATGCTGGTGATCTCGAACAACACGGGGCATCCATCGCTCACGATGCGCACCGGATTCGTCCAGATCTCCGAGGCCCGCAGCGATTGGGCACCCGATCCCGCCAATCCGTTGCCCAAGTTCAACCCGCCTCGGCGCGTGCCGCACGGGATCACCCTGATCGGTCGGCTGTTTGATGAGGGGACGCTTGGCAGAGTCGGGGTGGCGCTGGAGAAGCAGCTGGGCGTGATGGGAGAGCGTCCGCCGGGGTTCTAGGCCGACCAGGCGATCCACGCCCAATCCCGGAAAAACGAAACGCAGAGACGCGGAGAACGCAGAGGAACTTCAAGGGTTTGTCTCTGCGTTCTTTGCGCCTCTGCGTTTCTTTTGGCGGCCTACTCCTCTAGGCAGGTCAGCCAGCAGCGTAGCACTCGGAACGCGGAACGCGAGAACTATGAGCTGTCTGTTTCCACTCTCTGAGCGCGGCGAGCAGTCCCTCGGCGTCCTCCCGGCACCCGGGACAATTCCTGAGGTGGTTCATGAATTCGGGGAACTCCCGCTCGACGTCCTCGCCGCGCAGGGCGGCGTCGCAGTAGCGGTGGAACTGCTCAAACGCAGCTTCGCAGCCGGGATCGCGACCGGTGTGGCCCAGCAATCCTTCGAGTGGGTCACGGCTCATACCCGCTCCTCCTTGCCTTCGCTTCGCGCGATAGCCTGCCTGAGCCTCGCGCGCGCGTCGTGCAGGATCTTGTAGATCGCCCCCCGGGTACTGTCGAGTCGCTCGGCCAGCACGTCGATCGGCACTTCGTCGAGCACCGCCGCCTGGAAGATCAAGCGCTGCCGGTCGGTCAGGTCATCGCGAATCGCGCGCTGGAGAAAATGGAGCGTCTCGGTCTGCTCCAACCGGGTGAGGACCGGAGAAGCGGAGTCCGCGAGCCGCTCCCAGACCTGCTCGTCCGTATCGATCCTCCGGTGGCGCCACGCGTGACGGCGGAGGCGAGTCGAGATCTCGAACAACGCGAATTTGCAGGCCCAGGTGGTGAACCGGGAGTCGCCGCGAAACTCTGGAAGCTTTCGGAGGATCACCATCGCCGCGTCGCTCGCAGCCTGGTGACACAGGTCGTCCACTTCCTCCCGCCCTCGCTCCGGCAGGCTGGCGCTCCGCCGGGCGGCCTCTGGATCTGGCTACCCGGAGGAGCAACGCACGAAGGCGAGCTACCGCCTCCTCGCGGGTCGGCCCCTCGGCGTTCAAGCCGCGGAGCCACTCGGCTGAATCCCGGTCGCTCTTCCTTCAACGCCATGGGTCGATAATGGCTGCCCCGGGATTCGATCGCCAGTCCTGCAAGATGCGTCACAGCGCTGCGTGGAACCGCTTCATGTGGGTCGCGATGTAGTCCAGGTGGTCCTCCACCGCGAAGTGCCCCGCTGCAAGCCGGTGCAGCTCGGCGTCGGGCAAATCGGCGAGATAGGCATCGCCGCCTTCCGGGGTGAAGAAAATGTCGGACTGGCCCCAGAAGATCAGGGTCTGCGGTTGACGCTCGCGGAGCAGGCGTTGCCACTCCGGGTAGAGGGGCACATTGGTGCGATAGTCGTAGAACAGATCCAGATTGAGTCGCACGCGCGTGAGGCCGTTGCATGAAGGCGGAATCCGATTCCCAGTTGTCCGGGCTGATCAGTTCCGGTTGCTCCGCGCCGTGGAGATAGATCGCCTTGATCGTTTCGGGCGTGAGAAAACTGTGAAGCGGTGCCTCGGTCTCGGAGCGTCCGGTTCTTCCAGAGCGCGCCGCGCAACCCATCCCATGCGGCGGTGAAGCCTACCTCGTACGCATTGGAGTTCTGGATGATGAGCCACTCCAGCGCGTTCTGATTGCGGGTTACGATCCGGAACCCGACTGGCCCGCCGTAGTCCTGCACGTAGAGTCCGTAACGCGAGAAGCCCTTGAGCTGGAGGAATCGCTCGATCACTTCGGACAAATGGTCGAAGGTATACGCCCAGGTTTGCGGATCAGGCCGGTCGCTCAGCCCGAAGCCCGGATAGTCCGGAGCAATGACGTGGAACCGGTCGGCCAGGGCAGGGACGAGGTCGCGGTACTGGTGCGAACTCGCCGGAAAGCCGTGCAGGAGCACCAGCTTTGGACTTACCGGGGCGTCCGGCCTCGCGGTAGGCGATGGAGAGTCCGTCCACGTTCAGCGTCCCGTAGGAGACCTGACGGACCGAAGGCATCGAGGCAGCCGGTTTCATCCGGGCGGGCGCTGCATCCTTCACTTGCGACATCGAGTTACCTCCGCTTGAGCCTCAGGGAGGCAGCGGCCCCGGAAGTGGATGGGGCCGGACTATCGCTGCCCCCGAATTGGTTACGGGGGTTAGCGTCGCGAGGGGGGAAGATCTTACCTAAACGGGATCTGGATCCTTGAGGAGGAGCTCGCTGCGGGGAAGCTGATTCGCGCCCTCAGGCGAATAGCTTCTTCTTCACCCGGGCTTCCGCCTCCAGTCTCCCGCACATCAATTCGCAGAGTCGGAGCACGTCTCCGTCTGCCAGCCGGTAGTAGGTGCTGACGCCGTCCTTTCGCCGATCGACGAAGCCGGACGCCGTGCAGCAGTTGGAGGTGCTTGGAGACGTTGGCCTGGCCCAGGCCGGTGGCCTCCAGAATCTCCGAGACCGTCCGCTCACCCTCCCGCAGCGTGTTCAGGATCTCCAGCCGAGAGGGCTCGGAGAGCGCCTTGAACCGCTCGGCGATGAGTCCCAACTGCTCGGTGGACAGGGGCTTCCGGGACATGGGATCGGCACTTCCTGGGCAGATGACCATATAACAATGGAGTAGAGGTGGGCCCGGCGCCACAGCGGCGCCCCGGCGTGCTTGACTTCGAGCTACTATATAACTATATAGTCATATAGCCATTCATACAAGACCCCAGATCGAGGTGGCCGCTCCCGGCTCTGATCGATGCGCTACTCTGGCTCTTCTTCTCCTCGCCTGTCCGGCGCCGGCCTCGCGGTCGGCCCGCTCGGCGCCCAGGCCCCGCTGACCCTTCGGCAGGCCCTGGAACGCGCCGACAGTGGGGCCTATGCCAACCGTGCCGCGGCAGGAGAGTCGAAGGCCCGAAGCGGCGCGGCCCTCGCACCCCTGGAAGGGATTCTCCCGACCGCCCGGTTCGAAGGCGGGTACGCCCGTACCACCGACCCCCTCGGCGCGTTCGGGTTCACCCTCCGCCAGCGGGCCGTTACGCCGGCCTCCTTCGCCCCCGCCGTCGCTCAACGACCCGCCCGCCACCGGCAACATGATGACCGGCGTTGTAGTCGAGCTGCCGCTGCTCAATGCCGACGCGTGGCGGGGGCGGCAGGCCGCAGTCGAGGCCCGCGAAGCGGCCCGCTCAGCGGAACTCTGGACCCGGACCGTCACCGCGGTCGAGGTAGCCCGTGGCTACTGGGGTGCGGTACTGGCCACCGAACGGGTGCGCACCCTTGAGGCGGCACTGGTCGCGGCCCGATCGCACCAGCGGGAAGCGAAGTCGCTGGAGGAGCGCGGCATGGTGACCCGATCCGATGCCCTGCTCGCCTCGGTAAAGGCCGGGGAAGTGGAGGCGGCGTTGATCGGCGCCCGGAGCGAGGCTCGGGTCGCGAAGCTCGGCCTGGCAATGCTGATGGGCGAACCGGGAGACACGGCCTTCACGCTGCCGGATTCACTGCCGAGCGCGGAACGCGTCAGCGCCGTCGCAGGGGAGGCGCCGGACACTTCGGCCGCCACGGCTCGGGCAGACGTGGTGGCCGCCGGGCACGAATCGGCCGCGATGGCCGCCGACCGCCGTCGGGCCAGGGCGCTGTACCTGCCCCGCCTCAACTCGTTTGGCCGCCTCGAGTGGAACACGGCGGAGACGCCGTTTGGAGGAAAGAGTGCCTGGACGGTCGGCATCATGCTCAGCTGGTCGCCTTTCAGCGGCGCCCGGGAACTCTCGGAGGGGCGGGTGGCGGACGGCAACACGATGGCGGCCGGCTCCCGGAGGGAGGCGGCTGAGGCGCAGGCGGCGCTGGAGCTGGAACGCGCCACGGCCGGGCTGGAGGTAGCCCTGTCTCGTCTGGAGATCGCCCAGGTGGCCGGCGCGCAGGCCCGGGAGGCCCATCGCATCGTGAGCCGGAAGTACGACGGTGGCCTCGCGACAGTGACCGAGCTCTTCGATGCGGCGGCGATTGACACCGACTCCCAGCTCAGAGACGTCGCCGCGCGATATGACGTGCTCATTGCGTTGGCGGAAGTGCGGAAAGCGCAGGGGCTCGATCTGTCGCCCCTGCAGGACCTCGAGAGTTAGGTGACGACGATGAAATCGATCCTGAGCGGGCGGGACATGCTGGCTCTCCTGATGGCCGGCTGTGGCAGCGGCGAGGCGGGTGATGAGCCGCCAGCCGGCGACCCCGGCGATGTCCGACGCCCCGACCTTCACTGTCCGAGACACGACGATCCCGGCGATGTTCGACGCTGCCGGAATCGCCGAGCCGATCGCGCGTGCCACCCTGAGCACCAGGCTGATGGGGAGCGTGACCGAGGTCCTGGTGCGAGAAGGCGACCGGGTGCGGAGTGGCGAGCCGCTGGCACGGATCGATGCGCGTGACGTGGAAGCGCGGCGCGCTCAGGTCGACGCCGGGATTGCCGCAGCCGAGGCGCTGTACCAGGACGCGCGAACTCAGGCCGATCGGTTCCGGGCCCTGTACGCCGACAGCGCCGCGACACGCTACCAGCTCGAACAGGTCGAAACCGGTCTGGCGCGGGCCGAGGCGGGGCTGCAAACCGCGCGCGCCTCACGGGCCGAACTGGACGCGGTCGGGGCGTATGCCGAGATCCGTGCGCCGTTCAGCGGCATCGTGACCCGGCGGTTCGTCGACCCAGGCGCCTTTGCGGCTCCCGGCGCGCCCATCGTCGAGGTACAGGATGCCTCACGCCTCCGGGTCAGCGTCACGCTGCCACCTGCGAGTTGCGGCCGGCACTCCGACCGGGGCAGCGCTCGACGCGAGCATCGAGGGTCGGCCGGCGCACGCCGTGCTCGAAGGGACAGTGCCTGCTCCCGCCGGTGCGGTGTACACCTTGAATGCGATCGTGGAAAACCCCAGTGGCGAATTCCTCCCCGGCAGCGCCGCGACCATCCGGGTTCCCACCGGAAGTCGGAACGCGATACTTATCCCGGCGGACGCTCTGGTTCGGGAAGGAGACCTCACCGGCGTTCGGTTGAAGACGGATCGCCGGAAGCGAGCTGCGCTGGGTGAAGGCGATGGATTCGGGGTCAGGAACCGGCGGCATGATCGAGATCCTCTCGGGCCTCAGGTCCGGTGACGTCATTCTCATCGGGAGCCGCTGACCATGGGTTTCGCCGGGCGGCTCGCCAGCCGGTTCCTGCACTCCAAGCTCACCCCGCTGGTGACGGTGGCCGCGTTGGCGGTCGGGCTGCTGGGCATCCTCGCGACCCCGCGCGAGGAAGAGCCCCAGATCTCGGTCCCGATGATCGACGTCATCGAGGCGCTGCCGGGCGCGACACCCGCCGAGGTCGACCTGCTCCTCACCAGGCCGATCGAACAGCGGATGTGGGAGATTCCGGCGGTCGAGCATGTGTATTCCATGGCCGGCGAGGGCTACACCCTCGTCACGGTGCGCTTCAAGGTGGGTGAGGATCAGGAGCGCAGCGTGACCCGGGTCCATGCGAAGCTGTTGGCCGACTCGGACCGGATGCCGCCGGGAGCGCTGCCACCGCTGGTGAAACCGCATTCGATCGATGACGTCCCGATTCTGACACTGACCGTTGCCTCCACCCGGTACGGCTCCAATGAGCTGCGGCAGATGGCGACTCAGCTCGAGGACGAGATCCGCACGGTGCCCGACGTCGCGGAGACCTCGGTGATCGGGGGCCAGCCCCGGCAGATCCGGGTGGATCTCGATCCGGCGCGGCTGGCTGCCGCCGGCGTGACTCCAGGCGAGGTTGCCCTGGCTCTGAAGGGGGCCAATGCGCGACTCGAGGCGGGCGAGTTGACGAGCGCCGGCTCGGTCTACCGGGTGCAGGTCGGCGCCGCTCTGGCCGACGCGGCCGAGGTAGCGGGCGTCGTGGTGAGCTCGCGGGGCGGCTCCGCGGTGTATCTCCGCAATGTCGCGAAGGTGCGGGAGGAATTCGGCGAGCGCTCTGATTACGTCACCTACGCCACCCCGGACTCCGGTGCCGCCAGCGCAGTCACGATCAGCATCGCCAAGCGAAAGGGCGCCAACGCGACCGACGTCGCCCGCCGGGTTCTGGAGCGGGTGGAGCAGGCGCGCAGCCGGCTCCTGCCCGCGGATGTGACCGTGGCCGAGACCAGGAACTACGGCGAGACCGCCCGGGAGAAAGCCAGCGAGCTCATCCAGCATCTCGGCATCGCGACGATCTCCGTAACGCTGTTGATCGGGCTCTTCCTGGGATGGCGTGAGGCGGTCGTGGTACTGGTCGCGGTGCCGGTGACCCTCGCGCTTACCCTGTTCAGCTACTATGCGCTGGGCTATACCCTCAACCGCATCACCCTGTTCGCGCTGATTTTCTCGATCGGCATTCTGGTCGATGATGCCATCGTGGTCGTGGAGAACATCTACCGGCATATCGCGATGGGTGGGAAGGATCCGGCCGAGGCGGCGGTGGAAGGAGTGGACGAGGTCGGGAACCCGACCATCCTCGCGACCTTCACGGTGATCGCCGCGATCCTGCCGATGGCGTTCGTGCGCGGACTCATGGGTCCCTACATGCGTCCGATTCCGGTCGGCGCCAGCGTCGCCATGCTGGCGAGCCTCGCGGTGGCGTTCGTCATCACGCCCTATCTCGCGTACCGGCTGCTCAAGGGCCACGTCAAGCCGAGTGAAGGGAGGCCGGAAACGGTGGCGGAGACTTCGGGCACCGGTTTCAGCCGGTTCTACACCCGGCTCATGAGCAGCCTCATGGACCGGCCGCGACGCCGGAGGCTGTTCTATGGCGGTGTCGTGGTCCTGCTCCTCCTGTCCATGGGGCTGGTGGGCGCGCGGGTGGTGCAGGTCAAGATGCTGCCGTTCGACAACAAGTCGGAATTCCAGGTAATTCTGGACCCGCCGGAAGGGACCACGCTGGAGAGCAGCGCCGCACTCGGCGCGGAGGTGTCGGCCTACCTGCGCACGGTACCAGAGGTGCGCAACACCCAGGTGTACGCGGGCACCGCGGCGCCTTTCAACTTCAACGGGTTGGTGCGGCATTACTTCATGCGTCGCGGCCCCAACGTCGCCGACGTGCAGGTGAATCTGGTGGGCAAGGCCGAGCGTTCCAGGCAGAGCCATGCCATCGCGGTCGCGGTGCGACCGGCGATCGATTCAATCGCCCGGCGCTACCGGGCAAGCGCCAAGATCGCGGAGATTCCCCCGGGTCCGCCGGTGCTGTCCACGCTGGTCGCGGAGGTATACGCCGGCACGGACAGCGCCCGCCTCGCCGCCGCGACCCGGGTGAAGCAGGTGTTCGAGGCCACCCCCGGGGTGGTCGATGTCGACTGGACGGTCGAGTCGCCCCAGGCCCGACTCGCCTTCCGGATCGATCGGGCGCGGGCCGCGGCGGCGGGGGTGAGCGTCGAACAGATCGTGCAGACAGTTTATCTCGCCGAGTCGGGCAGTCCCGCCGGCCGCATCGCCTCAGGCACCGCCCGCGAGGGAATCGCGATCGTCCCCCGACTGCCGCTCACCCAGCGGTCGACGGCGGAGGCCCTGCTCGCGATACCGGTTCCGACCGACGACTGGTCCCGAGCCGCTCGGGCGGTTCGTCGCGGTCGACTCGACACTCCGGGATCCGGCGCGATACCGCCGCGACCTCCGCCCTGTGATCTACGTGACCGGCGATGTGGCGGGAAGCATCGAGAGCCCGGTCTACGCGATCCTCGCCATGAACCGCGCCCTGGACACGATCCGGGTGGCGGGCATGCAGATCCGGCGCTACAACGCGGTGCAGCCCGACCGGCTGGACGAGACCGCGATCAAGTGGGATGGCGAGTGGCAGATCACCATCGAGGTCTTCCGCGACCTCGGCCTCGCCTTCGCGGCGGTGCTGCTGCTGATCTATGTGCTGGTGGTCTGGTGGTTCGAATCGTTCAGCATCCCGCTGGTCATCATGGCTCCGATTCCGCTCACCCTGATCGGCATCCTGCCGGGCCATGCGCTGACCGGGGCCTTCTTCACCGCAACCAGCATGATCGGAATGATCGCCCTGGCCGGAATCATCGTGCGCAACTCGATTCTGCTGGTCGACTTCATTCGCCTGGCGGAGGAGCGCGGCGTGCCGCTGCGTCAGGCCGTGATCGAGGCGGGCGCGGTACGCTTCCGGCCCATTGCCCTCACTGCGGCCGCGGTGGTCGTCGGCGGACTGGTCATGGTGCTGGATCCGATTTTTCAGGGACTGGCCGTGGCGCTGATGAGCGGCGCCATCGTGGCGACGCTGCTCACGATGGTGGTCGTGCCCCTCTTGTACTGGGAGCTGCGACGGCGCGAGTCGTAGGGTTCTTCAACCTGGAGAGATTCATATGTGCAACGAGATGGTCATTCGCCGAATTGCCGGCACATTCATTCTGGGCTCCCTCGCCCTCGGGTGGTGGGTGAGCCCCTACTGGCTGCTGTTTACCGCCTTCGTAGGGTTCAACCTGTTCCAGTCCAGCCTGACCGGATTCTGCCCGCTGGAACGGATGCTGGGCCGATTCAGGCTGTTGGGGTGCACCCCGAGGGTCAGGGGTTGAGTTGCCCGAGGCAGAGACTGAGAAAGCAGCGACTCGCCACCCACCCGGGGAACCCACTGTGCACCGTATCCAGGATGGAGTGCGGCGCTTTCGTACCGAAATCTTCCCCGCCAACCGGGCGCTCTACGAGGAGCTGGCAGAGAAGCAGAAACCGGATGCCTTGTTTCTCACCTGCGGGGACTCCCGTATTGACCCGTCGCTGCTGACCGATAGCGCACCGGGAGAAATCTTCGTGGAACGGACTCCCGGCAATATCGTTCCGGTCTATGATGACTCGGATCGGGTTGGGGTTTCCGCCAGCATCGAATATTCGGTGGCGGTCCTCGGCGTGCACGACATCATCGTTTGCGGCCACTCCACCTGCGGGGCCATGAATGGTTTGCTCCATCCGGAGACTCTGGCGGCGATTCCCGCTACTGCACGATGGCTGACCTTCGCCGGTCCGGCTCTGGAGAGGTTGGGCCGGGATCACGCTGCGCTGGCTGAGTCCGAGCGCCTGGAGATCCTCTCCCGACTCAACGTGGTCGAGCAAATGGCGCACCTCCACACCCATCCGGCCGTGGAGGAGCGCTTCAGGAACGGGACGCTCGGAATTCATGGCTGGTACTACGAGATCCACACCGGCCGCGTGGAGGCGTACGATGCGGCCAGCGGGTCATTCAAGTTGTGGCCGTAGCCGACACCGTTCGCTCGCACTCCTCGTAGGAAGATCCAATCGCTGGCTCTCCGCCAAGCGGTTCCTTCCATTCTGCATCATCCACCGAGGAGTCGCGCAATGAAACAAGCAACTCTCTTAGGGCTTTTCCCGCTGATCGTCTTGTCTGGCGCAGCCGGCAACCCCAGCCGACCCCGGCGAAGACAAGATCCCCATCACTACCAGCTCCGAAGCTGCGAAGAAGGAATTCCTCACCGGCCGTGAACTGGCAGACAATCTCAAGGCTACCGACGCCATCGCTCACTTCGACAAGGCGCTGGAGCTCGACCCCAACTTTGCCTCCGCAGAGCTGGCCCGCGCCAATGTTTCCGGCACTGCGAAGGAGTTCCGGCTCCATCTGGACCGGGCCATCGCGCTGGCCGAGAAGGCCTCCGAAGGAGAACGGCTGGCGATCCAGGCCGCCGAGGCCGGCGCGGTTGGGAATGCCGCCAAGACGAAAGAGTGTCTGGAGCGAAACGTCACCTTGTTCCCGAACGATGAGCGGGCTCGGTTCGCCCTGGGCGTCTTCTATCAGGGCCAGCAGGATGACGCCAAAGCCATCGAGACCTTCAAGGCCACGACCGTCATCGCACCATCATTCCCGCCGGTCTACAACAACCTCGGCTATGCGTACAAGACCGTGGGCAGCTATCCCGAGGCGGAGCAGGCTTTCAAGAAGTACGCGGAACTCATCCCCAACGACCCGAACCCTTACGATTCCTATGCCGAACTGCTCATGAAGATGGGCCGGTTCGACGAGTCGGTTACCCAATACCAGAAGGCCCTGGCCCTCGATCCCCATTTCATCTCAGCCCGGATCGGTACCGCCATCAACGCGCTCTACCTCGGCAAGCCCGATGTGGCTACCAGTCGCCTCGGCGACCTGTACGCCAACGCCCGCAATGATGGCGAGCGACGTCAGGCGGTTTTCGTTCAGGCAGTGGTCTACACCGACCAGGGGAAACTGGACCAGGCCATTCAGCAGGCCGAGCTGGAGTTTGGAATCGCGGAAAAGGCGGGAGATGCCGGCGCGATGACCGCAGACATGAACTTCAAGGGCAACCTGCTGCTGGCGATGGGCAAAAAGGACGAGGCCCTGGCCGCATACGACAAGGCGCTCCACATCACCGAGACGTCGGCACTCTCACCGGCGGTCAAAGGGGTGACGACACTGTTCCACCACGCCAACGTCGCCGCCGTGGCGATCGCGAAGGGCGATCTGGCGACCGCTCGGACCGAATCCGACGCCTTCGCCAAGGGATCGGCCGGCAATGGCAACCGGTTTCAGAACAACCTGACTCACGAGTTGGCCGGCAGGATTGCCCTCGCGGGGAAGCAATACGACGAGGCGATCACCGAGCTGCAGCAGTCGAATCTCCAGGACCCCTACAACCTCTATCGCCTGGCGCAGGCCTATCAGGGCAAGGGCGACACGGGGAAGGCACGCGACTATGCCGGCAAGGCGGCTCACTGGAATGGACTGCCGGCCCTGAATTACGCGCTGGTTCGCAGCAAGGCGGCGCAGATGGCTGGGACCACGTAGCGAGAGCAACATGGGACCAGGCGCCTGATCTGCAGGGCGTCTGGTCCCTCAGCCACTCGGTACTCGGTACTATTAAGTAGTTGTCATCACCACCGGCGCATGATCACTGGTCCCGACTTCCGCCCTGACCACGCAACTCGTGGTCCGTGATGCGAGCGTCGGAGAAGCCAGCAGGTAATCCAAACGCCAGCCGATATTGCGCGCGCGGAGGTTTCGCCAGGGCGCCCACCAGGTGAACAGGCCGGGATTTTCCGGATCGAAGGATCGTCCCAGATCCACCAGGCCGGTGGCGAATAGTCCCTCGAACAACGTGCGCTCATCGGGCCGCTGGCCCAACTGCGTTGAGCTTCCGCTCCCGCGGATGCACGTCCAGATCGGTGCGGGCGATGTTCATGTCTCCGCACAGCAGGACTTCCCGTCCCTCGGCCATGAGCTGGCGGGTCCAGTCGAGTGAGCTGGGTGCAGAAAGCTCAGCTTCGAGGCGTAGTCCTTCCCGCCATTCGGCACGTAGATCGAGGCGATGACCAGGTCGCCGTGCTCCACCTGCACGATCCGCGATTCCATGTCGAAAGGAGGATGACTGTAGACCGGATCGGCTGGGGACTAACTCTTTCCGCACCTGCAGCGATACACCCGAATACCCCTTGAGCGTGTGCCAGTATGCGTGATAGTCCGGGTGCCGGCACACCTCGGGAATCTGCGACAACTCTGCCTTGAGCTCCTGCAGGCACATCACGTCCGGCCTCTCCTGCTCCAGCCACTCTTGGAGCTGGGAAGCGCGAGCCCGGATGCCGTTGACGTTCCAAGTGGCGATTTTCATAGGTTGTCAGCCATAGATGCAAACGCAGAGACGCAGAGGACGCGGAGAACAACTACAAACAGTTTCTCTGCGGTCTTCGCGCCTCTGCGTTTTGCTTTAACTCGGTGCCCTCTGTGACTCTGTACCTCATTCGCCAATCCCGCCAAATCGCCGACATTCACCCGGGTGAGAGCCCCTTCTCTCGCTTCGCCCGCGAAGGGGGCCTCGCAATGACGCAGTCCTCAGTCCTCAGTCCTTTGCACTCGCCACTTTACTGCACCAATTGCGACCGAGCCGGATCGGTCAGCGCCTTGTGCATCCGGGCCACCTGCTCCCTCGTGAAGTGCCGTTGGCCGAAGTTCGGCGTGCCGGCGGGGCATGGGGAGTAGTAACTCATGACGTTCAGCATGTCGGGCGCGAAGTGCACCGTCTGGGCTGCGCCGGCCACGGTTCCCGACGCATCGACCGTGGTTTGGTCGCAGTAGAAAGCGTGACCATGATCTGCGGTGTAGGTAGGCCCGCCCCTGACCGCAAACAGCGCCTCCTCCGGATCGGGGGGCGTATCGGGTAACAGGTCTCCGTCGAAGGCGGCAATAGTGCCGCCGTTCGTCGTCATCCAGTCGATCACCGCCTGCTCGTTCGCCCAGCTTGGACTGCCCCAGCCAGGGAAAGTGTGATACAGCCCGAGGTAGTGACCGATTTCGTGGGCGGCGATGAAATTGACCCAATCGAGGCGGTTGGGCAGCGCCACATAGTTCTGTGCCACTCCCCCTGGGCCAATCCCGGGCGGGATCCCGGTCAGTCCCGGAGGTGGCGCCGCATTGCCGTTGCCACCACCGGCAAGACGCAGAAAGACCGGAATCGCGGTCGGCATCGTCAGGGCGATCGCGTTGCCGGACGCGAGCCCAGTGGCATCGCCGAACATCAGGTCCTGGTTGAGCGCGGTAGACCGCATCATCTGGTAGTCGGTGGCCGGATCGTAGCGGAACCGGATGCGAGTCCCCCGGTACACCCGATTGAGACTGTCGAGCGCCTGCACGAAATCGGTGGCGCTGACCGGGGACGCATTACTCCCGTCATCATCGCTGAGGGCGATGACATGGAGGCGGAGCCCGTCCCATCGGAGATGTAGGGTAAGCACGGCCGTCTTCACGATGCCACCGCCGAAATTCTCCGCCTCGGCCCAGAGGTCGACCCACAGGTCGTCGAACCCGCCGATCTCGGTCGAGGGCGACAACCCATACGACACGGACAACGAGGTCGTCGCAGTGCCTCCCGCAGTGGCTGGCGTGCTCTGTTCCGCAACCGGTGCCCCGGCGAGGCCCGGGCCTTCGATCTGACCTGGACGCGCGCGTTTGACCGTCATCCAGAGCCGGATCGCATGGAGACCCTCGGGATCGCTTCCATTAGCGGTTACCTGCACTACGCCGGAATCGCCCACCTCGGCAGTTAGCGGAGTCCCGCCGAGGGTGACGTTGGCGAGCGGTGCCTCAGGCGGATTGGCCTGGAGCCAGAGCGCGGTGGGCGGGGTCGGATCGCCCTGGGGAATAGGAACAGTTTGTGGCTGACAGGCGAGGACGAGTGCCACCACGCACAGCGCCCAGATCGGCGAGCGGTTCATCAGCAGCTCCAGAGTGAGGCAACGATTTCGGATGTACTCCGCCCTACGACTTCAGTCCCCTCTCCACCAAGCCCCAGTCGTCCCCCACCAGCTCCGCGGGGAAGTAGTGCCGCGTCACCGGTTTGGAGCTCGCCAGCTCGCGGGCCCGCTTGTCGATGGCGGCGTCCGCGGCGGTTTGTCGTCCGCCATGTTGTAGCAGGTGCTCGCCCCAGGTGGTCACGGTAAAAAGCTCGATGAATCGCTGAGTCGTCTCTCCCTCCCGGTAAAGCTCCCAGCTGATGGCGCCGGTACGGAGCCGGGAGAGGCGCACCGCGACCATCGCCTTGAGGAAGGCCTCCTCATTCTCTGGAGCAACAGTGTAGGCGGTGGTCACAACGATCGGTCCCTCGTCGTGGTCGTACTGCCGCACCAGACTCGGCTCTTCCCACTGCGCCGATGGGTCGGTGGGAAGGCGGGAGAGGTCGTACATCGGCCAGAACACGATGGTAGCCGTGCCGAGGAGCAGCACGACTGCTGCGACAAGAAATGCCGGGACCAGCCCGATGCGCTCGGCCATCAGGCCCCAGGCGAGGGCACCCACTGCCTGCGAGCCGTACAGCACCATCTGATACGTCGCCAGCCCGCGAGCCCTCACCCACACCGGCAGAAACAGCTGGATCTCGGCGTTGCTCCATGCGAGCACAACGATCCACGCGGCTCCCGCGGGGATCAGCACAAGGAAGGCGACGGCCGGGTGGGGGATCGCGACCAGGAGCAGGGTCGCCCACGCATATGCGACGCATGCGGCTGCGAGCAGCCCATTGGGCCGAAGCTTTCGGCGCAGCCAAGGCAGCAGGAATGCACCGGCAACCGCACCCCCTCCCAGTGCGGCGAGCAGGAGTCCATACCCATCGGCTCCCATTCCGAGCCGGTGGCTCGCGATGAGCGGCAGGAGCGCCCAGAGAACGGTGGCCGGGAACACGAAGAGGCCCAACCGGAGCAGGATCCGCTTCGTTACCGGCGAGTAGCGGACGTAGCGGCCTCCCGCACGGAGGGCGGCGACGAACCGCTCGGGAGAAGGAGCGGTTGCATCTGCGGGCGGGCGCCACAGGAGCAGCACGATGGGGAGAAACACGAAGGTGAGGGTGTTGAGGGCAAACACTGCCCCCACGCCCAGCCTCGCGATGAGCAGACCCGCGAATGCGGGGCCGATGGCGCGCGCGACGTTCACGTTGACGCTGCCCAGTGCCACCGCCGCATGCAGCTCGCTCCGGGGAACCAGCTCGGGAATGAGCGCCTCGTAGGCTGGCGTCTGGAGCGCCGACCCGGCACCCAGGAGGAAGGTGAAGCCGAGGAGCAACGGCGGTGTCATCTGGTCGGCGAACGTCAGCCAGGTGAGCCCGATGCCGGCGATGATCTGAAGGACCTGGAGGACGATCAGGAACCGGCGCCGGTCGAAGATGTCGGCCAGCGCGCCACCGGGAAGCGCAAGCAGAAGATCGGGTAGCGTATCCGCGGTCTGAACCAGTGCCACGAGTGTGGCCGCGTTGGGCAGGCTGACGAGGAGCCATTGGGCGCCGACCGTCTGCATCCAGGTGCCGATGTTGCTGGCCAGCACCGCCAGCCAGATCAACCGGTAGATGCGGAAGGCGAGTGGTGCCCAGGCCGAAGTGGAGTGGGCCGGAGACGCGGTCTCTCCGGCGGTCACGGCGTCGTTGCCTCCACGAATTCCCTCCAGTCACGCTCGACCTGGCGGCTGTAGCTCGACGCGTAGGCGAGCAGGGCGGGGCGCCACTTCTTCTCTTCGGCGAAGGCCATCCATTGGTCGGCGATGGCCGAGCCCTTTCGGCCGCCGCTTCGGAGATGGCTCCAGGCGACGACCTGGCCGAGGGTAATCATAAGTCCTTCCAGTTCAGCGCGAGTCCGGTTCCACGACTCCAGACTCAACCGGGTCTGAGTCGGCTGCAGCTCGCGGAGAACATAAGAGCGCCCGCCCGCTCGGACCGGATGCAGCAGCGCCGGCGAGACCGCTTGAGCCCAGCGCTGAATAGAGGTAATCCGGCTGGCTTCGCTTGGCCACGCGATGCGGGAACCGGCCCGTGTCACCAGGCTGGGAGGAATCGCCTGTTTGAGATCGAGGAGTGCCAGCTTGTCGGGGAGACCCCGCCCCCGCACCAGCAGGACATACCGCTCCAGCCCGAGACTGGCGCTGCCGGCGACTCGACGCGCCACGTCCATCACGGCATAGAACCGGGGATTGGACTGGTGCTTCGCGAACTGCCGAATGATTCGGATCACCTTCTTCCGGTCGGAAGCGGAGACCGGAAGGGCACGCCGGCCGAGACGAAGACGACGTGATGCTCCTGCCATTTTGGTTCGGATCGAGAGAAGGCGCTTGCGAGTGAGCATGGTCGCCTCTTCCAGCAGAGCCTGCACCATGCCGTTCGCGGTCTGGCGCTCGACCCATCGGGCCTTGCCGTCGTTCAGCCTGGCGTTGTAGGAAGCGAGAAAGTCGCTCGCGAGCCCCCGCGCGTCGCGCTCCTTGAGACCCAGGCACTTCGCTCCGACGAAGACGCTCGTGAGGAAGCGGGCAAGATCGTGGGCCACCGGCGCCAGGGTGGCCTCATCGAAATCATTGAGGTCGAAGTAGGCGAGCCGATTGTCTCCCTTGTAACTGCCGAGATTCTCCAGGTGGAGATCGCCGGTAATCCAGGCCAGTGGTGTCCGATCGAGTACCGGCTCTCGATGCCAGTCCTCATGAAACAGGTGGCAGGTTCCGCGCATGAACGCGAAGGCGTCCTTGCGCATTGCCTCGTACTTCAAAGCCAGGCGTTCGGCCTCGCGACCCGCGTTGTATCGCTCAATGCGCTCGACGACTGACAGTGCTGGCATTGATCATGTCCCTTCCGCAGGTCGCGACAGCTTGTCTCACCGAAACCCTGCAACGAACTCTCTCCAGACAGCGTACTACTAGGCGCACGATCGTTGTCGAGTCGCGATTGTGCAGCAGTCGATCACCGCAGCCGTGACGACCGTCTCACCGGATACAAGGCTGACTTCATTACGGGCGCATTTATGTCGACCCACGCACTCGCAGCACTCACCGCCGCCGCGCTGTCCCTTCCGGTGCACGGACACAGTGTCCAGGTGCACACAATGACCGGCGTCGGGGAGAGTCAATCTGTAATGCGGACGGTAAGTGTTAAGCGGTCCGCCGAATTTCTGGGAGACCTGTCACCATTCGAAGTGAATCCGCTGCTGAACGACGCGGCAGCCAGCCAGACCATTCGTCGCGAGCTCGTCTCAGGACTGAAACATGCCGGCTACACCGTCTCCGACGCGAATCCGGACGCGGTCGTCGCCTTCTTTCTGGCGGTGCCGGATCGGGACGATGTGACCGACTGGGATTTCGACTACCTGTGGCGGCCGAGTTGGTGGCGTGATTGGGGACCGGGCGCCGAGGATGCGAGCCCGGCCGAGTGGCGGTATGGCGCCGTCATCATCGAGCTCCGGGACGCCAAGAGCAACGCGGTACTTTGGCGGGGTCATGCGGTCGCCGCGGTGCCCGGAGACCAGGAACGCTACGATGAAAACCTGAAAACGGCGGTGAAGGCGATCCTGACTCACATGCCGGCGGAGCAATCGAGCGGCTCCGGTATGACCTGAGGATCTGGTGATTGAAGATTGAAGATTTCAGATTGAAGATTGAACAGCATACTCAATCATCACTTCTGACATCTTCAATCTTCGAGTCACCAAATCTTCAATCTGAAATCTTCAATCTGAAATCGCTGCTACTTCCGCCCTGCACTCCAGTCCACGCTCCACGGCCCGGCGCCGAAATAGGCGACCAGGATGGCACCGCCCATCATGGCCAGATTCTTCATGAACATCCCCTGTTGCAGGGCCCGGGTGCCCGGATCGGTGGCGCTCCAGAAATTGTGCATCACCGGTGTCACGACCAGCAGGAAGATGATCAACAGCCAGGCTCCCGCCTTGGCATGGTAGCCGACCAGAATGCTGACTCCACCGACGATAGCCATGACGCCGGAGAGGGGAACCAGGATGCCGGCCGCTGGAACTCCATGGTGCGCGGCATACCCGATCGTTTGAGCGGTAAAGTGGGGGAATCCATAAATGATGAAAATCGCAGAGAGCAACGTCCGGCCGAGCGGAGGCATGAGCGACCACCGGTCGGTGACCACTTCGGTTTTCCGCCTGATCGAGCTGCGCCTCTCGAAGACAGGCTCAGCGTAGGTTGCCATCCTTCCTCCTTCCGTCCGCACGCGACAGATCCTTAGTGCTATCGACAAGATAGCCCCGCCCGACACTGCGGCGAGGCTTCGTCCCTCGTCCCAGCTCCATCCTGGCATCAGATCTCATTTCAGATTGAAGATTGCAGATTGAAGATTGAAAAGCCACCACTACTCAATCAGCGAGTCTGAGATCTTCAATCTTCTCACCAAATCTGCAATCTGAAATCTTCAATCTGCAATCGCCTTCGTGTCCTCAAATCATTCCGATTTGATAAACGTTCCGTCGCGCAATTCCCTCACGGCCTGCTCCAGCTCCTTCTCCGTGTTCATCACGATGGGGCCGTACCAGGCCACCGGCTCCTCGAGCGGTTTGCCCGAGACCAGCAGGAACCGGATACCCGTCTCGCCGGCCTGGACTGTCACCTCATCGCCGCTGCCGAAGAGGACCAGCGAACGGTTGTCCGCGTCCTGCGCGGCCGCCGGCGTAGCCGGGTGTAGAGGATCCGCGACGCGGTCGGTCGGCACCGCCTGCGGCTTCGAGGCATCTCGGAACGTTCCACTTCCCTCGAAGACGTAGGCGAAGGCATGCTGGCCCAGGCGCACGGGCAGCGTCTTACGGAGGTTGGGCGGAACCGACACATCGAGGTAGCGCGGGTCCGCGGCGATTCCTTCCACCGGTCCCGCCTTCCCCCAAAAATCTCCCACCACCACTCGCACGATGGTGCCGTCATCGTCGATGACCTCGGGCACGTCCTTGCCCTGGACGTCCTGATAGCGTGGCGGTGTCATCTTGAGCGACGAGGGCAGGTTGGCCCAGAGCTGGAACCCGTGCATCCGTCCCGCCTCGTCGCCCCGCGGCATCTCCTGGTGGAGGATCCCGCTCCCCGCCGTCATCCACTGCACGTCACCCGCGCCGAGAGTCCCCTTGTTCCCCAGGCTGTCACCATGGGCGACGGTCCCCTTGAGCACGTAAGTGATGGTCTCGATGCCGCGATGGGGATGCCAGGGAAAGCCCGCGAGATAATCCTCGGGCCGCTCGTTGCGGAAATCGTCGAACAACAGAAACGGGTCGAACTCGGTGGTATCCCCGAAGCCGAAGGCACGCCGGAGCTTCACTCCCGCTCCTTCCATCGTGGGCCTGGATTTGGCGACTCGCTGAACCGGACGTATCGACATGGGTCCTGAACCTTCCTCACTTGAAGCGCGTGTTGTGTCTGATCGCTCGCCGCTGGGCGCGGCGAGGGTTACCGATAGTAATCAAACATTTCCGTCAACCCCGTGAGCCGTGGCACAGCGGGGTGTGACTGACGGGTGTCCTACAGGAAGGTTACTCGGTCCGGAGCGCTACGGTGGGGTCGACTCGGGACGCCCGGAGGGCAGGGAGGAGAGAGGCCAGGCCCGCGGCGAGCAGGAGCACGCCGGCCACGACCCCGAAGACCACTGGATCGCGCGGCGAGACGGCGTAGAGAAGGGGTTTGATCCAGCGGCCGGCCCACAATGCCAGACCGCCGCCGAGTAGAATGCCGATCAGGATGAAACGGAGCCCGTCGCCCACCACCGCGCGCACCACGTCGGAAACCCCTGCTCCCAACGCGATGCGCACTCCCAGCTCGTGGGTTCGCTGGGCCACGTCGTAGGCGACGACGCTGTAGAGCCCGATGCCCGAGAGGACCAGGGCCAGACCTCCGAAGACCAAAAACATCGTCGCGCCCAGTTGCCATGAGCGGACGTTGGGATCGACGATCTCGTGCATCGGTGTCACGGTCAGATAGCTGTCGCCCGGCATCAGGGGCTGGAGCTGGCGACGGAGACTCTCTGCCTGCCCGGTGGCGATCCCCTTCACCCGGGCAAACACCACGGCCGCCTCCGGGTGGAATTGCTCGATCGGCAGGTAGTAATGGAGTCCCCGGTCCTCGGTGATGCTGTTCTGCTTGATGTCTTCCGCGATGCCGACAACGGTGACGCAGGGCATAGTATCGGAGTTCATTCGCAGACAACGGCCCAGCGCTTCCTGGCCCGGCCACAGAGTCGTTGCCATGGCCTGGCTCAGCACCGCGACCAGCGGTGTGTTTTTTCGGTCTTCCGCGGTTATCCCACGGCCCCGGAGAATCCGGGTACCCATCGTGGCGAAGTATTCGGGAGAAACCCCCTGGATGGTGAAGCTGCCCAGCCGGCCCACCGAATCGATTCCCGTCACGAAGAGCTCTTCGGTCCAGGTGTCCCAGAAGGGGACCGTGAGCCCCAACGCCGCGCTCTCAACTCCCGGCAACGAACGAGCCGTTTCGACCAGTTGTCGCCGTGTGGCCGCCGCCGCATCGTCGCTCAGCTTGAGGCTGCGGGTGTTGGGGTAGATGTAAAGGATGGGATCCACATCGTATCCCAGGCGAATAGCCTCCACGTTGCGGAGGCTCCGGACGAACAGTCCGGCTCCCACCAGCAGCACTACCGAGAGAACTGCCTGCAGGAGGAGCAATCCGGTCCGCGCCCGCGTGCGGCGATAGCCTCCTTCTCGCACTCCCGCTTTGAGCGAATCAGACAAGTCGGTTCGGCGAACCTGGAATATCGGCGCCATCCCGGTAATGATCCCCGCGGCGAGGCTGATCGCGAGAGCGAACCCCAGCGTCCGATGATCGCTCAGCGTGTGACCGGCACCGTGATCGGGCAGGACCAGCGCTCGGATGAGGGCGCCGCCCCAATGTCCCACGATAAGGCCCAGCGCTCCCCCTGCTGCGGCGAGCAACAGACTCTCGGTCAGGAGCTGTCGAACCAGGCGACCCTTGCTCACGCCGAGTGCGAGCCTCACTGCGATTTCGCGGCGCCGGCGAATGGAACGGGCCAGCATGAGGTTGGCCACATTGGCGCAGGCGATGAGCAACACGATCGCGGCCACCGAGCTCACCCAGGTTGCCACCTTGGCGAGCCTGCTCTGATTGGGACCGCGCTCGGTCTGCACCGGCGCGGCAATCGCATGGGGACGGGCGATCTCGGCGGGGGGGAGGGTGTGCTGGAGGCTCTGTTCATTGTCCCAGCTGAGGCGGAATGCCCTGGAAAGATCCGCCTCCGCCTGGGCGAGGGTGATGCCAGGCTTCCTGCGTGCCAGTATCTCGAGCCAGCTCCAGTTGTACCGGGTGTAGTAGTTAGTCAGTTGCGGCCCGGCCCGGAACGATCCGGCGTAGGCGGTAATCGGGACGAAGACCGCCGGCGGGCCCTCCTCGCTGAACGCGATGAAATTGCGGGGCGCGACGCCAATGATGGTGTATTTTGTCGAGCCAACCTCGATCAGCTGACCCAGCACGTCACTCCGCCCGCCGTAGTTGGTCTGCCAATACCCATAGCCCAGCACCGCCACCATCGCGCCAACCGGAACCGTGTCTTCCTGTGCCGTGAAGAAGCGCCCCACCACCGGCTTCGCATCGAACAGGTCGAATAGCGAGGCCGAAATGGTCGCTACCTGCCCCTCACGGGTATCGTTTCCGACTCCGACCGCGAGGCCTCGAACGCTGAACGCCGCCAAGTCCGAAAACTCCGAGGTCCACCGGCGCATGTCGAGGTAGCGGGTATACTCGGTACCACTCCGCGCGTCTTCGGTGCCTCGGTCCATCGATGCGAAGTAAATGCGGTGGACCTGGTCAGGATCCCGGAGCAGGGGAGGCGACCGGAAGAGCAGCCGGTCTACCACGCTGAACATCGCGGTGTTGGCGCCGATGCCGAGTGCCAGGGTCACCATCACGCCCACGGTGAACCCAGGATTGCGCCGCAGGGCCCGGATCGCATAGCGAAGGTCCTGCATGATCGACTCGAGGTAGGAGAGCCCCCAGGCATCCCGACTCTCCTCCTTTACCACATCCACTCCGCCGAAGGCGACATGGGCTCGACGGCGCGACTCCTCAACGGACATTCCGGCGGCCTGGTACTTCTCGGCCTCGCGCTCGATGTGGAATCGCATCTCGTCGTCCAACTCGTGCTCCATTTCACCGCGCCGGAACAGGGCGCGGAGCCGGTACTTCAGGTCGCTCAGCAGCTCGGAGATCATCGCTCAGCGCATCGCGAGTACGAGTTCGACCGCCGCGGTCAGGCGACGCCAATCCTCGGCCTCGTCCTCCAGCTGCCGCCGGCCGCTCTTGGTGAGCTCGTAGTACTTCGCCTTGCGGTTGTTGTCGGAGGTGTCCCAGCGGGCGGAGATCCATCCTTGCCGCTCCAGCCGGTGCAGCGCGGGATAGAGCGATCCCTGGGGCACCTGGAGCGTGGCGCGAGAGACCTGGTGCAGACGCTCCGAGATCGCCCAGCCGTGCTGCGGCCCCAGCGAGAGCGCCTTCAGGATCAGGAGGTCGAGCGTGCCTTGCGGCAGGTCGAGACGTTCTTCCGGCATGGCTTCCCCTATTGCTTCTACAGGAGATTACACAAACTCTTGTAGAAGTGCAAGGGGAGTGGGGTGAACCACCTCAGGGCAGGCACTGCTCAGGAGCCGACGATGGCTTCCGTTCTGATCCACAGCTCCCGGGCCAGGTTGTCGTCGGCGGCCAGCGGGCTGGGAGGGATCTCGCGAGACCGGTCGAAGTAGCGGCCGGTCTGACTCGCGAGCTCCGGCGCCGTGGCGCAGTAAAGCAGGGGAACGGCGCCTTGTTCGTTGGACAGCATGAACAGCTTGATGAACCACGCCACCGGCCCCGGGAGAGCGCGCCAGATGTTCGTGGCGACGGCGCCGGGATGGACCGCGTAGGTCGTCACCGCGGTTCCGGACAACCGGCGCGCCAGCTCCTTCGCGTGCAGCACGTTCATCAGCTTGGTCAGGGCATAATCGGGGAAGCGGCTTCGCCGAGGTGTCGTCCGGCGGTCGAGCATACTCCAATCCATCTGCTTCGCTGTGAAGTGAGCCGAGCTGGCCACGTTGACGATGCGACCCTTGGGACGCCTCTCGGATCCGCGGCAGCAGCAGGTTGGTCAGCAGGAAAGGACCGATGTGGTTCGTCGCGTAGGTGAGATCGAACCCCTGCGGACTTAGTCCGTTGGTCCCGGCGATCCCCGCGTTGTTCACCAGGACATCGATCGGCTTTCCCGATTGGAGGTACTCGCCTGCGGCGCGGCGCACCGAGTCCAGGTCTGCCAGATCTATCTGCAACGACTGAACGTCGCTCGAGGGGTACTGGCGACGGATGCCCTCGAGCACCGGTCGCATGCGCTCCTCGGATCGGGCAGCGAGTACGACGCTCGCCCCCCGGGCTGCCAGTGCTTCGGCCATCGAGCGGCCGATACCCGAGCTGGCGCCGGTGACGAAAAAGCTGCGTCCCACGAGATCGCCGGCGGCCATGTCAGACTCCGATCCTTAGTGAGATAGCTCGTTCAGGCGCCGTTCCAGAAACCGGCGCTCTGGATCCAGACGGGCCAGTTCGAGAGCCCTACGATACGAGTCGCGGGCTTCCTGATTTCTTCCCAGCCGCCGGCAGAGATCGGCTCGCGCCGAATGCGCGAGGTGATAGTCCGCGAGCTCCCCGCGATTCAGGATGTCGTCGATCAGGTCGAGTCCTGCTGCCGGCCCGTCTCGCATCGCGACCGCCGCGGCCCGGTTCAGTTCGACGACCGGAGACCGGTCCGACTCGAGGAGGAGATCGTAGAGTCCGATGATCTGAGCCCAATCCGTATCGGCCGCGCGGGCTGCTTCGGCGTGGACGGCCGCGATGGCTGCTTGCAGAGTGTAGGGCCCGAAGCCTCGGGAGGAGAGGGCCTGCTCAACCAGCGCGGTCCCCTCTGCCATGCTCGCGCGGTCCCACAGCGAGCGATCCTGTTGATCCAGCAGGACCACGTCTCCCGATGGTGTGCTCCGCGCGGTCCGCCGGGATTCATGCAGCAGCATCAGCGCCAACAATCCCATCACCTCCGGCTCAGGCAGCAGCTCCACCAGGAGCCGTCCCAGCCTGATCGCCTCTTCGGAGAGGTCGTGCCGGGTCAGCGATTCACCCGACGACGGAGCGTACCCCTCGTTGAAGACGAGGTAGACCACGTGCAGTACCAGGGTCAGACGTTCGGGGAGATCGGCTCGCGAGGGGACCTGATATGGTATCCCGGCGTCCCGGATCTTTGCCTTGGCGCGGACGATCCGCTGTGCCACGGTCGGAGCCTTGGTCAGGAAGGCGCGGGCGATCGCTTCCGTGGTGAGTCCGCAGACTTCTCGTAGCGTCAGGGCCAGTTGGGAATCGGGAGGCAGAGCGGGGTGGCAGCAGGTGAAGATCAGCCGGAGCCGATCGTCTTCGATGCTCTCCTGGTCTGGAATCATGTCCGGCTCACGGCTGGCGTCCAACCGATCAGCCAGCTCCACGAGTGCCGCGTCGAAGCGAGACCTCCGCCGAAGGCCATCGATCGCCTTGAACCGCCCGGTCGAAACCAGCCACGCCCGGGGATTGGCCGGCACCCCGTCCCGGGTCCAGCGCTCGAGCGCCGCGGCGAACGCCTCATGGAGCGCTTCTTCGGCAAGATCGAAGTCCCCGAGCAGGCGGATCAGGGTGGCGAGGACGCGCCGTGAGTCGGAACGATAGACCGTATCGACCACGGCGCGAATCGGCTCGGCAATGACCTCGCTCATTCCACCTGCTCTCTCCGGCTAGGGCCGAACGACCTCCCAAACGGGGCGGACCTCGATACTCCCGTACCTCGCGGCAGGGATTTTCGAGGCAATCCGGATGGCATCGTTCAGATCCGGGGCCTCAACCAGATAATAGCCTCCGAGTTGTTCCCTGGTTTCCGCAAACGGCCCATCGGTAGTCGAAAGCTTCGCGTCGCGGATCCGCACCGTGGTGGCGGCAGGGGTCGGCTGCAGGCGGTTGCTGCCCAGGTAGTGGCCACTGGCCTTGATGCTATCGGTGAAGTTGAAGAACTCCCCCATCAGCTTTTCGGTCTCGGCCTTAGGCAGCTTCTGCCACTGGGTCTCATCGGAATAGATCAGGCACAGGTACTTCATGGCTCCCTCCCAATCGGGGTGAACGGCTCAGGACGTCAATTGGTCGTTTGAGAGTGGTCCCAATCGACATCCACGCTCGAACGCCGGGCACCCGAGCCTCCATCCGCTGGAAGCTATTCGACCTGGGAGGATGAATCAGTAGGGGAAGTGTTCTGAGCCGGAGGGGTTGGGTTGGTGATTCTGAAGCGGCACCGCGGCCGGTCGCCATGGTCACACTGCTCGGTGACCGAAGCCCCGACCACTCGGCTCACCAGAGCTTCTACCGCGCGACAGGCCTCGGGATTAACCCGGACCGCCTCGGCCAGCGGGCAGCCATCGCCTCTGAGTTGCAACTCGCCGTTGTGATCCTCTACCTCTACCGCGCCGCCCAGGTCATTCAGAACGAGGGCAGCCGCACGGGCTGCTGCAAGTCGGTCGGCTTTGGAGGTCGGGTGGCCTACGGCGAGCTGATCTCCCACCTCGCGCATCAGCCCTCGGAGCTCGGCAGGGTCCATCTTGCGGGCCAGCGCCTGCAGCAATCCCGCCAGCACCGGCGCGTAAGCCTTGGAGAGCCGCTGCTCTGCCTCGGGTCGGATCGCGTAGACCTGAGCCGGTTTGCGGCTGGTCCGTCGCTGCTCGGCCGCGATTACGAAGCCGTTCCGCTCCAGCGTTGTGATGTGGCTTCGCACCGCGTTGCCGGTCAGGCCGAGTGCGGTTGAGAGCTCTTCGATGGTGCGGCTACCCTGCCGAAGCAGGCCGATGATCCTTCCCTGGCTGCTTTCCCGAAAGCTCCGGTCCCAGTGCCGTGTCGGCATCGGCTCCCTCCTCAGGGCCCTTCATGTGACGAATATTACAATAAATCAATATAATACTTGATTTATTACTTCGAAAGCCTTAAGGTTGGCTGGTATTCGCTGACGGCCTGCCATGGCCAGAACACTTACCATCATCCCGGAGTGAACATGTTGAAGCTCGCACTCGCCGCCAGTCTCGGCGCGCTGGTCCTCGCAGCCCCAGGCCTTCCAGCTCAGGAAGCCGCCAAGCTCAATGATGCCAATGTGATCGCTATCTTCATCAAAGCCAACCAGAAGGACGTCGACACGGGCAACCTGGCGGCTGATAAAGCCAGCAACAAGGAAGCGAAGGAGATGGGCAAGATGTTCGCTGATGCCCATAAAGAGCTGAAGAAGCAGGCGGAAGATCTGGCGAAGAAGCTCAAGGTGAACCCGGTGCTTCCTGAGGACCGTCAGGGCGACCAGGAGCACGACCAGGTGGTGAAGGCTCTTGGTGCCAAGTCCGGAGCCGATTTTGACAAGGATTGGTTGGCGCATGAGATCGCCTACCACCAGGCGGTCATCGATGCAGTAACCAAGGTCCTTCTGCCGGCCACCACGAATCCGGAGTTGAAGGCCTTCATTGAAAAAGCAGCACCGGCGTTCCAGGGTCACCTGGCTGCCGCGCAGAACCTGCAGAAGAAGTTGGGTTACACTACCTGATCAGTTTTGATCGAGGCGTCCAGGCCGGATCCATGTGGATCCGGCCTGGGTGGCCGGTTTGGATGCGCTAGCGCGCTTCGATTCGGTCTGCTGCCCGCCGCAGGTTAGCGGGCAGCGCCCGCTGGCGCAGGCTGGCCTGTCCTTCGAGAATCTTGTCGATTTGAGGGGCGATGTCGTCGGCGATTCGGCGAATGTCGGCCGCGGCCCCTGATGGCAGCCAGCCGAGAGAACGTGAATCGGTGAGGTCGGCCAGGAACGCGAGGTGGTCGATGTCGAACTTGGTGGCCTTCTTAACCTGATTCCAGGTGACTTCGTTGAGCGCGGCCGCGACGGCTGCGGCCTGAACCGGGTCGGGACTCTCATACACCGGCTTGCTGTCGGCGCGGAGGGTGCGATACGGCTTGTTGGTCGCCTCGGCCGGATCGGAAGCCCACAGTCCGAGGCCGCCATCTATCTGGACCGCTGCCGCGACTCCCCTGGTCGCCGCGGTGAGGTCAGTCGGGGGCCAGAGCGACGGATTCCGGACCAGGATCTGTCGCAACTCGCCGGCAAGCTTGCCCTGATCTTCCAGCATTGGATTCCAGAGAATGAGTTCTGCCCCGCACCATTGTCCCCTCCTTGGGCGATGGGGCTGCTGCCGCTTTACCCTACCTGCCAGCCTCTCCGATCACGTCGGGATAAGCCTTGCGGAGCGGAAAGGCGCTCCCGTCCAACTGCTGGGCCGCCCAGGCGTCAAGCCGCTTTCGTACGTCGGGGGCGACGTCCTTGTGCCGGTCGGCCGTGCCGCGCACGAACAGGTCGGCATTGGTCTGCATCACGTGCGGCGGCTGCATCTCGAAATTGCCCTTGTGCTCCTGCATGTACGCAAAGCCACACTTCTCTACCACCTGCTGAAGCTCCTGGTCGGTGAGCGGCTTCACACCGAGGAACCCGGTTACCTGACGCACGATGCCAGGCAGGTCACGCTTCAGGTCCTCGAAGTATAAGAACAGCACATTACCGTCTTTCTGGCGGCGGTCCCACCAGCCCCGGACGTGGTCGGTCCAGGTGCCCCACCACATGAGCTCCGGCGAGCAATACCACTCCTCGAACGCCGCGGGGGGCGGCGCCATCCGGCCCACATTGGTCGCCACGAAGTCCACACAGCTCGCGTAACAGGAGACCGGATGCCTCGCGACGTAGATGTAGCGGGCCTGGGGCGACGCGGGACAGAGCTGAGCGGGGAGATGGGTCTTGATGATTCGGGACGGCCGCTCGGCGCCGATGAGCGGTGCCTGGTCGATCGGAACGCTGCGGCGCCCCTCGATCCAGGGAGAAATCGCGTAGATCTCGGTGCCGCTGGCGACCAGGTTTCCATTGCCGCGGTTCAACACTTCATAGACCACGTGCTGCATCCACGTAGTCCCGCACTTCATCTGTGTGACGACGAAGATGTCTTCGGGGCCAGGCCGATACTGCTCGGCCCGCGCGAAGGTCTCCGGCGTACAACTTCCCGCCGGGCCGGCCACACCCTTGTAGCTCATGCTGGCCCGGCGGAAATCCATCTTGGCGAGACGGCCGTTGAGCCAGAGGATTGGCGCCAGCAGTACGGCGTGCAGCCGGAGCCGGCGCTTGAATCCCTCCCGTTCGGCGGGCGGCAGTCCATAGTAACCGAGGCCGCCCGTCTGTTCGTCTTCCCACTTCAATACGACGCCGAGGTAGATGCTCTGCACCAGATAGAGCAAGACGATGGTACCGAGGATCCACCAGAGCAAATGCATCAGGCCGGCCTTGATCGAGTCAGTGGCACCGCGCTCAGCACGTCTTGTAGCGCGGCGAGCCTGGTGGCCCAGAACTCCTTCATATTCGATGCCGCGGCCTTGTCCGGCAATCTCGAGTGCTGGATCGCCACCTGGCTCTTCCGGGCTCCCTTGGACATGAAGTTGAGCTCGACCAGAGTCTGGTCCGGCCAGGTGATTCGCATGGATTTCTCGCGGGTGGCCGTCCGGATCTTGAGGTCGACGTCGGGTAGCCACCGGGCGCGGGTGCGCCCGTCATGGAAGGCTCGGTAGAGCGAGGACCTTGAGACTCCAAAGACCTTGCTCTTGCTGGCCTCGAAATGGCCGTCCCGCCGCTGGCCTTTCACTCGAAGACCCTTGATCCGCTCGTAGCCCACCGTGACCGTCTGGGTCCACCAGTCGGGGACCTTGTATTTCTCCTGCACGTACCGGCGATCTCCCGGTGGGACCAGAGGTGAGCATCGACCCGGTCGAGCGCCCAGACCCAGCGCTCCCAGGTGCACCCGGTCCTGGCCTTGATCGTGGCGTCGCTCATGCCGGCAAGATCGGCGTAGTCGATCGCCGCAGGAGCCTGCTTGGGAGTGGGAGTAGGTGAGTGCTTCAGGAAGTTGGCCCGGGCGGCGGTGTAGGACTCGCCCGTCTTCTGCATGCGCCCGCGAACCAGGCGTTTGAAATCCTTGTTGGTCGTCATCGGAACAGTCCTTTGGTCAGGCCTGAGACGCATGCCCCCCAGCAGCGGCGCCCCGAGGCGACGCAAAGGTCTGGCGATGCGATCCGGGAGTGTGCCCCCCTTTGCCTCACGAAGACCCTCGCTGGGGGAGGGTCGAAGAGGTTGGGCGTGGATCTCCGCCCGACGACAGGATGCTAAAAAAAGAGCCGGGGGGCAAGACCCCCGGCTCGGCAATCCCAGCGTGGGCGACCGACTAGTTGTTCGTTGTCGCCTCGGCGAAGGGCCAGCTTCCTCCCAGCGCCTTGTACAGCGCGGCATACGCGGTTGCCGCATCGGTCCGCCCCTGAGCCAGGTCATCCTCCGCTCCCAGCTGTGTGCGCTCGGCATCGAGCACCTGCAGGAAGTCGGTGACTCCCTCGGAGAATCGGAGCCGTGCCAGCTCCGCTGCCGCGGCACTCGCGACAGCAGCTTCCCGCAGCCGTTCAACCCTGCTCCGTGAGGTGCGGTAGCGGGACAGGGCGGTTTCGACATCCTGCTCGGCCAGCAGCACCGTCTGGGCGTACTGCGCCTTGGCCTCGTCCGCCTGGGCCTTCGTCACGTCCACGTTGGCTTTGATCCGGCCCCAGTTGAGCGGCAACGAAATGACGGGGCCGACCGCGTAGCGAAACGTGTTCGATCCGGTCAAATCTTCGAACGTGGATGAGGTATAGCCGGCGCCGCCCCCGACGACGATGCGCGGGAAATACTCCGCCTTGGCCGCTCCAACCAGCGCCTGCTGACCGGCCAACTGCCGTTCCGCCGCGCCAACATCGGGCCGCCGCCGAATCAGGGAGTCGGGTGCCGCGAGCGGAACGGTGTCCGGCAGCTGGGGAAGATCCACTATCTCATCCAGCTCTGCTGCCACAACTGCGGGCGGACGGCCAACCAGGACGCCGATCCGGTACTGGGCCGCGGCGACCTGTGCTTCGAAAGTGGGGATCGAGGCCAGCGTGGACCCCAACTGAGCCTTGGCTCGTTCGGTATCGAACCCGGTACCCCGGCCATTATCGAGCCGCTCTTGAGTGACCTCGAGGGTGCGTTTCTGGTTTTCGGCGTTGCTGCGCGCGACCGCCAACCGCTCCTGCGCACCGCGCAGCTCGAAATAGGAACGAGCGAGCTCGGCTGTGAGAAAGACCTGGACATTCCGCAGATCTTCGCTGGAAGCTTCGGCGAACGCCCCCTGCGCCGAGATATTGCGGCGCAGCCGTCCGAACAGGTCGAACTCCCACGAAGCGTCGAACCCGGCATCCCAAACGTCCTGATCGGGGAAGGGGCCCGAGGTGCCCGGGAAGCTCGCGCTGGACAGGCGTTGCCGCGTGTAGCCCCCGCCGAGATTCACGCTGGGAGTGAGTTCGAGCAGTGCGCTCGTCCGAGCGGCCCGAGCGCCCCTCACACGCGCTTCGGCGGTACGAATGTCGAGATTGGCGTTCAGCACTTCATGTACGAGCCGGGTCAGTGTTGTGTCGCCCAGCTCATGCCAATCCGCGGTATCCTGCGTCCCCTCACTATCACGGACCGAGGGGATCATCGCGACGGAACTATCCTGATGGACCGTCGTCTCCCGGTACGTCGACGGCACCTGAACCGACGGCGCCTGGTAAGCTGGGCTCGAGGCGCATGCGGTGAACGCGATGATGCCCAGCAGTACTGAGTTACGCATGAGCTACTTCCTCCACCGCGGCCGCCCCGAAGGACAGGCTCTCGCTCTCGTCAATTTCGCTGGGCTGATGCTGCTCCGCGATGAGCGCGTAGAACACCGGGACCACGAACAACGTGAAGATCGTGCCCAGGGTCATGCCGGTAACCAGGACGATACCGATGCTGTTCCGGGCGGCCGATCCCGGGCCGGTCGCTAGGACCAGCGGGAAATGCCCGAAGACGGTCGCCGCCGATGTCATCAACACCGGGCGGAGCCGCGTTAATGAAGCCTCACGGATCGCATCCATCTTGGCCATCCCGTGAGTCTGAAGTCGATTGGCGAACTGCACGATCAGAATTCCGTTCTTTGCGATCAGGCCAACCAGCGTGATCAGCCCGACCTGTGAATAGATGTTGATCGTGGTGAGATCGAGGAAACTGAAGATCAAGGCGCCCGAGATGGCGAGAGGCACCGATCCCACCAGTACGATCAGGGGATCCCGGAAGCTCAGGAACTGCGCAGCGAGCACCAGGTAGATCAGGATGACCGCAAAGCCGAGTGTCACGGTGAGCGACGATCCCTCGAGCCGGATCTGCCGCGACTCACCGGCATAGTCCAGCCCCACGCCCGGCCCGGCCGCGGCCCTTGCGGCATTTTCCAGCACCCGGAGCCCCTCTTCCTTGGTGATCCCCGGCTTTACCCCTCCGAAGATCCGCACCGAGTTGCGTTGCTGGAATCGGTTCAGGGTCCGTGGCGCGATACTCGATTCAATGTGGGTAAAGGTCGAGACCGGGACCAGCTGGCCGCTCGGTGTCTTGATCTTGAGATCCAGCAGCGGTCCTACCGTGGTCCGCCCTTCCTCACCGATCTGGGGGATCACCTTGTAACTGCGATCGAAATAGTTGAAGCGGTTGACATAGCCGCCACCCAGCAGGGTGCCCAGCTCTCGTCCCACACTGGCCAGGTCGAGGCCCAGGTCGGCCACCTGGTCGCGATCAATCACGACCCGCGCTTCCGGAAGATCGATCTTCAAGTCGGTATCGACATAGAGGAATTTTCCGCTTTGCCACCCGGCTCCGAGAACCTGACCGACGGTCTGCAGCATTTGCTCGGGCGGAGCGTCGCTCGCCAGGATCATCTCGACGTCGTATTGCCCGGGCGTGGGCAGCGGCGGATCGAGACGGGGGAACACCTGCAGGCCGGGAACCTGAGACACAGCACCGTACACCTGCCCGTACAGCTGCTCGGTGGTCTGCTTCCGCTGCTTCCAGTTCTTCGCGACCATTCCCCCGAATCCGCCCCAGTTGGCGGTCAGCGACCACATGAACTTCGCCTCGGGGAAGCTGTTGATCGCCTTGACGACCTGGAGCGACGCCTTGTTGGCCGCCTGAAGAGAAGCGTCCGGCGAAGCCTGCATGAACAGGCTGATATGACTCTGGTCTTCCACCGGAGCCAATTCCCGCCGCGAGAACTGGTAGAGGGGCCAGGCACCGATCGTGACCAGCAGTGACGCCACGACGATCGCCCCCCGCATGGTCAGCGCACCGTCCAGCAGTTTCTCATAGCGGCGGCGCACCGCGTCGAAGCCTCGGTTCACCAACCTGGTCAACCGGCCCTCTTTGCCATGCTCGTGCACCAGGCGCGAGCTCATCATCGGCGACAGGGTAACCGCGACGATGCCCGACACCACGACCGCCGCGGCGAGCGTGATGGCGAATTCCAGGAACAGTGACCCGGTCAGCCCGCCCTGGAAACCGATCGGGGCATACACCGCGGCCAGGGTGATGGTCATGGCGATGATCGGGCCGACCAGTTCCCGAGCGCCGATCAGGGCCGCATCGATCCGGGTTCTTCCCTCTCGGACGTGCCGTTCGACGTTTTCGACCACGACAATCGCATCGTCTACCACGAGACCCACCGACAGCACGATTGCCAGTATGGTGAGGAGGTTCAGGCTGAACCCGGCGGCGTACATCACTATCGCTGCACCGACCAGCGAAATCGGGATGGCCACCAGCGGCACAATCGCAGTGCGTATCGAGCCCATGAAGAGGAACACTACGACGGCGACGATGAGGATGGTCTCCATCAGTGTCTTGGTGATCTCCTGGAGCGCATCCTCCATGAACACCGTGGCGTCGTACGCCAGCTGCATGTCGATGTCCTTGGGCAGCGTCGGCCGGATCTTTTCCATTTCGGAGTGCAGCCGATGGGCGACCTCGATCTCGTTCACCCCGATGACCGGCCACACCCCCAGGTACACCGCCTCCTTGTCGTTGAACTTGGTGATGAAGTCGGCTTCCTCCGCGCCCAGCTCGACCTTGGCAACGTCCGAGAGCCGCACCACGGCGCCGTTCCGGTCGGCGACGATCAGGTTCTTGAACTCTTCAGGAGAGCGCAGGTCGGTGTTCGCGAGCAGGTTGACCTGAACCAGATCGTTCTTGGTCTGGCCTACCGCCGCGAGGAAATTGTTGCGCTGCAACGCCGCCTGCACGTCGCCGGGAGCGAGATTGAGTGCGGCCAGACGGTCGGGATCGATCCAGATCCGCATGGCAATCGGACGTCCACCCACCACATCAATCCGCTGCACACCCGACAGCGTCGAGAGCTGGGGTTGCATGTTGCGGGTCAGCCAATCGGTGAGGGCGGGGATGTCCCGCTCGCTCGAGGTAAAGCTGAGGTAGAACGAGGCGTAGGGTCGGTCGGCTCGCTGGACTTCCACCACGGGCGGCTCAGCCTCAGCCGGAAGCTCCGAGCGCACCTGTTGCAGACGGGCGGTGACCTCGGCCAGCGCCGCGGTGCTGTTGTGATTCAGCTTCAAATGGATCGTGATGCTGCTGACTCCGGCCCGACTGGTGGATTCGACGTAGTCGACTCCGCTGATCGCCGAGACTGCCCGCTCGATCGGGGTAGTCAGGAAGCCGCGAATAGTCTCGGCGCTGGCACCGTAGTACACCGTGGTGATCAGTACCTGGGAGCTTTCGATTTTCGGGTACTGCTGTACCGGCAGTGAGCTGATGGACCGGTACCCCACCAGCAGGATGACCAGGTTGACCACCACCGCCAGGACGGGATGCTTGATGAAGATGTCGGTAAAGGAACGCATCGGAGTTCTCGTGTCCCGTTGTTCGTGGCGGAGTGCTTACGGCTTCACGTTCGAGTTGGAGGCTGAATCGGCCGCGGGAGCGGCGACCAGCACGCCCTCGCGCAGCTTGAAGGATCCCGAGGTTGCCACCACTTCATCCGGCTTGAGGCCGGAGATGATCAGGATTTCGTCGCCCGCCGTTGCGCCGCTTACTACCGGGCGCTCGTGGGCCCGCGGCTTTCCCGTCGAATCCGGGGCAATCACGAACACGTGATCGCCGCCGGGTCCCTTGCGCAGGGCACTGACCGGGATGCCCACGGCTTTGCCGGAGGGACCCACCGGAATCTCGACTCGTACCGAGGCACCTGGCGCAGGGGCTCGGGAGGTCAGCTTCGCCCGCACCAGCGCATTGCGGGTCGTGGGATCGACTCGCGAGTCGATCGCGGTGATCCTCGCGGGTAGCCGTGTCGAATCCTGGGGGGCGACTACGGCAACGAGATCACCCTGGTGAAGGGCGGCCGCGACGCTTTGGGCCACGGTGAAATCCACGTTCGCCGCAGTCTCGACACCTTGCAGGGTCGTGAGCTCGGTGCCCTCGGCCAGATACTGGCCGATGTGCACGTCCGAGATGCCGATCCGGGCGCGGAAGGGTGCGCGGATGGTCTTCCGGGCAATGACGGCCTTGATACGGGCCGTCTCCGCCAACGCGACATCCTGCGCAGCACTGGCCTGGTCCACCTCTTCCTGCGAAGTGGCTTTGGCCTGCTGCAACCGCTTGAGGCGCTCGAGTGTGGTCTGGGCGAGAGCGGCCCGAGCCTGCTGGGCCTGCAGGTCCGCCTCCTCGACGGAGACGTCGAGACCCACCAGCACGGTGCCTTCCTCAACGACTTGACCGGGGGTCAGATTGACCCGCCGCACGGTGCCGGCGAGTTCGTTGCTCAACGTGATGGAGCGCAGGGCTAGTACCGTCCCGATCGAGGTCGTGCTCTGGCGATACTGTCGCTCCACGGCCACGGCGGTGGTCACCGCCTCGATTGGCTCCGGCTGGTGAGAGGACGCCTCGTTGGATTTCCGGATCGACGCGCTCTTCCAGGCCGCGAGCCCGGTTCCAGTCAACAGCACCACGGCCAGCAGAACAGCGGGTCCGGACAAGCCGGCGGAATTGTGGAAACTACGACTCATGGGTCCTCTCCTCAGCGTATGACTCTGACGGTCGCCCCTGCATGCGTACAGCACATCCCTGATCCAACCTCTCTAGTCGTTCCAGAGTTGCCCTTCTCGACATGATGCGCAGTGACTGGATCACCCCTGCCATGAGGCGCAAAAACCCGCCTCGACGTAACAACAGCGTAACTGGATAATACTTACCTATATAATCTAGTCCCTGAACTACTAATCCAAAAAAAATGTAACTCCTTAATCCATCAGCTTTTTCAGCGCCCGGCCCAGCACATCGACTTCTCCAGCAGTGAGCAAGTTTTGAACAGAACGCTCCTGAATTTCGATGACTTTAATGGCATCTTCGTACGCTTTCCTGCCTGCTACGGTCAGAGCCGCCCGTTTGATTCGCCGATCATCTGGATCATTGACCCTTCGAACCAGGCCGTCAGCTTCCAGCCGGTCCACGAGCTGGGTGATGTTGGATCTCACGCAGCAGTTCTCATCCGCCAGCTGGCTCAGAGTGAGTGCCTGGTCTTCCTGACCCAAGGCATGGAGTACACTCGCCTTGGCACCCGACAGGCCTACCTTACCCAAGGCGCTATCCAAGCGCCGCTCCAAGGCCTCGGCGGCATCCATTATTTGAAAGAGCAAAGCCTCATCAACCTTCAACTCGGTAACCACAGGTTTATTGTTCATGCCTGTAGTATACATATATGGCGCAATTTGGTCAATCCAGGGCTCATTCGTGGTTTGACTGGTGGAACTCCTCTTGACTTCCGACAGAAAGGAAATGACGTTCTGTCGGAAACCGACAGCAGGAGGTTCCTCCGGTGGCAACGCCTTCCAGCGACGTCCTTCGCGGCACGCTCGACCTTCTGATTCTCAAGACCCTCACACTGCAACCGATGCATGGCTGGGGCATCAGCCAGCGCATCGAGCAGTTCACCCGCGGTGTGCTCGACGTGAACCAGGGCTCGCTTTATCCCGCGCTGCAGCGGCTGGAGCAAAAGGGATGGATCGAGAGCGAGTGGGGTTCCACAGAGAACAATCGGAAGGCGCGCTATTACCGGCTGACTGACGACGGGCGCAAGGCGCTGGGGACGGAGACCGAGAGCTGGCGCCGTTACGTGTCCGCGGTCGAGTGGGTGTTAGGGACCAGCTGATGAAACTGCTCAAGCCGATCGTGCGCTGGTGGAAGGCGCTTTTTCAGCGGGAGTCCGCCGAGAGGGATTTGGACGACGAGATCCAGCTCCATCTTGAGATGGAGACCGCGAAGAACGTTCGCGGCGGCATGCCGGCAGACCAGGCCCGGCGCGAGGCACTCATCGCCTTCGGAGGAATCGACGCGGTCAAGGAAGCTCACCGCGACGGCCGTGGAGTGAGGTGGCTCGAGGATGTGGTGGCCGATACGCGTTTCGCCATGCGGACCTTTCGTCGCAATCCGCTTCTGGCCGCGACCGCGATCCTGACTCTTGCCCTGGGTATCGGCGCCAACACGGCGATCTTCTCGGTCGTCAACCGGGTCATTCTCCGCCCGCTTCCGTTCCCATCGCCGGATCAGCTGATGATGCTGGCCGAGGACAATCCCGAGAAGGGATGGCGCCAGCAGGTTGCCGCGCCGGCCAACTATCTCGACTGGCAGGCAAGGGTGCCGGCGTTCGCCGACGTTGCCGCGTACGACGACAGGCTGAGCCGGCAGACGCTGAGCGTTGGCGAGGACCCGGTTCTCGTGTCCCGGGCGAGCGTCACCGGCAACTTCTTCTCGGTGCTGGAAGTGCCGGCCGCCGTCGGGCGGGTCTTTCGGCCAGAGGAGACCTGGGCTTCGAGTTCCAACGTCGCGGTAGTCAGCTACGGTTTCTGGCAACGGCAGTTCTCCGGAGATCGCGCGATCATCGGGCACATCGTTCATCTCAACGGTGTCGCCACCGAGATCGTCGGAATCATGCCCAAGGAGTTTGCGTTCCCGGCGCCGGACGCCGATCTCTGGACCCCGGTCGCATGGCAGGCCAGCGAACGCTCCCAGATCCACTACAGGCGCGCCCACTGGATCCGGGTCGTGGCGCGACTCAAGCCCGGCGTCTCGCAGCAGCAGGCTGACGCCCAATTCCAGGGCGTGGTCCGCCAGCTCCAAGTCGAATATCCGGAGACCAACCGGGTCATGGGCGCCGACATGACGCCGTTGCACGATTTCCTGGTCGGCAAGGTCCGCCAGCCGCTATGGGTGCTCCTTGGCTCGGTGCTGCTGCTCCTTCTCATCGCGTGCGCCAACGTGGGGAACCTGCTGCTGGTCCAGGCGCTGGGGCGAGAGAGGGAAGCGGCGCTCAGGCTGGCCCTCGGCGCGGGGCGGGGCCGACTGGTCCAGCAGTCGCTCACCGAGAGCCTGGTGTTGTCCGCTCTCGGCGGGCTCGCGGGATTGGTACTCGGCTGGCTGGGGACCGATGCACTCTCGGCATTGCAACCTGCCGGCATGCTACCGGTGGGGGAGGTTGCTCTCGACTGGAGCGTGGTCGGCTACGTGGTCGCGGTCACCACGGCCAGCGGGCTGCTTGTTCGGCGTCGCTCCGGCGATCTGGCGGGGGCGCCGCGCTCCCGCTGATGTACTGAAGGAAGGCGGTCGACTGGCGAGCGAAGGCAGCCGGATTCGTCGCTGGGCCAATGCCCTGGTGGTGGCCGAGATCGCTTTGGCATTGTTACTCACCACGGGAGCGGGGCTTCTGGTCCGCAGCTTCTGGCGGCTGCAGCAGGTTGACCCCGGTTTTGATCCGAAGGGGGTCCTGGCCGTCGCGATCCATCTCCCACCAGCCAAGTACGATACCTCGACCAAGATCATCAGCTTCTTTGATGAATTGCAGGGAAGGGCGCGGAGCCTGCCCGGAGTAACAGAGGCCGCGACGGTGATCACTCCGGCACTCACTGGCACCGGCTGGACCAGCGACTTTCACATCGCCGGCCGCCCCGCCGATGAGTATGGCACGGAGGTCGTACACCGGACGGCCGCACCGGGCTATTTCCGCGTCATGCGCATCCCGCTCCGATCGGGGAGAGCGTTCAGCGATGCGGACCGGGAAGACTCGCCGCCGGTGGTGGTGATCAACGAGACCCTCGCCCGGCAGTACTTCAAGGATCAGGATCCGGTGGGCCAGCGGATCTCCTTCGACCGCATTCCGGATTCCACTTCGGTCTGGTACACCATCGTCGGGGTCGTGGGTAGCGAGCGTCAGGCGAGCCTCGCAATCGAGCCCCGCATCGAAGTGTTCACTCCGTTCGCGCAGGCACCTAACGATTACATGACGCTGATGCTGCGGAGCTCGGTGCCTCCGACCACCCTCGGTACCTCGGTGCGCCAGCTGGTGCGCGAGCTGGACCCCGAGCTTGCGATCGTTTCAATCGATCCGATGGAGACGCTCTGGTCCCGCTCCGTGGCGAGCCAGCGATTCTTCATGACGCTGCTCCTCGCCTTTGCCTCCGTGGGCCTGGCTCTGGCGATCGTCGGAGTGTACGGCGTGATCGCGCAAGTCGCCCGACGGCGCACCAGGGAGATGGGGATCCGAATCGCGCTCGGCGCGCGGACGACACAGGTGCAGTGGCTGATCGTGAGCCACGGACTGAGGCTGGTGCTGGTGGGACTCGCCCTGGGTATCGGTGCCGCGTTCGGCGCGACGCGGGCAATGCGAGCACTCCTCTACGAAGTCGCCCCCTCCGATCCGCTCACCTTCTCACCGTTCCTCTCCTCCTGGTGATCACGGCACTCGCCGCTTCCTGGCTCCCGGCCGCACGCGCGAGCCACGCCGATCCTGCGAACACGCTGCGCACCGACTGAACAAGAAGGACGACCTCCTACCGGTTGGGACGCTCGGTCGGTACCGAGGCGCCCGGGCCGGGCAACGGTGATTTCTCGCCACCATCGATTCCAGCGAGCAGCGTACTCTCGATCGGGGAAGGCGTAGATGGTCGGTGCCTGATTCGCCGGCAGACCGCCGGTGTCGGCGGTCGGGCCATAGGTGCTGTACACATTCCGGCGGAGCATGCGCAGGAGAGCGGTCTGCTGGCCGCGATGATGGGCGGTGTGGGCGATCCTCCGCACCATGATCCAGGCCCGGCTGCGACGCACCTCGAAGAAGGCAGTCGCTTCCTCCCACCACTGATCCGATTTGCCGCGCAGCAGGTCGAGTCGCTTGCCTGAGTCTTCCGCATAGCGCCGCACGAATCCATTCCGGGTCTCCTGTTCAGGCAGCGGCGGTGCTCCGACGTCGATCCCGAGCATGGAGCGGAACCAGAGATTCTCGCTCATGCACTGGTGGACCATCTGTCGAGCATGCTGCGTCCCCGGCGGTCTTCCCGGTGCGGCCGGGTGGAAAGATCGCCTTCCTCGAACATGCTCCACACGCTGAGCACCTTGAGCCGTTCAGTCGCATAGGTATCGATCAGAAACTGGTAGCGCATTCAGGTCCTCGTTTCATCGGTTTCTCACAAGGTGATACCGCGCCCCGCTCTCGCCAGCGATTGGATCGTTACTCATGCGGCCTTCCGGCAGCATCGGGACCCCGGGTATCCTGCTGCCATGGTTACCCTCACCGACCTGGTCGAGACCTCGAGCCGAGTCGCCGCTGCAAGCGGACGGCTGGAAAAAGTCGCGCTGCTGGCGGCACTCCTCCGACGTCTCGAAGCTGCCGAGGTGGAGATCGGGACCGCCTACCTCGCCGGAGCCATCCGTCAACCACGACTCGGCGTGGGTTATGCCGCGATAGCGACGCTTTCGGAAGTGCCTGGCGCCGACTCGGCGTCTCTCACGGTGAGCGACGTGGATGCGGCCCTGGAAGAAATCGCGCGGGTCGGCGGCAAGGGCTCGGCTCACGAACGGTCCCGCCTCCTACGCGGTCTGTGGGCTCGGGCCACCCGGGTCGAGCAGCAGTTTCTGGCGCGTCTACTCATCGGGGAGTTGCGGCAGGGCGCGCTCGAAGGTGTGGTGCTGGATGCGGTCGCCCGTGCCGCGGAGCTGCCCCGAGCGGAAGTCCAGCGCGCCTTCATGACCGCGGGGGATCTGGGAACCGTGGCTCGGGCGATTCTGGCGGGCGGCAGCGGGCTGGGCGAGTTCTCGATCCGGCTTTTCCGACCGGTGCTGCCGATGCTCGCCGATACCGCCGCGACTCCCGCCGAGGCATTGGAGCGCCTGGGCCGCGCGGCGTTCGAATTCAAGCTCGACGGGGCGCGAATCCAGGTACACAAAGGAGGCGCCGAGGTGAAGGTCTACTCGCGGCGACTGAACGAGGTGACGGCTGCCGTACCTGAGGTTGTCGAGATAGTCCGTGCCTTGCCTTCGCGGGAGCTGATACTGGACGGGGAGGTCATTGCCCTCAGGAGCGACGGATCACCGCATGCTTTCCAGACGACGATGAGCCGTTTCGGCGCCGGCTCGAGGTTGATCAACAGCGCGGCGAGGTGCCGCTTACTCCGTTCTTCTTCGATCTGTTATACCTCGACGGCAAATCGCTTCTCGACCTGACACAGGAACAGCGCCACGAATTCCTGCGGAGATCGCTGCCGCCACAGCTGCTGATCACCCGCGCGGTGACGGCAGAACCGGTGGAGGCCCAGGCCTTTCTCGACCGGGCACTGGCGCAGGGCCACGAAGGGGTGATGGCCAAGGCGCTCGACGCGCGGTATGAGGCGGGACAACGAGGGCAACGCTGGTTCAAGATCAAACCGGTTCACACGCTCGATCTGGTTGTTCTCGCCGCGGAATGGGGAAACGGCCGGCGACGCGGCTGGCTCAGCAACCTTCACCTTGGTGCCCGGGACGCCGCGACGGGTGAGTTCGTGATGCTGGGCAAGACGTTCAAGGGAATGACGGACGAGGTCCTGGCATGGCAGACGACGCGTTTGCAGGAACTCGAAGTGCGGCGCGATGACTACACGGTTTACGTGCGGCCCGAGCTGGTCGTGGAGGTTGCTTTCAACGACGTGCAGTCGAGCTCGCAATACCCCGGAGGTGTCGCGCTACGCTTCGCGAGAATCAAGGGATATCGGCCCGACAAGAGCGCGCAGGACGCCGACACCATCGAAACGATTCGTGAGATTCATCGCCGCGCTCTGGGAGAAAAGACTGAGGCGTGACACGACGCTGATGTGGTCAACATCACGCTGCGTTCGGGGTGACACTGGTCACTTCGATTTCAGGTGCGAGGGGCTATAGTGATTCCGGAAGCAAAAAGGCGGCTCCCAGGATAGAAAATGGGATGCCACCTTGGCGGAGGGAGCTGCCAGGCTCCCCCAGCCGAAGGCGAGATGCAGCGCTCACACGAGCGCTCATCCCGCCTTCATTCTTTTTGACCCGGAGGGAGGTATGCGCTCGGCCATGATGGTCTGGGTGTCGCTGGTGGGAGTCGGAGCAGTCGCCCAAGACGCTGAACTGGAATCACAAGGCGGTCCCCAGTCCCTGCCGGTGCGGGAGATCGCGCTGGATACGCTGCATGATGTCGCCGTCGCGGTCTACGATCCGAAGGGCTCGGTCATCTACTACAATCCTGACTACCTGCAGCGCCTCGGGCCCCAACTCTCCGCGTTCTTCATGGCGCACGAATACGGACACATCTCGCTGCGGCACACGCGGGCCCACGCACTGGCAGGAAACCGGAAGTCTTTCAACGCCAGGTTGCAGGAGCAGGAGCTCGCGGCAGACTGCTACGCCGCAGCCACACTGTCCGGGGGGAATCCATCCGCGGTCGGGGCGGCAATCCATTTCTTCACTCGCATGGGGCCCTTCCGCTACGACGCGGCGCACCCTGCCGGTTCCCAGCGAGCCACAAAGATCCAGTCCTGCATTCCACGCGCAGAGACTGCATCAACTGACAGCCTCGGGGACCTCGACGCAAGTTCCCGCAGCTCATCCGGGGCGACCGAGGGTATTACCGTGATGGCGCCGATGCATTCGGACCGGATCCCGTGGCAGGAGATCCATTTCAGGATCGGGAACATTCAGAGCGCGGTGTCCAACCTGCAACAACCGCGAGCCGTGGCGCTGCAATCCCTCACCGCCGGAACCTATGACTACGAGGTGCGGGTAAACGTCTTCTACCTCGACGACCAGTTCCAGCTGAATCCTTCGGGCAGCATTGTCGGGAGCGGATCGATCACGGTGCAGGGAGGCGAGACGTTCCGGGTAGAATTTTCTCCAGGCGGGCGTGCAAGACTTATGGCCGGCGAATAGCCGGCCTCAAGCCCGCGCCCTTCCCCTGACCGCCCCACGCGTGACGGTCAGGGCCGGGGCTCCGATGATCACCCTGACCTGATGGGTTGAGCCATCGTCCAGCAGGGGGATGGCGCGCGGGTCCACTTGCTCGCCGTCCAGGTCGGCCTCGGAGATTCCCTGACAGCGGTGTTCCGGATTGATCACCGAGATCTCGTAGCGGGTTTTCCCGAAGCGCCAGGTGATCGAGTACTCGGGCCACACGGTGGGAATGCAGGGCGACAGCTCGAATGTCGCCCCGTGCCGCTTGAGGCCCAGGATGCTCTCCAGTCCGGCGCGATACATCCATCCCGCCGAGCCGGTATACCAGGTCCAACCCGCCCTTCCTACGTGCGCGTGATGGGAATAGACATCGCCAGCGGTGACGTAGGGCTCTCCTTTATAGCGATCGGTTCCGGCCGAATTCCGGGTGTGGTTGATCGGGTTGACCATGTGGAACAGCTCGACTGCTTCGTCGCCGCTGCCGAGCCGGGCAAGGGCCATGACGGTCCAGATCGCGGCATGGGTGTACTGGCCGCCATTCTCGCGCATCCCGGGCGGGTATCCTTTGATGTAACCCGGGTCCTGAGGCGACTGATCGAACGGCGGGGTGAGGACGAGGACCAGTCCGGCTCCGCGCTGTACCAGATAGCTTCGGACAGCATCCATTGCCTGTTCGGCCCGGATCGAGGTGCCCGCTCCGGAAAGCACGGCCCACGACTGCGCGATTGAATCGATCCTGCACTCATCGTTCTGGGCCGAGCCCAGCGGAGAGCCGTCGTCGTAGTAGGCGCGCCGATACCAGTTGCCGTCCCACGCCTGTCCCAGCATGAGGCCGAGCCGGCTTCGCTCACTGCCATAGCGCGCCGCGAGGGAATGGTCGCGCGCCTGGCACAACGGCTGGAACTGCTGCAGGACCGCATGCAGGAACCAGCCGAGCCAAACACTCTCGCCCCGGCCGTCCTTGCCGACCCGATTCATACCATCGTTCCAGTCCCCGCTTCCCATCAGCGGCAAGCCGTGACGTCCGGCGGTCAAGCTGCGGTCTATCGCCCGGACGCAGTGCTGGAACAGGGAGGCGGACTCGGCAGACACTTTGGGCTCGCCGTAGACCTCCGCCTCGGAGGGTGCCAGCGGCGGGGCCTCGAGGAACGGAATGATCTCGTCGAGGATCGCCTCGTCTCCCGTGGTACTTCACGTAGTGCGCCGTCGCGAAGGGCAGCCAGAGCAGATCGTCGGAACACCGGGTGCGAGTTCCCTTACCGGACGGCTCGTGCCACCAGTGCTGCACGTCTCCCTCGAGGAACTGGCGCGAGGCTGCATGGAGCAGATGGGCACGCAAGAGGTCGGGCCGCGCGAGGCAGAGCGCCATCGCATCCTGAAGCTGATCGCGGAAGCCGAACGCTCCGCCCGGCTGGTAGAAGGCGGATCGGGCCCAGAACCGGCAACTGAGGTTCTGGTACATCAGCCAGCGGTTCATCAGCACGTCGAATGAATCATCGGGAGTGCGGACCTGGATCGTGTCGAGCAGGTCACTCCAGAATCGCTGGACGGTGGCGAGCCCCCGGTCGGCCGCGGCCACACTGCGATGGCGCATGACGAGCTCCAGCGCATGATCCCGGTCGCGGCCCTGACCCAGCAGGAAGACGAGGCGGCGGCTTTCTCCGGGGCCGAGGTCCACCTTGACTTGAAACGCCGCACAGGGATCGAGGCCGGCGCCGAACTGACCGGGAAGCCCCGGGCTGCTCAGTGCAGCGGCTCTCGTGAAGGATCCATTGCGACCGAGGAAGAAGAGCCGATCTCCCGTGGCGGAGCTGAAACGCTCGCTGACGCAGGCGAACGCGACTCTTCCGGCGAATTCCTGGTTGTAGGGGTTTCGCGCGAGGATCGCGCCGCTCTCCGCGTCGAGCTCGCTGACGACGTGAAATTCCTCCCCCGGCTGTGGCGGGCCGAGAATCCACTCGTTGTAGCCGAACACACTGAGTTTGCGGCGGCGCCCGCTCCGGTTCGAGAGACTCAGCACCGCGAACTTGACCGGATCGTTTGCGTCCACGAACACGCTCAGGTCGTGCATGATCCCGTGGGCCGCCTGGGTAAAGCGCGACACACCGGGTGCGTGGCGGATTACGAAGCGTCCACTCTCGCGGTTGCGGGGCAATGGTCCCGGAGTAGGAGACCAGACCCGGCCATCCTCGTCGTCCCTGACAAAAAGGGCTTCCGAGGTTGCGTCGGTGACTGGATCGTTGGCAAATGGTGTGAGACGGTTCTCCCGGCTGTTTTCCGCCCAGGTATAGGCCGAGCCCGAGGCGGAAACGACGGTCCCGAAAGCCGGGTTGGCCATGACATTTACCCAGGGCATCGGAGTTTCCGCTTCCCCTTCGAGCACGATCACGTACTCCTGCCCATTCGCCGTGAACCCACCGGTGCCGTTGGGAAAGACGAGTGGCGGGACTTCCGTCTCGCTCCAGCGCAACGCTACGACCGGCGCCGGCGGTGGCGGCGGGAGATGATCCTGCCACTGCAGGTCGGGGTAGGGGCGGTCCAGCTGGTTGGCCAATTCCCCTCGATCGCCGCTGAGAATGGCGCGGGCCACGCTGGCGAGGAGGATTCGTTCGGACTCGGTCATCCGATCGCCCCGAAGCAGATAGGCGCCGCCCGGTTTGTGTTTCCACGCGGCCCAGTTGCCGGTGTCGAGGAGGGAAGTGAGCTGAACGTGCATCTCGTCGAGATAGCTCGCCGGATGCTCATTCAGCACCACGACGTCGGCGCGAAGGCCCTTGAGCCGCCAGTACTCCTGGGCCTGGAGTACCTGGCGGACGAGCGGCAGATCGTCTTCCTCCACCACGCGCACCAGCAGAATCGGCAGATCGCCGGAGATTCCGTGGGGCCAGAGGCCGGCCTGCCCGAGCTCATTGCGCGCCAGCAGGTCGGGAGGCGCGCGCAGGGACCCGTCGCCGTAGAGAACTCTGGAAGCGAGTCGTTCGAAGAGCGATGCGTCGTCACTCGAAATCCCCAGGTGGCGCAGGGCGCTCTGTACCTGGGTGTAGGCGAGGGTGAAGGTCCGCGCGGCGGCGCTGGGATCCTGGTACTTCTGAGCCATGGCCAGCGCCTGCTCGCGACTCGCAGGCCATGCCAGTCGAGAAGGAGAGCCGCAAGAAGCCGCCGGGTGCGAGGCGAATCCGCTGGCGCAGGCTCATGATCGGGTCCGAGGACGGCACCCGTGGTCCCGGACAAGGCGCGTCCGTCGAGTGCCACCGGACGTGAGGGGTCGCGACCCCGCCCCAGGAACCGTGCTCGATCGGTCTCCCACTCCACTGCCCCCTGGATTCTGCCCTCCACGCTCAAGACATGGATGGCCCAGGCGCCGGCTTCATCCGGCGAGCGCGGCCGGCGGCCGCAAAGCAGGGCGCGCGATTCGGGGATGAATTCGGTTTGAACGAAGAGCTTGTTGAAGGCGGGATGCGCCAGGTCGTCCCGCACCGGACTCAGCGAGATTTCGGCGTAACTCGTGATCTCCAGCTCGCACGGCCGGTCGCTGTGATTGGTCACTGAAAGGCGACGCACCTCCACGTCGTCCTCGGTAGAGACGGCAATGTCCAATTGCGTCGTGATCTCATCGTCGCGACGGCGGTAGATGACTCGCTCTGCCCGGAAGGTGACGAGGTAGTCATCCGCCTCGCGGCCGGTGGGATGGTACGCGGCGGACCAGACCGCTCCGCTCCGCACATCGCGCAGGTAGATGAACTGACTGCCGTAATCCGAGGTGGAATCCTCGCGGTACCGGGTCACTGCACGATCGCGCCAGAAACTCGCTCCGCCGCCGGCGTTGGTGACGACCGTCGTATAGGAGCCGTTCGACAGGAATTGGGCGTGCGGATACCGGGTGTGGGGTGAGCGGAAGCGCCGCAGCGACGCGGCGGCTGCCGGGGCCCGCACCCGGGTTTCCTCAACCGGGCGGGCTTCCATCAGCGGCGCGTGACGGGGAACCCGCTCCTGCAGCAGCAGAGCCGTCGCCTGCACCCGCGGGTCGGCGTGGAGGCGGCGCACCATCGGATTGTCCAGGAGCACGTTCGCCAGCGCCACGAGGCTCATTCCCTGGTGGTGGGCGAGGTAGGCCTGAACCACCGTCCCGCGCTGGGCGGGAATCATCGGCTCCGCCCCACTCTGGTCGAGCCGGCGGTGGGTGAAGTCGATCGCTTCGTAGTAGCCGTAGACGCCTTCGCCGCCCGCGCGAGTCAGCCGGCGGAAGTTCTGGGTCGCGGTCGCCGGCTCCACCAGGGCGGCGAGCGCCGTCGAATACGGAGACACGACCAGCTCGTCTCCCAGCCCGCGTTTGAGGCCGAGGCCCGGAACGCCGAATGCCTTGTACTGATAGTTGCCGTGCCGGTCCACCACGTTGAATCCCGATTCCGAAATGCCCCAGGGCACACCCTGCTGTTTGCCGTAATCGATCTGGCGCCGGACCGCCATGCGACAGGACTGGTCGAGCAGGGTTTCGGAGTACGAGCGCATGATGAGGAGCGGCATCAGGTACTCGAACGCGGTGCCGCTCCAGGACAGCAGGGTCGCCGCCCCGTCGACGCTGGTCAACAGACGGCCGAGGTGGAACCAGTGGCTTTCGGGAACATCGCCCTTGGCGATGGCGACGAAACTTGCGAGCCGCGCCTCGGACGCCAGCAGATCGTAGTAGGAGGTGTCGAGACGGCCGGGCCCCTCGGTGTCGGGCAACCGGTACCCGATCGAGAAGATCTGGCGCTGCCGGTCGTAGAGAAACGCGAAGTTCATGTTCTCGACCAGTGCCAGGGCGCGATCCGACAGATCCACAAGCTTGCGGGCCAGGCCGTCCTCGTGGATGGCCGATTCCTTCAGCGCGCTCTCCACCGACCGTGACCACCAGAGTGCTTCACTCAGGCCCGGCGTGGCCGATTGGTTCGCGCCCAACCGTTCGAGCGATCCGCTAAGCTGGGGCGCCAGTTTCGCCGCGGCATCCAGAGACGCCGCGGCCGGTTCGCCGCCATCCAACTCGCGCCCGATCGCTGCCAGGACCGTCTCCAGCGCCGATACCGCTTCGTTCGGGTGCTGCGCTGCTTCACTCAGTCGGGAAACTGACTGTGACGCCAGCCGCGTCGTGTCGGCCACTCCGTGGCAGATCTGATCGTCCGATTGAGGCGTGGTTGTGAGCTGCCTCAGGCCTTCCGCGAGGGCGAGCAGCGCTCCGGCAAGATTGCCGCTGTCCACGGTGGACACGTATCGCGGTAACAGGGGAGCCAGGGTGCGGGTGTCATACCAGTTGAACAGGTGGCCCTCATGGCGCTCCAGCCCCTCGGTGGTATCGAGCAGCGCCTCGAGCTTCGCCACCATGTCGCGAGTACGGATGTACCCCAAGTCGTGCGCCGCGAGGGTGGAGAGCAGCCCCATCGCGATGTTGGTGGGCGAGGTCCGGTGCGCCACGACCGGCTCGGGGACTTCCTGAAAATTGTCCGGCGGGAGGCCGTTGTCCTCGGGACCCATGAAGGTCTCGAAGTAGCGCCAGGTCTTTCGGGCGATGTTCCGAAGCAGGAGCCGGTCCTCGGCGCTCAAAGGAATACGCCTCCGTACCGGGACCGGCCGGCTCAGCCAGTAGGCCACGGCCGGAGCGGCCGCCCACAGAATGAGGATCGGGGCCGCGGCGGGAACCGCGCTGGGCCGCGCTCCTCCGACCAGGAGGAGGATCACGATGGCGATCACAGGACTCGCCACCATTTGGCCGAAGAAGAACCGGGTCCCGCTCTGGCCTGAGATGCCGGTGGCTCGTTTCGCTGCGGAGGCGGCTGTTTCCCACTCGAGCAGCCGACGCTGGGTAACGATGAGGCGGACCAGAGTCAGCGCGATGGCGTGGACCATCTGGTACGCGTTGTACGCCAGGAAAGTGATCTGGAGCAGCACCTGCGCCGCGGCGGTCTTCAGGTCCTCGATTAGAATCCGGAAGAACACCCGGTTGGGCTCCTGGGGACCCGGGCCGGCCAGCAAATGGAACAGCAGCGGATAGAGCGGAAACGCCAGCGTGACGACAATGCCAATCGTCCAGGCCAGCGGGTGTCCTGGCAGGATTAGCCACCCGCATACGAGTGCGGCGACTGTTGCGGGCGCCACCAGTGTACGCCGCAGATTGTCCAGGATCTTCCAGCGGGAAATGGTCGGAAGGGTGTTCCGCTCCAATCCCTTGCGGGTGGGAACCACGGGGAAGAGCCAGAAGAGGATCTGCCAGTCGCCTCGCGCCCACCGGTGCTGGCGGCGGGCAAAGGCCAAAACGCTGGCGGGGTAATCGTCCACCACTTCGACATCGGTCACCAGCGCGGGACGGGCGTGGAGGCCCTCGAACAGGTCGTGAGAGAGCAGCGCGTTCTCAGGGACCCGACCATCCAGTGCCGCCATGAAGGCATCGACGTCGTACAGACCCTTCCCGGTGTAGATCCCCTCGTTGAAGAGGTCCTGGTAGGTGTCTGATACCGCGGTGGTGTAGGGATCGACCCCGGTATGCCCCGCATATACCCGTGCGAACAGCGAACCGGCGGCACTGGCCTGCGTCACGCTCACCCGCGGCTGCAGGATGCCGTAGCCCTCGGTGACTCGGCGGAGGCGTGGATCGAAGTGCGGCCGGTTCAGCGGATGGGCAATGATGCCGATGAGCTTTCGCGCGCCGCTGCGAGGGAGCAGGGTATCGCTGTCGAGGGTGATGCAGTAGCGCACATTGGGCAGTACCGATGGATCCCCTTCATGAACCGTGAAGCTGGTGTCCGTCGCTCCACGCAGCAGGTGATTGAATTCCTCGAGTTTCCCCCGTTTGCGCTCCCAGCCGATCCAGGCTCCTTCACCAGGGTTCCACTGGCGCACCCGATGGAAGAGATGGAAGAGATCGCCGCGCCCCTCTCCCTGGCGTCGGTTCAGTTCGGCGATCCCGGCGCGCGCCGCCTCGAGCAGCTCGGCGTCTCCCGACATCTCCTTTTCCGGGGCATCCGCGAAGTCGGTGATGAGGGCGAAGTGGATGAAAGGATCGGTATTCCCGAGTGCCACCACCTCGAGGTGTTCCAGGAGTTGTGCCACTCCATCCGCGCTGGTGAGCAGGGTTGGGATCACCACCATGGTCCGGGCTTCCTGAGGAATCCCGTTCAGGAAGTCGAGCCGTGGCAGCCGCCGCGGCGGGACCAGGTGCGCAGCCAGGCGCTGTACCGCCGCGATCGCCAATTCGCTCGCGGGCAGGAGCAGCAGCGCCGCCGTCCACAACGCTGCGGCCAGGGTCCCACCGGCGCCTCGCACATAGGCGGCTGCCGCGGCGACCAGTCCCAGTGTCAGGAGCCCGATCGCGCCGAGATAGACCGCGGTGCCGTGGGCGAAGATGAAGCGCCGTGCCCGGGCGGTGAACTTCGGGTGATAGGCGACGTCGGTTTCGAAGTCGGGGCGGCCCCGGCCGATGAGATGCCATCCTACGTGGGCGGAACGATGCTCGACCGAGCTTGCCGCCGCGGCCGCCCGTGCGCTCTCGACACTGCGGAGCGCCACGCGGAGCTGTGCTTCGCCGCTTGGTTCCGCCAATTCCTCGACCGCCTGCCGGTACCGGTCCCGACTCAGAAAATCCATGCGCCCGTACACGCCGGTGGGGTCGCGCTGCAGCACCTGCTCCACCAGGCTCACCGTCTCGAAGTACTGCGACCAGTCGAGCGTGGAGCAGAGCCGCAGACTGGTGATGGCGTTCGCAACCGACACCTGCGCGCTCGCCTGATTCTGGTGCTCGGTCCGAATCACTTCTTCCGCCGTGGTGCCCTCGTTGGCCAGCCGTTCTGTAACGGCGGCCTGGAGCCGGGCTGCACCGGCACCGTACTCCCGCATTCGCTGCAGCAGGTGCACGACATAGTCGGAATCGAGGACATCAGGGAGAGACGGCTGACTTCGCTGCCGCGAGCGCCCATTGAGCGAAGCGAGATGCCTCTCGGCCAGGAGCCGGGCCTCACGGCTTTGCAGGGTCTCGTCGGCCAGGCGGCGGAGATTCTCGAGCAAGGCCAGTTTGAGCATGCTGGGCCACGCCCACAGCTCGCCGATGGTGAGCGGGGCCACGCTCTGGTAGGCGGACATGAACCGCACCAGCTGGACGCGGTCCAACCGTCCGTCGGTATGGCTGATCAGCTCGAGCGCCATGGCGTAGATTCGCGCCATGCCAGTCATGTCCCGCGGAGCGAGCTTGGGAAGCTCGCGATAGTACTCCCGGGGCAGGTCGTGCCGGACTCCCCGGATCTCCGCCTCTACCAGGTGGAAGTTGTCGAGCAGCCACTCGGCCGCCGGGGCCACGAACTCCTCGCGGTGCACCGCATCGGCCAGGATCTTGTAGGTCTGGCGCAGAACCCGGGCGTTGTCATCCAGGCGGCGGAAGAAACGGCGGTCGCCGATCTGGGTCTGGCGGGCGAGGGTGAAGCCTCCGGCCAGGGCGCGAGCCCGCTCCTCCAGTCGCTCGATGCTCAGCAGCTCGGCGCGGAGCGGTTTTTCGGCGCGACTGTGCCTGCGGTTCTTGAACCGGCGATGGGGAGAGATGCGCGCCTCAGGCATGACCAACTATGCCGGCGCGCTGGTACGGAAGGCGCGACGTCTTCATCGTTACGATCTATACCTCCACGAGCCGGTTCGCGGCTCCGTTCGCTCCGTCGCCGGAGGCGACGGTGTTCTCAATCATAACGGTATGGGACGGGCGTCGCGGGCTGTCGGACCCTGTTCCCCCCGGGTAGCTTCACTCTCATGTTGCTCCGCAATCTTCGCTACCTGACCGCGCTGGCGCACGAGAAGCATTTCGCCCGCGCGGCAGCCGCGTGTGCGGTGACTCAGCCTACGCTTTCTGCCGGCATCAAACAGCTCGAGGAAGAGCTGGGATTGCTGATCGTGAGACGGGGACAGCGATTCGAGGGCCTGACTCCGGAGGGCGAGCGGGTGCTGGAATGGGCCCGGCGAATCCTCGCTGACTGCGAGAGCCTGGAACAGGAAGCCAGCGAGTTGCGGGGAGGGCTGCGGGGGCGACTCCACATCGGAGCGATCCCCACGGCGCTGCCGATGGTTTCGCTCCTCACCTTGCCGTTCTCGCGGCAGCATCCGCACGTCACGAGTACCGTGTGGTCGCTCGCCTCGATTGAGATCCAGCGGGGCCTCGACGATTTCACTCTCGACGTCGGGCTCACCTATCTCGATAACGAGCCGCTCTCCAATGTGCGGACCATCCCGCTCTACCGGGAGAGCTATTTCCTGTTCACGCCAGCGGACGGCCCGCTGGCGCACCGGGACAGCATTTCGTGGGCGGAGGCCGCGACCGTTCCTCTCTGCATGCTGACACCCGATATGCAGAATCGGCGAATTCTCGATGCCCACTTCCGCGCCGCCGATGCCGAAGTGCACCCCGCGATTCAAACCAATTCGGTGCTCACCTTGTGGTCGCACCTGCGTTCATTGGCCTACTCCAGCGTTCTCTCGCAAACCTTCCTTTATCTCTTCGGGGAGCCGGAGGGCCTGCGGGCCGTTCCCATCGAGCGCCCCAAGGCGGTCCACACTATCGGCCTGGTGATCCCGGATCGGGAGCCGCTTACCCCCTCCGCTCGCGAACTGGCCCGAATCTGCACCACGATCGATGTCACCGCGTCCCTGGAGCAGGGCAAACCCCTCGTCCCGGCGCGGAGTTAGCCGGCTTCCATCGGTCAGGCCTATCGGCCGATTGCGGGCCTCTATCCCGGTCTTACCCTCTATTCTGAATTGCCATTTTTCGGTGTAGCTTGAGGATGACAACCGAACGTCTCCCGGTTGTGGTTAACGACCTCGAAAGAGTCTCTCATGGCGATGAAGTTCACCCGACTCACCGAACCCCTGATCCGAGATAATGGCGGCCTCCGTCCCGCTTCATGGGAAGAGGCGCTCACCTTCGCGGCCGAGGGATTCCGCACCGTGCGCGACAAGCATGGCGGCGACGCCATCGGCACGTTCAGCTGTTCGAAGGCCAGCAACGAAATGAATTTCCTGGCCCAGAAGCTGGCGCGGGTGGGATTCGGGACCCATAACATCGACAGCTGTAACCGGACCTGACACGCTCCTAGCGTCGTCGGTCTGGCGACGGTGTTCGGTGCCGGTGGGGGAACCAGCTCCTACCGTGAAGTGGAAGAGACGGACGTCATCTTCCTCTGGGGAGCGAACGCCCGTGAGAATCACCCGATTTTCTTCCATCATGTCCTGAAGGCGATTCACCGCGGGGCCCGGATGTATGTCATGGACCCGCGTCGCACCAGCTCCGCGCAGTGGGCCGATGAATGGCTCGGACTGAATGTCGGATCCGACATTGCGCTTTCCAATGCGATGGCGCGGGAAATCATCCACGCGGGCCTCGCCAACGATGCGTTCATCCGCCGGGCGACGACCGGTTTCGACGACTATCGCGACGCGGTGGAGCGCTACACGCTGAAGTATGCCGAGCAGGAAACCGGGGTTCCGGCGGACGTGATCCAGCGCGCGGCGCATGCGTACGCGCGAGCGGACCGGGCCGTCATTTGCTGGACCCTCGGGATCACCGAGCACCACAATGCGGTTGACAACGTCCTTTCACTGATCAACCTCTCGCTCCTCACCGGCCACGTGGGCCGTTACGGCTCGGGAGTGAATCCGCTGCGGGGCCAGAACAACGTCCAGGGCGGCGGCGACATGGGCGCCATTCCCAACCGTCTCGTCGGCTTCCAGGACTGGACCACCGACCCCGCGATCCGGCAGAAATTCGAGAAGGCATGGGGAGTGTCGCTCAAGCCGCAGTACGGGAAGCACATGACCCAGATGTTCGAGGCGATGGAGCACGGCGAAATGCGCTCGCTCTACGTCATCGGAGAAAACCCGGCCCAGTCCGAGGCGGACCAGACCAGGAGCGAGGAACTGCTGAAGGGTCTCGACCATCTGGTGGTGCAGGACATTTTCCTTACCCGTACCGCGGAGTTGGCCCACGTGGTGCTTCCCGGCCTCGTCGAGCTGGTGCGAGGCGGAGGGCACCGTCACCAACAGCGAGCGGCGGGTGCAGCGACTGCGCAAGGCGTTGGAGCCGCCCGGCGACGCCCGCGATGACATGTGGATCATCTGTGAAATCGGAAAGCGACTCGGCGTCGACATTGGACCGCCGGTAGCGGAGCAGGTGTGGAACGAAGTACGGTCGCTGGCCCCGATCTTCGCGGGAATGAGCTACGCCCGCCTGGAGAAGGAAGGCGGTCTGCACTGGCCCTGTTACGACGAGAATCACCCCGGCGAGCTGTTCCTTCACAGCCGGCTGTGGAAGGAACCGATCGAGGGACTGCCGGCGCCCTTTTCCGTGGTGGAGCACGATCCGCCGATCGAGCGCCCTGACGCCGAGTACCCCTTCCAGCTCACCACCGGCCGACGGCTGGATTCCTACAACACCGGAGTGCAAACCGGCGGATACACCTCGCCGCTGCGGCGGGGTGAGACGCTGGATATGTCGCCCGAGGACGCCAAGGAACTGCGGTTGATGGACGGGGATCCGGTGCGGATAGCTTCGCGCCGCGGCAGCGTGGTGGCGCCGGTCCGTATCGACCGGTCGCTGCGCAAAGGCCTCTGTTTCATGACCCTCCACTTCCAGGATCTGGTAAAGACCAACGTCCTCACGGTGGACTACACCGATCCGAAGTCCGGCACCGCCGAGTTCAAGGCCTGCGCCATCAGTGTGGTCCCGGTGCGGGCGGCGGCGGATCGCCCGACCGTCAAACGCTCCCCCGAGTCCTGATTCCTCTCACGAAATCTCAGTGGATCTCCATCTCCTGCAGGCCGACCCGACCGACGAAGAGCGCGAAGCGGTTGACGCGTTCCTCGGTCAGCCCACCTCCGGTTGGGAAGGTGGTGAGCGTCAAACGCGGGATGCCCACACCGCGGCCGGAGGCCATGCGGCTCGAGGGCAGCGGCATCTCCTGCTGCCCACACTCCAAGCGGTTCAGTCCCGCATGGGCTGGATCAGCGAGGGCGCGCTCAACTACGTCTGCGAGCGGCTGACGATTCCGCCCGCGGATGCCTACGGCGTTGCGACCTTCTACGCTTTGCTCTCCACCGTGCCGCGCCCCCGACGGGTGTTGCACGTCTGTGACGACATCGCGTGCCGCTGCAAGGGTGCGGCGGAATTGTGCGAGGAGCTGGAGCGGACGGTGGGGCCCGCGTACCACCATGGGCCGGAGGGTGATCACCACCTGATTCCCGACGACGGCGCCGTATGGCTCCGTAGCCCGTGCCTCGGCCTTTGCGATCAGGCGCCGGCTGCGCTGCTGCAGATCGCCGGTGAGAACCCGGTGGACCGGCTGTTCGGAGGAGTGACCGCCGCATCGGCGGGTAAGGTGCTGTCGGGTGATCTCAAGGCGACCACCGCGCCTCATCCCCGAGTCCCGCAGGCGGGTGACGCGAATCTGCGGCTGCTCCGGCGGGTCGACTCAATCGATCCCGCGAGTCTTGATGAGTATCGCGCGAACGGCGGCTACCAGGCCCTTCGGCGGGCGATCGAGTTGGGCCCTGAAGCCGTAATCCGCGAAGTCAACGACGCGAAGCTGATGGGGCGCGGAGGCGCAGCGTTTCCCACGGGGCGCAAGTGGGACGCGGTAGCGCGCCAGCCGGTGCGGCCTCATTACCTGATCTGCAACGCGGATGAATCGGAGCCCGGCACCTTCAAGGACCGGGCGCTGATGGAAGGAGATCCCTTCGGGCTGGTCGAGGCCATGACCATCGCGGCCTATGCCACGGGTTGTGAGGAAGGCTTCATTTACCTGCGCGGTGAATATCCGTTGGCCTACGAGCGGCTGATGAATGCCATCGACACGGCACGCGCTCGCGGGTTCCTCGGAGAAGACATCCTGGGTCACGGCTTCCACTTCGACATCGAGATCCGCAAAGGCGGGGGCGCCTACATCTGCGGGGAAGAGACGGCGATCTTCAACTCGATCGAAGGATTCCGCGGCGAGCCGCGGAACAAGCCTCCGTTCCCCGTGCAGTCCGGCGTGTTCCGCAAACCCACGGTCATCAATAACGTCGAAACGCTGGTCAACGTGCTCGAGATCCTGCGCATCGGCGGGCCCGCTTATGCCAGGATTGGCACCGAAGGTTCGGCCGGCCCTCGGCTCTTCTGCCTCTCCGGCAATGTGACCCAGCCCGGAACGTATGAGGTCCCCTTCGGGGCGACACTGCGCCAGCTGCTGGAAATGGCCGGCGGGGTCGCGGGGGGACGCAAACTCCAGGCGATTCTGCTGGGCGGTGCGGCTGGCGTCTTCGTGCGTCCCGACGAGCTCGACATGCCGCTGACGTTCGAGGGAGTACGTGCGGCGCAAGCGACCCTGGGCTCCGGCGTCATCATGGTATTCGACGATACGATCGACATGATGGACATCATCCTGCGGGTCGCCGCCTTCTTCCGGGACGAGTCCTGCGGCCAGTGTGTGCCCTGCCGGGTGGGAACGGTCCGCCAGGAGGAAGCCCTGCACCGGCTCAAGTCGGCCAAGACTCTTGGTGGGACAGCCGGAGAGCTGGCATTGCTCGAGGAGATCGGCGTTGCGATGAAGGACGCGTCCATCTGCGGCCTGGGCCAGACCGCCTATAGCGCCGTCGAGTCGGCGGTCAAACGCCTTCACCTGTTCAACGGATCCACCCGATGACGCCGCTTGTTCAGCTCGAGCCTTTGCGCCGTACCGTCGAGCTCAAGATCGATGATGAAACGGTCCAGGTGCCCGAAGGGACCACGATCTACGAGGCATGCCGGCAGCGGGACCAGGAAATCCCGACGCTCTGTTACCTCGAAACCCTGCATCCAGTCAATGTGTGCCGGGTCTGCGTGGTCGAGGTCGAAGGGTCGCGAGTGCTGGTGCCATCCTGCTCCCGGAAAGTGGAACCGGGAATGGTGGTGCGGACCAACACCGAACGGGTCCGGCACAGCCGAAAGATGGTCCTGGAATTCCTCTCGTCTTCGGTGGATCTGAGCACCACTCCGGACGTGGAACGGTGGGAAGAGGAGTATCACGCCGACCGGGAGCGTTACGGGCCTGCCGCTCCACCCTCACCGGCCGGGCTGCGTGACAGTTTGCAGCCGGGCCACCATGCGCCACCCGATCCGGCCTATCGCGCGACCGTCGCCCAGCCGACGAAAGTGGACAACGAGCTTTACGTCCGGGACTACGGCAAGTGCATCCTCTGCTACAAGTGTGTCGAAGCGTGCGGGAAAGACTTCCAGAACACCTACGCGTTGACGGTAGCGGGCCGGGGCTTCGATGCCCGCATCTCGACTGAATTCGCGGTCCCGCTTCCCGATTCGGCTTGCGTCTATTGCGGCAACTGTATCGCGGTGTGTCCTACCGGAGCCTTGATGTTCAAGTCGGAGCATGACCATCGTGCGGCGGGAACCTGGGACGAGTCCCGGCAATCCGTTACCCCGACGATCTGTCCCTACTGCGGAGTGGGGTGCACCCTCGAACTCCACGTGCAGAACAACGAGATCGTGAAGGTCACCTCACCGCTGGACCACGAGGTCACTCGCGGTAATCTCTGTATCAAGGGGAGATTCGGCTGGAAGTACGTGCAGAATCGCGGCCCGGTGCGCCAGGCCGAGGGAGTGCAACGAGGTTAGCTCACCACGCGGTCGGGATGGGTGTACACCGTCAGTTTGTCCTTCCGCGCAAACCCCACCAGAGTCATCCCTGACTGCTCCGCTACCCGCACCGCGAGCCCGGTGGGTCCCGAGATCGCGGCGAGGAGCGGGGCTCCCAGTATCATGGCCTTCTGAACCATCTCGAAGCTCGCGCGACTGGTGACTACCACAAAGCCGGTCGCCGGATCAACGCCTTTCTTCACCGCGGCGCCGATGAGCTTGTCGAGGGCGTTGTGCCGGCCCACATCTTCCCGTACCAGCTCGATCGAGCCGTTGGCGGAGGCCCAGGCCGCGGCGTGGACCGCGCCGGTCGCCGCATTCAGAGCCTGCCGCCCGGTCAGTTCCTCGAGTGCCGTCTGAATCGCGGCCGGCCGTACCGGAGTTCCCACCGGGACCTGACGAGGTTCCTTCAGCACGACCGCGATGCTGTCACTCCCGCAGATGCCACATCCAGTGCGTCCGGTAAGCCGGCGGGTGCGCCCCGCGATCACCGCGTCGCACTCGGGACTGACCGTGGCCTGGATCTCGATGCCCTGACTGTAGCGCACGATTTCCAGCGAAAGCAGATCGGCCGGAGTGCGGATCAATTCCTCGGTGAGGCTGAATCCCAGCACGAAGTCTTCGAGATCGCTCGGGGTTGCCATCATGACCACATGTGGTACCCCGTTGTATACCACCGCCACCGGGGTTTCCTCCACCACAGGCTCCGTGCGTTCCTCAACCGTCCCGTTCTGCCAGCGCCGCACCTGAAGCTCCAGCAGCGGCTTGGCGTAGCCCAGCCGCAGCAAGCCCAGCGGGTCCTGCATCTGTTTGAGATCCATAGAAATCCTCATCGCCGGCCGGGTTGCTGCCGGCGCTCAACTTCACAGCATACAGTTTACATTCTAACCGTCTTAAACCCCTAATGCGGCGTTCATGAGTGCTTCACTGACAGTTTCCCGGCCCGAGGTGCGGCCCGCGGGTCGCCTCGAGCTGGGTCTGCTCGCGGGCATCCTGCTTATTGCTTTGGCGCTCCGGGCCTGGGCTCTCGACTTCGGGCTTCCCTATCTCTATCACCCGGATGAGCCAAACAAGATCGAGATCGCCCAGAACATCGTGAAGACGGGGGACCTGAATCCGCATTATTTCAAGAAGCCGACCCTGCTCATCTACGCCAACGCGCTGCTGTACATCCCGTACTATGCCGTGGAAAAGGCCCGAGGTGTATACGCCTCGCCAGCGGACATCCCGCCCCCTGAGCGGCTGACCATGGGCGTAGGGCACATCGGAGCACCGGGTGCGGTGGTCATGGGACGCTCGCTGACCGTTGTGGTTGGCGTGCTCGGAGTGCTGTTCACCTGGCTTCTGGGCAAGCGACTCTTCGGCCGTCCCGAACCGGCCTTGCTCGCGGCACTCGCCATGGCGGTTTCTCCGGTGAACGTCACCCAAAGCCACTACATCGAGGTGAACACCTTCCTGGGAACTGCGCTATTGGGTGTCGGCTGGTATTGCCTCGGGATCTACGACCTGGGCCGCCGGCGCGATTACCTCCTCGCCGGATTCCTGACTGGTGTCGCCGTGAGCTGCAAGTATCCCGGCGCCGTGGTGGCGATCATGCCCGTGGCCGCGCACTGGCTCCGTTCTGGGCGGCGCCTCAAGCCACTCGGGCTCCTTACCCAGTGTTTTCTGGCCATGCCCGTCGGGTTTTTCCTCTTCACTCCGTTCGCCCTTCTCGATCCGGTGAATTTTCTGCTCGGCGCCGGCTCAGAGGCGTATCACTATGCCAGCGGCCACGAGGGGCTGGAAGGGATGGCGCCGCTCTGGTACTTGGAATATGCCGCGCGCTACGAAGGGCCACTCATGTTCCTTGCAGTGCTGGCCCTGGTCTGGACGTACATCCGCAAGCTCGACCGGATCATGGTCATGGGTGTGTTCGTGGTGGCGTACTACGTTTTCATCTCTTGTTTCCAGGTGCGCAACAGCCGCACCTTTCTCCCGATAACGCCTTTCCTCTTCCTGCTCGGCGCATGGCTGATCGTGGAGCTGGCGGACCGAGTGCGGGATGCCAGCCCATCCGGTCGGCGTGCCTGGGCTGGCGCCGGGTTGGCGCTGCTCACCCTGGCCTGCATCGCGGTTCCTTTCAAGGAAGCGATTGACTTCGACCTGACACTGGGCCGGGTGGACAGCAGGGAGACGGCGCGGGTCTGGATCGAGCAGAATATCCCTAAGGGCAGCAGGGTCATGATCGAGTCCTATTCACCCTTCGTGCGCCCCGATGAATTCCAGGTGGATACCACACTTCGCATGACCGAGCATCCGCCGCAGTGGTATTCGGTGAAGGGCTATCAGTACCTGGTGTTCAGCGAGGGGATGTACTCCCGGTATTTCCGGGACCCGAAGCGATATCCCCAGGAAATCGCCGAGTATCAGGCGCTGTTCGACCGGTTCCCTCTGGTGAAGAAGTTCGAGGATGGCGGTTACGAGGTGCGGATTCATGAAGTCGTCCAGTAACGACGACCTGGACCGGCCCCGTCTCTCGGTGGTAGTACCGTTGTACAACGAAGAGGGATCGGTAGAGCGGCTGGTGCAGGCAGTGCAGGAGGCTCTCGGCCCGGAGCATGACTGGGAGCTTGTCCTGGTCGACGACGGAAGCCGCGACAGTACCGTAGCGCGGGCCCGGTCCGCGATAGCGCAGGACTCGAGGGTACGCCTGGTGCGACTGGCCAGGAACTACGGACAGACCCCTGCGATGCAGGCTGGCTTCGCGAGCGCTCGGGGCGATGTCATAGTCACCATGGACGGCGACCTGCAGAATGATCCCGCCGACATCCCAGAGTTGGTGGCTCGTCTCAATGAGGGGTACGACCTCGTAGCGGGATACCGCGAACGCCGTCAGGATCTCTGGCTCACCCGGCGCTTTCCCTCGATGATCGCCAACTGGCTGATTCGCAAAGCCACCGGAGTACCGATCCGGGACAACGGATGTTCGCTCAAGGCCTTTCGGCGGCCGGTCGTGGAACGGCTTCATCTCTATTCCGATCTTCATCGTTTCATTCCGGCTGTCGCCGCGGCTACCGCAGGGGCCAGGATTACCGAGATGCCGGTTCGGCACCACGCCCGTCGTTTCGGCCAGAGCAAATACGGACTCTCCCGCATCGCGAAGGTCCTGGCGGATCTTCTGGTCATCGTGATGATTCGCTCCTTCAGAGGCCGGCCACTTCACCTCTTCGCCGGTGCGGCGCTCGTTGCTCTGTTCCTCAGCTTGGCCGCTCTCGTCGCGGAGGCCATCGCTGTCGCCGCATTCCGTCCGGTCAAGGCTGAGGCACTGGTCTTCCCCAGTGTCGCCATCGTCTGGTTCGGGCTCGCAGTCTACCTGCTCATCCTCGGCTTGATGGCGGAAGGCGCGGTCCGCCGCTACGGCCGTCGAGTGGCGGGGGAGATTCCTCTGGCCCGGGAAGCGGCATGAAACCGTCCGGCGTGTCGGTCATCATCCCGCTACACGAACGGTGCGATCCTCTCGGTCCTCTATACAAGGAATATCTGGAGCCGCTCCGCGCCGCGGGCCTGGATCCTGAATTCCTCTTCGTAGCGGCGCCATCTCACGCGGCCCAGGCGAATGAGGCGGACATCCTACGGAAGAGTGGTGAACCGGTACGAGTGCTACGACTGGCCCAGCCCACCGGGCCCGCGATGCTGACCCGGGTAGGAGCAAATGAAGCAAAGAACGACATCCTTCTGGTGCTCCCGGCCTACCGGCGCATCGAAGCTCAGTACCTCCCCGGTCTTGTCGAAAGAGTACATCAGGGCGCGGATGCGGCGTTCGCGGCACGAGTCGGGCGGCGGGAGCCACTCCTTAACCGGGCTCGGCGCTGGCTCTTTCACTCACTCGCCCGCCCGGTCACGAGGAACCGGTTTCACGATCTGGGCTGCGGAGTCGCGGCGCTGCGTCGCGATGCGCTGCTCGAGACCCCGATCTACGGAGACTTCTTCCGCTTCCTCCCAACTCTGATGCAGCGCGAAGGATTCGAGGTCGTGGAGCTGCCCGCTCAGCAGCATCCGGGAGACGTGGGCGTTCGCTTCTACGGGCCGGCCGCCTACCTGCGCGCGGCGGTGGACCTGCTCGGGAGTTACTTCCTGGCCCGGTTTACCGAGCGCCCGCTCCGGTTCTTCGGCTTGATCGGACTGCTGCTGGGTGGCATCGGAGCAATCCTGCTCGCAATTCTGCTGGTGCAACGGATCGGAGGCGTGGGCATCGCCAACCGGCCTGCGCTGCTGCTCGGGACCCTCTTCCTCGCTCTCGGGATCCAGTCCATCGCCCTCGGACTGGTCGCGGAGATCATCGTGCACCTGAGCGCGCCAACCCGGCGTCCCTACCGCCTGGCTCGACTGGATTCCGCCGACAGCAACGATTCTCCCGGATGAGTGGATCCGGAGGCGGATCGCGACTGACTCCCGGAGCACGTTTTGCCCTCCGGCTGGTTGTCGGGGTCGGTCTACTCGCGCTCATCCTGAGCCGGATGGGACTGCCGACGATCGGACGCGGATTGGGTCCCGGCACCCTGGCCGGCGTACTCGGCGCCGCCCTGTTGCTGCTCAGCGGCCAGTCGATTGCGGCCCTACGGTGGAAGGTGATCATGGGCCCGGGGAGTCCGCCCTGGCGCTATCTCGCCCGCCTCTATGTGATCGGTGGCTTCTTCTCACTTTTTCTACCCACGGCAATTGGAGGAGATGCCGTGCGCGCACTTGCAGCGGCGCGGGAGACATTACGGCCGGGCGGGGTCGTGGCGAGTGTGCTTCTCGATCGAGCGATCGGGATGTTCGCGATGGTCTGCTATGCGTTGATCGCCGCGGCCATGGCTCCGGGTTTCTCACAGCAGCTGCTCGAGGCGGCGCGGCTCAAATTGCCGGGCGCGCACCTGCTCCTGGTGGGTGTTGCACTAGCGGTAACGGTGGTGGCCGCGGTCTGGTTCGGTCGGAAGTCACGGCAACTGCGGCAGGGTGTGAACGACGCGGGTCACCTGGTACGGGAGCTTGCCCGTACTCCGGGGTCCTTGATGGCCGCGCTCGCGCTCGGATTCGTAGTGCAGGGATTGTACATCCTGCTCTGGCTGGTGCTGGCCCGGGCGATGCACCTCCCGATCGCGCCGCTGACCTTGTTCTTCGCGGTTCCCGTTGTGACCGCGTTCGCGATGCTTCCCATCACTCTCAACGGCCTCGGTGTTCGTGAAGGCGCGTGGCTGCTTCTCCTGAGCGGCTCGGGCATTCCGCCGGCTGAGATCGTCACCTTCAGTTTGCTCTACTTTGCCGCCAATCTCATCACTGGTCTCGTGGGCGGCGTCCTGTTCATGGTTCGCGGGACGTCCAGCAGCTGAGCCCACGACACCACCCCAGAATTCCCAGAGGTTCAGCACGAAGGACACGAAGAACACAAAGAACACGAAGACAACGAATCGTGATTGTTGACCAGGCACTCCCAGAGACTGTCGGAGGCCAAACCACGCTCGCTCGAGTCTCGGCTCGTTGACATAGGGGGAGGGGGTATATAGACTACCATCCGTAACGGTTTTCAAGATGGGGGTATGTCGATGAACGAGTGGCTGGTTGTGACAGGCGGGTTGGTGGCCATCACATGGGTGAACTGGTATTTCCTCGTCGCGGGGCGGAGGCGGGTGGCGGTTTCCGCGGCCACGGCTGGAGGCCGCGAGGTGCGAATCACCGTCGATGGAGGCTACGAACCGGCGTTGATCAAGGTTCCTGCAGGAGAACCGGTGCGATTGCTCTTCGACCGGCGCGACTCGTCTCCCTGCTCCGAAGAAGTTGTGTTCCCCGACTTCGGTATCCGGCAATTCCTTCCCACCGGCAAGACCACGACGATTGAAATCACCCCGCCCAAACCGGGGAAGTACGAGTTCATGTGCGGCATGAGCATGCTTCATGGCACCGTCATCGCCGAGCCTTCGGTATCGATCTCTGACTCAGCCCGCTAAGCCCATGGCAGCCACCGAAACGATCGAGCTTCGAGTGACGGGGATGCATTGCGCCTCGTGCCAGTCACGGGTGCAGCGGTCGCTGGCCGAGCAGCCGGGGGTCGTGGATGCGTCGGTCAACCTGATTCTGAATACAGCTGCAGTGACCTTCGATCCGGCCGCAACCACGCCCGAGAGACTGGTGCAGGCGATCAGGGAAACCGGATACGACTCGGAAGTCCCCCGTTCGACGAACACGGCATTCGAGGAGCAGGAGGCGCGTGACCGGGCCATCGACCTGGAGTTTCGGGATCTGCGCCTCAAGGCAGTGCTCAGCGGGATTGCCGCGGTTGTCGCGATGATCCTGTCGTTGCCTCTGATGGCGCCAGCTGTGGCGGGACACGAGACCGTGGTCGCGGATCCCTTCATGCGCTGGGTGATGAATTCATTGAGTCCTGTGCTTCGAGGCCTGTTTCCCTGGCTCTACACTCTGCCTCCGCAGGGTCTGGCCTACGCGCTGTTGCTTCTGACGGTCGGTGTCATGCTCTGGGCCGGGCGGCAGTTCTATGTGCGGGCCTGGACTGCGTTCCGGCATCACACCGCGGACATGAACACGCTCATCGCGTTGGGCACCGCAGCAGCGTTCGGGTATTCCTGCCTGGCGGTGCTGAGGCCGCAGCTCTTTCTCGCGCGGGGGCTTTCACCCGATCTGTATTTCGAGGCCGTTGTCATCATCATCGCGCTGATCCTCACCGGCAGCGCGTTCGAGGCTCGGGCCAAGCGGCAAACCGCCCAGGCGCTTCGCGCCCTGGTGAATCTCCAGCCCGGGACTGCGCGAGTCGCGCGGGACGGCGAGCTGGGGCGCGAGATCCCCATCGATCAGGTGGTTCAGGGCGACACCGTCCTGGTCCGTCCCGGAGAGCGAATCCCGGTGGATGGCCAGGTCCTGTCGGGGCAGAGCGCGGTGGATGAGTCCATGCTGTCCGGCGAATCGTTCCCGGTGGAGAAGCAAGCCGGCTCGCTGGTGATCGGCGGCACGCTGAATGGCACCGGAGCATTCCGCTATCGGGCCACGACGCTCGGATCCGACAGCGTGCTTTCCCAGATCGTCAAGCTGATGCGCGAGGCCCAGGGCTCACGGGCACCGATCCAGGCGCTCGCCGACCGGATCAGCGGGATCTTTGTGCCCGTCGTGGTCTCGATCGCGATCGCGACGTTCGTGATCTGGTTTGTTGCCGCCGACACGGCGCCCGCGATGCATGGGTTCGCGGCGGCAGTGTCGGTGCTCATCATCGCCTGTCCCTGCGCCATGGGTCTCGCGGTGCCCACGGCGGTGATGGTTGGGACCGGCCGGGCGGCCCAGCTCGGTTTCCTGATCAAGGGGGGGGAGACCCTGCAGCGCGCCGGGATGGTTGACGTGGCGGTTCTCGACAAGACGGGGACAGTCACCGAAGGCCGCCCGAGGGTAACGGACATTCTGGCGGCCGACGGCGCCGAGGACGGAGCCGATCTGCTACGCCTCGCTGCCTCCATCGAAACATTGAGCGAGCATCCACTCGCGGCCGCCGTGGTGCGGGCCGCGCGCGATCGCGGCTTGACCCTGAGTGACCCTGATGAGTTCAGCTCGGTGACCGGGCGCGGCGCCTCGGGAAGCGTAGAAGGGATTCCACTTCTCGTCGGCAGCGAGGCCCTGCTCAAGGAACGTGGAGTGGAGACCGTCGCGATGCAGCAGGCCGCGATCCGGCTCGCCGGCGAGGGGAGAACCCTGATGTTCGTCGCGAGCCGGGGGAAACTCCTCGGCCTCGTCGGGATTGCCGATCCGATCAAGGAAGGCTCTCGAGATGCGGTAGCCAACCTGAGGCGGATGGGGATCGAGGTTGTTCTCGTCACCGGCGATAACGCCGGGACCGCGCAGTCGATCGCGAAACAGGCGGGGATCGAGCGAGTGGTCGCCGGAGTCTTGCCGGAAGGGAAGGTGGAGGAGATCAAGCGGCTTCAGGCGGCCGGCCGGATCGTCGCGATGGTGGGAGACGGGATCAACGACGCACCGGCCCTGGCCCAGGCCGACGTTGGTATTGCCATCGGGACCGGGACCGACGTCGCGATCGAAGCCGGCGATGTAGTTCTCATGCGGGGCGACCTTCGTGGCGCGGTGCAGGCGATCGAGCTTTCCCGGCGGACCGTGCGCACCATGAAGCAGAACCTGTTCTGGGCCTTCATCTACAACGTGATCGGTATTCCGGTAGCGGCCGGCGTGCTGTATCCCGGCCTGGGAATCCTCTTGAGTCCGGTCCTGGCCAGTGCCGCGATGGCCTTCAGCTCAGTCAGCGTCGTCAGCAACAGCCTCCGGCTGCGCCAGGCACGGTAGCCTGATGCCTCATTCACGAAATCACTCTCGCGACGACGGGAACATCATGTGCAGCTGCCCTCTGCCCGGTGATGAGGCGACGTATCGCAAGGCCCGCGGAGTGGATCCCGACATCAAGCATCGGAACCAGAAGCGCCTCCGCCGGATCGAGGGCCAGATCCGCGGGCTGCAGAAGATGGTGGAGGAGGATCGCTATTGCGCCGATATCCTCACCCAGATCTCCTCGGTGCAGGAAGCACTCCGATCGGTGGGCAGGGAATTGATGCGGAATCATCTGAAGCACTGCGCCGCATCCGCGATCCGGGCCGGCGATGACGATGCCGAGGCGATGTACGATGAGCTGGTAGATCTCATCTATAAGCACAACCGGTAGTTACGGCACCCCTCTTGCTGATTTCGGGCCTGGAAAGGCCGGTCTCCCAGAACCCTTTGTCAGCAGCGACCACCCGAGTGGGAAGGAGGGTGGACCCATGCCCAACTCTCTCTTGGGGTTACGAGTTTCGCTCGCCTTGGCTCTCGGTGCCCTTGCTGCCTGCGCGAGCAAGAAGCCCGAGGTTGCGGTAGCTCCGGTAGAAAGCAGTCCGCCAGTGGCTCCTGCTCCCCCTCCCGTGACTCTTCCCCCTGACACGGTCCGGATTCACGACGTCGAGCTGGAGCAGCGGGCCCAGCGATTGGAGCTGGCTCTGCTCGAGCGCGATGCGCAGATCGAAGAGTTGCAGACCCGGCTCGATGAAACTCGGCAGGAAGTCGTGCGTGCGATGGCCAAACTGCAGACTCTTGCGACCAAGGCCGAAGCCGCATCGGGACTCGCTGAAGCAGAAGTCGCGGTTCAGTCGCTCAAGACCGCCGGTGGTCAGCGCGCGACGCCCGAACTGGCGCAGGCGACGAAACTGCTCAAGCAGAGCGGCGCCGAATTCAACAGGCAGAACTATGCCGGTTCGCTCTACCTCGCGACCCAGACCAAACGCCTCGCCGGCGCTGCGAAAGGAAGACTTAGCGGCAACGGCACCGGGGCGAGACCGGGAGAATCAACCTTCACGGCGCCGGTTCGGTTGCAGACTGTCCGCCGCAGCAATGTCCGGGAGGGGCCGGGGACCAATTTCAAAGTCCTGTTCACGGTGGAAGCGGGAAGCTCGGTGATGGGATACTCCTACACCGACAACTGGATTCGGGTGACCGCTGAGGACGGCCGGGCGGGATGGGTGATGCGGAACCTGGTGGGCCGGGGCCCGGAGGCGATGCGCTAGTCCTCCACCTTGTTCAGGCTCGCCATAACGACTCGGTCACGGCCCAGGTGCTTCGCCTGGTAGAGCGCCACGTCGGCGCTCATGATGACGGCCTCCGGCGTTTCTCCAAACTCGGGATATGATGCAACACCCACGCTCAGCGTGATCGTTCCCCCCGCGAAAGTCTCGCTGGCAAGCCGGGCACGGACCCGCTCCGCCACTTCGACCGCTCCTTCCATTCCTGTCTCGGTGAGCAGGACCAGGAATTCCTCACCGCCATAGCGCGCGGCGCAGTCCACCTCCCGGCAGGATTCCCGCAGGATCTCCGCAAGTCGTACCAGAACCTCGTCTCCCGCCAGGTGACCGTAGGAATCGTTGTAATCCTTGAAGTTGTCTACGTCTACCATCAACACGGCGAAGCTGTGATGTCCCCGCTTCGCCCGGCTCGATTCCAGCGCCAGCCGGCTCAGCAGGTGACGCCGGTTGGCGAGGCCGGTGAGCCCGTCGAGGGTGGAAAGCCGCTCCAGCTCTTCCCGGCTCTCCCGCAACCGGTCAACCATGTTGTTGAAGACTTTGGTGAGGTCGCCAACCTCACCGCCGCCGACTTCGGGCAGATCCACCGCGAGACTGCCGGTCGCGACCTCCGCGGCACCCTGGGCCAGGCGAGTAAGCGGACGCACGATGAGCAGTCCCAGGAGCCACGCGATCAGGCCGATGCCCAGCACCAGCGCCAGGACCATGAGGATCGTCAGGTTGCGGAGCCTATTGACCTGACGAAAGGCCTCGGTGGAGGGAATTTCGGCGACTACCGCCCAGCCGAGGCCGGAGATCGAGTTGAGCGTCCCCACAACTTCGTTGCCGTCGTAGTTCTGGTATTCGACCGCGGCGCCCTCTTTTTCGGTGAGCCGATCCATCGCCTCCTTGGTGAGGCTCTGCGCCATGACGGCCCCCGAGCTGGCATGGGTCGAGGTGATGACATTGGCGTTGGCGCCGATCAGATAGACCTGACCGGAATCGCCCGGGGCGAAGCGGCGCAGGATGTTGTCCGCCCGCTCGAGACTCAGCCGTGCGGAGAGCGCACCCAGGAGCCTGCCATCGGTGTGACGGATCGGCACGGCGACGACCATGACCGGCTTGTTCAAGGAATCATCCCAGTGCGGCACGCCGACGACCGGGCGGTCATTCTCAATGTCGTCCTGCCAACCGGCTGCGAGGTAGATCGTCCGCTGGCTCCTGGAACTGCTGGCCACGACCTGGCCCTGAGGGTCGAGCACCAGGAGCTCTTCGTAATCCTGGAACCGCTCCCGGACTGAAATCAGGTAGTCGGCCAGCCGTCCCTGGGTCTGGCTTCCACGAGTGGTACGGCCGCTTGAGATGGGGAGCCGGGCCAAGTTTTCGGAAACCTCATAGGAGCTGGCAAAGACCCGGAGATCGTACAGGTGCTCCTTGACCCAGAGATCGAGTTCGCGGGCGGCCTGGGATCCGGCGTTCTGCAACTCCTGGCCGCTTTTCTCGGTAAGTGCGCGCTTGTTCTGGACGTAGGAAAGCCAACCGGTGCTGACCGATGGAATCAGGCTCGCCAGCACGGCGAACGCGAGAAGCTTGCTCCGAATTGTTTCCAGCCGCAGGACCTGGAGCAGCTTGGACGTAGTCTGTTCCCAACGGGTCAACTGCGGCCTCCAGGCTGGAAAACGGGTCGGAGCAAGATCACCCGGCGCCCCCTAGCCGCAAGAGTCGTGACGCCGCCCCCCGGGCCCCCCGGAGCATCTGGAAGGGGGTGAACGCTTTCCGCCAGCCCCCTTCTGGCTGCCCGAACCTGCCCGCCCCGAGGCTTCCGTCATCGATCCCGGTCCCTGAGCAGCCAACCCTCTCCTGCCCTCAGGTGTCCAACCGCCACATTCTTACGAGATCACTTCAGGAGGAGGCCATGCTACTAAACGCGCGGGGGATGCTTGGCCTGCTGGCTCTGGCCCTGAGCCCGGCGGTTCTCCCTGCCCAGGACCAGGACGACAACCGTTGGCTTAAGGACTGTGAAGACAACACCTACGACTCCGATAGCCGGGAGCAGGTCTGTGAAGTCCGGCATACCGGGTTTCGGCTGAGCGGGAACTCCCTCACGCTGGATCCCGACATGAACGGGGGAGCCGAAATCATTGGGTGGGAGAAGGACTCCGTTGCGGTGACGACACGGGTTCAGGCCGGTGGGCGCACTCTCGAGGCGGCACAAGACCTTGCAAAGGGGATAAAGACAGAGATCTCGGGTTCTAGGATTCGAGTGACCGGCCCGTCTCCCGGGCGGCGGCAGAATTGGGGCGTCCAGCTCGTGGTCTGGGTTCCCAGGAAGATCAATTTGACCGCCGAAACCGTAAACGGCCCGCTTTCGGTTGACGGCGTGACCGGTACCATGGACCTGCGGGCGCAGAACGGCCCAGTCTCCCTCACCGGCGTCGGCGGCGATGTCGTGGCCCGGGTCCAGAACGGTCCCCTGAGTGTGAAGCTTTCCGGAACCAAATGGGATGGAAAGGGTCTGGATGCGGAATCGGGAAATGGACCGGTAGACCTGGCCGTGCCGGAGAACTACAACGCCGAGCTGGAGACCGGAACCGTCAATGGTCCTTACGATGTCGCCATGCCCCTGACCGTGACGATCCAGGGTTCGATGAAAGACCGGATCCATTCGACCTTGGGCAAGGGAGGCGCTCCAGTGCGAGTGGTTACCACCAACGGCCCACTGACGATCCGCAGGGCGCGCAGCTGACTGAAAAGGGTCGGCCGTCAGCCTTTCCTCCTGAGGCTGACGGCCGACCTGTTCCTGCAGCAACCCGCCGGATCCTGCAGAAACCTACCGGATGAAGAAATTCCTAACCGCAATTTCCGAATCCAATCCCAGCGCGTCGATGTCGGTCGCGTCGCAGATTCCGTCGTGATTCACGTCCGGAACTACGTCCGGAGCATCGTCGTGAATCCCGTTCTGGTTAAGGTCCGCGACCTCGGCGACCCAAATCGTGCTCGGCGTGTGGCGCCCGAACAATGGCGCGCCAATAATCCAGGTATCCCAGATCTCCGTCCCTCCCTCCCCCCGGTTGGTAACTCCGGTGAGGTTGAAGGCATCGGCTAGGTTCTGGCAGGATCCGCCTATCGCTGAGCCGGTAGTCGAGATCAGGACAACCAGTCCGGGGAATTTGTCATCCGCGCCAACACCAAAGTTGCCGGGGAAGGGTGGGGCGTTGTTGTGAACTCCGCCGCCAGTCAGCTGGTTACCCTTGAAACCTGTGCTCTTCAGATTCCCGTCGAACTCCACCGCGATGTCTACGAACCAGCCGACGCCATCGGTTCCCGCTCGGTCGCCGTCATCGGGCGCGAACAGCTCTATTTCGGCCGGTTCGGTGGCGCCGCTGTCGGATACCGTGCTGCGGTGGCCCAACCTGCCGGCGTAGGTCCGGCCATTGGAGGGGTTCATGTTGTTGGCGGGGGAACTGCTGTCTGAACAAGATGCAAGGAGAAACGGTAGGACGAAAAACGTAATGCGGCCGAGCTGAGCCCATTCCGGGCTCGGGTTACTACTGATACGGGCACTCATAGACCTGCTCCAAGACAATTGTCGTCCTGCAGCGTCGGGCCCCGATGGAGGATAGCGGCCCGATGCGGAGGCCAATCTGGCGTTCGCGCCGATATCAGTCTGTCAGATAAAACGGAAGCCACTTGTAGTCCTCTGGTGGCAGGGGAGAGGCCCCTCCATTTTCCGGGCAGGTCCACGCCTCCATCCCCGTCCGGAAATCCTGTCATGCGTCATGCGCTGGTCCTCAGTGCCGTGCTGTCGCTTGGCCTCCTTCCTGGCTCGGCGCCACTGGCCCAGGAAGCCCGCCAGACCAGGAACGTCATCCTGATCACCCTCGATGGAGTGCGCTGGCAGGAGCTCTTTACCGGGATGGACTCGGTCATCAGCGCCGACTCGTTGAGCGGAGTGTATGATCTGGACCGGTTAGGGAGGGACTACTGGCGTCCAACCCCGGAAGCACGACGCAGGGTCCTCATGCCATTCTTCTGGGATTCTCTGGTTCCCCGGGGGATCCTGTTGGGTGACCGGAATCGGGAAAGCCTGGTCGCCATCACCAATCCCCACGGATTCTCCGCGCCGGGATATCAGGAAATCCTCACCGGCCAGTATCAGCCCGACGTCACCAGCAACGACCCGGTACGTTATCCTCATCGGACCATCCTGGAATATCTGAAGCAGAAGCTGGCCCTGCAGAGCAGTCAGGTTGCGGTCTTCGGGAGTTGGGAAAATTTCCGGTTCTATGCCGCGAGCCGGGAGGACGTGATTTTCGTCAATGCGGGAAACGACAGCGTGCCGAAACCGCTCACCACTCCTACGCTCGACCTGCTGGGTAAAGTCCAGACCCGGGCACTCGCTTTATGGGAGGGGAGCCGTCTGGACGCCTTTACCGGCGCCATGGGCATCGAGTACTTGAAACGGCACAAGCCGCGAGTGATGTACTTCGCATTCAATGACACCGACGATCTTGCCCACTCACGGCGTTACGACCGGTTGCTGGACGCGCTGCACTCGACCGATGACTTTCTGCGTGAGCTCTGGAATACCGTGCAAAACATCGACTCCTACCGAAACCATACCTCGATTGTGATTACAACCGATCACGGACGAGGTCGAACCACGAAAGACTGGGATGACCACGGGGATGGCGTGCCGGGTTCGGACGAGATCTGGGTCGCCGTGGTCGGACCGGACACGCCCGGGAGCGGGGAGGCGTCCAAGACCGCCATCGTGCATCAGGCGGACGTTGCGGCGACGGTGCTGGGCCTCCTGGGGCTCGATGCGAGAGACTTCAATCCCGCCGCCGGCCCGGCGATTCCGGGCACGGGGGCAGCCCGGTGAGGCTGCTCCGGGCTTCCGCGGCGGCGCTCATGATCGGCGCCGGGTTTGTCATGTCCGGTTGTAGGGACAAAGCCAAACCGATCCAGATCGGCCTCTCGCTTCCGTTAACCGACCCGGCCGTCCTTCCCATGATTCGGGGCGCCGATCTCGCCCTGCGACAGATCAACGAAGCGGGCGGGGTAAATGGGAGGCCGTTGGAGCTGGTCCGGCGGGATGACTTTGGCGAGCCGGACTCGGCAGTGCAGGTCGCGGCCGAGTTGTACGCCTCTGACGTTGTGGCGGTCATCGGCAGCGCCTACTCCGGTGCCACAATTACCGCCGCTCCGGTTTATAACGGCGGTCGCCGTCCCCTGGTGCAGCTGTCTCCCTCGGCGTCATCTCCCGTCCTCAGCGGGGCCGGGGACTACACCTTCCGGATCTGTGCGACCGATTTGGCCTACGGAGCTGCCCTGGCCCAGTTCGCCCACAACAAGCTGGGGCTCACCCGCGCGGCCGTGCTCTACGTGAATGACGAGTATGGGCGAGGGATCCGCATCACCTTCTCCGAGGAGTTCAAACGACTGGGCGGCGAAGTCGTAGAGGCCGACCCGTTCCTGTTCGAGAAGCCCGACGTTTCGCCGTACCTGGAGCGGATCCGGAAGGAGGATCGAGCGGAACTCCTGCTGATCGCGGCGAATCAGGCCGAGGGTATCCCGGTCCTGAGCCAGGTCCGCGGCGCCAAGCTCGGGTTGCCATTGCTGGCGGGTGACGGGTTTGTCGGAATCGAGAGCCGGGACACCTTGGCCGACGGGGTCTACATCTCGGCGGGCTACCTGCCTTCGTCCATCACGATCACCAACCGCACCTTCGTGAATGCCTACCGTCGCGCGTTTCCGGACGCGGCGTTGCCGGACCAGGGGGGTGCCGCGACCTATGACGCCGTTCGACTCATCGCCGCCGCTATTACCGAGGGCGGTGCCAGCCGGTCGGGCGTCAGGCGGGCGCTGGCCCGAGTCGGGAATGAGGAGCCCTCCTTCGACGGGGTGGTTGGTCGGATCGCGTTCGATTCCAACGGGGACGTGCCGAGCCTTGGGGTCCGGATCGGGATGGCCCGCGGGGGGCGGCTGGTCCCGGCGGACTGAAGTGGGGTGGGAAAGGGCCGGACTGTTGACCGAAACCTCTCTGGCATGTACTGTTACCTCCGCCCGGCGGCCGATTTGCGCTGAGCATACGGCCAGCGGGGCATTCTCGGGGATCTGGCTCAAGCCGGGTCCCCCATTTTTGGTAGGTACGGTGACACCATGCTCCGGCCGACCATACAACATGTTCAGCAAGGAGCAGGTGATGCGTACAACCGGTACCGTGAAATGGTTCAATGATGCGAAGGGCTTTGGCTTTGTGACGCCGGCCGACGGGCAGAAGGATTGCTTCGTCCATCATTCGGCCATTCAGGGCAGCGGATTCAAGTCGCTTCAGGAAGGCGACCTGGTGGAGTTCGACATGGTCCAGGGTCCGAAGGGCCCGGCCGCGCAGAACGTCGCCAAGATCCAGAAGTAAACCCACTTCTGGACACAGTCAGCGCAGGCGGGGCCGCCCCGGAAGAGGTGGCCCCGTCGGCTTCTCGGGCCGACGGCCCAGGGAGTGATTCATGATCGAAGTTCGGTTGGGAGAGGACGATCGGTTGGACGTGGCCCTCAAGGCGTTCAAGCGGAAGATGGTGAAGTCGGGCATCCTCCGAGACCTGCGGAAAAAGCGGTACTACGTGAAGCCCAGCGAGGCCAAGGCCCTGAAGGCGGCCGAAGCGCGTCGGCGCAAGCGGAAGACCGCCCGCAAGGCAGCAGAGAAGTAATTACGGCTCGGCGGCTGGTCGGCTCGGCGGATCGGTAGCATGCCGGGCCAGATGTTGCTTGGAGCCGTTCCTTTTGCCGAGCCGCCGAGCCGCCGACGCCCTGCCGCGGATTCGGCCGCCCTACCATCCGCCTGACTCCTGCATTAATTTCCCGCCGCGTCAGCCGCACCCCGCGCAACCCCAGCTTGAGGCTTCGATCCGGTGACGATTCCTGCCGTTTCCAACGGTACGCCCGTCCGCATTGATACGATCTTCAGCGCCGACGTCTTCTCCCGTGACGTCATGCGCCAGCGGCTCCCGAAGGATGTCTTCCGGAGTCTGCTGCGGACCATCGATCGGGGCGAGCCGCTCGATCCCAAGGTGGCCGACGTCGTCGCTTCGGCCATGAAGGACTGGGCCATCGAGAACGGCGCGACCCACTTCACCCACTGGTTCCAGCCGCTGACCGGCCTGACCGCGGAGAAGCACGATTCGCTGGTTCAGCCCGACGGGCAGGGCGGGGTGATCTACAACTTCTCGGGTTCGGAGCTGGTGCAGGGCGAGCCGGACGCCTCGAGTTTCCCGTCCGGCGGCCTCCGAGCCACCTTCGAGGCCCGCGGCTACACCGCGTGGGATGTCGACCAGCCCGGCCTTCCTCATGCGGGGCAACGGCGCCACGACCCTGGTGATCCCCACCGCGTTCGTTTCCTGGACCGGCGAGGCGCTGGACACCAAGATCCCGTTGCTTCGCTCGATGGAGGCGCTCTCCAAGCAGGCGCTGCGTATCCTGAAGATCTTCGGTAACGACGAGGGCGTCACCAAGGTCTACACCACGGTGGGGCCGGAGCAGGAGTACTTCCTGATCGACCGGGAGTACTTCTTCCAGCGGCCCGATCTGCTCACCTGCGAGCGGACCCTCTTCGGCGCCCGGCCGCCCAAGGGCCAGCAGCTCGAGGATCAGTACTTCGGGGTGATCCCCCAGCGCGTTCTGGCCTGCATGGCCGACTGCGAACGGGAACTCTATCGCCTGGGAGTGCCGGTCAAGACCCGTCACAATGAAGTCGCGCCGGCCCAGTACGAGATCGCTCCGCTCTTCGAGATGAGCCAGATCGCGAGCGACCATCAGATGCTCATGATGGAGACTCTGAAGCGGGTGGCGGAGCGGCACGGCCTCGCGGCTCTGCTGCACGAGAAGCCGTTCGCCGGCGTCAACGGATCGGGCAAGCACAACAACTGGTCGATGGCGACCGATACCGGGGTCAACCTGCTCGACCCGCAGGACGAGACCCACACCAACATGCAGTTCCTGGTGTTCCTCTGCGCCGTGATCCGGGCGTGGATCTCCATGCCGATCTGCTGCGGGCCTCGATCGCCTCGGCGCCGAACGATCACCGTCTGGGGGCCAACGAGGCGCCTCCGGCGATCATCTCCGTGTTCCTGGGCGACATGCTGGAGGACATCCTGCGCCAGGTGGAGAAGGGCCTGCCCAAGCGCACGCATTCGGGGCGGGACGCTGAACATGGGAGCCCGGACGCTGCCCCAGCTCCCCCGGCACTCGGGCGACCGGAACCGGACCTCTCCCTTCGCCTTCACCGGGAACAAGTTCGAGTTCCGCGCCGTGGGCTCGAGCCAGACCATCGCCTGGCCCAACACGGTGCTGAACACCATCGCGGCCGAGTCGCTCGACTACATGGCGACGGAGCTGGAGAAGGTTGCGGGGAAGACCCCGACGCCCGCCCGGCTGCAGGCCGCGGTGCTCTCGGTGCTCAAGAAGGTGATCCGGCAGCACAAGCGGGTGATCTTCGGGGGCGACAACTACTCCGCCGAGTGGCACGACGAGGCCGAGGAGCGCGGCCTGCCGCACTTCCGGGACTCGGTCGAGGCGTTCGCGGTGCTGCGCCAGAAGAAGATCGCCGATCTGTTCAAGAAGTACGGTGTCCTGAGCAAGGCCGAGCTCGATTCACGGACCCACATCGCGTACGAGAAGTACATCAAGCAGATCGACATCGAGGCGCAGACCATGATCAGCATGGCGCGCACGATGATCCTGCCCGCGGCGCTGCAGCATCAGGCCAAGGTTGCGCAGGCGGTGTCGGTGACCGAGGCGGCCGGTGTCAAGTGTGTGGATACTCACCAGGCGCTGGGCGAGTTCGTGAACCTGGTCTCCCGGTTCCGGGAAGCGCTGTCGCAGCCTGGAGAAGGCGGTCGCTCACGAGGATGGCGATCCGATCAAGCACGCGCAGTGGATCAAGGACAAGGTGAAGCCCGCCATGGCCGACCTGCGCTCCCTGGCCGACATGATCGAGCTGCACGTGGAGTCGAGCTTGTGGCCCATGCCGACGTATAGGGAGATGTTGTTTCTGAAGTAGGGCGGCGATTTCAGATTGAAGATTTCAGATTGCAGATTTGAAAAGCTGAAGCATCGCAAGGCAGAGACCGAGCTCTTCGTGCATACGGAGAGCCCGGTCTTGCGTTCTACGGATGAGGTATCCCGGTCGGAACCAGGCGATCTTGCGGTGTGAACTCTGAGGACATGAAGCAACGCACGAAGGCTTTCGCCGCAGGTGCGATTCGGTTCTGCCGAACCTTGCCGACTACGGTTGAGGGCAGGGTCATTGCGGGCCAATTGATACGGAGCTCTTCCTCGATAGGGGCCAATTACCGTGCCGCCTGTCGAGCGAGGTCACGACGCGAGTTTGCTGCAAAAATTGGGATTGTCCTCGAGGAGGCGGACGAGTCGGTGTTCTGGTTCGAACTGGCGGCGGAGTCGGGCGTCGCAAAGATCGAAGCTCTCAGCCCCCTTTTGAAGGAGGCCAGCGAGCTTGTCGCGATTGTGGCGGCCACAAAGCTGACGCTCGAGCGGAAGGTCGCGAGCCGAAAATCTTCAATCTGAAATCTTCAATCTTAAATCCCCACAATCTTGTCTATCCCACCCCCGGCCACTGCTGCGTCACGCAGTGAAATGACCCCAGCCCCCAGATCAGGTCGCGGGAATCGAGCAGGGTGACCCGGCGGGTCGGGAAGCAGCGCTGCAGGGTTTGGCGGGCGATCTCGTCGGTTGTCGGGTCGTACGCCGGCAGCAGAACCACGCCGTTCGCGATGTAGAAGTTGGCGTAGCTCGCCGGGAGCCGTTGTCCGTCGTAGTACGCGGCCGGCGGCATCGGCAGGGTGACGATCCGGAAGGGATTGCCATCCTGGTCCCGCATGCCGCGGAGACGATCGAGGTTCTCCTTCAGCGGCCGGTAGTTCTCGTCGCTGCGAATCCATTTCCACCGCGGTAACGATCGTGGAGGGATCGGTGAACCGGGACAGGTCGTCCACGTGGCCATCGGTGTCGTCGCCCACGATCCCGTCGCCCAGCCAGAGGATGTGGCGGACGCCCAGGTAGTCCCTCAGGTAACGCTCGATCTCCTCCCGGGTGAGCGAGGGATTGCGGTTGGGGTTGAGCAGGCAGGATTCGGTAGTCAGCAGGGTCCCCGCTCCGTTCACATCGAGGCTGCCTCCCTCCATCACGATGCCCGGGTGGTAGACCGGAATCCCAAACTCCTCGGCGATTCTCGTGGGGATCACGTCGTCATCTTCGAACGGCGGATATTTCCCGCCCCACGCGTTGTATCCCCAGTCCACAATGGCTTCCTCGCGCCGCCCACCCACGTTGCGCTGGATGAAACAGGGACCGTGGTCGCGGCACCAGGCGTCGTTGGTGGGGTTGTGGTGGAAGAAACAACGGCGAGGGGGCTCGGCGGCTCGGCCGATTGCCGACGGTTCGACGCCATGGGTCCACCAGGAGTTCTCGTACCGCGTCTTCCATCTCCTGGCCGGTGACGTTGATGTGCACCTCTTCGTGGGGCGAGAGAAGGCGCACCATCTCGGCGAAGACATGAGGCACCGGCTCGAACTTCCCGGGCCATGAAGATTCTCTGTGAGGCCAGCTGAGCCAAGTGGCGCGATGCGCGGCCCATTCTGGCGGCATGCTGATAGCCGAGCGCGTTGGGAGTCATTGAAGATTTCAGATTTCAGATTTCAGATTTCAGATTGAAGATTGAAGATTGAAGCAAGAAGAGATTTCAGATGCAGGTTTCAGATTTGCAGATTTGATTGACGTTCGAGTCTAGTGTTTCAACCGTACCGGCCCTGCGTTTCAATCTTCAATCTTCAATCTTCAATCTGAAATTCTCCTAGCCCTCGTCCAAATACCTGCTCGTCATTCCCCCATACGCATCGACCCTCCGGTCGCGCAGAAACGGCCAGTGGGTGCGCGCGACGTCAACCCTGCCGGTGTCCACCTCGACCACGAGCGTCTCCTCCCCGGTCCCCGCCTTCGCGATGATCTCACCGTTGGGCGCCGCGACGAAGCTGCCGCCCCAGAACTCGATCCCCTGGTTGGGGCCCGGCTCGACACCGACCCGGTTGACGGCCACCACGTAGACGCCGTTGGCGATCGCGTGGCTTCGCTGGATCGTCTCCCACGAGGCCTGCTGGGCCGCGCCGTATTCCGCCTTTTCGGGAATGAGCCAGCCGATCGCAGTGGGATAGAAGAGGATTTGCGCCCCGGTCAACGCGGTGAGTCTGGCGGCCTCGGGGTACCATTGATCCCAGCAAATGAGCACGCCGGCTTTGGCGTGCTGCGTGTCCCAGGAGCGGAAACCGAGATCACCCGGGGTGAAATAGAACTTCTCGTAATAGTTCGGGTCGTCCGGAATGTGCATCTTCCGATACTTGCCGAGGTATTTCCCGTCGGCATCGAGAATCGCGGTGGTGTTGTGATACAGACCTTCGGCGCGCTTCTCGAACAGCGATGCAATGATGACGACACCAAGCTCCTTGGCCAGGGCGCCGAGCGAGGTGGTACTCGGCCCCGGAATCGGCTCGGCGAGCTGGAAGAAGCGGTGGTCCTCGACCTGGCAGAAGTACCGGCTCAGGAACAGCTCGGGGAGACAGATGACCTTGGCGCCCTTGGCCGCGGCGTCTCTGACCCCGGCGACCGCGCGGCGCATGTTGTCGGACTGGTCGTCCGACATGGCCATCTGCACCAGGCCCAGGAGCACCTTGACGGGAAGCGGATTCGTCATGGGGCGGGAATGTAAATCACTATGGCGCAAGCGGTAAGCGTCTGGTTCCGGAATGAACTGCGAGCTAGCCCGACGCCTTGGTCCCAGCTCTGAATCTTGCACCTGAAACCGCCGTAGATCAGGCAGTATTCAGTTTGCAGTCCGTGCTGTAGATTCCCCGGCCCAATTCACCGTACCAATCCTCTGCATCCCTGGAGCCCGCATGTTGCTCAGTCTACTGCTTGCGTTGCAGCAGCAACCCGCCCAGGCGCCGGTCCCCTCGCCGGTCGCTCACGTCGAGGTTACCCCGCCTGCCGCCGAAGTCGAAGTAGGGCAGACGATCCAGCTCAGCGCCAAGGCGCTTGATTCCGCCGGCAGCGTGGTTCCAAGCTGCGACGCTGCAGTACTTCATCAATGGCGATGAGGGCACGGTGGATTCGACCGGTCTGGTGACGGCGGGATACCGTGGCCAGATGCGGGTGGCGGTGGTGGCATCGGTGAAGGGCGCCAAGCCCGCGTTCGGTGAGGCGATCATCAAAGTGAAGCCCCTTGCCGCCTCGAAGATCGAGGTCGCGCCCGCGCTGAGCCACCTGATGGTGGGATCGCGGCTCACCCTCACCGGCGTCGCCTACAGCAAGCAGGGAGACCAGCGCGACGACGCGGTCACCTTCACCTCGAGCAATTCCAAGATCGTCACCGTAAGCCCCGACGGCCGTCTCTCGGCGCTGGCGCCGGGGAAGGCTACCATCACCGCCAAGGCGGGGTCCGCGACTCATCCATTCGATATCCAGGTATCGGCCAATCGGGTGGCGCGACTCAGCATCGATCCCGCTACCTCGAACGCGCGGACCGGAGACGTCATTCGCTTCAAGGCGGCCGGAAAGGATGCGGCGGGGAAGGCGGTTGAAGGCGTCGTGGTGCGCTGGGCGGTGGCGGAGACTCCAGGCGTCGCCCAGGTCGATGGAGACGGCGCGTTCGTGGCCGAGACGCCCGGTACCTATACGATCACGGCCACGCTGGGCAGTCAGAACACCGAGGCCGTGGTTCAGGTGACTCAGCGCGAGGTGCGCCGGGGTCTCGAGGTCCAGGGCCGGGTTCCCCTCGGCATTCCGGGGCGCCGAAGCGTGGGTGCATCCGAATGGGCAGTGCGTCTACATGTCCACCATCGCCGACCGGGTCTACGCCATCAACGTGAGCGATCCCGAAGAAGCCGGCCATCGTGGACTCCATGATGACCAACTCCCGGATCGTGAACGACGTGATGACGACCGAGGACGGGAAGTACGGCGTGTTCTCCCGTGAGGGCGCATCGGACCGGAAGAACGGCATCGTGGTCTTCGACGCCAGCGACGCGTGCCATCCCAAGCCGATCTCGGAGTACACGCGACCGTCTCGGGCGGCGTGCACTCGAGCTACGTGTATCAGGGCCACGTCTACCTGACCGACGACGCGACCGGCTCGATGCGGGTCATCGACATCCGGGATCCCAAGACGCCGAAGGAAGTGGCCCGCTGGCAGACCGAGCAGACCGAGGCCGGCCGCTACCTGCACGACATCATGGTGGTGGATGGCCTGGCCTATCTCGCGTACTGGAACGATGGGCTGGTCATTCTCGACGTGGGCAATGGCATGAAGGGTGGCAGTCCCGAGGCTCCGAAGCTGGTTTCCCAGTTCAAGTACGATCTCAGCTCGCTCTACGCCCGGGTCGAAGGGATCTGGGGACTCTCCGCTCGCGGCACCCACACCGCGTGGCGGGCCGGCAAGTACGTGTTCGTGGGAGACGAGGTCTACGCGGCGAAGGACGCGAAGGGCCTGCAGGACGGCAACGATCTCACCTTCGGCCGGCTGCACGTGATCGACGTCTCCAACATCGAGCACCCGAAGGAAGTGGCCTGGTACGAGCCGACCGACGGCGGTGTGCACAACGTCTGGGTCGTGGGCGACACGCTCTACCTCGGCAACTACCAGGGCGGAGCGCGGGTGCTGGATATCTCCGGCGAGTTGAAGGGCGACCTGCTGCGGCAGGGCCGGGAGATCAGCTGGATCCTGACCGCGGATTCACTGGGCTTCCGGCCGCGTTCGACCTTCGCCTGGGGCGCGGTGGTGAAGAACGGCAACATCTACGTGCCGGACATCAACACCGGGCTCTGGATTCTGAAGGTGGAGCCAAAGCAGGAGACGTTGACGCCGTAGTTGGGAGTCGATAGTCGATAGTCGATAGTCTAGAGTCGTGAGTCGTGGGTCTTGAGTCTTCGGTTTGGGAGACTTAAGACTCACGACTTTTCGACTCTCGACTATCGACTCTCGTCTTCCCTCGCCGGCAGCAACTCCAGCATAGCGCTGCCCACACCGCTGGCCCACCGGAACGTGACCGACCGGCCCTGCACCGTTTCTTCCAATCCTTTCTCCGATTTCGCCACCGTCGTGATGTCGTAGCTCCAGGTGTCCGCGGCCGGGCTCGCGGTGATTTCGAGCGGCCCCCGAAATGACACTTCCACGGCGAACACGCCTTCGGGTGCGAGGGCGGCCGGCGACCAACGGTAGGCCGCCGTGAGTCTGCCGTCTGGAGCAAAGCTGTAGTTCTTCTCGAAGGTGGTGATCCCGGTCTCAACCAGTTTGAAGCTCAGCGTCAGTTGATCCGCCGAGGATTCGATGGTGTACGGAAGGGGACCGTCACCCGGGACATCCAGGCTGTCGAAGTCGCCTCGCTCGTAGCTCTCTCTGATCCAGCGCCGACGGGAGTCCCCGCTCGTGCAGCAACACCCGCGGAAGCGCGTCAATCGGCGGCAGCTCGTTCAGCCGGATCGCGGCTCTCCAGGTCGTGAATGCTCGGCGTCCCTTCTTCGTCGCCCCCACCGTGGTTTTCTGGCTTTGCGACCACCAGGTGGTACGCCTCCCTCCGCCGAGTCAGCGTGTTCGCGAAGTTGATCCCGGATCCGAAAAGGGTGAACTCCTCGATGCCTCCGCCACGGTCGGGACTCACGATCGCGCGGAAGTCGGAGCTGTGGACCCAGATCTCCCGATGCCCATCTGCGTCGATGTCGAAGACCTCGGCTTCCAGCGGTTCCCTGACACGCAGCGCACTCTCGGCGATCGCCAGCTCGCGCCAGATCGCATCGCGCAGGTGTGGGAGATACAGCCCGCCGAAGACGCCGTGCCAGTAGGCGTCGTTGCACTGAGCCCGTCCAATGGCGACGCGGGCTGCCGACGGATCGCCTCGATCGCGGCAGAGCAGGGAGAGCGCCTGCATCTTCTTGTGCATCCGGTTGGCCTCGACGTACTTGACCAGGAAGTTGAGCCAGTGCGAGCCCCGGACCAGCCCGCCCTCGGGTCCCGACGACCGCTCCTCTCCCAGCTCGGTCTCGAGGGCGATCGAGCCGCTGCGCCGCGAGTGGCGGCAGCGCCCAACCCTCCATCTCGCGGTAGGAGGCGGTCGGCAGATAGGCGAGCCCCGCGATCGGCACTGCCGGCAGAGTCTTCGGCGAAGGTCGAGAGCACTACCTCGCCGTTATCGACCAGTGCCGAGATCGTGGTCACGAACTGGTCCAGCCATCCCTTCTCGTAGACCCATTCGCGGGTGCCGGGCCAGCCGCCGAACTTCTCCCCGTCGTCCGCCAGCACGGCCATGCGGTGGCCTTCGCTCGCCAGCTCTCGGAGGTAGGTGGCGGTTTCGGCCGGAGGCCGGAACGGGATGAGGTAGCGGAGCCGCTCGTCGATCGGGAACAGGGCGATTCGCCGGCCGTCGCTCTCGGTCATCCACGGCGCGTGCAGCTGGTTTCGCTCGAATCCGGTCACCAGGAAATGCCGGTCATCCACCAGGGCGTACTGTACTCCGGCGTCGGCCAGGTCGGCCGCGAGCTCCGGTTCCCACACCCGCTCGGTGAGCCAGAGCCCGCGCGCATCGATTCCGAACCGTTTCCTGAGCTTCTCCCGCATCCAGCCGATCTGCTCGATCCGGTCCCGCCGAGGGAGTGAGGCGAGGACCGGCTCGTACATGCCGGCGCACAGAAGCTCCAGTCTTGCCCGCATCTACCAGCCGGCGCGACCAGGTCGAGGTAGCCTTTGCCATTCGGTTCCAGCCACTCCAGCAGGGGGCCGGAGATGTGGAGCACCAGGGGGAAGAACTCCCGCTCGTCCACCTTCTGCAGGAAGGGCAGGTAGACCTCGTCCAGGTGCTGGCTGAACACGGACCCGAAATTCCCCACCGGCTGATGCAGGTGGAGCCCGAAGATGAAGCGGATGGGTTGGGGCATGGGCGAAAGGTAGAGGGTCGTTGGTCGTGGGTCATGGGTCATGGGTCGTGGGTCGTGAGTCTTGAGTCACGTCTTGGGTCTATTCCCTCTGGGGGATGCCTGAAGCTGAGAGGCCGAGTAGATTCTCCACCCCCCAACGGCATCGCTAGAGACGTTGACTCAAGACCCAAGACTCGAAGACCCAAGACTCTCTTGAACCACGAAATCCACACCTGGCATTCTCCCGTACTGGGCCGCGAGATGACCCTGCAGGTGATCGGTCACGCCGGCGCCCGGGTGCTGGTGTTTCCGACCAGCATGGGGACCCACTCGGAGTGGCCGGACCGGCGGATGCACCAGGTACTGCAGGACCACATCGACCAGGGCTGGATCCAGCTGTTCTGCCTGGACCAGCCGCATCACGAGAACTGGGGCAATGAGGCGGTCCACGCCGGCCACCGCGCCTGGGTCCACTTGCAGTACTACCGCTACGTTCGGGACGAGGTGCTGCCCTTTACGGCGAGCAAGAACAACAACTCCTTCGTCATCACGACCGGTGCCAGCCTGGGCGCGACCCATGCCGCGGCCTTCGGCCTGCGCTACCCGGAGTCGGTCAGTCGGATCATTGGGCATGAGCGGGCTCTACGACCTCAAGCGCCTGATCGGCGGATACAGCGACGCCAATCTGTATCGCTGCAATCCCATGGATTTCATGCGGCACGAGCATGATCCTCGTCCGGCTCGATGCCTTCCGCCGGCAGGATATCATCTTCGCCATCGGTGAAGGCGACCCGGTATGCGACAACAACCGGGAGTTCTCCGCGCTCTTGTGGGGCAAGGGCATCGGGAACGCGCTGCGCATCTGGGACGGCCACGCCCACGACTGGCCCTATTGGGAGAACATGGTGCGGACCTACATCGGCGGACACGACTAGTCGGGATGGCGGTAAGGCGGTACGGCGGGAAGGCGGCGCCACCAGCGAAGCTCTACCGCCCTACCGCCCAACCGCCCGACCGCCGAAACACAAACCAAACTGAGCAATGAGCAAACGCATTGGTCTCTTCGTAGGTCGGGAATGGTCGTTCCCGCCGGCATTCATGGAAGCGGTGAGTCAGCGGAACGCGGGCGTGGTCGCCGAGTATGTCTCCACCGGCGCGCTAGGCATGACCGATCCGGTTCCCTACGACGTGTTGATCGACCGCATCTCCCACGAGGTGCCGTTCTACCGGAGCTATCTGAAGCACGCGGTGCTGCAGGGCGTCCCGGTCATCAACAACCCCTTCATGTGGACCGCGGACGACAAGTTCTTCGGCGCCTCGCTCATCACGAAGCTCGGCCTGGCCAGTCCGAAGACGTTGCTCCTGCCCAACAAGGACTACATCCCCGGCATCAAGCACGACGAGAGCCTGCGCAACCTCCAGTTCCCTCTCGATTGGGAGGGCATCGCGCGCAACATCGGGATGCCCTGCATCCTCAAGGATGCCCACGGCGGCGGGTGGAAGGAGGTCCACGTCTGCCGCTCGCTGGAGGAGCTGATCGCCCGGTACGATCAGTCCGGCCTGCTCACGATGATCGTCCAGGAATTCATCAACTGGGAAGAGTTCGTGCGCTGCCTATGCATCGGCCAGGAAGATATCCTCCCGATCAAGTACGATCCGCGGGAGCGCCGCTACATCCCGGGGGACGACTTCCTGACGCCGCAGCTGCGGACCCGGGTGATCCACGACGCCCGCACGATCTGTCACGCCCTGGGCTACGACATGAATTCGATCGAATTCGCCATTCGCGACGGGGTCCCGTACGCAATCGACTTCATGAATCCGGCGCCGGACATGGATATCAACTCGCTCACGCCGACCTATTTCGACTGGGTGGTTCAGCACATGGCCGACCTGGCGATCGCGCTGGCCAAGAAGCCGAAGCGGCAGGTGAAGGATTTGAAATGGGATAAGATGTTTACGAAGGGACGGAAGGGGCCATGAGTTCCGAGTTCCGAGTTCCGAGTTGTCGCGCTGTTCGAACCGGCAACTCGCTCCGAACTCGGAACTGGGAACTCGGAACTTCCTCTCTAGGCGAAACATGAACCCCGCCATCGACTTCTATCACAGCCTGCTGACGCCCGACATCGCTGAAGCCTCCCACGTGATGCTGGAGGATCAGCTGCGGGCGCGGGGCCTGATCTTTGGCGAGCGGGCCCTGGCTACGGTGCTGCGTCCCAGGCTCATGTCGCCGGAGCAGCTGGCCCTGCTCGAACGCCGGGTTGCCGCGATTGACCCGAGCCTTCCGCAAGGCCGGTGAGGCGGCGGTGCGAGACACCGCACTGCGAGCACAGTTCCGGCTGGCCGACTGGGAGGAAGAGCTGATGCGGGATGAGCCGGGCTTCCGGGCCGCGAGCCCTTCCTCCCGGCTCGATGGATTCCTGATGGAAGACGCCGGTACCTTTGCCCTCACCGAGTACAACGCCGAGACTCCGGCGGGGGCGGCTTACAACGACGCGCTTACGGATGCGTTCGCCGACTTGCCGGTGATGCGGGCATTCGCCCGGCACTATGTCGTCAGACCATTGCCCGCCCGGCACCACGTGGGGCACGCACTGCTCGAGGCCTGGCACCAGTTCTCGGGACGCCATGCACTCCCGCGCGTCGCCATTGTGGACTGGGATGACGTCCCGACCCGCACGGAGTTCGTGCTCTTCCAGGAGTATTTCCGTGGGCTGGGGATGAGCTGCGAGATCACGACGCCGCAGGCGCTGGAGTATCGCAGGAGCCAGTTGACCGGTCCCGCGGGCCCCATCGATGTGGTCTACAAGCGTGTGCTGATTCATGAGCTGGTGGAGCGGTCTGGCCTCCAGCACCCGTTGATTCGCGCGGTGCGGGAACGGGCGGTTTGCATGGTGAATCCCTTCCGCTGCAAGCTCCTGCACAAGAAGGCGAGCCTCGCGGTACTGAGCGACGAGCGGAACGCCGGACTCTTCGATGCGGCGGACCAGGCGGCGATCTCGGCCCAGGTACCGTGGACTCGCGTGGTCGAGGAGCGAGCCACGGTCCATAACGGCTCAAAAGTCGACCTGCTGCCGTTCATCGAGGCCAATCAGGCCCGGCTCGTGCTCAAGCCGAACGACGATTACGGTGGCGCGGGCATCGTTTTGGGCTGGACGGTGAACGCCGAGGAATGGCGTAAGGGGATAGCGCGGGCCTTGAGCGAGCCGTACATCGTACAGCAGCGGGTCCCGATTCCGAGCGAGCCCTATCCCAGCCTGGTAGACGGCTCGGTTCAAGTTCTCGACCGGATGCTGGATACGGCACCGTTTGTGGTACACGGCGAATACATGGAAGGTCTGCTGACCCGTCTCTCTACGGCGGCCCTGCTCAACGTGACGGCGGGCGGCGGATCGACGGTGCCGACTTTTATCGTTGAAAAGCGCTAGTCCAGAGTCCAGAGTCGAGAGTCTAGAGTCGAATCGACCACGATCTCTCGACTGCTGACTCTTGACGCCCGACTCTCGACTCGACTCCCGACTCCCGACTCCCGACTCCGGACTCTCGACTCCCAATGAAAGATCCCACCCTCACTATCGGCATCGAAGAGGAATACCAGATCATCGATCCCGAGACCCGGGAGCTTCGGTCGTACATCACCGAGATCCTGAACGAAGACTCGATGGTGCTGGGGGAGGTCAAACCGGAGCTGCACCAGTCGATGGTCGAGGTCGGGACCAAGGTCTGTCGCACGCCCGCGGAGGTGCGCGAAGAGCTGGTCCGGCTCCGCAGACTGGTGATGGGCCTCGCGTCCAAGCAGGGACTGGTGGTCGCCGCAGCCGGCAGTCATCCATTTTCCTCCTGGATGCTGCAGAAGATTACTCCGCTCGACCGCTACATCGGAGTGAAGGAGGACCTGCAGGACCTGGCGCAGCGCCTGCTGATCTTCGGCACCCACGTGCACATCGGGATCGAAGACAAGGAATTCCTGATCGATGCGATGAACGTGTCGCGCTATTTCCTGCCCCACGTCCTCGCGCTCTCCACCAGCTCGCCCTTCTGGATGGGGCGGATGACTGGCCTCAAATCGTACCGCAGCATCGTGTTCAGGGACTTCCCCCGCACCGGCATCCCGCGGACGCTCGCATCCTGGGCCGAGTTCGAGAGCCTGGTGAACACGATGGTCAGCACCAATTGCATTCCCAACGCCTCGAAGCTCTGGTGGGACGTCCGTCCCAGCTGGAGCTATCCGACCCTGGAATTCCGGGTATGCGATGTGTGCACCAGGGTGGACGAGGCGGTGTGCATCGGCGCCATCTTCCAGGCTATCATCGCGAAGCTGTGGAAACTGCGGCGGGACAATCTCACCTTCCGGCTCTATCCGCAGGCCCTGATCGACGAGAACAAGTGGCGAGCGATCCGGTACGGCCTGGACGGAAAGCTGATCGACTTCGGAAAACGTCAGGAATTGCCGGCCCGTGAGCTGATCAAGGAGCTCCTCGAATGGTTCGTCGATGATGTGCTGGACGACCTGGGGAGCCGGAAGGAGGTGGAGTACGCCTTCCGGATCCTGGGCGAAGGTACCAGCGCCGACCGCCAGATTGCGACGTTCCAGAAGACCGGCGACCTGAAGGCTGTGGTGGACCAGCTGGTGCGGGAGACGGCGGAGGGCGTCGTGCCGGCTGGAGCCGCGGCGACGAACGGCTGAGTGATGAGGACGGTGGACTGGGGACCGTGGCGAGGGGAAATTCGCCCAAATGGCCCAAAATTTGATTAAATTTCCTCCACTCAGTCCTCAGTCCTTAATCCTCTTACTCGACCCTGCATGAAGTCTCCCCGACCGGTCATCGGCATCCCCACGCAGACGCTGCACGCCATGGACGGAATTCCCGAGGCGTTGCCGCAGTCCTGGGTCATGAACCAGCGGTATTTCCTGGCGGTGACTATCGTCGGGGGGGTACCATGGATGATTCCACTTCTGGACGACGATCCGGACACGTTGCGCGAGATCTATGACCGGCTGGACGGGATCCTGCTTCCCGGAGGCGTGGACATGGACCCGAGGACTTATGGCGAGGCACCGAAGCCGGAGTGCGGCCGCGTTGACCCCGCCCGGGATCGTGTGGAGTTGCAACTGACCCGGTGGGCCATTGAAGACCGGAAGCCTATCCTCGGACTCTGCCGTGGAATCCAAGTAATCAACGTGGCGCTGGGAGGTTCACTCTACCAGGACGTCCGGTCGGAACTGCCGGGGGCTATCAAGCACGATTATTTCCCTACTCAGGGCTTCGAGCGGGACCATCCGGCCCATGAGGTGGCTCTCGCCTCGGGGTCTCGGCTCCGCGGTGCCCTGGAACAACCCAACCTGATGGTGAACAGCATGCATCATCAGGGGGTGAAGCAGGTTGGGACCGGACTAATGGTAAGTGCTACCGCGCCGGACGGACTCATTGAAGCACTCGAGGGGGCGTTGGACCACTTCCTGATCGGCGTGCAGTGGCATCCGGAGGTCTTCGAAATGGCCGACCCTCACACCCGCCACCTCTTCCGCGCCTTCATCGCTGCCGCAGGTGGGTGACCTCAAACCCCAGTTTCACGGCGAGATCCAGCATCGCGGGCTCTCGCCTCTCTCCTGAAGACCAGATCCGATAAAACACAGTCTGTACCTCGAAGGGCACGGCCTGTCCCAGGTGCCAGAGCAGCGCGGCCAGGTCGGCTACCCTGTTGCAGGCGGCCGCGGATCGGTCGTTGGCAAGGGCACGAGTAGCGTCAAGCAGGACGCGCCGCACCACCGACATGGCCTCATCCCCGGTGGAGATCGCGGCCAGGTCGCTGCTCGGCAGTAGTCGCGCAAGCGCGCCTCGGCGTATCGTGTCCGAGACAGTGAGACGGGTGCGTTCGGGCAATTCCTCCAGTTGCAGACGGAGCGGACCCCAACCCTCCATCGTCACCGAAACCGCCAGGTTGAGCCCATCCTTCTCGATGGTCACTCGGCAGGGCACGCCTCGTCCGGTTCGTTTGCGACGGAGCACCCGCGAGTCACGATGGGCTTCAAGGGTGTATGCCGGGTCGTCCGCCGGATCAGGCACCATGGCCTGGACTGCACCGAGTCCTCCAGCGATTCGTGCCTCAGGCGGGAGCCTCGGTTGCGCCTTCTGCCGGAAGATGTCGGCCCCCGTGCCCAAAGCTGGATCCCGGCTCCTCGCAGGAGCAAGGCGTTCGATCAAGCCCTTCTCCAGCCGTGCCTGTTCCTCTCCCGCCAGGGCGGCCGCCCAGGCTGCGTACCGCAGGACCTGAAGGGTCTCGATCCCGCCGATATCATCGAAGAACCAGGCGCAGGAGGTTAACGAACGCAGGGCCCCTCGCTCCAGCTCCAGCAGCTCTGCCGCTCGCACGACTGATCCCGGCTCTTCGGGCTTGAGGGCGTGGGAGAGCGCATAGGCCCGAATCACCTCGGGACTGGCGCCGACCACTGCGCCGTAGCCTTCTCGTGCGACGACGGGATCCCTCAGGTGAAGCGGCGCTTCCCGATCGTGGATTGTGTGCAGTTCGCTCGTGAGCCAGGCTAGGCCCTCTCGGAGCGGCGCCCGCCAGGCCTGTTGTGGTGGCAGCTCGGCTGCCATACGACATCCGCAGTCCGACCGCCAGCGCTCCACACCGTGAGGGCAGCTCCAAGAGCTGGGGCTCACCAGCTTCACCTCTTCGGTCGCCGGAGACTCCGCGAGGTGTTGGGCAAAATTCCCCACGCTGATGCCCGGACTCTCCTGCAGCCGGTCGAGGACCAGCGCGAGCGCCATCTCACCAAAGACGTGGTGATGGCCGTAGGTCTCCCCGTCGGTGGCAACCGAAACGAGTTCGCGCTTTGGGGGCCCGGCCTCGGCTTCAAGGGTGCGCCGGATCCACTGGTCTGCGTCCCGCACCAGCGGTCCGAAGGCGACGTCGTGCGACATCGGACCGTCGTACACGAACAGCGCGATAGTCGCCCCACCGGGACAGCGATAGAGACCCGGCGCGCCAGAAGCAGGCGCGCCGGTCACCTGGTGCGGGGCAAGGATCGTGAAGCGGATACCCTCACCGGCCAGGACCTCGAGCGTCTCCTCGTCTACCGCGGTTTCCGGCAACCACATCCCCTCCGGTTCCCGGCCGAACCGGCGGCGGAAATCGGCGATGCCCCATCGCACCTCGGTCACCTTCTCCCTCCTGCTACTCAGCGGGAGAATCGCATGGTGATACGGCATTGCGATCGCGTTCCCGCGTCCCAGTCCGGCCGCGCTGCTGCGATCCGCCTCCAGCACCGCGGCATAGGTGGCCGGGGCGTACCGTTCCATCCACTCCAGAAGGGTAGGACCGAAATTGAAGCTGATTTGTTCGAGGGTGTTGACGATGCGGAGGATGCGACCTTCGTGTCCCGTAATTCGCGCGGCGGCCACGGCGCGGTAGCACTCCTGCTCTATTCGCTCATTCCAGTCGTGGAAGGGAGCGGCTGACGGCTCGGTCTCGACTTGCTCGATCCAGGGATCTTCGCGCGGCGGTTGGTAGAAGTGGCCGTGGATGACGACCCTCACACGACTACCGCCCGGCTGCCTTCCATAGCGGCCCGCACCGCGGGCAGGATCACGGGGAACACATGGTCCCGCTGCCAGAGTTTCTCCGCGCGCGACTTGGCAGCAGCCTGGTCTCCTGCATCAGGCTGCAATGCTGCGATCAAGGACTCGGCGTCGGCGCAATGCTCGGTGAATCGTTTGACGGCGTAGTCGGTCACCTGGCCGGTCGTGATGATGAATTGCCAGTCCGATGACTGGGCAAGCAGCAGCTCCCGCGCGGCCTGCGCCAGAACCAGCTCCTGGTCCCCGCGCTCGAGTGCCGCGGGCGCTACGTCCCAGAAGCTCTCTTCCAGCTCCCACAACTTGCGCCAGGTCCATTCGGTGCCGCTGTTGAGCCACATCGAGAAGTCGCCGTTAGCGCCCCACGAGCCGGTCGAGAGATGGATCCCGCGACGCGGAGGTCGCGCGGCCAGCGCCGCGGAAGCGGTGTAGGGGCGGATCGTCTTGGTTCCACCCAGCCGGTGGTAGACTGCCGCGAGGAAGTCCACTCCCTCGAACCACCAGTGGCCGAACAGCTCGGTATCGAAGGGGACCGCAATCAACCCGCCGGACTGGACTTCCTTCTCGGTGGCGGCCCGCTCGAGCAGGCTGACGAAGTGTCCCGCGTGGCCGTCTGCGTGGGCCAATGCCTGAGCGGGATCGTATGGCAGCTTGGCGCCGAGGTCCGAGCCGGCCGCGCTCACCCGCCAGTACTTGAGTCCGCCGGGCCAGCGGATCTTGTGGAACTCGAGGTACCACTGGTCGCCCGGATAACCCTCCTGCCGGCTCCAGACCTGGCGGGAAGTCAGCGGATCGCGAATCAGTGTCGCGACCTCACGCACGCTCCGGTTCGAGGTCACTCGATACGCACGATAGGGCGACTGCTTGCCTTTACCTTCCGCAGTGCCGGTCTCCTCGAGCTCTTCCGCACCATAGAGTTTGAAAACCTGCCCCGCGCCGGCCATGTGCGCGTCGGTGAAGAAATACTTGAACCCCGCATCGGCCACGTGTTCCTCGATGCCGCGTCGAGGCCCGGTGGCGGGCGCGCCCGGCAACGGCGCCCAGGGGCCTCGACCGCGGTAGGCGCACTCCGGCAGCCACAATCCGGACGGGCTCCTTCCCGAAGAGCCTTCGGTGTTCGGCCCGACCCAGCCCGAGCTGGAGCCGAATGCTCTCGTCGCGAGACAGCAGGGGGAGGAAGCCGTGGGTGGCGGCGCAACTCATGATCTCGAGCCTGCCCTCCCGCTCGAGCGCGCGCAGCGCGCTGATCAGATCACCACCATGTGAACGGAACCGCGCGCGAAGCCGGGTGAGTCGCTCACTCCAGAAGTCGGCGAGAGGAATCAGGTGCTGGTCGCCGGTCGAAGTGAGCGAAGCTGCCGCCTCGTCGCAGCTCGCGAGGCGTTGAGCGAAGTAGGCCTCGAGTTCTTCCACGAAGACCGGGCTCGCCAGCTGGTTGGCCAGGATGGGAGTGATGCCGAGCGTGACCGGCGCCGGCACTCCCTCGTGGCGCAGCTTCTCGAGCGCCTCGAGCAGCGGCAGGTAGGTGTCGATCGCCGCTTCGCAGATCCAGTCGCTCCCGTGCGGCCATCTCCCGTGATTCAGGACGTAGGGGAGATGGCTGTGGAGTCCGAGGACGAAATCGACAGCGGGGCGTGGCATCAGACGTGGCGCAACGGCCTCGAGGGCGCGGCGGTAGACCTGCAGATACTTCTCGGCGGAGCGGGGCCAGCCGAAATCGCGGGACATGGCCTGTTTCATCATCCACTCCCAGGCCGGCGGGTCGTAGTAGCGGTCCATGACGTGGCGTGCCACCCGCAGCAGATCCTCGGAGCTGTACTCGTCGAACAGGAACCCGGTGGTGCCGTCCTCGATGGTATCGGCAAGGCCGCCGACGCGGCGGCCGATCGGCACCGCGCCATAGCGCTCCGCCCGGAGCTGGGCCAGGCCGCACGGCTCGTACAGCGAGGGCATGAGGTAGACGTCGGCGCCGGCCATCAGCCGATGCTCCAGCCGCTCCGAGAAGCCGAGGTGCACGGCGATCCGCCCGGGCCAGCGCGCCTCGTACATCTTGAGCATCGCCTCGTATTTCGGCTCTCCGGTGCCGAGGAAGATGAACTGCGCCTCCAGCATGAAGAGGGTGTAGTCCCCCACGATGAGCTCGAGGCCCTTCTGGTGGGTGAGCCGCGCGGTCATGGCGAAGACCGGAATCCGCCGCCTCTGCGGCAGACCCACGCTCCGCTGCAGCGCCGCCTTGCAGCGCGCCTTGCCCGTGAGATCGTGCACCGAATAGTGCGAGGTGATGTGCTGGTCGGTCGCAGGATTCCACTCGTCCATGTCGATCCCGTTGACGATGCCGGTGAAGCGGTCTCCCAGAGAGAGAAACACGTCGTGGAGGCCGAACCCGCCAACCGCGGTGCGCAGCTCGTGCGCGTGAGTCGGGCTCACCGTGGTCACCGCGTCAGTGAAGGCGAGCCCGCCCTTGAGCAGATTTACCTTGTCATGCCACTCCATGACCTTGTAGTTGAACAGCTCCCATGGCAGCCCGATCTCCGGCATGGCCGAAGGCGGGAAATGTCCCTGGAATCCCGCGTTGTGGACCGTCATGACCGTCCGCACATTCTGGGCGAACGCCTGGTCCGGGTAATAGGTCCGCAGATACACCGGGGCGAGCGACGCGTGCCAGTCGTGGCAATGCAGGACGCAGGGTGTCCGGGTGATCCGGTGGAGGATCTCCAGAGCCGCGCGGCAGAAGAATGCGTACCGCTGGAGATTGTCCGCGTAGTCACCACCGGACTCTCCGTAGAGGCCGTTCCGGTCGAAATAGGGGTGCTCGATGCAGTAGACCCGCGGCTCGCCGGGCCCCGCGGGGATGCGGTAGAGCCGCCCTTCTTCGGTACGAGGTCCGACCTGGACGGTGAAGGGTCCTCCCATCCGCTCGAGTCCGTTCGCCGCGCTTCGCACCGATCGGTGGAGGGGAATCACCGCGGCGACTGGAATGCCCGAGCGCGCCTGGTTCGTGGCCAGGCCTGCTACCGCTTCCGCGAGCCCACCGGTCCGGGCCAGCCAGCCGTATTCGGCGGCGACATGCACGACGCCTACCGGCGAGCCGTCGGGGGCCAGCAGGGTCGAGATTGGCTGGGAAGGCCGGTCCATCCGGGTTACACCGGGGGGTTGGGGTCGGAGAGGTCTCCCGACGCCGCGGGTACGTAGTACTGGTTCACGTATTCCTGCACCATCCGACGGGCGTCGAACTTCTCGCCGGCGATACGGAGGGCCTGTTTCATCTTCTGGAGCCATTCGACCGGCAGGCCACGTGCATCCCGCTTGTAGTAGAGCGGGATGACCTGCTCCTCCAACAGGGTGTAAAGGTGTCCGGCATCAACTGCATCTTGATCCCCAGATTCGGATGGCGGCAGGGCCCAGCCGTTCACTCCCATATAGCCCTCGTACCACCATCCGTCGAGTGTGCTGAGCTGAGGGACTGAGTTCAGCGCGGCCTTCATGCCGCTGGTGCCGCATGCCTCGAGCGGCGCCCGCGGCACATTGAGCCAGAGATCGACACCCTGCACCAGGCGATGGGCGAGGTGCATCTCATAGTCCTCGATGAATGCTACACGCCCCTCGAGGCGCGGGTCGCGGGTCATGGTGTAGACCCGCTGCAGGACTTCTTTGCCCGGTGCGTCCTCGGGATGCGCCTTCCCCGCGAAAATCAGCTGGACCGGCCGCCAGGGATTCACCAGCATCTCGTGCAGCCGGTCGAAGTCCTCGAATAGCAGGTAGGCCCGCTTGTAGGTCGCGAAGCGCCGCGCGAACCCGATGATGAGCGGGTCCGGATTGATCAGGGTGCCCGCTCCCACGACATGGGCCGCCTCTTTCCATCGGTCGGCCCAGCGCCGGCGCGCTTCCTCACGGATATAAGTCAGCAGTCCTCGCTTCATGTCGAGATGCTGGCTCCATAGTTCCTGATCATCCAACTCGAGGACCCGGTCCCAGAAACCGGGCTGATCCACCCGATCGAGCCAGCCATCGCCGAGCTGTTTGTCGAGCAATCGCTGCATCCGGCTCGCCATCCAGGTGGCGACGTGAACGCCGTTGGTCACATGCCCGATGGGAACGTCCTCAACTGCTTTGCCGGGCCAGAGCGGCTGCCACAGCTCGCGGGAAACCTCTCCATGCCGCTTCGCCACGCCGTTGACCCGCCGGGAGAGGCGAAGGGCGGTGGCCGTCATGTGGAAGAGGTCATCCTCGGGCAGCGCGCCGATCGCCATGAATTCTTCGGGACCGATGCCCAGCTCGGTCCAGATCGGGCCCGCGCAGGCCTGCACCTCCTCCCGGCTGAAGCGGTCGTGACCCGCCGGGACGGGAGTGTGGGTCGTGAAGATGCTCCGGGCCCGCACCTCTCGCACCGCTTCCTTGAGCGGCATTCCTCCGGTGGTCAGCTCGCGCAGCCGCTCGACGAACATGAACGCGGCGTGGCCCTCGTTGGCGTGCCAGGCGGCCGGATCGAGTCCCACTGCCCGCAGCACCCGCACGCCTCCAACGCCAAGGATCCATTCCTGGCGGAGCCGCATGTCCGGCCCGCCGGCGTAAAGCTTTCCGGAAAGGTCACGGTCGGCAGGGTCGTTCTGTTCCAGGTTTGTGTCCAGGAGGTAAACCGGTACTCGTCCGACCTTCATCCGCCAGACGCCGATGTGCACCGGCCGCCCGAAGGTCTCCACCACGGTGAGATAGGGGACACCTCCCGGTCCGGCGACCCGCTCGAGCGGCGTCAGGCTCACATCGAAGAGGACATCGCTGTCCTCCTGCCAGCCATCCAACCTCAGTTGCTGGTCGAAGTAGCCCTTCGTGTAGAAGAGTCCAACGCCGACGAGGGGCACGCCGAGATCCGACGCTGCCTTGCAATGGTCGCCGGCCAGAATGCCGAGGCCGCCCGAGTAGATGGGGACCGAGTTGTGGAGACCGAACTCGGCGCAGAAGTAGGCGATCGGCCGTTCGACCGAGGGATAGTTGTTGTGGAACCAGGTGTCGTTGCTCTCGAGCGCGAGGCGGTACCGTTCCAGCACCCGGTCGTAACGGGCGAGGAAGGTCGGGTCGCTCGCGCAGCCGGCGAGGCGGGAGGGATCCACCCGCCGCAGCAGTGCGATCGGATTGTGCTTCACCAGATGCCAGAGCGGCTCGTCGATGGTCCGGAAGAGGCCGCGGGCATCCAGCTGCCAGCTCCACCAGAGATTCTCCGCCAGATCGGCCAGATGCTCGATGCGGGCCGGCAGGTAGGGAATGCGCGAGGCGTGGGTCATCGGAGCGGAGTGTGAGGAGCGCTAGTGGTGGAGCTTCTTGTACCGGATCCGGTGCGGCTGATTGGCATCGACTCCTTTGCGCTTCTTGAAATCCGCGGCGTAGTCCTGGTAGTTCCCCTCGTACCAGTACGACCTCGCTCTCCCCTTCGAAGGCGAGAATATGGGTTGCGATGCGGTCGAGGAACCAGCGATCGTGGCTGATGACGACCGCGCATCCTGCGAAGGCGACCAATGCGTCTTCCAGCGCCCGCAGGGTGTCAACGTCCAGATCGTTGGTAGGTTCGTCGAGCAGGAGCAGGTTGCCCCCACTCTTGAGCAGCTTGGCGAGATGGACCCGGTTCCGCTCGCCGCCGGAGAGATCCTTGACCTTCTTCTGCTGGTCGGATCCCCGGAAGTTGAAGCCCGCGCAGTAGGCTCTCGCGTTCACCTTGCGGGAACCGAAGAGCAACTCGTCTTCTCCCCCGGAAATCTCTTCGTACGCCGACTTGGTACCGTCGAGCGAGTCTCGACTCTGATCCACGTAGGCCAGCTTGACTGTCTTGCCGACCGTCAGATTCCCACTGTCGGGCTTTTCCTGACCCGCGATCATGCGAAACAGCGTCGTCTTGCCTGCGCCGTTGGGCCCGATCACCCCGACGATCCCGCCGCGGGGCAGCGCGAAGTTGAGGTTCTCGAAGAGCAGACGGTCGCCATAGCCCTTGGATAGCTTCTCCGCGACCACCACCTCGTCTCCCAGCCGCTCCGGCACCGGGATGAGGATCTCGACCGAGCCTTCGGTCTGGCGATCGGCTTCCTCGCGCAACTCCTCGTAGCGCTGCAGACGTGCCTTGCCCTTGGCGTGCCGGGCTTTGGGAGCCATCCGCACCCATTCCAGCTCCCGCTCGAGGGTCTTCTGCCGCGCCGAGGCCTGTTTCTCCTCGGTGGCGAGGCGTTTGCGCTTCTGGTCCAGCCAGCTCGAGTAGTTGCCCTCCCAGGGAATCCCGGCGCCGCGATCCAGCTCCAGAATCCACTTGGCGACGTTGTCCAGGAAGTACCGGTCGTGGGTGATGGCCACAACGGTTCCCGGAAACCCTTCGAGATACTTCTCCAGCCACGCGACGCTTTCGGCGTCGAGGTGGTTGGTCGGTTCATCGAGGAGCAGCATCTCCGGTTGCTCGAGCAGCAGGCGGCACAGCGCGACTCGGCGGCGCTCTCCACCCGACAGCGTGTCAACCGAGGCATCGCCCGGGGGCAGGCGGAGCGCGTCCATCGCGAGGTCGAGCTTGTGGTCCAGGTCCCAGACGCCGAGGTGATCGATCTGGTCCTGGAGCCGGCCCTGTTTTTCCAGCAGCCGGTTCATCTCGTCGTCGCTCATCGGTTCGGCGAAGCGGGCCGAGATGGTGTTGAAATCGTCGAGCAGCTGGCGCAGCTCCCGCACGCCTTCTTCGACGTTGCCTCGCACGTCTTTGGCCGGGTCGAGTTGCGGCTCCTGCGGGAGGTATCCGATGCGAGTGCCTGCCAGCGGCTTCGCCTCGCCGATGAAGTCCGTATCTACTCCCGCCATGATCCGCAGCAGCGTGCTCTTGCCTGCACCGTTGGCACCCAGGACGCCGATCTTGGCGCCGGGATAGAAGGCGAGGTAGATGCCTTTGAGGATCTCGCGGGAGGGAGGCACGACCTTTCGCAGGTCGCGCATGGTGAAGATGTATTCGCCGGCCATAGGGCGGATTAAGATAGCCGGGCCAGGTAGAAACGGCACGGGGCGCGCCGACGGGCGCGCCCCTCTTGTTACCGCATTGCTGCTGCCTCGGCGACCCCGTTGGGCCGCTTTTCTCTCCTGCGGACTACTTCACGTGACGGCTGACCAGTTTGGTCATCTCGAACATCGAGACCTGCTTCTTGCCGCCAAAGACGGCCATCAGTGCGCCATCAGCGTTGATCATCCGCCGGTTCTTCTTGTCCTGCAGGCCGTTCTTCTTGATGTACGCCCAGAGCTTCTTGGTGAGTTCGGTCCGCGGCAAGCCCTTGGAGCCGACGACTTCGGCGAGCTTCGCGTCGGGCGTTACCGGCCGCATGAATGCCGCGTTCGGCTTCCGCTTCGACTTTTTCTTCGCTGCTTTCTTCGCCATCGAGAGCCTCCGTGAGGGGGAAAATGAGGCGGTCACGCTCTACAGCGCGGGAGCCGTCCGCACCCAAAGTAAGGCATCGCTTGCCAGTTGCAAGAGGGAAAATCGTGATTTTCCCTCTGGAATCCCGGATGAATAGGGCTATTTTCCCTCTGAAACCGATCTCGAGAGTGTCCCGTGCGTCTCGTTCCTTTGCTTTCTCTTGGCCTCCTCGCAGGCCTGCCGGTCCCTGCAGTTTCCCCTCTGCGCCCCTCTGATGCCTGCACCCGCACCAGCGGTCTCGACCTTCCCGACGGCTTCTGCGCGGTGCTGGTTGGGTCGGACCTGGGTGAGGTCCGCCACATCACCGTCGCTCCGAACGGAGACATTTTCGCTGCTGTCGAGGGGGGCGAAGGTGTGCTGGCATTGAGGGATACCAACGGCGATGGCGTCGCCGACGTGAAGAAGTCCTTCGGCCCCGGGGGTGGAACCGGCATCGCGCTGAGGGGAGACAATCTGTACTTCGCGACCGCAACCAAAGTGGTCCGGTGGCGGTTGCCCGCGGGTGAACTGGTTCCACCAGGTCAACCGGAAACCATCGTGGACGGATTGCCCACGCGGGGGACACCGGGCCAAGACCCTGGTGCTGCTGGGAGGGGATACCCTGATCGTCAACATCGGCTCTGCCACCAACAGCTGCCAGGAGCGGGACCGGACCGCCCAGTCGCCTGGACACGATCCCTGCACCGAGCTGGAGGCCCGCGCCGGGTTGTGGCGGTTCAGCGCGTCACGCACTGGGCAGACCGCCAAGGACGGCGTCCGCTATGCGACCGGCCTCCGCAATGCGATGGCGACGGCGGTTGATCGAAGCGGCAACTTGTACGCTGCTCCCCACGGGCGAGACCAGCTGGGTGCCAACTGGGGCTTCACCGACGCCCAGAACGCCGAGTTACCGGCCGAGGAGTTTATGCAGGTGAAGGCGGGTGACGACTTCGGCTGGCCCTACTGCTACTACGACTGGCAGCAGAAGAAGAAAGTCCTGGCCCCCGAGTACGGCGGAGACGGGAAGGCGGTCGGTCGCTGTTCGACCAAGAAAGATCCGCTGATCGGCTTCCCCGGCCACTGGGCGCCGATGGCGATCGCGTTCTACTACGGGAATCAATTCCCGGCGTCTTACCGGGAAGGGGCGTTCGTCGCGTTTCACGGATCGTGGAACCGCGCCCCGCTACCGCAGCAGGGATATCGTGTGGTCTTCGTACCGTTCGCCTCGGGTCGTCCCACGGGGCAATACACGACGTTCGCGACCAGCGGCAAGGGTCCGACCGACCTTCGCGCCTCGGGTATTGCGGTGGGACCCGACGGGTCGCTTTATATCTCTGCCGACGCAAACGGCAAAATCTGGCGGGTAGAGGTGGCAAAGTAGGACGTCTTCATTCGCGGGAGAGCACCCATGGCCGAGCGTAATTCCCGTTTGACCCGTTCCCTCCTTGTGGGAGGATTGCTACTCGGTGCGACGCCGGTGGCGCCGGCGCAGCAATCCGGTCCGCTCAAGGTGGGCGATCCTGCCCCCGAATTCACTCTGCAGAGCGCCACGCGTGACGGCGTTCAGCCCGATTCGGTGCGGCTCAGTGACCTGAAAGACCAGACCGTGGTGATCGCCTTCTTCTACAAGGCACGGACCAGCGGCTGAACCATCCAAATGGACGCGTACCGTGATCAGTACGCGAAGCTGTTCAACGATGGGAAAAAGGTGACGCTGCTGGCGGTGAGTGTGGATCCGATCACCGAGCTCGCCTCGTGGGCCAAGGATCGCAACTATCCGTTCCGTTTCCTGAGCGATCCCGATGGCAAGGTCGGCAAGCTCTACGGGGCGTTCGATAGTAAGTACAAGCTCGACAACCGGACCCTCTACGTGATCGCGCCGGGCGGGAAGATCAGTTACGTCGCCGCGGAGTTCCAGGAGGTGGATCCGCAGGCGTACGTTGCGCTGGGCGCGGCGGTCGACTCGGTGGGAACGCCATAAGCCGTAGGCCGTAAGCCATAAGCTCTTAGCAATTAGCCATTAGCGGCTCGCAGGACGCAGCTAATGGCTATTTGCGCAGCAGTAGGCGTCCCCTCGCGGTGCTCCCGTCTCCCGTCTCCCGTCTCCCGTCTCCCGTCTCCCGTCTCCCGTCTCCCGTCTCCCGTCTCCCGTCTCCCGTCTCCCGTCCTACCCCCCACTCCCCACCACCCGCTCCACCTCTCGAATATCCGCTTCGATTTCTATCGGTCTATTCGCACCAGGCGGTGCAGGATCTCGCCGGTGATAGTCGAGCAGAATCCCCGGATCCTTGAGCAGGTGGCCGGTGAGAACCGCGACCACACGCTCATCGGGCCGAATGATCCCGCGCCCGACCAGTTGTCGCGTTCCCGCCAGGCTCGCGGCGCTGGCCGGCTCGCAGCCGACACCTGCAGCGTCGATCACTGCTTTGGCCTCGAGGATTTCCCCATCATCGACGGCGGTGACGACACCGTTCGTCTCCCGGATTGATTTGACGCCCCGGTCCCATGAGGCCGGATCTCCAATCTTGATCGCGGTGGCGACGGTCTCCGCCTTGACCCGGCGCCGAGTCGTGAATCCCTCGGCAAATCCCTGAGCAAAGGGAGCCGCGCCCGCGGCCTGCACCGCGGCGAGCCGCGGCAACCGGTCTATCAGTCCAAGCGATCGAGCTTCGACCAGCGCCTTTCCAAATGCCGCAGTGTTACCGAGGTTGCCCGCCGGAAGCACGATCCACTCGGGCGGATCCCAGTCCAGCTGGTGCAGCAGCTCGAAGACGATCGTCTTCTGCCCTTCGACCCGAAATGGATTGATCGAGTTCAGGAGATAGACCCCAAGGCGGGCGCCCGCCTCCTCGGCGAGCCTGAGGCAGGCGTCGAAATCACCGCGGACCAGGAGCGTCTTCGCTCCGTAGGCCAGCGACTGCGCTAGTTTGCCCATCGCCACCTGGCCGGCGGGTACGAACACCAGCGCGGGAATCCCCGCCTGGGCGCCGTAGGCCGCGAGAGAGGCGGAGGTGTTCCCGGTCGAAGCGCACGCTACGGCGGAAGCGCCGATCCGGCGCGCCTGGGTCACCCCGACGGTCATCCCGCGGTCTTTGAACGACCCGGTGGGATTGTGCCCTTCGTGCTTGAGCAGCAGCTCATCGAGCCCGGCCCACTTCGTGAGAGCGGAACGGCGGAGCAGGGGAGTGTTCCCTTCGGGATGGGTCACTGCGTGCGGAGCCCCGCCCGGCAGAACCAGCTCTCGATAACGCCAGACGCCCGAGAGATTGACGTCCACCCGCAGGTTCCAGCGCTCGTCGAAGAGCGCGCGAAGCTCGGCTCCTCGGAGAGCCGGAGCATCGTGGTGGACCTCGAGGAGGCCACCGCAATCGCAGCGCACTCGGGGATCCAGCTCGCTCATGCGGGTCCCGCATGTCGAGCACTGCTGCCAGGTGGTCATCTTCCGGCTTCCGTTCCGTGCAGCACCCGCGCCCCCTCGACGCTGATTCGCTCCACTCGAGTGGAGCAGGCGACGCCAGCCTTCCGGTACGCGTCCGCCATGGCTTCGGCGACTCGCGCCGCCTGCGGGTCACTGTCCGCGAAGGCGAAGCTGGTCGGACCACTCCCCGAGATCGAACACCCCAGGGCGCCGGCACCGAGTGCCGCCGCCTTTGCTTCCCTGAACCCGGGCAGCAACACCGCCCTTGCCGGCTCGGCGATGCGATCGTCCACCGCGCGCCGAAGCAGCCCAAGCTCCCCGCTCACGAACGCGGCCGTCATCGCGGCCACCTGAGCCGCCTGATAGAGGGCATCGGCACGCGACAGCGATGCGGGGAGCACAGACCGGGCTTCTTTGGTCTTGAGTTGCTGCGCCGGATGGGCGAGAACGACCCGAAGCTGGTCGGGCACTCGGAGCCGAATGAAGTCCCGGCTCGCTTCATCCCGTACGAGGACAATGCCGCCGAGCAGGGAAGGAAGGATGTTGTCGAGATGAGTACCTGCGACGACGATTTCAGCCGCGAGCGCCGCCTCGAGCAGGCCCAGGTGAGACAGACCGGCACCCAGCAGCGCGTTCGCCGCGACCGCTCCGGCCACGGCCGATGCGGCGCTTCCCCCTTGTCCTCCTGAGAGCGGGAGCCCCTTGCTGATGCGGATCTCGATCGATGCTTCGGGCTTCCCGGCGAGCTTGGCCACGGCTGCCGCGGCAAGCGCTGCGGTATTGAGCGTCGGGTCGACTGGCAGATCGGGATGACCAGCGTCTGCGACCGTAACACCCGGTGCGGTACCGACTCTGGCCTCGACGGTATCTCCCGGGCCGGTGAGGGCGAGCCCCATGATGTCGAGTCCCGGACCGATATTCCCCACCGATCCCGGGGCGAAGGCGCGGACCACGGTTTTCGCGTTCATCTCGACCTTCGAGCGAGCGCCAGTATGTCGTTCAAAACCCCGGCCGCGGTTACAACGGGACCCGCGCCGGGCCCGCGAATCACCAGCGGATGGTCGGTGTAGCGCGCGGTAGTGAATACGATCTGATTGTCGGTTCCCTGAAGCGATCCGAACGGGCCTTCGCGAGGGACCGGGGTCAGCGCAACTCGAATGCGCTCCGGCGAGACGCTCGCCACGTAACGCAGCACCTGGTCGCGGGAACGGGCGGCCGTGATGCGCTGCTGCCACTCCGCATCCCAGTTCTCCAGACGGGCGAGGAACGACTTGAGGTCCAGGCTTCGGGCGGCTGGTGGCACCAGCGATTCGACGCCTACCGCGCGAGGCTCGCCTCGGAAGCCGATCAATCTCCCCAGGATGAGCGCCTTTCGCGCGACATCGGCGCCCGAGAGATCATCCCGGGGATCGGGTTCGCTGTAACCCTTGACGACCGCTTCTCTCAGGATCTCGGAGAAGCGCCGGCCCCGCTCCATTCCGGAGAGAAGGAATCCCAGCGTTCCCGAGACGCAGCCCTCGATGCGGACGATCGAATCGCCAGTCTCCACCAGCTTGGCGAGCGTGTCCATCACCGGCAGTCCGGCTCCTACCGTCGCTTCGTAACGCACCCGCCGGCCCTGATTCCGCGCCAGGGCGAACAGTTTGTCTACCTCGTCGGTAGAGGCTGCCAGCGGCCGTTTATTCGCCAGCACCAGCTCCATGCCGTGGGTGAGTGCCGCCTTGAGCGCGGTCCCGGTATCATCGGCGGTCACATCTACCAAAACCGGATGTGACAGCGCATGTCGGCTCACCGCTTCGACCGCTTCCTCCGCCGAGCCAGACCGCCCCCCTTCGAGGCGGCGCAGAGAGTGCCCGTTACGCTTCTCTCGAGCGATTGCGTCGAGCCGCCGGGTGCTGATCCCTTCGGGATCGAATACGTATCCGCTGCGATCCGAAACGCCGACTACCCGGATTCGGGGTCCCCTCTCGGGAAGATCCGCTACCATCTGTCCCAGCGCGCGTCCGATCTGCCCGAATCCGAGGATGAAAACATCGATTCGGTCGCGCGGGGCCGCCGAGCCGCCCCCCACTTTCGAAAGTTGGAACGCCGAGTGGATGGCGCGCTGGGCAGCCGCTGCATCGGCGTCTTCCACCACGACGGAGATATTCAACTCGGACGATCCCTGGGCAATCGCGATCACGTTGATCCCGGCCGCAGACAGGGCGGTGAAGACCCGGGCGGCGACACCGCGAGTCCCGTGCATGCCGAGACCGACGACGGCAATCGTGGCGACTCCAGGGTGCAGCTGGACGCCATCGATCTCCCGGTGAGCGATCTCCTCGCGAAACGCCGCCTCAAGGCATCGCTTCGCCCGCTCTCCACTCGCCTGCGGCACGGTAAGGCAGATCGAATGCTCCGAGGATGCCTGAGAGATGAGCGAGACGGAAATCCGCTCCCGTTGCAGCGCGGCGAAGGTCCGTGCCGCGACGCCGGGCACTCCGATCATCCCGTTTCCTTCGACCGTGAGCAGCGCCTGGCCTGGTGCCCCGGAGAGGGCCTTCACCGGTACCTCGAGTCCGGTTTCTCGCTCGGAAACCTCGGTGCCCGGGAAGGCGGGATTGTTGAAGGGGCGCACCCAGATCGGGAGCTTCCGTCCGATGATCGGAATGAGCGCTCTCGGATGCAGCACCCGGGCGCCGTAGTACGCCAGCTCAGCGGCCTCTCTCACATTGAGCTGGGGCATCACCCGTGCGTCGGGCACCACCTTCGGATCGGCGGTCAGCAGACCGGGAACGTCCTTCCAGAGATTCACCTGCGTCGCACCCAGGGCTCGGCCCACTAACGCGGCTGTCAGGTCGGAGCCGCCCCGTCCCATGGTGACCACCTCGCCGTCGGGAGCGGCGCCGAGGAAGCCGGGCACCACGGGGGTGATGCCTTTGGCGATGAGCGGGCGGAACACCTTGGCCATCGCCTTGTCCGTCGCCTCGAGATCGGGGGATGCGTTCCCGAAATGCCCATCGGTGCGGACTACTTCGAGGGCATCCACGTAGCGAGTCGGCTGGCCGGCTGCGGCTAGAGCTGCGGCGACGAGTCTGGCGCTGAGACGCTCGCCCCGGGCTACTACGAAGTCTGCCGTTCGTGCCGTGAGTTCCCGGAGGATGGCGAGACCGCGGGCCAGGCCCTCCAGTTCCGCGCTCTGTGCGTCAATGAACGCGATCAGCTCGTTCCGGTCGACGCCGGCACGGATCAAGGCGCGCGCCGCCACCCGGTGCCGCTCCCGCAGCGAGGCCGCGGTCTCGAGCGCGCTCGCGACATCGCCACGCTGGGCCTTGGCGGCAGCCGTCAGCAACAGGTCAGTTACCCCGGCCATCGCCGAAACGACGACGACCCGCCTTCCCGGCCGCTCGGCGAGAATGGCGATGGCGCGCCTTATCGCCGCCGGGTCGGCGAGCGAGGCGCCGCCGAACTTGTGAACCTCGAGCGGCTGTCTTGTTGAGGGCATAGGGCGGGAAGTGTATCCCATGCCCCAAGAGGCGGGAAGGCTATTATCCACCGTGCCTGAAAGGCCATCAATCTCCCCCTCACCCGGTCGCGAAGCCGTACTCGCCGGGGTGCTGATCGCGGCCATCTATCTCACCGCCAGCCTCTCCACCGCGTTGCTGGTCGGAGCGTGGAACGATGACGGGGTCTACACCGTCCTCGGTAAGTCGCTGGCCGAAGGTCACGGGTATCACTCGCTCCACCTGGTGGGCGATCCGGTGCAGGTGAAGTATCCGCCCGGCTTCCCCGTTGTCCTTGCCCTATTGTGGCGGTTGACCGGTTCGGTAGACGGAGTGCAACGCCTGGTGAGCCTGCTCCATCCGATCGTCATCGGGTCCGTGGCGGGACAGCTCTGGTGGCTTGGGCGCGAAAGATTCGGGGTTCCCCGGATTCTCCTCGGTGCGTTCGTGGTCGCACCGCTCTTGTTCGACGCGTCGATTCAGTACTTCACGATTCCGTTGTCGGAACCCTGGTTCATGCTCGGCTGGGCCGGGGTTCTGATGACCTGGTATCGGCCGAGCCGCCAAGCCGCCGAGCCGCCGAGTCGCCTAGCAGTTCTCCTCGCCTCCGTCACGACGCTCTTCCGCACCCAGGCCATCGTGCTGGTGGTCGGCGTGCTCGCGGCGGTCTGGCTCCGGAAACGCGGTGCGGCGCAGCGCGCGATTGTGACGATGGCTGCACTGGGCCCTCTGGTCGCTTGGAAACTTCTGCACGTCATCATGGTCCGTCGCGGTCCCGTCGCTGATCTACCGGACGAGGGTGGCTACCTGGGATGGTTTGCCGGAGCCGGTATCGTGGGATCGCTCAAGTCGGTCGCGCTGGGCGTGGTCTCGAATGCGGCGAAGTACCTGGAGCAGCTGGGTCCGTATTTGATCGGGAATGCGAGCGGGGGACGAGTCCTTGCCGGTCTCCTGCTGCTCGTGCTGCTGGGAGGAGCCCTTGCCACATTGCGCCGCTATCCGTTGCTCGCGGGGGTCGCCCTGGGCGGTGTGGCGGTCATCCTGGTGTGGCCCTTCGCCCAGGACCGGCTGCTCCTCTCGGCGTTGCCTTTTCTCGGCCTCGCGGCCTGCGTCAGTTTCGAGCGACTCCCGGCGGTTCGAAATCGCTGGTTCGCTCCCGTCCTCGGTCTCGCGACCGGTCTGGTCCTTCTTCGACAGGTGACCGTACATCGCGAGGCACTCAGCGCCTTCGCCGATCGCAAGCCCGCCCCGTTCTACTCACCGAGTCATCTGCTGCCACTCACCAGCCGCTATCTCGCTTCAGCTTCACGCTGGGTACTGGCGAATACCGGTGAGCAGGATCACCTCCTCATCGACTATCCGGCTGCTATCTACCTCTACACGGGCCGCAAGACCGTGCCGGCCGATCCGGCGGAGAGTGCCGTGCTCTCCTCCACCTTCCAAGTGCCGGGACGCTACCTGGCCCATCACATCCTGGAGGACTCGATAAGCGTGGTCGTCGTGGGAATTCCCGGAAGCCCGATCATTCGCGATCTGGAAACGGTACGGAAGCAGTGCCCTGCGGTACTGAGCTGGGTAGGAAGCGAGTCAGGCAATTTCCCGCTCCGGTTCAGGGTGGCGCGGGATGAGGCGTGCTTATCGGGATTGGGCGGGAAGGCGGTAGGGCGGTAAGGCGGTAGACACGAAGACCATCGACCATCGACCATCGACCACCCACTACCCACTACCCACTACCCACTACCTACCGCCGTCCCGCCCTACCGCCCTTCCGCCATCCCTGCCTACCTTCCCCAATGCTCGCGATTCTCAAGCTGATTCAGTCCATCTTCAAGACGCTCCACTCGGAGGGGACACCCCGTCAGGTGGCCGCGGGAATGGCACTGGGAGCGTGCATCGGGCTCACTCCGCTGCTCAACCTTCACAACCTGGTCATCATCTCGCTGATCGCCTTGCTCAATGTCTCCTTCGGCGGAGGCATGCTGGGCATCGCGTTCTTCACGCCGTTCGGGTTCGCGCTGGACCCCATCTTCCATCGCGTGGGGCTCGGCCTCCTGAATTCGCCGGGACTGCGGTCGATGTGGACCACCTGGTTCAACACCCCGATCGTCCCTTTCACCAACTTCAACAACTCGGTCGTCCTGGGGAGCTTCGTCTCGTGGCTCGTCCTGGTGATACCGATCTACTTCCTGGCCCGATGGGGAATAGCGAAGTATCGCGCGACGATCGGTGACATGGTCCGCCGCTCCAAGCTCTATCAGGTGGTTACCGCCTCCAAGCTGTACAACCTCTACCGCTTGTTCGATCCCGAGAGCTGATGGCGACGAAGATCTTCCGCTGGAAGGCGATCGTCCCGGTGGTGCTGTTCCTGGCCCTGGTGACGGTGCTCTGGATCATCTTTGCCGACCGGATCCTCCGCTCCCAGATCGAGAGCATCGGCTCCTCGACCCTGGGCACCGAGCTCGATCTCGCCTCATTCCAGCTTCGGGAGAGCGACGCGGCGATGGACATGGGAGGGCTGCAGATCGCCAATCCCAGTGACCCGAAGAAGAATCTCATCGAGGCCAGGACCATCACGGCGGACCTGGTGGCGCTGCCGGCGGTCGAAAAGAAGGTCGTCATCGAACGACTGACGCTCTCGGGGCTTCGCTTCGGGACGACGCGCGAGCACCCCGCACGTCCCGCCCCCAAAGACAGCCCGTCCCGCAAACTGTGGGAAGAGACGCAGGATTGGGTTAAACAGAACTTCGCGCTGCCCAAGATCGCGATGCAGCGAGTGGACACCGTGAAGAACCTCGTCCTGGATCCCACCCAGCTCGGCACGGTGAAGGCGGCGGAGGCGCTCGCCGCAACGGCCGATTCCACCCGGCAGGCGCTGACCCAGACCCTCCAATCCATCCAGGTGAAGCCGGTTGTCGATTCGGCAACCGTGCTCGCGAACCGGCTGGCCAAGACCGATCCGGGGAAGCTGGGCGTTACCGGTGTCGCCAGCGCAGTGACTGACGTCAAGCGCAACATCGATCAGATCGAGCAGACCGAGAAGCAGCTGGAAGACCTGGAGAAGAACGTCAACAGCTCGCTGGCGGTGCTCAATCAGGGGCTGAAAGATGTGGACGACGCGCGGCAGCGGGACTACGCGTTCGCCAAGGGCCTCCTGAATCTTCCCCTGGTCTCCGCTCCGGAGATCAGCCAGGCCCTCTTCGGTCAACCGAGCCTGGATTACTTCCAGAAGGCGCTCTACTACGCCCAACTTGCCCAGCGGTATCTGCCTCCCGGGCTGCGGCCGCTCAATCGGCCGGGTCCCAGGCGTCTCCGCATGGCGGGCACCACGGTGGATTTTCCCAGGGAACACGACTATCCCAAGTTTCTCGCTCGAGCGGGGCGACATCGATTTCGCCTTCGGTGCGGATACTTCCAAGGGGCAATTCAAGGCTGCGCTTACCGGTCTTACCACCCAACCAGCCCTCTACGGCAAGCCTGCGACTCTCGCCGCGAGCGGGAAGATCGCGCTCGCCACACCGCTCGTGGTCGAGATAAAGGGCCTTTCGGATCACGTCGGTCAGATCCCGAAGGATCAGGCGGAGGCGCAGCTGCAGGGCGTCCCTTTGCCCAAGTTGAGCGTTCCCGGTTTGCCGTTCTCGGTGACCCCGGGAGTCGGGAATGCCGATTTCAGCTTCGCTCTCTCCGGTGACCGGATCTCCGGTAAATGGAGTATCGTGTCCAATCACGCAGAATGGGCCGCCGACTCCGCGAGTCAGGCGAGCTTCGGCCTGGTGGAGAACACCATCTGGCGAGTGGTTTCGGGGTTGAACCAGCTCACGGTAAACGCGGAGCTGGGCGGAACCATCAGTGCGCCGACGCTCAAAGTCAGTTCGAATCTGGACAATGCGATCGCGAACCAGCTTCGCGCCATCGCCGGGGAAGAGCTGGCCAAAGGCGAGGCCAAGGCCAAGGCGGCGGTGGACAAGATCGTCGCCGACAAGGTGGCACCGCTGCAGGCCAAATTGGATGGAGCGAAGGGTCAGGCAGCGCAACAGCTCGGACTCGACAGAAAGCAGCTGGACGACGCACAGAAGCTGCTCGAGGCCCAACTCAAGCGCTACACTGGCGGCCTTGGCGGCATCAAGCTGCCGAAACTGTGAGCTGCGCTTCATGCGACAAGACGCCCCTCACGGGGCGTCCCGGGCTCCTGTAGATTTCCCGCTTCCGTTTTATCCCAGAGGACGAATGCGAATCGGAGTGCCCAGAGAAGTTCAGCCGGGCGAGGCTCGTGTTGCCCTGGTGCCGGAGTCGTGCAAGAAGCTGGTGCAGCTGGGGTACGAGGTAGCGGTCGAGAACGGAGCCGGGGTGGCGGCCGGATTTCCCGATGCCGCCTACCGGGACAGCGGTGCCGTTCCCGTAGGCGATGCCGCGACGCTCTTCGGCTCGGCCGACCTGCTGCTCAAGGTGACTCCACCGGCCCTCACCGAACGTGACGAAGCCGCCTGGCTCCGGCCCGGCTCGATCTACCTCGGCTCGCTCATGCCGCTGCGCAATCTCGCCGCGGTACGGGCACTCGCCGCGCGCAAGGTGACCGCCTTCTCCACCGACGCGATCCCGCGGACGACGAGGGCCCAATCGATGGACACGCTGTCGTCCATGGCCAGCATCGCCGGCTACAAGGGTGTCCTGCTCGCCGCATCCCAGCTCAATCGCTACTTCCCGATGCTCACGACGGCGGCGGGGATGGTGTTCCCGGCCAAGGTGTTCGTGATCGGCGCCGCCGTCGCCGGCTTGCAGGCCATCGCCACCGCGCGGCGACTCGGCGCCAACGTGCTGGCCACCGACGTGCGGCCCGAGGTGAAAGAGCAGATCGAAAGCGTCGGCGCCAAGTATGTCGGCATCGAGCTCAAGGAGAGTGCGGCGGCGGGTGGCGGCTACGCCAAGGAGCTTTCGCAGGAAGACCGCGACCGCCAGCGCCAGCTCCTGGCCGACCAGTGCGCCCAGTCGGACGTGGTCATCACCACGGCACTGATCGGGGGCGTCTTCGCTCCGAAGCTGCTGACGGCCGCCATGGTGCAATCGATGAAGCCGGGCTCCATCGTCGTGGATCTCGCGGCGGACGGCGGCGGCAACTGCGAGCTGTCCCGGCCGGGAGAGACCGTCTCGGTCAACGGTGTCACGATCATGGCCCCACTCAATCTGCCGGCCAGCATGCCCAATCATGCGAGCCTGCTCTTCTCCCGGAACCTGACCGCCTTCATCCAGGCTTTCACCAAAGACAAGGCGTTTCAGCTCGACTTCAACGACGACATCCAGCAGGGCGCGCTGATCACCCACGACGGTGAGGTGCGGAACGCCCGGACCAGGGAAGCCCTGGAGAAAGCGCCGGTATGACGCCCGAAGCGGCACCTCCCGCCCTCGACTTCTGGTCGATGCTCTTCGTGTTCGTCCTGTCCTCGTTCATCGGCCTGGGCGTGATCCGCCGGGTGTCCCGGCTGCTCCACACGCCGCTGATGTCCATCACCAACGCCATCTCCGCCATCGCCGTGGTGGGTTCGATCATCGTGGCTGGCGGCGAGTATCCCCTGAAGATCCGGATCCTCGGCGCGATCGCGCTGTTCGCCTCGATGACCAACATCGTGAGCGGCTTCCTGATCACCGATCGCATGCTCAAGATGTTCAAGACCGAGCGGAAGCCCGCCGCGGGAGAGCAGTCATGAGCCAGGCCGTCGTTCAGCTGGCTTACATCCTCGCCACCGTCCTGTTCATCTTCGCGCTGCATTGGATGAACACGCCCGCGACGGCGCGGAACGGCGTGTATGCCGGCGTTGCCGCCATGGTCGTGGCGATCGCGGTCACCTGGGCCCAGCCCGAGGTGGTGAATCACGCCTGGATCATCTTCCCGATCATCGCTGGATTCGCGGTCGGGATTCCGCTGGCCCGGGTCCCGCTCACGGCCGTCCCGCAGCGAACCGCCCTGTCGCACGCCTTCGGCGGACTCGCCGCGGGTCTCGTGGGAACCGCGAAGTACTACCTCTGGCTGTCCGAAGGGCCCGAAAACCTCACCGCTTTCCGGATGGTCGCCATCATCGTCGAGATCATCCTCGGCTACCTCACCTTCACCGGCAGTCTCATGGCGGCCGGGAAGCTGCAGGAAGTGAAGTGGGTACCGCAGCGGCCGGTCACCTATCCGCTCCAGAACGTCATCAACCTGGCGCTGCTCGCGATCGCGGCTGCGCTGGGCGTCGCCCTGGTCCTGCATCCCGCCGCCGACTGGGCCCCGCGGCTCTTTCCCGCGATCATCGCGCTGGCGCTGCTGTTCGGCGTCCTGCTGATCATCCCGATCGGCGGCGCCGACATGCCCACCGTGATCGCGATCCTGAACGCCTACGCCGGGCTGTCCGCCGTCGCGATGGGGTTCGTGCTGGACAACAAGCTGCTGATCACCGCCGGCGCGCTGGACGGATCGAGCGGACTCATCCTCGCGATCATCATGTGCAAGGCGATGAACCGCTCGTTCGCCAACGTGCTGTTCGGGGCCTTCGGTCAGGTGCAGCAGGCCCAGATCGGCGGCGAGGCCAAGGTCTACAAGGCGGAAACCATCGAAGGGGCGGCGCAGGTGCTGGAGCAGGCGAGTCTGGTGGTGATCATACCGGGCTACGGCATGGCGGTGGCCCAGGCCCAGCACAAGGTGCGGGAGCTGTACGATCAGCTCAAGAAGCGGGGTATCACGGTCAAGTTCGCCATCCATCCGGTGGCCGGCCGGATGCCGGGACACATGAACGTGCTGCTGGCCGAGGCGGACATTCCGTACACCGACCTGGTCGAGATGGACGAGATCAACCCCGACATGCCGCAGTGCGACGTGGCGCTGGTGGTCGGCGCCAATGATGTGGTCAATCCTGCGGCACGGTACCGACAAGACCAGCCCGATCTATGGGATGCCGATCATCGACGCGGACAAGGCGCGTACCGTCTTCGCCATCAAACGCAGCAAGAACCCCGGCTTCGCCGGGATCGACAACGAGCTGTACTTCTCCGACCGGACCTGGATGCTGTTCGGCGATGCGAAGAACGTGATCGGGGAACTGGTGAAGCAGTTGTCAGGCGGGACCGGGATACACTGAGTACATTTTTGGGGACCGTCGTTTCTTGCACCCCAGGCCCGTGTAACCGGAGATCAGCTCATGCAGCGCGCTCTTCTTCTTGCTGGATTGGCCATTTCGCTCGCCGCGGCCCCGGCGGCGGCCCAGAATTCCTGTGCCGAATACTCCCGGAACCCGACGATCGGCGGCTGGTCGGAGTGGCAGTCGAAGGAAGGCAAGCTGAAGCTCGCGGCCATCGGCACCGAGCAGAAAGACGGGAAGGATCTCTACTGGATCGAGATGCAGGGACAGAAGGGAGGGCCGGATGGCAAAGGCGGCATCTTGCAGGTCCTTGTCCCCGCGTTCCCCTATGAGCCGGGCAACATTCAGGGCATGGTGATGAAGACAGAGGGGAAGCCCGCCATGAAGGCGTCGGACCAGATGCTCTCCATGATGCGGAGCCACATGACCGACAGCCCCACTGCGGCGGCGCTCCGCGACTGCGCCAGCTGGACCAAGGTGGGAGACGAATCTGTCACCGTTCCCGCCGGCACCTTCAAGGCCGTGCACTACAAGGACACCAAGTCCAGCAATGAAGTGTGGGTCTCCAAGGACGTCGCGTTCGGGCTGGTCAAGGGCAACTTCACCGACAAGGCCGGCGAGATTCTTCTGGTTGGCAACGGCACCGGTGCCAAGTCATCGATCACCGAGACGCCGGTGGACATGGGGGATATGATGCAGCATCAGTAACAAAAACCGTGAGAAGTGAGACGTGAGAGGTAAGAAGGAGTTCCGATACGCCGAAGCCCTCCGTTTGCAGCGGAGGGCTTCTGTTATCCCCTTCTCACCTCTCACCTCTCACTTCTTACGCAGTTCCGTCTCACCGCTCACGCTTTTTCCAAACCACGTCTTTAATCTCCCTCTCCCTCTCGATCACCTCCTGCGCGATCTGGTAGTTCGCCAGGAACTCGTCTCGCCAGGCCGCCGGCATCGCTGAGCGGAAGAAGCCGGCGGTCATGACCTCGTCGCCTTTGCCCCGCGTGGTTTGGACCACGTCTCCCAGGAAGCTCGTGGCATACCCCACGTCCATCGTGTTGATCACCCGGCACTCGAACGCGGCATAGCAATCGTCCAGGACCGGAACTCCGGTGACTCCCGTACGATGGGGGACCTCGGCGAGCTTGTCCTTGTCGCGACCGCTCACGAATCCCAGCCGGTGCACCAGATCAAACTGGTCGCGGTGTAACAGGTGGATCGTGAAGAGGCCACTTTGCCAGATGAGCTCATGGCTCAAGTGCCATTTGTGAACCTGAACCGACAGCCGGGGGACCTTGGGCGAAATCGAGGCCCGGACCGCACTGTCGGAAATCATCCCATTGGTCCGGCCCCGCCAGGCCGACGTGATCGCGACCACCGGAGAGGCAAATTGCACGCAGCAGCTCGTAGGCCTGGTCGGTTTTCATCGGGGAGGATTCGTGGGGTCGCGCACCGCGACGTTTTCGGACCTGAGGCATCTTGAACGTGCAATGCCCCATCGGGGAACGTCCATTGCTGAGCCGCTTGAGAAAAACGGAAAGTGCTGTAGAGGCGATCATATGAGGGTCCCGGTAACTGTTCAAGGTTGGTAAATTCCTAGCGTACCGGTCCCAATAATGTAAATTGCATTGTGCAATGACTTATAGAGATTTTTTGATTTTTGGGGGTAAATGTCTTTATATTTGGCGTCCTCTTTTGGCACCTCCCCGGACGGGGCGGCAAGAGAGGGCCTCAGGAGGTGAGAGTCAAGTGACGATTCAGCCACGCCGTAAGCGGCGTCAGGTCCGTCCCGCCCAGATCGCCAAGGCGGTGGACGAAGGGTCGTGAGAGTCTCGATCTGTACCTTGATGAAATCAGCCGAGTTCCGCTGCTGAATCGGGACGAAGAGATGGCCCTGGCACGGAAGGCGTTCCGGGGCAACATCGCGGCGCAGGAGAGGCTGGCCCGCCACAACGTTCGATTCGTGGTGTCGGTCGCGAAGAAGTTCCAGAATCGTGGCGTCCCGCTGGTCGATCTGATCGGCGAGGGGAATCTGGGCTTGATGACCGCCGCCCGGAAGTTCGATCCGGACCGGGGCGTCAAGTTCATCTCCTACGCCGTTTGGTGGATTCGCCAGGCGGTCCAGGCCGCGATTGCGCGCCATGGCCGTCCGGTCGGGTGCCGCTTAACCGCACGGCCGACCTGAGTCGTCTGGGCCGTACTACGACCCTGCTGAAGGACCGGCTGGGGCGGATGCCTACGACCGAGGAACTGGCTCGTGCAACGGGCCTCACGGTGGAAGCGGTTCGCAGTCTGGGCGCCCTCAACACCGAGGCAGTCCGACTCGACCACCCCACCCGGGATGGAGATTCGAGCGAGCGGATCGAGCGCTTCACCGCGCTGGACCAGGAAGGCACGGACAGCTCGGCCATCGCCAACAGCCAGACTCATGACATCGAGGCGGCTCTGGCGACACTGCCTCCGCGCGATGCTAAGGTTCTCCGGCTCTACTTCGGGCTGGACGATGGCAACAGCCGGACGCTCGAGGAGATCGGCCGCATGATGGGTGTCACCCGCGAGCGGATCCGTCAGCTTCGCGATCGCGCTCTCACCCGCCTCCGCGAGGGAGACCAGGGACAGCGGCTGAAGGACCTGGTTGCCTAAACCGTAAGCGGTGAGCGGTAAGCGGGAGTTCGTAATAGAGGAAGCCCTCCGTTGCCAACGGAGGGCTTCGTCGTATCGGAACCCCTTCTTACTTCTCACTTCTCACTTCTTACGCAGTTCCCGCTTACCGCTCACCGCTCACGCTTCGCCTTTCGCAAACATCCTCAGCACCCTCTGCAGAATCCCGCCGTTCCGGTAGTAATCGAGCTCCACCTGTGAATTGAGCCGTACGACGGCAGGGAAGGTGGTCTTCTTGCCGTCTTCGCTCGTGGCGGTGACGGTCACCTTGCCGCCCGGGGTCAGGCCTTGGGCGATGCCGCTGATCGAGATCTGCTCTCGACCGGTGAGTCCCAGCGATGTCTCGAGTAGTCCCCGGTTCATAGGCCAGCGGCAGCACGCCCATGCCAACCAGGTTGCTTCGATGAATGCGCTCGTAGCTCTCCGCGATGACCGCCTTGACGCCCAGGAGTGAGGGCCCTTTCGCGGCCCAGTCGCGGCTCGAGCCGGTGCCGTATTCCTTACCGGTGAGGATGACGAGCGGAGTTCCTGCCTCGATGTAGCGCATGGCCGCGTCGTAGATCGAGATCACCTCGCCGGTCGGGAAATGCAGCGTCCAGTTGCCTTCCTTGTCGGGCACCAGGGCGTTCTTGATCCGCACGTTGCCGAAGGTGCCGCGCATCATGACCTCGTGGTTTCCCCGGCGAGCACCGAAGGTGTTCCACTCGGAATGGGGAACTCCGTGGTCCGTGAGATAGCGGCCGGCCGGTCCATTCTTGGGAATGGCGCCGGCGGGAGAGATGTGATCGGTGGTGACCGAGTCTCCCAGCACGGCAAGCACCCGAGCGCCCTCGACGTCCATGAGTGGCGAAGGCTCGGCGGGAAGCTTCCGGAAGAAAGGCGGATCCTGCACGTAGGTGGACTTGGGATCCCAGGCGTAACGGCTGCCTTCCGGCACCGGCAGTTTCTGCCATACCGCGTCGCCGTCGAAGACCGAGGCGTACTTCTCCCGGAAGAGGGACGGCTTGAGGGCCGTTGCCATCGCGTCGTTCACTTCCGCCGGAGTCGGCCAGATATCGCGCAGGAAGACCGGCTTCCCGTCCTTGCCGGTTCCCAGCGGCTCGTCCTCGAGATCGATGTCCACTCGCCCGGCCAGCGCAAAGGCGACCACCAGCAGCGGCGAGGCGAGATAATTGGCCCGCACCTGGGGATGCACCCGCGCTTCGAAATTCCGGTTCCCCGAGAGAACCGCGGCAGCAACCAGGGAATGCTCCTCGATCGCCGCCGCGATGGGTTCGGAGAGAGGGCCGGAATTGCCGATGCAGGTGGTGCAGCCATAGCCGACAACTTGGAAATTCAGCTGGTCGAGATACGGCATGAGACCGGACGCCTTGAGATACTCGGTGACCACGCGCGAGCCGGGAGCCATGGACGTCTTGACCCAGGGTTGCGACTTGAGACCGCGCTCCACCGCCTTCTTGGCGAGAAGGGCGGCACCCATCATCACCGACGGATTCGAGGTGTTGGTGCAGCTGGTGATGGCCGCGATCACCACGGAGCCATCGCGCAGCTCGCATGCCTCCCCGTTGATGACGGGCCGCGCGATCGGGGGAGTCTCTGCCTCCGTCGTGAGGGTCCCGCCACCTCCCTCGTTCACCCAGCGGGAATAGTTGGCCTCGGCCAGCTCACGTCTCGCCTTGGGTACCGAGGCGGTCATCAAGTCGGGCAGCGAGACGTGGAAACTCTGCTTGAGCTGGGAGAGCGGCACCCGATCCTGCGGACGCCGCGGTCCCGCGAGGCTCGGGACAACCTTTGAAAGGTCGAGGTCCAGGCTCGAAGTGAACTCGGGATCGGGAGTGGCGTCGGTGCGGAAGAGGCCCTGCTCCTTGCAGTACCGTTCGACCCGCTCCACTATGGAGCGGTCCCGACCGGTGCGTTCGAGGTAGCGGAGCGTCTCTGCGTCCACCGGGAAGAATCCCATCGTGGCTCCGTATTCCGGGGCCATGTTCGCGATAGTCGCGCGATCGGCGAGGCCGAGGCTGGAGAGTCCGGGTCCATAGAATTCCACGAACTTGTCCACCACGCCTTTCTTGCGTAGCATCTCCGTGGCCGTGAGGACCAGATCCGTGGCGGTAGTACCGGCTGGCAACGCGCCGGAAAGCTTCATACCGACGACTTCGGGGATCAGCATGAAGTAAGGCTGGCCCAGCATCACGGCCTCCGCTTCGATTCCCCCCACGCCCCAGCCCAGCACGCCGAGTCCGTTGATCATGGTGGTATGGGAGTCGGTGCCGACCAGGGTATCCGGGTAGGCCGTGACCTCCCCATGTTGCTCCCTAAGCTGGACCACGGGCGCCAGGTATTCGAGATTGACCTGGTGGACGATACCGGTCCCGGGCGGAACCACCCGAAAGTTGTGGAAGGCACGCTGGGCGAACTTGAGCAACTGATAGCGCTCGTGGTTCCGCTCGAACTCGAGCTCCACGTTGCGTTGGTAGGCGTCAGGCGATCCGAAAAAATCCACCTGGACCGAGTGGTCGATCACGAGGTCACAAGGGACGATCGGATTGATTTTGTCGGGATTTCCCTTCATCTCGGCCATGGCATCACGCATGGCCGCGAGGTCGACTACGCAGGGTACGCCGGTGAAGTCCTGCAGCACCACGCGGGCCGGCATGAAGGGGATCTCACCTTGCGCGGCACCGGCGGATTTCCAGCCGGCCAGGTTGCGGACATGGACGTCGGTGACGATCCCACGCCCAGCGAAACGCAACGCATTTTCGAGCAGGACCCGGATCGAGAAGGGCAAACGGTCGAGCCGCCCGATGCCCTGGCGCTCCAGGGTGGGCAGGTGATAGACGGTGGCGCGGTCGGAGCCCAGCTGGATGACGGAGCGGACTGAGAACGGATCGGGACGGTTGGATGACATAAGCCTGACGGGACCGAGTAGCGAGTTAAGTAGTCCAAGTATAAACCGCGGCAGGGAGATGACCAAAACCACTGTAGTCCCTCACGCGATCACCAGGCGCGATGACGGGATCATCATCGAGTGGGATACCGCGGGCCACGTCGGATTCTTCCCGGCCCGGCCGTTGCGCCTCGCCTGCCCCTGTGCCGCCTGTATCGAGGAGATGACCGGGCGTCCGCTGCTGGACCCCGCCGCCATCGAGAAGGAGGTCCGTCCGCTGAGTGTCGCCCTGGTCGGGGCCTATGGCATCAAGGTGCAGTGGAGCGACGGTCACGGCACCGGGATCTACACCTTCGAGCGTCTGCTGGCCCAGTGTCCCTGTCCCAACTGTAGCGCCCATCGGCACACCAGGGAGCCCGCGTGATCTTCGGCGGCACGTATTGGATCTGGATCTGGGTGGCCATCCTGGCGCTGGGAATCGCCGGGTTCATTCCCGCGCTCAACTGGGGGCGACACACCAACTGGAAGAATCTGGACGAGATCCTGCGTGGGGCCGGCACCATCCTGGTCTCCGTGGGGATGATTCTCCTCCTCCAGAACACGCTTCAGATCTTCGCGTCCCTCCTGTTGTTCTCCGCTCTCGTCATGTTCGTCTCTGCTTTCGTGATCGGCCGGAAGAACGAGTAGCGGGCGTCCCGCCTACAGGCCCCTTGCTCCCATCGCCGGACCCGGCTATCTCATGAATGCGCCCGGTTTTCCTGACCGGCGACCGGACGCCGGATCCAGCCCTCTCGCTGGTCAGGAGGGACCGATGGTGCACCGGCATTCGGTCTGGGGTGAAGCAACCGACACCGGATTTCTCGGCGGCACGGCAGTCGCCGTTCTTTTTCTGCTGCGTGATCTCTTCCACGGCAAGCCGCTGCTTACACCCAGTGTGCTGGGGCAGGTGCTGGTCTTCGGTGCTTCGACACCGGACACGGCCAACATCGACTTCGCCGCGGTCATCCTCTACACCGCCGTCCACTTCCTCGCCTTTCTCGCGTTCGGGTTCCTGGTCACCATGCTGGTCCGGATTTGCGCGCGCGAGCCGGCGATCCTGATCGCGCTCGTCATTCTGTTCGCCTGTTTCGAAGTGGCGTTCTACGTCGTCCTACAGACGGTGGCCGACGAAGTGAGCCGGATGTTCCCCCTCTTTTGGGTACTCGGGGCCAACCTGCTCGCCACAGCGGTCATGGGCGTCTATCTCTGGAAGCGCTACCCGGAACTCAGCCGGGCACTGAAGCGCGAGCCGCTCGGCGCCTGACGGAACAAGTCGCAACGTCCTTTCTCCGCTCACGGGGGCCGGTTACCTTGCGCTGTAACCCGACCTGACGGCCCACGTGCTCCTGCGATCCCTGCGCGCGGCAGTCCTCTTCCTCGCCGCGCAGGCCTTCTTCCAGCCCCTCGTTGCTCAACTCCAGCCCCCGTCCACCGGGGGTTTGCCAGCGCTGGAACAGCAGCTTCGGCTGCTGGGTCAGTACAAGCGCGTCCTTCTGATCGGCGCTCATCCGGACGACGAGGACACCGAACTGCTGACCGTGCTCGTCCGTGGCATGGGAGCGGCCGCTGGGTATCTCTCGCTCAATCGCGGCGAGGGCGGACAGAACCTGATCGGCGAGGAGCTGGGAGAAGAGCTGGGACTGCTCAGGAGCGAGGAACTGCTCGCCGCTCGACAGCTGGACGGTGCGCAGCAGTTCTTCACCCGGGCCTACGATTTCGGGTATTCCAAGTCGCTGGACGACACCTGGGACCACTGGCCCAAGGACAGCGTGCTCAAGGACGTGGTCCGGATCGTCCGCCGGTTCCGTCCCCAGGTCATCGTTTCGATCTTCTCGGGCACGCCCCGCGATGGGCATGGACAGCACCAGGCGGCTGGCTGGGCCGCTTCGGAAGTGTTCGAGATAGCGGGCGACTCGACCCGATTTCCCGAATTGTTGACGGAGGAGGGCTTTGGTCCCTGGACCCCGCTCAAACTCTACCGCAGTGCCCGGTTCGATACCGCCGCTACCACCATCACGCTGCAGGGCGGCACTCTGGATCCCGCCGTGGGACAGTCATTCCACCAGATCGCGATGCGGGGCCGCAGCCTGCACCGGTCGCAGGACATGGGTCAGCTGCAGCATATCGGGCCCTCGGTCATCCGGCTGGCGTTGATCAAGGATCGCACCGGGAAGGGAACCAGCGGGATCTTCGAGGGAATCGACACGACGCTCGCCGGAACTCCCGACGCGGCGACAATGAAGTCCGCCGATCAGGCGAATCTGGATCGCGCCCTGCAGCGCTACAACGCGAAGCTCGCCGAGGCACGGGCGTCGATTTCACCCACCGAGGCGGCCAAGGTTCCAGCGCTGCTCATCTCCGCCCGCTCGGATCTGTCGGAGGCGGCGACGCTGATTCGGCAAACCGGTCCCGAAGAGGATTTCGAAGGCGAGGCGGGCCGGCTGGGCGATGTGATCGCGCGGAGTTCCAACCTCCTGGTCGACTCCTACAGCGACGACTCCAGCGTCGTTCCCGGCCAGGAGTTGAGAGCAACGGCATCGGTCTGGAACGCGGGCGTCACGGCACAGGCCGTGGATCTCTGCTTTGTGTCTCCGTCGTTGGGGTGGCGGCTCGACGTGGATTCGGCCACCAGTGTCCCGGTCCCCATGGCGATTCACCGCGGCACCTGTCTCGGCTTGGGCGATTCAGGGTGGCAACCGCTGAGCAAAGGCGGCGGCCAACTGGCGCCGAATACCGTGGCCTCGGCGCGACTTCGCCTGAAGGTCCCCGAAAACTGGAAGCCGACCACACCATACTTCCTTCGTGAATCCCGGGACGGCGATCTCTATCGCTGGGATCCGGCGAATCGTTCCAGCTGGGGTCTACCCTTCGAGGATCCCCCATTCAAAGTCGAGGCGCAGGTCCCATTGGGCTCCGGAACGGGATACCTGCCGCGGGAGGTGGTGTACCGCACCAACGATCAGGCCCGCGGCGAGATCCGATCTCCGGTCAACGTCGTTTCTCGAATTGACGTGAAGCTCCAGCCGGAGACCGAACTGTGGCCCGTGGGCAGCGGAGCCCGGCAGTTCGTCGTGACTCTGACTCATGGCGCGCGCGACTCGACTCGGGGGAAGGTGACGCTGAATGTTCCGAAGGGCTGGAGCGCTCCGGCAGCGCAGCCGTTTCACTTCAGCCGGGAGGGCGAAAGGGCCAGTTTCACCTTTACGCTGCCGTCTCCTCAGAAGCTCACGGCCGGCTCCTACGAGGTCTTCGCGGTTGCGCAGGACGATGCGGGCAACCGCTACGACGGCGGGAGTTTCACGATCGCGTACTCCCACATCAGACCGCGTAGTTACTATCGGGACGCCAAGTCCACGATCCACGCGGCGAGCCTCACCCTGCCGCACGTGGCGCGCATCGGATACATCCGGGGCGCCGCGGATCGCATCCCCGAGGCGTTGCAGACCGTCGGTCTCAAGGTCGAGCTGCTCGACGGCAAGTCGCTGGACCGGACCGATCTCTCGAGCTTCAGGGCGATCATCGTCGGTCCCAGGGCGTACGAAACCGACCCCGATCTGCCCGGGAACAACGACAACCTGCTCGCCTTTGCGCGAAAGGGTGGACTCGTCCTGGTACAGTACCAGCAGTACGCCTTTTTCCTGAACGACTACGCTCCGTATCCGCTCACTGTGGGAAGCCGCGCGCCGGGGACTACCACGGTCTCGACGACCCGCCGGGGATCTCCTTCCGTCGGTGGAACCGCGCTGCTCGGCGGCCACGACCGAGTGACGGACGAAACTGCCGAGGTGACTCCGGTACAGTCGGTGTCTCCCGTTCTGCTTCGTCCCAATCGCATCGGCCAGGGTGACTGGGCCGGGTGGGTCCAGGAGCGGGGACTCTATTTCGCCCACTCGTGGGATCCCCAGTATCACTCGGTGCTGTCGATGCATGACCCGGGAGACCCGCCGCTCGAAGGCGGGCTGCTGATCGCCAAGGTGGGTTCGGGCACCTACGTCTACACCGGCCTGAGCTTCTTCCGACAGCTTCCTGCCGGCGTGCCCGGCGCCTTCAGGCTGTTCGCCAATCTGCTGGCTCTGGCTGAAACCAAGAGTGGCGGCAGTGCGCCGTAAGGCGTGGGTACTCGGCCCGCTCACCTCTAACCGCTCACTGCTCACGCTTCTCTTGTTGGGCGCCCTCCTCCATTGTGGGCGTGACCATCGAATTCCGCTCACCGTCTATTCTCCCCACGGACGCGACCAGCTCATTCTGATCGAACACGCCTTCGAAGCGCACCATCCCGAGATCGACGTCCGCTGGCTCGATCTGGGAAGCCAGGAAATTCTCGAGCGGCTGCGCTTCGAGAAGGTGAATCCCCAGGCCGACGTGTGGTTCGGCGGGCCCACGACCATCTTCCAGCGCGGCGCGGCCGATTCGCTCCTGGCCGACTACCGTCCCAGCTGGGCATCGTCGGTCCCGAAGACCGGAGGAGATCAATACTTTCCGGTTTATCGAACGCCGGCCATCATCGCCTACAACTCCGACGGCGGTGCCGGACAGCGAGGCACCGAAGGACTGGGACGATGTGCTGGCGCCGCGCTGGCACGATCGGGTGCTGATTCGCGATCCGGTCGCGAGTGGAACCATGCGCGCGATCTGGGGGCTGATCATCGAGCGGAGTATCCGGGAGACGGGTGACACGACGCGCGCGATGGCGTGGTTGCGCCGGCTCGACGCGCAGACCCGAACCTACGCGTTGAATCCGGCACTGCTCGACGAGAAGCTCGCGCGGCAGGAGGGATTGGTGACCTTGTGGGACCTCCCCGATATCCTGATCAGCCGCTCCAAGGGCATGCCGTTCGGCTACACCTTTCCCTCGAGCGGCACGGTGGTGATCGATGACGCGGTGGCTCTGGTGCGCGGCGCCAGGCACCCCGAAGCGGCGAAGGAGTACATCGAGTTCGTCGGCAGCATCGAGGGACAACTGCTGACCGCGCGGAAGGTCTATCGATTACCCGCTCGACTCGATCTCCCGCCCGATTCGGTTCCCCAATGGGTAGCCGACGTCGAACAGGAGATGAAGGTGGCGCCGATGGACTGGGAGATGCTCGCCGATAAAGGCGGCGATTGGATGACCTACTGGGATCAGCACGTGCGAGGCTCGGGGAGATGGAAGCCGTGAGCGCGGACGTGAAGCCTCCCTATACCTCGTCCTCGACGGGGTGAGCAAGCGATTCGGCGAGACGATCGCCGCGGACGGCGTCTCGATCGAGTTGAGCCGAGGTCAGGTACTGGCGCTGCTGGGGCCGAGTGGAAGTGGAAAGACGACGACACTACGGCTGCTGGCCGGGTTCGAATCGCCCGACTCGGGACGCATTGTGGTTGATGGCGAGGATGTCACGCGGGTTCCGCCGGCGGCCCGGCGTTTCGGCATGGTGTTTCAGCACTATGCGCTCTTCCCCCATCTCGACGTGGGCGAGAACATCGCCTTCGGCCTGGAATCGCTCGGTGTCAAAGGCGAGGCGCTGCGGAGTCGGATCGCGGAATCGCTCCGCCTGGTGGAGCTCGAGGGGTACGAACGGCGGCGGGTGGGAGAGCTCTCCGGTGGACAACAGCAACGGGTCGCCCTGGCTCGAGCGCTTGCGCCGGAACCTCGGGTGCTGCTGCTCGACGAACCGCTCTCCAATCTCGATCCGACACTCCGCGAGCGGACTCGACGGGAAATCCGTGGCGTCATCGAGCGGGTGGGAATCACCACGGTCATCGTCACCCACGAGCAGGACGAAGCCTTCGATCTGGGACAGATTGTCGCGGTGCTGAGGGCTGGCCGGGTGGAGCAGGTGGGCAGTCCCGACGAGTTGTACTCCCAACCGGCCAATCCCTTCGTGGCGGGGTTCGTGGGGCGGTCCAGCGCGCTCGAGGTCACCGTGATGGAACAGAGCGCGAGCCACACCGTGATCGGTGTTGCCGACGGCTCCTGGAGGCTTCCGTTCGCCGCGCAGCTCCCGGCTGGAGCCAAGGCACTCCTGATTGCCCGACCGGAGGCGGTGCGACTCGACGCTCCGGGCAACGGATCAGTTACCGGCCGAGTGGTCGAACGCCGGTTCACCGGCGCCAACGCGTATTACACGGTGCAGCTTTCCGATGGACGGTCCATCGAAGTCGAGGGATTGCCCGAGGCCGCGCGACCGGACACCGTAGTCGGCATCGAGCCGGCGGAGCGCGGGCTGCACCTCTTTCCGGCTGCCGAGCGATGAGTCCGAGCAACTCCCGGTCTCGTCTCGCGGCTCTTGGACTGCTCCTGCTCGTCGCATGGCTCGTGGTCTATCCCCTGATCCTGGTGTTGACGGAGAGCGTCCATTCGCCGCAAGGCTGGACCCTGACCTATGTGCAGCGATTCGTTTCCGAGCCGCGCGAGTGGCATGCGCTCTGGAACAGTGTCTGGATCTCGGTGGCCAGTGTCGCCCTCTGCGCCCTGATCGGAATTCCGCTCGCCTTTCTATTCGAATGGTTCACCTTCCCGGGACGGCGCGTACTGGGCGCCCTGGTAGCCTTGCCCGTGGTGCTGCCGCCGCTCGTGGGTGTGGTCGCCTTTCTCTTCCTGTACGGTGAGACGGGTTTCGCCGCGCGACTGGTGCAGGCGGTCTTTGGCCTCGAGGAAGCGCCCTGGCGGCTGCAGGGTGCCTGGGCCATCCTGCTGGTTCACGCCTATTCGATGTACGTCTACTTCTACCTGCTGACCCGAGCCGGTCTCGCGCGTCTGGATCCCGCCATGCTGGAGGCGGCGGCTTCGCTCGGCGCCGGCCGCTGGCGCACTCCTGCGCGCGGGTGGTGGTGCCGTTACTCGCGCCTTCGCTTCGGGGTGCGGCACTGCTCACCTTCATGACGGCACTCGCCTCCTTCAGCGCGCCCTACATCTTCGGCGGCGGGTTCCGGGTGATGCCGACTCAAATCGTCTTCACCCGGCTCAACGGCGAGTACGGCATGGCGATGGTGCAGACCGTCGCACTGAGCCTGGTGGCGCTCGCTGGGACTCTGGTTGCTGAGGGGTAGTGCAGGGCAGACCGGGACTCGAGGCCAGAAGGGAACCGCTCCCGAGCCGGCGCCACATCGAAAGTCCCGCGGTGCGGGTTGCCGCCACGGTGGGAGGCTGGCTCTTCGCGGTGCTGCTCCTGCTGCCCCATCTGACCCTGCTGCTCCTGTCGTTCGTGCCGATCGGGACCTGGACCATCCAGCTCTTCCTCCGGCCTACACCGCGGCCAACTACAGCGCTCTGTTCAGCGAGCCGGAGCGCCTCCGCCCGCTGCTCAACAGCCTCTGGATGGCGGCGTGGTTCGACCCTGGCGGCGCTGACGATTGCTCTCGCCGCGGGGTTGCTCGTCGTTCGCCGGCGGTCGCAGCTTGGCCGGCGCTGGAGGCAGCACTCGGTCTTCCCTGGGTGGTGCCGGGGACCGTCTTCGCGATCGCGCTGGCTACGATGTTCAGCGTTCACGCGCCCTGGGTGGGCCGCAGTGGTGCTGATCGGAACGATCTGGCTGCTTCCGCTCGCTTATCTCGTCCGGAATCTGCCGATCACCAGCCGTTCGATTCTCGCCGGGTATCCGCGCGCTCGATCCTTCGCTGGACGAGGCCGCGGCCTCGCTAGGCGCCGGGACGATGGCGGACACTCTGGCGGGTGACGCTTCCGCTGCTGCGGCCGGCGATCGCGGCCGGTGCCACACTCGCTTTCGTGACGGGACTCGGAGACTTTGTCACCTCGGTTGTCCTCTACACGTATGACACCCGTCCCCTGTCACTCGAAATCCTCTCCAGCCTCCGCCAAGGCGACGTCGGTATCGCCGCCGCCTATGGAGTCCTCCTCATGGTGTTGAGCGCGGTCGTCTTCGCGCTGGGCAGCGACCGGCCTGTGGTGTCGCGATGACCGGGCCGAGGATGACTCCCGAGATCAAGCGCCTCTCGGTGCTGATCGCGGTGAATTTCGTGGACATGATCGGGTTGATGCTGGTGCTCCCGATCCTGCCGTTCTACGCCACTCGACCTGGGCGCATCGCCGGTGACGATCGGCTGGCTGATCGGCGCCTTCTCCATCGCACAACTGATCTGCGGCACCGGTGTGGGGCCGTGTCTCGGATCGCTATGGCCGGCGACCCGCGCTCTCATCGGGCTGCACCGCTTCGTGCGGTCGCCTTCCTGGTCTTCGGGCTCGCCCACTACGGTCTGGCTGCTGTTTCTGTCTCGCTTGATTCAGGGCGCCGGCGGCGGGACCACGGGTGTGGCGCAGGCCTACGTGGCGGACACTGTCAGACCTTCGGATCGCGCCAAGGCGCTGGGATGGCTCTCGGCATCAACCAATGTGGGCGTGGTCATTTGGGCCGGTGATCGGCGGGCTCGCCATTCATCTGGGCCGGTCGTGGCCCGGATTCATTGCGGCCGCCCTCTGCGCGATCAATGCGTACTTCGCCTGGCGCTGGCTCCCCGAATCCCGGAAGCACGACGGCCCGCCACCAGCCCCGGGAGCGCAAGCCGATCTGGCACGCGGCTTGGATGGTGTTGCGCCATCCGACCCGCTCGGTGTCTCGCTATGTGTGGATCTACGGCATCGGAATGCTGGCCTTCACCTCGCTCACCGCTATCCTCGCACTGTTCCTCAAGGCTGAGCACGGCGTCACCGAGAAGACCATCGGGTTCTTCTTCACCTATACCGGGCTTGCTCAACATCGTCATGCGGGTGGTCGCTGCTGGGGCCGATCGTGGACCGCATTGGGGAGACGCGCGCAATGCGGCTCGGTGCCCTGTTTCTGATCGTGGGTCTTGCCGTCTACCCTCTGGCCCGCAATCTCTGGCAGCTCGCCCTGCTCATTCCTCTGGTGCCGGTCGGTACCGCACTCCTTTTCCCGTCGACGACGGCGCTGATGTCACGAGTTTCGGAGAAGGACGAGCTGGGAACGACGATGGGAGTGGCGCAGACCTACGCGGGGATCAGCCGGATCATCGGACCGCTCTTCGCAACCAACCTTTTCCAGTACATCGGTCACGGCGCGCCATTCTATGCCGGATCAGTCATCGTGGCGCTGGTGAGCATTCTCGCCTTCAACGTCGATCACATTCCGATGCATACGGGGGAGACGCCGGTGCCGGAGGTGGAGGGGAAGATCGGGTAGACAGGGATAGAAGCCATCAGCCATCAGCCATCAGCCGTTAGCCGTGAGCGACAGCTATCCATGGCTAGTAGCTAAGCTAACGGCTAACAGCTAACAGCTGCCCGCGTCAGAATTCCGCACCGAGCGCAAGATTGAAATGGTTCGCCGTCTCCGTCCCACTCCCGTACGTCGTCGCGATGTGGCGGTACTCGATGCCGAGGATGAGCGGGGCGGGGCGCCATTGGATGTCGCCGACCACAGTTTCGTTCTTGAGCCGCTGCGTCGCGGTATCGAGGTCGTCATCCTTGGGGTCATCGATTCCATAGCTCGCCGCCGATTTCCCATGCCGGGCGACGGTCTCACCAGAAGTTGTCCCCAGCCGCCATTCGTCCGCACCGGCACACCGTTCAACCCGAAGTTCTGTCCGATCGCGCCCCCTCCCAGTCCCGCGATCGCCTGGCCGACGAACGCCTCGCCCCGGATCTCGACGATGCGACCGATCGGGGCCTGGAGCAGGAATGCCGCTGGCTTTCGAATCCAGCAGCGAATCTCCCGTCGTCGCGAACCAGCCGAGGTGACCGCCGACGCTGACCTCACCGACCGCGATCACCCTCGTCCCCAGCGGCAGCAGGATTCGGCTCTGCAAATAAGGCCGCTTGCTCTGTTCGGCTCGTCGGGTTGGGTGAGGAACGGACCCTGCGCGTCATATCCTGTTGGAGCCAGCACCGTCGCCCTCGAGAGCTCAGCCTCCCTTTGGTCGCCGGCGAGGATATCTCCGGTGAGCCGGATCTGGGGAATCCAGAGCCAGAGGTTCCCCGAAGCCGGCCAGTGAGGAGAGCCCGATACTCGCGAGCGACGAGGGATTCAGTTCGACGATGGGCGGGGCTTCCTGTCCCGCCAGAACCGTGAACCGGTCCCACGTCATCTGGGCCCAGGCCCGGCGGATTCGCAGCAGTGGAAAGGTTCGGCCACCATTCGAGGGCTGCTGGCCACCCCAGAAATCCACGTCGAGCTCGGCCGTGAAGTCTCCACCTGCAACGCCGGCCGCGAAGGCTCGGGCCTGCGACCCGGCGTCTGCCGGAGGGTCGCCCCGATCGTCGACGTCGGGAAGCTGTCTCCGGCGCTCGTGCGGAACCGCCAATTGCGGCAGGTCGACTGTTGTTGGTTTTGTCCGCTCGTGTAGAAGCCGTTCATCAGGACCGTCACCGAGAGGCTGACCTCAGGGGCCGGTTTGTCCTGAGCTCCAGAGCGGGGTCGCAACGACGCAGTAGAGCCAGGCAGCTGAGGGCGCGCACGTGATCATACGGTGGAACCATGTTGAGGGTGCCGGTTGACGCCCCTCGGGTCAGGGGGCTAAGCTATGAACAATGCATAAGATACGAAGGTCAGCCGGGATTCTGGATCCTACCAGCTGGCCCTGCGACTCGCTGGTAAGGTACGCCTCTCTGGCCCAGAGCGGGACCGTGACGGGGCGGGTGAGCTCTGCTCGACAAGGACGATCGTAGCGGCCAACCGATGTAGGTCAGGCTGTGGTGTGGCTCACCGGTGAGCGAACGCTCCCGACGGCATCGCCCGACAGCCGTGGAGATGGCGACCGAGGACAAGCAGTTCGTGCCCCGGCTGGTAGTCGTGCCGCAGGGGTCCACCGTCGCCTTCCCCAACCACGATCCGTTCAATCACAACGTCTTCTCGCTTTCGCCCGAAGGTCCTTCGATCTTGGACTCTACGGTCGCGGCGAAGCGAAGATCGGTGCGCTTCGACCGGGCCGGCGTCATCAGGGTCTACTGCAACGTGCACGCGACCATGCGGGCTCTGGTTGCTGGTGCAGGAGACGGCGCTGGTGCGCTCAGCCGGGCGCTGACGGATCCTTTCAGATGGACGGGGTGCCGCCGGAGACTACGTGCTTCACGCCTGGCACGAGCGGGCACCCGAGGTGACCAGCAGCTCAAGGTGACCGACAGCGGCCGTCGCCGGCTGGCGCTGACGCTCGACGCTCGGGGCTATCGCTTCGTGCAACACAGGGACAAGAACGGAAGGTCCTACGCCGACCGGAGCCGCCGCTATTAGGACCCGCTCTCTGCGCGGCCTCGGCCTCAAGCTCTTCCTGGCCATCCTGCTCGTGGTGGTCGCCATCCTGGGTGGCGCGCTGGCGCTGATCCAGGCTTCGCGCCAGCCAGGCGGCTGACGCCGCGATCGACCGAGGTCTCCAGGCCACCCAGTCGGCCATCGACGACGCCCTGGCGGGCCGCAGCCAGGCGCTGCAGCAGTCGTCCAAGGTGCTGGCGCAAGTTTCCCACCAACATCTCCCGTATCGAAGAGGCGCTCCACACTGGCAATCGCGCCACTCTGCTGGATCAGGCCGACGAGTTCCGCGACCAAGGCGATGCTGCGTGGGCGCTGATCACCGATCAGACGGGCGTGCTGCAGGCCTCGACCCGCTCGGCCTCGGCCTTCGGCGATTCGCTCGGCGACAGCGACCCTGGTCGGGGAGGCGCTGGGTGGAACGCCGACTCAGGGGATCTGGGTGGAGTCTACTCCCGGCGGGCGATTCGTTGTTTCAGGCGAGTCGCGGTACCGCTGGTCGCCCCGTGGCGGCTCGGTGATGGGGGCGCTCATCATGGCATTGGCCCTCGATACCGGCCTGGCCGACCGTCTCAAACGTCAGACCGCTTCAGAAGTCGTGTTCATAGCGTTCGATACGCTCGGCGTTCCCCGGGTCGCGGCATCAACTCTTCCCGCCGGCACGCTCGACGAGGCGCTGCGCAAGCGTACCGCCGAGGCGAATGGCTCCCGACAGTGTTCCCAAGCCGGCTCGGGGTGAAGGCCGGGGGAATGACCTGGATGGCGGCGGTAGGACCGCTCCAGACCGCTTCCGGCTGTCACGGTGGGAGAATACGCCGGCCTGCGCGCGCGCGAGGCGGAGCTGGCGCCCTTCACCGTGCTGCAGCGCTCGATCGTTTACGCCGTTCTTCGCCGCACTCGGCATCGCGCTGATCATCTCGCTGATCCTTGCCCGCCAGATCACGAGCCCCTGCGCCAACTGGTGGACATGACCCGTGAGGTGGCCGAGGGGCGTTACGAGGGCAGCCTCGATATCAAGTCCCACGACGAGATCGGCGAGCTGGCCGAAGCCTTCCAGCGGATGCTGGACGAGTTGCGGGAGAAGCAGCGGCTGGTCGAGTTCCTCGGCGGCGCGAGTGGCAGCCGCACCGTCTCGGTGTCCTCGCCGAGTTCCGCGGTTCACGACGAGCACCAGCAAGCTCATGCCGGGCTCGGTGCTCGCCAATCGCTACGAAATTCGGGAGCAGCTCGGCGCCGGTGGAATGGGCGTCGTCTATCGTGCGTTCGACCGGGAGCTGCAAGGAGCAGATCGCGATCAAGACTCTGCAACCCGGCCTGCTCGGCGATGCCCATCTGCTGGAGCGCTTCAAGCAGGAAATCCGGCTCGCCCGTAAGATCTCCCACCCCAACGTGGTGCGGACCCACGATCTCGGCGAGTCGGATGGCACCTACTTCATCACCATGGAGTACGTCGAGGGCACCGGGCTGGATGAGCTTCTCGACCAGCGGGGAGCGCTGCCCCTCGGCGTGATCCTGACCATTGGGCGACAGCTCTGCCGGGCGCTTGGAGGTAGCGCATGCCCAGGGCATTGTTCACCGCGACATCAAGCCGCCCAACCTGGTGCTGGATGCTCAAGGCTTCTTGAAAGTGATGGATTTTGGAATTGCTCGCCTGATGGAGGCCCGCCAGCCGCGCGACCAGCTCACCGCCTCGGGCAGCATCATCGGCACGCCGGAGTACATGGCGCCGGAGCAGTTGATGGGCGAAGCGGTTGATGGCCGGGCCGATCTCTATGCCGCGGGGACGGTGCTCTTCGAATGCGCGACCGGCAAACGGGTATTCAACGCGACATCGTTCGGCTCGATTCTGCTCAAGCAGGTCCAGGAGACACCGCCGGATCCCCGTACGATGGTTCCCGGCCTCCCAACGGCCTTCGCCGAGCTGATTCTCAAGGCACTCGCCAAAAAGCCGGCCGACCGCTGGCAGACGGCAGAGGAATTCCACCAGGCGCTGGATCGGGTTCGGGTCTGACGACAAGGAGGGTCTGACGTGAGCACCGACAAGCGGTTCGAGCTGTTGGAGCAGCGCGTGGCGACACTGGAGCGGCTGGTCCGTCAGTTGGCCGGGGCCGCGCTCACCGAGAGCCCGAGAGAAGCGTCTCCGGTCGAGCGCCCGTCCTTCGTCGAGCCGCCGCGGCCAGTGGATGCCGCAGCGCCACCTCCCGAGCCTGCAGCGCCTCCTCCACCAGCGAGTCCCTGGGTTTCCGGTCCCGCGCGGGAGCCGCCCTCGGCTGCACCGTCTGCTCCTCCGCGCCGACGCGCCAAGACCGACTCGGAGCAGTGGCTGGGGCAACGGGGACTGCTCGCGGTCGGCGTAATCTTCGTGGTCGTCGCCGCGGGATTTCTGCTCAAGCTCTCTTTCGATCGGGGCTGGATCTCGCCGCTCGTCCGTTGCAGCGGGGGAGCGCTGGCCGGCATCGCGGTGGGAGCGATCGGCTGGAGGCTCCATGAGAAGGGCCTCCGGACCTACGGCGCAGCACTGATCGGCGCCGGTGGCGCGATAGTCTACCTCGCGGTCTGGGCCGCGACGCGCCTCTTCGGATTCCTACCTCCCTTCACCGGAATAGTGGGACTCGCGCTGGTGTCGGTGGCCGTCGCTTTCGTGGCCTACGCAATCAATCGTGAGGCCCTGGGAGCTACCGCCGTGCTTGGCGCCTTCTTCGCCCCGATCTTGCTCGGCAAGGAAACGGGGAGCGTCAACGCGCTGCTGCTTTATCTCGCCGCGATGGCCATAGGCCTCGGATGGGTCTCCGCGCAGCGGCACTGGAGGATCGCGACTTTCCTCGTTGCGCTGAGCTACTTCGGCATCGCGACCTCGGGAATCCTGCGCGAGGCCGCGACCACGTGGCTCTTCGCCTACGCGCTGTTGGGCGGCGCTGCCGGACTCTTCATCGGGTTACGCGAAGGCTGGTGGGAGACGCGACTCCTCTCCTTTGCCGGCGGATGGGGCATCCTTGGCCTCGCCGACGATAAGCTCACCGACTCGCATCGAATGACCGCACTGGGCGGGTTGGTTCTCGCCGCCCCGGTCTGGTGGCGGGCCTGGCGTGCTTCGGGGATCTGGGCGCCCGGGTTTACCGTCGCTCCCGGTGGGCCGCGGATCTCGATCGGGGAGACGTTCTACTTCTACATCACCCCGATTCTCCTCGGTTGGGCGCTCCACGGATTTACTCCGGACCTGTTCGACCGCCAGCCGGGACTGATCGCGGCGATCATCGCGATTCCCTATCTCCTGGTTGGCTACGGCACTCCTCGCCGGGCGTTCGCGATGGTTGGCACCTCCGCACTCGCGACGGCGGCGATGAACCAATGGCAAGGCCTTCCCGCGGTTTGGGCGTTGCTGGCGCTCACCCTGATCTGGGCCGCGGCCGATCACAAGCTGAATCGCGATGACGGACGCTGGTATTCCCTGATCGCGCTGGCACTCGCGTTGACTCACCTCGTCGGCGATGATCTTCCCCGCCGTGACGATACCGAGCGTGCCTTCGTCGGTCCCTGGGCTCTGGCGCTCTGGGCCACCTGCAGTACCATCTTCGCTCTCGCGGCAGGCTTGCTGAAGGGGGGTACGGCACAAGCGCGACTCGCCCGGGGAATGAGCCGGCGGGCTCTCCTCTGGTTGCTGGGCGGCGTGCTGGTCTGGCTGGGAGTTACCGGTGAGCTGATTACCTTCTTCGACCATAGTTCGCTGGACGATCAGACCGCGAACCTTGCAAGCGGGCTCTCGGTGAGCGCCTGGTGGATTGCGTTCGCGGGTGGGCTGGTCGCCGCTGGGTTCCGCCGCTCCATCAAGGTCCTGCGGCAGGCCGGCATGGCCGTACTGGGCATCGCCGTATTGAAAGTGGTATTCTCTGACCTCTCTTCGCTCGACGCCCTGTATCGGGTCGGGTCGGCGTTCATCCTGGGTCTGGTCTCGCTGGGTCTGGCATATCTCTATCACCAACGCGCCAGGGTCGGCGCAGATGAAAGCAGCACCTAGTCCTCCAACCATACTCACCGGCCGGTAGCCGAGGAGCCCAGATTAGCCGGCCATGCCGCCGAAACGCACCATCAGCAGTCTGACACCAGACGACTTCATCGAAGCAAACTGGGACGACGTCCTGCCCTTCTACAGAGAGCTGGCACTGCGCCCGCTTTCGCCAGAAGGGATGGAGCCGTGGCTCGCAGACTGGTCACGCCTGGAGGAAGTGCTTAGCGAGGCTGCCGGTCTCGCCATGATTGCCTATACCTCCGACACGACCGATCAGGTGAAAGAGTCGCGGCATCTCCGCTTCTCCGGTGTCGTCATCCCACGGGCGGATGAGCAGGGAGTCGAGCTCGCCCGACGCCTGGTGGAGAGCGGCTACAGGCACCCCGATCTGGAGCAGGCGCTGGCGCAGTTCCGAACCCATATCGAAATCTTCCGCGAAGCCAACGTGCCCCTGATGACTCAGGTCGAGGAGTATGGCGCACGCTATCAGAAGCTGACCGGTGGGTTGACGGTGCAATGGAATGGCAGCGAGAAGACCATTCCTCAGCTCCAGCCCTTCCTCCAAGGCACCGATCGTACTGTAAGGGAGCGGGCGTTCCGGTTGGGCGCCGGCGCCTATTTCGAGCACCGGACCGAGTTGATGGACATCTTCGACCTGTTGTTTGACCTGCGTTCGCGCATCGCCGCCAATGCGGGATTCCCCAACGTTGAAGAGTACGCCTTCCGCTCCAAGTGCCGCTTCGACTACACCCCCGCGGATTGTCGCCGTTTCCACGAGGCGGTCGAAGCGGTGATCGCCCCCGCGGTCGAACGCCTGATGCACCGGCGCGCCGAGCGACTCGGACTCGACAAGCTGCGCCCCTGGGATGTGGGCGCCGACCCCGATGGCCGGCCGCCGCTCCGGCCGTTTGAATCAGCGGCACAGCTCGTAAAGGCCACCAGCCACGTTTTTGAGCGGGTCTCACCGGCCTGTGGCGCCGAATTCAGGACCATGATGGCGGAGCAGCTGCTGGATCTCGACTCACGCAAGGGTAAGGCGCCAGGCGGCTACTGTGAGACGCTTCACTATCGCGGGCGGCCATTCATTTTCATGAATGCGGTGGGTGTCCTCGAGGACGTATCGACCCTGCTGCACGAAGGCGGGCACGCGTTCCATGCCTTTGCCGCGCGGCGGCAGCCGCTGCATCTGGCAGCGTCACCCCGGCCTCGAGATGTGCGAGCTCGCGTCCATGTCGATGGAGTTGCTCGCCTCGCCCTACCTGGATCGGCAGGACGGGCGGATTCTTCGATGCCGGAAGACATACCGGCGCGCCCGGATCGAGCACCTGGAAGACGTGCTGCTCACGCTCTCGCACGTCGCGTCGGTGGATGCGTTTCAGAGCTGGCTCTACACCAGCGGTGAGGGCGGGGACCGCGATGCGCGAGACGCCGCGTGGCTCCGGATCCGCAGCCGCTTCGAGCGGGGGGTGGACTGGTCGGGCCTCGAACGGGAACGAGTGGCCCGTTGGTACCGTCAGCTCCACATCTTTCTGCATCCCTTCTACTACATCGAATACGGCCTGGCCCAGATCGGAGCACTCCAGGTCTGGCGGAACAGCCTGCAGGATTCCGGCGAAGCGGTGCGCCAATACCGCTCGGCCCTGGCGCTTGGCGCGACGCGATCGCTGCCCGAGCTGTATCAGGCGGCCGGAGCGAAGTTCACCTTCGATGTCGGGGCGATCCAGGAGCTGGCAAAGCTGGTTGAATCGGAGCTGGAGCGGTTGGGGCAGGGAACTACAGGCGTCTAGTCCTGCAGGTTGCCTCCGGAACACCCGGTGGCAAGATTCCTCACCCGGAAACCCCACCTACAGGGAGCGAACTGGATGGCCAAGGAAGAGGGAATTGAGATGGAAGGCGTTGTGAGCGAGGTGCTGCCCGACCGCAACTATCGGGTGCTCCTCGAGAACGGACACTCCATCCTGGCGTACGCGGCTGGCAAGATGAGCAAGTTCAAGATCCGGGTTCTCGAGGGAGACCGGGTCACCGTGGTACTCAGCCCGTACGACCTCACCCGCGGCCGAGTGATCTACCGCCACAAATAGAGACGAGGGCAGGGGACGCCCTGACGCGCGACCCTGCCCCCGTTGCCCGCAAAGCTGCGCTGCTCGTTGGGCTTACTTACCCACCTTCATGACGTTCTCGGCGGCCGGGCCCTTCTGGCCTTCCACGATGTCGAACTCGACGCGATCGCCCTCGGCCAGGCTGCGAAAGCCGTCGGCCTTGATGGCGGTGTGGTGGACGAAGCAATCCTTGCTTCCGTTCTCGGGCGTGATGAAGCCATAGCCCTTCGCGTCGTTGAACCACTTCACAGTGCCGGTGGTGCGTGCCATGCTGCCAAACTCCTGCTGGGGTGGAAATCGTCGGGGTGTTGGTGGAAGACCCGCACCTGCCGACCGCTGAGTGAGAGCGGGCCAATCCCGCCCTCACCAGTTAGAAAAAAGACCCGGGCATGCTAACCCGGGTCTCTCGTTGAGCCAGAAGGGGATCCTGCTGGTCGACTACCCGGCCAAATTTGTTGGCCAATCAAGCCGACATAAAAATGGGCAGCTGGACCACTGTAGTCAAGGGGTCGGTTTCCACCACTTGAGTGCTGTTTTGGCCCATTCACCGCTGCGTCTTCGAAGCCCGCGACCGGTCGCGCGATTGACTGCCTGTAGGAATTCAGCCGCCGACGGAAAACGCTGTTCCACCTCTGCATGGAGCGCGCGAGCAAGTACTCGCTCCAGGTCTTCGCTCAGGTCTGGGCGCTCTTCATGAAGCGGCGGAAGCTGGTTCGTGGTCTGCCGACCCAGCACTTGTTCCACTGTCGAACCCGAGAAAGGCGGCCGTCCGAGCAGCGCGAAACAGGCAACCGCGGCCAGGCTGTAGAGATCGGACCGTTGGTCAACTCGTTCTCCCAGAAGCTGTTCCGGGCTCGCGAACATCGGCGTTCCTGATTGGCTTGTCGCGCCGCCGAATTTTCCCTGGCCGCGCAACGCGAGCGCCAGACCGAAGTCGGTGATGCGGAGACTTCCGTCCGTCTCGGTGAGCATGTTCTCAGGTTTGATGTCTCGGTGCACTAACCCGGCGCTATGGGCCTGTGCCAGGGCGGAGAGCGCTTCCTTGAGTAGCCTTACAATCCGATCGACCGGCAACGGGCCGTCCCGTTCAACCATCTGAGCGATGTTCGGCCCGCGGACGAACGCCATGGTGTACCAGATTAAGCCGGCTCTTCCACCGATGTCAAAAATATTGACGATATTGGGGTGGTTCAGCCTCGCCGCGAGCTGGGCCTCCCGCCGGAACCGCTCGACCACCGCCGGCTCCCGGGTGAAGTGGGGATGCAGCACCTTGAGGGCGACCTCCCGCTCCAGATGGAGGTCGCGGACCCGGTAGACCCGGCCGTACCCACCGGTCCCCAGCGAGCTCAGCAACTCGTAGTCGTCCCCCAACGCGCGACGGAGCCGCTTCTCCCAGTGGCGGCCATCTTCGCTTTCGGTAACTCCGAGGCGAGGCCCTGGGGCGGCCGCGGGATTGTCGAACGTCCCCGCGTCCGAGGCAAAGTCCTCGAGCATCTCGGCCGCGGTCAGGTACCGGTCGTCCGGAGACGGGCGCAGGGACCGGAGCAGGATCCGCTCGATGGTGCGGGGGCAGTTGGGGCGAAGCTCGGATGGGCGCTTTCAGGGTCAGCGGGTCGAGCGGTGGCTCGTGACCGGTGACGGCGAAGTAGAGAATGGTGCCTGCGGTGTAGATGTCGCTCGTCGGGTCACCCGCGGCGCCTCCGCGGATTTCAGGCGCCATGAACGGCTTGCCCCGACGGCTCCTCTCCCGGAGGGATGACGGGAAGGGTCCAGTTGCAGTACCGCAGGTCGGTGACCGTGCCGCGTCCCGCCAGGTTCAAGCAGCAGCGATGCCGGCACCACCCGCCGCGACGATGATGCCGTGAGCGTGCGCGTGCTCGAGTCCGGTGAGGATGTCCCGTGCCAGCGTGTGTACGGTGGGGAAGGGACGCGGCCCGCGCTGCACCGCTTCCTACCAGGCTTTCGCCTTCGATCCAGTTGCCGACCCGGTAGGCCAGTTCTCCGACGACCCCCGCGTCATAGACGTGCCGGATCGCTGGATGATCCAGCTGAGCCAGCGCCTCGGCCTCTCTCAGGAACCAGGCGCGGATCTTGTCGTCGGGGTAGAAGTTGACCCGGAGACTGACCCGGCGGTTGAGCGTCTTGTCGTGGGCGATGAACAGCACTCGCTCCCGCGAGGACGCCACCATGTTCTCGAGCCGGTACCGGTGGCCGAGGGCCGCCTCGGTCCGCTGGAAGTAGTTGAATGGCGTCGGAGTGGTCATGCGGCGACCTGCCGCACGCGGATCATAGCAGCGGGGTCACGCGACTCACCCGGCGTCGTTCAACTCGCCCGCGGTGACCGCAACGCCCCGGGCTGCACCAACGACGGCTCTGCTGGGGAGTGAGGTCGGTGAAGTACAAACCGCAATCAGATGCCGCGCACCGCCGCACGTGGGCCAGTGGGTTGGCCAGGGTAGCGGCGGCCGAGGCGGCGATGGCTTCGAGCGGGGTAGGGGGTCGCATCGTCTGAAAACGGAGCCGCCAGGCCCCGCCCACCCGGATCAGTCTGCTCGGTTCCCTCCAGTCCGCCGAGCACCCCGTTGATCGCCTGAGTCAGGGCCGACGATGGGGTTCGGCCGGCATCGAGACACTGGGCCAGGTCTCTGGAACTGAGTCCCGCAGTCGCCGGACCGATCGATGTCGACATCGGTCTCGGCGCTCAACTTGAGCGCCTCGGTTCCAGCGATGTATGCCGCCGGGTCGGGAAGATGATCGTGGCGATGCGGAAGGAACGGAGCGGTGTTCGCGAAGTCCAGCCACAGCGCGTCGCCCAGCAGGATGAACTCGGGATCCGCCATGCTACAGTGTCCTCGGCGATCTCGACCGCGTTGCGGCCGCCCCGCTTGGCCCGGTAGAGCGCGGAATCAGCCGCCGCCAGCAGTGTGCTCGGGCGTCGCGCCGTGGCGTGGCGCCTCGGCGATGCCCATGCTGAGTGAGGGGCGGCCGAATTCCGGGATGGCTCCGCTCCAGAGCCGCCACGCTGCCCTGCACCCGGGTAATGAACGCCATGGCCTCCTCCGCGGTGGTCATCGGGCAGGATGACCAGGAATTCGTCCCCTCCCATGCGGCCCACCGCGTCGAGGGTTCGGCACTGCTGCCGGAGAATCTGCGCGATCAGGACCAGCAGCCGGTCGCCCGGCGGCGTGGCCCAGGGTGTCGTTGACCAGTTTGAAGCGGTCGACGTCCACCAGCACGACGCTGGTGTGCAGCGAGTGCCGGCGGCCCCGCGACAGCTCGGCGTCGAGCCGCTCTTCCATCGCGCGCCGGTTGCCGAGCTGAGGTGAGCGGATCGGTGGTGGCGGCGCTCTGCAGCTGCTCGACGAGGTGGGCGTTCTTGAGCGCGATCGCCGCGGCGAAGGCGAGGGTGCCAGCCAGCTCGTATTCCGGTGCGCCGTAACCCTGTTCGTGCAGCCGCGGGCCCAGCGCCAGGACCGCCAGCCGTTCGACGCCGGCATCCAGCGTGACGACGAGCTGGGTATTGGGAGGCAGCAGGCGCGCCAGCGCGACATCGGCCGCGCTCAGCGCGGGAGTCCCGCTCGGGCAGCGCCTTGTCGAGTGCCGCCAGATCGATCGGCGTCAGCGCCATCGGTCCCTTGAGCGACCGGAAGACCTTTGGAATGTAGGCGTCGCCCTGCGGACGGTAGAGGCAGGCCCACCAGGCGAAGAACACCTCGGTCATGAAATCGAGAATCAGGTTCTCGGTTTCTTCGGCCGAGTGCACCGAGGAGAGCAGCCGGGCCACCTGCCGAAGCGCCCGAAGCTGGAACGCGGCATCTTCGAGCGCGTTCTGCCGCTCGCGCAGCACCGAGTGCAGCTCGACCATGACGGCGAGCCCAAGGCGATCGGGATGGCCTGCACCGGCCATCTGCCTCGCCACCGACGGGATCGGCGTGAATGACTACCTCGGTCTGCCCGCTCGACAGCCGGGTCACTTCCTTGGCGCTCGGACACCCACTCGGGCGTCGGCGGCTACGGCACGGTCGGACGCCGTTCGGGGTTGTTGACGGTGAGCCAGATGCGGTCGTTGTTGAATCGCCGGACGAGCGCTTCCCGACAGCGCTCGAACAGCTCGCTGTCGGTGCGGGAATGGCGACACGCGGCAGCGAAAGGCGCTGGGCAGCGTGGCAAGGGCCGACAGCGTGGGGGAGGCTTCCATCTGTAAGCGCAATATAGCGATAGGTCGAACGGTGAGGGAGGCGCTGGAGAGCGGTCGAGTCAGCCCCCCTGCTGTTCCAATTCTCGGGCCAGCAGCTCGATCAGGCCCTCAATTCGAGGAGCATCCCGGTCCGCGGGCCGCCGGTGCACGGCCTCCAGGGCCGTGATGACGCTGCCGTACCACCACAGCGTCTGTTCCGCCGGTGCCTCCGCATAAGCCGAGCAGATACTCGACTGCCCAGTCGCCGAATGTCGGTCAGGGTTGAGCCACAGAGGTGGATCTGGTTGGCGGCGCAGATGTCGAGCGCGCGGGGTCCCGCGGCGGAGAGGTTGGCGAGATAGTCCATCCGGCACACTTCCCAGATTCCGCTCCCGACCCCGCGAGTCGTATCTCGGTTCCACCACATCGCCGATCACTTCGGAGACCATCGTGCCGAACTTCTCGCCGATCTTGTTGCCAGTTGGGCCCGGCTCCGCGAACGAAGCCTCGTTGACCAGGTGACTCAGGATCCCGGAGATGATGGTGATCTCGTCGCAGCCGTACCGGGCGAGGATCACCGCAACGTTGGCCGGCTGGGTCAGGTGGAGCGCCCCGCTGCCGCGCCGCGGCCGGGACGGCAGATGCTTCGCCGCGAAGGCGAAGGCGTGGCTGATCCGGTCGGAGTATCCGTGGCTGGTGGACATGGGTCAGGGGATGCCCAGCATCTTATGGGTCTGCAGGCTCAACCGCCACTCCGGGTGACGGAGACAGTACTCCAGGGCGAGCTCGGTATTCCGCTCGCCGCTCGGGTCCGTCCATCGGCTGCAGCAGGAAGTGATCGAAGGCGAGGTCGAGATACTGCTCCGGCTCGCCCCCTTCCTGCGGGTACACCAGTTTGAGCTCGTTGCCCGACCGCAGTACCAGCTCGGCACCGACCTTGGGGCTTACACAGATCCAGTCGAGGCCGGACGGCGGGATGATGGTGCCGTTCGACTCCACCGCGACCACGAAGCCGAGTGAATGGAGTGCCTCTATCGCGGCCGAGTCGAGCTGGAGCAGCGGCTCTCCGCCGGTACAGACCACCATCCTGCGTGCCGCCGGCGACGAATTTACCGGCCACTTCTCGGCGATTGCCCGAGCCAGCTCCTCCGCCGTGGCAAACTTGCCGCCACCCGGACCATCGGTGCCCACGAAGTCGGTATCGCAGAAGTTGCAGGTCGCCGTCGCACGGTCGCTCTCCCGCCCGGTCCACAGGTTACACCCGGCGAATCGACAGAAGACCGCCGGCCGGCCGGCGTTCATCCCTTCGCCCTGGAGGGTGTAGAAGATCTCTTTGACCGAGTAGGTCATACCCAAGAAGCGGGAACTGGGAACGGCGAACTGGGAACCGGAACAGCGGATTGGGCCCATAGGGCAAAGCACCTCATCCCGAGCAAAGCGAGGGATCTAGTGGCCAAGTCCCAGGCAGTCGAGGCCGGGAGACAAGATCCTTCGTCGCTTCGCTCCTCAGGATGAGGTGTTCTTCCGAATTGAGATCCTCACTCATTTCCCGTTCCCTGTTCCCGGTTCCCTGTTCCCGCTTTGGTCCTCACATATACTGCCGGGTCTTCGATCCCATTCTCCCTGAACCCCTTCATCCTCAGCTGACACGAGTCGCACTCGCCACAGGCCTCTCCGTTGGGACTCGGGTCATAGCAGCTGTGGGTGAGACTGTAATTCACCCCCAACGCCAGGCCTCGCGCGATGATTTCCCGTTTCGACAGGTCAATGAGCGGCGTATGGATGCGAAACTTCGCCGTTCCTTCGACTCCCGCCTTGGTCGCGAGATTGGCGAGGCGCTCGAACGCGGTGACGTATTCCGGCCGGCAGTCCGGGTATCCACTGTAGTCCAGCGCGTTCACTCCCAGGAAGAGATCCGCCGCTCCTTCTACCTCGGCGAAGCCGAGGGCGTAGGCCAGGAAGATGGTATTGCGGGCCGGCACGTAGGTCACCGGGATCTCGTTGCGCTCATCCATCGGGCGGTTTCTTGGAACCGGGATATCCGCCGTGAGTGCGGAGCCGCCCATCGCACGGAGGTCCAACTCGACTTCCAGGTGCCGCGCCACCCCGGCGGCATGGGCGACCGCACGAGCCGCCTTCAACTCTACGGCGTGACGTTGGCCGTATCGAAAGCTCAAGGCCATGACGTCATAGCCCTCGGCCTTGGCGATAGCGAGCACAGTGGCCGAATCGAGTCCCCCGGAGAGGAGGACGATGGCGCGGCGTTTGGTCATCACGGCACCGCGGCGGCTTACCCCTGGAGCGCGACGCGCAACGCCGGCTCCAGCTCGGGGTAGCGATACGGAAACCCGATCTGCTGCAGTTTCTCAGGCAGGACCCGCGCACCTCCAAGCAGCACTTCCTCCGCCATCTGACCAAACATCGCATGCAACACCATCGCCGGGACCGCGAAGGAGGTCGGTCGCTCCAGCACCCGTCCCAGCGTGTGAGTGAACTCCTCATTGGTGACCGGGTTGGGCGAGGTGACGTTGATGGGGCCGCTCAGGTCCTTGCCTCCAATCACGTGGTGCACCACGGCGATGAGGTCCACGAGTGAGATCCAGCTCATGTACTGCTTCCCATCGCCCAGCTTGCCACCCAATCCGAGCTTGAACGGAGGCAACATCTTGCCCAGGACGCCGCCGGCCGCGGTCAGCACGAGGCCAAACCGCAGCCTCGCGACGCGAATCCCCGCCTCCTCCGCCGCTCCGGATGAGGCCTCCCAGATTTGCGCTACCTCAGGGGCGAAGCCTTGACCGGGTGTACTCCGCTCCGTCAGCGATTCGCTCCCTCGATTGCCGTAGATTCCCACCGCGGAGGCCTGGATCAGAAACCTCGGCTTCGGATTGAGCTTCGCCATCGTCCCGGCGAGGAGTTGAGTGCCTTGTCGCCGGCTTTCGAGGATCGACCGCTTGTGTCCCTCAGTCCACCGTTCCGCGATGTTCTCTCCCGCGAGGTGAATCGCCCCGTCGATTCCCTCGAACGCGGCCGCGTCGATGGTCTGGCTTTCCGGGTCCCACCGGGTCTGTCCCGGACCGGCGGGTCGCCGTGTCACCCGCAACACGCGATGCCCCGCCGCCTCGAGGGAGGGCACCAGCGCCGAGCCGATCAGGCCGCTCGCGCCCGTCACGGCGAGGTAGAGGCCTCCGCTTGAGGAAGTCATCGTCCCTTAGATTTAGCGCCAAGCCCGTCACTCCCGCCATTATGACCAGATTCCCGGTCCCGACTCTGGACACCCATTCGAGGAACCGTAACTTCGTCGCACCACCCCAGTCTTCCACTCATTCCCCATCGCCCATCCATGCGACTTAGCCTCGCAGTCCTGGCGTTCCTCTCCGCCGCACCACTTCACGCTCAATCCGCCGTTTCCGACAGCTCGCCATTCAGGGAGCTTCCGCTGCCAGCACCCAATGCCGTCCGGACCGGATCCGGGCGTCCGGGTTCGGCCTATTGGCAGCAGCGCGTGGACTATCGGATCACGGCGAGGCTGGATCCGGTGCGCAACGAGCTGCAGGGCTCCGAGACAATCCATTATGTGAACCACTCGCCCGATGCGCTGCCTTATCTCTGGATGTTCCTGGAACAGAACATGTGCGAAGCCGGGAGTGTCACCAACCGGCTGAACCAGCCGCCGCTCGTGTTCCTGGGCTCGGTCTTTGATTTCTCATGCAAGAGCTTCCAGGGCGGGCTCACGCTCGAAGCGGTGCGAAACCTTGGCCGGGAACTGCCGCGTGAGGTCTTCGGCACCACCATGCGCGTGGACCTGCCGAAGCCGCTGCCGCCCGGAGGTGTGATTGATCTGGAGGTCCGCTGGCGTTTCCCGGTTCCCGACTACGGCGGCGGGCGGATGGGACACGATGGGACGCTGTATGAGTTCGGCCAGTGGTATCCCCGAATGGTGGTGTACGACGATGTGCGGGGCTGGAACCATGAGCCCTACATCGGCGCCGGAGAGTTCTATCTCGAGTACGGCCGCTTCGATGTGTCCATCACTCTGCCGGCCGCCTACATCGTCGCCGCGACCGGAAGACTGCAGAATCCCCTCACTGTCCTCACCGCCACGCAACGTTCCCGGCTGGCGAGGGCGCGGACGTCCGACACAGCCATCGCGATCATTGGCGCTGACGAGGCGGGAGACGCCGCCAAGACCCGACCATCAGCCAGCGGCACTCTGACCTGGCGTTTCAGCGCCGACAGCGTCCGGGACTTCGCCTTCGCCGCGGCGCCCAACTTCCGTTGGGATGCGAGCGGTTACAAGGGGATCTACGTCCACACGTTCTACCGGCCTCAGGCCCAGCTCTGGACCGAGGCGAATCACATGGTTCGAGAGGCGGTGAAGTACTACAGCGAGCAGTGGTACCCTTATCCCTACGCTCACATCTCCAGCATCGAAGGGCCCATCGAGGGAATGGAGTATCCCATGATGACCTTCGACCCCAGCGGCCCAGTGCGCATCGATCTGCAATGGGTGCTGGCTCACGAGCTGGGCCACCAGTGGGTGCCGATGATCGTGGGATCGAACGAGCGCCTTTATCCGTGGATGGATGAAGGGTTCAATACCTTCATCGATCTGGCCAACGCGGCAAAGTACTTCCAGGGAACTCCCTACGGAGATTCGATCGAAGTCCATCCGCTCCATCTCTATCCCGACCACTCCAAGCCGGGTCTGGAACAACCTCTCATCACCCAGCCGGTCGAGTCTCGCGATCTATTCTGGACCGCGTATCAGAAGCCAGCCCTGATGATGCAGATGCTGCGCTACGAGGTGCTCGGGAAGCCGCGATTCGATTCCGCCTTCCGATCCTATATCAAGGCCTGGGCCTTCAAGCATCCAACACCCGCGGACTTCTTCCGCCTCATGCGGGACGAGTCCGGGATGGACCTGGATTGGTTCTGGCGGGGGTGGATCTACACGACGGCCCGGCTCGACCAGGCGGTGGACTCCGTGGTCCGGACCGAGGATCGAGGCGCCAATGTGTATCTCTCCAACCGTGGGACCATGGTGATGCCCGCCGAGATCCGGCTCCGTTATGCTGACGGGCAGACCCAGTTCGTCCGGCTGCCGGTGGACATGTGGAACCTGGGGAACCGCTTCACCTACCGAGCAGCCGGCGGCCGGCCCATTATCGGAGTGGACGTGGACCCGCACGAAGCCCTGCCGGACGTGGACCGGAGCAACAATTCGTGGATGGAAGCGAGGATGTAGGTGCCTCAGCAGCCGGACGATCCGATCACTGACTTCCTGCGGAAGCAGGGCGCGTCATACGCGATCGTGGCGAACGGGCTGCGAGGGCTGGTCGAGAACTGGGAACGGGTGGTAGACCAGGTCAGCAAGGGCTATCCACAGGGGCTGGACGATTACCTGAACGACATGGACGGGCGCCAGCTGCTGGAGAACGCGCTCGAGCTCGCCTCCGTCGAGGCGCGCGCCCAGATCATGCCGCGGGTACGCACCGCGGATCACCGAATGCTGGTTCTATTGGAGCCGGCGGAGCGGTGCCTGTGGGGGCCGATTACCGCCGAGGATGAAGGATGGACGCCGGAGCGGAACTGGTGGTATTTCCAGGTCCCCAAGTCTCCGGGACCGACTCTGCAGCAGGAGCTGCAGGACTCGTAGGGTCGATGTTGTCGGTCAGCGTTTGCTGACGGCCCGCCGGACCATTATCAGATCGGACACGTTGTCCGTGGTGAGCAGACCGACCAACTCACCCGAAGGTCCCACCACCGGCAGCGCAGCCAAGCCGCTGGAACGAAGTCGCCCCACCGCCGTCTCGAAATCGAGACCCACCGGCAGAGCCGGCACCGGGGAAATCATCGCCTCTCCAACCGTGGACTCCGGGCCCCGCTCCGCCAGGGCCTTGATCAGGCTTTCCCGGGTGAGGATGCCTTCCACCCGCCCCGCGTTGTCCACCACCGGAAACTCGCGCTGCTCGCCGGAAAGCAGCAGGTCCACGGCCAGTCGCAACCGGGCGTGGATCGGAATGGTCTCGAAGCGAGTTACCATCATCTGCTCGATCCGGATCCCCTCGCCCGCCATCCTGGTCTCCACCGCGGCGGCCTCGGTTGCGGCGCCGAGGAAGACGAAGAGCGCGATGAGGACCAGCATCGGCTCTGGCTTGAAGAGCCCGTAGACGCCGGCCGGTATGGCCAGTCCCTGCCCGATTGAAGCCGCAATGCGGGTCGCCCTCACGAACCCCAGCTTGCTCGCCAGGAGTGCCCGCAGGACTCGGCCCCCGTCCATTGGAAAGGCCGGGATGAGATTGAAGACCAGCAGGATCACGTTCATCACCAGCAGAGCCACGACTAGCGGGGCGTGGGCCAGCTCGTCCGAGGGGGTGGTGATGGACTGCCCGGTCAGCACGAGCCATCCGTAGAAGACCGCCGCGAGAACCAGGGTGACAAATGGTCCCGCAAGGGCGATCAGCAGTTCTTCCCTGGGCTTGTCAGGGATCCGCTCCAGCCGCGCCACTCCTCCGATCGGCAGGAGGATCACATCGGGAGTCCGGACCCCAAATCGCCGGGCCATGAGGATGTGCCCGAATTCATGGAGGATGACGCAGGTGAACAGGGAGAGGAGGAGAACGGTCGCATGGACGGCCCCGGGGGTTCCTCCTTCCTGGTAGCCGCTGATCGCCCACCAGGCGACGAGCAGAAGGAAGGTGAAGTGCACCTTGACGTCGGTGCCCGCGATCCGTGCGATGCGAAAGGACCAGGTCATTTCTGAGTCGGAAGTCGAGAGACTGGAGTCTAGAGTCGGTGGTCGGTACTTGGCGATTGGTAATTGGTAATGGGTAATTGGTACTCCCAGTCTGAAATCTAGCCTCCCGACCGGGTCCGCTCCTCACTATCCATCCCGTCCCGCCTTCCCGCCTTCCCGCCTTCCCGCCTTCCCGCCTTCCCGCCTTCCCGCCTTCTCGCCTTGTCCGCCCCGTCCGCCCTGTTCGTCTCGTTCCGCCATCCCGCCATTCCGCCATTCCGCCTTCCCGCCCTACCGCCTTGCCGCCCGTCCCGTCTCCCGTCTCCCGTCTTCCGTCTACTCTGATTAGAATCTTCCCCTTCCTCCAACCGGAGTCCGCTCAATCTCCCCGACTTCCTGGACCGTCAAGGACGCCGAGAAGCTCTACAACATGCAGGGCTGGGGCCTGGGGTTTTTCCGGGCCAACGCAGATGGGCGGGTCACCGTCCACCCCGACGGCAACCCCAAGCGCGGGCTGGATCTCTACCAGCTGGCCATCGACCTCAACGCCCAGGGCGTGGGACTGCCCCTGCTGCTCCGGTTCTCCGACATCCTCAAGGCCCGGATCGAGGCGCTCGCCACCCAGTTCCAGAACGCCATCGCGGAGTTCGGCTACGAAGGCGACCTACACCACGGTCTACCCGATCAAGGTCAACCAGCAGCGCCACGTCGTCGAGGAGATCGTCGAGTTCGGCATGCCACTCGGCGTGGGACTCGAGTGCGGCAGCAAGGCCGAGCTGCAGGCGATCCTCGGGATCACCGAGAGTATCCAGCCGATCATCGTCTGCAACGGCTACAAGGACGAGGAGTACATGCGCCTGGCCCTCATGGGCCAGAAGCTGGGCCACACGGTGTTCGTGGTCCTGGAGCAGCTGAGCGAGCTCGATACGCTGCTCAAGGTGGCCGACGAGCTGGGCGTCTCGCCGACGGTCGGGGTCCGCGATCAAGCTGGCAGCCGAAGGCTCCGGACGCTGGGCCAAGAGCGGCGGCGAAAAGTCCAAGTTCGGCCTGAGCGCCGTCGAGCTGATGAAGCTGCTCGACAGGCTGGAGAGCTCTGGGGCGGAAGGACGTGCTCCGGCTGGTGCACTTCCACCTGGGCAGCCAGATCACCGACATCCAGTACATCAAGGCGGCGCTCGAGGAGATCGGCCGCTTCTACGTCGAGCTCGCGGAAGATGGGCTTCGAGCTGACCCACGTGGACGTGGGAGGCGGGCTGGGCGTGGACTACGACGGCTCACGCTCCACCCGGCCCGCCAGCATGAACTACTCGATGCGGGAGTACGCCAACGACGTGGTCTACACCCTCGGCACGCTGTGCCGGGCCGAGGGCGTGCCGATGCCCAACATCATCTCCGAATCGGGCCGGGCGATCACGGCGCATCACGCGCTGCTGCTGATCAACGTGACCGACGTCGAGTCGCAGATCGAGCCGGTGCCGCCCAAGCTCGGCAAAGGCGCCCATCCGCTGCTGGTCGAGATCAAGGAGAATCTCGAGTCGCTCTCACCCGACCGGCTGCAGGAGGTGCATCACGACGCCACGTTCGGGAAGGAACGAGCCCAGGAACTGTTCGCCAGCGGGGTGCTCACGCTGCGGGACCGGGCCGACGTCGAGACGTTCTACCTCTGCACCATGAACGCGCTGGCGCACATGATCGAAGAGGACAAGGCGGCGTATCCCGAAATCGTGGGCGACGTCGAGTCCACCCTGGTCGACCGCTACTTCTGCAACTTCTCGGTGTTCCAGTCCCTGCCGGACAACTGGGCCATCGATCAGCTGTTCCCGATCATGCCGATCCACCGGCTGGACGAACAGCCGACCCGCCGGGGCACCATCCAGGACATCACCTGCGACTCCGACGGCGTGATCGACCGGTTCGTCGGCGGCCGGAAGGGGAAGCCCTCGCTCGAGCTGCACCCGGTCAAGGACGACGAGCCGTACATCCTGGGGATCTTCCTGACCGGAGCCTACCAGGAAATCCTGGGCGACCTGCACAACCTGTTCGGCGACACCAACGCGGTGCACATCCGGCTCACCGAGCAGGGGTACGAGGTCACCGACCTGGTCCACGGCGACACGGTGACCGAGGTGCTCAACTACGTCCAGTTCCACGCCTCCGACCTGCTCACCACCTTCCGCCGCAAGGTGACCAACGCGAAGGACCTGGCTCGGCAGGACGCCAACCAGTTCATCGCCGACTATGTGGCGGGGCTGGAGGGGTATACGTATCTGGAGGGGGAGGAGCTGCCGGGGACGTAGCGAGGGAATTGAAGATTGCAGATTTCAGATTGAAGATTGGAACTACCTCAGCTCCAGCTTTTCAATCTTCAATCTGCAATCTTCAATCTGCAATCTTCCTCCCTTCCTCAGTCCTCAGTCCTTTCTACTTTTCAACTCCTCACTGGATGCACGGCGCCGACGCAGTGCCGAAAGTGTTTCTCCGCCAGGTATTGGCTCCGCACTCCAGGTCGTCCTGCAAGTCAAATCCAGCGTTGTTCAAGGCCGTGTTTTCCGCGATCACATTGCCTCCACTTCTCGAGCGCGAATCCCGACCTACCATCCCGGCTCCGTTATTAAGAACCCTATTGCCGTTGACCCGGGTCCCGGAGCCGCCAACCCAAATGCCATCAGTCCGCGTTCTGCACCGTATTGCCTTGGATCACGCCATAGCGGCCCGACGCGTAGATTGCAAAGTCGCCATTCTCCACCGTATTGCCCCGCAGCGTGTTGTAGGCCCCACCATCCTGGATCCCCATGAACCCAACGCGGATGTGGTTCTCGCCGATGACATTTCTCTGGCCCCAGACGCTGATGCCTACCGTCCGCAGCACTGCCATCGGATCATTGGAGACAATGGTGTTTCGGTTTCCCGTGACCTCGAAGCCGCAAGCCCCCGTGAACGTATTCCGGCGGATGACCGAGTGCGACGCCGCTCATGGTGATTCCGCAGGAAGGACGTCCTACCTGAGTTGTCAAAGAGATTGTCGCTGATGACGAAGTCGCTGAAGTCGCCCCCTGAGGTTATCGTCACCCCCGCCGTGCCGTTGTCGGAGAAGCTGATGTTCCTCACCGTGTCAGCCCGGGACAGCGCGGGACTTCCCGTGATGGCAATCCCGACGCGATCATTGAACCAGATGGTGGACGCCTTCCACAACGCTTGCGCTCACGTTCTCGAACACGATCGCACCACCACTACACCCGCGAAGGTCGACCCCGATCAGCCTTATGTGGGAAACGCCGCCAGGGACGCCAACGCCAGCGAGTGATGCACGGGACCGTCGTTGACCATCTACGCCATAGCACCTGACCTCCGGAATCGTCACATTGCTGACCCGGATGTCGATGATCGGTCGGGGCAGTGGCAGCTGGGTCCGGCACAGCGCCAAAATCGGCGGCCATCTCGTAGACCCCGGGCTGGGTGATCACCGTGCCGCAGGCGGTTATGGGGATCGGCGCTGCTGCGGAGGGGACGGACGTTGCCGGGTCCGTCACCGTGGGATCGGTGGCCTCATCGCAGGCGACCAGGGTGAGACTGGCGAGGGCGAGCAGGACCGGGATCGGTCGAAGAGATAGGGAACGCATGATATACCTGCCACTGAGGGTGTCACGGCAGGATACCGGTGAGTGCATTAAGAGCGCATGAATCCGCCGTGAGTACTTACAGGGAGACGAGCAAAATGGACTGAGGACTGAGGTTGCCAGCTCAGTCCTCAGTCCTCAGTCCTTACTCTTTCACTCCTCACTGGATGCACGGCGCCGACGCAGTGCCGAAAGTGTTTCTCCGCCAGGTATTGGCTCCACACTCCCCCTCGTCCAACAGGTCCAATACGGCGTTGTTCAACACCGTGTTTTCGGCGATTACAGCACCCACGTTCCCGAAGACGTGAATCCCGGCCTCATCGCCATTCCCGGCCTTCCCGTTATTGAGAACCTGATTGCCGTTGATTCGGGTCTTCCCCTCAACCCGAATGCCCATCACCTGAGTTGTTCTGTACCGTATTGCCTTTGATCACGGCGTAGCGCGCCACACTCCTCGATTCCAGAGTCGCCATTCTCCACGGTATTGCCCCGCAGTGTGTTGTAGGATCCCGCCAACCTGTGATCCCCAGAACCCGCGCGGACGTGGTTCTCGGTGATGACATTTCTCTGGCCGCCGATCCTGATGCCCGACCTCCGAGATTCCCCGCATAGGATATTGGAGACAATGGTGTTTCGGTTTCCCGTGACCTCGAGGCCGCAACGCCCGCTGAACGTATTCCGGCGGATGACCGAGTGTGAACACGCTCAGGATGATTCCGCAGGAGGAACCACTGCATCTGGGAGCTTGTCAAAGGATTGTCGCTGATGACGAAGTCGCTGAAGTCGCCCCCGAGGTTATCGTCACCCCGCGCCGTGCGTTGTCGGCGAAGCTGCTGTTCCTCACCGTGTCAGCCCGGGACAGCGCGGGACTTCCCGTGATGGCAATCCCGAAGGCACCATTGAACCTGATGATGGACTCTTCCACAACGCTTGAGCTCACGTTCTCGAACACGATTGCACCGCCATCACACGTCGCGAAGGTCGACGCCGATCAGCCTTATGTGGGAAACGCCGCCCGGCACGCCAACGCCAGCGGTGATGCACGGGGACCGCCGTTACCATCTACGCCATGATGACCATCAGTGACGTCAACCGTCACATTGCTGACCCGGATGTCGATGACCGGTCCGGGGCAGCGGGAGCGGGTCCGGCCCATTGCCGAAATCGACGGTCATCTCGTAGACCCCGGGCTGGGTGATCACGGTGCCGCAGGCGGTTATGGGGATCGGTGCTGTCGCGGAGGGGAGGGACTTGCCGGGTCCTGTCACCGTGGGATCGGTGGCCTCATCGCAGGCGGCGAGGGTGAGACTGGCGAGGGCGAGCAGGACCGGAATTGGTCGTAGAGATAGGGAACGCATGGTAGACCTGCCACTGAGGGTGTCACGGCAGGATACCGGTGAGTGCATTAAGAGCGCATGAATCCTCCGTGAGTACTTACAGGGAGACGAGCAAAATGGACTGAGGACTGAGGTTGCCAGCTCAGTCCTCAGTCCTCAGCCTCAGTCCTCAGTCCTCTCACTCTGCTGAGCCTCCCGTCCACCGACGCCTTCCCGCCGCCCTTCACGATCAGGTACACCGCCACCCCAATCGCCAGCAGCGCGTACTCGAAGCCTTCCGTTCCGGCTGGATACTGCCCGTACCAGTTCATGAAGAACCCGACGTGGCCATGCACCAGCACGAGCGCCACGATCATGTTCACCGCGATGCCGAAGGCGGCGACCCGAGTCAGGAATCCCGTGATCAGGCCCAGCGATCCTGCGAACTCCGCCATGATGGCCAGAAAGGCGAACAGGGCGGGGATGTGCATCTGATGGGTGAAGAAATCCATGGTGCCGCGGTACCCGTAGCCGCCGAACCAGCCGAGCAGTTTCTGCGCGCCGTGGGGGAACATCACGATGCCAAGAGTGAGCCGGAGGAGAGTGGTGCCCCAGTCGGCCTTGGTCCGCAGCAACGCTCCCAGGCCAACCGGCTCGCGAACCACGCCGATCCGCTGGGTTGATGGTGAGGCGATGGTGGTCATATGTGCCTTGCCTTTCCTGCGAGAAGCGTGATTGGTTAATACATAACTAGTCAACTAATTTCACAAAACAAACCGGCTTCATCATTTGGACGACGCCGGTAGGTCTACGTCGGCTCGGACCCGGTCGAGCAGCTTGATCAGCTGTCGCTGCTCCGCGGTCGAGAGCGCTGAGAACAGGGCATCGTCCGCATGGTCCAGCGATACGTCCAGCTTGGCTCAGGAGATCCAGGCCTGACTCACTGATCCTGCAGGTGACCTGTCTCCGGTCTTCAGGACAACGCTCCCGGGAAACCAGCCGCTTGCGTTCCAGGCGGTCGATCAGCCGGGTGATCCCCGGCGCCTGTTCGATCATCCGCTCGGGGATCTCGAGAGTCGGAAGTCCCTCAGGCCCGGCCCCGCGCAGGATCCGGAGGACGTTGTACTGCTGCAGGGTGATCCCTTCCGCCTCGATGTCGGTCGAGACGCGCCGGCGGAGCAAATCGGCGGTGCGGAGGAGGGCGATGAACGCCTCCTGGCTGGCCGAGCGGAACGGCTTCCGCTGCTTGATCTCGCGCTGAACGGAGGTGACCGGTCTAGGCATGGGTTGAAGGTACAGAATATTGCTTGATTAGTCAAGTATTGACTTGGCAGCAATTCCGTGCAGCTCTCTCAGGCGATGGGAACCGTCTACGGAGACGGGGCAGGGCAGGCCTTCCTGGCCCTCTGGCGGAAGCACATCGGCTTCATCGTGGATTACGCGACCGGCGTCGCCAAGAAAGATCAGAAGATGCAGGACAAGGCGGTGAACGATCTACTGGGTTACACCAGGGACTTCGGCGCGTTCCTGAACTCGGCCAATCCCAATCTTCCGACCGAGGTCGTGGCGGACCTGGTGAAGGGCCACGTGGTTGGTTTCAAGGCGGCGATCGACGCCCAGGCCAAGGGCGACTGGGTCACGGCCTACGCCAAGACCCGGGAAGCGGTCGCGCACATGCAGATGATTGCTGACCCCCTGGCGATGGCGATCGCGAAGCAGTTCCCGGAGAAGATCAGTTAAAGGAAAAGGACTGGGGACTGAGGACTATTGAGGAATCCCGGTGCCTAAGAGCCCGCGAAGGCTTGGGCATCGGGATTCCTCTCTCGCTGCGCCCGATCGGAATGACATCCCTGTTTTCTCAGCCTCAGTCCGTTCCCCTCATCACTGTCCGCAGGGCCCACGTCGCGAAGCTTGCCGTGATGGCGAATGCGACCGCGGAAGCCCAGATGGGTACCGTGACACTGGCCACCTGGACCGGCCAACCGGACAGCGTTCGAGTCAACTGGACCAGCGCGAGAAGCGCGAAAAAGATCCCGGAAATCTGTACGTAGCGTCTCATAGTATCCTCACTCGGTTGTTCGGTACCCGGTACTACTCATTCTTAAGCCTGCCTGCCTCCTGAACTGCCCGACGCAGCACAAACTCGATCTGACCGTTCAGCGACCGCAGCTCGTCGGCCGCCCAGCGCTGCAAGGCCTCGTGCAGCGCCGGGTCCAGCCGCAACAGGAAGGGTTTCCGCTCCACGACGGTCTCAGTAGATGGATCCGGCGTTCACGACCGGCTGAGTAGCCTGCTCGGAGCACAGAACCACGAGCAGATTGCTCACCATCGTCGCCTTCCGCTCCTCATCCAGATGCACGATCTGCTTGCTGGAGAGCTGCTCCAGCGCCGACTCGACCATCCCGACCGCTCCCTCCACGATCTTCTGCCTCGCGGCGATGACGGCGTTGGCCTGCTGGCGCCGCAGCATCACGCCGGCGATCTCCGGGGCATAGGCCAGGTGGCTGATCCGCGACTCCAGCACCTTGACGCCGGCTTTGACGAGCCGCTCCTGGATTTCGACTTTGAGCTTCTCTGCCACTTCGCTGGTGTTCACCGAGAGCGACATCTGCCCGGCCTCGTGCGCATCATAGGGATACTGGTTCGCCAGGCCGCGCAGCGCCGATTCACTCTGGACTTTGACGTAGTCCTCGTAGTTGTCCACTTCGAAAAGAGCTTCCGCCGTATCAGTCACCTGCCAGACCACGACCGCCCCGATCTCGATCGGATTGGAGTTGTGGTCGTTCACCTTGAGCTTGGTGGTCTCGAAGTTCCGCACCCGCAGCGAAATGGCTCGCGCGGTAAAGAAGGGATTGACCCACCAGAGACCCGAAGCCCGCACGGTCCCGCTGTAGCGGCCAAAGAGCTGCAGAGCCTTGCCCTGATTGGGTTGCACGACCAGCAGTCCCTTCCAGCAGAGCACCAGCAGCGGGAAGGCCAGCATGATTCCGATCAGTCGCTGTGGTTGCTGCGTCCGCACGGCGTTGATGAACGCGGCGATCAGAAACGCTGTCGCGGCCAGCAGGAGCACCACGGCCAGGGCTCCATTCACAGCCTTATGCTCGATTTCCCGAATCACAGCTCTACCCTCAGTTGAGTTGGTATCGTTATGATATCATTATGATACTAAAACGTCAAGCGGCGCCATTTCTGGCGCCGCAAGTGCCCGTCACATCAAGAGTTGTAAAGCTAGCTCAGGAGAGCCAGGCGTCCCGATGCTCGGCGACGAAGGCATCGTCGATCAGCTCGGGGTAGGCGTGAATGACCCGGGAAATCTGCTCCGCCTGCCCCGGCGAGAGCTGTTCCTCAGGGTCGAGACACCAGGTTCCAGCGAGCAGTCCCTGTCGCCGCAGCACCTCATGAATGCCAGGAATGCAGCCGGCGAACTGATGATCGGCGTCGAAGATCGCCGCGTTGGCATCGGTCAGACGGGTCGCGAGCGACAACCACTCGGGCCCGACCTGGTTGGAGGAGTCCTGGCGGCGGAGATGATGGAGCAACTCGACGGCCCGTCGAGTCCACACTGCCCATTGGCCGAGTAGTCCGCCGACGATGCGACGGTCGCCGTCGCCGAAGGGAAAGCGGGAGAGCAGGTCTACCACGATGCTGTCGTCGTTTCCGGTGTAGAGCGCCAGATCCCGGCGTCCCGAGTCGCCCACGGCGCGCATTACCTCGAGCGTGTGGTAGCGGCTGAACGGCGCGATCTTGATGGCGACGAGACTGGGCAAATCGGCCAGCCCGCGCCAGAACTGGTAGCCCAAGTGGCGGCCACCGACGGCAGGCTGGAGATAGAAACCAAAGAGCGGAAGCACGCCAGAGACGGTGCGGCAGTGCGCCAGCAGTTCCTGGTCAGTTGCGTCCTGCCAGGCGGCCAGAGAGAGCAGTGTCGCGTCGTACCCCAGTTTCGCGGCGGTCTCCGCTTCGGCAACGGCCTGGGCGGTGCGGCCCACTGCACCCGCCACCAGCGCCACTTTCCGCCCTGAACGCGCTTGTTCGCTTCTTGCGACCTCGGCTGCGAGAGCGAGAACCGGCTCGAACAGGCCGTGCCTGGGATCCCGGATCGCGAACTGAGTCGTATGGACACCCACCGCGAGCCCACCCGCACCGGCTGCGATGTAATAGCGGCTCAACGCTCGCTGGCGGCGCTCGTCGAGCTTTCGATCGGCGGTGAGGGCCAGCGGATGAGCGGGAATGACCTGTCCGGCAAGCAAGTGAGTCCGCAGGTCATTCATGGATGGATCCGACTAGAATTGCCCATGTCGCTCCTCGAAATGGGTGGGTTTACCAAGCACTCGCCCTCCCTGGTTCAGCCAGGAGACGGTCCACTCGATCATGGTATCAACCGAGACGGCTGGTGGGCCGAAGAGCTGGATGGACCGGCTGGCGTCGCTCAGCAGGGAGTCAGTCGCCTCGGCTCCTTTGAACACCGGTTCCCGCCCCGCATAGTCGCCGATCTTTTTCGCCAGCGCTCGCACACTCAAGACATCAGGTCCGGTGACGTTCAGGATCGTGGCTGGATTCGAGGCGAGGGCGAGACACTGGAGTGCTCGCGCATTGGCATCGCCCTGCCAGATCAGGTTCACCTGCCCCATGCTCAGGTCCACCGGCTCTCCAGTCAGGACCCGCCGTGCAAGGTCCACCAGCACACCGTAACGAAGATCGTTGGCGTAGTTCAGCCGGAAGATGGTGACCCGGGTGCCGTCGCGACTCGCGGCGTCCTCGAAGAGACGCTCGCGTGCGACACAGCTCATGGCGTATTCCCCGACCGGACCCACGGGGTGGTTCTCCCTGGCACCCTTGGAGCTGGCGGGGACCAGCGGGTAGACGTTACCGGTCGAGAAGACGACGAAGCGGCGACCCGGGTACCGTGCCGCGACCAGTGCCGGCACCAGCGCGTTCATGGCCCAGGTTTCGGCCGGAGCCGCGTTGGTCCCGAACTTCTGGCCGGCCATGAAGATCAGGTCGGGCGCATCAGGGAGGGCGGCTACCGCGGCGGGGTCTCGCAGGTCTGCCGCGATCGTCCTCATCCCCGCTTGCTCCAGTACCTGCCGGCTCGCGGGATCTCTGAAGCGTGAGACGGCGATGACTCGGTGGCGCTCCCCCAAGGCCCGTTGGGCCATGCGCGCCAGACTCGGCCCCATCTTGCCACCGGCACCCAGGACGACGAGGTCGCCGGGAAGGGTGGCGAGAACCTCCGTCACGCCCTGGGTCGGACGCGAGAGGATTTCTTCCAGGTCCTCTTCAGTCTGCGGGGCGGCGCTTTTCAATCTTCAATCTGAAATCTTCAATCTTCAATCTCCCGTTCCCCTCATCGCCATCGGCACAAACTCCCGCTGCGGATAGCCGGCGTAGATCTGCCGCGGACGGGCGATCTTGGTGTCCTTGTCGAGCAGCATTTCTTCCCACTGGGCGATCCAGCCTGGAAGCCGTCCCAGGGCGAAGAGCACCGTGAAGTAGTCGGTGGGATACCCCATCGCCTGGTAGATGATGCCGGAGTAGAAGTCCACGTTGGGATAGAGCTTCCGCTTGATGAAGTAATCATCCTCCAGCGCGATCTTCTCCAGCTCGAGCGCGATCTCCAGCTTGGGATTCAGGCCGGTCTGCTCGAAGACGTCGTACGCGACCTTCTTGATCAGCTTGGCGCGTGGATCATAGGACTTGTAGACCCGGTGGCCGAAGCCCATCAGGCGTCCGCCTCCCTGCTTCACCTTCTCGATGAAAGCGGGGATGTTCTTCCGGTCGCCGATCTCGGCGAGCATGGCCAGGACCGCTTCGTTCGCCCCGCCGTGCAGCGGTCCGTAGAGCGCGGCGATCCCGGCCGACACGGCAGAGAATGGGTCCACGTTGGAGGACCCGACCGCACGAACGGCACTGGTCGAGCAGTTCTGCTCGTGATCGGCGTGCAGGATGAGCAGGATTTCCAGGGCCCGTTGAAGCACCGGGTTGGGCTCGTGTTTGCCCCCGATGCTGAAAGTCATGTTGACGAAGTTGGCGATGTAGCCCAGGTCGTTCCGGGGGAATTCGTAGGGCAACCCGCGGGAATGCCGGAACGCGAACGCCGCGATCGTGGGCAGCTTGGCCACGAGCCGGACGCGCTGGAGGTAGCGCGACGCCGGATCTTCGATGTTCTTCGCGTCGGGATAGAAGGTCGAGAGCGCTCCCACGACGCCGAGCAGCATGCCCATCGGGTGCGCGTCGTAGCGGAAGCCCTCGAGGAACTTGATGATGTTGGTGTGGACGTAGGTGTGATACCGGATTTCGTCCTCCCACTTGTCCAGCTGGGCGCGGGTGGGCAACTCGCCTTCACAGAGCAGGTAGGCGACCTCTAGGAAGCTCGCTTTCTCGGCGATCTGCTCGATGGGATAGCCGCGATATCTCAGGATGCCGCGGTCGCCGTCAATGAAAGTGATCGCGCTGCGGCAGGAGGCGGTATTGAGGAAGGCTGGATCGTACGTCATCAGGCCGAAATCCTCGGCATCCAACTTGATGTTGCGGAGGTCGGGCGCCTTGATGGTGCCTTCGGTGATCGGCAGCTCGTACGTCTTGCCGGTCCGGTTGTCGGTGATGGTCAGTGAGTCTTTGGCCACGGGCGAATCCTCGGCTGGGTCGCGTGCAGGAAGAAGGGAAAATAGCCGTCCCCGCGCGATCTCCGAAATGGGGAGGCTCGAGGCTACCCCCGGCTGAGTATATTCGGCGGCCAATGTCTCCTTGGTCGCCACCCCCTGTGCTCGCCGCCCGTGCCCGCGGTGCTCTGTTGGGTCATGCCGCCGGTAATGCGCTCGGCGTCCCCACCGAGTTCCTGGGCACCGCAGACCGGATTGCCAGGGAATTCCCCGGCGGCCTGCAGGAGGTGCTGCGTCAGGACTCTGAACAGTCGCCCTACGACGACGACCTGGCGCTCACCCTGGTGCTCGCCGAGGAGCTGCTTCAGCCGGAGATGGATTTCCGGCGCCTGGCCCGGCGCTGGATCGAGTGGATGCGGCAGGATGGCCGGGGGATCGGAAGCTGGACTCGCACCGCGCTGGAACACATCGCGCAGCACGATTCTCCACCCGGCAGCACCGGTGGCCAGGCGGGGAACGGACCGCTGTCTCGCTGCCTTCCGGTGGCGCTGGCGACTCATCGCACACCGGCCAACCTGGTGAGCGGGACGTATCACACCGCGATTCTGACCCACCCCGACGAACGGTGCGGCTGGGCAGCGGTGGCCGTGAATGTCGCGGCCGCGAGATTTCTTATCGGGAAGCGCGATTTCATCCCCGACGTGATCGAAGCGCTGCGCAACAACGATGCGCCGGACGAGCTGCTGGCTGCTGCGCGACGGGTGCCGCTCGAGACTCGGGACGATCTTCCAGTCCAGGGCCCCGATGCGGGATATGCGGTTCACGCGATGGAGATTGCGCTCTGGTTTGCCTACCATGAGCGGAACCTCCGCCGGGGACTGGTCTGGCTGGTCAATGCTGGGGGAGATACCGACACCAATGCTGCGATCGCCGGCGGCCTCATGGGAGCGCGAGATAGCGAATCGGCGGTGCCGGCCGAGTGGATTGCGGCCGTACCCGGAGCGGCGCAGATCGGTGCGTTAGCAGAACGGCTGGTGGGCGCTGGGCAGGGAAGTTCTTCACAACTCCTAGATGCGGAGTCGCCGTGCTAAGGCTCATTTACAAGTGGCATAAGTGGATCGGTGTCAGCGTCGGGGTGATCCTCGCGATGTGGCTCTTTACGGGCATCATCATGGTGACGGGCCCACGACCGCCGAGTCCGCCGACCCCTCGGCTCGATCTTAGCACCGCCGTGATTTCGCCAGCGCAGGCTTCGGCGAAGAGCAGCGCGCCGGTCACCCGGATCGACCTGATCGCAATCGGCACGGCGCCGGTTTACAAGCTCTCGACTGCTTCGGGGACTGTCCTGGTCGACGCCCGGAGCGGAGAGCTGGTCGTGATCAACGACTCTCTCGCCATGGTGATCGCGATGCAGGCGTCGGGAGTCTCGGCACCGGCGAAGACCAAGCGCGTCGGTTCCGGCGAGGGTGCGTTGGGATACCGCGTCGTGTTCTCCGATGGGGCATCCACCGTGGTCGAGATTGATGCCAGTGGCGCCGCACGGGTTACCGACCGACTCAAGCGATTCAGAAGCGTGATGGGCGGGCTCCACACCTTCAACGCGCTGCGCGTGGTCAATGCGAGCCGAGACACGATTGCGGGATTACTGGTCCTTATTGCCGGGACCGCTCTCGTCAGTGTGGTCCTGGGCTATGTCATGGCGCTTCCGCGCCGACGCCGTTCCCGCGTTTCGCCGGAGACGTGAGCGGCTAGCTCGAGCCCTGCTTCGCGCGAAAGCGACGCACTCGCGTGGCATTCCCGCATTCGGTCGAGGAACACCACCGGCGGGATCCGTTCCGGCTCCGATCGAGAAACAGCCAGCCGCAGGGATGGTTGCCACACTGGCGGAGCCGCTTGAGCTCGTCGGCTCCGAGCAGGTCGGTCGCGGCGACCGTGACGGGGTGGAGCGGCCGGAGGAGATCGGCGCTCCCGGATGACCAGTCCAGCACGGGCCGGCCATCGGCACCGGGAGCGAAGCGAGCCGCCTCGAGTGCTGCGATGTGAGCGGCGTGGAGCTGGTCTAAATCGGCTTGCGCCGGTAGTCGTCCCTGCGAAAGCGCCGCGAACACCCGATAGTCTGCCTCACGCAGCTGCAGAACCTTCGCAAATGCCTGTTGTGCCTTACCAGGATGCTTGTCGGCGAGCTGCAGGAGGGCGGTCGCTTCCTTCGCGGGCAACCCCGCCGCATGTCTCGCCCAGGCGATGAAGTCCCCGTAGTCGTTCAGCCACTCGTTTCGGTGGTCACTTGCGTGCCACCCCGCCGTGTTGGCGAAGTCGAGGGCGAGGTGCCCGCTGATCAGTGCGAGAGTCGCGGCGCCGCTCATCGGGTCAGGTCGCAATCCAATAGCTGATCTTCACCAGCAGGGCATCGGAGGCAGGAGCACTCCACAGGCGATTCAGGTCCTGGTGAAGATCGAACGGTTGAGTGGTCGGATCGCTGCCCCGTCGAGTCCACACCCAGTAGAGCGTCGAACCGGGTAGAAACTCCCAGCGCAGCACCAAATTCAGGTTCAAGTCCCGCTCCGAAAATGCCGGCTCGCTGAATGTCGCGGTAGTCGCGGTCCCCTGATCGACGATGTATTGACCAGCCTGAGCGTCGTGGGTGATTCGCGCCGGCGCGATTTCATGAACCTGCTTCGCGACCACTTCCTTGAAACGATCGTATGCCCCACCGCTCAGGAATGCCTGGGTGTAAAGTTGCAGCGTGAGTTTCGGTGAGAAGGCGTAGGTCATTCGTGCCGTGAGCGAAGTGGTCGTCTGCTCCAGCCGGCCGAGGAAGTAGCGGCGCACTCCGGAGGCATCGATGGGCTGGTCGACGTACTGCCATCCCTCGGTGGCGGACGCCACGTAGGGCGAGATGCCCAGCTGCAAGCGATCGGTCACGAATCCCCCGAAGTCTACGGACAGGCTCCCGACCAGGGATTCGCTCTTCGATTCACGCTCCCCGCTCCCGGTAACAGTGATCTGCCATCGTTTCCGAGAGTCGGTGTACGCGGTAGCGATGATCCGATTTCTTGCGGGGATGGGGAGTGCTGGCCCGCCACGCAGCACCTCGGGATCCGTCACCGGGAACTCGTGATCCAGGGAAAGTGAGCCTCCCCAGTAATTCCGCAAATCCAGCGAGCCGCTCAGGTTGGCGATCGCGGCCCGTTGCTCTCCATCGAAGGTCCACCCGATGCCGAGTTGATTCGATCCGACGGACCACCTGCGAATCGTGTGGCCGGGCCGGTACACCCGGTACCGCCAGGTTCCGGCGAGCAGCAACCAGTTGGCGTTCCGCTGAAACCCCTGATCGTTCATCTCGAACCCGGGTGTTACCACCCGGGCGCCGATATCCCAAAGCAGACTTCCGGCTACTCGGGCGATTCGGGCCTGCGCCGAGCCGCCGGTCAGACTTGTGTGACTGGTGGTGCTGTCATCGGGATTCGACAGATCGGGGCGCCCGTATCCATGCCTCGGGTCGAGCCGGATCGCTTCGATAGCTTCCGCACTCCCCTCAACCTTGCTGCCCAGCGCGAAGCCACTTACCTCGTAGCGGTCTCCCGCGAAGCGATGGCGGAAGTCGCTGCCCAGGACGATCGCGGAGCTTGGCAGCAGCGAGTCGAGACTCGAGGTCATGTCCACTCGATCGACCAAGGTGCCCATGACTCCAACGGCACTGGCGCCACCTCGAAACTCGCGCGTGGTCCGAGCGACCGTAAAGCTGGTCAGCGGTTCGACCGTGAGCCGACGGTCCACACCGGTGGGATCGACATACCTGGCATTCTCTTCATCGGTCACGGCGGAGAAGATTCCGCCAGACCATTCCCCCATCCGACCCGAGAACCTCCCCGCGCCGAGGAGAGTTGTCGCCTGAGGCACCTCGGCGCTCAGCGCAGCGTCGGGGACCGAGCCGTGGGGTGGACGTCCGATGCGCCGCGAGTAGAAGGGACTTTCCTGGTCGAACGAGGTGCCGCGGGAGGCGAAGCCGAGCTGGGAGTTGAACTGGAAGACGTCGGCGCCTTCGAGAAAGAGGGGCCGCTGCTCGGGGAAGAAGGTCTCAAACGTGGTGAGGTTCACCTGCGACGGGTCGGCTTCAACCTGACCAAAGTCGGGATGGATCGAGAGTCCGACAAACGTCGAAGGTGTGGGCCGGAAGCGGAGATCACCGCCTCCGGTCGCGTCCTGGCTCGAGCCGGTGGGGCTGCGGGTTCCGCTCGCCGCACCGTAGGGCACCAGCTCGAGACTTCCCGAGTGCCGAGGAACTGTCAGCCCTTGCAGCTGATTGAAGTGGGAGACGATCCCCACCACCGTCGGTAGCCGTGGCGACCAGTTGTCCGACTCTCCACGATGAGGGGTGTAGCGATAGACGTTAATGCCCCAGGTGAGCGGTGCTCCCACCGTGCTTCGTCCCAGCGCCACCTGAGACCATGGAATGCGGTACTCGGCGGCCCAGCCCGCGGAATCCATCCGTGCGGCGCCGCTCCAGACCCCGTTCCACGCGGTGTCGAAGTCGACGTCGTTGGACCAGGTGCCATCAACCTGAACGCCTCTTGGGTTGAGCCCAAAGCTGTAGCCCGATCGCCGGTCGAACCGGGTGTCTACCTCGACAAAGACCCAGTCCGAAGTGTTCTCGTCGTCGCGACGGGGATAGGGAGCGAGCATCGAATCGGGACTCGGGTCGAAGAGCCGGACGGCCACGTACACCGCTGCGTCGTCGTACATCACTCGAACTAATGCCGGTAGTGTTGCGAGCGCGCCCGGGTTGGGACTGGTCTGCACGAAGTCGCTGTCGGCTGAGGCCTCACACCAGGCAGGGTCGTCGAGCCTTCCCGTCGATGACCGGTTGATTGGCACGCCAGCGCGGTTGCATGGAGGACCCGCGGTCCTGCGGCGTGCGTCACGCGGATGCTGTCCTTGATCGCGGTCGTGTCCGGAATTGTCCAGCAGCCGCCCTGGGCAGGTAGTGCAGGAGGAAGACTCAAGCTCAGTGCGACGAGGTAACGGCGTCAGGGAGGCGCATGGCGGACTCGCCGTGGCTGTAATGAGTGAAAGTGATTTAGCACATTACAGGCGACGGTGGAACGCTGCAACTCCGGTTGTTGCGGAGGGGAACGTTTCGATTTCCGAGATGGACTTGCTCGGGGTGAGTCGACTGGCGACTCTACAGCGGCTTTTGCCCGACCAACCTCAACCCCGCCTTCCCTGAGGAGCCTCTCCACAGTGAGATCTTCGCTAATCGTCGCCGCCGCGCTGGCGATCGCTTTGCCGCTACACGCTCAGGTCCAGGTCGACACGACCGGGGCTGGAGCCCTGATCGATCAGGCCATGAACCATTCCGAGGTCATGGCCAACCTGCAGTATCTCGCCGATGCCATCGGCCCCCGTCTCACCGGCTCCGCGGCGGCGCGAAAGGCCAATGACTGGACGGCGTCCAAGTTCCAGGGCTATGGCCTCACCGCGACGCTCGAGCCATGGAACTTCGGAGTGACTTGGGAGCGGGGCCCGATCCAGGTCCGCCTGCTCGAACCGTTCCCTCGTCAGATCACCGGACACAGCTGGGCCTGGACCGCCGGTACCAATGGGAAAACGCTGGTGGGTACCGTCATGCGCATCAATTTCTCGACGCCGGAAAGCCTCGCGGTCTATCAGGACAAGGTGAAGGGGAAGTGGATCCTCCCTGCGGCACCCTTCCCGGTCTGGAATACCGACGGGATTCCGATGACCGCGGAGGATTCCGCGGCGCAGGCGGCCGAGCGTGCCCGCCGCTTCCAGCCGCCGGCGGATACCTCGCAGGCCGCGATGGAGAAGCGCCGGCAGTTCGCGCTGGACGCGCTCTACATGCTCAAGAAGGCGGGAGCGTTGGGGACACTGACCGATGGGGCCAAGGAGCAGGCGCTCATGAATATGAGCGGCTCGCCCAACCGGGTCTCGACGCTGCCCAACATCGTCATCTCGCACGAGGATTACGCGATGCTCGATCGTCAGCTCCAGGCGGGGATGACGCCCAGGGTGGAGGCGCGAGTCGAGAATCAGTTTGGCAAGTCGGCCGTGACGCAGTGGAATACGGTGGCCGAGATCAAGGGGAGTGAGCTGCCGGGGCAGGTGGTGATTCTGGGCGCTCACCTCGACAGCTGGGACTTGGGCACAGGCGTTACCGACAACGGAACCGGTTCAATGGTGGTCCTCGAGGCTGCGAGGGTGATCGCACAGTCCGGCCTCAAGCCGCGCCGCACGATCCGGTTCATCCTGTTCACTGGCGAAGAAGAAGGTCTGCTCGGCTCCAACGCCTACGCCGCGGCCCACGCCGCCGATATGGACAGCATCCAGGCAGTGCTGGTGCTGGACAATGGCACCGGTGCGATCACCGGCCAGGCGCTGCAGGGACGGAACGACGATCACGCCTTGTGGGACTCGTTGCTGGCACCGGTCACGTCCATGGGTGCCAAGGAGGTACGAGAGGGGAACAAGGGTGGCACGGACCACCTGTCGTTCATTCCCTACGGCGTGCCGGCCTGGAACTTCGACCAGATCTCACGGGGCTACAATCACACTCACCACTCGCAGAGTGACACCTACGAGCACGCCGTGGGACCGGACCTGATGCAGGCGTCGGCGGTGATGGCGGTGACGGCGTACGAGCTGGCGAATCTGGATCAGCTGCTGCCGCGGGGGCCCAAGCGTCCGGCGACTCCGCCGGTCGTGCTCAAGCCGTCGCCGGGGCTGGTGGGGAACTAGATGTGCGGATGTTTGGGATGTGAGGATGTGGGATGTCGGGATGGATTTGGATGTGCGTCTAGCACCGCTAAGCAGGTCGAGCGCGGAAAGTCTCAAGGTCGCAACAGGCTCGTGAGGGTCTGGGGACTTTGGGACTTTCGTGCTTTGGGGTCGCCCGGCTGAATTCACCGCGCTGGCCGCCAGCGTCGCGAATCTCTTCGAGAACAGGATGAGAGCAAAGAGACACGCAAAGAAATCTTTGCTCAGCGACGGTCTGACAGGGGTGAGGTCTCCCTCATTTGGTCGTGCGCAGCAGCGATAAGCACCGGATGGACCGGGGGGCCCCCCCCGAACAAGAAGTTCGGACCAATCGGGTGTCCCGCGCAAACCCAAATCCTGCAGGACTAAGCGAGCCGACGCGATCCGGCGCGTTGGAAGGAATGATCAGTCGTTTCGGGGAAGCCGCACCGTGCAGGTGGTGAGAAACCCGCCCCGGATGTTATAGACCGTGGTGACCTCGAGCGACTGCGGCTCCAGTACCTGGAAGAGATCCTCCGCCATCTTAGCGGTCGCGTGCTCCTGGAAGATCCCGACGTTCCGGTAGCTCACCACGTAGTACTTGAGACTCTTCAGCTCGACGCAGCGGTTCCGCGGCATGTATTTGATGACGAGCTTGGCGAAGTCCGGCAGCCCGCTGTAGGGGCACACGGCGCTGAACTCGTCGGTCTCGGTGACGATCTCCTGGTCCGGACCGTCGTAACCGAAGGTCTCGAGCACCTTGGTGTCCACCTGCTCGGGACCCACGAACGGCAGGGTCTTTCCTTCGGCGAGGGCCATGCCTTCTCTCCTCTAAGCGTTGATCACTAGCGGTGACGCTCGGCCAGGCTTACTCCCGGACGATCCCCTCTTCCAGCCAGCGGAAGTGATCGTCCAGCACGTGGAGCGCGGTAGTATAGGTCGCCGTGTCGGTGTTGTGCCATAGGTCGTGGAACTTCTGCTCTACCCGGAGTCTCGCCTGCTGGGCAAAGACGTCGGCCAGCTCGCGGGGACCGGTCTCCCGCGGATTCTTCGTGAGCATCGCATGCGCCCGGCTGCAGGCTGCGGCGATCGCGAGCAGTTCCGCTCCGATTTCCACCAGCCGGCCGAGGACAGCCTGCCGCTTCTCCAGCATGGGACCGAAGCGCACCATACAATGGAAGAGCGAGCGGGCCAGCCGTCGCGACGACCGCTCGACAAAGCGCATGTGCGAAGCCAGCCGGCCGAATTCGCCGAAGCCAAACCACCCTCGCACACCTAGCCAGAGCTTGGGATACCAGAAGGCGTAGAAGGCTCCCGCCTTGAGCAGGGCACCCACCTTCTCGCCTGCCGGGACCTTGGGATCGATCAGGGCGCCGGCCACCCGCATGTGGGTATCCACCGCCTCCCGGGCGATGAAGAGCCGCATGATCTCACTCGATCCCTCGAAGATCAGGTTGATCCGCATGTCTCGCATGAGGCGCTCGACCGGATCGGGCTTCTCTCCGCGGCTCCTCAGGCTGTCGGCAGTCTCGTAACCGCGTCCGCCCTTGATCTGAAGGGTGTCGTCCGCGATTCGCCATGCGGTCTCGGTGTTCCACATCTTCGCCATCGCGGCCTCGAGCCGGATGTCGAAGCCTCCCTTGTCGGCCATGCCGGAAGCCAGGTCGGAGACCGCTTCCATCGCGAAGGTCTCCGCCGCCATTCGCCCGATCTTCTGGGCTATGGCGTCGTGCTTCCCGATCGCCTGGCCCCATTGCACCCGGGTAGATGCCCACTCACGCACGATCTGGAGACAGCGCTTGCCGGCGGCGACGCAGGAGGCGGGCAGGGTCAGGCGGCCGGTGTTGAGGGTGATCAGCGCCAGCTTCAGCCCGCGACCTTCGCCCCAGAGCACGTTCTCGACCGGGACCTTCACGTTGGTGAACCGGATGATGCCGTTCTCCAATGCCTTGAGCCCCATGAAATGGAGCCGCTGCACCACTTCGACGCCGGGCCAACTCGTCTCCACGATGAACGCCGTGATTTTCTTCGGACCGGTCCGCGCCATCACCACCATCAACTCGGCGATGGTGCCGTTGGTGCACCAGAGCTTTTCGCCGTTCAGGATCCAGTACCGTCCATCGGGGGAGAGCTCCGCTGTGGTTTGCATACCGGCGGGGTCGGATCCCACGTTCGACTCGGTCAGCGCGAACGCCGAGATCGCGCCCTTGGCGAGGCGAGGGAAGTACTTCTTCTTCTGTTCCGGTGTTCCAAACTGCTTGAGCGGGTTGGGCACCCCGATCGACTGGGCGGCGGAGAGCAGGGCCGTGAGGTTCCCGTCCTGGCTGGTCACGAGAGCGATAGCATGAGTGTAGCTCGTCTGGCTCAGTCCCAATCCACCATATTCGGTCGGGATCTTGATGGCGAAGGCGCCGATGTCGCGCAGCCCCTGAATTACCTCTTCGGGGATCTTCCCTTCGCGGTCGATCTTGTCGCTGTCCACCTTGTCCCGCATGAACGCCTCGAGCCGCTCCAGGAACGGGCGGGCACGCTCGACTTCGACGGGATCCTGTTCGGGGTACGGGTGGATCAGGTCGACCCGGAAGTTCCCATCGAACATCTCGCGGACGAAGCTTGGAGCCTGCCACTCCTTTTCGCGTGCGGCTTCCGCGACTTCGCGGGCTTCCTTCTCGGTGGCGAGCTGCGGCGGTGCGCCAGGCGCCGGAGCAGTCATCACGATCAGGCATGGTCGGTTTCTCCGGTGGCAGCTGCGGAGGCAAATCGTCCCCGTAGGCCGTTCAGGACAAGATCAATGACGTGCCGTTTCCGCTGCTCGAGGAAGGCGGGATCCTCGGGGTCGATGCCGAGTGCGCGGAGGACGGTATTGGCGTGAGCGAGGGGGAACCAGCAGAGACCGATGATGCTGAGGAGGAGATGGGCAGCTTCCTGCGACATGCCCGGCCCCATCGCCAGCTCATCGCGCAGTGCCGAGAGGGCCTCCTGCGCCGCGGCGACGTGCGGTGGCACTTCTTCCAGCTGAGTGCCGCCGGCGAGCGCCTCCCATTCGATCAGACGCACGAAGTTGGGACGGGCCGCGAGGAAGTCGAAATAATCGGAAACGGCGCCGGCCAGGATGGCTTCCGGTTCTGCCGCGCTGGCGAAAGCGCGAGCTCGCCCGGCCCGGATCGCGTCCAGCACTTCTCCGAAGCAGCGCTCCAGCACGGCACGGTAGAGCTCGGCCTTGGAGCCGAAGAAATACCCCGGGGTTCCGCGGGAGACGCCGGCGAGGGTTCCCACATCGCTCAGGCTGGTCCCCTCGTACCCACTCTCGGCGAAAAGCGCTTCCCCAGCGTCCAGGATGGCTTCGCGGGAGCGGGCGGGATTGCGCTCTTTCTCACTGAGCGGCAATGACATAGGCCCATCAGTCTTGGGGAAAGTCGGCGGCTTGCTTGTCGTTCAGCAAGTTAATAAATCCCCGCGTCCCCGCAAGAGAAAACTTGTCCCAGACCAGCGATCCGGCCTACCGCAGCGCTGCCGCGCCCTCGGGGGTCGGGGGCTGGACCGGTTCCGGTGCTCTTCCCGGCTGGGTGTTGGGGACGACCTTCCGGAACAGGCCGCGATAGTAGTCCCACCGCGCGATCAACGCGTTGGCGCGAGGGCTCCCGGTCCGTTCGAGATGCTCGTGCAATAGCGACTGCACCAGGGACTCGTCGCGCCCCTCGAAGGGAGCCAGCGTGACCATCTCGGTGTTGACCCGGGACGGAAACCCTCCCGTCTCATCGAGCACGTATGCGACCCCGTTGCTCATGCCGGCCCCAAAGTTTCGGCCGATCGGGCCCAGCACCAGGACCAGCCCGCCGGTCATGTACTCGCAGCAATGATTGCCGGCGCCTTCAATCACCGCGATGGCGCCGCTGTTCCGGACCGCGAACCGGCTGCCCGCTTGTCCGGCGGCGAACAACTTGCCGGCGGTTGCGCCGTAGAGTGCGGTGTTTCCGAGGATCACGTTCTCGTGGGTCGCAGCAGCGTATCCAGCGGTTCGAAATGGCCGGATGCTGATCGTGCCGCCGGAGAGACCCTTTCCGACGTAGTCGTTCGCCTCGCCCTCGAGATCGAGCAGCATCCCGCGAGTAGCGAAGGCTCCGAAACTCTGTCCCGCGCTGCCCAGGAACCGGAGCTGGAGATGACCGTTGGGTAGTCCCGCGTCCCCGTATCGGGCAGCGATCGCGCCGGCCACTCCTGCACCAGCGGTCAGGTGATGATTCCGAATCTGATAGAGTCCCGAGAAGGGCAGTCCGGCCTCGATGTGCCCCCGGCACTCCTGCAGGATTTCGCGGTCGAGCGACACCACCCCGGGCCGGTCATTCCGGACGACGAGACGCCGTGAGGCTCCGCCACCCTCGTCCGCGCGAGTGAGCAGGTTCGAGAGATCGAGCATTTGAGCCCGGGGCAGATCGGGACGCTCGATTCGCTTGAGCAGGTCTGAGTGCCCGATGATCTCGTCGATCGTACGGATGCCAAGCCCGGCGAGAATCGCCCGGACCTCATCGGCCACCAGCGTGAAGTAGGCGATCACCTGTTCGGGCGTGCCGCTGAACTTGGCCCGAAGATCGGGTCGCTGAGTGGCGACACCGGTGGGGCAGGTGTTGAGGTGACACTGGCGTGCCATGGCGCAGCCCAGCGCGACTAGCGGTGCGGTGCCGAAGCCGAACGATTCCGCGCCAAGCAATGCGGCGATCACCACGTCTCGACCAGTCTTGAAGCCACCGTCCACCCGGACTTCGATTCTGCTCCGCAGCCCGTTTCTCACCAGCGCCTGCTGCGCCTCGGCGAGTCCCAGTTCCCATGGACTTCCGGCGTGCTTGATCGACGAGAGTGGTGAAGCGCCGGTCCCGCCGTTGTGCCCCGCGATCAGTACGTAGTCGGCGTACGCCTTTGCAACACCAGCCGCGACCGTGCCGACTCCCGTCTCGGCCACCAGTTTCACACCGATCCGGGCTCGAGGATTGACCGTCTTGAGGTCGTGAATCAGCTGGGCCAGATCCTCAATCGAGTAGATGTCATGGTGCGGTGGCGGCGAAATGAGGGAGATCCCCGGCACTGCGTGCCGCAGCCGGGCAATCAACTCGGTGACCTTGTGGCCGGGCAGCTGGCCGCCTTCACCCGGCTTCGCGCCCTGGACGATCTTGATCTCCAACTCCTCGGCACGGACCAGGTACTCGGTGGTCACACCAAATCGCCCCGAGGCCACCTGCTTCACTCGATTGTCGGCCCGATCTCCATTGGGAAGCGGCGAATAAAAGGCCGGATCCTCTCCCCCTTCTCCCGAATTGGATCGCGCGCCCATCCGGTTCATCGCGATGGAAATGGTCGAGTGGGCTTCGGGCGACAGAGCGCCGAGGGACATTGCCGAGCTGACGAACCGGCGGAGGATGGACTCGACCGGTTCGACCTCTTCCAGTGGGACTGGGGACGACTCGCGGAACGTGAGGAGATCCCGCGGCCCCGCGGGAGGCCGCAGCGCGTTCTTGTTCAGGAACTCCCGGTACTTTCCATCCCGTTCACTCGACTCCGCTCGCACTGTTTTCTGCAGGGCCACAACGATCGGCGGCGCCCAGCCGTGATCCTCCCCTTCCTTGCGGAACCGGATCCGGCCATGGTCGGGAACGCTGCGGCTCGGTTCCGGACTCCAAGCCTGACGGTGTCGCGCAAGCGCATCCTCGGCTAGCTCATCGAAGCCGAGCCCGCCGAGTGCGGAGGTCGTATCGCGGAAGCAGCGATCGATCACTTCGGCGCCGAGTCCAAGCGCTTCAAAGATCTGGGCACCGCAGTACGAGGGAAGCACGGAGATGCCCATTTTGGACATGATCTTGAGCAGCCCCTTCTCCGCGGCAGTCCTGTAGCGGCGACAGCCGTCCGCCTTGTCCGACCTGCCCATCTTGTCCGTGCTGCCCGTCCTCACGTTGTCCGCCCTGTCCGTCTTGTCCGCCCTGTCCGTCTCTACGAGCGCACTCACGGACTGCAACGCGAGCCAGGGATACACCAGCTCCGCACCATATCCGATCAGTGTCGCGAAATGGTGGATGTCCCACGCGTCTCCCGCCTCGGCGACCAGGCCGACCCGGAGGCGAAGACCGCGGTCCATCAGGTGGCGACGCACCGCCCCGATCGCGAGCAGCATGGGAACCGGCACCCGTTCCGCATTCGTCTGGCGATCACTGACGATCACGAGCCGAATTCCAGTTCTCGCTCCGTGCTCCGCCTCGGCGCACAACCGGTCGAGCGCGGCCCGCAAGCCCCCGGTTCCTTCACTGGGGTGCCAAGTCGCGTCGAGCGTCAGGCTGGGAAAGCCGGGCTGGCTCCTGAGCGAGGCCATCTCGGCCTCGAGCAGAATGGGATGATCTACGCGAAGCAGTCTCGCGTGCGTGGGGCTCTCCACCAGAAAGGAACCGTGACGACCCAGGTGCTGACGCAGCGACATCACCACCGATTCCCGGAGCGGATCAATCGGCGGATTGGTGACCTGCGCGAACCGTTGGCGGAAGAAGGCGTACACCGACTGCGGCAGCCGGGAGAGCGGTGGGATCGGCGTGTCGTCTCCCATGCTCCAAATGGTGTCGTTCCCCTGCGACGCCATGGACTCGAGCACGAACCTCAAGTCCTCATGGCCGTACCCGAGGCTGATCTGGTGGGGAACCAGCGACCCGGGCTCCGGCGACTCGGACTTGGCCGCGAGGTCCGGCAATAAGAGCCGCAGATTCTCGCGCGCCCACCGTCCATACGGCTGGCGCGAGGCGACTTCCCGCTTCACGTCCATGTTGCGCAGCACTCGACCCCGGGCCACGTCCACCACGATGAATTCGCAGGGACCCAGCTTCCCGCTCTCCAGCACGTCCCCCGGATCGAGATCTACCAGCCCGACCTCCGATCCGGCGATCACGAAGTGATCCCGGGTGACCTTGTAGCGGCAAGGACGGAGCCCGTTCCGGTCGGTCGCGGCACCCGCCACGATGCCGTCGCTGAACGCCAGCGCCGCCGGCCCATCCCACGGCTCGACCACTTCGGCGTGATAGCGATAGAAATCTCTAATCGCCGGTTCTACGTCGGGATACTGCTCCCACGCTTGAGGGACCAGCATCATGATCGTGTGCATCGGTGTCCGACCGGAGCGCACCAGCAGCTCCATTGTGTTATCGAACCCCGCCGAATCGCTTCCTTCCGGCCAGATGACCGGTTTGAGGCGTTCGATGTCGTTCCCCCAGACGGGCGAACCCAGGTCTGCTTCCCGGGCCGTCATCGCGTTGCGATTACCCCAGAGGGTGTTGATCTCGCCGTTATGGGCGATCATCCGGAACGGCTGGGCCAACGGCCAACTGGGTAGCGTGTTCGTCGAATAGCGCTGATGGAAAACGGCGATCGCAGTTTCGAACTCCGGAAAGCGGAGATCGGTGTAAAAGGTCGCGAGCTGAGTACCTACCAGCAGCGCCTTGTACACGATGGTCCGGCAGGAGAGGGAGCAGACATAAAGTTCATTGAGTCCCCTCGCTCTCGCCTCCCGTTCGATGTCCCGCCTGGCGAGATAGAGAACGCGTTCCCAGGCGTCATCGTCGTCCACTGAGGGCCGCCCCAGGAAGACCTGTCGAATGACCGGGCAGCTCTGCCGAGCGAGGGGTCCCAATGCTTCGGGTTCCACCGGAACATCTCGCCACCCCAGAAGCGGAAGGCCGTTCTGAAACGCGACCCGTTCGATCAGGTCGATGGCGGCCGCGAGTGCCGAGGCTTCGCGCGGCAGGAAAAAGGCGCCCACGGCGAAAGGGAATCCGGGTTGAACACCAAGGCCGAGCCTGTAGCCCTCGCGATGGAAGAATCGGGTGGGGATCTGAGTGAGAAGACCCGCACCATCGCCCGAGTTGTCGGTCGAAGCTGCCCCGCGATGGGCCACTCGCCCGAGGGCTTGGAGCGCCATCTTCACCACGGTGTGAGAACGCTCACCGGTGGCGCAGGCGATGAAGCCGACCCCGCAGGCATCGTGCTCTCGAAGCGATTGGAGTCCGACCGTCCGGCTCGACTTGGCGGGGTTCATGGCGCTCCCGTGGTGCAAGAAAAAAGGCCCGCGCTCATTTGCAGGGCGGGCCGGGACAGGTTCGGTTCACACGCGCGCGCTATCCCGGCCCCCACCCCTTGGTAAGGGCGGCATTGGCGACCGGATTAGCGTTTCGGGCGTTGCAACGGCTCATGTGAATAATTATACGGCACGGTGGTTGGCCGGTCAATGGCCGGGTTTGGTGCGGAAGGCGGTGATCAGAATATTTAATGGAGGACGGATCGGTTGTGGTGGGGCGAGCTGATGGGTGTCGCTGCCGGCCTGATGGCGGAGTGTGCGTTCCATCACCGTAACTCCCGCCCTGTCGGGCTGGGGGCCCCCCCCCGATAACATGAATATCGCTCCGAATGGCGGAGCCTACCTAACCCGGGAACCTCGACCGCGGCTCGAAACAACGCGTTGGTCACCAGCCACTTTGTCCTTCAATGGGGCTGCTCTCGGGTCCGCCCGGGATGGCTGACCCGGCGCCAGTTTCCGGTCAGGTCAGTCAGTCGCTTGACTTATCGCGGTGAGACTCGTAGGCTACCAGTCATCGGTTGCATAATGTTGCCCTGCGCCGGAGCCTGATGCCTCACATGTCGTCCCTGCTGCTCCTCGTCCTTATTAGCCTCGTCCTGGTCCTCCTTAGGGGCCTCGGCGGGGATCGCGGCGTTTACGGGCAAGCAGCATAGTCGATACAACATCGAGCCCTCCCGCCGCGGACCCCGAAAAGGTCCGCGGTTTTCTTTTTGGCATCCAAGGAGACGAGAGACGCAATGGTGAAGGACGTCTTGATTTTCGACACGACCCTGCGGGATGGGGAACAGGCCCCAGGCAACACCATGACGCCCGAGGAGAAGCTTCGCCTCGCCCGCCAGCTCGACGCTCTTGGGGTCGATGTCATCGAGACCGGCTTCCCCGCCGCCTCGGAGGGCGACTTCCGCAGCGTGCAGGAGATCACGAGCGAAATCCGGCGCCCGGTACTGGCGGCGCTCGCGCGCTGTCATGCGAAGGACATCTCGCTCGCCGGCGATGCGATCCGTAATGCGGCACGCCCCCGGCTCCACATCTTCATCTCGACCTCGGACCTTCACCTCGAGCACAAGCTCAGGCTCAACCGCGAAGAGGTCCTCGAGCTGGCGCGCCAGTCCATTCGCCAGGCGCGGAGCTACACCGACGACGTCGAGTTCTCGGCCGAAGACGCGAGCCGGACCGATCTCGACTACCTATGCCAGATAGTGGAGATGGCCATCGCAGAAGGCGCTACGACCATCAATCTGCCCGATACGGTGGGATACGCCCTGCCTGCGGAGTATGCCTCGATGTTCCGCGCGGTGCGCGAACGCGTCCCCGGGAGCGAGCGGGTCATCTTCAGCGCGCACTGCCACGATGATCTGGGCCTCGCGGTCGCCAATTCGCTGGCCGCGATCGAGGCGGGCGCGGGACAGGTCGAGTGCACCGTGAACGGGATCGGCGAGCGGGCAGGGAACGCGGCGCTCGAGGAGATCGTGATGGCCTGCCGTACCCGGCCTCAGGTCGCCTCGTTCCGCTGCAACGTGGAACCGCGGGAGATCTACCGGACCAGCCAGCTCCTCTCCTACCTGACCGGAAGCTTCCCGCAGCCCAACAAGGCGATCGTGGGCCGCAACGCCTTTGCCCACGAGGCCGGGATTCATCAGCACGGGATCCTGCAGAACGGGCTCACCTACGAAATCATCAAGCCCGAAGCGGTCGGGATACCTCACTCGACCCTCGTGCTCGGCAAGCATTCCGGTCGCCACGCGCTCGAACGGCGCTATCGCGACCTGGGCTACGAGCTCGACGACCGTCAGCTCCAGGATCTCTACCAGGAGTTCATCCGGCTGGCCGATCGCAAGCGGGAGATTCTCGACGAGGACCTGCTGGCACTGGTGCACGAGAGTTTCCACGACGCGCCGGAGGAATACCACATCACCAAGCTCCGGGTCGTCTGCGGCAGCGTGCCTGCCGAGGCGGAGGTCCAGATGACCGGACCGTGGGCGGGGGAGCGAGTAGCGCGAGGAAGCGGAGACGGGCCGATCGCGGCGGCCTTCAGCGCGATCAGCGAGATCCTCGATCGCCCGGTCGAGGTGATGAGCCTGTCACTTCGCTCGGTCACTCCCGGACGGGATTCGGTTGGACAGGTGTTCCTCCAGGCCCGGATTGGTGGGAAGACGATGACGGGTCAGGGTGCGTCGACCGACATCGTGGAGGCGAGTGCGCGCGCCCTGGTGCATTCGCTCAACAAGGAGCGGCACGCTGAAGTACTCGAGGCGTCGTCTCTGAATTCGGTGTACTTGTGGGGGGTGTGATGGTCAACGGTCGATGGTCGATGGTCAATGGTCTATCCGATGCAGGTCCCGGCTTGGCCGCTCACGGATCTGCATTGGATGACCTTGGACCATCCACGCTCGACTATCGACCATCGACTATCGACCAGCATGTCTGAGGCATTGACTGGCGCCCAGCTCCTCTGCCGCCTGCTCCGAGAGCAGGGGGTGGACCTGATATTCGGGTATCCAGGCGGCGCGATCATGCCTTTCTACCACGCCCTGCCGGAGTTCCCCGAGCTTCGGCACGTGTTGATGCGCCATGAACAGGCAGCGGCTCACGCGGCCGACGGCTATGCGCGTGCGTCCGGCCGTCCGGGTGTCTGTGTCGCGACGTCGGGACCTGGCGCCACGAACCTGGTGACCGGACTCGCCACGGCCCAGATGGACAGCTCGCCCGTGGTTGCGATTACCGGCCAGGTACCGCGGGCCATGATCGGTCGGGATGCCTTTCAGGAGACGGATATCATCGGCATCACCCTGCCGATCACCAAGCACAGCGTCGCCATCAATGACGTCACCGAACTCGCTCCCAAGCTGCGCGACGCTTTCGCGATTGCCACGACAGGCCGCCCCGGGCCGGTGCTGATCGACATCCCGAAGGATGTCCAGAACCAGAAGATCGACTGGAGCGAGGGCGCGTCGCCGGCGGTGTCCTTGAATGGCAAGCATGGCCCGGCACGCACGGGCGTCGCCGCGCTGCAGGAAGCCGCCCGGCTCATTGGTGAAGCGGAGCGTCCGCTTCTCATGGTAGGACACGGGGTGATACTCGCCAGCGCATACGACGCGGTGCTTGCCCTCGCCGAGAAGACCGACATCCCGGTGATCACGACACTACTCGGCATCAGCGCATTTCCCGAGAGTCATCGCCTGCATTTGGGCATGCCGGGCATGCACGGCGAAGTGCACGTCAACCGCGCGATCCAGCACGCCGACCTCATCATCGGCATCGGACTCCGCTTCGACGACCGGGTAACCGGCAACACGGCTGGATTCGCTCCCCGCGCACGGATCATTCACATCGAGCTCGATCCCTCGGAGATCGGGAAAAACGTTCCGGTTGCACTGGGACTGGTCGGGGATGCCCGGGATCTCACGAGTCGCCTGTCGGCGCTCGTGGCCTCCCGTCGCTGTGACGCCTGGCACCAGGAAATTCTCGGCTTCACTCGGGCGCGCTCTGAGAGTTATCGCGGGGAGCTGTCTCCCGAAGGTATCCTCAGCGGCATCCGTGACATGAGCGGGCCCGATTGCACCGTCGTCTCCGACGTGGGTCAGCACCAGATGTGGGTGGCCAAGCTCTACCCCTACAATACCCGCAACAGCCACATCACCTCCGGCGGACTCGGCACGATGGGGTTCGCGGTCCCCGCGGCGATTGGAGTGCACTTCGCACGGCCCGACAGGCCCGTCTGGGCCATCTCGGGTGACGGCGGGTTTCAGATGAACATGCAGGAGATCGCCACCATGGTGCAGGAAAAGATCCCGGTGAAGATGGCGATCTTCAACAACGGATACCTCGGCATGGTGCGGCAGTGGCAGCAGTTCTTCCACGGCCGCCGCTACTCGGCGACACCCATCTGGAGCCCGGACTACGTGCGCCTCGCGGAGGCGTACGGCATCGCCGGCTACCGCGTCGAACACGCGCGACAGATCGAGGAAGCAGTCGCCCGCGCGCTGCGCGACCCTGGGCCCGCTCTCGTCGAGTTCGTGATCGAGCAGGAAGCGAACGTCTTCCCGATGATTCCTCCGGGAGCCACGCTGTCCGACCCGATCGAATCGGAACCCGCACCGCTCGCCTCACCGTGACCTCGTCCGCCGCCTACAGCATCTGCGTCGGCCTGGAAGACGAATTCCTGGCGTTCAACCGGCTGGTGGGAGTCGTGCGCCGGCGCAATCTCGCGATTGAAAGCCTCTCGATCGGCTCGGGGCAGGAGGCCGGAGTCGCCCGGGTAACCATCGTGGTGCGGGCGGATGAGGGCGCGGTCGACCGGCTGGTCCGCCAGCTCCGAAAGGTGATCGGTGTCCGGGGTGCCGCGGCGGAACCCGAGGCCTCGGTGGCCTGTCGCGAACTCGCCTTGATCAGGGTGCGCACGACAGGACGATATGCCGAAGTGCTCGACGCCGCGGGCCGTTTCGGCGCCATCGTGCTCGAGGAGAGTCGTGACGAGGCCCTGCTCGAGGTGACCGGTCCCGGTCCCATGGTGCTCTCCCTGATTCGCGCGCTGGAGCCCTTCGGGGTCATCGATGTGGCTCGCAGCGGCATCGTCGCGGTGAGCAGGCCGGGAACTACGTCGGCCGGGTTTGAGACTCGGTCGATACCTGATGTTGAGTCCGAGCGATACCACTCAGTCCTCACTTTGCGAGACGACTAATGACCGATTCCCAGCAGGGTCCGCGCGTGTTCTATGATTCCGATGCGGATCGCACCAGGCTCAAAGACCGGACCTTTGCCATCATCGGTTATGGCAGCCAGGGCCACGCCCATGCGCTCAACCTTAAGGAAAGTGGAGCCAAGGTCATCGTTGGCCTCCGGCCGGGTGGCGGGTCATGGGCGAAGGCCAAGGCGGTGGGGCTCGATGTTCGTCCTGTCGCTGATGCTGCGCGTGCGGCGGGTACCATCATGATCCTGGTTCCCGATCAGGATGGTCGCGCGGTGTACGAAGCGGAGGTGGCGCCTGCTTTAGGGGCAGGGAAAACCCTGATGTTTGCTCACGGGTTCAACATCCACTTCGGAGAGGTGGTGCCACCGAAGAATGTGGATGTGAGCATGATCGCGCCCAAGTCCCCGGGTCATCTTGTACGCAGCGAGTACGAGGCGGGGCGGGGTGTGCCGGCGCTCGTCGCGGTGCACCAGGATGCGAGCGGCGAGGCGCTCGCCAATGCGCTTGCCTACGCCTCCGGAATCGGTTGCACCCGTGCTGGTGTCATCGAGACGACCTTCCGGGAAGAGACCGAAACGGACCTCTTCGGCGAGCAAGCCGTCTTGTGCGGCGGCGCGACGGCCCTCGTGAAAGCCGGGTTCGACACGTTGGTGGAGGCCGGCTACCAGCCCGAGATGGCGTACTTCGAGTGTCTCCACGAGCTCAAGCTGATCGTGGACCTCATGTATCGAGGCGGGCTCAAGTTCATGCGTTATTCGATCAGCGACACCGCGGAATACGGTGACTACACCCGGGGCCCCCGCATCATCACGGAGCAGACTCGCCAGGAAATGCGGAAGATCCTCGCCGACATCCAGAGTGGCGCCTTCGCGAAGGAATGGCTGGCCGAGTGCCGTGCGGGCGGAGCAAACTTCGCCCAGTTGCGGGAAGAGGCGCGGGACAGCGGGATCGAACAGGTAGGCGCAAAGCTGAGGGCGATGATGCCGTGGTCAGAGGAAGGGAAAGGAAAAGCACCGAGTACCGGGTACCGGGTACCGAGTGCGGCTCCCGCGACTACCGCCGGAGTCTCGTCGCGATGATTCCGCCAGCCGCCGCTGAATCAAGTCCCCTCGGTACTCGGTACTCGCTACTAGGTACTGTTGATGATCCGTACCCTGTTCGAGAAGGTCTGGAGTTCGCACGTCGTCCATCAGGAGAACGGCGGGCCGGCCCTGTTGTACGTGGATCTCCACCTGGTCCACGAAGTCACCTCGCCTCAGGCGTTCGAAGGGCTGCGGCGCGAGGGACGGGCCGTGCGCCGGCCCGATCTCGCGCTCGCGACAGTCGACCATAACGTCCCAACGACGGATCGCGCGCTGCCGATTGCGGATTCAGTGTCGCGGCGCCAGGTGGAGTTGCTGCTCAAGAACGCCACCGATTTCGGCATCGAGCTCTTCGGCCTCGACTCGCCGCACCAGGGGATTGTCCACGTGATCGGGCCGGAGCTGGGGTTGACCCAGCCAGGCCGGGTAATCGTCTGCGGAGACTCCCACACTTCCACTCACGGCGCGTTCGGTGCCTTCGCCTTCGGCATCGGAACGACGGACGTGGAGCATGTGCTGGCAACCCAGACCATTCGAGTCGCGCGGCCCAAGACCATGGAGGTCCGGTTTACCGGCAAACCGGGACCCGGCGTCGGCGCCAAGGATCTCATCCTGGCCCTGATCGGAGAGATCGGGATCGGTGGCGCGGCCGGCCACGTCATCGAATACACCGGCGAAGCAATTCGGGCTCTCTCGATGGAAGGCCGGATGACCGTGTGCAACATGTCCATCGAGGCGGGTGCCCGGGCGGGCATCATCGGACCAGACGAGACGACCTTCATTTATCTGATGAGTCGCCCTCGCTCCCCGCGCGGCCGCGCCTGGAGTCGCGCGGTGGATTACTGGAGCAGTCTCGCGACCGATCCCGGGGCCCAATACGACAGTAGGGTCACGATCGATGCTTCCCAGCTTGCTCCTCAAGTCACCTGGGGAACCAATCCGGGAATGGTGACCTCCGTGACCGAGGGGGTGCCCGATCCCTCGAAACTCACCAGCGAAACCGCTCGACGCGATGCCACCCGAGCGCTTACCTACATGGGCCTGGATCCCGGCACTCCGCTCGATGGGCTCCGGATCGACCGCGTGTTCATCGGGAGCTGCACCAATGCCAGGATCGAAGACCTCCGGGAAGCGAGCCGCATCGTGAGGGGGCGACGAGTAGCCTCCCACGTTTGGGCCCTCGTTGTGCCGGGATCGATGCAGGTGAAAGCTCAGGCGGAGCGGGAAGGGCTCGACCGGATCTTCACCGCTGCGGGCTTCGAATGGCGCAACGCTGGATGCTCGATGTGCCTGGGCATGAACCCGGATATTCTCGCGAGCGGCGAGCGCTGCGCCGCCACCTCGAACCGGAACTTTGAGGGGCGGCAGGGAAGCGGTGGACGCACCCACCTCATGAGCCCCGCCATGGCCGCTGCCGCCGCGATCAGCGGGCATATTACGGATGTGCGGAAGTGGGAATTTGTGGAGGAGCTGGTGGGTGCGAGGTGAGATTGTTGGGATTTCAGATTGAAGATCTCAGATCTCAGATTTCAGGGTCTGTCAAACGCAATCTGAAATCTGAAATCTTCAATCTGAAATGAAGAGCAACTTCAATCCGAAGTCGCCCACGATCTTCAATCTGAAATCTTCAATCTGCAATGACATGATTCCCTTCACGACGCACACGGGTTCTGTTGCCTCGTTGCCCAGGACCAACGTCGACACCGATCAGATCATCCCGAAGCAGTTCCTGAAGCGGGTTGAGCGGACGGGGTTCGGGCCGGCCTTGTTTTTCGACTGGCGCTACCGGTCCGACGGATCGCCCAATCCCGACTTCGAGTTGAACCGGCCCAAGGCCGCGGGAGCGACCATTCTCCTCGCCGGCCCCAATTTCGGGTGCGGTTCCTCGCGCGAACATGCGCCCTGGGCCTTGGGCGAGTATGGCTTCCGGGCGATTCTGAGCGAAAGCTTCGCCGACATCTTCTTCAGTAATTGCTGCCAGAACGGAATCGTGCCGGTAATCCTCAAGCCCGACGAGATGGCGGAGTTGTTCCGTCGCGAAGCAGTATCGCCGGGTCCCTACCAGTTGTCGGTGGACTTGGTCGGCCTGCGTGTTCGGGACGACACAGGGTTCAACGCGGGCTTCACCTTCGACCAGTACCGGAGGGAAGCGTTGCTCGAGGGACTCGACGAGATCGGCCGGACGCTCAAGCTGGAGCCCGAAATCCTGGAGTTCGAGCGGCGTCGGGTTCGTCTGCACCACCTCCTTGAACACTGACCTCGTGCACGTTGCGATTCTTCCGGGCGACGGGATCGGCCCCGAGGTAACAGCCGAGGCCGAGCGGGTGCTGGCTGCCGCGGCGGAGCGCTTCGGGATTCACGTCGTCACTTCCCACCACCCGATCGGCGCTGCCGGTGTGCAGGCCGAGGGTGATCCCTTCCCGCGAACGACGCGCGACGCGGTTGCGCGTGCCGACGCGGTGCTCCTGGGTGCGGTAGGAGATCCTTCGCTCGATTCGGCTCCGCGTCACCTCAAGCCCGAGACCGGGCTGCTCGCCCTTCGTGCGCTGCTCGGTGTGTATGCCAACCTGCGTCCCGTCGCGGTGCATCCGGCTCTGGCCGTGCACTCGCCACTCAAGCCGGAACGCCTCGCAGGGACCGACCTTCTCATCGTCAGGGAATTGACCGGCGGCTTGTACTATGGAGAGCCGAGGGGTCTCGACGGGGAGAAAGCGATCAACACGCTGCGTTACACCAGAAGCGAGATCGAGCGAATCGCTCGCTTGGCGTTCGAGGCCGCCCGTCTCCGTCGTCGCCAGGTCCTGTCGGTGGACAAGGCCAACGTACTGGAGACCTCACAGCTCTGGCGCCAGGTCGTGACCGAGATCTCCCACGATTACCCGGACGTCTCGCTCGAGCACGCGTACGTGGATTTCGCCGCAATGCGTCTCGTCAGTAACCCTTCCTCAATCGACGTGCTGGTCACCGAGAACATGTTCGGCGACATCCTGAGCGATGAGGCCGCGGTCCTCACCGGGTCCCTCGGCGTGCTGCCCTCGGCATCCTTGGGCGACGGAGTCGGCCTCTACGAACCGATCCACGGCTCGGCCCCAGACATCGCAGGGCAGGGCGTTGCCAATCCGATCGGGGCCATTCTGTCCTGCGCGCTTCTACTCCGGCATTCGGGCGGCGCCCATGAAGCGGCGGCAGGCGTCGAGGCTGCGGTCTTTCGGGTCCTGGAGGGTGGGGCCAGAACCCGGGACATCGCGGCGAAGGGTCGTAAACCACTTTCCACTCGACAGATGGGGGACCGCATCCTGGAGGCTCTGGAGCTCGCCGAAACACCCGCGCGGTGAAATCTGCAACATTTGGGACCCCGACCTCGTTATGTCGGCGCCGCTCCTCCGCGGGAGCGTCAACCGACACCGGAGGTCCTGAAATGAAGTGCCAGCATTGTTTCCAGCGTCCAGCCCTCGAGCGCGACGGTCGTCCCGCCTTCCTGAGCCTGTTCGGCACCGTCGAAGGCTATTTCTGCGAGGAGTGCGCGCGGGAGATTCAGCGACCCTACGAGGAGGAGCTGCGACGTTCAGTGGCCGAGCGGGCTCCGCAGTTGACGGATGAGGACTTGGCGAGCCTGCCGGATCAGATGTTGAAGTTTACGGTGATGTTGCCGATTCGGTCGTGAAGTCGATAGTTGTGAGTCTTGGGTCGTGAGTCGTGACTAGAAAAGCAGCGGGGCGTCCGAGAGGATGCCCCGTTGTCATTTTGTTTCAGTGCTTCGCCGCCCGTCGCGTGTCGCCACATTCCCTCTCACTTCTTCCACTTCTTACTTCTTCTACTTCTCACCTCTCACGTCTCACGTCTCACGTCCTCACGTCTCCAGCCTGTCCGTCACCGCGCCCACGCTGGCGCTCGACACCAGGCGGGCATACTTGGCCAGCACGCCCTCCGGTATCGCGGCGCTGGCGGCTTCCACGCCTTCCGTCGTCGAGCGATTTCCGTTCTCGGCGACTTCGAGCTGCAGCAGACGCCGCCGGCGTCGATGGTGATCGGATCGCCCTCCTGCGACCAGGGCGATCGTTCCGCCGACCTGCCGCCTCCGGCGCCACGTGTCCCACCACCATGCCGTAGGTGCCGCCCGAGAAGCGCCCATCGGTGATCAGCCCCACGCGAGTCGCCCAGTCCGGCGCCGATGATGGCGGAGGTGGGGGAGAGCATCTCGCGCATGCCGGGGCCGCCGCGGGGGCCCTCGTAGCGGATCACCAGCACGTCGCCCGGCCTTGATCGTTCCGGCCAGGATCGCGTCGAGGCAACTCTCCTCGGATTCGAAGACGCGGGCCGGGCCGGTCATCGCCGGGTTCTTGACCCCGGTGATCTTGGCGACCGCGCCCTCGGTGGCCAGGTTGCCCTTGAGGATCGCCAGGTGACCCTGCGGATAGAGCGGGCTGCTCCACGGGCCGGATCACGTCCTGGTCCGCCGCGCGGCTCGGCCGGAACGTCCGCGAGGACCTCGGCCATCGTCTTGCCGGTGATCGACAGCGCATCGCCGTGAAGCAGGCCGTGGACCGAGCAGCATCTTCATGACCTGCGGGACGCCGCCCGGCCCGGTGCAGATCGGTGGCGACGTAGCGGCCTGAGGGCTTGAGGTCGCAGAGCACCGGCACCCTGGCCCGGATGGTCTCGAAATCGTCGAGCGTGAGCGGCACCTCGGCGGCGTGGGCGATGGCCAGCAGGTGCAGCACGGCGTTGGTCGAGCCGCCGATCGCCATGCAGACGGCGATCCCGTTCTCGAAGGCCTGCCGGGTGAGGATCTGGCGCGGCAGCAGCTGGCGCCGGATCGCCTCGACCAGCACTCGCCCCGATTCGGCCGCGCTCTCCGCCTTCTCGGCGTCCTCGGCGGCCATCGTCGAGGAGTCGGGCAGGCTCATCCCCATCGCCTCGAAGACCGACGACATGGTGTTGGCGGTGAACATCCCGCCGCAGGAGCCCTTGCCCGGGACAGGCGTGCCGCTCGACCTCGAGCAGCTCCTGGCTCTCCGATCTTCCCCGCGCTGTACTGGCCGACCGCCTCGAAGGCGCTCACCACGGTGAGGTCCTGGCCGTGCAGGTGGCCGGGCTTGATGGTGCCGCCGTAGACGAAGATCCCGGGGATGTTCATCCGGGCCATCGCGATCATGGCGCCCGGCATGTTCTTGTCGCAGCCGCCCACGCACACCACCCCGTCCATCGACTCCGCGCCGCAGGCGGTCTCGATCGCGTCGGCGATCACCTCGCGGGAGACCAGGGAGTACTTCATCCCCTCGGTGCCCATCGAGATGCCGTCGGAGACGGTGATCGTGCCGAACATCTGCGGCATCGCCCCCGGCCGCCTTGACCGCCTCGTCCGCCCTCTCCGCCAGCTCGTTCGAGCCCGGCATTGCACGGCGTGATCGTGCTGTACCCGTTGGCGATGCCGACGATGGGCTTGTCGAAGTCGCCGTCGCCGAAGCCGACGGCGCGGAGCATCGCCCGGTTGGGGGAGCGCTGGACGCCCTGGGTGATGGCACGGCTTCGGGAGTTGAGCGGCATGGGAGGCGTGGATCGGGGAACGGTGAACCCTAAAGGGCTTCCTCGCGACTGCGTCGCTCGGTCGCGGGGAACGGGGAACGGGGGAATCGTAACCGGCGGTCGGACAGTGGACCCAAAGCGGGTCGTCTCGGCGCCAGGCGTTCGTTGAAGCGCCACTGTCGCGAATACTGGCGGTTAAATGGCGTCAGTCAAGTGACAGTTCGTTATGCGCTGGATGCATTCTGCATATTGCGACATGCTGCAAAGTGTCAGGCAAATCTTGCGGTTTCTGCATGAATATTCGAGACACTTCTCTTGCCAGCCGCTCCCACGAGCCTAGTATTCGGTCTGGAGGCGACCTGGTTCACTCCCTCTCGCCACCCATGGAGGCCGCCCCGGTGACCGCCATTACCCTCCTGTTGCTGCCTCCAGGATGCCGCCGCCCCGCCGGCGGTGAGTCCGGCCGACACGGCCTGGATGCTGACGTCCACCGCGCTGGTGCTGCTGATGACACCCGCGCTGGCCTTCTTCTATGGTGGCCTGGTCCGTTCCAAGAACTCGCTCAACACGATGATGATGAGCTTCGTGGCCCTGGGCGTCGTCGGCCTCGTCTGGGCGTCTCTGGCCTACAGCCTGGCATTTGCCGAGGGCAGCGGATCCTGGCTGGGCGGCTTCCAGAACGCCTTCCTGAACGGAGTCGGCATCGAGCCCAAAGGGACGATCCCCCACGTGCTCTTCATGGCCTACCAGGGCACCTTCGCGATCATCACCGCGGCGCTGATCTCGGGCGCCAGTGATCGAGCGGATGCGGTTCGGTCCCTACGTGGCGTTCATCTGCCCTCTGGACCGTCGCTGGTTTACGCGTCCTGTGGCGCACTGGGTCTGGGGCGGCGGCTGGCTCGGCACGCTGGGCGTCCTCGACTTCGCCGGCGGAACCGTGGTCCACATCAACGCCGGTATCTCGGCCCTGGTCGCGGCAGTCGTGCTGGGGCCGCGGAAGGACTACGCCCGCCAAGCCATCCTGCCCGCACAACGTGCCCTTCACGCTGCTCGGCGCCGGGCTCCTCTGGTTCGGCTGGTTCGGTTTCAACGGCGGGAGCGCCCTGGCCGCCAACGCCTCGGCCGCGACCGCGTTCGCCAACACCTTCCTGGCGCCGATGGCCACGCTGGTGGTGTGGGTGGTGCTCGACTCCTTCCGGACCGGCCGTGTAACCGCGGTGGGCGGGGCGACGGGCATCGTGTCGGTCTCGTGGCCATCACGCCGGCGGCCGGATTCGTGAGCCCGGTCGGTGCCATCATCCTCGGTGCCGATCGCGGCCATTCCCGAGCTACTTCACCATCCTGCTACCGCTCCCGGACCCGGCTCGACGATTCGCTCGACGTGTTCGCCGGCCACGGCATCGGTGGCCTGACCGGCGCCCTTCTCGACCGGAGTGTTCGCCCAGAAGGTGTGGGGTGGAACCGACGGACTCCTCTAGGGCAATCCGGCACAGCTGGGCATGCAGGCCGTCGCCGCATTCGCCTCGATGGTCGTATGCCGGCGTCATGACCTTCGTCATTCTCAAGCTGCTGGGCCCTGGTGGCTGCCGCTCCGGGTGGCGACTCCGCTCGAGGGTCTGGGACTGGACTTGACCCAGCACGGCGAAGAGGCCTACAGCAGCGGGGAAGGCTCCATTCTGGTGCTGCCCGAAGTCGAGGTCCCCGTGCCGGCTCCCAAACTCACTCCTCAGCCTGCAGCACGCTGACCATCGAGGCCAAGTCATGAAACTCATCATCGCGATCATCCGCCCCGACGTCTCAACGACGTCCTGGAGGCGCTCTACCACGCCGAAGTCCGTGGGCTGACCGTGTCACGAGTCATGGGACACGGCGGGGAGACCGAACGGGTGGAGAATTACCGTGGAACGACGGTGAAACTGGGTCTGCAGGAGAAGGTCCGGCTGGAGATCGGCGTCTCCGATTCTTTCGTGGACATCACTACCCGCGCCATCCTCGGCTCCGCCCGCACCGGCGACGTGGGAGATGGCAAGGTGTTCGTCCTCGACGTCGAGCAGGTCCATCGGATCCGGACCGGCGAGCGGGATGAGGCGGCGGTGACGCCGGCGGTGCCGGTTGAGGTCTGAGAAGTCGCCAGAGATCAGCGGTTAGCTGTTAGCTATTAGCTGTTAGCCAAAAGCCGTAGGTCATGAGCTCTGAGCTTATGACCTACGGCTTCTGATTGATGCCCCCTTGCCCGACCGTTCACCGCTAACCGCTAACCGCTCGCAGCTAACACCTCACGCGTCGTAATACAGGAAGAACTCGTACGGATGCGGCCGCAGGAGACCGCGGCGACGTCCTTCGTCCGCTTCATCGAGAGCCAGGTGTCGATCACGTCCGGCGTGAAGACATCGCCCTCGAGCAGGAAGGCGTGATCCTTCTCCAGCGCGTCCAGGGCTTCGGAGCAGCGAGCCGGGAACGGTCTTGATGCGTCGCCTTCCGATCGTCGTGCAGCTCGTAAAGGTCCTCGTCGATCGGCTTGGGCGGCTCGATCTTCCGCTTCACCCCATCCAGTCCGGCCATCAGCATCGCGGAGAAGGCGAGGTAGGGGTTGCAGGAGGGATCCGGCGCGCGGAACTCGACCCGCCGTGCCTTGGGGCTGTCGGAATAGGTCGGGATCCGGCAGATCGCCGACCGGTTCCGCTGTGAGTACATGAGGTTGACCGGGGCCTCGAAACCCGGCACCAGCCGGCGATAGCTGTTGGTGGTCGGAGCGCAGAGCCCGAGCAGGGCAGGGGCGTGGGTGATCAGCCCGCCGATGTACCAGCGCGCCGTGTCGGACAGGAGCGCGTAGCCCTTCGCGTCGAAGAACAGCGGGAGTACTGTCCTTCCAGAGCGACTGGTGGCAGTGCATCCCGGAGCCGTTGTCGCCGAACGAGCGGCTTGGGCATGAACGTGGCCGTCAGGCCCAGGTTGTGGCAGACGTTCTTGACGATGTACTTGTAGGCCAGCAGCCGGTCGGCGGTCTGCACCAGCGTGCCGAAGCGGAAGTCGATCTCGGCCTGACCCGCGGTCGCCACCTCGTGGTGCTGCACCTCGACCGGGATGCCCGCCGCGATGAGCGCCAGCATGATCTTCGACCGCACATCCTGCAGCCGGTCGACCGGCGGGACCGGGAAATAGCCTTCTTTGTGCCGCGGCCGATGCCCGCAGGTTGGGCGTCCCGTTCCGCCCGGAGTTCCAGATCCCTTCGTCCGAATCGATGTGGTAGTAGCCCTCGTGCGCGTTCTGGTCGAACCGAACCGAGTTGAAGATGAAGAACTCGGCTTCCGGCCCCCAGTAGGAGGTCGTCGCGATCCCCGTGGTCTTCAGATACTCCTCGGCCTTGAACGCGATGAACCGCGGATCCCGGGAGTACGGCTCCAGCGTGATCGGGTCGTAGATGTCGCAGGTGATCGAGAGCGTGGGCACCTCGAGCACCGGATCCACGAACGCGGTCGAGAGGTCCGGGATGAGCAGCATGTCGCTCTCGTTGATCGCCTGGAACCCGCGAATCGAGGAGCCGTCGAAACCCAGCCCCTCCTTCACCATGTCCTCGTCGAGCGCTCTCCGCCGGAATCGAGAAATGCTGCCAGGTGCCTGGCAGGTCGGTGAACTTGACGTCGATGACCTTGATCCCGCGCTCTTTGATCAGGTCGGTGACGCGCTTGCAGCTCGCCGGCCGAGCGGGGCTTGGCGGCGGTGGGTTTGGTGGTGGCAGCCATGGATGTCGTCCAGAGGAGGAGGGTACGCGGAATCGTTCGGAGTGAAGGTCCCACGGCTCACGCATCGAAATCTGGGGTGGAGCCTCATTCCGGCCGCCTGGGCGTTAGATTAATGCTCGGGTGCAAAGTGTCAAGCAAAAATGTGCAGATTTTGCAAAATTTGACAGCAGTTATGCACTTTTGTTGAATAATTCCACAATTGTTGAATATTCAAATGCAAAACCGCACCGATGCCGGTGCGGTTTCGGGTTACATGGGAGGACACGTTCATTTGGCCATCGAATAAATCGTGGCGTGTCAGTGCGTTAAGCGATTAGACCCCCTGGTCGGCCAATTGGTCGACACTCCGATCCCAGTGCCACTCCATATAGTGCGCGGCCTCCACCGGCCAGCTCCTCGCCCAGGAGTCGCTCTACCACATGGAGTGCCATGTCGACTCCGGCCGAGACCCCGGCTGAGGTGATCACCTTGCCGTTATCGATGAAACGCTCGCGGCCATCTACTCTGGTCGTGGGGGCCAGGTGCTTGAAGCAGGTCGAGCGCACCATGATGCGTGGTCGCGGCCAGACCGTCGAGCAGTCCTGCCTTTGCGAGCAGGAGCGACCCGGTGCAGACCGAGAGCACCAGCTCGGCTTCGGCGGCGCTGCGCTCTGATCCATCCCGAGCAGGGCGTGGTTGTCGAGCTCGCGCCGGGTGCCGTAGCCGCCCGGGATGAGCAGCAGATCGATGTGGGGAGACCGTGTGGATCGTGTGCTTGGGCTGCACCACGAACCCATTTCGCAGGCGACGCGGTCCCTTGCGATTCCGACCAGCGACACGTTGAACGGCTCGAGTGCCGCTCCGTCGTCCCGCGATCGAGAAGACTTCGTAACGGCCCGGCCACGTCAAGCACCTCGGCCTCGTCGAAGACGAGCACACCTACGTGACGCTGATCAGGCACAGCTGTTGTCCTTCTGGTCGATCCACTTCATAACGGCGCCACCGTGAACCTTCCCGCCGAGGGTGATCCGGTGCGGGCGCGTTGCGGTCATATCGTGAGCCACTGGAGAGGTGGTTTTAAATTACAGGCGACCGGTGACAGGCGACAAGCGACGTCGGGAGCTACAGCGGACCTCCTTCCCTCCAGCCCTCCCTACCACCGACTGGCGCCCACCACCAGATTCCAGCTATGCCCCCTGAAATACCGTGTCCCACCTGTCGCACTCCGATCCCTGCGACGGCCAATTTTTGTCCTGGCTGTGGCAAGGAGCATCCAGGAGCGGCTCCAGCGGCGACGTCGTTCGCGACCGACGTGCCGGTGCAGGAACGGCTCGGCCAGGGCGCTGGGGCCGAAGTACGAGGTCCGTCGCCTGCTGGGGCAGGGTGGATTCGCCGAGGTCTACGAGGTCTGGGACATCGACCTGCAGCGGCGGCTGGCGGTCAAGGTACTCAAGCCCGACATCGCGTGGTCCGCCGGCATGCTGGAGCGCTTCAAGCACGAGGCCCGAGCGATCGCCCGGCTCAATCACCCAACATCCTGCCGATTCACTTCGTGGGAGAAGGCGAGGGCCTGGTGTACTACGCCATGCCCTTCGTCGAGGGGCAGTCACTCGCCGAACTGCTGCGAACCCGCGGGGCGCTCGACTCCGATCGCGCTCTCGCCTTGACCCGACCGTTGCTCGATGCGCTGGCCCACGCTCACGAGAGCGGCCTGGTTCACCGGGACATCAAGCCCGACAACGTGATGATCGAGGCCTCGAGCGGCCGCCCGCTGCTGGTGGACTTCGGGATCGCCAAGCGGGTGGACGGCGGGGCGGCGCAACTTCACCCAGACCGGTTTCGTGGTGGGGACTCCGCAGTACATGAGTCCGGAGCAGGCGCTGGGGCAGGGCGACGTGGACGCTCGGTCCGACCTCTATGCCATGGGCGCGGTGCTCTTCCAGATGGTCACCGGCACGCCGCCCTACGAGGGGAAATCGTCGCAGGAAATCGTCGGCAAGCACCTGAGCGAGCCGGTGCCGATCGCCACGCCAAGAACGCCCGGATACCGATGTGGCTGTCCAACGTGATCGTGCGGGCATGGCCAAGCGTCCGGCCGACCGCTTTCCAGTCGGCCCAAGGACATGATCGACGCGCTCCACAGCGGACGGAGACCGGACCGCAGGGCACCATCAGCGCCGAGCGGGTTGCCAAGCAGATCCAGGGTCAGGATTCAACCGTATTACTCACCAGCCACGAGCGCCGGCGGCAGTGGCCCCTACGGTCGTCAGCACGCCTCCCGCAGCTAAGAGCAGTCGGCGGTGGCGGCGGCTCCTGCTACTCGTGCTGCTGCTTGGCGTGGCGGCGCTCCTGGTGATTGCTCGCGGAGGCCCTGTCCTCGCGGTCGAGAATCACTGATCGAGCCGGTCAACCTCGTGGTGGATGGCGCGACCTACAAGATTGCGCCCGGTGAGATCTCTCGGTCAGAGTCCGCCGTGGCACGACCACTGGCGGCTCAGTGGTTCCTGGTCCGCTCGCTCAATCGGCGTCGGGAAAGCCGATGGGCGTCGATGTGCAGGGAACGATCACGGAGGCCAGGCCCCGCGGCCGGCTCAATCGGTTGGTGGACGCCGGCGCCGGAGCGATGCCGGTGTTCGCGCCCGCTCGTGACAAATATGACTCGGGTGCGGTCGGTGTGACGATCAATGCGGGCTGGCCGGCGCGGCCGACTGCAATTGCTCGATACCCGCCGGCACCACGCGAGCTCACGTTGGCTACTGGCCGCTGTTCCTTAACAGCACCGTCCAGGCCTACACGCCCGCGGGGACTCGCGCCACCTTCCAGAACCTGGGGCCCGAAGTCGGACCGGACTTCAGGAACCGTCGGGACTTCGTTTCGAGGCCAAAGACTTCCGCTAGCCACCTCAGGGGTTCTCGAAGGTGCTCCGATCTCCCGGCAGCGGAACCCGGCAGGCGTGGACATTCCCTATTTCGCAGGCCCGGCGATACAGCGCTGCCGCGCGATCCGGATCGTGGTCTACGCCCCGTCCGTTTTCGTACATGTTCCCCAGCAGCACACAGCCATTCGCGTCGAGCTCCTGGCAAGCCTGGAGATAGAGCGCCGCCGCTCGACCGCGATCCTGACTCACTCCCTGCCCATTCTCAAAGAGCGTACCCAGTTTCACGCAGGATGACTGGCGGCCGAGTCCGCAGGCCTGGGTATAATAGGAAACCGCATTGGTTGAGTTCTGGATTACCCCAGTGCCTTGCTCATAGGAGGTGCCGAGCCTGGCACATCCCTCAGCCGAGCCCATCTCACAACCGCGGCGGAAATAAGAGTTGGCCCGTTCCCGGTTCGGGTTCATCTGAACGCCTGACTCGTTCCAGATCCCCAGCTGCGTGCAGGCCGGCGCGTAGCCGTTGTCACAGGTTCCGCTCAGAATTCGCACCGCCTCGTCGTTCGATTGGGTCACTCCGCGCCCGCCCGCGAGCAAATCCGCATAGTGGACGCATTCCGGGTAATCCCCAGCCTGACAGGCCTGCAGAATCTCCTGCGGTGTCAGCGCGAGCTGTGCCTGCGCCTCTGTAGTTGTCGCGGCCACCAGTACCAGGGCCGCCAGAATCCATCTCATTCCCGCTCCTGTCTCCTGAGCGGCAGCGTTTCCGCCGTCGCTACCGCATCAAACCCGAACTTCTTCCTCACCTGATCTATCGCGGTGGTGAGTTCCCGTAATCTTGTACGCTCGACCGGCTCAAAGAGATCCTCGGTGGCCGATTCCACGATATTGGTCGCCGCGACACCGATCAGCCGGACGCCCTTCTTCCTTCGTACCACATCCTCAAACGCGCGATCGAACAACGCCCGGGCCGCGACCAGAATCTCCTTGTCCAGAGCGGTCGGTTCGTCCAGCGTATGCCGGCGGGTGACGGTGTAGAAATCGCCGTGCCGCAACTTGAGGACGACGGTACGCGCGGCGAGCCCTTCTTCCCGAAGCTGACCCGCTACCCGGCTCACGAAAAGCGCCAGCAGCGGATCGAGCCGGCCTTTGTCGGTGGCGTCGCGCGACAGGGTCGTCTCCCTGCTCACCGAACGAGGGAGCCGATCCGCACTGAGGCGAGAGGACCCATGTCCGTGGGCTCGGAGCTTGAGCTCCCGGGCGCCGTCTCCCAGAATCCGCTGCAGGTTCTCCAGCTCCATTTCCTGGATCTGGCGGACTTCGGTGAGCCCCAGGCCGGCCCAGCGCTCTGCCGTCTTGGGTCCTACGCCTGGCAACGCGCGAAGCGGGAGTCCTGCCAGGAATCCTTCTTCCCAACCGGCGCGAATCTCCATCAAACCCCTCGGCTTGGCATGATCCGAGGCCAGCTTCGCGATCATCCGATTGGTGCCGATCCCGATGCTGCTGTCGAGCCCCGTCTCTTGCTTGACCGCATCCCGGATCCGCTCCGCTTCGGGCAAGCAGGGAAACCGGAAACATGCGCTCTGTCCCGGTGAAATCGAGATACGCCTCATCCAGCGAAGCCATTACCACCGTGGGCGAATACCGGCGGAGGACAGCGAGCACCGCCCGCGACGCGTCGCGGTAATGCCGGAATGAACCCCGGAAGAAGGTGGCTTGAGGACAGCGCCGCGCGGCTTCCGCGATCGGCATTCCCGCCCGAACTCCAAATTTCCGCGCCGCGTAGGAGGCTGACTGCACGACTCCCCGTTCTTCTCGCCGTCCTCCGACCACGAGGAACTCGACGTTTCTCAGCTCGGGATGACGCTGCCGGCACACCTCGACAAAGAAGGCGTCCAGGTCCAAGTGCAGCGTTCGTGCAGCCATCTGGCCTCCACGCTCCGACTCCGACCGCTACGGGAGCTTCACCTCGGCGATACTCGGGGTCGAGTCCGGTGTCCCGGCGTTTACTCCGATGGGCAGGTTGAAGTTCGCCAGATAGATCGCGTTGCCAATCGCCTTGAGCTCCGCCGGGAAGTGCAGTGGGCCTCCCGGTCCGTTGACGGCGATCTCGCTGATTTCTCCCGCCTGGGTCACTTTCATCAATGCGTTACGGATGTTGCAGGCGATCCAGAGGTTGTCCTGCCCATCGACGATCACGCCATCGGCACCCATCAGCCGGTCATCCCTCACGAAACTCTCGATCTTGCCCGGCTTGTAGTCGGGCTTGACCTCGAGCCGGCTCACCTCGCCGGTTCCGGTATTCACCGTGTAGACGAGCCCCTTGGAGTCCATTGCCACACCGTTCACCGTGTAGGGCCGGACGCCTACGGTGGTGTCGGGATTCATCGGGGAGTAATCCTTCGCAAAGACCTGCGCCTTTCCACCCTTCGGTCCTACATGGTAGAGGACGTGACTGTCCCCTCCACCAATCCAGAGATGTCCCGAATGATCGAATGCGAGACCGTTGGCTCCCTTTGCGCCGGTGGCGAACTTCGAAACGTCAGTGGTCGGGCTGAAGTCCGACGCGCCAATCCGGTTTGCGGCGACCTTCAGCACAAGGCCTGAATCGGGGACTGCGAAATAGAGATTCCCCGCGTCATCGGCAGCGACGCCGAGTATGCCGACTCCCGGCACAGGAAGTACGGCGACCCGGGTCGGCGCCGGATTCGTCGGATCAATGCGGTAGACCGCCGCATCCTTCCAGTCCGCCACGTACAGTTTCCCGCCATGCTCGGCGATTCCCTCGATATGGGAACCGGGACCCCCTATGACGGCCAGAATCCGCGCGTTGGAATCCGCGGGCTCCTTGTTTTCTGCTTTCTCTGCCGCTTGCTGCTTCGGGGCACAGGCCAGGGCAAACGCCAGCAGCCCAAGCATCGCCCCGCCGCTCAAAATTGAGGACCTCACTTTTCCTCCAGACGAATAGCGGGTGAATTCCCTTCCTCGGACATGGAAATCTACCCTCGGTCATTCACCCGGCTACCACGCCGGCGCCCCCGCACTTAGCCTTTAGCCCACTTATGCGAGTCTCCTTCCTCGGTCTGGGTGCCATCGGTCGTCCGATGGCGGCTCATTTGGCGCGCAGCCACGAGCTTACGGTATGGAATCGCACCGCGAGGCGGGCGGTCGAATTTGCCCAGACTCACGGAGCGCGCGTGGCACAAACCCCGCAGATGGCAGCCGAAAATGCCGATGTCCTTCTCACTTGCCTGCCAAACTCGGGCGAGGTGCAACAAGTCCTCGAAGGCCCCGAGGGAATACTGTCAGGAATTAAAACAGGCGCACTATTTCTTGACTGTACCTCTGGCGAGCCCGCGGTTTCGGTGCGGATCGCGGCACGGCTGGAGGCCCAAGGGGTGGACTTCTGCCGATGCCCCGGTGAGCGGTGGTACGAACGGCGCCGAGGCGGGGACTCTGACGGTGATGGTGGGCGGCAGCGATGCCACGTTCGAGCGGGCCAAGCCGATTCTGGCCCAGTTTGCCAAGCGGATCGAACACATGGGACCGGTCGGTACCGGTCACGCGATGAAGGCGATCAACAATGCGCTCCTCGCGGTCGGCATACTGGCGTTCGGTGAGGGAATGGTAGGGCTGGTTAAGGGCGGTGTTCAGGCCAGGAAGGCTCTCGATGTCCTCAATGCATCGAGCGGGCGCAGTTTCGTGAGCGAGGTGTTGGTTCCCGACCGGGTTATGACCGGAGCATGGCCGGTGACGTTTCGCCTCGCACTCCTGGCCAAGGACGTGGATATCGCCTGCCGTTTCCTGGAGGAGCAGGGAATCAAGTCTCCGCTGCTGCACCGGGCGCTCGGAGCTGTTGAATGAGGCCCGTGCCCGTCTGGGCGAGGGTGCTGACTACATGGAAGCGATCCGCCTGCAGGAGCAGGACGCGGGCGCCGAGATTCGAGGCTAGGAGGAGACAGTGGCATCTACCCAATGGGCGGCAACGGAAAGACAGCAGGTTCGGGTTCTGATGGTTGAGGGGATGTCCATCGACGGAGACCTCCACCTGCAGCCCAGCACCGCGCTCCACGAGTCGCGGGAGACTCCGCTCGAGCTGCTCAACCGGGAGGAGAATTTCTTCCCGCTCTCGTTGCCGGGCGGGGAGGTTGTCTTTCTAGCCAAAGCCCAGGTCAGGGCTCTCGCCTACCAGGGTCCGATGAGTCAGGACCCGGAACGGGAATCCGCCGCTCTCCACATCGGGCTCGAGGTCACCATGAGCGGCGGTGACGAGTTTCGCGGCTTTGCCGCGACCGAGCTTCCACCCAACCGGAGCCGTGCCTCCGATTATCTGAATGCACCCGAACGCTTTTTCAGTCTTGTCGTCGGCGAGACCACGGTTTGTCTGAACCGTAGCCATGTCCGCGCCGCCCGTCCCCTGAGCTGAGGATTTCAGTGCCCCGTCTCGACAAGTTCATCCAGGCCATGCATGAACACGGCGCCAGAAGCCTGGCGCTCCACGCCGGCAAGCCGGCCTCCCTGGTCGTGGGAGACTCGACTCGTCCTGTCACCAAGGAACCGCTGACCGCGGCTCAGGTGACCATGCTGGTCAAGGAAATCGCGCCGAGTCAGCTCCAACCCAACGTTACCGACGGGGCGAGCTTCGGGTTCGGCTACCTCTCGCCCGAGCGGGAAAGTGGACGTCGAACTGGCGAAGGGAAGCGCCACGATCCGGCCGCCTGACGGCACGGCTGCGCCCACCAGACGCCAACCAACGGATCGGCCGCGGCACCCGCACCCGCTTCCGCAGCCGAGCCGAAGATCACGCCCTCGCTCCTGACTCAACCAGCTTCTGACGCGCGGGCACGCATGGAAGGACTGCTCCGTCGAACTGTGGAAACTGGTGCGAGCGATCTGCACCTGCGCACCGGTGAACCTCCCATCTTCCGTCGCGATGGCGACCTGGAGCGTCAGCGAGGGCCCGGAGCTCCACCGCCGATGAAGTGGACGGCGATGCTGACCAGCATCATGGCCACGCGAGAGCTCGAGGAATATCCGCGAGGGTGGCGACGCCGACTGGGCCTATGAGCTTCCGAACATCGCGCGGTTCCGGGCCAACGCCGCGGTGGAACGCCGCGGCCCGATGGGTGTCTTCCGGGTCATTCCCTCCCAGATCCAGACCGTGGAGCGAGCTCGGCATCTCGGCCGAGATTCAGAAACTCTGCTACCTGCCGAAGGGACTGGTCCTGGTCACCGGGCCCGACCGGCTCCGGTAAGTCGACGACGCTCGCGGCGCTGGTGGATCTGATCAACCGTACCCGGACCGATCACATCCTGACCATCGAAGACCCGATCGAGTTCGTCCATTCGCCGCAGAAGTGCGTCGTGACCCAGCGGCAAGTCGGGTTCCACACCAAGTCCTTCAAGCAGGCGCTGCGCGCCGCCCTTCGGGAAGATCCCGGACGTGATCATGGTGGGCGAGATGCGCGATCTGGAGACTGTTTCCATCGCGATCGAGACGGCCGAAACCGGACACCTGGTCTTCGGAACCCTGCACACTACCACCGCCGCTTCGACGGTAGACCGGATTATCGACCAGTTCCCGGCCGACCGGCAGTCGCAGATCCGGGTGATGCTCTCCGAGTCGCTCAAGGGCGTCATCGCCCAGGTGCTCTGCCGCGAAGATCGGGGGCGGGCGGGTGGCGGCGAAGGAAGTGCTGCTCTCGATTCCGGCGATCGCCAACCTGATCCGCGAGGGCAAGACCTTCCAGATTCCCTCGATCATGCAGACCAATCGCAAGGCGGGAATGGTCACCCTGAATGATGCGCTGATCGAGCTGGTGGAGAAGAAAGCGGTGGAGGCGAAGGACGCGTACGCCAAGTCGGCCGACAAGACCGGATTTGCCGCGGCGCTCAAGGCGAAGCGGCTCGACACCTGCGTTTCTAGGAGGGAGTGACACCGCGTGAGCCTGCACGCGCCGGTGCTGGTGCTGGTCGAGCCTCAGGACGTGGTGAATATCGGCAGTGCGGTCCGGGTGGCGAAGAACTTCGCCCTGAGCCAGGTGCGGCTCGTCGCTCCGGCGATCTTCGACCCCTACCGCATCGAGGGGATCGCCCATAGCACGGCCGATTACGTCGACAGCATCAGCATCCACGACACGCTGCAGGAAGCGATAGAGGACTGTGTCTACGTCGTCGCTCTCACCGCACGCGAGCGCGCCGCCAAGCGCACCGTGATTCGCCCCGGCGCTGCCGCTGCCGAGCTGATGGCCCGCGCCGATCGCGGCACCGTCGCGATCGTCGCCGGTCGCGAGGACAAGGGCCTCACCAACGACGAGCTGGACCGCTGCCACGCCCTGGTCACCATTCCCACCAATCCGGCGTACCGCTCGCTCAACCTGGCGCAGGCCGTGGCCATCATGTGCTACGAGATCCGCCTGGCGGCGCGGCGGGGAACGCCAACCCTTGAAGCCGCCCCGCAAACTGGTGGGCCCTCCGGAGTCCGGATTGCTCGAGCGGCTCTTCGCCGACTGGGAGCGGGCTCTCTGGGGCATCGATTTCTTCAAGACCCGCCAGGCCGAGCATGTGATGCGGTCTTTCCGTGAAATCATCTACCGGGCGGACCTGGACGGCCGGGAGGCGGCCCTGATCCGGGCGATGGGAATCGAGGTAGTCCGTTTTGCTGCGGGAACGCAGCGGCGTGGAGGTGCCGCCCTTGGATCACCCACCGGTCCCCGATTAGGTTTGTCGCGGAAGATTCACCCAAGCCAACCGGGAGAGAACCACGTGGGCCGATCCGCCGCATACTGGGCCGCCAATCTCTATCCCGAATCCCGCCAAGAACCCAAGCCCTCTGCTCCGTACCGGGACCTTCCCGGTCCGATCGGCGCGCGTTTTCGCAAGGTAAGGGAAGGTCTCCTGGCGCTTCAGGGCGTCTCCGAATCGGTCAAGTTCATGGGCCCCAGTTGGCGTTGGGCCTGGGAGTATGCCGCCGGAAGCCGGAAGCTTTGCTGGCTCCACGTCATGCAGAACGGAGTAGGGGGAACCTTTACCCTCAGTGATGGTGAGGAGCGGAAGGCTCTCGCGATCTCCCGACTCCCCTCGGTTATCAGCGACGCGATTCAGAGCGGTCACCGCACCGGCCCGCTTCGCTGGTGCAGCATCGAGATCACCGATCAAAAGGCAGCTGACGTTTTCGTCGGCTTTGCCCGGCGCAAGCTGGCGTGGCTCACGGCCGAGACGCCCGCCGCTGTGCTGGCGCGGAGAACGCTGACCGGCTAGCACCAAAGTGCTGGTTGTTGAAGGGGCTGGAGGCGCTATACTTGGCCCGCATGCCGGCCCTTGAAAATTCGTGAAATAATTCACAAACTTCTGGCTCCGCCGACCTGGACTTGGAACCGGTCGGCGGGTGACTCCTCTCCCGTTCCTGAGCGATCATGCGCAAGCTGGCCATTCTCGGAGCTGGGTCGGTTTTCCTCGCCCTGGGCGCGGCGGCTCTGTTGCAACGACCCGGGGGTGCTCAGCAGGGGAAACCTGCGCCCAGACTCCGTGACCGCAACGGCAATCGCCGCCCGAGACACCTCAGACCTTCGCGGTCCCCGCCAGCCCATCTTCTTTCGCCACGACATCCACGCCGGCCAGTACAAGATCCAGTGCCAGTACTGCCACTACAGCGTAGGCGTATCGAATGAGCCGGGCATCCCGAGCCTCCAGACCTGCATGGGCTGCCACTTGGTCATCTCGGGGAGCGACAGCGGGGGCAAGACCGAAATCAAGAAGTTGCGCCAGTTCTGGGCCGACAAGAGCGATCCCGCCAAACCGCAGCTGGAGTGGGCACGCATTCATGCGCTGGCGAGGCACGTGCACTTCCCGCACAGTCGGCACATCCAGGCGATGGGACCCAACGCCTGCAGCACCTGTCATGGCGACGTCGCCCGAATGCCGCAGGTCTTCAAGGTGAACAACGTGACCAACATGGGCTTCTGCGTCACCTGCCATGTGGAACGGAAGGTCAATCGGGATTGTACGGCGTGTCATTACTAGCTGCGAGCCGTCAGCCGTCAGGGCTGATGGCTGACGGCTGACGGCTACTCGGAGCACGAATGTCAGACGAAACTCCGAAGGAAGGCATGGATCGCCGCCGCTTCCTCACTGTCCTCGGGGCGACGGGCGCTGGGGCGATGGTGGTTTCCGGCTGTTCGACTGAGCGGATAGAGAAGCTGGTTCCTTACCTGGTTCAATCCGAGGACCAGGTGCCGGGCATTCCCACCTACTACGCCAGCACCTGCACGGAATGTTCGGCGGGGTGCGGGTTGCACGTAAAGACTCGCGAAGGCCGGGCGATCAAGCTGGAAGGGAATCCCCAGCATCCGGTGAACGCGCGGGAAGATTTGTTCCCACGGCGAATCAGCACTTCAGGGACTCTACAACCCGGGACGGCTTACCGGGCCCAAGACCCGTCAGCCGGACGGCAGCTTCAAGGATGTGACGTGGGATGAAGCGATCGCGGCACTCGCCGGGAAACTGAGCGGCGCCGCTGGCAAGGTCGCGGTGATCTCGGGCGCCGGCCGCGGCACCTTCTCCGATTTCCTGGCTGAGTGGACTGCCGCCGCAGGGGGCCGGGTCGTTCGCTACGAGCCCTTCGCGCACGAGGCGCTGCGGGCGGCCAATCTCCGCACCTTCGGCACCAACGAGCTGCCGGCCCACGATTTCGTCGGCCGCGAAGTACATCGTCTCCTTCGGCGCCGACTTCCTGGAAAACTGGCTCTCCCCGCTGGAGAACCAGCGCGGATTCGCGAAGTCCCATGGCTACGACAATGGGAACATGGCGAAGCATGTCGCCTTCGCGCCGCGCATGTCGCTCACCGGGATGAACGCCGACGAGTGGCACCCCACCAAGCCCGGCGCAGACACCGCGATCGTGCTCGCGATGGCGAACGTGCTACTGAGCGAGCGGAGCGGCAATCCGGCCGATGCCAATGCGCTGCGCGGCGCGCTCGCGGCGTTTACCCCGGAGAAGGCGCAGGAAACCAGCGGCGTCGGCGCCGAGGTGATCCGCCGAGTAGCGCGCGAGTTTGCCTCCGCCAGGCCCAGCCTTGCCGTAGCGGGCGGGATCGGGAACCAGCATCGCGCCGCCGTCGATCTTTGCGCCGCGGTCAACCTGCTCAATTACATCGCCGGGAACGTCGGGACCACGGTCAACTTCGGCTCCGACCTCGACGGTGGTGAAGGCTACGGCGCGCTCGAAGCCCTCGCCTCCGACATGGATGGCGGGCGAGTCTCGCTGGTGCTCGTCCACGAGGTCAACCCGGTCTACTCGCTGCCGGCAAAGGGCGGCTTCGCTGCGAAATTCAAGAAGGTTCCCTTCAAGGTCTCGACCTCGCTCTACCTGGATGAGACCGCCGCGTTGTGCGACCTGCTGTTGCCCGGCTTGCACGCCCTGGAACGTTGGGACGATCTCCGGCCTCGCCGCGGGGTAATCGGCCTGATGCAGCCGGTGATGCAGCCGGTCTTCAACGGCATGGCGACCGGCGATGTGCTGCTCAAGACGGCGCAGAAGGCCGGTGGCGCCTTCAGCCGCTTCAATGCTCTGTCCTGGGAGGCCTACCTCAAGACGCAGTGGCAGACCGTGGCGCGCGCGCAGGGCGCGACCGATACCGAGAGCTTCTGGCGCGCCGCGTTGCAGCGCGGCGGTGTGTACACCGAAGCGCCGGTGACACCGGTGCGCCTCGCAGCCAACGCTGGTCAGATCGGTTCGACCCCGGCGTCTTTCGATGGCGGCGAGGGGGGAGACAGTTACTGGTTCGCGCCCTACGCCTCGGTTCTGGGCGACGGCCGCTTCGCCAACCGTCCGTGGCTGCTCGAGCTGTCCGATCCAGTCACCAAGATCACCTGGCACTCGTGGGTTGAGATTCATCCCGAGCTGGCCAAGCGCCTCGACGTGCGGGAAGGGGAAATCCTCCGGCTCACTTCTCCCCACGGAAACATCGAGGCTCCGGTCTACATCTATCCCGGAATCCACCCTGACGTCGTCGCGGTCCCGCTCGGACTGGGACATACCGCCCTCGGCGATTTCGCCAAGGACCGTGGGGTCAACGCGCTGGACCTGCTCGATGCCAAGGACGGGAACGGATTCCTGCCGTACCTCGCGACTCGTGTCACCCTGACCAAGACCGGGCAGTACAAGAAGCTGGCGAAGACCGAAGGCACGACGCGCCAGCTAGGCCGCGGCATCGCAGACGCGATGACGCTGGAGCAGGCCAAGAAGGGTCTCACTCCCGCCCTCGCGCTCGAGGAAGAGGGCCACAAGGAGCACGAGATCAATACCGAGCGCGAGGTTGAAGCGATCCATGGCTTCCGGGAAAGCCAGCTGGAGAAACGGAAGCACGGGGCTTACGCCACCGAACAGCCCATGTGGGGCATGGCGATCGATCTCACCAAGTGCACCGGATGCTCGGCCTGCGTCACTGCGTGCTACGCTGAGAACAACATCCCCTATGTGGGCGAGGATGAAGTCCGGCGGGGCCGCGAAATGACCTGGATCCGCATCGAGCGGTTCTGGGAGGGCGGGGGTGATACCGGCGATCCGCTGGAGGCGCGGGTCATTCCCATGCTCTGCCAGCACTGCGATGCGGCGCCCTGCGAGCCGGTCTGCCCGGTTTACGCCGCGTACCACACGCCGGACGGTCTGAACGGTCAGATCTACAACCGCTGCGTGGGCACCCGATACTGCTCCAACAACTGTCCGTACAAGGTCCGGTACTTCAACTGGTTCGCCTACTCGAAGAAGGCGTTCCCCGAACCGCTCAACCTGCAGCTCAATCCCGACGTGACGGTCCGTGCCCGCGGCGTGATGGAGAAGTGCACAATGTGCGTCCATCGGATCCGGGACGCCCAGAGTACGGCGCGCCTGGAGGGCAGGGAGCTCAGAGAGGGCGATGTCAACACCGCGTGCGCCCAGGCCTGTCCCTCGGACGCCATCGTCTTCGGCAACATGAAGGATCCCGGCAGCAAGGTGATGGCGCTCAAGACCAACCACCGCGGCTACCATGTCTTTGAAGAGATCAACGTGCGGCCGGCGATTACGTACTTGGCCAAGGTTCTCCACCGGACGGAGGCCTGAGCGATGGCCGTCATAGTGCACGAGCCGCACCATTCGAATCAGACCCACGCCGAGGTCACCCGCGACGTTGTCAACACGCTGGGGACCGCGGACCGGGGTTATTTCATTGCGCTCGGTGTGGCGGTGCTCTGCTTCCTGGTGGGCATCGGCACCTTCACGATGCTTCTCAAGGATGGGTTGGGGCTGGCGGGCTACTCACCGCCCGTCATGTGGGCGGTCTACATCACCACCTTCGTGTTCTGGATCGGTATCGGCCACGCCGGAACACTGATCTCGGCGATCCTGTTCCTGTTCCGCTCGCCGTGGCGCACCGCGGTCTACCGGGCCACTGAGGCGATGACGGTGTTCGCCGTGATGACGGCGGGCCTCTTCCCGATCATCCACATCGGCCGGCAGTGGTTCTTCTACTGGCTGCTTCCGTATCCCAATGCCCGGTTCCTCTGGCCCAACTTCAAGTCGCCCCTGATCTGGGACGTCTTCGCGATCTCGACCTACCTCACGGTCTCCACCACGTTCCTGTGCGTGGGGCTGGTGCCGGACATCGCCGCCGCGCGCGACAAGATGCGGGGATGGCGGCACAAGGTGTATTCGTTTTTCTCGCTGGGATGGAAAGGCACCGACAACCAGTGGCGGCACTACACCCGTGCCTACCTCTACCTCGCAGCGCTGGCGACCCCGCTGGTGCTGTCGGTGCACTCGGTGGTGTCCTGGGATTTCGCGATGAGCATCATCCCGGGATGGCACGGGACCATCTTCGCTCCCTACTTCGTCGCCGGGGCCATCTACTCCGGCGTTGGCATGGTGCTGACGATCCTGATCCCGCTCCGCAAGGCGCTCAAGATCGAGCACATGATCACGGAGTACCACTTCGATAATCTGGCGAAGCTGACCCTGCTGACCGGTTCGATCCTCTTCTACGCCTACGCGATGGAGTACTTCATCGCCTGGTACAGCGGCAACCCGTTCGAGCAAGAGACGTTCTGGCGCCGTGCCTTCGGCCCGATGTGGTGGGCCGGCTGGACCATGATCATTTGCAACGCGTTCGTGTCCCAGCTCTTCTGGTTCCGGAAGATCCGCACCAACCTGACGGCGCTCTTCGTCATCTCGATCTTCGTCAATATCGGGATGTGGTTCGAGCGGTACGTCATCATCGTTTCGAGTCTCAGCAACGACTATGACCCGTACGCCTGGGGCCAGATGACCCCCACCTGGGCCGACTGGGGCATCCTGCTCGGCTCCTTCGGCTGGTTCAGCATGTGGTTCATCCTCTTTGCCCGGACCTTCCCGGTCGTGGCGATTCAGGAGCTGAAGGAGATGATTCCGATGCCGCGGTTGAGAAAGGGAGGCCACTGATGGCCAAACCCGTCCCCGGCGTCCTGGCAATCTTCGAGCACATCGACGCGGCTTGTGACGCCATCAAGGCCCTTCGTGCCCAGGGCCGGCGGGACTTCACGGTTTACTCCGCGGCGCCGAACCACGAACTCGAGGAGGTCCTCGGGGTCACCAACAGCCCGGTGCGCCTCTTCACTCTGATCGGCGGCATGACCGGTTGTCTCGCCGGTCTGGCGATGACCTTTTGGATGTCGCTCGACTGGCCTCTCCTGGTGGGTGGCAAGCCGATCGCGACCGTCCCGCCCTACGTGGTATTCATGTTCGAGCTGATGGTGCTGATCGGCGCACTCAGCACGGTCACCGGACTGGTACTGCTCAGTCTCACCAAGCGGACCACCGGCCTGGCTTATGATCCTTCCTTCTCCGACGACCGGATCGGCATCTTCGTGCCGGCCGGGGGCGGGACAGGGTCGGAGATCGAGCGGATCGTCCGGGACGCAGGTGCGGTGGAGGTGCGCAATGCGGCGTAAGACTCTGCGCGCATCCGCACTGGTCCTGCTGCTGGGCCTCGGGGCGTCGTGCGACTTCTACTACAACGACGTGCCCTCGCCGGATGATGCCCTGCACCTGGTGCCCTGGTTCGACGCGATGATCTTCCAGCGCTCGATCTCTCCCTATCAGCGTGGCGACATCCCGCGGAATACCGTCCCGGGCACGGTGCCGGTCAGTGGTGGGGAGGAGAGCTGGCAGGTTGGAGACCCGCTGCAGCTGGCCTACGGTTTCGATCAGGCCGTGGCGGACAAGGTGGTGAATCCGCTCGCGGGCCAGCCGGCTACTGCCGTGGGCGATACGCTCTACCACACCTATTGCAGCGTCTGTCACGGACCGATCGGCGCGGGCGATGGACTGGTCGGGGTCAAGATGGGTGCGCTGTCGCTGCTCACCGATCGAGCCAAGGCATACACCGACGGCTACATCTACAGCATCATCCGCTACGGACGAGGGGTCATGCCGCTCTACGGCGACAAGGTCCGCGGTGAAAATCGGTGGCAGATCGTGAACTTCGTCCGCCAGCTCCAGGGATCCGGGCCGGCTTCCGCGCCGGGAGGAGCCCAATAATGGCCAGCACAGTCGTACGGGAAACCCTCGCGATCCGGGCTCTCTCGGCACGCTATAGCCTGTTCGTCGGCCTCGGAGCGGTGTTGAGCGTGGTCGGTCTGATCCTGCTCGGCATTTCACTAACCGGCGCTCAGGCCGATCGAGCCTGGCACCTCTTTCATGTGAACTGGGTCTTCTTCACCAGCCTCACCGGGGGCAGCATGGCCTTCGTGGCGGTGCAGAAGGTGACCAAGGCAAAGTGGTCCGGCCTGATGATCCGGTTCTCCGAGGCCGCCGCCTTCCTGTTCTTCCCCATATCGCTCATTGGATTCCTGCTGATCTTCACCGTCGGCTACAGTCACATCTTTCCGGCGATGCAAGGGCTGGGTCACGCGAAAGAGCTCTGGCTATCGCACACCTTCATGTTCTGGCGGCTCTTCATCGGCCTCTGCCTGCTCTACTATCTGGGCTATCGGCTGATCCGCGCGGACATGATACCCGACATGTTCGAGACCAAGGCCCTGCTCACCGGTCGGCGTCGCACGATGTACGATCGCTGGACCGCGGGCTATGACGACTCTCCCGAGGCCAGGGCGCGGAACGATCACACCATCTACACCCTCGCTCCGGCGTATGTGGTGGTCTATGCCATCGTCTTTACCTTGGTGGCATTCGACATGGTCATGGGTTTGCAGCCCCACTGGTTCTCCAACCTGTTCGGCGGCTGGTTCTTCATGGGCGCGTTCCTGGGAGCCCACACCCTCCTCGCGCTACTGATGCTCTACGGGCGCAACGAGATGGGAATCGCCGCTTTCGTCTCTCCCAAGCAGCGCCACGACCTGGGCAAGCTCTGCTTCGGCTTCACGGTATTCTGGGCCTACCTCATGTGGGCTCAGTTCCTGGTGATCTGGTACGGCAACCTTCCCGAGGAAACCGGATTCCTGTTTGCCAGGCTCTGGGGTCCCTGGCGGCCGATCGGCAGCATTGTGTTCCTCGGCATGTTCGTCATTCCCTTCTTCGGCCTGCTGGGTGTGCTGCCCAAGAAGGTACCGTTTACCATGGCACTCTTCACCTCGATCAGTCTGGTGTCGCTCTGGCTGGAGCGTTATCTCGACGTCATGCCCTCGGTGACTCGAGAGCCGGGTCCGGTGTTCGGCATGCCGGAGCTCGCCTCGACCGTCGCATTTCTGGGACTGTTCCTGCTCTGCTACGGGATCTTCGCTCGCACCTTCCCGATGGTCTCCCCGCGGCTCGCCGAAATTACGCTGGATCGGGAACGCGGACATTCACATCAGGAAGTCACCGGCGAGTTCGAGCATGAAGAGGCGCCGGGCGATTATGTGGCCGCGGACGTGATTGACCGGAGGCATAAGCAGAGGTAAGCGGTGAGTGGTGAGCGTAAGCAGGAAATTTCCGAAAACAATCAGCCCTCCTTCGGCGTTTAGCCGAGGAGGGCTGTGAGTTTTCATTCCCGCTTACCGCTTACTTTTTAGTACCTCCGCCGCACGCCCCCACGCGAAATCATCAGGTTCCCGAGCACCTTCGAGGGCCCGGTCACGGCGAGCATCCGGTCTCCCTGGCGCAACGTCAGGGTCATTTTGTCCGGCTGGTTTCCGTTCGCAGCGTCCGGTTGGCGGCTTGACGCGTCCTCCGCCTCCTGGTTGGCAATCAGCGAGGAGACTTTGGCGGCCGGACCCTCGATAGTCCGGATGAGCTGACCGTCTTCCAACTGCTGATCAACCGCGGTGACTTCGGCACCTGCCTCGCCGGGCTGTACCTGCACCTGGATCACCGGCAACCCGGGGACGCGAGCGAGCTGGCCGGGAGTCGACGGCTCCAGCCCGTCTACGCCGACGTTGCGCCAGAAGCCCTGCAGGTTGCCGCCGCTCACCGCGGGCTGGCTCTCTACCGAGAACACTTCCTGAGACGCCTGGTCGGTTCCCTCCGGAGCAGGCGCGTAGGACGCCACCATTACCTCGGCCGATTCGTCCGCCACCTGGAACGCTGCCACCGGCAGACGGGCCGAAGTCGGCTCGCGGAGTGCCACGGCTTGCCTGGGGCGGGTCGACTGAGGCTTGGTGGTCTGAATGGCAGGAAGGGTGGCGGGACGGGCATCGGATGGGAGCGGGCGAATCGCGACCGGCGCGACGACGATCGGCGCTTCCGTGTCGAGTCGGACCACTTGGGAGTGGACTCGCTGATTTACGCTCCAGCCGAGGCCGGCCGCCACGATCAGGCTGGCGGCCCAACCGGCCCGCACCGTCCACTGGCGACGCCACCGGCGTTCCGCTTCGTAGCGGTCGCTCAATGTGGCGAAGCTTGGCGGCACAATCGGTCCGGGACCCAGACGGGCGAGCAGGGCGGTGGTGCGGTCCCTGAGCGCCGCCGTGTCATCCCGCAGCGCGCTACAGCCGGGGCATTCGGCGAGGTGGCTCTCGATCTCCACGCACTGAGAACGGCTCAGCGCCTGGTCGAGATAGGCATGCAATTCTTCGTCAGGAATGTGCCGCACGGCTCTGCTGCTCCATTCGATCATATGCGTCGACCAACCGCTTCCGGGCCCGGGCCAATGTCGTGCCCACAGCTCCCAGAGCAAGTCCAGTTTGCTGGGCGATTTCGGGATAACTCATACCTGCGTCCCATAGCAGCAGCACCTCCCGGTCCCGCTTGGTGAGAGCTCCCAACGCCGCTTCCACTTTCGAACGCCGTTCGTCCTGCTCGACCGTCTCTTCCGCGGAGGGCTGAATCGACGGGAGGGTTACCGGGTCGTCCTTCAGCAGCGTCAGGTGCCGCTTGCGCCTCACCGCGGCGCGAGCTTCATCCCGCGCGAGGTTCGCGGCCACCGCAAACAACCAGGCCCGCGGCTTCTCCGGCCGGTGGGCCATGAGCCGCATGAAGACCTCCTGGGCCAGATCCTGTGCTCTATCCGCATCCCAGACCCGTCGGTACAGAAAACGTACGACGGTGGGGTAGGTAGTGCGGTAGAGTTCCTCCAATTCATCCGCCATCGGCTTTTCTCCGGAAGTCCCGCGGCTCCATCATTGACGCGGAACTCCGCTTGACCCACACACTTGACCGTTTTCCGCTGCTACAACTTTTTCTTTCTTTTCCGGCCCGACGAGGGCCCGAAAACGCATCCCGGATGCAGCCCCTTTCCCTTAGGGGGCCAGTCGCTGCACAGGTCGGGTTTGGCCGGACGGCCATCCTCCCTGGTGCGGCCGTGGAGCGAGCAATTCCGGGTGCCGGCCTCGAGATACCCGCAGGCCGAGATGATTTCGGCCTCCAGGGAGTGATCCCCCTCCCTGGTGACCTTACAAAGATAGGGGGAGCGACGGGAACGAACGAGGGCCTCCAACTCCACGTTGTCGCGCTCGCACATGATCTCGACCTGCAGATCGCGACAGCAGGCAGCTCCGATCCGGTTGTCGGCCGTCCGGCAAGGTGCTGTCGCGCAAGGGTTATCGCCCTGAAGAACGGGGAGGCTTCGTCGCACGTTTGGGAGGACCTTCTTGACCGGCCGGTGGCGCTGGATCACCTGAAACCGGTCGGGGCCCAACTGACGGGGCTGAGGAGCTCCGACTGTGACCAGAGGCGCCGGGCCTTCAAAGCCGTGGATCTGACAGCGCGCCTGGCCGGTCGGCGCCTCCTTCAAATACCGGCATGTGACGTGGAGCACCGCCGGGACGAGCAAATCCTGCCCCTTTATGCGAAGTTCACCGAAGGTGACCTGCGCTGTATGCCCCAGCAGCCAGGTGGATTCATGATCGAGCGAATCGGGGCCTTCTTCGAGGCTTCCTATCTTGAGGAGCACGGGGACTTCACGACACTGTTTTCCCAAGCCGGAACACGAGGGCACAGCCCTCCCATTTTCAGACCGGCTGGCTATCTTTGTGCCCGAATTCACAAGCCCGCTCTCAAACACTCTGATGGAGGATGGTCGCAATGCGTGTGACTTCTCTCGCGGCGGGGCTGCTGCTCGCTGTTGCCGCGTGCGGTGGTGAAAAGAAGGCCCCGGAGCAGACCGCCGCGGCGGACACGGGTGCCGCCATGGCGCAGACCCCGTCGGGCCAGCAGGCGATGGCCGCCTCCGGCAACACGGTTGACGTGAACATGGATTTCGACGGCAAGGTCGGCAAGTTCGATCCCGCGAGTGTCACCATCAAGTCCGGCGACGTCGTGCGCTTTCATAATCACTCCGGCGGCCCGCACAACGTCGCCTTCGATAAGGATAGCATCCCGGCGGGCGGGGAGGCGGTTCTCGATAAGGCGATGAAGGATGTGATCGCTCCGCTGACGGGTCCGATGCTGGTCCAGCCCGACCAGACCTACGAGATCTCCTTCGCGGGCGCTCCGGCGGGAGTGTACCACGTCCATTGCACTCCTCACCTGGCCTTCAACATGCGGGGCACGATCACCGTTCAGTAGGTGTGACGAGGAGTCAGGACTGAGGACTGAGGTTTTGAGAGTCGAGGACCGGGTGTGAGGCGCGACGCCTCGCCTTGGTCCTCGATTCATTTTCCTCCCCGCCACGTTCCGCCCACCAGCCTGTTCCGATCACCAGCAGCCCAACCGCTCCCCCGGCCAAGGCATCAACTCCGTAGTGCATCTGGCAGTAGACCACTCCGATACAAAGAAGGATCGACGGCACCGTCAGTACCCATCCGATCCATCGGGCCCCGAGAAATCCCGCCACCGTGGCAACGAGTGCGGCTGCCACGTGAGACGACGGGAACGCCGCGCCATAGGAACTCCCGCGTGCAAGTGTTGCATAGACCAGCCTGGCCATTGGATTGTCCACGATCACGGGGTCGGGTCGCGGAAAATCGTAATACGGTCCGGCTACCGGAACGGCAAGGAACAGGACATAGCAGCCGAGGAATGTCGCTGTGAGCCACAGGACCGAGCGGCGGCAGGCTTCGATCCGCCCCGTGAACAGGAAGTACAGCACGGGTACCGCAACGATCGGGTAGTAGGCGAAGTAGGACGCGTGGAATAGGGTCGAGAGCAACGGGCTGGGGTGCGCCTGCCACCACTCCCGCGAGATCTGGCCGCCGAACAACACCTGGTCGGCATGCATGGCCCACTGATCGTGGGTCGGGATAGCTCCGAAATTGTTGAGGAGATCCAGCGCACCATAGGTGGAGGTGAGCAGGACCAGGGGGAAGATCTCGCGGAGTCCCTTACCGATCGTCCCCAGCTCCGCCCGCACGAACAGCACAATCAGCAGGAGGTAGAGCGCATTGGCCAGGAGCACCCACGCACACGCCGGCTGATTCTTGAGACGGATCAAGGCCAGGACGCTGGTGATCACGAGATACCCGCCCACCAGGTACTCGACCGGACGGACGCGATGCCCGGCTTCTACCTGCATCAAAGCCATCCTGCGTCCCGGTACCACTGCGCCGTGCCCGCAAGCCCGATTGCCAGATTCTGGGCCGGCCTCCACGCAGTATCGCGCATCAGAGCGGTTGGATCTCCGGTCCAGGCCGGCTGGTAGAACTCGTTCGCCTTGTCCGGTGTCAGAATGGTGGGCTTTTTGGTGGCCCAGGCCCAGGCGCCGGTCGCGCCGAGGGCAACGACGGCGAGCCAGTTGGGCAGCTTGATCACCCGCACTTCGCGATGCATCGCGGCGGCAACGGCATGGGCGAATTGCTCACTGGTAAAGACCTCAGGGTGACAGGCGTAATAGGTCTTACCCACCGTTGCGGCGCTGGTGGCGGCGAGCATCAAGGCCCGCCCAAGGTCGGGGCCGGTCACCGCAGAAAGCTCCTGTCGCCCATCTCCGAATACCGGGGTCAGTCCGCTGCGAACCAGCTTGAAGACCTTGAACACCTCTGTATCGCGCGGACCATAGACCATCGGCGGACGAATGATGGTCCATGGAAGGGCTGAAACGCGAACGACAGCCTCGCCGGCGAGCTTGCTCCGGCCATACGCGGTCACTGGACGGGGAGGTTCGTCTCCCTTGAGCGGCCGCCCCCGCTCCGAAGCGCCGCCCGCCGCCATGCTGGAGACGAGGACGAATCTCGGCGGCTCACCGCCGCGATGCGAGGGCTCCGTCGAAAGAGATGAATGTACGGCAGCGAGGAGATTGTGGGTCCCATCTCGATTGGCGCGGAGGAAGTCTGCCTCGTTGCGCGCGGCGGTCACCCCGGCAACGTGGTAGATCACGTCCTGGTCCCTTACCGCGTTGGCCAGGGCGGCTGTGTCGTACAGGTCGCCAGGGACCTGCCGAATCCCGAGTTGTGTGAGGAGTTTGGCTTTGCCGGGGGAGCGGACCAGCGCGGTGACTTCATCCCCATTCCCAACGAGTGCTTCGACGAGGTGACTCCCGACGAACCCCGTCGCCCCGGTCACCAGCGCCTTCATACCGGTCGATCGTACATGCGGTAGGTCTTGTAGACGGTGAATTCCATCTTCTCGAGACCGGCGTTCATGGCCGGATTGTCCTCGAGGATCCACCCCGCCTCACCCCAATAGATCTCCCGCTCCTTCGACTTGGTCCAGATCCAGTGATACAGCATCGCATCCACGCCCTTGCCTCTCCATTCCGGCTTGATGCCCAGGAGGAGGATGCGGAGCCGGCGGAGCCGGTTGAAGCGAAGGGTCAGGAGGAGGTCCGCCAGGAGAGCCGGCGTGAGCCGGCCGGATCGATGTCGCCGAAAGATCGCATTGAGATCGGGGAGGCACAGGCCGAAGCCAATGATTTCCCCGTTGTGTTCGGCGAAGGGAATCAATTCCGGTATAGCAATCGGTTTGAATTGGTCGGCCAGGTGGTCCAGCTCTTTGTCAGTCATGGGGACGAAGCCCCAATTCTTCTCCCAGGCCTGATTGTAGAGAACCTTGATCTTCTCTACTTCATTCTTGAAATCGGCCATGTTGAATGGCCGGAGGGTGACGCCCTGACGTTGCCGGATCAGCTCGGTGCCTCGCGCCAGCCGCTCAGGGACCGGGACATACGACGCCTCAGATCCGCCGCGGTACACCAGCAGGTCCTTGGCCTTCTTGAATCCTTCGGCTTCGATTAACCGCCGGTACCAGGGAGGATTGTGCGGCATCATCAGCGTGGGCGGAGTGTCGTAGCCGTCCACCAGGAGGCCGCATTCGTCATTCACTGAAAAGGAGGCCGGCCCCCGCAAAGTATCGAAGCCTCGGGCCCGGACCCACTCGGTGGCGGCAGCGAAGAGAGCATGGATGGCTCCCTCATCGTATTCGCACTCGAAGAAGCCGAAGAAACCGACTTTGTCCTGGTGGGTCTCGTTGTGCAGCCGGTTGGCGATGGCAGCGATCCGGCCCACCACCCTCCCACCGCGCTCCGCCAGGAAATACTCGGCCTCGGCGTGCTCGAAGAAGGGATTCTTCTTGCGGTCAAGCAGTTTCCGCACGTCCATACGCAACGGCGGGACCCAGTGCGGGTCCCGCGCGTAAAGTTCGTAGGGCAGTGCGATGAAGCGATCCAGATCGGCCCGGCCCTGAACGGGCCGGACCTGAACGTCTGCTGCGGTCAGATGACCCCCAGCTCGCGTCCGATCGAGGCGAACTGCTCCAGGCAGAAGTCGATCTGGTCGAACGAGTGGGTTGCCATCAGGCTGGTGCGAAGCCGGCACTGCGAGGGCGGCACCGCGGGCGGCGCAACGGGGTTGGTGAACACCCCGGCGTCGAACAGCTTGCGCCAGAAGATGAAGGTCTTCTCCAGCGGGCCGATCAGCACCGGAACGATCGGAGTCTCGGTTTCACCGATGTCGTACCCCAGCTGCCGGAAGCCATCCTGAAGCCGGCGGGTGTTGGCCCAGAGGTTCTCCCGCCGCTCCGGTTCGGTCTTGATCACTTCGAGCGCCGCCAGTACTCCGGCCGTGTTGGCCGGCGGCAGGGAGGCCGTGAAGATGAGCGGGCGGCTGTGATGCTTGAGATAGTGAATCACGCTCTCGGCGCCGGCAACGAAGCCGCCGATCGAAGCGAGAGACTTGGAAAAGGTCCCCGCGATGATATCAACGTCGTCGGTCATTCCGAAATGGGCCGCTGTGCCGTCGCCGTTGGGGCCCAGCACGCCGATCGAATGGGCGTCATCCAGGGCCAACGCGATACCGTACTTCTTCGCGATGCGAACCAGCTCCGGGACGTTGGCGATGTCGCCTTCCATGGAATACACGCCGTCTACGATGATCATGGCGCCGCGGCCGTTCCTGGTCCGCTCGATCATCCGCTCCAGCGCGGGAAGATCTCCATGTGTGAAGCGCAGGGTATCGCCGTAGGACATCTTGGCCCCGTCGACAATCGAGGCGTGGTCCAGTTTGTCCAGGTACACCACCTCACCCCGGCCGATGAGGCCGGAAATGAGGCCGAGGTTGGCCGAGTACCCGGTGGAGAAAACGAGGCAGTCTTCCTTGCCGAGGAATTCAGCCAAGGCGCGCTCGAGCTGGCCGTGCAGGTCGAGGGTGCCATTGAGAAACCGGCTGCCGGTGCAGCCCGATCCATAGCGATGAAGGGCTCGGGAGGCGGCTTCGAGAACTTTGGGGTGATGAGTCAGGCCGAGGTAGTTGTTCGACCCCAGCATGATGCGCTTCTGACCTTCTATGACGACCGAGGTATCCTCGGAATCGGAAATCGGCTTGAAATAGGGATAGAGCCCCGCGTTCTGAATTTCTCGGGCTTTGGTGAACTGACGGCACTTTTCAAACAGAGCGACGGTCTGCAGAGTCTGAATATCCACGGTGCCTCGATTCAATCGCTGGCCGGATGAGGGATCGTCACTAACCCGTTACATTCTAACGGGTTGGACAACTCGACACAAGCTGGGGATTGGGGTAGGCATTAACCCGTACCCCGCCGCGTCGTTACGGTCCCGCCTCGGCGTGGTTTTGCCGCTAACTTGAGCCTGAACTCAGCCCAAGCCGGTTTCTTTCTTGTCTAAGCGCTTTGGATACTTCTGTACCATCCTTGGCCTGGTCGGATGCTTCTACCAGGTCCAGATCGGGTCGCTGGGGGCGCAGGAAGCATACCCGCGGTCCAGGATCGGGAGATTCGAGGTTGACGGGTTCGATTTCCGTCCCGAAGGGGCCTGGCGCAGGGGCTCGGAGCGGGTCCGATCTAACCGCGCTGGGCTCCTCGGCCTGCGCGCTCTGTCGGTTCTGAACGGTCGTAGCGCCATGACGCGTGTCGCAGGCACCTATTTCGTTCCTGTCGTCCCGATCACCTTCAGCAACACGACTCCGCCGTTCCCCGCCGCCCAGTACGAGAACGTCCTGTTCAACCCGTCGCCCACCAGCGAGCCGTACAGCGTCCGCAGTTACTACCAGGAGATGTCTCGGGGATCGGTCACCATCAGCGGGGTGGTGCTGGATTGGGTCGTGGCAGACAGCGCCGATGTGTACTACGAAGACGGTTGCAACGGCGTCGGCGTGAAGGTCTCATGCCCGCACGGCGGGCGCCCCTTCGTGGATCTGCTCCTCGAGGCGCTCAACGCCAACGATACCGGCGCGCTGGATTGGGGGCAGTTCGACAACGACGGACCGGACGGTCTGCCGAACTCGGGGGATGACGACGGTGTGGTGGACTTCGTCACTTTCCTGCAGCCCAAGGTGGACGGCGCGTGTGGCGCGCCCGGCATCTGGGCTCACCGCTACTTCATGAGCGCCTGGAACGGCTCGCCATACAGGACGAAAAGCCCGCGGCGTGGTGCGGGAGGAGCAATCCTTCCCGGTCAGTTCATCCTGGTGGATGACTACACCATGCAGAGCGCGGTTGGCGGGACCACCGCGTGCAATGGATCCGCGATCATGCCGGTGGGAACGGTGGCCCACGAAACCGGGCATGCTTTCGGGCTTCCCGATCTCTACGACACCGACCTGCGCAGCCCGTCGGTAACCCAGGGAATCGGCGAATGGGGAATCATGGGGAGCGGCAACTACACCCAGCCCTACAGCCCGTCCCGCTTCGAGGCGTGGTCTCTCGCTGAGCTGGGCTGGGTGGCGATTGATACGTTGGGAACCTCGCGCTCGGTTCGGTTGAGTCCAGTCTCGACGAGCGATACGGTCCTCTACATCGGGGTCCCCAACACCGACGAATACTTCCTGCTGGAAAACCGGCAGGCGATCGGCAGCGACAGCGCGCAAATCAATGATGCGTGCGTGTTCGGTACCCGCTCCTGCGCCAAGGGCCCGGGTCTCCTGGTGTGGCACATCGATCAGGGGATTGTTGATGCCCGGGGATTCAGACTGGGGAACCGGGTCAACACCGGACGTATCCAGGGTGTCGCGCTGGTGCAAGCGGATGGCCTCAATCAGCTGCGTGAGCCTGGCGGGAAGAACCGGGGAGATCCTGGAGACCCATTTCCCGGATCGGCCAATAATCATGCGCTCGGGGATCTCACGTTTCCCGCGTCGGTAGACAACCAGGGTGCTACCGCCGGGTTCATGTTGGACTCGATCTATCAGGACGTAGACGGTTCCGTCGCCTTCCGATATACCAGGACGACCGCGGGTCTGGTGAATGTGAGTCTCCCGCAGGCCATTGATGAGATTCTGGGGAAAGGAGGCCTCGGTTCGCTCCAACTGGTTTACCTCGACTCGCTGGGGAACAAGAATGGCGGGTACGACGTGGGAGATTTCCTGGCGTATCTCTCTGCCAACTCAGCGGCGTTGTCGCCTGAGATGCTGCGGGCGGTGCTTGCGGCAGATCGTCGGAGGGCTCGATGAGACGAGTCGGTGCCGTGTTCGCGCTCATCCTGGCGATTTTCGCCTGCCATGATGATGACAAGACGGTAGCGCCCACCGGCCCGGGAGTCCTGGACCTCGTGCTGATCACTCCCAACGCCGATGACGGAGCGATCTTGCTCACCGTCGACGGCGCGGTTGATTCAGTACAGGGCGCTCCGTATGTGATCTTCTCCACCGCTTCGGGGTCGGGCGCACGAATCGTGGTCACGGGCGATGTCGTCGGTGGAGTCATCGCCAAGCTGTACGTGCCTGATGTGGGAACCGCGGATCAGTATCTCGCCCGACTGAACGAGGTGGCGCAGCGGGGCACGTTCGCGCTCCAGCCCACGACCTCCTACCAACTGGATCTGAGGATCGAACAGTAAGATCCCACCCGATCGGCATCGCTCCCCTCCCTCTTGACATATCAAGAAATATTGATACGATAGTGAGCATGACGACCCTCTTGCCGACTCCGCTCGTGCGCCTGAGCGAGAGATGTCATGCGCTCTCCGATCCTACGCGGCTGCAGATTCTTGCCATGCTGCGCTACGGAGAGCGTTGCGTCTGCGACCTGACTGATGCGCTCGAGTCAGGGCAGTCACGGCTTTCGTTTCATCTCAAGACCTTGAAAGACGCCGGCCTGGTGCAGGATCGCCGGGAAGGACGCTGGGCTTATTACAGTCTGGTTCCGGGCGCCCTGGAAGACTTGCAGGAGCAACTGGGGGACCTGGGAAAAGACCTGCTGCCCAAGCGCGCCGCGCGCTGCTGCGGGTAATTCTTTTTAGGCTATTCATCAACCTTTCTTGATGTAGGAGGCGATTGTGTCGGAACTGTTGCAGGTGGTGCAGGAGAAATACGGTGAGGCTGCGCGCCGCGCCGCGTCAGGTGCCCCGAGCAGCTGCTGTGGTGGCGCGTCCTCGTGCGGAGCGGAGGTCGATCCCATTACTCGGGACCTTTATGCTCAGGGTGAGACCGAAGGGCTCCCCGCGACCGCGCTGTTGGCGTCACTGGGTTGTGGGAACCCGACGGCGCTGGCGGAGCTTCACGAGGGCGAAACGGTACTGGACCTGGGCTCCGGCGGTGGGATCGATGTCCTGCTGTCCGCCCGGAGAGTGGGCCCGACCGGGAAGGCGTATGGGCTCGACATGACCGATGACATGCTGGCGCTGGCCCGGGAGAATCAACGCAAGGCTGGGCTGCCGAACGTGGAATTTCTCAAGGGTCAGATCGAGGCGATTCCGCTGCCCGATGCGTCGGTAGACGTGATCATTTCCAACTGTGTGATCAATCTCTCGGGCGACAAGGATCGCGTGCTGACCGAAGCGTTCCGGGTGCTCAAGCCGGGCGGCCGCTTCGCGGTGTCGGACGTGGTGGTGCGTGATTCGGTGCCCGGCGAAATCCGGCGCAGCATGGAGCTGTGGATCGGCTGCGTGGCCGGGGCGCTGGAAGAGCGGGAATACGTCGAAAAGCTCACCGCAGCCGGTTTCGAGGGCGCCGAGGTCGAGGCGACCCGGATCTACAAGGCCGAGGACGCCCGGGCCTTTCTCGCGGGGTCGGGCCTCGATGCCGAACTGATTGCGCCACAGATCGAGGGTCGGTTCATGGGGGCATTCATCCGGGCTACCAAACCCGTTGCAGTCGAGACCGCCTGCTGCGGCAGCGAATGCTGTGGGGGCCACGCGTGATCATCGGCACTCTGGGGCGAGAGGACGCGGCGGCCATTCGGGACCTGCTCGAGGCAAGCGGACTCCCAACCGGAGACATTGAACAGCGCGCCATCCGCTTCCTGGGTAGTCGTGACGACCACGGTCTTGCGGCCGTGGTCGGGTTGGAGCTGTTCGGGAAGGTAGGCTTGCTCAGGTCGCTCGCCGTTCGGCCAGATATCCGTGGCACTGGATTGGGAGGAACGCTGGTGGGCGCCGCCGAGGAACTGTCGGCGCAGCACGGCATCGTGGAGCTGTTTCTCCTTACCACGACAGCGGAACCCTTCTTCGGCAAGCGGGGGTATTCGCGTCACGATCGAGGCTCGGCACCGGCGCCGATACGCGACACGCCGGAATTCTCCGACCTCTGCCCATCGACGGCCGCATTCATGGCTAAACACATCACCGCCAACCGTCCGCTTCGCGTGTTGTTTCTCTGCACCGGCAACTCGGCGCGGAGCCAGATCGCTGAGACGGTACTCAATCGGCGGGGGCAGGGACGCTTCGAAGCGCAAAGCGCGGGTTCGCAGCCTGCCGAGGTGGTCAATCCTCTGGCCCTCGAGGTGTTGAGCGAGTCCGGCTTCCAATGGGCCGGACATCCGCCCAGGGGTCTCGACGGCCTCGATCAGGAGTCCTGGGACTTCGTAATTACCGTCTGCGACCGTGCGCGGGAGTCCTGCCCGATCTTCCCCGGTCAGCCGGTCCTGGCGCATTGGGGCATGGAGGATCCGGCCGCTATTGCGGGACCACCCGACGCTCGACTCCGGGCTTTTCGGGATGCATTGACACTGCTCTCCCGGCGGATTGACCTCTTCCTGAATCTGCCCGTAGAAAAGCTCGAGCGGCTTGCCCTGCAGCACCAGGTTCAGGCGATCGCGGACGAAGACTCGCCGGCCACGGTGTAGGAAAACGACCGACAAGGCCCTTGCCCTCCTCTCGCTTGACGCTGCCGGTCCGCTTCCGCACTTTGCATTCAGGTTGTTCCTGCCTTCATGGAGAAGCTGATGTCTGACAGGGATCCGGTAGGCCGCCGCTCGTTCCTGGGCTTCCTCGGTCTTGCGGGGTTGTCGCTGGCCGGCGGGAGCCGGAGAGGCGTCTCCAACCTCCTTCCTTTTCTCAAAGGCCCCGACGATCCCGAAGTACCCAACGAAATCGTTCAGAAGATCATGGGCGAGCGGTTCGGGAGCCGGGAGATCAAGCGGGGCCACGTCACCCTGGACATGCCGCCCCTCGCGGAGGACGGCCGAGTCGTGCCGGTCGCCATCGAGTCCGATCTGCCCATGACGCCGGATTCCTATGTGAAGGCGGTCTACCTCATCGTGGACCACAATCCCGATCCGCTGGTCACGGTCTTTCACCTGACGCCGGCGTTCGAGCGGGTGAAGATCGAGACCCGGATCAAGATGAAGCGAACCTGCTGGATCCGCGCGATCGTGGAGACCAGCAACGACGAGCTGTGGGCCGACTACATGAAGGTCGAGACCACGCTCAACGGGTGCGGATGATGGCCGAGACCGGCAAGGCGAAGATCGTGATCCCGGATCGCATCCAGCAGGGCGACGCCATCCGGGTCCAGACCATCGTGCAGCATCCGATGGACACCGGGTTTTTCCGCGATGCCAATGCGGACCTGATCCCGCCCTGGTTCATCAATGATGTGCGGGTGCTGTACGGAGATACGGAGATCGCCCGCTTCGAATGGACCTCGGGCATCAGCAAGGATCCCGTGGTCACCTTCATGCTGCGGGCCGATCGCGAGGCACCTCTCACGTTCGTCTGGCGGGACAACAAGGACAGGGAATACCGGTCGGCGATAGACATCAAGTTCGCCACGTGATTGTCGGGGCGAACAGGGCGAACGGGGCGGACAGGAAGGGAACGCATCGAAAGCAGCGGACCGCCTTGACCGCCCTGTCCGTCTCGACCGCCCTGTCCGTCCTCTTCGCCCCGTCCGCCCTCGCCCAAATCACCCCACGTCCGTCCGCTTTTTCTCCCACTACCGAAACGACGGTATACCCGCTGCGCAAACTGGGCGACGGCGTTTACGCCGTGCTGGGAGACACGGGCAAGGGTGCCGAGGGACGCCCCAACGCCGGATTCGTGGTGACGAAGGAGGGGGTGGTCGCAGTCGGTGGGGTGGCGAGTCCGGCGCAGGCCCGCGCGGTGATCCGCACCATTCGGACGGTAAGCTCCAACCCGGTCCGTTACCTGATCCTCTATGCTCACCACCCCGACATGATGTTCGGAGCGATCGAGTTCAAGCGGGTCGGCGCAAAAATCATCGCGCATCCGGACACGCGGGTGCTCGCAGGGGAGGCGGGACCGGACGCGATGGTGGCGGACTGGGATGGGGTGGTAGGACTCCAGGAGCTTCTAGGCTTCGAGTATGCCAATACTCCTGACCGCCCGGTCACCGGAACCGATACCCTCGTCCTGGGTGGCAAGACAATCCTTGCCATTCATCCGGGGGCGGCGCACTCCGCCGGCGATCTCATGGTTTGGGTTCCTCGGGAACGGGTGCTCTTCGCCGGGGATATCCTGCTCCCCGACGGGGTAACCATGGTAGTCGACGGAAACTCCTCGGTGCTGCTCAGGACGCTGGACCAGATTGACTCGATGCACCCCAAGGTCATCGTGCCGGGCCACGATGCTATTCCTCATGCCCCCGCCACGATGGTGCAGCGGACCCGGGAATATTTCGCTCAGCTCCGCGAAGCGATGGGAGCCGCAATTGAGAAGGGAACTTCGATGAGACAGGCGCTGGCCTCGTTGCCTCCGCCGGATGATAGGAGACCGGTGTCGCTCCATTCCCGTGAGCGCCGGAACGCCGTGAGAGTCTACCTCGAGATGGAGCGCGCGAAGATGGGACTGGAAGACGTTCAGGAGGGGAGCCAGTGAACCTGTTATCGATTGTCGCCTGGGCCGCGTTGGCCGCGGCACCTCAACCCGCGCTGATCAGCACCGATTCCCTGGCACGGATGCTGGAGAGCGAGTCGGTCACCGTGCTCGACGTCCGTCAGCCGTGGACCGCCTATCTGCAGAACCACCTGCCGGGCTCGGTGTGGCTCAACGTCGAGACCTTGAGGTCAACCAGTGGCGGGCTGCCCTTCCAGCTTTTGCCAGCCGAGATGTATGCCGGGCTGTTCAGCCGAGCCCGTGTGCGCGCCGATCGTCCCGTCGTGGTGTACAGTGCCGGGGACCAGTTCGACATCGATGCGACGTTCGTGGTGTGGATCCTGGCGGGCTTCCAGCACCCGCGGATTTATCTCCTGGATGGCGGCTATGCCAAGTGGCAGCTCGAAGGGAAGAAGCTCACTCAGGAGTATCCCCACGCCGAAGTCTCCGGCAAGACACTGGATGCGCATCGCTTCAAGGTACCGACCGCCGTGCTGAGCGACGTGCAGCAATCATTGGGGAAATCCGGTGTGCGTCTGGTGGATGCTCGACCGGCTGACCAGTACGGCGGGAGCGCGGGTGCGCAACGGCGGCGAGGCCACATCCCCGGGGCGACCAATCACCCGTGGAAAGACGATCTCGAGCAGCGCGACCTCTCGCTGGTGTGGAAGTCGGTGGACTCGTTGCGGGCGGATTACGCGGCGCGGGGCATCACCCCGGATCAGGACCTCATCCTCTATTGCAACTCGAGCACCGAAGCCAGCCACGTCTTTTTCGTACTCAAGTACCTGCTGGGGTATCCGAAGGTGCGGATCTACACCGGAGCGTGGTCGGAATGGGCGGAGCGAATGGAACTTCCGATTGAATGAATGGATGGCCCTCCGCGGTCCGGGCAGGCGAAGCAACCTGCCCGGACCGGGAAGGCAAACCTAGACGGGGCGGCGCCCCTGCAAGATGCGAATCAGGAAAATGATGATCGCGGCGACGAGCAGGATGTGGATGAAGCCGCCCACTGTGTAGCTGCTCACCAGCCCGAGTACCCACAGTACAAGCAAGATGATGGCGATGGTCTCCAGCATTGCCTTCTCCTTTCAGGTTGGTTCCACTCCCGACCTCAGCCCCCGGCCTTCCGGCCCGCCATCCCGACGCCCAACAGGGCGACCCCTCCCACCAGGGCTACGATACCGACCCATTTGGGAACCGGCCGGTGGTCGGTGGCTTTCACCTCGACATCTCCGACGTCCACGATCTTCTTCGTGTCCTTGTATTGCATCCCTGTCACCAGCACGAAGGCGCCGACGACAAGCAACAGCACACCTATTACCGCAGAGATACGCATGAACCCCTCCATGGGCGTTCCCGGTCACTCGATAAAAAAGCAGACGGCGCTTTGGAGACTTTGGAGTCTGCCAATGCGCCGTCTGCTTGTGAGGCATTCCCTCACCCGCCGCGGCGGCCCCCGGAGGAGCCTATGTAATCCACGGAGCCGCGTTCACCCCGCGACAGGCACAGTACCTTGGGCGGCGGGGGCCGTCAAGAGCCCGAAGTTCCCTGGCCCGCGTAAGCTGGATCACGTCGCGGAGTCCGGTTGCCAATTCCGGGCCGCGACGTAGAGTAAGGTGGGGCCGTGCGCCACTCGCCTTCGGCTCGAGCAGGAGGCTGCCGATGACCACCATCCGGAATTCGCTGGTACGCCGGTCGAGACCGATGGCGTCGGACATCGACGTGTTCGGTCTCACCGATCAGGGGAAGGTCCGGAAGGAGAATCAGGACCAGTTCCTCATCGCGAGTCTCCATAAAACCATGCAGATCCAGTCAACCAGCCTCCCGCCGGAGCGGTTGCCTGAGCTGATGAGCGAGTCACGCGGCTTCGTATTTCTGGTGGCAGACGGGGTCGGAGGCATGCCGGGAGGGCAGCACGCGAGTGGCACCGCACTGTCCGCCATCGCGCACTACGTCACCCACACGATGCGGCTCTACTACCATCACGATCCGGATGAGGAGTCGAAGTTCCTGGCGGATCTGCAGGAGTCAGTGCTGCACAGCCACTCGCTGCTTCGCGCGGAAGGAGAGGCGGACCCGTTGCGGGAAGGGATGGCGACGACGCTCACGCTGGTCGCAGTGCTTTGGCCGCGCGCCTACGTGGTCCATGTCGGCGACAGCCGGCTCTACATTCTGCGGGAGGGCCGGCTCGATCAGATTACCAAGGACCAGACGATGGCGCAGGCACTGGTGGATGCCGGCGTGCTCGATTCGGCCAACCTCGAGCGGTCTCCGTTCAAGAGCATCCTGTCGAGCGCCGTTGGTGGGAGTCAGGCCACCCCAATGACCACCGTGACCGACGTGCGCTGGGACGACGTCATGCTGCTCTGCACCGACGGGTTGACCAAACACGTGACGGAAGCGGAAATCCAGCAGCACCTGACCGACGTCCACTCCGCAGAGCTGATCTGCCGCAAGCTGGTGGATCTGGCTTTGGAACGGGGCGGGAGCGACAACGTCACTGTCGTGGCGGGCCGGCTCAAACGCAACGCAGGGATCGAATAGAAAACGGCGGGCCAGCCCCGCAGGCTAGCCCGCCGCTCCACCAGCCGTTGTTCTTCCGATTTACTCGCCCGGCTTCAGCGATTGCATGGTGCGGCCCACCCCGCCGTCCACTTCCTCCTGGCTGGGGGGATGATCCGGCGCCTCACCGGTCAGTTCGCCGCGCCAGGCGAGCTTTTGGTCCTTCGCCGTGACCAGGTCAACCACGAATTTCGCGTCTCGAACGGTATATGGCGTCGTCGTCGTGGTGGCCATTCCTCCGCCCCAGCCCCACCCGTAGCCATATCCCCAACCCCCGGTATAGCCGGTCGTCGTGCTGACGTATTCCGTGGACTGATGCATCCCCACGAAGTAGCGGACTAGAAAGTCGGCATCCGCCTCGTTTTCCACCAGTTGGAATCCCTTGGTCGTGAGCTCGTTCTTGATCGCGGTCTGGATCCGACGATGGACGATGTCGTTCCGGACGGCGGGATCGATGCCCGTCGCATCGGTTCCGCCAACAAAAGCGACCTTTGCCGCTTTGGGAATGGGAATCGTCGAATCCCGGTCCGAAGTAACGGACGTACTGGCGCACGCGGCGTAGGCGAGCACTCCACCGGTCAGCAACAGACTCGGCAGCAGGCGCGCGCGAACGTTTGGCATCTGGACCTCGTGGTTGGTGATGTGCGGGGGCTGGCCTATTCCACAATCTATATGACTTGGCGCCGAGTGCATTGGCCTAAAGGGCAAGGGTGGGGTGTGTCGCCGCCCGAAACATCTATGGCAGATCCTAGGCACTGCATCCCTGGCGTGGAGTGTCGCGAAGCCGGTCTGACTGTTCCTGCTACCCCTGTGTCGGTTTGTGGAGGGTCCACCATTCCTGCGCCCGCTCCTGGGTCCACGGATGCCGAGCCTCCAACTCTGCCAACCTGAGAGACAGCTCTCGTGCTGATTGGGGGCGATGTGCGGGATCCTTCGCCAGACACGCCAGCACGAGGTCATCGAGGGCAGGTGGAATGGACAGCTCGGTGCGGGCCGATGGAGGCACCGGCGGCGTTTGCGCGTGCTGCAGCAGGAGCCCCATCGCATTGTCGGCGGTGAACACATACTGCCCGGTCAGAAGCCAGTAGGCGACACAACCGGTGGCATAGATGTCGGCCCGCCCGTCCACCGGCCGACCCATTGCCTGCTCGGGGGCCATGAACGCGGGCGTGCCCTTGAGGTCATTCTCCCGGGTCTGCACGGCGTTCGAGTCATCAGGGGTGTGGATGGCTCCCACAATTCCGAAATCGAGGACCTTCACGAAGTCGTACTCCTCTCCATACTGGCAGACGAAAATGTTCGCCGGCTTGATGTCCCGGTGCACCAGCCCGCAGGACTGGGCCTCCGACAGCGAGTGGCAGACCTGGCGTAGCAGGTGAATGGCACGCTCAGGCGGAGTGGGCCCGAAGCGCCTGAGCAGCCTGTCTACGTCGAGGCCGTCGAGCAATTCCATGACGTAATAGAACGCGCCGTCGGCGGCGATCCCGAAGTCGAAGAGCTCGACGGTGTGAGGAGAGCGGAGCCTCGCGATAACCTGAGCCTCGCGTTCGAATCGTCGGACGGCCTCCCGGGTTACTTCAGGCCCCGTTTTCCCAGTGGTTGAAGGACGAATCAGCTTGATGGCCGCAGGCCGGGCCAGCATGCGATGCCGGGCTTGCCACACTTCGCCCATTCCTCCCTCGCCAAGTTTCTTCTCCAGGCGATAACTCCCCAGCTCTCGGGCCCGCCTGACCTCGGTGCCCAGCTGATAGACCACTCGAGCCCCGACATATGCCATCGCTACTACGAGGAGATACGGGAATACGAGACCGAAGAAGAAGGGCAGGGGACTAACCGGGGCTGCGGCGGCACCAGACGCGACTACTGTCCCGATAACGACCGGCACAGCGCTGACCGACGCGAGGGCCGCCATCACCGCGCGGCGGGGAGAGGTCGGCACGACGATCGTGAACAACACGACCCACACGGCGACCCAGGAGAGTCCGAGGAAACCCTGGTGGGTTTCAATGCTCATCGGGTCGCCAAACTCGGCTGCTGCGATGGCGTAGCTGCTGACGATCTCGAAAGCATGTCCGAGATTCATCGCCGCCGGTAGCGAGATGCGCGGGCTCCGAATCACCCACGCGACGAGAACCGCCACCACCATCCCGATGACGCTGGGGCCCCACTGGATGAAGGTGCTGAAGAATCGAACCCGGTCTTCGGGGATGAACAGGGCGGGAAAGACACCCGCCATGAAGAACACGAAGGCGTAGAGGAGGGCCAAAACTCGAAGACGCCCGGCAGACTGGAGGAGCAGATCGACCGGGAACCCCGCAGTGGTCCCCGGAGTCCGGTCATCCGGATCGGGTCTGATGAGTGTGACGTCCTCTTGCATGCCAGGCGTCCGGCGGAGTGTGTTGCCGCTACAGCGGGTGCCGCTCCAATCGTTGCTGCGGCGAGGAATCCTCTATGACGAGCGCCACCAGATGAACGCGATCGAGATGAAAACGACCGCTTCGATCACCGTAGCGGCAAGGAATGCGAGGCGACCGGAGCGCGACGGCGCAAAGAGCAAGCCCAGGAAGAAGGCCGTGCCAAATAGCGGGGCGAGCAGTACTCGGATGGGCGACAAGGCCACCAGCATGCTCGCCGGTTCCGTGCTACGGAACAGGAGGTATCCGAAGAATGCCGCGAGACCGGTCGCCGCGATGGCTAACGCGGTGATCGAGGCGACCTGCCAGAACAGGCGGACGGGCCGGAGAAAATAGAGCGCGGCGCCTGTCGCCGGCACCGCTGTCAGACCAAACACACCGAGGAAGAGGACCGAATCGCCGAAGGCGAGCATGCCCGAGTAGCCCTGCCAGGCCGGCCCGCTGGTGGCGACCTGGTGGAGATGAGTGACCCCCAGCGCTACGAGCAAGGCGATGGCATATCCGGCGACAACAAGAAGGAACCTGGCAGTGCGGGTCATCGAGACCTCAGGTTAGCCCTCCGAAGGATCTGCCAACGGTGGCGGCACCTGAGAGCCACTATGCCGGATGACCCGACGAGCGGGGGCCAGACGCGAATAGAAACCTCGGAAGCTGGTGTACGACCGCTTGGTCACCGCGTCCAACGCACAGACGATAAACACTTGGTCCGGTAGTTCGGGCAGGGCAGCCCGAAGAGTGAAGATAGTACGCTCACCGGACTCGATCTGCAGATTGCCCTTCATCCCCGGGTCAGACGGGCGAATTATCCGTTCGGCGATCGGCGCGGTCTCGTCGGGCAGGAGGATGTGGCCCTGGCGCCGGCACTGAACCAACCTCAGGGAAACCGCCCGAAGGCGGAGCGGGCGCTGGCCGCGATTCGTGACGGTGTAGTCGGCGGTAAAGACTACCGAGCCGTCGGGCAGCTCGTAGTGGGCGCAATCCAGTGTCGAATGCCAGCGATGCCCGAAAATGTTGAAGAGCTGGAATTTGACGATCGCGCCGATGGCGCCGAGCAGCAGCGTGATATCAACCAGAACTCCGGTAACGTGCTGAGCGGATTCCCAGGAGGCAAGCATAGTGATTCTATCCTGCAGCGCAGGCCGCGGTTCGGCTACCCCACTGGGCCGTTCCATCCCGAGTGACAGGATGCTAGTTTCCTCCCGCGTTTCACCTTCGGGGCGGTAGCTCAGCTGGGAGAGCACCTGGTTTGCAACCAGGGGGTCACCGGTTCGATCCCGGTCCGCTCCACTTCCTCGCAGGATCGCATGGCCTCAAAAGCAAAAGGCCCCGTGGGTTTGTCACGGGGCCTTTGAATTTCTACCACAATGCTTCTCAATTCTCGGAACAGCTGCGCGCTCCCTGCGCCTGCGGTGCGGTTCCGGTCGCGACCGGTCCGTCCACCGGCCAGTCGGTTCTCTCGGCCCATTCGGTCCAGGAGGGGACGTACACGTGCACGTTGGGGTATCCCAGCAGGAAGTGCAGCGCGAAGTAGGCGTGGCTCGCCTCCGTGCCGGTGTTGCAGTACACGATGATCCACTTGTCCGGTGTGATTCCCTGTGCGGCGTAGGCTGCACGCAACTCATCGACCGATTTCCACACCGTCACACCATTGCTGGTGACCAGATCGTCGTGCCAGAAATGGTTGATCGCTCCGGGGATGTGACCCCGCCGAATCTGCGCGCCCGCGGTTCCCGCGAATTGATCGGCAGGCCGGACGTCCACGATCGCGACCTGCTTGCCGCCCAGCGAATGCTGGACATGCTCTCCCTCGATCTGATCGAGCAGGAACGGATCGACGGCGTACTTCACCGCGGCAATTTCAGGGTAGAGTCGTGAGAGGGGCCGGTTCTCTGCGGCCCACTTGGCATAGCCCCCATCCAGCACGTACACCTCCGGCTGGCGGAAGCCGGCGAGCAACCAGGCGAGGAATGTCGCATTGAAATTCTGGGCGTCGCCGCTGGCGTAGATCACGACCGGACGGTCGCGACGCACTCCGATCCGGCCCCACAACTCGGCGTAGCTCGCCGCGGGCAGGACGTCGCCTGGAACTCCGGCTTGGGCGGCTCGCAGCGTCTCATAGTGGAGATAGACGGCGCCCGGAAGGTGGTTCGCGAGATAGGCGTTGAGATCGCTTCGCAGATCGATCAGCGTGACGCTGTCCTTCGCGATCCGCGCCGCCAGCGCCTCGGTGGAAATCAGGGCGCCCCTGGTCGGGGCAACGCCGCCTTCCACCTTGAGGTCCCTTCGAGTCCAGTCCTGATAGGACCCGTCGTACAGTCGCGCCTTGTAGCCGAGCAGGCGGGCGGCGAACACCACTGCGGTGGCCTGCTGGCCGATGTGACAGTAAGCCACGATCTCATCTCCCTTCGAGACGCCGGCCTGGTTGAACACCCGCCGCAAGGCGGAGTCGGACAGGAACCGGCCGTCTTCATTGGTAACCGTTGTGAATGGAATGCTGCGGGCGCCGGGCAGGTGCCCCGGGCGAGTACCGGAACCGGCAGAGAGCCCGCCATAGAACTGCGGATCGCGAGCATCGATCAGCCGAAACTTCGGCTGGCCGAGCCGAGCCTGGATCCATTCAGCGTCGGCGATTAACTCCGGGTGCGCCGTGCCGGCCAGCGACTGTGCCGTCGCCGTTGGAGGCATCTCGGCGGTGACCGGGTTGCCGGCCGCTTTCCATGCAGGCAACCCTCCGTCCAGAATCGAAGTGCGATCTCCCAGTCCCAGATAATCGAAGGTGAGCCAAGCCCGCGTAGTCGGGCTCACCCAGTCCGATCCGAAGTACAGGATGATCCGCGAATCGCGACTCACGCCCAATGCGGCGAAGGTCGAATCCAGTTGGGCCACCGTCGGCAGCTCGAGGTAGAGTCCGCCTTCCTGATCGGCGGAGAGAGATTCGAAGTCGAGAAACCGGGCCCCGGGGATGTGTTCCTTGTCGAATTCGCCCCGCTCGCCGATCTGCAGCAGGACAAGCTGGCGGTCGGCCAGGTGGGATTTGAGCCAGGCCGGTGAGACCAGCATCTGGTCGCGAGGGGCCGCAAGCGCGACGACTGGGGTGAGGAGCACCCCGGCGAGGAGCGCGGCGACTGAACGGTTCAACATCGAGGCCTCCGGTATCAGGTTGGCTCACGATACGGAGGCGCCGGCGAGGAGTTGTGGTGGAACTGTGCGAAGCTGGTGCGGTTCCCGTCGAGTCAGGACTCGAACCGGTACCCGACCTTCCAGACGGTGAGGAAATGGCGGGGATCAGCCGGATTCTCTTCCAGCTTCCGGCGCAGCTCGGCCATGTGGGAGTCCACCGTGCGGGTCTGCACGTCGCCGGCCGAGCCCCATACCTCTCGCAACAGCTCGATTCGGCTCATCACGGCGCCTTCACGGCGCACCAGGGCAAGCATCAGCTCGTAAGCCTTGGGAGTGAGCGCGATCTGCCGCTCACCCTGGGTCACGGTGCGGGCAGCCGGGTCGATGCTGATTTCGCCGAAACGGATCCGGGCGGCGCTGTCTCCTCCGGAGAATGAGCTGCTCCGGCGGAGGATCGCGCGGACTCGCTCGAGCAGCTCCAGGAGTCCGACCGGCTTGGTTACGTACTGATCGGCGTCGAGCCGGAAGCCGCGCACCTTGTCGGCTTCCTCTCCGCGCGCGCTGACGATGATCACCGGCACCCGATGACCACTGGAGCGGAGGACTTCGAGCACCTGGAATCCACTTATTCCCGGTAGCATCAGGTCCAGAAGGATCAGGTCGGGATTCCAATGCCGGGCGGCGTCGAGTCCGGCCGGCCCGTCGCCGGCCACCTGCACGGCATATCCTTCGCGCTCGAGGTTATAACGGAGGCCATCGGCCAAGTCCGCGTTGTCCTCTACGAGAAGGATCCGTGCTCCCTTCATGAGTCGCCGGCGCCGGACTCGAGTGTCGGAAACAAGACGGTGAATTCCGCCCCGCCTTCGGCCGCCGACTCCACGCTGACTTCTCCACCGAGCTGGTCGGCCACGGTCCTGACGATGGCGAGTCCGATGCCGCTTCCTCCTACGGCTCGGGCCGCCGAGCTGGAGCCGCGGTAATACGGCTCCCAGATCCGATCCCGTTCTTCTTCCGGAACTCCCGGCCCCTGATCGGTCACGCTGAGTCTCGCACTGCCATTGACCCGGGTGACACCCACGCGAACCACCTGGCCCGGTGGACCGAACTTCACAGCGTTATCGAACAGGTTCAGCAGCAGCTGACGAAGGGTGGCCTGATCCGCGAGGACACCTACGCCGGTCGGGAGATCGGATTTGAAGGAGACCTGTCGCGAAGCTGCGAGTGGCGCGAAGGCGGTGACCGCCTCGGCCACTTCTCTTCCCAGATCCAGCGGCTCGAGCGGGGCCGACGACGGTACGCCCCGGTCCAGGCGGCTAACCGCGAGTACGTTCTCGACCAGATGCTCGAGCCGCGTGGTTTCCCGCGACAAATGACCAAGCAGCCATGCCTGCTCGGCCGGGGTGTCGTACCGTTTGAGCCGCAGCGTATCGAGAAAGAGCCGAATCTGGGCCAGCGGCGTGCGCAGCTCATGGGAGACGCCGGCGACGAAGTCGCTGCGCAGTCGCGCCAGGGCGCCCTCTCGGCGTAGCTGAGCCAAAGCGACCGCTGCCGCGCCCACGCCGAGCACGGCGACGAGGAGCAGCAAAGGAAGTGGAGTCCGTGGCAGGCCTCCGGCAAGCAGTGTCGTTGCCGCGCCGGGAATCAGGGTCAGTCGGGTCACGAAGCCACCGCGATACGGCGGGAGGGACTCTTCGGCGATGTAGGGCCAATCCCGCTCGTTGGCGGGCCATTCAGTCGAGCGATAGAGCAGGGCTCCCGAGTGATCGTGGATCTCGAGTGCCAGAAGTTGCGCGTTGACCTGGCCCCGGGTGACGGTTGCAGGAAGCAGAGATGAACCCCGGAGCACACTGTCAAACGCGATGACCAGACCCGCGGAATCGAAGGTGAAGCCATAGACCATCGTGTCGCGCCAGGCCGTGGGCATGACCCCATACGCTGCGACTTGTCCCGCACCCAGTAGCGGAACCATGCCAAACGGGTTGGACTCCGAGTTGGAGCGTATGGCCTTGCCGACCAATTGCGGGATCATTCCCTGAGTCGCAGAAGGAAGCGGGGCACCGGCGGTGGTTATGGAGTCGCTTCCGAGACGAAAGCGGAAATAGCTGGAGGGCCTGGCCGGCGGGTTACAGCGACACTCGGCGAGATTGTTGGCGAGGTATTCCGGGAGATTGTCTGCCTCAGGCATCATGCGGCTTTGATGCGGCTGGCGGTGGCCGATCGGATTCAGGGTAAACCACATAGTCTCACCCAACTCGCTCCCCAGCCGCTGGGAATAGCTCCAGGCGGCAAAGGCGGCGTAATCCTTCAGCAACTGCCGGGTATTGGCGCGCGACTTCCACGCGGCGACTACGGCGATCGATGCGGTCAGGGCCACGACTCCGAGGCTCGCCCCGAGGAGAAGCAGCGAGTGGCCCGAGGCTCGACGGAACGAGCGCTTATGCGAACCTGGAGTGGAGGACGATGCAGACACGCCTCCAGTGTCGGCTGTCGGGAGGGCCGTGGCAAGCGGGAGTTGTGGCGAAGCTGTGGAAGTAGTGTGCGAGAGCTGCGGATCTTCCGGAGAATCGAGGCTCTAGGTCTTTCGCGGCCAAGCAGTTGGGTTCATGGCCCGGGATTGCCCCAGCCGGTGGGGGCGTCCATACTTCCCCGCGCGCCCGCGGGCGCCAGTGTTTGACCTCGCCTCAGGAGTTCATCATGGCTTTCACCCTGCCTCCACTTCCCTACGATTACACCGCGTTGGAGCCGCACATCGACGAGCAGACGATGCGGATTCACCACGACAAGCATCACGCGGCGTACGTCAACAACCTCAATACGGCGCTCGAGCCCCACGCCAACCTGCAATCCAAGTCCATCGAGGATTTGATCGCGAATATCGACGCACTACCGGAGGCGATCCGTGCTCCGGTGCGGAATAACGGTGGGGGACACTACAATCACACGTTCTTCTGGGAGATCATGGCTCCGGGCGGAGCCAAAGAGCCAACCGGTGCCTTGGCCGATGCGATCAACAAGGGCTTCGGTGGTCTCGCCAGCTTCAAGGAACAGTTCCAGAAAGCGGGCGTCGGCCGGTTCGGCAGCGGCTGGGCCTGGCTCACGGTCGACAAGGCCGGTACCGTTGCGATCGAGAGCACGCCCAACCAGGACAATCCCGTGATGGCGGGCAAGAGAGCCGTCCTGGGCTGCGACGTGTGGGAACACGCCTATTACCTCAAGTACCAGAACCGGCGCCCCGACTACATCGCCGCGTGGTGGAATGTGGTCAACTGGACAGAGGTGGGGAAACGGTTCGAGATGCCGAAGAAGTAGGGAAACGGGAGAAAGATTGAAGATTGATGATTTCAGATTGAAGATTGAAAGATCAATTCGCGTCAAATCTGCAATCTGAAATCTTCAATCTTCAATCCCCATCTCCCGTCCCCCTCACTCCAGCTTCCCCAACACCTCCAGCAGTTCCCCGTTCTCCCTCCGGTTTCCCGTCGACTCCTCGGCGAAGGCCCAGCGCACGATGCCGTTGCGATCAATGACGATGTAGGAGCGGTTCGAGTGGAACTTGTCTTCCAGTAGCGTCCCGTAGGCCCGACTCACCTCCCGCTTGAAATCGCTCAACAGGTCCACTCCGATTTGCTCCTTCGCCTTGTACGCCTTGAGGGTCGGCACCGAGTCCACGCTGATCGGCAGGACAACCGTGTCGGCGGACTGAAACTGAGAGAAGTCCTCGGTAAAGGCGCAGAGTTCCCTGGTGCAAACGCTGGTAAACGCGAGCGGGAAGAAGGCAACGAGCACGTTCTTCCCCCGGAGCTTTGAGAGAGTGACAGGCTCGCCGGAGGTCGAAGGGAGGGTGAAGTCGGGGGCCGGGGTGCCGGGAGCGGGGAAGGGCATGGGGTTTCGGAGTGAAGATTTCAGATTTCGAATGTCAGATGTCAGATTGAAAATTGGCAATTGAAAATTGGGTGGAACGCACAGCTCCTACTTGTTCAAATTCAAAACCAGCATCCTCGGCTCGCTCATGTCGTCCATCGCGTACTTCACGCCTTCCCGCCCGAACCCCGAGTCCTTGACCCCGCCGTAGGGGAAATTGTCTACCCGGAGGGTGGGGAAGTCGTTGACGATCACTCCGCCAACGTCAAGCGTGCTGAAGGCTCGGAAGATCCGGTTCACGTCGTGGGTAAAGACTCCCGCCTGCAAGCCGAAGTCGGAGTCGTTGATCGTAGCGAGCGCGTCGTCCCAGTTGTCGTAGGGTGCCACGATGGTCACCGGGCCGAAGACCTCTCGGCTGGAGACCTTGGCGTCGCGCGGGACATCGGCCAGAACGGTCGGCGTCAGGACCGATCCGGTTCGCTGGCCCTTGAGCAGGACCGTCGCTCCGGCTTTCACCGCTTCGTCAACCCAGGATTCGACGCGATCCGCCGCGTTGGAATCGATCATCGGTCCGACCACGGTCGAGGAATCCATCGGGTCGCCGCATTTCAGAGCGGCCGTGGCCGCCACAAACTTGTCCACCACGCACTGGTAGACGGGCCGGTGTACCAGGACCCGCTGCACCTTGATGCACACCTGACCGGCATAGGCGAATCCGCCGAAGGCGAGCCGATTGGCAACCCAATCGAAGTCACCGGCGTCTTCGTGCACCGCCACCGCGGCGTTCCCGCCCAACTCGAGGACGACCTTCTTCTTCCCTGCGACCTGTTTGAGGTGCCAGCCGACCGTCGGGCTTCCCGTGAAAGTGAGCAATTGGAAGCGCGGATCGGTCGCCAGCCTTTCGGCGATCGGGATCGGCAGGTGCAACACGTTATAGGCGCCGGCTGGCAACCCGCAGTCGGCCAGGATCTCTCCCAGCCGGAAGGCCAGCTGGGGACACTGTGGCGGCGGCTTCACCACCAGAGCGCTTCCCACGGCGATCGCCGGAGCCACTTTGTGGGCCAGGAGATTGAGCGGGAAGTTGAAGGGTGAGATGGCGCTGATCGGTCCGATCGGGAAGCGGTTGACCAGCCCATTCATTCCGACGCCGCGGGTATCCAGGTCGAGCGGTACTACCTCGCCGCCGAAGCGCCGGGCCTCGTCCGCTGCGAGCGAGAAGGTCATGATCGCCCGATCCACCTCACCCAGCGCCTGCGTGATCGGTTTGCCGCAGCTGGTGGCGAGCTCGATGCCGAGTTCGGTACGCTGGCGCGTCAGGGCTTCGGTGACCCGGTGGAGCAGATCATGCCGGGCGTGGCGAGGCATCGCGCGCATCGCGGCAAAGGCGACCTGGGCGGACTCGATGGCCTCATCGAGGTCGGAGTCCGTCGCTTGGACCACATCAGCCGCAGGCTCGCCGGTGTAAGGAGCATCCACCTGGTCCACCGGACGGCTCCCGGCCGGCAGATGGGCTCCATTGATCCAGGGTGTGAGGATAGGGAGGGGCATTGCGAGAGTCTCACGATCGAGAAAAACCAGCAGACTTGCGCCTCTAACACGGGGCATGAAGTTACTACGGTAACATGACTTCTGCCTCCGCGGCTCGCGGGAACCAACGGCCAGGGCGGCTCCTCGGCGCGCTGCCGTGGATTGCGCTCGCGGTCGCCTTGGGCGCGATCGGCGGGCTCTTCCTTGCGACCCAAAAGGGCTATCGCGAACTGTTGGACCGTTCGAACCTTTCCGTCGGCTGGACCGCCGCGGCGTTTCTGTCGGCTGTCACCCCCGGTTCAAAGGGCCGCTACGATCCTCGATTCGATCCGGCCCGCCTCGTCTCGGGGGCTGGTGCGCTCGCGAACGCGTCCTTCTTTCCGGGCGGGCTTCAGGTATTCTTCGGCCGGACTCCTCTGTTACCTGATACCATCGCCCTGACTCCGCTCGTGGAATTCGATGCGGGCCAGTCGTACGACTGGCGCATCGTGGTTCCCTCCAGCGGACATCGCGTCGGCCTGGTCGCGTTCGCCGATCGGGGCGGCGAGACTCCGGTAGGGTGGGTCGGGGCCTGGGAGACTCTTCCTCCCCTGGCCGAACCGTGGCTCGCCGTGTTGCTGGGAATGATTGCCTTCCTTGCCGCGCTGAGCCTGGGAATCGACCGGTACTTCGGTGCGTCACGAATGATCCGTGACGCGCTGGCGCTTCTCTCCATCGCTTCCGCGGCTTGGGCCGGTCTCGAGCTCAGGTCGGCACTGCAGAGAACCGCGGTCGCCACGACCGAGACGCACCTGCAATTCGCCCGTCGTCTGATCGAGGTGGCGGCAACAGCTGATGGCGTCCGTTCCGCCGTCCTTCCACGGCTGGCTCCGGGACTCGAACTGCAGAGAACCGATCGCCGGGCTGTGAGGCAAGATTCGGTGACCTGGCAGGGGGAGAATCCGGAACGGACCGGGTCTCTGACCGCAATCCGCCCCCGCGGCGGAGCCTTTATGCTGACGGGGTCGGTTCCCACCGACGAGATCGCCGGAGCCGAGTTGGTGCTGTTGGGCACCTGGGTTGTCCTCGTGGTTGCATTAGCGGTGGCAGCCGAGGCCGCCCCGGTCGCGGCGCCTCGTGGCGGAGGGGTATAGCCCCATGCTGGTGTTTCAGACGGCTGCCGAGTATTTCATTCGAGACTCACTGCACAGCGAGTTCCAGTGACCCTGACGCGAGCGGAAAGAGACGGCGCGGGTTCTTCCTCATCGGGCGGACCGCTGCAGCTGGTCGGCGCGATCGCGAAGTTGCTCAACACGGGGCTTGCCGCCGAGGAAACCCTCGGCACCGTGGCGGAAAACCTTCGGGTCGGACTAGGCGCCCAGTCGGTGCTCTTGTGGCTCCGGGAGCCGAACGCCACCACCCTTCGTGCCATCACGGCCCCCGCGCTGAGCGGGACTCCCCGGACCAGCCGTTCCTTCGCGGTTCTTCCCGATGTGTCTCCCGGAACCCTTCGCCTTCCGATTCTGCACGAAGGCGAGCGGCTGGGCATGCTGGAGATTTCACCGGCTCCCAGCTCGACGGAGTCCGAACGGCTGCTGCCGGTCGTGGCCGATATCCTGGCTCCATTCCTGGCGTCGATCGAGCTCTCCGAAGACCTGGCCTACGAAGTCGCCCTGCGCTCCAAGGAAATCGAGGAGCAACGCCGTTTCATCACCCTAGTCATCGACTGCCTGCCGGTGGGCCTCTACGTGGTGGATCAGGAGTACCGGATTCAGATCTGGAACCGGAAGCGGGAGACCGGGACCCAGGGTCTTCGCAAGGATGAGGTGGTCGGCCGCCCGGTGTTCGAGGTGCTCACCCGGCAGCCGATGCGGCAGCTCAAGGAGGAGTTCGACCAGGTCTTCGCGACGGGGGAGATTCGGCAGATCGAGATCGAGGTCGCCGTCGCGGGTGAGCAGAAATACTACCGCATCAGCAAGATCCCGATGCGGCAGGATGGGGAGACCATCACCCACGTCATTACAATCGGCGAGGACGTCACCGACACCCACGTCGCGCAGCAGCGCATCCTGCAGAGCGAGAAGCTTGCGGCGATCGGCCAGCTGGCCGCCGGAGTCATGCACGAAATCAACAACCCCCTGGCCACCATCAGCGCGTGTGTCGCGGCAGTCGAGAACCGGCTGGCCGACGAAGACCCGGGGCATCTGGGTGAGACGCTGCGAGAGTACCTCGAGATCATCGACAAGGAAGTGCAGCGCTGTACCACGATCGTTGACGGTCTGCTCGACTTCAGCCGGCCGAAGGGCAAGTACAAGAAGCCGGTGGACACCTCGGCGGTTCTCGAGGATACCCTGTTCTTGCTGAAGCATCATCAACGCTTCAAGAAGATCACGGTGCACCGCGAGCTGGCGGGGGGACTCCCGCCGATTCATGGCAACCACGAGCAACTGATCCAGGTGTTCATGGCCCTGATGATGAACGCGCTCGACGCCATGGAAGAGGGGGGATACCTCTCGATCCGAACCTACCAGAGCCGGGCGCGCGAAGATGAGATTGTGGTGGACATCGAGGACACCGGGGTAGGCATCCCACGGGGAGACCTCGGCAAGATCTTCGAGCCCTTCTATACCACGAAGGCGCCAGGACGGGGGACCGGGCTCGGGCTCTCGGTGTGCTACGGCATCGTCGCCGAGCACCTGGGCCGCATCGAGGTGGACAGCCAGCCGGGTCGTGGTTCGGTCTTCCGGGTATTTCTCCCCGTAGGGGGAATGGCGGCGGAGTGAAGATTCTCGTTGTCGAAGACGACCGTACGGTCGGTCAATACGTCAAACGCGGCCTCGAAGAGCAGCAGCATCAGGCCGAGCTGGTGGCGGACGGGACCGAGGCGCTGCGGATCGCTTCGGAGGGGGAGCACGACCTCATCATTCTCGATCTCCGGCTTCCGGGCATGAACGGAGTGCAGGTGCTCCGGACCCTGCGGGATCGCGGGCACAGCGTGCCGGTCCTGGTGCTCACCGCGCAGGACGCGGTGGACTTCAAGGTCGAAGCGCTCCGGGCTGGCGCCGACGATTACGTCACCAAGCCTTTCAGTTTTGAGGAGCTACTCGCGAGGGTCGAGGCGTTGAGCCGCCGTCCCCGGCAGCTGGCGCCCCGCAAGCTGCGGGTGAGCGACCTCGAGCTCGACCTCAATACCCGCGAAGTCACCCGGGGCGGAAAGCCGGTAGAGCTCACCAACAAGGAATTTGCCGTCCTCGAGTACCTGATGCGGCACGTCGGGCGGGTGATGTCGCGGACCCTGATCACCGAGTACGCCTGGGACTATCACTTCGATCCCGGGACCAACATCGTGGACGTGGTGATCAACCGTCTCCGGAAGAAGGTGGACGGAGGCGGTGGCCCCCGGCTGATCCAGACGGTGCGCGGGGTCGGGTATGTGTTAAAAGCAGGTAAGGAGTGAGGAGTAAGGAGTAGGCTCCTCACACCTCACTCCTTACACCTCACTTCTCACTGTCGTTTCCGTCCATGGCCAGTATCCGCCGCCGCCTCACTCTGTGGTACGTCGTCGCGCTCGCCGTGTCGATCGCGGCGTTCGGCGGTGCCCTGTACTTCGAGCGGCAGCGGTCGAGTCTGCGGGAGCTCGACGAGCGACTCGCGCTCGAAGGCAATCTGGCGGCGCAGTACTTCATCAATTTCCAGCGCCAGCTCGGGCGGACGCTCTCTTCGGGGGAGACGCCTACGCTGATCAACGCGGTCGGCGGCTACCTCGATGGGATCCGGGACTACGTCATCGTGGTGGATCCGGATGGCGCGCCGATCTACCGGAACGCGGCCGCCAAGCCGTTCAGCCTGGTCGCCCTGGCCGACGTGCTGGCAACCCTTTCGCCTCCCGAGGGCGCCGGTGTACGCAGCGGGTTCGTCCGGCTCGACCCGAACGCGGACCCGGTTCGTTACGCGCAGGTCCCGCTCCCCGGTGTCTGGGACCGGCCCGCCACCTATTTCGTCGCCGCTCCCCTCACCGCCGTGCCGTTTGGTCCAGCTCAACTCCTGGGCGCAATGCTGGTGATCGCCCCGGTGATCCTGCTGGGGAGCATTGCGCTGGGGTACGTCCTCGCCGATACGAGCCTCCGCCCCCTCGAGGGAATGGTGGACGAGCTGGAGTCCATCACCGACGGGCGCGGCCTCCATCGCCGGCTCGCGGTTCCGCTTCAGGCCGAGGAGCTGGCCCGGCTTTCCAATACCGTGAATCGAATGCTCGGCCGTCTGGAAGAGAGCTTCGTCAGCCTGCGCCGCTTCACCGCCGATGCGAGCCATGAGCTGAAGACTCCGCTCATGGTGATCCGCGCCGGCGTCGAACGCGCACTTACCCATCCCGGCACTCCACCCGAAGCGATGAGCACGCTGGATGAATTGCTGGGCGAGATCAACCGGGTGACAGAGATGATGGACAACCTGCTGACCCTGGCCCGGGCCGATGAAGGACGTGCGACTCTTGCCGTAAAGCCGCACGACCTGAGGGAACTGCTGTCCGAGGCGGCGGAAACCGCCGGCATCCTGGGGGAGGCTCCGGGCATCACGGTTCGCACCGAAGTGCCGGACAAACCGGTCCTGCTGCCGGTGGACTACAGCCGGATGCGCCAGCTGATCCTCAACCTGGTCACGAACGCCATCAAGTACACTCCCCCCGGGGGCAAGATCAGTCTTGGCCTTGTGGATCAGGGCGATGCGGTGGCGCTGGTGGTGGGGGACAACGGGATCGGCATCAGCGCCACGGACTTGCCCCACATCTTCGACCGCTTCTACCGGGCCGATCTCGCTCGTACCCGGACCGGAGACCGTCCGGGTGCGGGGCTTGGTCTTTCCATTACCAAATGGATCGCCGAAGCCCATGGCGGGACAATCGGCGTGCAAAGTCGTACCGGGCGGGGGACCGTCTTTACGGTCACACTGCCCCGGCCAAACGCGTCTCCCCAAGTCCCAACCGAAGCCGAAGCCCAGGATCGGTCAAGCCGAGCTTCCTGAAGGCAACGCCTAATCCAGTTGTTATGGTTTTGTCATCTTCGGGTCTCGCCGGCTGCAATAACCGCGAGATACGTTTGCTTCCGCTCACGCGGAGAGGACTATGTTCGAAAACTTGATCGAATCGAAACGCAAGAAGCAGAAGTCCCTTGGGCAGTCAATCACTTCGGTGATCATCCACATCCTGATCATTTTCGGAGCGGTCAAGGCCACGAGCGGTGCGGCCGAGACCCTGAAGCAAGTCATTCAGGATACGACGATGGTGTTCCTGGAGCCGCCGAAGGCTCCGGAGCCGCCGCCAGAGCAGCCTCCCCCCGAGGCGGTTGTGGCTGCGAACCCGCCGCCACAGGGCTTCCAGGTGGTGACGCCGCCGGCCGATATCCCCACCGAGATTCCGCCGGTCAATTTGAACGAGAAGTTCGACCCGCGGGACTTCACCGGTAAGGGTGTCGAAGGTGGCATCGGGACCGGCGTCGTGGGTGGAACCGGCCCGGTGCTGGAAGGCGAAGTCTTCCTGGCGGCAGAAGTGGATGAGACCCCGCAAACGGCCGGCGCTTGCTCGCCCGAATTTCCCCCGGTCATGAAGTCGGCCGGGATCCCCGGCAGGGTAGTCATGCAATTCGTGGTGAACACCGATGGGAAAGTGGACCCGGGCTCCCTCAAGGTCATGAACAGCACGCACAAGGCCTTCGAGGATCCGGCGAAGAACGCCATCCTCAAGTGCCCCTTCAAACCGGGGCGTTCCCGCGGTCAGCCGGTCCGTGTGCTCGTACAGCAGGCCGTCTCCTTCAAGCTGCAATAGCGGGATCAGTCACCTCCAGGAGGTATCGTTCAAATGAATGTAGATATGTTGCACCTGTGGACCGCGGCCGGAACCTTCGCCAAGGGCGTCGTGATCGTCCTGGCCTTCATGTCGTTCATGTCGTTGACCGTCGCGATCACCAAGCTCATCAGCATCATTCGGAGCCAGACGGCCACCCGGAAGTTCGCGCCTGAGTTCTCCCGCGCCATCCAGGAGGAGAACCTGGAGCGGGCGATCACCCTGGCCGAGCAGAATAAGAAGAGCCACGTCGCCCGAGTCGTCGGCGAGGCGCTCTCCGAGGTGAAGCCGCTGCTCTCCGATCGGGCCACGATCACCTCGGCCGATATCAACTCGGTGGAGCGCGCCGTCGAGCGTGAGATGCTCATCACGCTGGCGGACTTCAAGCGGGGCATGGGCGTCATGGCGACGGTCGGCTCGACCGCCCCGTTCGTCGGATTGCTCGGCACCACGATGGGTATCGTGAACGCCTTCACCGGCATGGCATCCTCCGGAGCCTCCGGCGGCCTGGCGGGCATCTCCGCCGGTATCGCCGAAGCGCTGATCACCACGGCGTTCGGTCTGCTGGTGGCGATTCCCGCGGTGTGGTTCTACAACTACTTCACCACCAAGATCGAGAACCTCACCGTCGAGATGACCTACGTCTCGAAGGAACTGATCGACTACCTGATCAAGAGCGTGGGGAGCGAGTTCGGCCGCTCGATCTTCACCAAGGAATTCCAGGCCCAGAAAGCGGTGAGCGGTCATGGGCATGTCAGCGGGTAGTGCCGGCACTACTACCGTAAAGGCGTCGCCCAACGTAATTCCGATGATCGACATCATGCTGGTGTTGTTGATCATCTTCATGATCGTGACTCCGCTCATCAGCGCCGGGTTCAAGGCGACGATGCCGAAGGGGGTTCACCTCGACGCGCGCCCCGAAGGGGAGGATGAGGTCATCCTCGGCATCGACGTGAGCGGCAACTATTTTCTGAACCAACGGCCGATCCAGAAGGAAATTCTGGCAGACCAGCTCAAGTCGATTTACTCCGCCCGCACCACGGACAAGATCTTGTATTTCAAGGCGGACAATCACCTGCAGTTCGCGAAAATCCAGGAAGCGGTGGAGATCGCCCGCAAGGCCGGCGCCCGCGTGATGGCGGCGATCACCGAGCCCAAGGCCGCCGGACTCTTCGCGGAACTTGAGAAGGGGAAGAAATAACATGGCAATGTCCACTGGGGACGCCTCGGGCGGAATTCAGTCCGAGCCCAACGTGATCCCGATGATCGACATCATGTTGGTGATGCTGATCATCTTCATGGTGTCGCAGCCGCTGTCCCGCATGGCCCTGGACGTCCAGGTGCCACCGCAGGAGCAGCAGACGAAGTCGGACGCGAAATCGAATCAGATCGTGCTGGAGCTTACGGCGGACGGCGGCTACGCCATCAATACCCAGCCGGTGCCGGTCGACCAGCTGGACACCCAGATGCACGCGATCTTCGACGCCCGTCCAGCAAAGCTGTTGTTCGTGAAGTCGGCGCCGACCCGGATCTATCAGGACGTGATCGACGCGATGGATATCGCGCGGGGCGCGGGAGTACAGGTCATCGGGTTTACTCCTGCCGACGAAGCGCCGAAGAAGTAGTGCGGTAGCAGCAGGACCGTTCGTCACCACCGGGGAGCGCCGAACGCGGCACTCCCCGGTGTATTTTTCGTATGGTCAGCCATGGCAGAAACATCCGCGATTGCTCGCTCCCGTACGTCTGCCGGCCCGGCGCTCGCATTACCCAAGCGACGGCGTTCGCCGGTGGGGATGCTGCTATCTCTTGTGCTCCACATCGCGGTTGTCCTGCTGATCCTCGCTCCCTGGGGCAGCGAATTGTACCGCGTGCTGAGCGCGGGTCACCAGGCGCTGACCACGGGTGGCGGTGGTGGCGGAGGCAACCGTGAGGCGTATATTTCCCTCCCCGCGAGCGCTCCGCGGCCATCCGCTCCCGTGGCTCCGGTAACCACCGCTCCTCCCGTCGTAGAACAAGCGCCGTCGCCCGAACCGGTCCAACCGGTTCCGGTGGATACTCCCGTGACTCAAGCCAGTGCGGGACCGGCGAACGCGGAGGTGGGAGATTCCGCGAGCGGAACCGGCCCCGGCGCCGGAGGAGGAACCGGCGGCGGAATCGGTCCCGGCACTGGCACGGGGACCGGTCCGGGAGAAGGCGGTGGCGCCGGTGGAGTCGGAACCGGGCCCCAGCAGAAACGATGGGTTATTCCCCCGGAGAACAGCCCCAAGGAGCTTCGGGGGAAGGCGATCCGGGTCACCTTCTGGGTTGATGCCATGGGAAAGGTTCAGAAGGTTGAGCTTGACCCGGAAATTCGCGACCGCGGCTATGCCAAGAAATTTCTCGAGGCGATGATGAACTACGAGTTCCGCCCCGCTCGCGGCCCCGACGGCCTCCCGGTGGCAGGCAAGACCGAAATTACCATCACGCTGTAACTCTCCCCAAGACTCTCCTCCCCAAGGCTCATGGCCAATCTGTTCGTCCGGAAGTCCATCGCCGACTGCGAGAACGACATCGCCGAGCGAGGGGGACTCAAGCGATCGCTCAACAAGTGGCATCTCACCGCACTGGGTGTCGGCGCCACGATCGGCGCCGGGATCTTCGCGACAACCGGAACCGCAATCGCCGGCGATCCGCTGCGGCCGGGGGCCGGTCCCGCGATCGTCTTCTCGTTCGTCCTGACCGCGGTGGCGTGCGGCTTTGCGGCGCTGTGCTACGCCGAGTTCGCGGCGATGGTGCCCATCGCCGGGTCCGCGTACACCTATGCCTACGCCTCGCTGGGCGAGTTCGTAGCGTGGATCATCGGGTGGGACCTGATCATCGAATACGCGGTCGGAAATATTGGAGTGGCCATCGGCTGGGCCGGCTATTTCCGCGAGCTGTTGAGCCATTTCGGGCTGTCGTTGCCGGCATGGCTTGCGACCGACGTGCGTTCAGCGCACATGGCAGCCGACGCCATCAAGGCCGGCGCCACGGATGCGAGCAGCGCGTACGTGGCCTCGGCGCTGACGACCGCACCACACCCATTCGGGGTTCCGGTCATCGCCAACCTGCCGGCGTTTCTGGTGGTGGCGGCCATTACCGTGCTCCTGGTCATCGGCATCAAGGAGTCTGCCAATTCGAACAACGCGATGGTGCTGCTCAAGATCGGCATCATTCTCTTCTTCGCTCGCGGTGGGCTGCGTTCTTCATCAAGCCATCCAATTGGGACTGACCCGTTAACGGGCGGCTTCGCGCCCAACGGGTTCGCGGGAATCAGCGCGGCGGCGGCCATCATTTTCTTCAGCTACATCGGCTTCGATGCGGTTTCGACCGCGGCCGAGGAGGCCGTGAACCCGGCCAAGGACATGCCGTTCGGCATCATCATGAGCCTGGTGGTGACCACGATCTTGTACATCGCGCATCTCGGTGGTGATGACCGGCTCGCACCGTGGCAGCAACTCGGCACGGCCGAGCCCATGATCACCGCGCTGCAGTTCGCGGACGGCCCGCCGGCAATTCTCAAGGCCTCACGACTGATCATCGCCATCGGCGCGGTAATCGCGATGGGCAGCGTTCTGCTGGTCTTCCAGCTGGGTCAGCCGCGGATTTTCATGTCGATGTCCCGCGATGGGCTCCTGCCAGCCGTGTTCTGCCGGGTTCACCCCAAGTTCAAGACTCCGTACGTCGGGACCATCCTGACCGGCGCTTTTCGTCGCGACGTTCGCGGCCTTCGCCAACATCGCGGAGGTGGTGGACCTGACCAACATCGGGACGCTCTTCGCCTTCATTCTCGTCTCGATCGGCGTGATTGTGCTCCGCGACGAACCGACCCCGACCGCCCGCGTCCGTTCCGGGTACCCTGGGTTCCCGTCACGCCGATGATCTCGGTTGTCGCCTGTTTCTACCTGATGTACAAGCTGCCCGGCATCACCTGGATTCGGTTCGGTATCTGGCTGCTGGTTGGTCTGGTGATCTACTTCCTGTATGGAGTCAGGCACAGCAGGCTGAGGAATGCCAAGCCAGAAGCGTGAGAAGTAAGAGGTGAGAGGTGAAAACAGGAGGTGGAACGAGGCACCATCTGCCTGCGTTCCCCCTTCTCACTTCTCACCTCTTACTTCTCACGCTGTTGAGGTCCGCCGTCCCACCGCATTCGCCAGGAACAGGGCTCCCCGCGGCGGGTCGATCGGATCTTCGATCAACCTGAATCGGGGTTCGTCATGAAGACGCTGAAGCAGCATGCGGCGGAGCGCGCTTTGACCCTTGAGCAGGCCGCCGTTGGTCGCGACCCCCACCTGGCTTCGCTCGTCAACGCCGAAATGCTGCAATAACTGAAGGGCCAGCTGGGCCAGCTCGCGCGCGGCATAGTCGAGTATGCCCTGTGCCACGGTGTCTCCCTCGGCTGCGCCAACCATGATGGCAGGAGCCAGCGAGGCGACCTCAGCCGGAGAGGCCTTGGCTGCCCAGCGGATGAGCTGGTCCATGGTCTCGGAGTGAGTCGCTTCCAGGAGCAGCTTGCTCAACACGGTTGTGGGACTGCGCCCGTCCGCCGCGCGACCAACCGCGCCGAGGCCGGCGCGGCTCACCGCGTAACCACTTCCCTCGTCGCCCATTTGCCAACCGTATCCTCCGGCCCGGTGCAGCCGGCCGAAGGAATCACGGGCCACGGCGACGCTTCCGGTTCCCGAAGTGACCACGATCCCGGGATCGTTTCCGAACGCCGCCGCCAGCGCAATCTCGATGTCGCCGGTGATGTGGATCTGATCCGCGAGATCCTCCGACCTGAGGGCGGAACGCAGTTCTTCCCGTTCCTCGGGACGTCCTGCTCCCGACGCTCCGACCATCAAGATGGTCCCTCGTAGCTTGCCGGCAGTGGCCAGGGCGCGCCGCACTGTTTCGGCTATGACCGTGGCGGAGGCGAGCGCCCGTCCGGGACGCACTGCGCCGCCGACGCCTTCTGCGCGCGACACTTCCTTCCCGTCAATCGCGACGGCCGCGGCGGTCTTGGTCCCGCCGACATCAACGCCGATCGTGATCCGACTCATGCGGCCTGGGTCCTCGGCTGTGAGGGAAGACTGAGCAGCACACCCGCTCCGAAGGTAAGCAGGGTGCCAAGCGGGACATACCAGGGCCAGGCCAAGCGGCTAACCGGCGCGAGGAAACCGAGAGGAGGCCAACCGGAGAGGCGCCCGGAGAAGAACACGATGAGCATCAGCACGAGTCCGACGCTGATTCCGCCGATCACATCACGGCCGGTGGCCCGAGGCCACTGCCCGGCCAGCAGATACGCTCCAAGCAGCGCCGCCGTAGGTGATCGACGCGATCGACAGCGCGAACACCACGACCGGGGTCTGGCCGCCTCCGGCGACCAGGTGAAAGACCAGCGCCGCGACCGTGACCAGCGATCCCCCAGAGCAACGACATGGCGCGACCAATCTTGAGCAAGCGAGCTGGATCCGTCACCCCGGTGTAGCGACGAGTAGAGATCGTGGGTCATCGAAGACGCCAGCGCGCTGATCGCCGAACTGTGGGTGCCCATGGTTGCCGCGAGAATCGCCGCGATGAGCAGTCCCGAGAGACCCGCGGGCAGGTGCTCCACGATGAAGCGGGGAAAGATCTGGTCGGCGGGCAGGTTCTGCCGGGGCGAATCCAGCAGCCCAGATCGCGGTGCCGATCAACATGAAGAGCGTGAACTGGAGGAGCACGACGATGCCGGAGCCCACGAGGGCACGACGCGCATTGCCAAGGCTCTGACTCGCGAGCAGCCGCTGCACGATCAGCTGGTCGGTCCCGTGCGACGCGGCGGTGAGCATCCCACCGCCGATCAAGCCGCCGAGCAAAGTGTAAGGGATCGCGAGATCCAGGCGGAAATCGAGCACCCGCAGCTTGCCGGCGGCCGCTGCGGCGGAGAGGGCGCCAGTGCCGCCACCCGCGAGGGAGCACGCAATCAGCAACGCGGCGATGCCCGCGGTCACATACACGCACCATTGGACCACGTCGGTCCACACCACCGCCTTGAGCCCCCCATGCCAGGTGTAGACCATGGTGATCAGGCTCATCATCACGATCGAGAGAGGAATTCTCCATCCGGTGATGAGCGCCAGCGGAACGGCGCTGGCATAGACCCGGACCCCGTCGGCGAGGAGGCGCGTCACGAGGAAAATGACTGACGCCAGCCGGCGGGTGCCGGGCCCGAACCGCTTTTCCAGACGGACGTACGCCGTGTCCTGGTGTCCGCTGAAGTATCCCGGCAGGAGCCAGCGCGCCACGGCCAGGCGGCCGATGAGGTAGCCGAGCGGGAGCTGCAGGAACGTGAGATCGCCCCGCGCCGCGATCGACGGAACCGAGATGACCGTGAGTGCCGAGGTCTCGGTCGCGACGATCGAAAGCAGGATGGCCCACGCCGGGAGGTCGCGCGCACCGAGGAAATAGTCTCCCGCGGTCTGCTGGTGTCGCGATACCCAGAACCCGACGCCGAGCGTCAGGACGAAGTAGACGACAATGACGCCGAGATCGAGGGGGCTCAGGGTCGGGCCTGGGTTTCGGGTCAACAGCGTGAGAAGTGAGACTCAATGCGTGAGAAGTAAGAAGTGAGAAGTCAGAAGGGTAAAGCGCAACTCCCGGATATGCGAAGGGGAGCGCCGGCCCGACCAGGCTTCGCTCCCCTTCTTACGTCGTACTTCTCACTTCTTACGCCGTAAAGCTGCTCCCGCATCCGCATCCGCCGGAGGCGTTCGGGATTGTGAATGTGAATCCGGAGCCCTGCATCGACGAGGTGTAGTCGATCGTGACTCCGCTCAGGTACTGCATGCTGAACCCGTCAACGAACACTCGCACGCCGCTCACTTCGACGACGACGTCATCCTCCAGTGCCCGCTCTTCGATGTTCAGGCTGTACTTGAATCCCGAGCATCCACCGGGGAGCACGCTGACCCTGAGGCCTGCGCTCTCGGCCGGCACCTGTTCGGCGTCCATGAATTTCCTGACCTCTTCCGCGGCACGATCGGTGATAATCAGGTTGAATCCCGGGGTCGCGACCTGCGGCTGAATCGCTGCCATTTCATGCTCCCTTGGGTGACCGGTAAAAATTAGATCCTCCAAGGAGCTATGTCAACGAAGCGACAATCTTCGGGATGAAGGCCTAAGTCGCTGCGGCTCAATGAGAAGCGGCACTTGCGTCGAGGGTAACAACAACCCGGTCGGCCACCTGTGCCCGGACTGGCCCCCAGCGGTTGTTCTCCCGGGTGGGATGGACCCGATTGCTCAGCAGTACGATCGCCAGGCACCGGTCGGGGTCGATCCAGATGGAGGTACCGGTGAACCCGGTATGGCCAAAGGCGTGTTCCGAAAGGCGATTGCCGGCACTGCTCCCTTCCGAAGGAGTGTCCCACCCGAGCGCCCGGCTCGAGCCCGGTACCAGGCGCTGCCTCCGGGTGAACTCGGCGAGCACGCCGGGAAGCAGGGAAGGCGCGCTCATTGGCGCCTCCAGGCATGAGCGAGACTTTTCACCCGAGACGATCCCTTGATCCTCCTGGCTCAGCAGCCATTCAGCAAAGGTCAACAGGTCGTCCGCATCACTGAATAGCCCCGCGTGTCCGGACACGCCTTCCAGCCGCGACGCGTTCTCGTCGTGCACCTCGCCGCGAAGCATTCTGCCGCGCCACGGGTCGTCTTCGGTCGGCGCGATGCGCGAAACCCAGCTCGAGGGCGGGAGGTAACGGGTGGACTGCATGCCGAGCCTGGTGAAGATCTCACTGGTCACGAGGGTATCGATCCGGTGCCCGAGCACAGCTTCGACAGCCTGGGTCAACACCATCGCGCCAAGGTCGGAGTATTCGAAGTGGGAACCGGGCTTCGAGGTGAGGGCGGTGGTGTCCACCAGCGCCAGCGCCGCCGCTCGAGAGTGTGTCTCCCGATACAGCGGCCGCCATGCCGGAAGTCCGCTGGCGTGCATCAGGAGCATTCGGATGGTGACGCTGTCTCTCGCTTCTCCGCGGAAGGCAGGCACGTAGCGCCAGACCGGAGTATCCAGGTCCAGCTTGCCGTTCTGCACGGCGAACATGGTCATGGTGGTAAGCGCTATGACTTTGGTCAGAGAGGCGAGATCGTAGATGGTCTCACCATCGGGGCGGGTGGAGTCGCCTTCGCCGAGGTGGCCGGTGCCGTACACGAATCGGTGCCCTCTCTGGCTGACTCCGAGCACGGCGCCGGGTGCCGCGCCCTGGGCGGTGACCGAATCGAGGTAGTGGATGACGGAGGTCCATTCGACCGGCTGGACATCCACCGGTTCTGCGGGCTTGCCGGGCGGAGAGTAATGGCAGGCCGAAACGACCAACGCGCCGATGAGTCGGGACCAACGCAGAACGGACACGCTGTTAGGGCTGGCCGCTAGCCGCCTGGCCGAAGGTGTCCCGGGTCGCTTTCCGCTGAATTCCGTAGCCGAGCGGATAGCTCCGGGTGAGGGTGATGGGGAGCCGTCCGGTGATGTCGGACGCACCGGCAATGGCCTTGGCGAGGGCCCACTCGGTGACCGGATTCGAGTTCCAGGCCAGCATGTAACTGCCGACGTGGGGCGTCTGCTGCGCGATGTACGGCGAACCCAGCGAAGCCAGCACGGTGCGCCGCTTCTTGGCGGTCTGGTCGATGAGTTTGGCGAGCGGCTCCGGCATGGCCACGGTTCCCTTGTTCATCGTCGCCTTGACCGACACGGCGAACATCGCCACGCTGTTTTTCTGCAAAGCGGCCTTGGCCGAATCGTAACTCTCGGGGCCGCTCGCGGGCCACAACCGGAAGGTATTCACGGGAAATCCCTCAGCCCGGAGCTGCGCGGCGAGCTGGGTGCCGACGGTGGGCATCGTTCTCCTCGCCGTAGATGACGAGGGAGATCGGCCGGCGCCGCGCGCGCAGGCTGTCTACCACGGTGCCGCTGTCATTGACCAGCACGATCGAGCGTCGCGCGATGTCGCGGGCGACGGCGAGAAACTCGGCCCGGCCCACGACTTCGGGCACCCGCTCCAGCTGTCACCGATCTCCGGTCGAGCAGTCCGAGCTGGCTCTTGGTCGTCAGAATTCGGCGGACCGACTCGTTGATCCGCTGCTGGGAGATTCGTCCCGACTCGACCGCCGCAGTGACCGCGTCGAGGGCCGTCTTGGGGTCAGCCGGTTGGAGGAGGAGATCGGCTCCGGCAATAAGAGCCAGGACCGCGGCTTCGCCCGCGCCATAGCGATTTACGATTCCACCCATGCCCAGCGCGTCGGTCACCGCGATTCCCTTGAAGTGCAACGAGTCGCGCAGCACTCCGGTGAGAACCTCGGGCGAGAGCGTCGCCGGCCGCGTGCTGTCACCAGTCAGACCCGGCATCGCGATGTGAGCCGACATCACCAGGGCCACTCCGGCGTTGATCGCCGAGCGGAACGGTTGCAACTCCAGGTTGCTGAGCCGGCTCCAGTCGCCTTTCATCACGGGCATCGACATATGGGAGTCGACGTCGGTGTCTCCGTGGCCGGGGAAGTGCTTGGCGGTGGCCAGCATTCCGTTCTCCTGCAACCCACGGATGGCGGCAGCCACCAGGACGCCGACGAGCTGAGGATTCTCACCGAACGAGCGGGTATTGATGATCGGATTGGCCGGATTGTTGTTGACATCGGCCACCGGGGCGAACGTGATGTGAATGCCCACGGCGCGACCTTCAAGCGCCGTCACCCGTCCCACCTCATAGGCATCCCGTTCCGATCCGGTCGCGGCCACGCCCATATTGGAGGGGAAGGGAGTGCCTCCAACCAGCCGGAAGGTGGTGCCGCTTTCGAGGTCGGCGCCGATCAGGAGCGCCAGAGGAGAGCGGGCCTGGAGCCGGTTCAGCTTCAAGGCGACATCGAGCGGCGAGCCGATCGACACGATGATGCCGCCCACGTGGAGCGAATCCACCCAGCCCTGCATGACCGAGAACGCGCTGTCATCAAAGGCAGCGTAGTTCCCGGGAATCCACGGCATGATCAGTTGGGCCACACGATCCCGCAGCGGGAGGGAGTCGATCAGGTGCTCGACCCGTGCCGAGTCCAGGGCCAGGGCCACTTGAACCGAGTCTTGCCCGCGGGCTTTAGACGCAAGAAGGCTCGCGCCGAGAAGGAGCGAAGCACCGGCCATCATGGGGAGGAACGACCGAACAGAATGAAACCGTCTGCTTCGCACGTTTGGCTCTGCGTTCTGGGAGTCTTGGGCTTCCCGGCCACTTGTCCCGGCCAGGGGCCGGTGGCGCCGCCGCCGATTGAGCCGGCGATCCAACCGGGCATCGAGGTCCTGCTCACCGACAGTATGCAATTGGTGAGCCGCCGCCGGGTGGGTCTCGTGACCAATCAGGCCGGAGTGGATTCCAAGGGCGTGAGTGATGTCGAGCGTCTCCGTGGAGCCGGTGTCAATCTGGTCGCGCTGTTCAGTCCCGAACACGGTTTTCGCGGCACCGCAGCGCCCGGCGCCGTCGTTGGATCTTCGACCGATTCTGCGACAGGTCTTCCAATCTACAGCCTCTATGGGGCCAATACCGCACCGTCCGACGAGATGTTGACCGGCATTGATGTCCTGTTGGTGGATCTGCAGGACGCCGGAGCCCGTTACTACACCTATTTGTTTACGACGACCGAGGTCATGCGATCTGCGTCCCGGCATCGCATTCCGGTAGTGCTGCTCGACCGGCCGAATCCGATCGGAGGCGCGGTGCAGGGCAACGTGCTCGACCCGGCTTTTGCTTCGCCGGTTGGCCTGCTGGCGATCCCGATGCGCCACGGGATGACGCTGGGCGAACTCGCTCTGCTCGCTCGGCACGACTTGAAGCTCGATGCCGAGCTCCACGTAGTTCCGGCCAAGGGATGGAAACGCTCCCTGTACTTCGATCAGACCGGCCTCCCCTTCCTGCCGCCCAGTCCCAACCTCAAGAGCGTCGAGGCGCTCATCCACTATCCGGGAGTATGCCTGTTCGAGGGGACGAATCTCTCGGTAGGGCGGGGCACCGAGCATCCCTTCGAGCAGATCGGCGCTCCGTGGCTGGATACCGTGAAGGTCTTATCACGCCTTCGCGGAGAGCGGCTGCCCGGTATCGAGTTCAGCGGCGTGACGTTCACTCCGCGCCAGCCGGGGGATGGGAAATATGCCGATACCCTGGTTCAGGGCATCCGGTTCCGGGTGGTGGATCGGTCCACGTATGACCCCACCCGCACGGCGGTCCGCCTGCTTCAGATCCTCAGCCATTCTGGCCTGAGTCTCCTGCAACGGCAGTTCGACCGGCTGGCCGGGGATGGAGGACAGTTGGGGAAGCAGATCTTCACCGATCAAGTCGCCGACTGGGAGCTCGCACGGCGCGATTTTCTCGCGCGCCGGAGGCCGTTTCTGCTGTACCCTGAGTGATCCCCAAGCTCAAGTCCCCACCCCCATGAGCCGGGGGTCGGAATTCCCCTTCGTCCGCCTTCCCCTAACCCGTTCTCTCGGTTATAGTTTGCCGCGGTTTTCGGGGCCTCCGGAGTGGCTCCTCCCGTCGAACCCCGAGGTGGCTCCCCAGGTGAAGCTCATCACCAAGCCGATCGAGCGGGTGTTTTACGGCCTGACCAGACCGGTGGTGGACGGCCTGATCCGGCGGGGAGTGTCAGCCCAACGTCATCACCACGGTGGGGACGCTGCTGGTGGTGGCCTCCGCGGTGGCGTTTGCGGTGGGACACATCCGGCTGGGCGGCCTGCTGTACCTGGTAAGTGGAATCGTAGACACGCTGGATGGGGCGGTGGCCCGGGCCAACGGGCAGGTGACCAAGTTCGGCGCCTTCTACGATTCGACGCTGGACCGGGTGGGCGACGGGGCGACATTCATGGGGATCGCAGTCTACTACCTCATGGCGCCGCCCGATCTGGTGGTGTGGCGCGAGGGAGCCGTCATCATCTCGATGGTGGCGATGATCGCCTCGCTGATCGTGTCGTATGCCAGGGCCCGGGCCGAGGGCCTGGGTATCGATTGCAAAGTTGGAATGGTTCAGCGGGCTGAGCGTATCGTGCTGACCGGAGTCCCCACGGTGATTTTCGGCCAGGGACCCCAGGCCTGATTCTCTTCGGGATCGTGACGCTGCTCGCCGTGACGTCGGTGATCACCGTAGTGCAGCGCTTCGTATACGTGTATCGGGTGACTGCGCCCGACTCTTCTGTGAAAGGACAGCCCTAGTGGCGACTCCAACCTCCCGGCCGATCGCGCCGGCCAAGGGCACTCTTGGAGTTCTCTGTGTGGGTCTGGGCGCTGTCGCTACGACGTTCATCGCCGGCGTCGAGCTGGCCCGCCGTGGCAAGGGGAAGCCGTTCGGCTCGCTGACCCAGATGGGCACCATCCGGCTCGGCAAGCGGACCGAGCACGCGGTCTCCCCTCATCAAGGACTTCGTCTCGCTCGCGCGTCTGGAAGATCTGGTCTTCGGCGCCTGGGATCCGGTTCCGGACAACGCCTACGAGTCCTGCCTCCATTGCGGCGTGCTCGACAAACATGAGCACGTGGAGCCGATCAAGGACTTCCTGCAGGGCATCAAGCCGATGCCTGCCGTCTTCGACCAGCACTATGTGAAGCGGCTCGAGGGCAAGAACGTCAAGACGCGGCAAGAACAAGAGGGAGCTGGCCGAGGCACTGCGGAAGGACATCCGCGACTTCAAGGCGAAGAACAAGTGTGACCGGCTGGTGATGGTCTGGTGCGCCTCGACCGAGATCTTCATCGTCCCGGGACCGGCCCACGAGTCGCTGGCGGCGTTCGAGAAGGCGATGGAGGCGAACGATCCCACCATCGCGCCGTCGATGCTGTACGCCTGGGCCGCCGTCATGGAGGGGGTGCCCTTCGCCAACGGCGCCCCGAATCTTTCCTGCGACTTCCCCGCCCTCGAGAAGCTGGCGAAGGACAAGGACGTGCCCATCGGCGGGCAAGGACTTCAAGACCGGCCAGACCATGCTCAAGACCGTGCTCTCGCCGATGTTCAAGGCGCGGATGCTAGGCGTCGCTGGCTGGTACTCCACGAACATCCTCGGCAACCGGGACGGCGAAGTGCTGGACGATCCGGAGAGCTTCAAGACCAAGGAAGAGTCGAAGCTCGGCGTGCTGGAGTACATCCTGCAGCCCCAGGTGTACCCGGAGCTCTACGCGAACATGTACCACAAGGTGCGGATCAACTACTACCCGCCCCGGGGAGACAACAAAGAAGGCTGGGACAACATCGACATCTTCGGGTGGCTGGGCTACCCGATGCAGATCAAGGTCGACTTCCTCTGCCGCGATTCGATCCTGGCGGCCCCGCTGGTGCTCGACCTCGCGATCTTCTTCGACCTGGCCCAGCGCGCCGGACTCTCCGGGATCCAGGAATGGCTCTCGTTCTACTTCAAGAGCCCGCAGAGCGCACCCGGCCTGTATCCGGAGCACGATCTCTTCATCCAGCTGACGAAGCTCAAGAACACGCTGCGCTGGCTGATGGGCGAGCCGGTGATCACGCACCTGGGCGTCGAGTACTACGAGTACGGAGAGAAGTGATGCAGTACTTCCATCGCACGCATCTACCGCCCGATCAGGTCATCGCGCGGGCGACCGCGTTCTTCGGCCCGCGGCTGGCCGCCGACCGAGGCCAGGCCCAGCGCAGTCGCCGGTTCTCCGGATCAGCTGGGGCAGATCGGGGTCAGCGTCCAGATGGAGGGCGGGCATTACACACTGGTCACGGTCGAGACCAACCAACCCGGTGAAAGTGAAGCCGACAAACTGGCCAAGCGCTTCCTCACCGTGGTGCACACCATGGCCGATCCCGCGCACGAGCCGCGGGGGGCCTACTGAGCCGAGCACTACAGACCGCGGCGGTACGAGGGTGGACGCGGGGGCGATCCGGCAGGCGATCATCCGCGCAGAGCCCCGTTCGTCCGCGGCCTTTTGTCGAACAACCCTGAGGAGACCCCGATGACGAATTGGATGGACACCGTCCGGCGCACCATGACGGCGCTGCTGGTGACGATGACTGCCTGGCTCACCCTGCCTGGACTGATGCTGGCCCAGGAACCCGCGCAGCATGCCGGCGGCGAGGCCAACCTGGTTCTGCCCGATCTGGGCACCGTGAGTTTCCTCGGCGGAACCAGCGGGCGAACCCTGCTCATGTTCGGACTGGTGGTCGCCGGATTGGGTCTGGTCTTCGGGTTGGTCACCTACAGCCGGCTCCGGAACCTGCCGGTTCATAAGTCGATGCTGGAGGTCTCGGAGCTGATCTACGAGACCTGCAAGACCTACCTGCTGACCCAGGGCAAGTTCCTGATGATTCTCTGGGCGCTCATCGCGGTGGTAATCGCTTTTTACTTCGCGGTGCTGCAACACTTCCCGCTCGGGCGGGTGGCGATCATCCTGACCTGGAGCCTGATCGGCATCGCCGGCAGCTACAGCGGTGGCCTGGTTCGGCATCCGGGTGAACACCTTCGCCAACTCCCGCACCGCGTTCGCGGCGCTCAAGGGCAAGCCCTATCCCTGCTACGCTATCCCGCTGCAGGCCGGCATGAGCATCGGCATGCTCCTGATCAGCGTCGAGCTGCTGCTGATGCTCATCATCCTGTTGTTCATTCCCGGGCGCGTACGCCGGGGCCTGCTTCATCGGCTTCGCGATCGGGGAGTCGCTCGGGGCCGCGGTGCTCCGGGTGGCGGGCGGAATCTTCACCAAGATCGCGGACATCGGCTCCGACCTGATGAAGATCGTCTTCAAGATCAAGGAAGACGATGCCCGGAATCCCGGTGTGATCGCCGACTGCACCGGTGACAATGCCGGCGACTCGGTGGGCCCCTCGGCCGACGGTTTCGAGACCTACGGCGTCACCGGGGTCGCGCTGATCGTCTTCATTCTGCTCGCCGTAAAGGATCCGACCGTTCAGGTGCAGCTGCTGGTCTGGATCTTCGTGATGCGCATCATGATGATCGTCGCGTCGGCGGTGTCCTACTTCATCAACGCGGCCTGGACCAAGTCACAGGACGCCGAGAAGGACAAGATGGACTACGAGCACCCGCTCACCAGGCTGGTGTGGATCACCTCGATCGTCTCGGTGGCGATCACCTACGTCGTGTCGATGCAGTTGATCCCCGACCTGGGCGGCGCGGGCTCCGGCTTCTGGTGGAAGCTTGCGACCGTCATCACCTGCGGCACTCTCGCCGGCGCCATCATTCCCGAGCTGGTGAAGGTCTTCACCTCGGTCAATTCGCGGCACGTGCGGGAGGTGGTGACCAGCTCGGAGCAGGGCGGGGCATCGCTCAACATTCTCTCCGGCCTGGTCGCCGGGAATTTCTCAGCCTACTGGCTCGGTATGACGATGCTGCTCCTCATGGGCATCGCCTATGGAGTCAGCACGACCTTTCCCGAAGGCATCATGCTGGCGCCTGCGGTGTTCGCCTTCGGCCTCGTGGCCTTTGGCTTTCTGGGCATGGGTCCAGTCACCATCGCGGTGGATAGTTATGGCCCGGTGACCGACAACGCCCAGTCGGTATATGAGCTGTCGCTCATCGAGACAGTCCCGAACATCAAGGGCGAGCTCAAGCAGCAGTTCGGCTTCGACGCGAATTTCGAGAAGGCGAAGAGCCATCTCGAGGAGAATGACGGCGCCGGCAACACTTTCAAGGCGACCGCCAAGCCGGTGCTCATCGGGACCGCCGTGGTCGGGGCCACCACGATGATCTTTTCGATCATCGTCGCTCTCACCCACGGGCTCGAGCCGGAGCTGCTCTCCAACCTGTCGATCCTGCACCCGCCGTTCCTGCTGGGGCTCATCACCGGCGGTGCTGTGATCTACTGGTTCACCGGCGCCTCGATCCAGGCGGTCACCACCGGCGCCTACCGTGCCGTGGAATTCATCAAGGCCAACATCAAGCTGGAAGGCGTCACCAAGGCCTCGGTGACCGACTCGAAGAAGGTGGTCGAGATCTGCACCAAGTACGCCCAGGCGGGAATGATCAACATTTTCCTGGTGGTGTTCTTCTCTACCCTCGCCTTCTCCTTCGTCGAGCCGTACTTCTTCATCGGCTATCTGATCTCGATCGCGCTGTTCGGACTGTACCAGGCCATCTTCATGGCCAACGGTGGCGGTGCCTGGGACAACGCCAAGAAGATCGTGGAAACCGAGCTCAAGGCGAAGGGTACTCCGCTGCACGATGCGACCGTCGTGGGCGACACGGTGGGGGATCCCTTCAAGGACACCTCCTCGGTGGCGCTCAACCCGATCATCAAGTTCACCACGCTGTTCGGGCTGCTTGCCGTGGAGCTCGCCGTGAGCCTCACCGCCGAGCGTGGCGCCGGCCTGACCCATGCTCTGGCTGGACTGTTCCTGCTGCTTTCAATGTGCTTCGTGTACCGGTCCTTCTACGGGATGCGGATTCAGAGCTCGTAGCTCACTTTGTTGAAGCGAGCCGTAGGCCATAAGCCATAAGCCTTAAGCGATTCAGCTTACGGCTTATGGCTTAAGGCTTAAGGCTTTCCGCTCTAGTGTCGGAGCAATAGGTTACAGCCAAGCATGTCCGCCACCGCTCCTCCCCCCGCTCAATCCCAGGCCGTGATCTCGGGTCTGACCCGTGCTCAGTTGCACGAGCTCTACTACTGGATGCGGCTCACCCGTTCGCTCGAGGAGCGGCTGGTCAATCTCTACCGGCAGACCAAGGTGATCGGTGGTCTCTTCCGTTCGCTCGGCCAGGAGGCCGATGCGGTCGGGAGTGCCTACGCCCTGGACCGCAGCAAGGGCGACATCCTTTCTCCCCTGATCCGCAACCTCGGCTCGATGCTGGTGCAGGGAGCCACCCCGCTCGAAGTCCTGCGGCAGTACATGGCCAAGGCTGAGAGTCCCACCGCCGGCCGCGAGCTGAACATCCATTTCAATGATCTCACCCGCGGCTTCATCGGCCAGATCTCCCATCTGGGCGACATGGTCCCGGTCATGGCGGGTGTGGCGTTGCAGTTCAAGATGACGAAGCAGCCGCGCGTCGGTCTGGTCTACGTGGGAGACGGGGCGATGAGTACCGGCGCCTTCCACGAGGGGATCAACTTCGCGGCGGTGCAACGGCTGCCGCTGGTGGTCGTGAGCGAGAACAACGGGTATGCGTACAGCACGCCGATGCGGATCCAGACCGCGGTGAAGAGCCTGGCCGATCGAGCTGTCGCCTACGGCATTCCCGGAGTCACGGCGGATGGAAACGATGTGCTCGAGGTTTACCAGGTGACTCGGACCGCGGTGGACCGCGCCCGGGCCGGTGAGGGCGTCACCCTGATCGAGCTGATGACCTATCGCCGCAAGGGCCACGCGGAACACGACAACCAGTCCTACGTGCCGCCCGGGGAGATCGAGGCCTGGGAACGGAACGATCCGATCGACCGCTACGTCCGGCGGCTCACCGACAGCGGCTGGGCGTCGTCCGACGAGCTCCGGGAGATCGATGGGAGAATCGAGAAGGAGCTCGATGCCGCGATCGCGCTCTGCGAAAACGAACCCCTGCCCGATGCCTCCACCGCTTTGAGTGACGTCTACCAGGACTTCCAGATCGAACCGCACTGGTACCGAGGACTCGATGCCTGAGGTCACCTATCTCGAGGCGCTCCGCCAAGGGCTCTGGGAGGAAATGGAGCGGGACGAGCGGGTCTTCATCCTCGGCGAGGATGTCGGGGCCTACGGGGGTGCCTTCAAGGTGACCGAAGGGTTTCAGTCCCGGTTCGGCGCCGGGCGGGTGATCGACACGCCGATCTCCGAGGCCGCCATCGTGGGTGCCGCCGCCGGCGCCGCCCACATGGGGATGCGTCCGGTGTGCGAGATGCAGTTCATCGACTTCATCTCGTGCGCCTACGACATGCTTACCAACTACGTTGCCACCGCCCGCTACCGCGCCAATCTCGCGACGCCAATCGTCGTGCGCGGCCCGTCGGGCGGTTACGTGCGGGGAGGACCGTTCCACTCCCAGAATCCGGAAGCGGCCTTCCTGCACACACCGGGACTCAAGATCGTGTGTCCCGCCACGGCGCGCGATGCGAAGGGCTTGATCAAGTCCGCGATCCGGGACGACGATCCGGTTCTCTATTTCGAGCACAAGTATCTCTACCGGCGCATCAAGGAAGATCTCCCGGCTGACGAAGAGATCCTGACTCCGATCGGCAAGGCGCGGATCGCGAGGGAAGGGAAGCATCTTTCGGTCATCACCTGGTCGGCCATGGTCTTCAAGGCGCTGGACGCCGCCGAGCGGCTGGCCCGAGAGGACGGACTCGAGGTCGAAGTACTCGACCTGCGGTCCCTTCTCCCGATGGACGACGAGGCTATCGCCGCGACGGTGAAGAAGACGAACCGGGTGCTGATCGCCCACGAGGATACCAGGACGGGCGGGGTCGCCGGAGAGATCACGGCCCGCATCAACGAGCTGGCGTTCGAATGGCTCGACGCCCCGGTTCGCCGGGTATGCGCCCACGACGTCCCGTTGCCTTACGCACCGACTCTGGAAGATTTCGTGCTGCCCCAGGTGGACGATCTGGTGGCGGCGTGCAGGTGGTTGGCGAGATACTAGGGGTAGCTATTAGCTATTAGCTGTTAGCTATTAGCGACTACGGTTACTTAACAGCGAACAGCTAACCGCTAACAGCTTCAGTACCGGACGCTCGGAGATCGAGTCATGGCCAAGATTGACGTCATCATGCCCCAGATGGGCGAATCCATCGCCGAGGGCACTCTCTCTCGCTGGATGAAGAAGGTCGGAGAAGAGGTAAAGCGCGACGAGCCGATCTTCGAGATCTCCACCGACAAGGTGGATGCGGAGATTCCTGCGCCGGGCGCTGGTGTTCTCGCCGAGATCCTGGTCACGGAGGGCCAGACGGTTCCGGTGCAGACGGTAGTCGCGAGAATTGAGACCGAGAAGGGAGCGGCAATCGCCGCCCCGGCGCCCGAGCCGGTCAAGGCGGTCGAGTCGGTCAAGGCGGTGGAGTCGGTCGCCGCTCAGCCCGCCAGGCCAACCTCTCCGTCCGCCCCGCCCGCTATGTCTGCCCCGACCACCGCGTCCGCTCCGCGTCCGACTCCTCCAGCTCCTCCGGCCACCGGCAATGGCCCCGAGACGGCGGAGGATCGGTTGCGGCGGAAGTCCACTCCCCTGGTCCGGAAGATCGCAGCCGAGCACAACATCGATATCGGTTCGGTTACGGGTACCGGACACGCCGGCCGCGTCACCAAGGAAGACATCCTCGGCTTCATCGAGTCGGGAGCTCCCGCGTCCCAGCGTATCGTGGCCCCTGCGCCAGCGCCGGTTGTCGCCGCGGCAGCCCCCAGCGGCCCCGGTGTGGAGCCGTGGGAAGGCGACCGGGTGGAACCATGGTCCCGCATCCGCAAGCTCACCGCCGACCACATGGTCATGTCGCGGCGAGTCTCCGCTCACGTCAACAGTCTCTTTGAGATTGACTTCACGCGGGTGGGACAGATCCGGGGGAAGAAAAAGAAGGAGTATGCCGAACGCGGGGTGAACCTGACCTTCCTTGCCTTCATTACCAAGGCGGTGGCCGAGAACCTCCGCAAGCACCCGGTGATCAACTCCGCGGTGTCCAACGAGACCACGATTCTCCGGCGGGACATCAACATCGGCATCGCGGTGGCGCTGGATTGGGGTCTCATCGTCCCGGTCATCAAACACGCGGACGAGCTATCGCTGCTGGGGATCGCGCGCGCCATCAACGAGCTGGGGGAAAAGGCCCGGACCAAGAAGCTCAATCCCGATGACGTGCAGCGCGGCACCTTCACTATCACCAATCCCGGTGGGTTCGGCTCCTATGCCGGTACGCCGATCATCAATCAGCCCCAGGTCGCGATCCTCGGCGTCGGCGCCATCGAGAAGCGGCCGTCGGTGGTGACCCTGCCTGACGGTACCGACTCCATCGGCATTCGCACCAAGGGCATGCTGACGATGGCCTACGACCATCGGATCGTCGACGGTGCCGATGCGGACAGGTTCCTGGCGGATCTGAAACGCAGTCTGGAGAACTTCTCCGAGGACGCGGCATGACATGGGCCGGATTCTGACGGTTTCCCGCGTGACGGTGCGCCCCGAACAGGAGCGGGAATATCTCGCGACGGTCCAGGCTCTCGCGGCGCTCGGCGCAACTCGGAGCCAGCGCATCTGGGTCTTCCGTAACAGCGCGAAGCCGCACACCTACATCGAGTTCAGCGAGAGTCCCAGCCGGGCCTCGCACCGGGCTCGCGCCTCCCGCACCGCAGATGAGCTGCGGCTGGAGGACAAGCTTCGCACTTTGGCCACCTACTCCTCCGATGCGTGGGAAATGTGGGAGGAAGTGGCCGCCTCCCAGCCGCTCGATGCGGAGGGCTGGAATCCGGATTCCGAATCCGAAACCTGAGGAATACATGCCGGGACGTTTGATCGTGATTGAGGGCGCAGGTGGGAAGTCACGCCGAGCGGTAAGGTTACGCAGTACGGGCGTGACGAGTTCGGCCTCGTGTTCAAGCGGGTCACTGGTGGTCCGCCCGAGCACCGCGTGGTGCGCTATTCCCCACTCGGCTCCCGGATTCCTGAAGCCTCCTTCGACGAGCTTTCGGAACATCAGCTGAAAGAATTGTGGAACCGTTCCCAGCCGGGCTGGACCGCACCAGAGACAGGGTACAACGCCTGACCGCAGAACCAGTTTCCAGCAGGACGGTCGATCTTCACCTGCACTCGACCGCGTCGGACGGCGAACTCGCTCCTGAAGATGTCGTTGCGCGCGCCAGAGCTGCCGGCCTGGCTGCGATTGCGCTGACCGATCACGACACGCTCGACGGTCTTCCTGCCGCGATCGCCGCGGGAGCGGAGCAGCGGCGTCCGCGTGATCAGCGGGTGTGAGTTCTCCGTTTCAGCGACCTGGGGCGAGATGCACGTCCTGGGGTATTTCCTTCCGCTCGACGATCCCAAGGTTCAGGCATTTCTCCGCTTGCGGCAGACCGATCGACTGCAACGGGGCCGCGAGATGGTCGCGAAGCTGCAGGGGATCGGTCTCACGCTTCAGATTGACGACGTCCTCGTCGAGGCGGGGACTGGCGTGATCGGGAGACCGCACGTCGCGCGCGCCCTGGTGCGCCTGGGTCACGCCGCCAACCTGAACGATGCCTTCGATCGGTACGTAGGATGGGCGCGCCCCGGCTACGTCGCCAAGCGGCTGCCGACCTTTTCCGAGGTGGCGGCGCTGGTCCACGCGGTCGGCGGGCTGGTCTCCGCCGCCCATCTCAAGGACCGAGGTACCCAGGACGGTTCTCTCCGGCCTGAAGGAGCAGGGATTGGATGCCGTGGAGACCCGGCATCCCAGCCACGATCCGGACACTCGCTCCCGCCTCACCGATCTCGCTCGTGAGCTGGGCCTCCTCCGCACCGGCGGCAGTGACTGGCATGGCGACAACGCCACGCCATCACCGTATGCCGCCCTTGGATCGCAGGCGGTCCCCTTCGAATGGCTGGAACGACTGGAAGCAGCAAGAGACGTCGAACGGATTCACCATTCCTCCGCGGAGCAGGCATGGGCATGAGCTGGGGTTATGAGGGGAAGGTGGTACTGGTCACCGGCGTCGGTCGCGCCGGCCAGATCGGCCATTCGGTAGCACAGGCCTTTGGAAAAGCGGGCGCGCGGCTGGTCGCAACCGATCGCAACGCCGTCGGCCTCGCCGAGCGGGTGAAGGAGTTCGCGGCCCAAGGCATCGAGGCAAAGCCGGCCGCGGGAGATTTGACCGAGCCGGATGTCGCCGCCCTGACCGTCGAGACCGCGCTCAAGCACTACGGCCGGCTCGATGCTGTGATCAACGTCGCCGGCGGTCTCACCACCTACGGTCCGGTCGCCAAGTACGGGGTCGACGACTTCGATCGCGAGATCTCGATCAACCTGAAGACCACCTACCTCGTGATACGCGCGGCAGCGGAGGCCCTGAGTGCCAGCAAAGGCGCCATCGTCAACTTTGCTTCGATCGCCTACTACAGCCCGAAAGATCAGATGGCGATCTACAGCGCGGCGAAAGCCGGCGTCGCTGGACTGACCCAGAGTCTCGCGGTTGAGCTGTGGCCCCGCGGCGTGCGGGTGAACGCGATTGCACCCGGAACCGTGCGCACTCCCGAGAACGTGGCCGCCCTCGGCGAACAGACGCACTACGTCGAGGTTGACCAGATCACCTCTGCCTGCCTTTTCCTGGCTGGGTCACTCGCGTCGGGTATTACCGGCCATATCCTGCCCATCACCAACGGACCAGTCTAAGGGTGGAGCTCCGAGGCCGAGTCGCGCTCGTAACGGGAGGCGGCCGTCGGGTCGGGCGCGCCATCGCCAAAGGTGTGGCCGAGCGCGGCGCCATCCTCGCCATTCACTACAACGAGTCGGCGAGCGGCGCGGAAGAACTGCAGAAGGAGATTCATTCTGCGGGGGGAAAGGCCGAGGTCTTCCAGGCTGACCTGTCCAACACCGAAGCAGCGAAGGCGCTTCCAGCTCAGGTTGCCAAACGCTTCGGTCGGCTCGACATCCTCGTCAACTCTGCCGGCATCATGAAGTCCGCTAGCGTCGAAGACACCACAGCGGCGCTGTGGGACGAGACGATGGCGATCAACCTTCGCTCCGCTTTCTTCACGGTGCAGGGTGCCTTGCCGTGGCTCAGGCCGGCGAAGGGCAAGGTCGTGAACCTTGCCGATGTCGGTGGATTGGAGCCATGGCCCCGGTACTCGGCGCACTGCGTGAGCAAGGCGGGTGTCGTCATGCTGACGAAGGTTCTTGCCCGGGCGCTCGCCCCGGACATCACGGTCAACGCCATCGCTCCAGGCGCGGTGCTCCCTCCCGACGATTGGGGTAAGGACGCGCTCGATCACCTGGCCTCGAGCACGCCCCTCAAGCGACTCGGGTCGCCGCAGGACGTCGTCTCCGCGGTACTGTATCTTCTGGAAGGTGGAGACTATGTCACAGGCCAGACCCTGGTGGTGGATGGAGGAAGACTGATCCGGTGAATGCGCTGCAGCTGGACGAGATCGTGATCGTCGGCGGCGGCTGCTACGGGACCTTCTATACACGCCAGCTGGTCGAGGCGAAGAAACGCGGCAAGGTCGAGTTCCGCCGGCTTCTGGTCGTAGACCGGAATGCGGAATGCCAGGCGGCTCCCGATTTGGTTGGGGACCCGACCCGTGAATTGGTGGTGAAGGATTGGGACGCTTTCTTCGACGCCTATCTTGGCCGAGCCGCCGAGCCGAGCCGCGCGGAGCCGCCGAGTGTCATCGTCCCCTCACCACTAATGCCTCATCTCATGTATCAGTGGTTGGTTCGGCGGGCCCGGGAACGGTGGCCCACCAGGATCGTGGAATCCCGAGCGCTGTCAGAGGGGCCGGGAACGCCGTACGACGTCACCTCGCCGGACCTGGTCAGATACGTTTCGTTCGCCGACTGGATTTGTCCCACCCACTGTACCGAGCCGAGCCGTTGCCCGGTTATTCGGGGGCCTCGCACGTGGGAGATGAGAGAAGCAATCGAGGATCTGGCCGCACGGCTCCGCATGCCGGCGCCCATCCTGTTCGAATGCCGGCATCAGGTCTTTGCGGTTGGTAGCTTTTCGGTGTCCGAAGTAATTGCCGGCGACCGCTTTGTTGCGGAAGCGGGGAGCAGGGGAGAGGAAACCGATCTGCTGGTTGGGACCGTTTCTGCATGCCATGGCGCCATCAACCGGCTGCACCTCGGCCCGGCCTGAGAGGGCTTCACGGCGTTTGTATATTTGATAATGGCGGCGGGCGATCCACCGGCCGCCAAGGACCGTAACTCCAGGTGGGTGGCGGACTTTGCGGGTTGGGATCAAGGATACGGATAACCAAAAATGTCTCAGAACTCTTTCGACTTCGACACCATCATTGTTGGCGCCGGGCCGGCCGGCCTGACCGCGGGAATGTACGCGGGACGGGGCATGCTCAAGGCCATCATCCTCGAGAGCAAAGTGCCGGGCGGCGAGCTGCTCAACACCGAGAAGATCGAGGACTACCCGGGTTTCGAGTCGATCCTGGGCCGGGACCTCGCCCAGAAGATGGCCTCCCATGCGGTGAAGTTCGGAACCAGCATCGTCCAGGAGACGGTGATCGGCATTCACCGCCAGCCGGACGGCAATTTCGAGGTGAAGACCGAAGAAGGAACCGTTTTTCGGGCCCCGACCGTGATTTTGACAGCCGGCGGCACCCCGACCAAGCTGGGAGTTCCCGGTGAAATGGAGTACGCCGGACGCGGTGTCTCCTATTGTGCGGTCTGTGACGGGGCTTTCTTCAAGGGAGATACGGTCGCCGTGGTGGGCGGTGGTGATGCGGCGGTCGAAGAGGCCGACTACCTCACCCGCTATGCCGCCAAGGTGTATCTGATCCACCGGCGAGACGAGTTTCGTGCCTCGAGGATCCTGCAGGAGCGGCTCTTCGCCAATCCAAAGATCGAGGTCATCTGGAACACGAAGGTCGAGGAGCTGGTAGGTGACGCGAGCGGGTTGAAGCACCTGGTCCTGGAGGATACCGTCACTGGCGCGCGATCAGAGCTCCCGGCTCAGGGATGCTTCATCTTCATCGGATTCCGGCCGAACTCGGCCCTGATTCAGGAGCACTTCGCCCACGATGCCGGTGGGTACATCATCACCGACGACCGGATGATGACGTCCATTCCGGGTTTGTTTGCGGCGGGAGACCTGCGGGTCCAGCTGACCCGTCAGATCACGACTGCCGTAGGCGATGCGACGACGGCCGCGATTGCGGTCGAGAAGTACCTGGCTGAACGGAGGAGCAGGGTCGGTGTCTGACCTGGAGATTGTCCCCCTCCCCAACGGGCAGTTCGCCGAGAACTGCTATCTGGTGGGTGAGCCCTCCACCCGGCAGGCGGTCATCGTGGATCCGGGCGAAGAGCCCGGGCTCTTTCTGGCCGAGCTCAACACCCGGGCCTGGACGCTGAATGCGATCTGGCTCACCCACGCCCATCTGGACCACATCATGGGCGTTGCCGCGATTCACGAAGCGACCGGCGCGCCGATCCACCTGCATCCGGCCGACCGCGCACTCTACGACGCGCTCCCGCAGCAAGCCGATTGGCTCGGACTCAAGCTCGAGCGCCCGCCCGCGCCTCAGGCGGAATGGCATGATGGTCAGCCAATTGGTGTGGGTCGTCAGCTTTTCACCGTGCGTCACACTCCCGGCCATTCGCCGGGCAGCGTGAGTTTCGTCGGGAATGGGGTCGTGATCGGGGGAGACGTGCTCTTCAGCGGTTCCATCGGCCGTACCGATCTGCCGGGCGGAGACCTGTCGACGCTGCTCAGCAGCATCCAGTCGGTGTTCCTTGCGTTGCCGGACTCGACGATCATTTACAGCGGTCACGGCCCCGAAACCACGATCGGCGTCGAGCGGATGACGAATCCGTTTCTGACGGGAGTGTATCGGCTTGAATAAGGCGGACGGGCGGTCAGGCGGTCAGGCGGAAGGTGGGAGTGCAGACATGGCTGATGTCATGCTTGGATTTCGGGATGTCGAGATTCCTTTCCGCCCATCCGCCCTACCGCCCGCCCGCCCGACCTGCAACCGCTGCGGATTCGTGGTCCCGCGTCCCCGGGCCCGCGGCTGCAAGAATCCGTGCCCCAATTGCGGCACGGTCTATCCACTGGGCGACTGCTCGGACTGATCCGCCCGTGACGGCGACGATTGCTGCACCTCGTGCCCACCAGGGCCTGTTTTCACCCGACGCTCCGCCGATCAACCTCGCTCGCACCAGTTTCCCGCCACCGCTCCGTCCCGAGGCTAATCTCTCGGTTCTCGACATCACGAAGTACTTCGGCGAGAAGACCGGTGGGATTCGCACCTACCTCCTGGAGAAGGCGCGCTACGTCGAGGCGAATCCCTCGCTTCGCCAGGTTCTCATAGTCCCCGGACCCGAAGACACCCTCACCGAATCGCGGGGCGTGCGGGCGTACCGGCTTCGGGGTCCCCGGATTCCGACAGAGGAAGCCTATCGCTTTCTACTCGCGACCCGGACCACTCACCGGATTCTGAACCACGAGCGGCCCGACATTGTCGAAGTCGGCAGTCCGTTCTTTGTCCCCTGGATTACCCGGCGCGCGAACCGTGATCTCAATGCGCCAATGGTGTGGTTCTTTCACACTCATCTGCCCCGCATTATCGGTGGAGGACGCTCGGATGCCGCGGCCAAGGCGGCGACGGCACTCACCTGGAGCTATTTCCGGCGCCTGAACCGCTTGTTCGCGCGCGACGCTCGTCGCCTCCGAAAGTCTGGCTCGGGAGCTGGCGAGTGAAGGCATTGAGCGGGTATACCAAGTGCCACTCGGAGTCGACCTCGAACGCTTTCATCCCTCGCGCCAGGCGGGGCAGTTGGAGACTCGCCGCCGACTGAACCTCCCCGACGGTCCGCTCGCCGTGTTCCTGGGCCGCTTGGCACGAGAGAAACAGCTCGATGTAGTGCTTGAGGCCTGGCCCGAGGTCGAGCGCCGCACCGGCGCTACGCTTCTTCTGGTAGGAGACGGCCCGGCGCGGCGTCGCCTCGAGGCGCAAAGCCAATCCCGCCGGGTCGTGTGGCTGCCGTTCGTGAGCGATCGTGATCTCACCGCGGATCTGCTCGCCGCCGCCGATCTCTACATTGCGCCCGGCCCTGCTGAGACCTTCGGCCTCTCCGCGCTGGAGGCGATGGCGGCCGGCATTCCGGTGCTCTCGGTTGACCGGGGCGGTGTCGCGGACCGAATCCGCGTCTCGGGCGCGGGCGCCCTGTACCCCGCGGGCGATTCGCATGCCCTCGCACAGGCTGCGATTCAGCTATTGCAGGGCGACCTGAAATCCCTGGGACAGACCGCCCGCCGCTACGCGGAAGAACATCACTCCTGGCCGGCCGCGTTCGGGCGGATCTTTGAGGTGTATCGGGAGGTGTTGAAGAAGATTTCAGATTGAAGATTTCAGATTGAAGATTGAGAGAGGATTGACACGGGGAGGATCAAGATCCACAATCCCCAATCTCCGATTGCAAATCTTCAATCTTACATCTTAAATCTTCAATACTCTGACTCCCCTCACCGCCCACCTCCTCTGTCTCGGCTGCGTCGCGGCCGATCTGTTAGCGCGTTCCTTCCGGATCCAGTGGTTCCTTCGCGGGCTGGGCCATCCGATTCGGTTCCGGCAAGCCTTCACGATCAATGTCTTTGGTGAAGCCGGATGCACCCTCACGCCGATGCGCGTGGCGGGGGAACCGGCTCGACTGGCTGGGATGCTGCAGGCCGGTGTCCCCGCCACTGCTGCATTCGTCGCGATTGCGGTCGAAGTGCTGGCGGCGTGGCCTGTGATCCTGCTCTTTGCCGCACTGCTCGGCTGGTGGTTCGCCCCCGACTGGCTGGCTCACGCATGGCCCGTGCTCCGCTCTTCGGCGCAGAGCGCCAGCGGTTGGGTGATCGCTGTCCTGTTTGGGACATTGCTGGTCGGTTGGCTCGCCGCCCGTTCGATTAGAACCGCCAGCCACAGGATCCGCCGTCCCCTGCGTCGCCTCGCCGTCTACTGGCGCCGCATGCCTCGGTGGCCGATCGTCGCGAGTATCCCGTGCACTGTGATCAACCTGATTTCCCGGACGGCTATCCTGCCACTCCTCGCCCTAACGCTTCCCAATCCACCACCTCTCGGCGCGCTGATCCTCGGCTCTTTCGGACTGCTCTACAGTCAGTTGATCATTCCGACGCCTGCCGGGCTTGGGGCGGTAGACCTGGGGCTGCTGGGCGGAGCCGCGGGTGAATTGGGAGCTGCCAACACGCGGGTGCTGCTTGCGTGGCGATTCTATACTGTCGGGCTCGGCGCCATGATCGGTGTGGGGCTGGCGCTCAGGATCTTCGGTCAGGCTGCCCTCAAGCGTCTCTCCATCCTCGCCTTTCCCGAGGCAGGAAAGTAGAATCCCGATCGAACCAAGCAGGGTGTCGCACCGCTCGCGGCATCCACCTCTGACCTGTGCCTTGTGGATATGACGACCAGGATCGAAAAAGACCCGCTGGGTGAAAAAGCCGTTCCTTCCGACGCGCTCTACGGGATTCAAACCCTTCGCGCGGCTGAGAACTTCCCCATCTCCGGACTCCGGCCGCTACCGGCCTTTGTCGATGCGGTAGTCTGGATCAAACGATCAGCAGCGCTGACCCACAAGGAGACGGGACGGCTCGAGGCCAAACTCGCCGACGCCATCGTTCAGGCCGCCGATGAGGTGCTGAGTGGCAAGCACCGTGATCAGTTCATCGTGGATGTCTATCAGGCCGGCGCGGGCACCAGCCACAACATGAACGGCAACGAAGTCCTGGCGAACCGCGCGAACGAGATCCTGGGCCAGCCCCGAGGTAGCTACAGCCCGGTGCACCCCAACGATCACGTCAACATGGCGCAGAGCACCAACGACGTCATTCCAACCGCCATGCGGCTGGCGACCCTGGCCACGCTGTCCGGCCTTCTCGGATCACTCGACGCGTTGGGAGACTCCCTGCTCGAGAAGGGCCACCAGTTCGATGGGGTAATCAAGTCGGGCCGGACCCATCTCCAGGACGCGACTCCGATCCGGCTGGGACAGGAATTCGCCGCCTACGGCCGCACGGTGCTGCGCCATCGGGAAAAACTGGCTCAGGCCGCCGATTGGCTTCGATCGCTCGGCATCGGTGGGACCGCCGTCGGGACAGGTCTCAACGCGGAGCCGGAATATCCGGGTCTCATGGTGAAGCACCTGCGCGCGGTAACCGGACTCGACTTGAAGGTCGGAGAGGACCGCGTGCAGCTCATGCAGTCCATGGGAGACATCGCAACCTTCAGCGGTGCCCTTCGCGCCTGGACTCTGGACCTCAACAAGATCGCCAACGACATCAGGCTCCTCGCATCCGGACCGCGCACCGGTCTCGCCGAGATTCTGCTTCCCGCGGTCCAGCCGGGATCGAGCATCATGCCCGGCAAGGTGAATCCATCCATTGCCGAGATGGTGAATCAGGTCTGCTTCCAGGTTCTGGGACTGGATACCACGGTCGCGATGGCAGCCGAAGCCGGTCAGCTCGAGCTCAACGTCATGATGCCGGTGATGACCCACAATGTCGTATTCGCGATGATCTTGCTGACCAATGCTGCCCATGCCTTCGCCGACCGCTGCATTCGGGGCATCGAAGCCGACGAAGCTCAATGCGCGCACTGGCTGGAGCGGAGTCCCGCGCTGGTGACTGCGCTCGCCCCGAAGCTCGGCTATGCCGAGTCGGCCAAACTCGCGAAGGAAGCGGTGGCGTCGGGACTCACGGTGAAGGAACTGGTCGTGAAGAAGGGGCTGCTGAAGGGAAAGGAACTCGAGGAAGTGCTCGACCTTCGCGCCATGACCGAGATCGGCGTGCCGGGAGGAAAAGGATTGCCGGGCGGAGGGTGAGGGGATGTGATGATGTAAGGACCTGAGCTAGCGATGATGGGTGACCTTCGACCTTCGACCTTCGACCTTCGACGCTTCGACTATCGACCATTGACCATCGACTACTGACGATCACCGACCACCTCTATTGCCCCTGCCGGGACCCCCTCCCATATTCCGCCCATGCGCATAACTACCTGGACCGAGTACAGCCTCATCATCGCGCTGCACCTGGCGCGGCGTGGGGCTGCTGGAGCGGGCCCGGTAGCGGCGCGGGAGATTGCGGAGGTCGAACGGCTCCCGGGCGACTATGTCGAGCAGATTCTGCTCCGGCTGCGCCGGGCCGGCCTGGTGGATTCGGTTCGCGGGGCGAAGGGTGGGTATCACCTCGCCAAGGAGGCGTCGGCAATTACGGTGCGTGACATCATGAGCGCCTCCGAGCATCAGACCTTCGAGATGAACTGCGAGAACCACCAGGTCGAGGCCGAACGATGTAATCCGGCATCGGCCTGTAGCATCAGGCCGGTATGGCAGGCGCTGCAGCAGCGGGTGGATGACCTGCTGTCCAGCATCTCCATCGCCGACCTGATGAAACAGGAATCCCAGGTAGTCGAGTTGGTCGGTATTTCGTCACCGAGCTGATCGAACCTGAAGTAAACGGTTCGTTCGCCTCAACGCCCGGCCTCTCAGGTCGGGCGTTCAAACTTTGTGGGGGTCAGGTGGCTATCGCTTCAATTCAGGTCGAGCCGGCGCTGTGGTCAGAGGTTGGTAACACGCCACTCCTGCCGCTGTCGCCTGAGGGTGCCAGTGAGATCTGGCTCAAGGCCGAGTGGCTGAATCCGGGCGGGAGTGTCAAGGACCGCACGGCGCGGGGAATCCTGCGGGACGGATTTCGTCGCGGCGAGCTGCCCGGCAAGCGGCTGCTCGATTCTTCCAGCGGCAACACCGCCATCGCCTATGCGATGCTGGGAGCCGCGGCCGGTGTGGGAGTGACCGTCTGCGTGCCGGGCAACGCGAGTCCCGAGCGGCTGGCGCTGCTCGAGATCTACGGCGCTCAAATCATTCTCACCGACCGCATGGCCGGTTCCGACGGCGCGGCTGATACCGCACGCTCTCTCGCGGCGAGTGAACCCGGCCTCTTCTGGTTCGCCGATCAGTACGGCAATCCGGCGAATCCGGCCGCGCATTGGGAAACGACCGGACCCGAAATCTGGAATGGCACCGATGGACGCATCACTCATTTCGTGGCGGCCCTGGGCACGACCGGGACCATCATGGGCACCGGCAGTTACCTGAAGAGCCGGAATGCCGCGATCAAGGTCGTTGGGGTGGGTCCCGATTCACCGCTCCATGGCCTGGAGGGATTGAAGCACCTTCCCACCACGAGCCATGTGCCGCCGATCTACGATCCCGCGTTACCGGATGAGCTGGTCGAAGTGGCCACTGAAGACGCCGACCTGACCGCGCGGGATCTGGCCCGATCGTCCGGGCTACTGGTGGGCTGGTCGGCGGGGGCCGCGGTGTGGGCCGCGCGCCTTATCGCACGGCGGGAGCCCGGTGCGGTCGTGGTCGTGATCGGTTGCGACACCGGGACCCGTTATCTAAGCGAGCCCCACCGCTGGAGCGGCCGATGACGCTCCGCATGCCGGCTCAGTTGCTCGACCAGGTGAGACGAGAAGGCGAGCGGGCCTACCCCAGCGAGTGCTGTGGTGCCATCGCGGGACCGGTGGACGGAGAGAAGCGCGCGGCGCGGCTCTATCCCGTGGCGAATCGTCGTACCGATGATCCCCATCGGTACCTGATCGAAGCCGAGCAGCTGCGCAGTGTTGAGCGCGAGGCTCGAGCAAACAATTGGGAGATCCTGGGATTCTATCACTCGCACCCGGATCACCCCGCCATCCCGTCCGAGTTCGACACCTCGCACGCATGGCCCTGGTACAGTTATTTGATCGTAGCAGTTGCGGATGGCCGGGCCGAGAGCGCCGTGTCATGGGTGCTGGATCCGGATCGGCCGCGCATGCAGGAGGAAACGCTTGACGTCGAGAGTGAGGTCTAAGATGCCGGTAACAGTTCACATCCCCACACCGCTCCGCGGGTTCACGGCCGGTCACGACCGTCTTGAGCTGGACGGCGCCACCGTCGGGGAGATTCTCCAGGCGCTGGTTGGCGAGCACCAGGCGCTGCGCCGCCACCTGCTGCAGGAGGATGGGCGACCTCGGAATTTCGTCAACATCTATCTCAACGAAACCGACATCCGGTACCTGGGGCAGAGCGAGACCCCGGTGCGTCCGGGTGATGCGATCACCATCGTGCCGAGTATCGCGGGTGGCAGTCCGGCCGCCGCGCCAACGGCCGAGCCGGTCACCGCACTTCCGCCGCTCTCCCATCAGGAGATCCTGCGCTATTCCCGCCATCTCCTGTTGCCGGAGGTGGGACTCGATGGCCAGCGGAAGCTCAAGGCAGCCCGAGTGCTGTGCGTGGGTGCGGGCGGGCTCGGGTCACCCCTGGCACTGTATCTCGCGGCCGCGGGGGTCGGCACGCTCGGTATCGTGGACTTCGACGCGGTGGATCTCACGAACCTGCAGCGCCAGATCGTTCACGGCACTTCGGGGGTGGGCACGCCGAAGCTGGGCTCCGCCGCTGCGCGGCTTACCGATCTGAATCCCAACGTGAAGATCGAGGGGTTCGAGACGCGCCTTACCTCGGCCAACGCTCTCGAGATCCTCGTGGGGTTCGATGTGATCGTTGACGGGACCGACAATTTCCCGACCCGTTATCTGGTCAATGACGCCTGCGTGCTGCTCGGCAAGCCGAACGTTTATGGCAGCATTTTCCGGTTCGAGGGCCAGGCCTCGGTGTTCGACGCGCGACATGGCCCCTGCTATCGCTGCCTCTATTCCGAGCCGCCTCCTCCCGGACTGGTCCCCAGCTGCGCCGAAGGCGGAGTGCTCGGCGTGCTCCCGGGAATTATCGGAACCATTCAGGCGCTCGAAACCATCAAGCTGATACTGGGCGTCGGTGAGCCGTTGGTCGGACGCCTTCTGCTGTTCGATGCGCTGCGGCTGCGCTTCCGGGAATTGTCGCTGCGCAAGGACCCCGCGTGCCCGATCTGCGGGACCAATCCCACCATCCGGGAATTGATCGACTACGAAGCCTTCTGCGGCATCGGAGCGGAGCCCGCCTACGCGGGACCGGAAATCACCGTCCAGGAGCTCGAGCGGGAGCTGGCGATCGGCAAGCCGATCACGGTGGTGGATGTGCGGGAGCCGCACGAGTGGGAGATCGTTCACCTGGAAGGCACCCGGCTGATTCCCCTGGGCCAGCTGCCGACCCGCTTGAATGAGCTCGATGGGCACGACGAAATCGTGCTCCATTGCCACCACGGCGCGCGCTCGATGAAGGCGCTGGAGATTCTCCGCGGCGCCGGCTTCGGCAAGGTTCGCAGTCTCAAGGGCGGGATCGATGAGTGGGCGGTAGTGATCGATCCGGCGATGGCGAGGTATTGAGAGCCGTCAGCCTTCAGCCGTCCGCGATTAGTTATTAGCCGTTAGCCACCTCATCCCGAGCAACGCGAGGGATCTAGTCTCCCTACCTGGGCGTCAGGGCTAAGGAAACTAGATCCCTCGCTTTGCTCGGGATGAGGTGCTTCTGATGGCAGACGGCTGACAGCTGGCGGCGGATGGCTGACGGCTTCGTCCCGGCCCGTTGACGCTGGCGCGGCAGGCTAGATAGCTTGTCCCCCCACGCCGAAGTGGTGGAACTGGTAGACGCGCTGCGTTCAGGGCGCAGTGGGCGCAAGCCCGTGGGGGTTCGAGTCCCCCCTTCGGCACTGCACGGCGGGAGAAGGGAAAGGAGAGGAGACGGGACCTCGAGTCCTGCTCGTTCTCCTTTCTGCTTTCTCCCTTCTCCCTTCTCCCTGTCTCCCGTCTCCCGTCCCTGTTCGTTTTCCACCACTACCACCCACCCAACCCCCAGTCTATCTTGCAGTTACGCCACCATGGTCGCCCGCAAATCGCCTGATGCCGAGGAGGGCAGGGAATCGATCGCCCGCAACCCCAAGGCGACGCATGACTACCACATCCTCGAGACGTGGGAGGCGGGCATCGTCCTCTCGGGCACCGAGGTGAAGGCCTTACGGGGCCGCAAAGCGTCTATCAAGGAGGGGTTCGCGAGAGTGGATAGAGGGGAAGTGTTCCTCGAAGGTGTGAACATCACGCCGTATGAACAGGGCAATCGCTACAATCACGAACCGGTCCGTGCCCGCAAACTCCTGCTGCACAAGCGGGAGATTCAGCGCATGATCGGCGCAGTGGAACAGAAGGGCCTCACCCTGGTCCCGCTTGAGCTGTACTTCAAGCGGGGGCGGGCCAAGGTCGCGCTGGCGCTGGCGCGCGGGAAGAAGAGTTACGACAAGCGGGAGGATGCCAAGCGGCGCATCGCTGAGCGCGAGGTGGCCCGGGCAGTCCGAACGAGAGGCCGAACCTGATGTCGAAGCTCGCTCTGCTGTCGCCCAAGCAGGTCGTGACCCTTGCTATCGTCGCGCTGGCCGCCGCGATTCTGCCCACCATCATGTTCGCGACGACAGCACCTCCAGGGACCGCCCCGGAAACTCTGGTCATTGCGACTCCTCGCGGAGAGTCTCGCCTCGTGGTAAGGCCTGATTCGTCGGCTGGTCCGGGAGTCTCGGCCGCTCAGCTGCTCAGTGCGCTGCGAGGATCGGCCCGGGCCGACGGTAGCTGGATGGAGCTGACAATTGGCGGCCGGCCCTTCCGCTTTTTGCTCGGTGCTCCCGTGTTCCTTCTGAATGACCGGTTGGAACCGCTGGCCGGCCTGGTTTACGAGGCGAACGACTCGCTCTTTCTGCCCTTCCAGTTCGTCGCAGAGATTCTCCCCCAGGTCTTCGCCGGGTTCTATCGCTACGATGCGGCCGAAGGGCGCCTACTCGAGGCTACCGCGCGACCCAAACCGCCCGCGGCCCGGTTGCCTAACGGACTCCTGCCCGGCCACGTGGTGACCGTTGATGCCGGACATGGCGGAGTGGATCCCGGCAATCCCGGAGTGTTCTTCCCGCGAGGGGTCAGCGAGAAGACCATCACCCTTCAGATGGGATTCCTTTTGCGCGACGAGTTGAAGCGCCGGGGCATCGGCGTGGTGATGACCCGGACCAGCGATACTCTGATTGACTTGGCAGATCGGGGTGCCTACTGCACCGAGAAGTGCGATCTGTTCGTGAGCCTCCACGTGAATTCCCTCGCCCGGCGCCGCGGGTACACCTCGACCAACGGTTTCGAGACCTACTTCCTCGCCGAGGCAAAGACCGAGGAGGCGGAGCGGGTCGAAGCGATGGAAAACGAGGCGATGCGTTTCGAGGCACCGGGCAATGCCTCGCAATCGGGCACCGATCTGGGGTTCATCCTGCGTGACCTTCAGTTGAACGAATATCTGCGGGAGTCGGCTCGTATCGCCGAGATGGTGCAGGACGAGCTCGATCCGGTTCACACCGGAGTGAACCACGGGGTAAAGCAGGCCAATTTCGCCGTGCTGCGCACCGCGCGCCGGCCCGCGATTCTGATCGAACTGGGCTACAGCACCAATGAGAGCGACGCGCGGCTCCTTATCAACAGGAATTCGCAGAAGGCTTTCGCCACCGCGATTGCTGACGCGGTGGTGGATTATCTGCTTGAATACGAGCGGAAGACCGGGTCCGCGGCCGATTCGGGGGGCGGGGGCCGTGAAGCGTCTTCCTCTTGCCCTGGTCCTGCTCGGGCTTGGCTGTGCCTACTACAACGGCGTGTACAACACCAAGCGGCTCGCGAGCGATGCGCGCCGGGCCGAGAAGGACGGTCGCACACTGGAGGCGAACGGTCTCTGGGGACGCGTGGCGCTTCAGGCCGAATCCACGCTGGCTCGGCATCCGAGCAGCAAATGGGCCGATGAAACGCGACTCCTGCAGGGAACCGCGCTGGTCCGGCTCAAGGAATGTGAACGGGCAGTCCCGATCCTCGACAAGGTTCTCGCATCCACAGCCGACCAGAAGACGCGGGACGAGGCCGCTCTCCTGAATGGCAATTGCCGCGAAAGCCTCGGGGACGTGGAAGGGGCCTCCCGGGTTTACGCTCTGATGATGGACAGCCCCGATGCCGAGCGCCGGAACCTCGCGCGATATCAACATGGCCGGGCGCTCCGTACCGGCGGAGACTACGAAGAAGCGCTGAACGTTCTTTCGTCCAGCGAGCATCCTCGCGCCGCGGGAGAGCGCGCGGCGGCGCTGGCCGGCGCGGGCCGGGTACCCGATGCGATTACCGTGAGCGATTCGCTGATCGCGTCCCACGACACGCTAGCGCCCTGGGATTCGATCCTTGCCGCGATCGGTCGCAAGGATCTCGAGGCCGCATCCCAGCTGACCGACCGGGTGATCGAGGTGTTTGTCGCCTCCGAATCGCGCGCAGCGTTCGTGCGGCAGGATGCGCTGCGCTGGGCCCCGGTTGATGAAGAACGGGCTGCAAACCGATTCTCCCAGGCCATCGTGCTGTCAGGGAAGGGGCAAGCGGGAATCAATGCCCGCCTCGAATTGGCCCGCATGCGGTTGCGGAGTGCGAACGGGGCCCGCACCCTCGACCAGCAGGCAGAAGCCCTGGAACAACTGGTGGAATTTGGTGGTCCGGCGGGCGCCGAGGCTGCGCGGCTTGCCTTCGTGACGCGAAGTGTCGCAGCAGCGCGCGATTCAGTGACTGCCGGGGCTCCCCAAGGCGACTTGCGGCTCTTCCTCTCCGGGGAGCTCGCCCGCGACTCCCTCGGTGCAATTCCGCTCGCGATTGAACTGTTCGAGCGGGTACCGAAGGATTGGCCCGAATCGTCCTTCGCTCCCAAGGCACTCTTCGCTCTGGCCGGTCTCCAACCCGACCGCGCCGACTCCCTCATTCAAGTGGTAACCGAGCGGTACTCTGAAAGCCCGTATCTGGCTGTGCTCCGGGGCGAAGACTCGCCCGCCTACCGCAAACTGGAAGACTCCCTCCGGGTCTTCGCTCAGGCCGCGGCGATCCAGACCAGGCGGCGGGGCGCAACCCAGCAGGCGCGCACCCACCACTCGCCAACCGGTGGAACAGTAGTGGCCGCTGCCCCGCTCTCCCGCGAGGTACTCGGCGCACACTTTCAGAATCCCGTTCTCCTGGCTGCCGGAACGGCCGGATTCGGTCGTGAGCTCGCCGGAGTGATGAATCTCGATCGGCTGGGCGGCATCGTGACCAAGGCGGTATCACGAGAGCCCAGGGCGGGGAACCGCGCGCCTCGCGTGGCCGAGTTTCCGGGAGGCATGCTCAATTCAGTCGGATTGGCCAACCCCGGACTGGCGCGCGTGATCGAGGAGGCGCTTCCCTGGCTGCAGCAGAACCTTCGGAAGGCGAGAGTCGTGGTGAACGTGGTGGGATTCACCGCGGAAGATTTCGGCGTAGTCGTCGAAGGGTTGGAAGGGGTCGCCGGTATCGCGGCACTCGAGATCAATCTCTCCTGTCCCAACACCAGCGCCGGCGGACTGGAATTCGGCGCCGATCCTGCGAGCGTCACTCGGGTGATTTCTCTCTGTCGCGCGAAGACTCGCCTCCCGCTCTTCGCCAAACTCTCGCCGGCCCTGCCGGATATCGGCGGAATGGCGGTCGTGGCCCGGGACGCAGGAGCGGATGGAATCACCGTCGTCAACACGATGCCGGGAGAGCTGGCCGATCCTCGAGGTCTCCCGCGGCTCGGCAATGGCTTTGGCGGAGTAAGCGGCCCGGCACTTCTGCCAGTTGGCGTCCTCGCAACTCGGAAGGTTGTAGAGCGGACCGGGGGAATCCCGGTCATCGGTGTCGGCGGCATTCGTACCGCGGATGACGCGCGGCAGTACCTCAAGGCCGGTGCGACCCTCGTCGCGATCGGTACCGCGGCGCTGGCCAATCCCCGCCTACCGGAGCAGGTCATCGCGGATCTGGAGCGAAACGGTGGCTGAGGTCATCGTCGCGCTCGACGCCCCGCCTGAGCAATCTCGCCGGCTGCTGGACCGGCTGCCGGATGTACGCTGGGTCAAGGTTGGGCCGATTCTCTACACTCGAGAGGGACCAACACTGATTCGAGATCTTGTGCGCCGCGGGATTCGCGTGTTTCTCGATCTCAAGTGGCACGACATTCCCAACACGGTGGCGGGGGCCGTCGAAGCGGCAGCCGAGCTCGGCGTCGCCATGGCGACCGTCCATGCGATCGGTGGGAAAGAGATGATGCGGGCGGCGGCCAGCGCTGCGGGCAGCGAGATGGCGCTGGTGGGCGTCACGGTGCTCACTTCCTTCGATCGTGAAAGTCTTGCCGTCACGACTGGACGGTCTGACGTGATCCTTCTCGAGGAAGTCACCCGCCTCGCGAGGATAGCAATGGACGCCGGCCTGCAGGGAATCGTCTGCTCCCCGCTCGAGATTGAAACCGCGCGCGAGACTCTGGGGACGGGATCGTTTATCGTGGTTCCGGGGATTCGCCGGCCTTCGGACCCTGCCGGGGATCAGTCCCGTACCGCTTCTCCCATGGAGGCGGTTCGCCGCGGGGCCACCCATCTGGTCGTCGGGAGGCCTATCATCAATGCGTCCGATCCGGCGGCGGCGTTTCGTGAGATGATGGAGTCAGCCCGATGAAACGTGGGGTTTGGATGGCCCTGCTGATCAGCTTTGCGGCCTCGCCGGCGTCGGGACAGTCCGCCTCTCTGGAAAAAACAGCCACCGGGGCTCGGGAAGCCTGGTTTGGCCACGACGTCTCCCGGCTGGTCCGTGGCAGCGACAGCATCCTGGTCCAGCTTCCCAGTGCCTCGCCCTCGGTTCCCGTCTCTCGCGATCAGGCGGCAGCACTGCTGCGCAATTTCTTCCGTACCAGTGAGGAGGTTCAGACCGACCTGGGCCGAGTCCGCAAGTCGGGTAATGACAGGGCCTTGGTTGAGATTCTCAGGCAATATCGGGTGACGGGGACCATGGAAGTCCGCCGCCATTCCGCCCTGTTGGGCTATTCTCTGGTGCAGGACTCCTGGAGGCTGGTCGAGGTCCGGATTTCCCCCTGACACTTTGGAAGAGCAGAAACTCGGGTTATCCCCTTGGGGCCTATACGGTTCCCTTGCGGGGGCTTCCAGCCTCTGATATATTCGTGAGCTTACTCCTGAATACGGCTTTTCCACGGAGCGTTTCGCGTGAAGGTTCGGTCGAGCGTTAAGCCCATCTGCGAGCACTGTAAGGTGGTAATGCGGCAGGGCGTCAAGCGGGTCATCTGCAAGCGTAACCCCAAGCACAAGCAGCGGCAGGGCTAATTATGGCGCGTATCGCTGGCGTGGACTTGCCGCGCGAAAAGCGGGTCGAAGTCGCGCTCACCTACATCTACGGCATCGGCCGGCCGACGAGCGGACGCCTCCTCACCGAGACCGGCGTCAGTCCCGACACCCGGGTGCGCGATCTCTCGGACGCCGAAGTTGCCCGTCTCCGCCAGATCATCGAGCGCTCGGTCAAAGTGGAGGGTGCCCTCCGCACCGAAGTCGCGATGAACATCAAGCGGCTGATGGATATCGGGAGTTACCGCGGGATTCGCCACCGGCGTGGACTGCCCGTGCGGGGTCAGCGGACTCATACCAACGCGCGCACCAAGAAGGGCCCCCGTCGCGCTATCGCCGGTAAGAAGAAGGCCACGAAGAAGTAACCTATGACGACACCAGTTGCTCCCAAGGCGCCGGCGGCTAAACGCGCGCGTAAGGTGGTCGAGTCCGAGGGCATCGCCCACATCTCGGCCACCTTCAATAACCTGCTGATCACCATTACCGACATGAAGGGCAATACCCTGGTGTGGGGATCGGCCGGCAAGGCGGGCTTCAAGGGCTCCAAGAAGTCCACTCCCTTCGCCGCGACCGTCGCCGCCGAGAACTGCGGGCGTGAGGCGATGAACCTCGGCGTCCGTCGGGTGCATGTCCGGGTGCAGGGTCCCGGCAGCGGCCGTGAGTCCGCGATCCAGGCGCTCGCCTCGGTCGGCCTCAAGGTCATGTCGATCAAGGACGTGACTCCGATTCCCCACAACGGCTGCCGTCCGCCGAAGAAGCGGCGGGTCTGATCATGGCACGATACACAGGTGCAAGCTGCCGGCTCTGCCGTCGTGAAGGCACCAAGCTCTTCCTCAAGGGTTCCCGCTGTCTGACCGAGAAATGTGCCGTGGAGCGTCGTGGCTACGCCCCGGGCCAGCATGGCCAGAGCGGCGGCCGCTCGCGCAAGGCGTCGGAATACGCGAAGCAGCTGCGGGAGAAGCAGAAGGTGAAGCGGATGTACGGCCTGACGGAGCGGCAGTTCCGGAACACCTTTGACCGGGTGACCCGCGAAGCCGGTGTGAAGGGCACCAACCTGCTCATCGCGCTCGAGTCGAGGCTGGACAATATCGTCTACCGCATGGGCTTCTCGGCCAGCCGGAAGGGCGCCCGCCAGCTGGTGCGTCACGGCCACGTCGAAGTGAACGGCCACAAGGTGGACGTGCCCTCCTACGTCGTGCGGCCGGGCGAGGAAATCCGGGTCGCTCAGGCCAGCCGGGATAACGTGAACGTGAAGATGTCGCTCCAGGCCGCGGGCAGGCAGACGCTCAACTGGATCACGGTCGATGCGGACAAGGTCGCGGGCCGAGTGACTCGAGCGCCCCACCCGCGAAGCGATTCCAATCAACGCCCAGGAACAGCTCATCGTCGAGCTCTACTCGAAGTGACCATGACCATCGATCTCACCGGCCTGGTTCACCCGCACCTGGTCGAGATGACCAAGCGGGAAGACAACCCGAACATCGCTGAGTTCCGGCTGCAGCCGCTGGAGCGCGGGTTCGGTTACACGCTGGGAAATTCGCTTCGCCGCCTGTTGCTTTCCTCGCTGCGCGGCAGCGCCGTCTGGGCCTTCCGGCTCGACGGAGTGGTGCACGAGCACCAGACGATTCCCGGCGTCCATGAGGATGTGCACCAGATCATCCAGCGTCTGAAGGCGCTGACGATCGTCCTCGCCGAAGAAGTGGACGAGGCAGTGCTCCGGATCAAGAAGGAAGGCACCGGGCCGGTCTACGCCCGGGACATCGTGCCCACCGGCAACGTCCGGATCGTGAACCCCGACCACCTGCTCTTCACGGTGCAGGATGACCGGGAGCTGAACGGCGAGCTGTACGTCAACAAGGGCCGTGGCTACGTCGAGTCCGAGCTGCATCCCAAGGATCGCTCGCTGCCGGTTGACCTGATCGCGATCGACGCGATCTACAATCCGGTTCGGCGCGCCAACTTCTCCGTTGCGGAAACCCGCGTCGGCCAGCGCACCGACTACGACCGGCTCACGGTCAGCGTCGAGACCAACGGTACCATCACGCCGGAAGACGCGATCGCCTACGCGGCCGCGCTCGCGCAGGAGCACTTCCGCTACTTCGTCGAGTTCGGCAAGGTGCCGACCGCTCGCCCCGAGTCGCTGAACGCCGGCTCGCCCGGCGGCGCGCTCCAGGAGAAGCTCAGCCGCCTGATCGACGATTTCGGTCTCTCGGTGCGCTCGCTGAATTCGCTGAAGAACTCGAACATCCGCACCCTCGGCGACCTGGTCGCCTATACCGAGGACGAGCTGCTCAAGGTGAAGAACGTGGGCGAGAAGGCCCTGCGGGAGATCGCCGACCTGCTGCGCCAGCAAGAGCTGAACTTCGGGATGCTGTTCGAGGAGGTTGACGGCGACCTGCGCGTGGTCCGTCCCGGTACGCCTCCGACCGTCCGCACCGGCGCCGACCTGGGCGAGGAGATCTAATGCGGCACCAGGCCAAGGGACGCCAGCTCTCGCGCACCGCGGATCACCGCCGCGCGCTGTTGAGCAACATGGCGACCAGTCTCTTCCTGCATGGCAAGGTGGTCACCACCGAAGCCAAGGCGAAGGAGCTCCGCCCCTACGCGGAGAAGCTCATCACCCTCGCCCGGCGCGGCGATCTGCACGCCCGGCGCCTGGTGTCCAGCAAGATCCGCGAGCGCGACGCGCTGACTCGTCTCTTCGCCGAGATCGGCCCCCGCTTCGCGGCCCGTCCCGGCGGCTATACTCGCATTCTCAAGCTGGGTCATCGCCCGGGAGATGGAGCCGATGTCGCCCGGATCGAGTTGCTGTCCGAGTGAGGCGCCTCGCGGACTCCCGAAATGAAAGAAGGGGACCTTCGGGTCCCCTTTTTGGTCCGGTGCGAGCCCGAGCCCGCGGAGCCAGCTGCTGCTTAGCTGGCCTTCTTGATCCGGTTACTCTTGATGCACTGGGTGCACGCCCGCACACGACGGGGGGCGCCGTCCACCAGGATGCGGACGGTCTGGAGATTGGGATACCACCGGCGCTTGGTGCGGTTGTTCGCGTGACTCACATTGTTGCCAGTCACCGGGCCTTTGCCGCACACGGTGCACACCCGTGCCATATCATTCATCCTTCGGAAAAATGGTCCGCCATGAGGCTCCAGCAAGGGCGGAAGTATAATCAGCACAGGCGGTTGACACAACCCGAGGGGATCCTGAGCTGATGCCTCGTGCCCTGATCACCGGAGTGACCGGGCAAGACGGGTCCTACCTCGCGGAATTGCTCCTGGAGAAGGGGTACGAGGTGGTCGGGGTAGTGCGCAGGACCAGTCACGACAGCTACGAGCGCATCGGTCACCTGCTGGACCGGATCACCATCCGCCCCGCCGATCTGCTGGACCAGCATTCCCTCACGGTGGTGCTGCAGGAAGTGCAGCCGGACGAGGTCTACAATCTCGCGGCGCAATCGTACGTGCCAACGTCATGGACTCAGCCGGTGCTTACTGGAGAGTTCACCGCGTTAGGCGTGACCCGGATCCTCGAAGCGATTCGGTTGGTGCACCCGAAGGCCCGGTTCTATCAGGCCAGCTCCTCGGAGATGTTCGGCAAGGCGATGGAGACGCCGCAGCGGGAATCGACGCCGTTCTATCCCCGCTCCCCTTACGGCGTGGCGAAGGTCTACGGGCACTGCATTACTGTAAACTACCGCGAGTCGTACGGACTCTACGCGGTGAACGGCATTCTGTTCAATCACGAATCGCCCCGACGCGGTGTGGAGTTCGTCACCCGGAAAATCAGTGACGGCGCGGCCCGCATCAAACTGGGTCTCGCGAAGGAGCTGAGGCTAGGGAATCTCGATGCGCGGCGCGATTGGGGCTTCGCCGGTGACTACGTCGAGGCCATGTGGCGAATGCTGCAGCGCCCCGAGCCCCGAGACTACGTGGTAGGAAGCGGCATTACCCACAGCGTCCGTGAGTTCGTGGAGATCGCCTTCGGCCACCTGGGGCTGGATTGGAAGAAGTACGTGGTGGAGGATCCCCGCTTCTTCCGTCCCGCCGAGGTGGACCTGCTGCAGGCCGATCCCTCGCTCGCGCAAGCGGGAGTTGCAGTGGGCGCCTACCGTATCCTTCGAGGAGCTGGTACGCATGATGGTGGACGCGGATCTCAAGCGGCTGCGGGGCGAGTCGTGAAGGTGCTGGTGACCGGCGCCGGCGGCTTCGTCGGCCAATGGCTGGTTCCCGGGCTGCTCGCGGCCGGTCACGAGGTGGTCGGGGCCCTGTATCCCGTCGCGACTCCCCCGGTCTCGATTTCCGAGACCGACCGGCGTAGGGTACGCTGGCTTCCCTTCGACCTGCGTGATCAGGCCGCGGTGAATTCGGCGATCTCGACGGCACCCGACGCGGTGATTCACCTCGCGGCACTCGCTTCGGGCGCGGATGCGAGAAGGGATCCCGGTCTAGCGTGGGAGGTGAACGCGGCGGGAACGGCGCGGCTGGCCGAGGCCATGGGCATCGCGCGCGGCCGCACCGGGAGTAACCCGCTGCTGCTCGTGGTGTCGACCGGTGAGGTGTACGGCGCCGAAGGCGGTGGGCGTCCGAGGACCGAGTCCGATCTCCCCGCACCTTGTTCTCCCTATGCGGCGAGCAAGCTGGGCGCCGAAGGGGCAGCGCTAGAGGTACACCGTCGCACCGGACTACGGGTTATCATCGCTCGGGCATTCCCTCATACCGGGCCGGGTCAGAGCCAACGCTACGTGGTTCCGGCCTTCGCGCAGCGGATCCGGGCTGCCGGGCGGCTGAATGCGCCGGTGGTGAAGACCGGCAATCTGGAACCGGTGCGGGACTTTCTCGATGTGCGGGACGTGGTCGAGGCGTACCTCGCCCTTCTCACTCGCGGCAAGGCGGGAGAGATCTACAATGTGGCGGGCGGTCTCGGCATCTCGCTAGCCGAGATCTTCAAGAAGTTGGCCGAACTGGAAGGGATTCGTGCGATGCCTGAGGTTGATGCCGAGCTTACCCGGCCCTCCGACATTCCGCACCTGGTTGGTGACGCAACGCGACTCCGCAAGGCGACCGGCTGGCAGCCGCGCATTGCTCTCGAGCAGACATTGAAAGACCTCGTGAATGCCCAAACGGACTGACATCAGCTCGATTCTTCTGCTGGGATCCGGACCGATCGTAATCGGCCAGGGGGCCGAGTTCGACTATTCCGGAACCCAGGCAGTTCGCGCGCTGCGGGAAGAGGGATACCGGGTGATCCTGGTGAACTCCAATCCGGCCACGATCATGACCGATCCGGAGATCGCCGACCGGACCTACATCGAGCCGGTGACGCCGGAATGGGTGGCCAAGGTCATCGAGCGGGAGCGGCCGGATGCTCTCTTGCCTACGATGGGCGGGCAGACGGCGCTCAACGTCGCGATGGCGCTGCACAAGGACGGCACCCTGGCGCGCTTCAACGTCGAGCTGATCGGCGCCAACGAACGGGCCATCCGGATCGCTGAGGACCGTCAGGAATTCGCCCAGGCGATGCAGCGGATTGGCCTGGCGACCCCGCGAGGCCGCACCGTGCGCAGCATCGAGGCCGCGCTCGAGGCAGTAGACGATACCGGCTACCCCGCGATCATTCGTCCTTCCTTCACGCTGGGCGGGACCGGCGGCGGGATCGCCTACAACCGCGACGAGTTCGAAGAGATCGTCGGGCGGGGCCTCGAGCTGTCGCCGGTGGGTTCGGTGCTGATCGAGCGCAGCATCATCGGCTGGAAGGAATTCGAGCTCGAGGTGATGCGGGACGGAGCGGACAACGTGGTGATCGTCTGCTCGATCGAAAACCTGGACCCGATGGGTGTCCACACCGGCGATTCGATCACCGTAGCACCGGCCATGACGCTCACCGACCGGGAATACCAGGTCATGCGCGACGCGTCGATCCGCATCATTCGCGAAGTCGGCGTCGCGGCCGGTGGCTGCAACATCCAGTTCGCGGTGGATCCTGCGACCGGTGAGCAGCTGGTCATCGAGATGAATCCCCGCGTCTCCCGCTCTTCGGCCCTCGCCTCGAAGGCGACCGGATTCCCCATCGCGCGCATCGGCGCCAAGGTGGCTGTCGGGTATCGACTCGATGAGCTGCCGAATGACATCACCCGGACGACACCCGCCTCCTTCGAGCCGGTGCTCGACTACGTGGTGGTGAAGGTCCCCCGCTTCGCCTTCGAGAAATTCCCCGAGGCCGATCCCCGGCTCAACACGCAGATGAAGTCGGTCGGCGAGGCCATGGCGATCGGGCGCACGTTCAAGGAAGCCTTTCAGAAGGGGTTCCGCGCCCTCGAAGCCGATCGTACCGGCTGGGTGCTCGGACGCGATCCTTCCGATGACCGGCTCACCGATTTGAGTCCGGAGGCGGTAAAGGCGGCAATTCGTACTCCGACACCGGAGCGCATCTACCAGGTAAAGCGCGCGCTGCAGATGGGCATCCCGTCGGCGGAGATCGCGGAACGGAGCGGGATCGATCCCTGGTTCGTGGGCCAGATGAGCGATCTGGTTGAAGCCGAGCGCGAATGGACCGACAAGAAGCCGGGCGACGAGCGCGGCCAGAAGGACCAGCTCCGCAGGATGAAGCGCATGGGATTTTCCGATCGCCAGCTGGCCGACCTGCGCGGTCGCCAGGAGGCCGAGATCCGCGACCTGCGGCATCGCCTCGGCATCCGGCCGGCGTACAAGACGGTAGACACCTGCGCCGGCGAGTTCCCCTCTTCGACGCCCTACCTGTACTCCTCTTATGACGAGGAGACTGAGGTCAAGGCCGGTGGCGACCGCACCATCGTAATCCTGGGAAGCGGTCCCAACCGAATCGGTCAGGGAGTCGAGTTCGACTACTGCTGCGTGCGCGCGACTCTCGCCTTCCGGGAGATGGGTTACCGCACGGTGATGGTGAACTCCAATCCCGAGACGGTCTCGACCGATTACGACATCTCCGACACGCTGTACTTCGAGCCGCTGACGCTGGAGGACGTGCTCGAGATCGTGCACGCCGAGAAGCCGATCGGCGTCGTGGTTCAGCTCGGAGGCCAGACTCCGTTGAAGCTGGCGCGTGGACTCGAAGCGGCAGGCGCAAAGATCCTTGGAACTTCTCCGGACGCGATTGATCTGGCCGAGGATCGTCGCCGGTTCGAGGCTCTCGCGCGGGAGCTGGGGGTCACCCAACCCAACGCTGGCACGGCTCTGTCGGTGGATGAGGCTGTCGCGGTGGCGGAGCAGGTCGGCTACCCCGTACTGGTTCGTCCATCCTATGTGCTCGGCGGCCGGGGCATGCAGATCGTCTACGACGAGCCTTCGCTGCGCGACTACTTCGGCCGCGCGGTGCGGGTGGCGCCGGGCCACCCCGTGCTCATCGACTCCTTCCTCGAGGATGCGTTCGAGGCGGACGTGGACGCCATCTGCGACGGTACCCGCACCGTGATCGGCGGGGTCATGCAGCACATCGAGGATGCCGGCATCCACTCGGGCGACTCGGCGTGTGTCCTGCCGCCGTATCTCATCTCCGAGGCGCAGGTGGAACAGATGCGGAAGCATACCCGCGCCTTCGCCGAGAAGATCGGAGTGGTAGGGCTGATCAACGTGCAGTACGCCATCAAGAACGATGTCGTGTACGTGCTCGAGGTGAATCCCCGCGCGTCGCGGACCGTTCCCTTCGTGTCGAAGACGACCGGCGTTTCACTGGCCAGCCTCGCGGCCGCGGTCATGGTGGGGAAGACCCTCGACGAACTCGGCCTGAAGGACGACGTGGTCCAGCCTTACGTCGCGGTCAAGGAAGCGGTCTTCCCCTTCAACAAACTGCAGGGCGTTGACCTCATCCTGGGACCCGAGATGCGCTCGACCGGCGAGGTCATGGGCATCGCCGATTCCTTCGGGATGGCCTTCGCGAAGGCGCAGCATGCGGCGGACGGCGCACTCCCGCAGAGTGGCGCGGTCTTCGTCACGGTGAATGACCACGACAAGGGCAACGTCGTACCGATCGCACGCCGCTTCCACGAAATGGGCTTCCGGATCCTGGCGACGGAGGGCACGGCGCGTCATCTCCGGGTACGCGGCATTCCGGCGGAACGGGTACTCAAGGTGTACGAGGGTCGCCCCAACGCCATCGACCTGCTCCTCTCGGGACAAATCCAGCTCCTGATCAACACTCCGCTGGGCAAGCTGACCCAACAGGACGACTACCAGATCCGGGCAGCGGCGCTGCAGCACCGGGTTCCTTATACGACCACGCTGTCGGCTGCCGCCGCGGCTTGCGATGCGATCATCGCGTTGAAGAGCCGGGTCGGTGAGGTCCGGTCCCTTCAGGAGTGGCATCTCCTCGGTCGTGACGTACTGCAGGAGACAGCGGGGTGAGTGCGCGGGCAACAACCTTCCTGACCGACCTGCGTGCCGCGGTAAGTGGGGAAGTCCGTGAAGCCGAGCCGTTGAGCCGGTATTCGACCTACCGGATCGGCGGGCCGGCGACGATGCTGTTCCCCAAGTCCGTGGAAGACATCGAGCGCGCGGTCAGCCTCGCAACCGGCAGAGGCGTCGCCTGGTTCGCGCTTGGCCTGGGATCCAATGTCCTGCTCCCCGACGAAGGCCTCGATGCCCTGGTGATTCGCCTGGGCAAGGGACTCGACGCCATCAAGCCGGACGGCGACCGTTGGACGATCGGAGCCGGTCTCCCCGCGCCGATCGCCGCAAGACGTACCGCCGAATCGGGCTGGAGCGGCCTTCACAAGATGGTTGGTGTCCCCGGTAGCGTGGGCGGCGGCGTCTTCATGAATGCGGGCTGCCACGGCGCCGAATGGGCCGATGTAATTGAAACGGTGACCGTGGTGGACTGGGATGGTGCGGTGCGGGAGCGGAGTCGCGACGAGATCCCCTTCTCCTACCGGCGGAGCGGCCTCGCCGGAACGATCGTGATCGAGACTCGGGTGCGTTTGCAGCCCGAGACCGCGGCGCGTCTCACCGAAGAGGTGAACGACCTCTTTCGCTGGCGGCAGGAAGGCACCCCGTTCAACCGGCCCTGCTGCGGAAGTGTATTCACCAATCCGGCTGCGCCGGTGGCACCGAACCTTCGCACCGCGGGACAGCTGGTAGACGCGGCGGGGCTCAAGGGGTTTTCCATCGGCGCAGCCCAAGTCTCGCCGATGCACGCGAACTACATCGTCAATACCGGCGGTGCGACGGCGCGTCAGGTCCGGGAGGTGATCGGCCAGGTGCGGCGAACCGTTCGCGACCGTTTTGGGGTGGAGCTGGAGCTGGAGGTGAAGCTGGTGGGAGGTGATGGTTCGGTCAGTACGGAGCCTTAGTCAATTGCAAATTGGTAATGGGCAATTGGTAATTGGAAAACGGTTGTTCAATCCAAACAGGAACAATTGATGTCCGACTTTTTCGTGCACGAATCCAGTTACCTCGACGCCGGTGCAGTGGTCGGCAAGGGCACCAAGATCTGGCATTTCTGCCACGTGATGCCCGGTGCGGTGATCGGCGAGCGGTGCAACCTGGGGCAGAATGTCGTGGTCATGCCCGGCACCCGGATCGGGAACAATGTGAAGGTGCAGAACAACGTCTCGATTTACGAGGGCGTCGTGCTGGAGGACGACGTCTTCTGCGGGCCCAGCTGTGTCTTTACCAACGTGACCAATCCGCGGAGCCACGTCTCGCGGAAAAATGAGTATCGCGAAACGCTGGTCCGCCGCGGCGCCTCGATCGGTGCCAACGCGACGATCGTTTGCGGCACAACGCTTGGCGAATACTGCTTCATCGGCGCCGGAGCCGTGGTCACCAGTGACGTGCCCGCTTTCGCCCTGATGGTGGGAGTTCCGGCCCGTCGGGTGGGGTGGATGTGCCAGTGCGGGAACCGCCTGGCAGTCAAGGACGGCTCGGCGCTTTGCCCGAGTTGTGGGACGGGTTATCGCGAGCGTCAAGGGCTGCTCGAAATGATTGATTCTCCCCGTAGCGCGGGCTAGCTTTCCGCCGCTTTCGGTCCCCTTTTTTGCCCCCTTTTTCGATGAGGATGGAGTGAACGTTCCGCTGTTAGACCTCGTGGCCCAGTATCACTCCATCAGGGAAGAAGTCCTGCCCCGGATGATGGCGGTGATCGAACGCCAGGCCTTCATCATGGGCAGCGAAATACGCCGAGCTCGAAGCTGCTGTCGCGAAGCTCTCGGCTGCCAAGCACGGTATTGCCTGCGCCAGCGGCACCGACGCGCTGCTCTTGCCGCTCAAGGCGCTGAATCTGCAGCTCCGGCGACGAGGTCATCACCACGGCCTTCACTTTCTTCGCCACGGCGGGAACCATCCACAATACCGGCGGCAAGCCGGTGTTCGTGGACATCGATCCGGACACCTTCAACATTCTGCCTTCGGCGATCGAGGCGGCGATCACGCCTGCGCACGAAGGCGATCGTGGTCGTGCACCTGTTCGGCCAGATGGCCCCGATGGAGGCCATTCTCCCGATCGCGCAGAAGCACGGACTGGCGGTCATCGAAGACGCGGCCCAGGCCATCGGCGCCCGAGGCGCCGAATCGGCGGGACCTGGCGGATGGCCGGAGAGCTCGGCACAGCGACCGGCTTCTCCTTCTTCCCGAGCAAGAATCTTGGCGGCCTGGGGAGACGGTGGAATGATCGTCACCCAGGATGACGCCCTCGCCGCCAGGCTCAGGAAGCTCCGGCTGCACGGCGGCGCCAAGCAGTACCATCACGAGGAAGTCGGCACCAACAGCCGGCTCGACACTCTTCAGGCTGCGATCCTGCTCGCGAAGCTGCCCCATCTCGCGGCCTGGAGTCGAGGCACGCCGGCATCACGCCGCCTTCTACAACCAGGCCTGCGCGGGCATGCCCGAGGTCTGCGCCCCCAGGACCGATTCCGCCAACGAGCACATCTTCCACCAGTACACGCTTCGGGTCGAGCGGCGCGACGAGCTGCTCGCGCACCTCAAGGAGAAGGGAATCGGCTGCGCCGTCTACTATCCCGCCCCGCTCCATCTGCAGCCCTGCTTCGGATACCTGGGTTATGCCGACGGCCGGCTCCCGGCCACCGAGGCGGTCACCAACGACGGTGATTTCTCTCCCGATCTATCCGGAGCTGAGCGCGGCCCAGCGCGAGGCGGTCGTCGCAGGCGGTGAAGGGATTCTACAGTTGAACCGGCTCAAGGTCGGCGTCATCGGCGCGGGCGCCTGGGGAAGACAACCACGTCCGTACCGCGTCGGCTTCTTCGCCGAGGCGGAGCTGGTCGCGGTGTGTGAGACGAACCCCGAGGCGCGCGATCAGCCTCATGCAGCAGTATCCCGGCACCACGATCACCGACTCGCCCGCCGGCTGTTGGAGAAGGTGGAAGCCGTCATCATCGCGACGCCGGCAACGAGCCACGCCGAGCTGGGCACACATGGCGATCGAGGCCGGTATTCCCGCGCTGATCGAGAAGCCATTTGCCCTGACCGTGGCGGACGCCGAGCGGCTGGCGGAAAATGCCGGAGAAGCGCAATGTCCCGATCCTGGTGGGCCATCTGCTCGAGTACCACCCGGTGGTCGAGCGGTTGCGGGGATGCTGGAAAAGCAGGAGTTGGGCGACTCTGTTCTATCTCTATTCCCAGCGGGTCAACCTGGGACAGATCCGGCCGGACGAAAATGCGTTGTGGAGCTTCGGGCCTCACGACGTCTCCGTCGCCCTGTTCCTGCTCGGGCGAGATGCCGGTGACCCGGTGAGCGCTCAGGGCAAGCTCCTACCTCCAGCAGGGCATCGAAGACGTCGTTTTCCTCAACATGACCTTCGCCTCCGGCGTGATGGCCCATGTGCAGATGTCCTGGCTCGACCCGCACAAGGTGCGTCAGCCTCACCGTGGTGGGCTCTCGGCAGATGGCTGTGTTCGACGATATGCAGCCGCGCGAGAAGCTCACGGATCTATGACAAGGGTGTGAACCGGCCGCCCGGAGTATCGCTCTTACGGCGAAAGCCTCACGATTCGCGAGGGAGACATCTTCATTCCCCGGCTGCCGAACGTGGAGCCGCTGACCGTGCAGTTCCAGCATTTCCTCCGGGTGGTCCGAGGCGAGGAAAAAGCGCCGGGCCGATCACGCCGACGGAGTGCGCGTCGTGCGGGTGCTCGACGCCGCGACCCGTTCGCTGGCCCAGGGAGGCGCCCCCGTCTCCCCCGGTCGCGCCTGAATCGGAGCACACCAGGTGCACATAGCGGTCATCGGTACCGGGATACGTCGGACTGGTTACCGGTGCCTGTCTCGCCGAGACCGGCAACGATGTGGTCTGCGCCGACATCGACGCGCGGAAGGTCGAGCGGCTCAAGGCCAACGACATTCCGATCTACGAGCCGGGCCTCGAGGAGATGGTCCGCCGCAATCAGGTCGAGGAGCGGCTGCGCTTCACGACCGATGTCGGCGCCGCGGTCGAAGGAGCGCAGGTGGTGTTCATCGCGGTCGGCACGCCGCCCGACGAGGACGGCTCCGCCGACCTGCAGCACGTGCTCGCGGTCGCCCGTACCATCGGCCGCCACATGAACGGATCCAAGGTGGTGGTCACCAAGTCGACGGTACCCGGTGGGCACCGCCGAGAGGGTGCGTGCGGCGGTGCAAGGCGGAGACCAAGACAGCCGTTCTGGGTCTGCTCCAACCCCGAGTTCCTGAAGGAAGGCGCCGCGATCGACGACTTCATGAAGCCCGACCGGATCGTGGTGGGCGTGGACGCCGAGGAAGTCTCGCGAGGTCATGGCGGAGCTTTACGCGCCCGTTCGTGCGCACCGGGAATCCGATGCTCTTCATGGACATTCCCTCCGCCGAGGTCACCAAGTACGCTGCCAACGCCATGCTGGCCACCCGGATCTCGTTCATGAACCAGATCGCCGAGTTCTGCGAGACGGGTCGGCGCCGACGTGCAGTGATGTCCGGCAGGGTATCGGCACCGACCGCCGGATCGGCCAGGCGTTCCTGTTCCCGGGCCCCGGCTACGGCGGTTCCTGCTTCCCCAAGGACGTGAAGGCGCTGATCCACTCCGGGCAAGGAGATCGGGCTGCCAGTTCGATCTGCTCGACCGCGACCGAGAGCGGTGAACGACCGGCAGAAGCAGGTGCTGCTGCGGAAGACGCTCGAGGCGTTCGGCGGCTCTCTCGGGCACGGACCGTCGGGGTCTGGGGTCTCGCCTTCAAGGCCGAGACCGACGACATGCGGGAGAGCCCGTCGATTCCGCTGATCGAGGGACTGCTCGGCGCGCGGGGCCCAGGTCCAGGCCCACGATCCGAAGGCGATGGAGACCGCGCACGCGCTCTTCGGCGACCGCATCATCTATGCGCCCGATCCGTACCATGCGGTCGAGGGCGCCGACGCGCTGGTGATCGTGACCGAGTGGCTGGTGTACCGGAACCCCGACTTCGACCGCTTGAAGGGTCTGCTCCGCCGCCCGCTCATCATCGACGGGACGCAACCTGTTCGATCCCGAGCGCATGCGGGCGCTGGGCTTCGAGCATCACGGCATCGGACGGCGCGCGCCCATGAGAGTCCTGATCACCGGCGCCGCCGGCTTCCTCGGCTCGCATCTCTCCGACCGGTTCCTGGCCGAGGGCCACGAGGTCGTGGGGATGGACAACTTCATCACCGGGTCGCGCGACAACATCGCCCACCTGGAATCGGCAGCCCGCGGTTCGAGCTTCGTCGAGCACGACGTCACCAAGTTCATCGCAGTCGACGGGCCGCTCGACGGCGTCCTGCACTTCGCCTCGCCGGCCAGCCCGATCGACTACCTCGAGCTCCCGATCCAGACCCTCAAGGTCGGCTCGCTCGGCACCCACAACGCGCTCGGTCTCGCCAAGGCCAAGGGCGCCCGATTCTCTCCTCGCCTCGACCTCCGAGGTCTACGGCGATCCCCAGGTGCATCCCCAGCCCGAGAGCTACTGGGGCCATGTGAATCCGGTCGGGCCGCGGGGGGTCTACGACGAGGCCAAGCGGTTCGCCGAGGCCATGACGATGGCCTATCACCGCTATCACGACGTCGACACCCGGATCGTTCGGATCTTCAACACCTACGGCCCGCGGATGCGGCCGGGCGACGGCCGGGTGGTGTCGAACTTCATCGTGCAGGCGCTGCGCGGCGAGCCGCTCACCGTCTACGGCGACGGCTCACAGACCCGCTCGTTCTGCTATGTGTCGGATCTCATCGACGGAATCTACCGGCTCTTCGGCAGCGCGACCGGACCGATCCGACCAACATCGGCAATCCCGGAGAGTTCACCGTGCAGCAGCTGGCGGAGGCGGTGCTGCGGCTCACCGGATCGAGCTCGAAGATCGATCGCCGCCCGCTGCCGGAGGATGACCCCAAGGTGCGGCAGCCCGATCTCACTATTGCCCGCAGTGTCCTCGGCTGGGAGCCCGAGGTCCCGCTCGAGGAAGGGCTGGTGAAGACCATCGCGTACTTCCGCGGCCTCCTCGCCGCATGACGCGCGATCCTGGTTACGGGGGCGGCCGGATTCATCGGCTCACACCTCTCGGAAGCGCTCATCGCTCGGGGCGACGAGGTTGTCGGCATCGATAACTTCGATCCGTTCTATCCCCGGCCGAGTCAAAGAGCGGAACCTCGAGGGGCTGCAGGATCAGAAGGGATTCACCTTCGAGGAATTGGACCTGCTGGATCGGGCCGCTCTGCAGGGTCTGCTGACGCCCGACACGGTGGTTGTGCACCTGGCCGCCAAGGCCGGTGTGCGGCCGTCGCTCGCCGCACCGCTCGATTACGTGCGAGCCAACCTGCTGGGTACTCAGTCGGTGGTGGACGCCGCGAGGGGGGCGGGGGTGAGCCGTTTCGTGTTCGGCTCTTCATCCTCGGTCTACGGCAACGATACCCCGCCGCCGTTCCGGGAGGACGTTCCCGCGGTGGGCGCGATCTCTCCTTACGGTGCGACCAAGCGGGCGGGGGAAATCCTGCTCAACTCCTTCGCGCCGCATGCGAAATCTGAAGGCGGCAGCACTGCGGTTCTTCACCGTCTATGGTCCCCGGCAGCGCCCCGACCTGGCGATTCACTCCTTTGCCCACCGCTTCGCCAAGGGGGAGCCCATCACCCTGTTCGGCGACGGCTCCGAGTCCCGCGACTACACCTACGTGGCAGACATCGTTGCCGGGGTGACTCGCCGCGATCGACTGGACCGCCAAGGCGCCGGTGGGGATGGAGATCTTCAATCTGGGCAGCCGTGAGCCGGTTCCACTCAAGACGATGGTCGACGAGCTCGCCGAGGCGATGGGTGTGATCCCGCAGATTCAGTGGGCACCTCGACAACCGGGGGACGTGCTGCATACGTTCGCCGATCTCACGAAGTCCGAACGGATGCTGGGTTCTGGCCCCGCACCACGTTCCGCGAGGGAATTCGTCAGTTCCTGGCCTGGTTCGAGGAGACCTATGCGCGTCAGTAAGGAGACTTATGCGCGTCAGTGACGAACCGCTGATCAACCAGGCGCGGGAGCGCTTCGCGCTTCAGGATTACTACGGCGCCATCCATCTGCTGGAGGATCGTGGTCAACGGCGGCAAGCAGTTCGCCGACGCTCACCACCTGCTCGGGCTCTCCTTCGCGCTGCTGGGTCAGCCCAGCGGGCCCTGGCCCATTTCGAGCGGGCTCTGGAGCTGAATCCGCGCTACATCGAAGCCCACATCCATCGCGGAATCCTGCTCAACGACATGGGCCGGACCGAGGAGGCGACCGAGGCCTTCCGGACCGCCGCGGCCCACAACGTCCGTCACTCCTCCGGCTTCCCCTCGCACGTCGCGGCCAATCTCGCCAACCATCACGCCCTGCTGGCCTCGGCCTATGCGGAATCGGGCGCGATCGAGCAGGCCATCGAGCAGTACTACCGGGCCGTGGAGCTGGGGCCGGGCTTCGCCGACATCCGCTACCGGCTCGCCCGGACGCTCCTCGAGTCGGGCGACGCGCTGGCGGCTCGCGAGGAACTCGAGCGGGTGGTGCAGGACCGTCCCAACTTTCTGGACGCGCTGGCTTCGCTCGGCCTGGCCCGGTATCTGTCGGGCGACGTGGCCGGCGCGGAGCAGGTGTGGCGGGAATGTCTCCTGGAGCGTCCCAAGAATGCGCGGGTCGAAGCCTACCTCGCCATGCTGGAGCGGAACAGCGGAGTGAAACATCTTTGACTCGTGCTGCTGCTCGACCGCTTGTCGAGTGGCCGGGCAGCCGATCACGAACGGCTGGCGGATGCCGCGTACGGCCGGGCCGAGTACCAGACCGCTCTGCCAGGAGTATCAGGCCGCGGCCAAGCTCAAGCCAGAATGCGCGGCTTTCCGCCAAGCTCGGCGCCGCGGCCCTGCAAGGCCGGCGAAATCCGGGAGGCCGCCGAGGCGTATCGTCAGCTCGCTTCGCAGGATCGATTCGCGGACCGACGAAGCCGCGACCGGGCTCGAGCTGGTCGCCAAGGCAGCCGAACGCGCCGGAGACGGATCGGCGCTACAACTCGCGGTGGTGACCCTGCGCGGTGTGCCCCGCAGCGGCTCCTGCCGCGCTACACCCTGGGCCTCGACCGGAGCGGCAAGCTCTTCGCCGAGGAGACGATGGCGATGGCTCCGGCCGTGCTCGCGGCCGCGCCCCGACGCAGCGACCGCCGACTCGCTCCTGGTGCTCTACGCCGCCGCCTCTCGCGAGACCACGGCCTGCGAGGCCGCCGCCGGCGCGTATGAGACCGTCCTCCGCCGCACCCGGGACCCGGCGACTCCGGCGCCGCGCCGCTCGAGCGGCTATGGGCTCTGCGCGATTCAGCTCGGGCAGGAGGCGCTGACGGTCGATCAGAGCGCGAGGTCGCGGCGCGCTGGTTCGGCAAGGCGGCAGGGTTCAGCTGCGGCTCATGACCGGGGCGCCGGGCCCTGGTTGGCCTGGGCGACGCGCGTATCAAACTCGGAGACATCCTCGGTGCGGCGATCGCCTATCAGGACGCGATCGACCGATCCGGAATCCGACTCCATCAGCGTCCTGGCGCGACAGCGGCTCGCCGCTCTGGGCAATGCGGCCAATGCCAAGGCGCCCTGACACTGCCTTTCATGCGCCTACAGTTGTTCAGCTCGCATCGGCTCTCCTCGCTCTACGGCTGCGGCGGCCGCAAGTCGATCCGATTTCAACCCGTCAACCCGTGACGAATTGGCTGCCTCGGCCGGAAGAGATTCCAAGCTGCTGGCAAGCCGAGCGCCATGCGGGACTATCACCTCGGGGAAATGGGGCGACGCGGCAGACAAGCTGGAACGACTCACTCTCGAGTTGCCCGCCGGGAGACAGCCTGGCCGTCGAGGCCCGCTTCCGGCTGGCCGAATGCTACTTCGCCCAGAAGAGCCAGCTGCAGGCCACCCGGGAATTCCGCCGGGTTTCGGATGACACGCCGAACAACCCGCTTGCTCCTGAGGCGCTGCTCCGCGCCGGCGACGCCTTCGCGGATCTCTGGCGCCGGCCGGAGCTGGATCCCTCCTACGGGCAGAGCGCGCTGGCCACCTATCAGGAGCTGCTCAATCGGTACCCCGACAGCCCCGCAGCCGCCCGCGGCCAAGCAACGCATCGCGGATCTGGAGGAGAGCTTCGCCACGAAGGAGTACAAGTCGGCGATGTTCTATCTGCGGCTCAAGGCCTACGACTCGGCGGTTCTCTACCTGCGGGATCTGGTCGCGACCTATCCCCGTACTTCGGTTGCTCCGGAGGCGCTGATCAAGCTCGTCGAGGTCTACAACAAGCTCGGGCTACGCCGAGGATGCGGCGGAGACCTGCGGCTATCTCCGTCGCTTCCATCCCGGCGCGCCCCACGACCGATGAGGTGTGTCCGCCGGCGCAATGATCGGCCTGTTCGGCGGCTCCTTCGATCCCATTCATCACGGCCACCTGCATCGTGGCCCAGGCGGTGCTCGAGGCGCTCGATCTCGAAGAGCTGCGCTTCGTTCCCGCCTTCGAACAGCCCTTCAAGCTGGGGCGTCACTCGGCTCCGCCCGAGTTGAGGGCTCGGATGGTCGGGCTGGCCATCGCCGGAGTATCCGCGCTTCAGACTGGAAACCGCATGAGCTGGATCGCGGGGGGATCTTCCTACACCGTCGACACCCTTCGGGCCGCTGCCGGCCCGGGAGCCGGGGAAGCGCTTCGCGCTCCTGGTCGGCGCCGATGCGGCGCGCGAGCTGGCCAAGTGGCGGGAGGGAGCGCTGATCCCGACTCTGGCCCAGGTCGTCGCCTTCGCCCGGCCCGGGGTTGAGCTCCCGGATCCTGCCCGGAGTCACCAGGTGGTAACGGGTGCCCCGGATGGATATTTCGGCCACCGAAATCCGCCGGCGGGTGGCCCGGCGACCAGTCGATCCGATATTGGGTGCCAGACCCGGTGGCAGAGTGTATCTTGGCGCAGGGGTTATATTTGAAGGATGCTTAAGAAACTCGCTACCGCGGTCTTCGGCACCCGGTACGACCGCGACGTCAAGAAGATCCGGCCGCATCGTCGACGCCATCAAACACCACGAGGCGCGGGTCAAGGACTTGTCGGACGACGAGCTGCGGGCCCAGACCGCCGAGGTTCCGGGCATCCTCGCCGAGCGGCTCGCGCTCGATCAAGGCCGAGCTGGATCAGGTCCGGCAGCAAGCGCCACGACTGCGCCGACCCGGAAGAGCGGGACCGGCTCGACGATCGCTTCCACCAGCTCGAAATCCGCTACAAGAAGGAGCTCAAGGCTGGTCTCGACGACCTGCTGCCCGAGGCCTTCGCCACCGTGCGCGAAGCCTGCCGCCGGCTGCTCGGCACCAAGGTCATGGTGACCGGCCGGGAGCTCACCTGGGACATGGTGCCGTACGACGTCCAGCTGATCGGCGGTATCGTGCTGCACCAGGGCAAGATCGCCGAAATGGCCACCGGCGAAGGCAAGACGCTGGTGGCGACTCTGCCGCTCTATCTCAACGCGCTGGCCGGTCGCGGGCGCGCACCTGGTCACCGTCAACAACTACCTGGCCCGCCGCGACTCCCAGTGGATGGGACACGTCTTCAAGTACCTGGGCCTCACGGTCGCGTGCCTGGACGATACCGAGCCGTCCTCGCCCGAACGCCGGGCCGCCTACCAGGCCGACATCACCTACGGCACCAACAACGAGTTCGGGTTCGACTACCTGCGCGACAACATGGTGTTCGGCCTGGACCACCGGGTCCAGCGCGAGCACGCCTATGCCATCATCGATGAGGTCGACTCGATCCTCATCGACGAAGCCCGGACTCCTCTGATCATCTCGGGGCCCGTGGGCAACGAGAAGCGACGAGAAGTACGGCGCAGTTCAACCGGCAGGTGACCGAGGTGGTGCGCAAGCAGTCCGGCGTGGTGAGCAACCTGCTGGCCGAGGCCGAGCGGCTGCTGGAGGATCCCAAACGGCAGGACGAGGCCGCCATCAAGCTGTACCTGGCCCGGCTCGGCATGCCGAAGAACAAGAAGCTGCTCAAGATGCTGAACGAGCACGGGCATCAAGCAGGCGGTGCAGCGGGTCGAGCTGGATCACATCGCCGATCGCAAGCTGCCCACCAAGCAGCAGACGCATGCGGGATCTGGAGGACGCGCTGTATTTCGTGCTCGACGAGAAGGGCCATGCGGTGCACCTGACCGATCAGGGTGCCACCGCGATGTCGCCCAACGATCCCGGGCTCTTCATCGTCCCGGACATCTCGGAGGAAATTCATCGGGTCGATCACGATCCGGCTCTGACGCCGGCCGAACGGGTGGCCAAGCGGCGCGCAGGTCGAAGGCGACTACGCGCTCAAGAGCGAGAAGCTGCACATCATCCACAAGCTGCTGCAGGCCCACGCGCTCTATGAGAAGGAAGTGGATTATCTGGTGCAGGACGGCCAGGTGATGATCGTGGACGAGTTCACCGGCCGCATCATGGCAGGCCGGCGCTGGGCCGATGGCCTGCACCAGGCGGTGGAGGCGAAGGAAGGCGTGCAGGTGAAGGGCGAGACCCAGACGCTCGCGACCATCACGATCCAGAACTACTTCCGGATGTACGACAAGCTGGCGGGCATGACCGGCACGGCCGAGACCGAGGAGACCGAGTTCTTCACGATCTACGGGCTCGAGGTCTCGGTCATCCCGACCAACAAGCCGGTCCGGCGGCGACGACGAGCAGGACCACATCTACAAGACCCGCCGCGAGAAGAACAACTCGATCCTCGATGAGGTCGAACGGCTGCACAATCTCGGCCTGCCGATACTGATCGGTACCGTGACGGTCGAGGTATCCGAGACGCTGTCCCGCCAGCTCAAGCGGCGCGGGTCTCAAGCACGAGGTGCTGAACGCCAAGTATCACCAGCGGGAAGCCGAGATCGTGGCCGGTGCGGGGCAGAAGGGTGCCATCACGATCGCGACCAACATGGCCGGCCGCGGCACCGACATCAAACTCGGGCGCCGACCTCGACCTCACCACCAGTCCCGCCGGACTGCAGATCATCGGCACCGAGCGTCACGAGTCCCGGCGTATCGACCGCCAGCTGAGAGGCCGTTCGGGCCGTCAGGGCGATCCGGGCCGCTCGATCTTCTTCCTCTCGCTGGAAGACGACCTCATGCGGCTGTTCGGCTCCGACCGCATCGCCCGCTGGATGGACAAGGGCGGCGCAGAGGAGGGCGAGGTCATCTCCCATCCCTGGGTCACCGGCGCCATCAGCCAGGCCCAGAAGCGGGTGGAGCTGCAGAACTTCCAGGCCCGGAAACGGCTGCTCGAGTACGACGACGTCATGAACCAGCAGCGCGAGGTGGTCTACTCGCTGACGGCTTGTTCGCGCTGGAGCGGGGAGAGCAGCTCAAGGCCGAAGCGACCCGCATGGTCGATGGCCGCGCGTGGAGCGGGTGGTGCGCAACCATGCTGGGCGATGCAAAGAATCCCCAGGAGTTCGACCGGTCCGGCCTGCAGTCCGCGCTCACCATGCAGTTCCTGGTCTCGGCCGACGACGCTGGTCGATCCGGCCAAGGCGCCCGACCTCAACGGCATGATCGCGGCCGCCCGAGCCGAGGCGCATCGCACGCTGACCCGCAAGGTCGAGTACCTGACCGAGTTCGGGAAGACCATCGGGCAGCCCGACGTGGACATGCAGGTGCTCTCGGCGCGTGATGCTCGCGGTGCTGGACGAGAAGTGGAAGGACCACCTGTACGATCTCGACCAGCTGCGCAACGCGATCCAGTATCGCGCCTACGGCCAGAAGGATCCGCTGGTCGAGTACAAGAAGGAAGCCTTCGAGATGTTCGAGGACCTGATGCGGGACGTGCAGGCGACGTTCACCGAGCGGTTCCTCAAGATCCAGGTGATCGGCCGAGCCGCCGCGGCAACCGGCTCCCCCACCGGGCGCGTTCGGTGGGCGTCGGCCGCCCGCGCTCCGCCGCCGCGCGCTGCCGGTCAAGCCGGAACCGCCGAGCCGGCGCCGACGAGCTGTTCGCGCCTGCGAGCCAAGGGCGGAGGCGGCGCCGACCCCGACTCGCGCTGCCCGCGCAGCGCTGTCAACCAATCTTGGGCCGATGCGTTCCTCCACCGGAGTGGTTCCTGAGGTCGGTCGCAACGATCCGTGTCCCTGCGGGTCGGGCAAGAAGTACAAGAAGTGTCACGGGGCGGGACGCTAAGAAATTGCAGATTGAAGATTGCAGATTGAAGATTGAAACACCAGATTGGTGATCAGTGACGATGAGGGCTGACGGGTTGTGCTGCTGTCAGCCTTCAGCTTTCTGGTAGTCGTTGCGTTTTCTTGAGCCCGTCTCGCCGCGTCTCCGCTCTAGCTTCCTGCGGTGTCCGACACCGCCATTCACCAATCAAGCGAACTCCCCCGCGAGCGCCTCTGGTCGCTCGGTGCCGGCGCGCTGACCTCGGCTGAGCTCCTTGCCATCATTCTCGGAACCGGAGGGCCTGGAGTTGGTGCGCTCGAGGTATCCGGCCGGCTGCTCGAGGTGAGCGGCGGATCCTTGCGCCGCCTGGCGGCAAGGCCGCCGGCCGAGTTGCAGCAGGCCGCGGGAGTCGGTCCCGCCAAGGCCGCACGCCTCCTCGCCGCCTTCGAAATTGCCAGCCGCCTCATGGCGGAGTCCCGTCCGGCCGCACTCCGGATCCGGGAGCCCGAGGACGTCGTCCGCATGCTTGGCTGCCCGGCTGCGCGACCTGGCGGTGGAAGAGTTCCATCTTCTGGCTCTCGACAGCCAGAGCCGTGTGCTCCGCGATGTCCTCGTTACCCGAGGCCTCCTCAACAGTTCGCTGGTGCATCCCCGCGAGGTGTTCCGCGCGGCGATCGCCGAGGCCGCCGCAGGTATCATCGTGGTGCACAATCATCCGAGCGGAGATCCCACGCCTTCCCCCGAAGACCGTTCAGTCACCAAACAACTGGTCGAGGCCGGCCGATTGCTCGACCTGCCACTGTACGATCACGTGATTCTGGCGGGCGACCGGTTCTTCAGCTTCGCGACGGCTGGTCTGCTGTAGTCAGCGTCCACCAAAGTAGGCGTACCCCTCGCAGCTTCACCGCTTACATTAGGCACGTCTTCCTGAAACTCGCCGTTCCGAATGGGACGGTCCGGGGCGCTCCCTTCCTTCAGCAGGAGCGGGCGAGTGGATCTGTTGGGCCGTTTGCGGCATGCTCTAGGCGACCGATACCGGCTGGAGCGGGAGCTGGGTCGCGGGGGAATGGCGACCGTCTATCTCGCCGAAGACGGCAAGCATCAGCCGCATGGTCGCGATCAAGGTACTGCGGCCTGAGATCGGCGCGGCGCTGGGTCCCGAACGTTTTCTCCGAGAAATCCGTACGGCCGCGTCACTCCAGCATCCTCATATCCTTGGGCTCCTCGACTCCGGCGAAGTTCCCGCCGAGGGCGGCATGCCGCCGCTGCTCTACTACGTCATGCCTTATGTCGAGGGTGAGTCGCTCCGTGACCGGTTGAAGCGCGAACGGCAGATGACGGTCGACGACACCGTCGCCATCGCCCGCCAGGTGGCCGAGGCTCTGGACCACGCCCACACCCACAGCGTCGTCCACCGCGACATCAAGCCCGAGAATATTCTCCTCTCCGGCGGCCATGCCCTGGTAGCCGATTTCGGAATCGCGAAGGCGGTGACCGATTCGGCCGGAGAAAAACTGACCGAAACAGGACTCGCCCTGGGTACTCCGTACTACATGAGTCCCGAACAGGCGACCGGCGATGCTCTCGACGGACGGGCCGACCAGTACGCGCTGGGGTGCGTGCTGTACGAGATGCTCGCCGGGACTCCTCCGTTTCACGGCTCAACTGGGCAATCTATCCTGGCGCGACACGCTGTGGATCCCATACCGAGCCTCCGCACAGTCCGCGCGACAATTCCGGGTGGGTTGGAGCAGGCCATCACCCGCGCCCTCGCCAAATCTCCCGCCGACCGTTTCGCGACCACGGCCGAGTTCGCGGGGGCCCTGACCCAAGCTGCCACAGGTTCGGCGACCATTGCGACCACTACCGCCATATCCCGCTCGGGGGCAGATCGCCCTTGGCGGCGGCGCATTTGGTGGGCCCTGCTTTCTGGAATCGTAGGGATTGGGCTGATCATTGCCGTCCGAGCTTTCCGCCTGAAGCACGGCGGGGCACTCGCGGCTTCCGAAGGGTCGATCCGTTCGTTGGCTGTTGCCCCACTCGAAAACCTCACCGGCGACTCGACCCAGGTGTACCTGGCCCAGGGGATCACCGACCAGCTCATCGCGAGCCTGACGCAGATCGCCTCGCTCACCGTGATCAAGCTGCCGCCGCGCCGCGGCGACCGAGCGCCGGCGGACTTCGCCCGCGAACACGGCGTCTCTATCGACGCGATCCTGGCTGGCTCACTCCAACGGGCGGGCGACGAGGTGCGGATCACGGCGCAGATCACCAATGCCAGAACCAGCCAGGCGATCTGGGCCCGGAGCTACTCCGGGTTACTCCGCGACATCCTCATCCTTCAGGACTCGGTGGTGCGTTCGGTGGCGGACACCATCCAGGTGTCGCTTACTCCCCGGGACAGTTCCCGTTTGAGCGCGGCAAAAAAGCAGATCGACCCCGCGGCGTATGAGGACTACCTTCGGGGAGTCTCGTCTGCGGCGCGGGTCACTGGAGCGGACTTTCGCAAGGCAATTGGTTACTTCCGCGAGGCGATCGACCGCGAACCTACCTACGCGCTGGCCTACACTGGCCTCGCCAACTGCTACAACGAGCTGGGGTACTATGCCCTGGAAGCGCCAGAAGAGACGTTTCCCAAGGCGCGGGCCGCTGCGGAGGAGGCACTCAAGTTCGACTCCACCCTTGCGCCGGCATACTCGAATCTGGCGAGAATCGACCACCTCTACACCTGGGATTTCGCCGCGGCCGATCGGAAGTTTCGAAGGGCCATCGAGCTCGATCCCCGGTCCTACATGTCTCATCTCAGTTACTACACCCTCCTGTCTGGAATGGGCCGGGACACCGAGGCCATCGCCGAGGCCAAGCGCGCGCTCGAACTCAACCCACTTTCGTTACTCGCTCAGGCCGCAGCCGCGCGGCCGTATTACATGGCCCGCCGTTACCCGGAAGCGATCGCCCAGGCCCAGCGCGCACTCAAGGACGATTCGACCTTCACACGGGCGCATTTCTGGCTTGGCCTGGCCTTTGAGCAAAGCGGTCGACTTCCGGAAGCGGTCCGGGAGTTTGAGGCCGCCATCAAATGGGCCGGTACGGACTCGATCCCGGTCTACCTGGCGGCGCTCGGACACGCCTACGCCGTTGCTGGTCAGCGCGATCAGGCGGAGCGGCTCATCCAAGCACTCAAGTCACGCCCCTATGTCTCGCCGGTGGATCTCGCGACCATTTACACTGGACTGGGTGAACTGGATCCGGCCTTTCAGTGGCTGGAACGCGCCTTTGCGGGGCGCGCGTACGGTTTGGTCTTTCTCCCGACTGACCCGCGCTTCGAGCCACTGCGGCACGACCCTCGGTTTACCGACCTCATGCGGCGGGTCGGCTTCACCCCGGCCACGAAGGGCTGAACCTGCTGGACTGTCACCCACCCCTTGCGCGAACTCGCATAGACATGTGGATTACGAAAGGGCCCCCGACCCCGGGCACACCGTCCGGGGGTTTTGTGGCGTTGCCTAAGTCTGGGAGATAGCACGAGTTGTGACTGGTACCCTGCCTGACATTTCCCCCGACTTCCGTGCCCTGCTGGAGCGGCACGCCGACCGGCTCGATCTGGAGCAGATCGACCGGGCGCTGCGCTTCAGTGCGTCCGCACATCGGGGTCAGAAGCGGGTGTCGGGCGAGGACTTCATTCAGCACTCGATCGCCGTCGCCAAGACCCTGGTGGAACAGCTGCTCGACACCACCTCGATCTGCGCGGCCCTGCTGCACGACGTGGTCGAAGACGCGGACGTTCGAGCCGAAGACATCGCCCGGGAATTCGGGCCCGAAGTGTCGGGACTGGTTGACGGCCTCACCAAGATCTCCAGCCTCACCTTCCGCTCCTCGGCGGAGCAGCAGGTGGAGAACTACCGCAAGCTGCTGCTGTCGATCGCCAAGGACGCGCGGGTCATCATCATCAAGCTGGCCGACCGTCTCCACAACATGCGGACGCTCGATCCGCTGCCGCCCGAGAAGCGGGTCCGGATCGCGACCGAGACGCGGGAGATCTACGCCCCGCTCGCCCACCGCTTTGGTATGGCCGGCATCAAGGCCGAGCTGGAGGACCTGGCCTTCAAGTACCTCGAACCCGAGGACTACAAGACCCTGGTGCAGCAGGTCGCCGCCAAGAAGACGGCGCGCGAGCAGCTCATCCTCAAACTCAAGACCCCGCTCGAATACGAGCTCAAGCGCGCGGGCATCGAGTGGTTCGAGGTCACCGGGCGGCCCAAGCACCTGTGGTCCATCTATCAGAAGATGAAGAAGCGGGGCAAGCCGTTCGACGAGATCTACGACCTGATGGCGATCCGGGTGATGGTGCGCACGGTCCCCGAGTGCTACCACGTGCTGGGCATCATCCATCACAACTGGACCCCGATCCAGGAGCGGATCAAGGATTACATCGCGAGCCCCAAGACCAACGCGTACCAGTCGCTCCACACCACGATCTTCGGGCCCGGCGGCCAGCTGTTCGAGGTTCAGATCCGGACCCAGGAGATGCACCGGACGGCGGAGTTCGGTATCGCGGCCCACTGGCTGTACAAGACCGACGGCGCGTCGCAACGAGCTGGACCAGCAGCTCCACTGGTTCCGCCAGCTTATCGAGCTGCAGCAGGATGCCCACACGCCGGAAGAGTTTCTCGAGTTCCTGAAGATCGACCTGTACCAGGACGAGATCTTCGTGTTCACGCCGCAGGGCGACGTGAAGCAGCTCCCCAAGGGCGCGACACCGATCGATTTCGCCTTCATGGTGCACACCGAGGTCGGCGTCCACTGCCAGGGTGCCAAGGTCAACGGTCGCATCGCGCCCTTGCACCGGGAGCTGCGTAACGGCGACACCATCGAGATCCTGACCAGCCCCAACGCTAAGCCGAGCAGCGACTGGCTCGCCCACGTCCGCACCGCTCGTGCGCGGCACAAGATCAAGGCCTGGATCCGCCACCAGGAAGAGGAAGAGAGCGTCGTGCTGGGCCGCGAACAGATCGCGCGTGAGCTGAAGCGCCGTCGCCTGACGGCGCCGGAATCGGAGCAGCTTGGTAAGGCGGCCGAGTCGCTCGGCCTGGCCGACGGGCGGGGGCTGGAGATCGCGGTCGGCCGGGGCGATGTCACCATCGTGCAGGCGCTCCGCGCCCTGCATCCCGACGCGTCGGCGGAGGATTTTCAGGAAGTGAAGCCCAGCGTCATCGGGCGGGTGATCAACCGGATCCGGCCTCGGATCCGGCATCAAGATTCAGGGTTTGAGCGGTCTGATGGTGCGCTACGCCCAATGCTGCCAGCCGGTGCCGGGCGACACCGTCGTCGGCTACGTGACGCAGGGGCGCGGCATCTCCATCCATCGCGCCGATTGCCCCAACCTGCTCATGCTGAGCGGGGAAGGACGCCGGGTGGAAATCGATTGGCGGGAAGTGCAGGGAGAGGCGTTCGCCGTGCGGCTGGGCGTGAGCGGCGAAGACCGTCGCGGCCTCTACGCCGACATCATGGAAGCCATCAGCCAGTCGGGCACCAACATCAAGGCGGCCGATCTCAGCACCAAGGACGGCTCGGTCTTCGGTTCGGTCTTCGTCGAGGTGGACAACCGCACTCACCTGGCGAAGGTGATCAAGGCGATTCGGAAGGTGAAGGGCGTTACGGATGTGGAACGGCGGGAGGCGCCTCCGACACATCCGTGACCCGGCCGAGGCGGGCGACTCGTGTCACCGCTTCCTCGAGCGTCTTGAGATCCACCGGCTTGAGCAGGATCCGATCGTTCGGAATTTGCAGTCGCCCCGCCGCAGACAGCTCCGACAGGTCTCCCGACAGGAACACCAATCTTCGCGCGAGGTCAGGGCGCGTCGCTTCGAGAGCGGAATACATCTCCATGCCGTCCATCCGGGGCATGCGAAGATCGGCCACGATTACGTCCACGCCCGAGACCTGCAGCGCTGCCAGCGCGGCCTTCCCATCTCCCGCCTCGGTCACATCGGCTCCTCGCCGTCTCAGGTACTTCCCGAGCGGGCGGCGCAAGGCTTCTTCGTCGTCAACCAGCAGCACGCTGCAATCCATTGAGAGGAGTCTGCCCCGGAACCGGGGTAGGCAGCTGGCGGCCGCGGCGGCAGCGGGATACTCGGCGCTGATCGCGATCGGCAAAGAGAGCACGAAGCGAGCACCGCCACCCGGGGCGCCATCACGGCGAGGTCGCCCCCGGCCTCACGGGCGATCTGGCGGGACAGGTACAGCCCCAATCCGGTCCCTTGCCTGCCTTTCGTCGACGACGAAGGGACGGAAGATCCGCCCCCGCAATTCCTCGGGAATTCCCCGGCCGTTGTCCTGCACCGCCAGGAAGACCTGCTCCCCGTCGGTTGAGGTGTCCACCTGCATACGTCTGGGAGGCTCTACGTGGCGCCAGGGCGTGAATCGCGTTGCTCAGCAGGTTGACCAGAACCTGCTCGAGGCGAGCCGGATCCCCTCGAGCGGCGGGCAGGCCCGGGTCGAGGTCTCCTTCCAGGATGATTTCTTCCACTCCGAATTGGTACGCCACGAGGTCGATGGCATCGCGCGCCACCGAGTTGAGATCCGCCGTCGCGCCCGGGACGTTCGTCCATTCTGCACGAAGCGCAGCAGTCCGGAGAGCAGCTTGCCCGCCCGTCGGGCCTGGCGGCTGATCTGTACCAGCTCGTCGCGCTGCTCGTCGGTAACATCTCCCACGCTGAGCCGAGCCTGGCGACATCGCCACGACAGCCATGAGCGGGTTGTTCACTTCGTGGGCGACGCCCGCGATCAGTTGTCCCGCTGCCATGAACCGGCCCTGTTCCTCGGCGCGATCTCGCAGCACCCGGGTCATGTCGTTGAAGTGCCGCTTCGAGCTGTCCCACCTCGTCGTCACGCAGCACCGCCAGCTCCACGTGGAGATCGCCTTCGGCGACCCGGGCCAGGCCCTGCTCCAGCTCCGCCAGCGGCTTGCGCCACGAGGCGCGAGGCAACCAGCAGCCCCAGCGGGATCAGGACCATGCCCGGCGAGCATCCAGATCGTCACCGCCCGCACTGCGTTCGTGGTCGTGAGCAGAGAGCTGACGCTCCTCCTCAATCAGGATGGGAAGCGCGTCCCGTCGCGACTGCGTCAGTCTGCCCTGGACCTCGGCGAGCAGGGAGTCAACCACGACATGGCGCTGGCGGGCCTCGTCGAATCGGCCCAGCTCCAGCAGGCCCGGACACTTCGAGCAACATGGTTCCGAGGTGCGCGACGTCTTCATCGGTCTGGGCCAGCCGAGTGCGAAACCCCCGGGGGAGAGACGCGAAGGATGCCGCTGAGGTGTTTCCCCCGTTACGGGTCGCACTGGCCCGGATGGCCGCAGCGGTGTCGGGTGGGACCGGCTTCCCGGCGATCGCAAGCCGCCAGGTGTCGGTGGTCGTATTCTCCAACCCCTGCACCCGGTCGGTCAGGTCGCCGAAGAGGTAGTCCAGCGGCTGCACCGAGCGCCCCAACTTCCGGGCCTGTGCCGTGACGGTATACGACAAATACAGCGTGATCGCCGCGGCATAGAGCATCAAGCCGAGGACGAACAGCAGCAGGATGGTCCGGAGACTGAGCGCCGGGCGGCCGCGTCGGACAGGACCGGAGCTGGTCATTGCCAGGCGACCGGTTCCAGGGCGCCCTGTCGGACCCGGGCGATGGTTACCGAGGAAGTCTGATGTATGCCGAAGGCGACGGGTCCGGTCACTCCGGGATATGGCGGACGGCTGGTGCCCAGCGCCTCCAGGTATTGTCGGATCATTTCGTGCCGGGTACCGACGTTGGTGGCCGCGGTGGCGAGCAGCATGATCGCGTCGTACACCAGTGCGTCTCCCGCCTCGGGAAGTCGTCCGGTCATGGCCTTGAACCGCGCCGTGAACTTCCGGCCCGCGTCGGTGGTTCCCGGTGGAACCCAGAAAGTGGCGACATAGATGGAATCGGTAGCCTGACCGCCGGCCTCGATCAACGTCGACAGACTGGTTGCGGCGTCCCCGGCGAGGACTCTGAGGCCTGGCTGCAGCTGTCTCGCAATCCGCGCAAGATTGCCGGTCTGCGCCGCGGGGCACATGCAGAGAATCAGATCCGGTGGCGATCGCCGAATAGAGGACCCGAGCAGGACCTCCAGGTCGGCCTCCGCTACGACCGGCACATTGTCTACCACTCGCACATCCTGTTCTCGCAACTGCCGCATCGCGGCAACTCGCAGACCCTTCCCATATTCGTCCGGCACATAGAACAACGCGACTCGTCGGGCGCCGAGGTATTCCGCGGCGAAGCGACCCAGGGCCGCGCCTTCCACCGAGTCATTCGCTGTGAGCGTGAAGGTCCACGGCCCAACGTCGCGCAACAATTGGCTCGTCGCGGTGGGGACCAGCTGCACTACCTCGGCCCGATTGTAGACTGGCGCCGCTGCCAGTGAGCCGCGACTGCCCAGGTGGCCAACCAGCGCGAACAGTCCCGGGGTCTCCACCAGTCGCTCGGCCCGGTTCGCCTCGTTGTCGACCCGCTCTGCTCCGGCATGATCCTCGGTGTCAACCACGATCCGAATCTCCTCCCCCCGCTCCGGAGTCAGACCTCGGACATCCTGCTTCGCCAGCTCCACGCCAGGCGCGATCCCCGACACGACAACGAGCACCGGTGCGGAACGGCGCGCTCCATCGTGACAGCCCGCAAGCGAGCAGGCCAGCGAGGGCGCACATCCCCAGATTCGGGTGCCGCATCACTCGGAACGAAGCTGACAGATGATACCTCGACTGGATTGCCGGCCTGGATCGGCGCCGCACCGCTCAGCGTAGTGCCGCAGCAGGGTAAGACGCAAGCGCCAGATTGACGGCTGCCGCGTCGTGCCTATCCTTAGACCCTCAATTCACTTGGTGGAGTTGCTCAATGCCCAGCAGCTGGCTGCTCAAGACCGAGCCGACGACCTACTCCTACGACCAGTTGGAGAAAGAAGGCCGGACCACCTGGGACGGAGTGCGGAACAATCTCGCGCTGGCCCATCTTCGGACCATGAAAGCGGGAGATCGGCGTACTGATCTACCACACCGGAGCCGAAAAGGCGGTGATCGGGCTCGCGAAAGTGGCCAAGGCGGCGTATCCCGACCCGAAGCAGGACGATCCGAAGCATGTGGTCGTCGATGTGATACCCGAGGGCCGCCTCGAACGGCCGGTGACACTCGCGGAGGTCAAGGCCGAGGCCTCGCTCAAGGATCTCGCCCTCGTGCGGATGGGTCGGCTCTCGGTGATGCCGGTGACTCCCGCTCAATGGAAACGATTGCTGGAGATGGGTGGCCTGCCCGGCGGAGGGAAGTAGCCCGTACCGAAGATCCACCGAAGACGGTATATTTCTCCCCATGCCGAGTCCCACCTTCAAGGTCGTAGCTCCCTTCGAGCCGGCGGGAGATCAGCCGAAAGCCATCAAGAGCCTGAGCGAGGGTCTGCACCGGGGAGACCGGTATCAGACGCTGCTCGGCGTCACGGGGTCGGGCAAGACGATGACCCTGGCCCACGTGCTTGCGAACTACGGCCGTCCTACGCTGGTCCTCTCTCATAACAAGACCCTCGCGGCCCAGCTGTACGGTGAGCTCCGCCAGTTCCTGCCCAACAATGCGGTGGAGTACTTCGTCTCCTACTACGACTACTACCAGCCCGAGGCGTACGTCCCCCAGACCGACGTGTACATCGAGAAGGATGCTTCGATCAACGCGGATCTCGAGAGCCTGCGGCTCCGGGCGACATCGAGCCTGATGGAGCGGGACGACGTCGTGATCGTGGCGACCGTGAGTGCGATCTACGGCCTGGGCGATCCGATCGAGTATCGCAAACTCATGATGAGTGCCAAGGTGGGTGAGGCGATGGGACGGGACGGCCTCCTCGCCGACCTGGTTCGGATCCAGTACCAGCGGAACGACGTCTCCTTCGAGCAGGGAACCTTCCGGGTCCGGGGAGACACGGTCGAGATCTTCCCGGCCTATTCCGAGCAGGCACTCCGGGTCGAGTTCTGGGGAGACGTGATCGAGCGGATCACCAAGGTTCACCCCATCACCGGCGAGCCCCTCACGACCCTGGACCGCTGCGCCGTCTACCCCGCGACTCACTTCGTCACCGAACGCTCGACCATCGAACGCGCGGTGAAGGCGATTCGCGCGGAGCTTGCGGAGCGGTTGGCGGTACTGCGAGGAGCCGGGAAGCTGCTCGAAGCGCAGCGGCTGGAATCACGCACGACCTTCGATGTCGAGATGATGCTGGAGGTCGGCACCTGTGCCGGGATCGAGAACTACTCGCGCCACCTGACGGGGCGCAGGGAAGGGGACCGTCCCGCGTGTCTCCTGGACTATTTCCCACCCGAGTTCCTCGTCGTGGTGGACGAGTCACACGTCTCGCTGCCCCAGATCGGCGGCATGTACAACGGCGACCGGGCCCGAAAGCAAACGCTGGTCGAGTACGGCTTCCGTCTGCCTTCGGCTCTCGACAACCGGCCGCAGACATTCGACGAATTCATGACCCTCGTGCCCCAGATGATCTCGCTCTCGGCAACTCCGGGTGAGTACGAGGTGGGCCTTTCCGGTGGAGTGGCCGTAGAGCAGATCATTCGGCCCACTGGATTGGTGGATCCCGAGGTGGAGGTCCGCCCGGTGAAGGGCCAGGTAGACGACCTTCTGGCCGAAATCCGAAAGCGGGTCGAGGCGCAGGAGCGGGTCCTGGTCACCACGCTGACCAAGCGGATGTCGGAGGACCTCACCGACTACCTGCAGCAGACCGGAGTCCGGGTTCGCTATCTCCATTCCGACATCGATGCGATCGAGCGGATGGAAATCCTTCGAGGACTTCGACTGGGGGACTTCGACGTCCTGGTCGGAATCAACTTGCTGCGGGAGGGCCTCGACCTGCCGGAGGTTTCCCTGGTCGCGATTCTGGATGCCGACCAGGAGGGATTTCTCCGTTCCGACCGCGCCCTGATTCAGACCGTCGGCCGTGCAGCGCGCAATATCAATGGTCGCGGAATTCTCTACGCCGACCGGATGACCGGCTCGATGCAGCGTGCGCTGGCCGAAATGAGCCGCCGGCGCGGTCTGCAGCTGGACCACAATCGCGCCCATGGCATCACACCGCGCTCGATCGTGAAGTCCATGGAGCAGGTCCGGCTTACGACTCGAGTGGCGGACGCGCGTACCGAGAAGCCAGCGCCCCGAACCGAGTCTCTCGCCGTTGCCGACCTCCACGATCCCGTCAAGCGCGCCCAGGCTATCGCGGCACTCGAGAGACAGATGAAAGAAGCGGCCGCCAACCTCGAGTTCGAGATCGCCGCGGTCCTTCGCGATCAGCTCAACGACCTGCGCGCGGTCGACGCCCCCGATGTCCAGCGCGCGGGCTTCTCCGGACAGACCGCGCCGCGGATGCGGAGGCCCGGTGCCGCCGCCCGCCGCCGCCGCGCCTGATGCGGGAACTGACCGAGTCAGACCTCAACGCCGAGGGTGAGGAGCTGGGCCGCAGTCTTCCATCGGGTGCGGTGCTCTCGTTTGAGGGAGACCTCGGCGCGGGCAAGACCACCTTCATTCGCGCCATCGCACGCGGGCTGGGCGTCACCCTTCCCGCCACCAGTCCCTCGTATGCGCTCGTGCACCGCTACGAGGGACGTCGCGGACCCGTCTACCATCTCGACTGCTACCGGCTCCGGAATTCGGAGGAAGCACGGGATCTCGACTGGCAGGGGCTCGTCGCCGATGGCGACGCCATTCTGGTCGAGTGGCCCGAGAGAGCCGCGGGCTGGGTGCCGACTCCAACCATCCGATTCCGTCTCTATCATCTCGCCGACGCGGCACGCCGTGGTCTGGAGCGTCTTTGATGTGGCTGGCGATTGATACGGCCACCGATCGTGCCTCGGTTGCGCTCGGCCTTCCCGGATCCGTCATTGCCGAGGAGGAAATCTCCGGCGCGCGGCGTCACGCGTCGCAGCTCCTCCCAGCGATTCTTGAAACCTTGCGCCGCGTGGGGGCTGGGCTTCCCGAGATTGAAGCGATTGTGCTTGCCGATGGACCCGGCAGCTTCACGGGGCTAAGGGTCGGCGCCGCGGTCGCCAAGGCTCTGGCGGAAAACCAACCGATCGCGCTCTGGAGTGCCCCATCGCTGCTCTCCTCGGCCGCGGCGTTGAGGCACGACGGTCGCCTTGTGCTTGCGATTGGCGATGCGCTGCGGGGTGAGGTCTTTGCCGCCGCCTACCGGGTTACCTCGGGCCGGGTAGATACAGTGCTCGCACCCTCGGTCCACCGGCCCGAGCGACCTCAACGTCTCCGGCCTCGTACCCGAGGTGATAACCGGCCCCGCCGCCGACCGGATGGACGGAGTTCCAGCCTGGCCGTCGGCTGCCACGTTGCTTCGCTTGATCGGGTTATCGGGGGGAGTCCGCCGGATTAGCGACCCCCGACGGTGGGAGCCGGACTACGGCCGGCCCGCCGAAGCGCAGGTTCAGTGGGAACGAACCCATGGACGACCGCTACCGAATCCGGCCAGCGTCTCCGGCTGACGCGACTACCCTCAGCATCCTCGAGCGTCGCTGCTTCAGCGATCCGTGGAGTGCCGAGGGATTTCGTGAGGTCTTGTCCACGCCGGTCTGCTTCGGGCTCGTAGCCTCTGCAGGCAAGGAACTTCAGGGGTACTTTCTGGCTCGCCTGGTGGCGGGCGAGGGTGAAGTGCTGAACCTCGCGGTAGATCCCGACCATCGCCGACGGGGGGTAGGCGGGACTCTCCTTGAGGCGGGCCTCCGCGAACTCCAACTTCGTGGAGGGCGGGAAGTCTTTCTTGAGGTCAGGGAGTCAAATGCCGGCGCCCGGGCCATGTACTTGGCCCGCGGGTTCCGGGTCGTCGGGGCCAGGCAGCGCTATTACCGGCAGCCGATGGAGGACGCGCTGGTTCTGCACCTGCCGCTCCCCACCTCTGCGTGAACTGTGCCACCGCCGATGTAGATTCTGGTTAGTGTGGAGGACGCCCTGCCGCTAGCGTCGAGGCGTCCGCCGAATCCTGCCCCGTCACGCCTGAGTGTGGAGGTTCCTGTGAGCAGCCGCAGCCTGAACAAAGTGATTCTGATCGGAAACCTCGGCGCTGACCCCGAGGTGCGCAGCACCAACAATGGGACCCGCGTCGCGACGCTGTCGGTGGCCACCAGCCGCCAGTGGAATGGTCAGGGAGGAGACAAGCAGGAAAAGACCGAGTGGCACAAGGTCATCTTGTGGAACAACAGTCGGGGTACCGGCCTGGCCGATATCGCCGAAAAGTTCTGCAAGAAGGGAGATAAGGTCTACGTCGAAGGCCGGATCGAATACCGCTCCTGGCAGGATCGGGAAGGCCAGACCCGCTACACCACCGAGATCGTGGCTTCGGACATCATCCTCTTGGGAGGGCGACAGGGTGGAGCAGGAGCCGAGTCGGCACCGGCCCGGGTGGGAGCCACCGCGGCGGCAGCCGGTCCCAAGAAGGAGGGCAAGGAAGGCTTCGAAGACTTCCCCGAGGCCTTGGACGCCGAGGACGACGACCTGCCATTCTGAGGCCCGGACACCCGCCGGTGCGGTCCGCCGGCGGGTGGCTCCGACCCTCGCTTAAAGCACGCGGATCAAGGCATGCTGCCAAGGATCCGACCCCGCCAAACGCCGTTCCCCGGTTTTCCCTGATGTGGGTTAACGGGTGAAACACCAACGTTTTACGGTTACTGCCCTCGTGTGATCTCTAGGTGGCGCGCTGGATGCAGTTGGCCTATATTGGCTTGCCCCCACGAACATCAAGCGAGGGTTGTGAAATGACTGGCTCTAGCCCAAGTCGCCTCTTCGCCGTTCTTCGCGGCTCTGGCCCTGCCGAGCGCGGCGCTGGCCCAGACCCCCCGACCCGACTCTCACGAGGTCCGGCCGGGCGATACGCTTTGGGACCTGTCCCGCCAGTATCTCGGCGATCCCTTCCTCTGGCCTGAGATCTACCGGCTCAATACCAACGTGGTGGAAGATCCGCACTGGATCTACCCCGGTGAGGTCCTGCGACTGCAAGGTGGCGCCGATGTGGCCGCCGTGCCTTCGCGAGGATACGCCGGTTCCGCCCGAACCTGGTGCGCCCGTATCGGCTGAAGCAGGCCCCGATTCCGGCATGGCGGGGGCTCCGGCAGACTCCGACATGGCTGAGCCTGGTCTCGCCGAGGCTCAGGTTGGGGAGCTGCAGGACACCGAGCCGGAGCGTGACGCCGACGACCTGAGCGCGTTGTTCGGCCACCAGCAGCGGGCAGTGGAGAACGGTATCGAAGGCGGAATCAGCCGGCTCTACCGTCCCATTCGGGAGGACGAGTTTTATAGCTCCGGCTTTCTCTCAGAGGAACAGAAACTTCCGTTCGGTAAGCTGCTGGGCTCGGTTACCCCCCAGCAGATCAGCACCTCGTCCCCTCATAAAGGGGCGCGGATCTATTCCGAGGTCGGGATCCGCCCGCCGGCTGGAGCCAAGTATGAAGTCGGCGATACGCTCCTCATCCTCCGCATCGACCGCGAGATCAATGACTGGGGCCTGGTGCTCGTGCCCACCGGTCTGATCCGGGTCACTGATGTGAGCGGGCCAGAGGACGTGGGTGTCGTGGTTCAGCAGTACGCCCAGATTCTGAACAATCAGTTCCTCCTTCCGGCCGAGAAGTTCCCGGACCCGGGCAGCGTCCGCAGCGTGCCGATTTCGGATGGAGTCCAGGGGCATGTCATCCAGAGCCGCGACCTGCAGCAGCTGAAGGGTCCGCTCGACGTGCTCTTCATTGATCGCGGCCGCAAGGACGGGGTAAACCTCGGAGACATCTTCGAGGTCCGTTCCTCGAAGCGATATGTCGAGGCTCCGCAGGGTGAGGCCGAAACGCTGGACGAGGTCATGGCCCTGGTGCAGGTGGTGCACGTCGGCGAGCAATCGTCCAGCGTCCGCATCGCGAAACTCATTCAGCCCAACATCCGGCCCGGCGCCGGAGTCCATCAGGTCGCCAAGCTTCCGTCCTGATCGGCCGGTCCGGTGATCGCAAGTCTAGACGAGGGGCGCTCTCGGGCGCCCCTCGTCGTCATTATGTTTCTGCGCCAGTAAAGCTGGAGTCCAACGGGGGAAGGGGAGCTGCATGAGCGGACGGATACTGATCACCGGCGGAGCAGGGTTCATCGGGTCCCACATTGCCGAGGAGCACCTCCGCGCTGGATGGGAGGTGACAGTCCTCGACGATCTGTCTCGTGGCAAGCAGAGCAATGTTCCCAAGGGTGCCCGGTTCGTGAAGGCCGACATCAGGTCTCCCGAGGCGCGGTCGACGGTCGCGAAGGGTGGCTTCGACGTCATGAATCACCACGCCGCGCAGATCGACGTGCGAGTCTCGGTGAGCCAGCCGTCCTACGATGCCGGCATCAACCTGGTCGGGCTGATCAACCTGCTGGAAGGCGCCGCCGAGGGCGGGGTAAAGCGGGTGGTCTTCGCCAGCAGCGGTGGTGTCGTGTATGGTGACCCGGAGACCATCCCAACGCCGGAAAGCGCCCCCAAACTTCCGATTTCTCCCTACGGGGTGAGCAAGCTGTCGGGGGAGTACTACCTCCGCACCCTGGGGGAACTGAACGGATTCGAGCGGGTGGCGTTGCGCTACGCGAACGTCTTCGGGCCGCGTCAGGACCCCAAATCGGAGGCAGGCGTCATTTCCATTTTTGCCTCACGCCTCCTGGCCGGGCAGCCGCTCACGGTATTCGGAGACGGGCTCCAGACCCGGGACTACGTTTTCGTGCAGGATGTGGCGCGAGCGAATCTGGCCGCGTCCACCGCACAGGTGGCTCAAGGCGATCTCGACAGCACTGCCTTCAACATCGCCACCTGCAATCAACGCAATGTGCTCGAGCTGGCCGAGTCGGTGGGGAAGATCGTCGGCCGCAAGCCCGAGCTGGAGTTCGCCCCGCCGCGGCCGGGAGAATTGCGCCGCAACTCACTGGTCATCGACAAGGCACGTAACGGACTTCGCTGGACTCCCGTTCATCGTTTCGAGGACGGCCTCGAACAACTCGTCAACTGGTTCAAGCAGGGAGCCCCCTGATGCAGCAGACCGGACCGTCGCTTTCCTCCGCGTGGGACCTGGTCCTCACCAGCAGTGTCGAAACCAAAGTTGTTCTGGTGGTCATCGCAGCCTTCTCGCTGATCTCCTGGTTTATCATCGGGCTCAAATGGTGGCAGTTCCGCCGGCTCAAGAAGCAGGCGGATCGCTTCTTCTCCGAGCTGGAGCGGACCACTCGCCTGACGGATGCCTACCATGCCGTGATGAAGCTGCCGCCCTCACCCTATAACCGCCTGTTTCGGGAGTCGCTCAACTTCTATTCCGAGTTGCGTCCTGGTGGACTCAAGGATGAGGCGAGCCGGGTCACCCTGACGAGCACTCAGGTCGAGGCGCTGAAAATGGTCCTGGGGAAGGAAGTGGCGGCGGAGCGGGATCTGATGGCGCGGTTCGTCTCCTGGCTGGCCACCATCGGTTCCGTGAGCCCACTACTCGGTCTGCTGGGTACCGTGCTGGGCGTGATGGATGCGTTCATCGGCATTGCGTCCAAGGGATCAGGTAACCTCTCGGCGGTAGCCCCCGGCGTCGCCGAAGCCCTCGTCACCACCGTGGCGGGCCTGGCGGCTGCGATCCCGGCGGTGATTGCCTACAATGCGTATGTGAACCGGATCGGCTTGTTCGCCGGTGAGCTTGAAGGGTTCGCCCACGAAATCGTGGGCAGCATGGCGAGAGAAGGGTTGCTGTAAAATGTTGACCGGACTGGGACGCGGCGGACTGCGTGGTCACGGCGAGATGCCGCTGAACGCGGATATCAACGTCACATCCCTGGTGGATGTTGCCTTCGTGCTGCTGATCATCTTCATGATCGCAGCCCCTATCATGCAGGGCGGGGTTGACGTTCAGCTGCCTCGCGCCGAAGCGCGGCCGATCACCGCGCGCGAAGGCATGGTGGTTTCGGTGGATCGCCAGGGTCGGATCTTCATCGATCAGACCCAGGTTTCCTACAACGATTTTCGCATCACCTTCAAGTCGCTGGTTACGGCCCGCAAGCCGGCCTCGGTCTACGTGCGCGCCGATTCCCGAGTGCCCTACGGGGACGTGGTCCGCGTGCTCGCCGTGATCCGCACCTCGGGAGTGCGCGACGTGGGTCTCGTCGCCCAGGACGAAACTGCGCCGTGAGATACGCCGCGGCGATCCGTCAGCCGACCGGAGGAGTTGGAGCCGGCCTCTTCGGAACCGTGGCGGTTCACGCCGGCGTGGTGGCCTTCCTGTGGGTTGCAGTCCAGCCGCCTCCTCCATCGCCGCCGTCCTATGCGGTGGAGCTGGTCGCGGCGCCAGCACCCAAACCAGAGCAGAAACCCGCTCCGGAAACCGTGACGCGGCCGCCTGCAGAAACTCCTGCTCCGACCAAGCCGGCGCCGAAGCCGCTGCCGAAAACCGCTCCGACGCCTCCGCCCAAGCCCGTGGAAACCGAACAGAAGACCGAGCCCAATCCCCGAACCACGGCACAGCAGGCTCCGCTGCCCGGTGAAAAACCCAGCACCGGATCGGACGCCGTAACTGTAAGCACGCCGGGCCTGGCCTTTGCATTTCCGGAGTACCTCCGGAACATCGTGCAGGAGGTCTATCGGCGCTGGGACCGTCCCATGGGCTCTTCGCTCAAGGCCGAAGTGAGCTTCCTCATTCTGAGGGACGGCACGGTGCGGGAGATCAAGGTCACAAATGGGTCCGGAAATTTCTCCTTCGATCTCGCCGCTCAGGGCGCCATCGAAGCGGCGGGAGCCGCCCAGGCCTTCGGGCCGCTTCCCGACGGGTATGAGGCCGACGTTCTGCCTGTCTCCTTCTACTTCACGCCACGTCCTCAATGATCCGTCCTCGTGCTGCCTTGATCGGACTGTTTACGACGGCCGCGCTCAGCGTTTCCGGTCGACTCCTTGCCCAGGACACGACGCAGGCCCAGGAAGGAGTCCGGGTCGGCATCGAATACCGTCCGGGAGAACGGCCTTCGATCGTCGTCCTGCCGGCCATAGGCCGCGACTCCGCGCGAAACGTTCTTCTCCGCGACCTCGACTTCAGCGACCGCTTCGAAATCATTCCCGTCGGATCTGAGGGAGCGTCGACCACCGTCAACTACGTCCTGCTGCGCTCCTTGGGGGCGGACTTCGGGGTGGAGCTCGCCGATGTGGCAGGGGCCACCGCGTTTCGGCTCCATGACATGAAGACGGGCACGATGCGGAAGGAACAGCGGGTGAACCTGCCCGCCCCGGGCGATCCCAATTTCCGGATGACGGTGCATCGCATTGCTGATGAGGTCGTTCGCTCTGCCATCGGTACGCCGGGCTACGCGGCGTCCCAGGTGGTATTCCTTTCCAACAAGCGGGCGTATCGGGTGGACAGCGACGGCGCGAACATGGCCGTCATCACTCCCGACGGCGACGAGGTGCTTTCTCCGGCTTGGAGTCCCGACGGGAAGAAGATCGCCTACACCAAGTTCGTGGCGGGCCAGGGTTCTATCGTCTTGATCGACGTCGCCAGCGGGCAGCGGACCGTGCTCGCGCCGACCGCCAAGGCGCTCAACTTCACGTCAGCCTTCTCTCCCGACGGCCGGACCCTCGCCTTCGCGCGCGCGACCGAAGAAGGGACCGATATTTACACCGCGGAAGTCGCCACCGGATGCTGCGCTGCAACGCTTGACCGTCGGACGCTACTCCGATAACCTTTCACCCAGCTATGCGCCGGATGGTCGGCGGATGGCTTTCGTCTCGACAAGGGCAGGCCTGCCACAGATTTACGTCATGGGCGCAGACGGCACCGACCAGGAGTTGCTGGCGCCGTTTGACTATGGCGTTACCGGCAGTTCCAATGCTCCGGAATGGTCCCCGGATGGGGCCAGTGTAGTGTTCCATCGGGACGTGGACCGCTCGCCGCAAATTTTCGTTCTCGACGTAGCCGGCAGGAAGGTGCGACAGCTCACATCTTCCGGTCGTAACGAAGACCCAACTTGGGCGCCGGACGGGAAGCACGTCGCGTTGTGTCCGACCGCAGTGGGACCCGGCAACTCTGGGTGATCGACATCATTACCGGGCGCGTCCGTCAGCTTACGTTCACCGGTGGAGTGCGGCTCCCGACGTGGTCACGCCGATTCTGAGATCTCGACCGACCTCACCCCTGAATTACGGAGTCATCATGCATCTCCAGTTCCGCCTCCTCACGATCGTCGCTGCTGTGGGCCTGCTCGCATGCGGGAAAAAGCCCGAACCCGAAGCTCCGGCCCCCCAGCCGACGCCGACGGCTAACCAGCCCGCTCCGACACCTCCGTCCGAGGATGCCGCGGCAAAGGCGGCCCGCGAGCAAGCCGAACGCGACCGTCTCGCCCGCGAAGCGGCCGAAAAGGCGGCAGCGGATCGCGCGACGGCGTTGCAGCAGCTGGTGGCCATGATCCACTTCGATTTCGACAAGGCCGACATTCTGTCGGACGATGTCTCTAATCTGGACCGCAAAGCCACCATCATGCAGGCCAATACCGGCGTCCGGATCCGGGTGAGCGGCCATGCAGACGAGCGCGGATCGGATGAATACAACCTGGCGCTGGGCAACCGCCGCGCCGGCGCGGCCAAGCGCCAGCTGGTGAACAAGGGCGTGGATGCCGGTCGAATTGAAGTCATTTCGTTCGGGGAAGAGCGTCCGCTCGATCCCGGTCATGATGAGGGCGCCTGGGGCAAGAATCGCCGCGACGAGTTCGAGGTGACGGCCGGAGGCGAATCACTGGTGCTGCCCCAGTAATGCTTGCACGCCACTGCCCGGCCATCGCGCTGGGCCTGCTCGCCCTTGGAGCCTGTGCTTCCAAGGGTGACCTGCGCCGGGTCGAGGAACAACTGGTTCTGAGTCGCGCTGAAAACATGCGTGCCGACTCGGCTCGCGCCGTTCAACTGGCCCAGATCCTGGAGACCCAGCGGCGGACCATGGATTCGCTGTCTTCCCTGGCCCGCACCGCGGAGCAGACCTCGCGGCAGGTGGGGACCGCCAAGGGCGACCTCGCCAACGATCTCTACAACATTCAGCAGCAACTGGTTCAGATTCAGGCTCTAACCGGCCAGAGTCAGCAGCGTCTCACCGAGCTCCGCACTCAGCTTGAAGCGCGGGGAGAGCAGCTCAACGCCGCTCCCGCTCCCTCGGATAGCTCCCGGCCCGCCCCTGCGGCCGGTGGGGCACAGCCTTCGGCCGACCAGATGTACGAAGCCAGCCTGAACCAGCTCCGGCGGGGATCGCCGGGAACCGCTCGCGCGGGGTTCCGGGAATTCCTCCGGCTGTATCCGACGGATCCTCGAGTCCCTGACGCCAACTACTTCATCGGAGAGAGCTTCGCTGCAGAGTCGCCCGATTCGGCGGTGGTGCTACTACCAGAAAGTGGTGGAGACCGCACCCCAGTCGATTCGGGCGTCGAGTGCGGTCTACAAGCTCGGACTCGTGGCGGAACGCAGGAAGGATCTCGAAGGCGCGAAGGCCTACTACCAGCGCGTTATCTCCGATTATCCCCGTTCCGACGAAGCGGCCCTCGCGCGAGATCGCCTGAAGTCGCTCGGACGGTAGCACCCGGAACGGCAGCATGACCGCTCCGGGCGCGGAGATGCCTTTCCTCGAGCACCTCGAGGAGCTCCGAATCCGGCTGATCCGAGCCCTCGCGGCAATTGTCGTGGGGTTCGGAATCGGTCTCTGGTTGGTCCAGCGGTTTCAGCTCGTCACACTCCTCAAACAGCCGATCGCTCCCTACCTCGCCAGCACCGGCGGGAAGCTCGCCGTCCTGAGTCCCACCGATCCGGTGATGATCGTCCTCAAACTGGGCTTCATCACCGGCGTCGTTCTCGTCTCCCCGATCATCATATACCAGATCTGGGCCTTCCTCGCGCCGGCCCTGTACGACCGGGAACGCAAAGCGATCATGCCGGCGCTGGGATTCGGATTGGTCCTGTTCCTGACCGGATCGTCCCTGGGGTATTTCTACCTGCTGCCCCAGGCTTTGCGAGTGCTGTTCAGCTTTCAGTCCGAGGCGTTGGCGCTCGTCATTACCTACAACGAGTACTTCAGTTTCGTGCTGCAGATCGTGCTCGCGATGGGGATCTCTTTCGAGTTGCCGCTGGTCATCATCCTCCTCGCGGCGGTTGGTGTCATCTCGCCGTTGGGCCTGCACCGGTTCCGTCGTTACGCGATGGTACTCTGCATGTTCGCCGGAGCAATCCTTTCGCCCGGCACCGACGTACTCTCGATGATCATGATGACCGTGCCGCTGTGGCTGCTTTACGAGGTCGGGTTCGTGGGCGCCTGGGTGATCGACCGGCGGCGGCGCCGCGCCGTCACGGCCGCGGTCATCTTCTTCGCTCTGTTCGCCTTGCCGGACCGGGCTGCAGCCCAGCAGCCGGTTCCCCCACCCAAGCCCGGGCAGCCGGTGCAACGAGGCCCGGGGGATACCCTTCCCCCCGACTCGACTCGGGTCCGGCCCGGCCAGGCGGTGGATACGGCAACTGCGCGTCGGCTTGGTCTGCCCACCGGTCCGACCTACACCTTCGCCCCCGACGATTCGACGCTCGCCGAGCTTCAGCTCCTGGAAGGGTATGAAGCCACGCGGTACCGATCGGATTCGGCCACAGTCCTCGCCGACGAGCGCCGCATTTTCCTCGATAGCAAGGCAATGACCCGGCGCGGAACGACAACGCTCGAGGCGGATTCAATTCTGTACCAGGAGACCACGTGTCTCATCGAGGCCTCGGGAACTCCCAACCTCTTCGATGGGGAAACAGTCCTGACCGGCGGCGGAGGCATCCGCTACGACACCTGCATTCGGCGCGGAGTGGTGACCAAGGCGCTCACCAGCTTCAAGCAGAACAACAGCGACTGGTTTCTGCGGGGAAACCTGGCCCAGGACTCCAGTGCCTCAAGGGTCTACGCCTCCTCGAGCGACATCACCAGCTGCGATCTGCCCGAGCCCCACTACCACTTTTCCGCCAAGGAAGTGAAGTGGATCGCGCAGACCATCATGATCGCTCGGCCCGCCGTCCTCTATGTGCGGGACGTGCCGGTCCTCTGGCTCCCCTTCGTCTGGGCCGATGGACGGCCTGGCCGGCACTCGGGAATCTTGATTCCGCGATTCGGGCTCAACGACATCGTCCGACCCAACGGCGGGTACAATCGGCAGATCACCAACGTGGGCTACTACTGGGCGGCTAACGACTACCTGGATTTCACCGCCCGGCTGGACTTCTACGACAATCGCTATGTCCAGTACGGGGTGGCGGGACAGTACCGCTGGCTGAATCGGTTTGTGAGCGGGGCGATTGCCTACAACCAGCAGCACGAGAACACCGGGTCCTCGTCGACCAACATCCGGTGGGACCATCGCCAGAATTTTGACCTGAGTACCTCGCTCAACCTGAGTCTGAACTACGCCAGCAATTCGCAGGTGGTGAGCGACAACGCGCTCGATCCCCTGCTTTCCACGCAGCAGATCCTCAGCTCGGCCAATTTTTCCAAGCGCTTTGCCTGGGGCAACGTGAACCTCGGCGCCAACCGCCGGCAGCCGCTCTCCCCGGGGCAGCCGACGACGATGCAGCTTCCGGCGCTGTCGATCTCCCCCAAGCCGATCGACATCACCAGGGACATCACGTGGTCTCCCGGGTTCAGCGTCACCAATGATCTGACCAACAACAGTCCGAATGCTCAGGTTCGAGCGTAGCCCGGCGGCGGAAAGGATACCCTGAGCTCGACGTTCGACGAGCGGGCCACCGCGATGAACTTCGACACGCCGGTCCGCTTCGGGGGTTGGGACTTGCGCAATTCGTTCGCCTATAACGACCAGAAGCGTGAGGGGACGATGACCGCTCTTCCGGTCAAGATTCCGGATCCGTCGACACCCGATCCAACGGATTCGATCGTCGTCGCGCGGATCTTCACTGGGGATTTCTCCTGCAGTTTCGACTGGGAGACGGGGATCAATCTGCCGACGCTGTTTCGGGCTTCATGGAAACTCCAGCCGGTGCTGGGTGTCGCGAATGCGAGCTCGATTGGTCCGTTCGCCATCCGGAATCGCAATACCAACGGCGACTGGATGTTTCAGGGCAAGCGGTTCAACTTCGGCGTGACGTCGTCGCCGACGTTCTTCGGATTCTTCCCCGGCTTCGGGCCGATCGCCCGGATCCGGCACAGCGTCTCCCCGACCATCAGTTACACCTACAATCCCGCGGCGAGCGTTTCTCAGGAATTTGCCCGTGCCATCGTGGGGCCCGGGGTGCCCGTTTCGACCCGCACCCCTGCTACCCAGACCCTGAGCATCGGCCTCTCGCAAAACATCGAAGGCAAAGCAAAGAAGGCGGCCGGCGATACGACGGTAGCCGACTCAACAGAAGAGGACCAGACGAGGAAATACCGCCTGCTGGGAATCACCACATCTCCGGTGTCCTACGACTTCGAGCAGGCCAAGCAACCGGGACGGAACGGGTGGACGACTCAGACCGTGACCAACACATTCCAGAGCGATCTCCTCCCGGGGTTCAACCTGAGTCTGACGCATGACCTCTGGAATGGCCCTGTCGGGTTCGATGCGAGCCACTTCGACCTCTTCCTCTCGAGCGCTACGACCGGTTTTGCGCTCTCCAGTGGGACGGTAAATGCGGTGCTGCGGTTGTTCGGTCTGGCCAAGCCCGCAAAGCAGGGCCAGACCAACGAACCGCCCCCGCCCTCGTACGTGGCCAGTCAGAGTCGCAACGGCCGCCCCCCTTCGTTCTATACATCGGACAACAACGCCCTCCAGCCAGGATTCAGTAGCCGCCGCTTCACCGCCAACGTCAACTACACGCTCTCGCGCACCCGCCAGACCGCAGCATTCCCTCAGCCGCCTCGGCAAAATGTGGGCTTCAGCACGTCCTTCGCTCCGACGCCCTTGTGGACCGTGTCCTGGTCGTCGCAGTACAACATCACCGATAAGGACTTTGAATCGAACGTGGTCCGGCTGGAGCGGAACCTCCACGAATGGCGGGCCGCCTTCAATTTCGTCCGCAACGCGAACGGGAACTTCTCCTTCTATTTTTCGATCTTCCTCTCCGACATGCCCGAAATCAAAGGCGACTACAACCAGACTACATTCGAGCGGTAGCCTCGTCTGCGCAGCTCCTTCCAGTGGCTCCAGCTGAACAAAACCGCGGTCCGATGACGATGGATTGTCCGCGCCCGGGGACATCAACGAAACCCGGTACTAATACGTAACTACCAATATTACAATGGTTACGATGTCACCCCGGATTGGCATCCGGGCTGCCTATACGGCTGACGATTCCCCGACATGGAGACTACGATGTCCCGCGCGATGCTGGCCTTGGCCCTGGCTCTCGCTCTGGTGGCCTGCAACGACTATGGCACCAACCCCGTCGGCGGTGGCGGTGGCGGACAAGTCGCGCCCCCGGCGAACCTCACTTACGAAGTGGAACCCAGTGGCACCCCCGGCGCGCCCAGCGGTGTGTTGCTGAGTTGGGAGGACGACGGGAATCCCGCCCTCGCGGTCTGGCACATCTACTCCCGTGGTTCTATCTCGGAGTCGTACCTGCTTCGGGGATCAACTACTTCCACCACGTTCCACGACAACGGTATACCGCATCTCCAGTATTACGTCACCGCGGAGGATCAAGCCGGCGTCGAGAGCGGGCCGAGCAATGTCATTACCGTGGATGAACGGCTCGCGCTTCAGAAGCCGGCCACTCTGACCACGACCTCCCTGAACGGCGCGATCGCGTTGACCTGGTCCGACAACGCCTTCGCTTCTGATCCGTCGGCTTTCAAGGTCTATCGGGTCTACAGCACTCCATACGATCTGGACAACGACCTCTGCCTCGACCAGTGGGCCCTCGAGGGAACCACGGTAGCTCCCGAGTTCGTCGCCGCTGCTCTCCCCAACGGTTCTCCGCGGTGTTTCGGAGTGTCAGCGATCAGCATCGAGGGGTTCGAGAGTCTCTGGTCACCGATTCACCAGGACACGCCGAGGCCGGATGCCCGCAACGTTGTTCTTTATGCCAGGCAGGAACAGGATGACGAGAGCGGATTCCGCTTCTGGAACGACTTCAACCACGATGGCGTGGCCCAGCCGAATGAGATTGGAGTCGTCGGACTCGGCTCCTCTCCCAGCGAGGACTTCTCGGTGGAGCGGGACGCCAGTGAGGCTCTCTTCATCACGCCGGTCCGAGCGGGCACCAAGGTGGCGCTCTATGGCAACGCACCGGTCGCCGACCTCACCAGCATCGACGCCGCGCCGGTCAACGGTTTTGGGCGGGCCGGTCTGGAAGCCCTGCCGGGTTGGGGTTATGTGTTTGAAATGGATGGCGGGGATGGTTTCGCCCGGTTTGGCGCGCTGCGCGTCACTCACGCAGGCAAGAACTTCATCATCGTAGACTGGTCGTTCCAGACCGATCCCGGCAACATCGAGCTGCTGGTCGGCAGGGGCGGCACCCACTAGCCTCTCCGTCTCACCATTATCCTGCGACCCTCCCGGCCCCGCCGCGGAGGGTCGCTCGTTGTGGCCCCTGTTCTCTGTACCCGCTGCATCGCTTACTCTTGTTGCAATGCCAGCCCCCACCATAGCGCTGAGTGGCCAGGACCTCTCGATTGCCGATGTGGTCCAGGTCGCGCGTTCGCCCGAAACGCGCATCGTGCTGAATGGCGACGCACTGGCTCGCCTCGAGCGAAGCCGCGGTCTGGTTGATCAGGCGGTGGCGGCGGGCGAGACCATCTACGGCATCAACACCGGCTTCGGAAAACTCGCCAATGTGAGAGTGCCGGCCGGCCAGCTCGATCAGCTTCAGGTCAATCTCATCCGGAGTCACGCAGCCGGCGTCGGATCGCCCTTGGGGATAGACGCCGTGCGGGCCGCGATGCTGCTCCGCGCCAACGTGCTGCTGCGCCCCACCAGCGGAGTTCGCCCCGCGTTGGTCGAGGCTCTCGTGGCGTTGCTGAATGCCGGTATCGTTCCGAGGGTCCCGGAGCAGGGAAGTGTCGGCGCGAGCGGTGACCTGGCGCCGCTCAGCCACATCGCGATGGTGCTGCTGGGTGAGGGCGAGGTACTTGGTGGCGATGGGCGGGCAGACAAGGCACTCGCGGCCGCCGGCCTCAAGCCATTCCGTTTCGCTCCCAAGGAAGGGATCAGCTTCATCAACGGAACCCAGGCCCAGACCGCTTTGCTTACTCTTCTGGTTCACGACGCCGAGGTCTTGTGGCGGACCGCGATCGGCGCTGCGGCAATGAGTCTGGAGGCGCTGCGGGGGACTCCTACCCCGCTCGATCCACGAATTCACGCGGCTCGGCCCCATCCAGGCCAGCTCCGCGCGGCCGAACTGATGCGCGACCTGTTGGCCGACAGCGAGATCAGGGAGTCGCACCGGGAAAACGACCCGCGGGTACAGGACGCGTACAGTCTTCGCTGCACTCCTCAAGTGATGGGGGCAGTGGCCGATGCGATTCGGTTTGCTCGGGAGACTGCCAAGATTGAGCTCAATGCATCGACCGACAATCCGCTGGTGTTTGAGGACGGATCGGTGCTCTCCGGCGGGAATTTCCATGGCCAGCCGGTCGCCCAGGCGCTCGATTTTCTCGCGATCGCGCTCACCACGCTCCAGGCCATCTCGGAGCGACGGGTAGAACGTCTGGTGAATCCCGATCTATCCCAGGGACTGCCCGCGTTCCTGACCCGGGATCCGGGCCTCTCCTCCGGCTTCATGATGGTCCAGATCACTGCCGCGTCTCTGGTAGCAGAGTCCCGGAGTCTCTCCCACCCCGCGAGTCCCGGCTCGATTCCAACCGACGCGAATCAGGAGGACTTCGTCCCCATGGGCATGGCCGCGGCCTTCAAGGCCTGCCGGATCCTGGCGAACGCTCAACGCGTCGTCGCGGCGGAACTGCTCTGCGCTGCCCAGGGCCTTGAGTTCCTGTTGCCGTTGCGGCCGGGACGTGGAGTCGAGCGCCTGTACAAGCGGGTGCGAAACACCGGAGATGGGGTGCCCCTCCTCGAAGCCGACCGCCCACCGGCGCCGGATCTGGAGCGACTGGCCTCCCTTATAGCACGCGGCAACCTCGACCCCGCGCCCGGTTTGGCTTGCTAGCCCTCAGGGCCACTCGTATCTTCTAAGTGACAGATTCCCTAGCGTTTGTACCCTCCCACTCGCCGGTCGGATGAACTTCGAGAAGCTGAAGGAAACGGCCCGGAAATTCGAGCAAAAGGAAGAGTGGCGGCGGGCCATCGATGTTTATCAGCAGGCTATCCGGGAATTCGAGGCGGGTCATGACCCCGCCCCGGACCTCGCGATTTACAACCGTGTGGGAGACCTCTACCTCAAGGCCAACGAACCTGGGGCCGCTGTTCAGGCGTACGAAAAAGCGGCCGACCTTTACAAGGACCAGGGGTTCTACAACAACGCCATCGCGTTGTGCGGCAAGATTCTGCGGGTGAATCCAGGGCGGATTCAGACCTACCTCACCCTGGCCCACCTCCACGCCCGCAAGAACGTCGTCATTGAAGCCAAGAAGAACCTGCTCGAATACCTCGAACGGATGAATGCGCTGGGTCAGCTCGACCAGGCGTTCAAGGCCGTGAAGGATTTCGCCGACCAGTTCCCCAGCAATAAAGAAATTCGTCTCATGCTGAGCGAGCTGCTTCGCGCCTCGGACCGCTTCGAGGAAGCGCGCGAGCAGCTGGAGAAGCTGGCGAGCGATCTCGAGGCGAGGGGAGACACCCAGGGCGCGCGCAAGACGCTCGCGCGGCTCCAAGCCCTGGATGCCGAAGAATCCGACACCACCCCGAAAGCGCCGTCCCGTCCCAAGCCCGGCGAGCTGGTATTTCTCGACACCGGGGGCGATGCCGGCGGCGTCCCATCGTCGGTCCAGCGTCAGCCGGAAGTCTCCTGCTCGAGGCGTGGAACCGACCCGGATTGTCGAGCGGACGCCATCGTTGCCCAAGATGGACATGCCGGACGAGGCCGCGGCCGAGGAGCAGCAGGTCGGCATCGAGACCTCGAGTCTCACCGACGTTCCGCTCACGCTCGAATCGGTTCAGCCGATCAGCGATGAAGCACAGATGGAAATGACGCACCTGGACGTCGCCCAGACCCTCGGGTTCGAACCGACCATCGCCGAGGAGCCCTCGGGCGACCAGGTCAGGCCGCTCGATGGGCTGGAGATCGACGCGCCACTGCCTGATACAGTGGACATCGAGCTCGCGCCGGACCTTGGCATCGAGCGCAATCTCGACGCCGAGGAGGAAGTCGAGAACATCACCTCGTCCGAGTTGGAGCTGATCGCGCCGGAAGGTCTGGAGGAAACTCCCGATCTCAGCGACGATCTGGCTCTAGATCTTCAGGAATTGCCTGTGACGGAGGAGTCCGCGGAGGATGAAGGACTCGGTCTCGACCTGATCGATCCCGATGCGCCACTCACGTCCGTCCCCATTGAAGACCTTCCTCTCGCGGATCTTCGTGCGGAGGAGCCGGTCGAAGTGGAGGAAACCGGTTCCGAGGTTGACTTCCTCGAGGTCCCGGAAGCCCGCCAACTGACGGTTGACGAGCTCGAGGATCAGGTCCTCGAGGATCCCGACAATCCGGATACTCACCGGGCGCTCGGCGAAGCACTGCTCGCTGCCGGCGAATCACCTCGAGGACAGGAAGAACTTGAGCTGGCTCTCTCTGCCTACGAGAACCGGGAGGACTGGGATCACGCCTCGGATCTGGTAAGTGAGCTCATCCGGCTGGATCCGAGCGGCGTGCGCTATCACCAGAAGCGGGTGGAGCTGGCATTTCGAGGCGGCGACCGGACTCGTCTCCTCGACGCCTATGTGGAGCTGGGCGATGCGCTGATGCGGGTCGGTGCTCTGGATAAAGCGGTGGCGGTTTATCGGCGAGTGGTTGATCATGACCCGGACAATGCCCGGGCACAGGCCGCGCTGGATTCCCTCGCTCCGCCGGAAGAAGCGCCGCCTGCCCAGGCGGGTCTCGAGGTGGAGGACGTCGAGGGCGAGATCGACATCCGGGAGGCTACCGAAGACGAACTGGCCGAGGCTGATGAGCCCGAGGAGCGCCGGGGTCCCCGCTTGTCGGCTCCGATGTTTGCCCCGAGCAGCGACTTCGTGGATCTCGGTTCGCTCGTCCTCGATGACGAAGCGCCACGGGATCTCCGCATGCGGGTGGAGGACGAGGAGCCCACCGGGGATGAGCAGAAGGATTTCCAGGAGATGCTCACCCAGTTCAAGCGTGGCGTAGATGAGAACATCGGCGCCGAAGACTTCCAGGCCCACTATGACCTCGGCGTCGCGTTCCGAGAAATGGGCCTGCTGGATGAATCAATTGCCGAGTTCCAGAAAGCGTTGCGGGCTCCCGAAGGGAGACTACGGACCTCCGAAGCACTGGGCACCGCGTTCTTCGACAAGAAGCAGTTCGCGATTGCCGAGGCCATCCTTCGCCGTGCCGTGGAGAGCCTGGGTGCGAGCGACGAGGAGCAGATCGGCCTCTTGTACTGGCTCGGCCGCGCGCGGGAAGAGCAGGGGAAGATCGATACAGCGCTCCCCTGCTACGAACGAGTGTTGGCGGTGGATATCGGATTCCACGATGCGGGAAGCCGGATGGCGCGCCTGGCGGGTAGCCGATGACCTCGGGAACTGCACCAGTCACGCTGGCAAGTCTGCAGGCACCGCTCCGGGCGAGGCTGGAGACGGTGCAGCGTGAGTTACGCCGGATCATCGAGAGCGACTTCGGCCTCATCGCCGAGGTGAACGGCCACCTGCTGCAGATGCAGGGCAAGATGTTCCGGCCCACCCTGCTGCTGCTCTCCGAAGAGGCGTCCTCTACTCGCGATCCGCACGCGCCGACTCTCGCGGCGGTGATCGAGCTGATCCACCTCGCCACGCTGGTCCACGACGATTCGGTGGATCACTCGGTGCTGCGTCGCGGCATGCCGACCATCAACGCCCTGTTCAGCCACCAGATTTCGGTGATCATGGGCGACTATCTCTACTCACGGGCGGTGGTCGAGCTGACCCGGCTGGGAGATCTCGAGCCGCTGCGGGTGCTGAGCCGGGTGACCAATGAAATGACTGTGGGTGAAATGCGGCAGCTCATGGCTCTCGAACCGCTGGCTTTTTCCGAGGCCGAGTACGATCTGTTGATCCGCTCAAAGACGGCATCGCTGGTTTCGGGAGCATGTGAAGTCGGCGCCCTCAGGGCGGAGCCGGTGGAGCGGCAGGCGCTGCGGCGTTTCGGCGAGTATCTCGGGATGGCGTTCCAGGTGATCGACGATCTGCTCGACTATGTCGGCGACAAATCTGTCACCGGCAAACCATCCGGATCCGACCTTCGGGAGCACAAGGTGACACTGCCCCTTATCTTCGCGCTGGAGCGAATGGACCCGATTGCCCGAAAACAAGTCGAGCGTCTCATGGCGACCCCGAACCGAGCGATGACCAGATCGCCGATGTCGTTGGCCTGGTGGCGGAAATCGGCGGCCTCGAGTATGCGCGGGAACGTGCCCAGCGCCTGGCGGAGCAGGCAGAGTCGGAGCTCGATGCACTCCCCGCCGGCCCGGCCCGGGACGCGCTGCGCGCCAGTGTCACCTACGTGCTGGACCGCCGGCGCTAATGGCAAGTGGACCGAGGCGACCGGGCTTCTATCTTGGCGTGCTCGTCGCCGGATTCATCGTGGGCGGGTTCTTTACCGCTCTCATCAGGGAAGTGGTTCCGGACAGCGTCGCCAAGACCGTTTTCACCGCCACCTGGAGCCCTTCGATCGGGCCGGTGTCGATTGACCTCCTGGTGATTAACTTGACATTGGGGCCGTTGGGGCTCCATGTGTCGTTTTTGGCGCTGGTTGGCGTGTTGGTGGCATATTTGATCGCCCGCTCTCTCTTCTAGGTGGTGGAGTCACCATGTTCAATAACATCGGTTTCCCCGAGCTGCTGCTCATCCTCGTGGCCGTACTACTCCTTTTCGGCGCCAAGCGCCTGCCCGAGATCGGCGCGTCGTTCGGCAAGGGAATCCGTGAGTTCAAGCGGAGCCTGAGCGATACCAACGACGCCATCACCGGCAACGAGCCCGATCGCAATGGCGGATCACGCCAGATCGACTCGAAGGTTTCGCACCCGCCTTCGGGTGGCGATCCCAAGCGCCTGAGTCAGTAGGCGACGGTCGAGGCCGCAGCCCCGAAAAAAGAAGGCCCCGGGATTTCCCGGGGCCTTTCCGTTGGCGGATCAGATCAGAGCTTCTTGCCGGTCTGAGCTGCCTGCGCTGCTTGAGCCGCTTCGGCCTGCGCGTCGGTGGTGAAGATCCGCGCGCGGCGATCATCCACCTTCGCGTTCTCCCGCAGGGCGGCGAGATAGCTCCGCACCCGGTCCTGCCGGGCCAGGCGCACCTGCTGGATCTTGAATTGATCCAGATCAGCAACGTACGCCGCGGAATCCGCCTTGGCCCGCTTCAGCACCTTCAAGAAGTAGGTGCCCTCGTCCGTTTCGATCGGGCCGGCCACCTTGCCGGTGTCCAACTCCGAACACCGCGCCGACCAGGATCGCGCTCGGCAACGGCGGATTGATCCGGGTGAACGGCGGGAACTGTTGGTTGGGCAAGCTGAAGCGCCTTTGCGGCCTGCTCGAGTGTAGCTGCCTTCCGACAACCGCTTGCTCATATCGTTGACGACAGCCTTGGCCATCTCCGGCTTCTTGGCATTGCGCGCCGCGATTTCCACCGCACCGTGGATCTGGTCGAGGGGCGGTACTCGATCGGCGTGCAGGCTGTCCAGCCGGAAGAGCATGTAGGCGTAGCTCAACTCGATAACGCGGCTGGTCTCCCCCGGCTTCGCCTTGAAGGCCCAGACCGAGGCTTCGGAGATGACCTGCATCCCGATCATCACCTTGCTGCCGATCTGGGTCGGATTGGCACGGCCGATCTTGAGTCCCATGACGCCGGGAGACCGTATCCAGCGCGGCGGGATCGAGCCGCTCGGCGCCAAGCGATTCCAGGCTGTCGGCCTCGGCATCGAGGTGATCGCGGTGGCTCCCCAGTGACCTCGATCGGAATCAGGATGTGGCGGCCCTTGGCCTTGTCTCCCGAACGCGATTCGATCTGGATGATGTGATAGCCGAAGGCGGACAGGACCGGATTGGAAAGCGTGCCGATTGGCAGGCTGAAGGCGGCCTTTTCGAAGGCCGGGATCCATTTGCCCCTTCTTGAACTCACCGAGGTCGCCGCCCTTGGCACCGCTCACGGTGTCGGAGGATTCGCGCTTGGCTACCTCGGCGAAGGGCGCTCCGTCGTGGATCTCCTTGCGGATCTGCTTCGGCGCGAGCCAGGGCCGCGGCCGAGTCGCTCGCGACGGGCAGGCGCGAGATCTGGACGTAGCTCAGGTAGGCGGTCCTGGGCTGCGGCGGAACTGCTCGAGGTGATCGTCGTAGTACTTCTTGACCTCCGCCTCGGTCAGCGGAACCGCCGAATCGGCCACGACGTCACGCGGAACCACCGCGGTGAGCTGTATCGTGACGGTCTCGTGAGTGTCTCGATACGACTGCCACAGCGCCGGGTCGGAGAGGTAGACATCGGCCGTCACGACCCGAGCAGTTTGCCCCGCATGATTTCCTCGCGATACTGCGCCTCGAGCTGCGGGATGTACTGCCTGCCGATGCTCGATCTGAGCCACCGCTGGTACTTGGCCAGGTCGAACTTGCCCTCGGTCTGGAACTCGGGGACGTTGGTGAGCTCCTGGGGCGGGCAGTTCTTTATCGCGTCTGCGATCTCCTCGGCGTCGGCGCTGATGTGGCGGCGCTTGAATTCCGAGTTCATGCACCTGTTCCTGGACCAGGTTCTCCCACACCTGATTCCGGACCTCCTCGATATCGTCGGCGGAGAGCGGAGCGAACCGCTCTGCCGCTGGCGGCGTCGATGGCCTGTTGCAGGATCGCCTGGTAGGCGTTGACCGGAATCGAAACGCCATTGATCACCCCGACCGTGGAACGGGAGCCGCCGGTGATCTGGCTCCAATCCACGCTGGTGACGACGAAGATGAACATGAGCACCGCGAACACGAACGCGGCGATTTTCCACCCTACTGCGGAAGAATTTCATCATACGGCGGTAACCTGCTCCAGTAGTGCGGAGGCAACCCGACAAAAGCGGGGTAAGTCTAAGCCGGAAACGCCGAATCTCAAGCCGACTGGGCCCCCTCCAAGAGTTGACAGCCCCGCAGCGGCGTTGCTAATGTTTGTTCAATTACCACAACAACTTAGGCATAGGGCCCCGGATGGCTTACACCAGCGAGATCGACAAGCTCGAGCGCCGTTGGAAGGAGAATCCACAAGGGACCGCTTTCGCACCGCTGGCGGAGGTCTACCGCAAGGACGGGCAGCTGGAGCGGGCCCGTGAGGTGCTCCAGCAGGGCCTGGTAAATAATCCTGATCACATTCCCGGAAACATCGTTCTTGGGCGTTGCTGCCTCGATATGGGCGATGACGGCGGAGCCGAGGCGGCGTTCTCGCATGTGCTCGGAGCTCGATCCGGAGAACGTTATCGCGCTAAAGGCATTGGGAGAGATCACCGAGCGGCAAGGGCAGGTTGGCGGAGGCGTTCCAGTGGCTCGGGCCGCTTGATGCAGGTCGATCCCACGAACGACGATGCTCGGGAGCAGCTGAAGAGGGTCGAAGCGGTGCAGCAGCAGGCCGCTCTCGTCATGTCGCCGGAGAGCCGCCTGCGCGCAGTCGATCGGCCGCCAGAGCCCGAGCCGGTATCCAGGACGCGGCGCTCGATGAGCCGGTGCCTGAGCCACTGCAGCCGGTCATGCAGCCGGAGATCGCACCGAACCGAACCCCACCGGAGCCAGCCGCCAGCGTTTCTTCTGCCGCGCGTCATTCCTGGACGAGGACACTCTCGTCGTCGAGACCGTCCCCACTCCGACTTTCGATTCTCCTGCCGAGTACTCGCCTCCGAGCCTGATACTTCAGAGCCGTTCGAGTCGACCATCGGAGCCTGCGCCCTTCGAGGCGAGTGACCTTCGGTACCGCTCGGCGGAGTCGGGAGCCACGGCGCCGGAACCGATGGCCGGCATCGATCGGTCGAGTTCATGGCGGCACAGCGGCGGAGACGGCATCACTCACGCCGCTGACCGAGCCTGCAACGGGACGATCGAATTCAGCCCCGCCGCCGATCTCGGCATCGAAGTGCTCGGCGCCGAGGAGCCGGCCGCAGATCGACCTCCGTCCGCGGGACCAGCTCGGAGTTTCAGCCGACGGACCATTCCGAACGAACTGCTGCACGTTCGCGGTGGTCCAGCTCGTCCGAGTTCCAGGTTCCGGACGCCTCGTCCGAGCTTCGCTGTCTGCCTCGTCCGCCAACGAGTTTCAGACGCCCAGCGGAAGCAGAGGACCTGCTTGGCGCGAGCGGCGGCGGTCAGGAATTCAGAAGTGCCTCGGATCCGGCTCAAGATCTCGCGCGGGCCGACTCCGCGGTCGATGGAAGAGACGGTCATGCTGCCGCCGGTAGGCGAGACGACGCCAGCGGAAGTAGCAGGTGGTGGAGGAGGTCGTCGAGGGGCGTAACCGATCTTGCGGCACCGGTGGCCGCAGTCGAAGAGCGCTCCGACAAACTCCCGCTCATTTTCCCCGACGATGCAGGCAGGAACCTCCACCCGCAGCGGCGGATCTCGCAGCCCGAGGACGATACCACCCGAGACCGAGCCGGCGAGCCCGAATCGTGCTCACCGAGAGTATGGCGGAGACTGTACGCACCGGCAGGGTCTCAACGATCAGGCGCTTCACGTGTACCGGCGGTTGCGGCGAAGGCGCCCGGGCGATCATCGGCTGGAGGCACGCATCCGGGAGCTCGAGGCTCTGGCAGGAGCCGGGAGCGAGCCCGCAAGCGCGAGGTGGCCGGCGTACGCCGCTTCGGTCACCGGGTGGCGAATCGGTGGAATCGTTCTTCCATTCTCTCGCCTGCCGCCCGGTCCCGCGGGCCTCGGCGGCCCCGGTCGGAGCCGCCGCGCCAGCCTGAGTGCCGACGCAGCGGCGGATGATCAAGCGCCAGGCGCGCCGACCCGGCCGGCGCGCGATGCCGTTGTCGCTCAGCGCGATCTTCGGCGAGGACGCAGCCAACCGCCGCCCGCCACCCCGCTGCGCCGCCTCTCGGCCTCGACGCCGACGACGCGGCCACGCTTTCTCCTTCGATCAGTTCTTCGGTGGCAAGGACGCCGGAGGGAGCAGTCGCAGCCTCGTCGAGGCGCACCTCCAGCCGCTCCGGCCTGGAAGAAGATCTCGACCAGTTCCAGAACTGGCTCAAGAGTCTCAAGAAGTAATGCACATCGCCGTCCTGAACGGTCCGAATCTCAATCTGCTGGGCAGCCAGAGAGCCGGAGCTGTACGGAACCGACCACGCTGGCGGAGCTCGAGGCGATGGTGCGGGATGAGGCTGATCGCCTCGGCGTGACTCGATAGACTGGATCCAGACCAATCACGAAGGCGATTTCGTCGAGGCGGTGCAGGGGCTGCGGGGGCGGGCCGAGGGCGCTCTGGTGAATGCGGCCGCATTCACCCACACCAGTCTCGCGATCCGCGACGCATTCCTGGCGGTGAAAGTGCCGTTCGTCGAGGTGCATCTCTCGAACATTTTCGCCCGGGAAGCCGGAGCGCCGGCACTCGCGGCTGGCCGATCTCGCCCTGGGCGTCGTGGCCGGATTCGGACCGCCGGGCTACCTGCTCGCGCTGCAGGCGCTGGTGGCCCGGCTCCGCGGTGCGCTGACGGCCCGCGCGCGCGTCAGGCGGCCCTGCTGGAGCGGCTTGCGGCGGCAGGACTCGACGGACTGCTGGTGCAGTCGCTTCCCAATATCCGATATCTGACGGGTTTCACCGGCTCTTCCGCCCTGCTACTGCTGCGTCCGGAGTCCGGCGCCACCCTCATCACCGATTTCCGCTACGCCGACCCAGGCCCCGCGGGAGGCGGGGCACGGCCGCGCGAGTCGAAATCGACCAGGTGAGCACGTGGGACCGGCTGCGGCAAGGTGGTGAGCGAGGCAAAAAACGCCGGTGAGGCTGGGCTTCGAGGCCCACATCGCGACCGTGCGTGATGCGCGAGCGACATCGTCGCGATCGACATGGGCCGCTGGGAGCCGGTCAGCGATCTGGTCGAACAGCTCCGGGCTCGTGAAGGACCCGGGGAGGTCGCGGCGATCCGCGCGGCCGCCGACCTGGCCCAGGCCGCGCTGGGCGAGGTGCTGCCGGGAGATCACGGTCGGGACAGCAGGAGCGTGCGGTCGCGGCACGCTGGAGGCCGCGCTCCGGCGCCGGGGGAGTGAGTGGCATCCGTTTCCGACTATCGTGGCATCGGGGCCGCGGGCGGCGCTACCTCATGCCCGAACCAGCGACCGGCGGATCGAGGCGGGGAGATTTCCTCCTGCTTGACTTCGGCGCCCAAGTGGACGGATACTGTGCCGACCTGACCCGGACAGTCGTGGTCGGGGCCCTCGCCGACCGAACGCCAGCGCACTGGTGTACGATACCGTCGCGGCCGCGCAGCGCCGAGCTCTCAAGCGGAATTCGCGCCGGCCTGACCGGCCGCGAGGCCGACGCGCCTGGCTCGCGAGGTCATCGTCGCGGCAGGCTTCGGAGAGGCCTTCGGGCATTCGCTGGGCCACGGCTTGGGACTCGAAGTGCACGAGGCGCCCCGCCTAGGGCCGACCGGGCAGACGCGCGCTACCGCCCGGCGCGGTGGTCACGGTCGAACCCGGGATCTATCTTCCCGGGTGGGGTGGGGTTCGTCTGGAGGACGACGCACTGGTGACCGGCAGGACGGGGCGCAGCTCCTGTCGGACAATCGGGTCGATTGCTCGAGTTGATGCTAGGGTCCTGATCCGCTGACACCTGCCAACTCGGACGACCATGAATACCAAAGACACCACCGACCTCGCCAAGCTGCTCACCAAGCTGCCGGGCATCCGTTCGATTGAACTCAAGGATGTCAAGCACCTGGTCGAGCTGCTCCGGGAGTCGCCGGAGATCGGCTCGATCGAGGTGAAGGGCTGGTTCGGCACCGGGGTTCTGCATCACCCGGACCGGCAATCACGCCGTTCAGGTATCGGCCCCGATGGCGATGCCGATGCACTGGCCGCGCACCGGGACCAGCCGCCGCCGCGGCGAGTCCCGCGCCCGCCGCTCCGGCCGCCGCCGCGCTCAAGGAGATCAAGTCGCCCATGGTGGGCACCTTCTACCGGGCGCCGGAGCCGGGCGCCGAGCCTTATGTCAAGGTTGGCAGCCGGGTCTCCGCCGGGCAGACGGTCTGCATCATCGAAGCGATGAAGATCATGAACGAGATCGAGGCCGAGGTCACCGGCGTGGTGAGGGAAGTCTGCTGGAAGATTCTTCACCGGTCGAGTTCGGCACCGTGCTTTACCGGGTGGATCCCAATGGCTGAGCCGACCGCGACGGGACCCGGTCGCGCCGTTCAACTTCAAGCAGGCCATTTCCCAGATGGTGCAGCGGAACGGCTCCGACCTGCACCTCAAGGTGGGTCGTCCTCCGACCATCCGGGTCAACGGCGAGCTGGCCGGACTCGACATGCAGCCCCTCAAGCCGGAAGACCTCAAGCTGCTGGCCGAGCAGATCATGACGCCGCGGCAGGTGAAGGAATTCGCCGAGAAGAAGGAGGCGGACTTCGCGATCGGCGTACCCGGGTGTGGGCCGCTTCCGGACCAACATCTACCAGCAGCGCGGGACGCTCGCCTTCGCGTTCCGCGCGATTCCCTACGAGGTCAAGACGATCCGGGAGCTGCACCTGCCGGAGGTGCTCGAGGAGATCTCGCTCAAGCCGCGCGGGCTGGTGCTGGTGACCGGCGTGACCGGATCGGGCAAGTCGACCTCGCTCGCGGCGATGATCAACCACGTGAACCAGAACCGGCGGGTCAACATCATCACGATCGAAGACCCGATCGAGTTCCTGCATCGCGACGTGCACGCGAACATCTCGCAGCGCGAAGTGGGGAGCGACACGCTCTCCTTCGGCACCGCCCTGCGCCACGTGCTGCGGCAGGACCCGGACGTGATCCTGATCGGCGAGGTCCGCGACATGGAGACCCTGGACACCGCGCTCAAGGCGGCGGACACCGGGCCACCTGGTCTTCTCGACCCTGCACACGACCGACGCGACCCAGACGATCAACCGGGTCATCTCGTTCTATCCGCCGCACCAGCACCAGGAAATCCGCGTCGCTGCTTTCCACCGCGCTGCAGGCGGTGATCTGCCTCCGCCTGGTGCCGCGCAGCGACGGCAAGGGACGGGTCGCCGCGTCGGAGGTGCTCATCAACAGCGCGGCGGTGGCGGACAACATCCGCGATATCGAGAAGGCGCTCAACATTCCCGATCTCATCGCCGAAGGCACCGAGGCCTACGGCATGCAGTCGTTCGACCAGTCGCTGATGAAGTGGTATCGGGAAAAGGTGATCTCCTACGAGAGCGCGCTGTTCTATTCCAGCAATCCGAGCGAGTTCGCGCTGCGCGCCTCAGGCATCAGCGCCGCCTCCGACCGGACCTTCAGCGGCATGGGCGGAGGCGCAGAAGCCCGCCACGGATATCTCGCAGGATATCGCGCCCTGATGTTCAAGAAAGTCCTGATCGCCAACCGCGGGGAAATCGCCCTGCGGGTCATTCGGGCCTGCCGGGAGCTGGGTATCGAGACGGTGGCGGTCTACAGCGAGGCCGACCGCGAGTCGCTACACGTCCGCTTCGCGGACGACGATGTCTGTATCGGCCCCCCGCCCAGCCGCCAGTCCTACCTTCGCATTCCCAACCTGATCGCCGCGGCCGAAATCACCGGCGCCGACGCGATCCATCCCGGCTACGGCTTTCTGGCCGAGAACGCCGAGTTCGCCGACACCTGCAAGGCCTCCAACATCGCCTTCATCGGCCCCACCGGCGATCAGATCCGCCAGATGGGCGACAAGGCGACCGCCAAGCGGCTGGCCCAGGAAGCCGGGGTGCCGACGGTGCCGGGAACTCCGGGCACGATTCAGGATCTCGATGAGGCGCTGCAGTATCGTCGAGGGCATCGGATTCCCGGTCATCATCAAGGCGACGGCCGGCGGCGGCGGCAAGGGCATGCGGGTGGCGCAGGACGCGGAGCAGTTCGCTCAGTCGTTCTCGCTGGCGCAGAACGAGGCGCTGGCGGCGTTCGGGAACGGCGAGGTCTACGTCGAGAAATACCTGGCCCGGCCCACGACACGTCGAGATCCAGGTCATGGGCGACCTGCACGGCAGCGTGGTCGCACTTCGGGGAACGGGACTGCTCGGTGCAGCGCCGGCACCAGAAGCTGATCGAGGAGAGTCCGAGTCCGGCGCTCACACGCGGAGCTCAGGGCCCGCATGGGGAGGCGGCGGTCAAGCTCGCCTCGGCGATCAGCTACGCCGGCGCCGGCACCATCGAGTTCCTGCTCGACGAGGACGGCAGCTTCTACTTCATGGAGATGAACACCCGGATCCAGGTCGAGCATCCGGTGACCGAGATGGTTACCAGCTTCGACCTGGTGAAGGAACAGATCCGGGTGGCGTCGGGCGACCCGGTGAGTTTCCGGGGCGACGGGGCGCGGCTCCGCGGCCATGCCATCGAGTGCCGCATCAATGCCGAGGATCCGTACCGGAACTTCCAGCCTTCGCCCGGCGTCATCACCGCGTACCATCCGCCGGGCGGGCCCGGGCGTGCGGCTGGACAGTCACGTCTACGCCGGCTACACCGTGCCCGCCGTATTACGATTCTCTCCTGGCGAAGGTGATCGTCCATGGCAACAACCGCGAGGAGGCGCTCGCGCGGATGGGACAGGCGCTGGACAGCTTCGTCCTCGGAGGGCGTGACCACGACGATTCCCTTCCTCGGCCGGATTATCCGGCATCCCGGATTTCGTGGCCGGCCAGGTCGACACCAAGTTCCTCGAGCGCCAGCCGCAACTGCTTCGCCCCGAGGCATGAAGCTGGACGTCGTGTTTACCCCACTCGGCCTCACCCCGGCCGAGGTGCAGGGCCGCACGGTGTTCGTCATCGACATCCTGCGGCTCTCGACCACAGTGTGCGCAGCCCTGCATCACGGCGCCCGGGCGGTCATTCCGGTGCCGTCCACCGAAGAAGCGCTGCGCATGGCCCAGACGCTGGGCCCGGACGAGGTCGTTCTGGCGGGCGAGCGGAATTGCCTTCCCATTCCGGGGTTTGCCCTGGGCAACAGTCCGCGGGAAATGACGCCTGAAGCGGTGCGGGGGACGACTGGTCGTCACCACCACGACCAACGGCACCGGCGCACTGCTCGCAACGCAGGGGGCGGCCGCGGTCTACTCGCGGCCGCCGCGGCAACTTCTCGCTGGCGGCCAGCGGCGCGCGAGGTCTGGGACCGGGATCGCGACCTGTTGATTCTCTGCGCCGGGCGGGACAACCGTTTCGCGCTGGACGATGCGTACTGCGCCGGGCGGCTCGCGTCGGCCGCGCTCGGCGGAGTCCGACGGCGCCAGGGCCTCAACGATGCCGGATTCGCGGCCCTTCACCTGGTGCGCCGCTACGGGGAACGCTGGGAGCGTCCGCTGCTCATCAGCCGGGCAGGCCGTGAGCTGGTCGATCGATTGGCTTCAAAGACGACGTGCTCGATTGCGCCCGTGCCGACGCCTATCCGGTCCTCACGCTCTTCCATGAACGACGAGTCACCGCGTGCCTGCCGAGCCTGATGCGCCGACGCGAGCCCGCACCCGGATCACGTCAGGCCGACATCTCGCCGCGATCGCGGCGCTGGTGCTGGGCCTCTTCATCGGACTCACCCTGCTTGCCGGTCGCCTTCACCGGACCGCTCGGCGACTGGGTCGGCACGCTCGCTGTGGACTCTTCTCGGGCTCGGCGCGCTCGGGCTTTCCGCTGCTCGGCCTCGGCATCGGGCTCGCCGGATTCGATCGACTGCCACGACTCGACATGAAGCGGGTCGCGATTCTGGTCGTCGGACTTGAGCTTTCGTCGTGCCATTTCTGGTGGGGATCATCACCCACGTCACACCCCGCGACTTCGATGGCCCCACACTTCGCTGCGCGACTCACCGGATTCGCGCCGGGCATGATCGCCTACTACGTGTATGGATGGATCGGACCGGTCGGCGGATTCCTGCTGGGATTCTTTGCGCTCTCGGCACTGACGATCACCACGATCGCGTGGCACCCGCTCGAGCCGACTCGCGGGTGGCGCGGCGGGCGCATCGACGCCGGTCGACGACGAGAACGGAGCAGCCGATCTCGACGCCGATCGCCGTCTGTAGGCGGCGGGCGAGATTCCGAGGACGACGAGCCGCCGGTTCTCCCTCCGCCCCGGCGCGAACGCAAACCCAAGAAACCCGCCGAAGGGGCCGAGCCGCTCCGCTGCCCGACCCCGGCGATGAAGACGAGCTGCCGCCCATCGAGCTGCTCGCGCCCCGCCCGCGACGCAGGACACCGATGCGGGCGAGGCCCAACTGGATCGGCTGGGCCAGGTCCTGCTCGAGACGCTCAAGACCTTCAAGGTGGAGGGCACCATCGCCGGGCGTACGACCGGACCGGTGGTGACCCAGTTCGAAGTGGTACCGGCGCCGGGGATCAAGGCCGGCCGCATCGCTGCGCTGGCCGACGACATGGCGATGGCCATGCGAGCCCAGTCTATCCGGGTGGCACCGATCCCGGGCAAGGGCGCGGTGGGAGTCGAAATTCCCAATCCGACCGCGCGCATGGTGACGCTGCGGGAGCTGCTGGAGGCTCCCGAGTGGGAGGCGAGCCGAGCCTCGCGTTGCCCGTGACGCTGGGGCGCGATCTCGAGGGGAAGCCGATCATCGCCGACCTCGCGAAGATGCCGCACCTGCTGATCGCCGGGGCGACCGGGTCCGGTAAGTCCGTCGCGATCAACACCATCATCACGAGCCTGATCTACCGCTACACCCCGAAGCAGCTCCGTCTCCTGATGGTCGATCCCAAGATGGTGGAGCTGTCGATGTACAACGCGCTGCCCCACCTCCGGCACCCGGTGGTGACCAACAACAACGACGCGGCGCGAGTGCTCAAGTGGGCGGTGTTCGAGATGAGCCGGCGCTACGAGCTGCTGCACGCCAACGGTGCGCGCAACCTCGCCGACTTCAACCGCAAGGTGGAGGAAGGCAAGCCGCTCCGGCATCCGGCCAAGCCCAAGCCCACACTGACCAGCGTCAATGCGGAGCCGCCGGACACGCCACCGGAAGCCACCCGGCGAGACGGAGTACGCAGATGGGCCGCTTCCGCTCATCGTGATGATCGTCGACGAGCTCGCCGATCTGATGATGACGGTACAGGGCGAGGTGGAGACGCCGCTCGCCATCCTGGCGCAGAAGGCCCGGGCGATCGGCATCCACATCATCCTGGCCACCCAGCGCCCCTCGGTGAACGTGCTCACCGGCCTCATCAAGGCGAACTTTGCGAGCCGGATCGCCTTCCGAGTGGCGTCCAAGGTGGACAGCCGGACCATCCTGGATCAGAACGGTGCCGAGGCGCTGCTGGGCAATGGCGACATGCTGTTCCTGCCGCCGGGCAAGAGCGAGCCGATGCGGCTGCAGGGCGCGTTCATCGCGACCGATGAGACCGAGCGGGTGATGGATTGGTTCGAGAAGCGGCGGGAGGCCCGACGCGCGGTGGCGGCGGCCGCGAGCCAGGAGCCGGACATCCTCGAACTGGTCCGGGCCCAGGAGCAGGCCGAGGAGGGCGGCGGGCCGCCGCAGTTCGAAGGGGAGCGCGACCCGTTGTTCCGGGACGCCGCTGAGGCCTGCGTCCAGAACCAGGGCGGATCGACCTCGTTGCTGCAGCGCAAACTCAAGATCGGGTACGGGCGCGCAGCGCGGATCATCGACCAGCTGCACGAGGCCGGGATCCTCGGCCCGCCGGACGGGAGCAAGCCCCGCGACGTGCTCATCGGAATCGATCAGCTGGACGAGTATGCTGGGTAGTCGTCAGCCGTCAGCCGTCAGCCGTCAGCCGTCAGCCGTTAGCCGTTAGCTGTTAGCGTTAGCTGCCTTAGCTGTTAGCCGTCAGAGTTGCGACTAGCAGCTACTGTTCGCCGTTCACTGTTCTCGCCGCGCGTATTTCCGCTGGTGCAGCAAGCCTGTAGCAGGCTCGCCGCGTTCAATTGATTCCCTCCTGCGACAAATTGATGAAGGCTGTGTGCTGTTCGTGGCGTAGCTTAGCCCACGATGACGCCGCCGCTTCGTTCCAACCCAGGAATGGGAAGACGCCCGCCAGATCCGCGGACTCGAAGGCGAGCACGCGGCGATGGCATACCTGATCTCCTGCGGCTGGTCCATCGAGGCCCATCGTTTCCGCCTGGGCCGTCACGATGTGGATCTGATCGCTCGACGCGGTCACGTGGTGGCGTTCATCGAAGTGAAGACCCGGCGGGGAACCGAATTCGGCTCACCCGGCTCCGCGGTCGGCCGACGCAAGCAGGCTGCGATTGCCAAGGTCGCCGATATCTGGCGCATCCGGTTTGGCCACGCCGGAGATGAGTACCGGTTCGACGTGGTCGAGGTATTGGAGGAGAGCGGTGCTACTCCCGAGATCAATCACATCGAGGATGCTGGCGGGGTCTCCGATAGGCATGTGGATTAAAATGAGTCACAAATTAACTCTTGATTCGGGTAATATTCGGCTATAGATTGGTGTCGTTGTAGATCAGTGACTGCAAAATCAACCACTTTAATACCCGGAGCTCAGTCATGGCCGCAGAAGAGCACAAACTCGACGCCGATCGCCGCAAGGCGCTCAATCTGGCCATCTCCCAAATCGAAAAGCAGTTGGGGAAAGGCTCCATCATGCGGATGGGCTCCGAGTCGCCCCGGGTGAGGATCGCGGCGATTCCGACCGGCGCCATCAACCTCGATGCTGCGATCGGAATCGGAGGAGTGCCTCGCGGCCGCATCACCGAGATCTACGGGCCTGAATCCTCGGGCAAGACCACGCTCACGCTCCACATCGCGGCCAATGTGCAGCGGGCCGGCGGAGTCGCGGCCTACGTCGACGCCGAGCACGCGCTGGATGTCGAGTACGCCAAGAAGCTCGGGGTGGACGTGGAGAATCTGCTGGTGTCGCAACCCGATACCGGCGAGCAGGCCCTCGAGGTCGTGGAGATCCTGGTCCGCTCGGGAGCGGTGGATCTCGTGGTGATCGACTCGGTCGCGGCCCTGGTGCCCAAGGCCGAGATCGAGGGTGAGATGGGCGATAGCCACATGGGGCTGCAGGCCCGGCTCATGAGCCAGGCCCTCCGCAAGCTGGCCGGCGCCATCAACCGCTCCAACTGCGCGGTGGTGTTCATCAACCAGCTGCGGGAAAAGATCGGTGTGATGTTTGGCAACCCCGAGACCACCACGGGAGGGAAGGCTCTCAAGTTCTACGCCTCGCTCCGGCTCGACATTCGTCGCGTGGGTCCGGTGAAGGAGCGGGAGGTCGTGATCGGCAATCACGTCCGGGTGAAGGTGGTGAAGAACAAGGTGGCGCCGCCGTTCAAGCAGGCGGAGTTCGACGTGATGTTCGACGAAGGCATCAGCCATGCTTCGCTGGTGGTGGATATCGCGGCCGAGGCCGGGATCATCCAGAAGTCTGGAGCGTGGTACTCCTATGGTGATCAGCGTATCGGTCAGGGTCGGGAGAATGCCAAGCTGTTCCTCAAGGACAATCCCGCCCTCATGGCCGAGGTCGAGCAGAAGGTGAAGGACTCACTCGGCGTAAAGGGAACCACCGTGGTCGGAGTCGGGGCTGAGGAGGATGAGTAGAACCATCACGGGACTGGACCCGGACCCGGCGCGTGCCGGTTTCGTCCGGGTTCAGCTGGATGGAGCGCCGTACTGCAGCCTTCCGGTCACCCGGATCGCCGCCGCGGGGTTTACCGCTGGAGATGCGCTCGATGCCAGGGGAGTGCGGGAGCTGAACCAGGCTGCGGACGAGGAGGCGGCCTATCGGACGCTGCTCCGGACCCTGGAGCGGCGCTCCTTCGCGGTCGCCGAACTGCGCCGTGCCCTGGTGCGGAAGGGTCATGCGAAGGATGCGGTCGAGGCCGCGCTCGCCCGGGCAGTACGGGCCGGGTTGCTCGATGACGCCGCCTTCGCCGCCAGGTTCGTTCAGTCGCGGACCGAACGGGGCCGCGGGCCGTTCCGGATCCGGCGAGATCTGCTGGCATTGGGGGTGGAATCGGCGGTTGTCGAGAGAGCGCTTGAAGCGGCCTTGCCCCCTGATCACGATCCCCAACTTGCTGCTGAGGGACTGGCTCGGAAGCGCCTCGCCCAACTCCATGGTTTGCCCCCTTCGACCCAGCTGCGCCGGGTGACGGCGTATCTCGGGCGTCGAGGATTCAGCGGAAGGGCTGTCACTGAGATGGTGAGGCGAGTTATTCAGGCGCGGGAGGTATAGCCGTCAGCCGTCAGCCATCAGAGGAGCAGTAAACCATTAGCCGTAAGTCATAAGCAAGCCTGAGTGTGGTCCCCTCCCCCTCACGCCTCTGCGTATGGCCTACGGCTTATGGCTTTAGGCTTATGGCTTAAGGCTCCTGCCTTCCTGTATATTCCCCCAATGCAATCCAGTCAGATTCGACGTCTGTTCCTCGACTTTTTCGTCGCCCAGGGGCACCGAGAGGTGCCTTCTTCGTCACTGGTCCCGGCCGACGATCCGACGTTGCTCTTCACCAACGCCGGCATGGTGCAGTTCAAGCGGACGTTTCTGGGTCAGGAGCGGCGCGATTACCTGCGGGCTACGACCTGCCAGAAGTGCGTGCGCGCCGGGGGCAAACACAACGATCTCGAGCAGGTGGGCCACACCAAGCGGCATCACACCTTCTTCGAGATGCTGGGCAATTTCTCCTTCGGCGACTACTTCAAGCGCGAGGCGATCGCGTTCGCCTGGGAGTTCGTGACCGGGGCCAAGTATCTCGGGCTCGGCTCCCGATCGGCTGCGGGTCACGGTGCACGAGACCGACGACGAGGCGCGCGCCCTCTGGCGCGAGGTCGCCGGGCTTCCCGATCACCGGATCTATGGTCTGGGGGACAAGGACAACTTCTGGCAGATGGGGGACACCGGTCCTTGCGGCCCCTGCTCGGAGATCTATGTCGACCTCGAGTGGAATGAGTCCCACAGGGGGGCGGGCACCGCGGTGATCCCCAAGGCGGAGTTCGAAGAACAGGCCGAGGCAGGACGCTTCCTCGAGATCTGGAATCTGGTGTTCATGCAGTTCGATCGCTCGGCAGACGGCAAGCTGACCCCGTTGCCGCGCCCTTCGGTTGATACCGGCGCCGGCCTCGAGCGCATCGCCGCGGTGATGCAGGGTGAGGATTCGAATTTTCACACCGATCTCTTCCTGCCGCTGATTCACCGGGTCGAACAACTCGTGGGGCAGCCCTATGACCGGGGACCCGCGGGTGCCTCGTTCCGGGTACTCGCCGACCACGCACGGGCGGTGACATTCCTGCTGGGAGACGACTGCTTCCCGAGCAACGACGGAAGGGGGTACGTGCTGCGCCGGATTCTTCGTCGCGCGGTCCGCCATGCGTGGCTCCTGGGACGCCGGGAACCCACGCTCACTCCACTCACCGATGTCGTCGTGCACGAAATGGGAGAGGTGTACCCCGCGCTCCGCGCCAAGGCGGGCCAGATCCGTCAGTGGACCATGATGGAGGAGGAGCGGTTCCTCGAAACCATCGAAGGCGGGCTCACCAGGCTGGATTCTCTGCTTGGGTCCGGGGCGACCGTGATCCCCGGCGAAGAGGTCTTCAAGCTCTACGACACTTTCGGATTCCCGCTCGATCTGACGATGCTCATCGCGGAGGAGCGGGGTGCGTCGGTAGATGTCGCAGGATTCGAGACGGCGCTGAACAAGCAGCGACAGCGCTCTCGCGACGCCCGGACGACACAGCAGGGCGGAGGCCCGGCGGTGCATGTGGAGCGATCGGGCGAGTGGCGTGAGCTGAGGCCGGACACCCAGCAGTTCGTCGGGTACGAGTCGGACGACGTGGAGACCGAGCTGCTCGCCTTCCGCCAGGAGGGCGGCAGAGTCGAGGTGCTACTACGGGAGAATCCCTTCTACGTGGAGTCCGGCGGACAGGTCAGCGATACCGGAATCGTGGAAGGGCAGGGGTGGGACCTTCCGGTCGACCAGGTGCGTAAGGACCAGAGAGGGACGGTCATTGGGGGGACCTTCGGTCAGGAGTTCGAGCCGACTTCCAGCCGCGCCCGAGTTGACGCGGTCCGCCGGCGCAACATCGAGAGAAACCACAGCGCCACTCACCTGGTTCACGCAGCGCTGCGCAAGTATCTCGGAACCCACGTCCGGCAGCAGGGCTCTCTGGTGGACGAGAATCACCTCCGGTTCGACTTCTCCCATCACGGGCCGATCAATCCGGAGATGCTGCAGACCATTGAGCGGGAGGTGAACGCCCGGATCTGGGACAACGTCCCCGTGACCACGCGGCGCATGGCCTATCCCGACGCACTGGCTTTGGGGGCGATGGCTCTCTTTTCGGAGAAGTACGGGGATGTGGTGCGAGTCGTCTTCATGGGAGACTCCTCCATCGAACTTTGCGGCGGGACTCACGTACGGAGCACCGGACAGGTCGGACTCTTCCAGTTCCGGGCTCAGGGGGGAGTCGCCGCGGGCGTGCGCCGGATCGAGGCGGTTACCGGACCCGAGGCGTATGTAATGGTGGAGGCGCTCCAGTCCCAACTCAGCCAGGCCGCCAAGGCGGTGAAGGCGCAGCCGGAGCACCTGGTACGGAAGCTCGAGCAGCTGGTCGAGGAACGGGAACGCCTCGCTGCCCGAGTTGCCGAAATGGTGAAGGGCGGTGGTGCCGGCACTCCCCAGGGAAAGACGCTCGCGATCAACGGAGTGACCGTGACCCTGGCGGACAGCTCCGCCGAAAATCGCGATGAGATCGCGGCGATGGCCGATGCGTTTCGCACCGGGAAGACTCGCGCCGCTCTGATTCTGTTCGGCACCGGAGAACGCGCGGCGGTCCATGTGGCCCTGACCGACGACCTGGTAAAGGCGGGACGCAAGGCGGGAGACCTGGTCAGTCGGATAGCGGCGGTGGGCGGTGGAAAGGGTGGGGGAAGACCGCACTTCGCCTCGGGGAGTCTGGGCGACGGGTCACGGCTCGCCGCCGCGCGCGACGCGGCCGGCTCCATTGTTCAGACCTGGTTGGAGGGATCGTGAGTTTGCGCTCCTGGCTCGAGGCGCGAACCAGCCAGGCCCCGGTTCCCCTGCGCGAACGGGTGTTGGAGCATGCGCTCACGGCACCTGAAACCGGATCCTATGCCCAGCACCTGGGCGTCACTGCGCAGGAGCTGCTGAGCAAGGTCGAGGAACATCCGGGGGACAGGTCGGTCGCCCTCGATCTCCTCGCCGCCGATGCGCTGATCACGCTCGCCCTGTTGGCCCGGGCCGAGGAGGCGCCCGAGCGGCTGGCCGAGTTTGCGACGGAACTGCTTACCGTAGATCGAGGGGCTGAGTGATCGATCTGCATTCGCACCTGTTGCCCGGAGTGGACGACGGGTCACGCTCGGTTCAGCAGTCGCTTGGCGTTCTTGAGGAGTTGCAGCGCCAGGGCGTCACCCATCTGTGCCTGACTCCGCATGTCTCCGCCAGCAAGGCCGGGGATGGAGTACCCGAACCTCACGACCGGGCCTTCGAGGCGCTGGCGCCGCATGTCCCCTACGGCATCAAGCTGCTGCGCGGCGCCGAGGTAATGATGGACAAGCCGCTGCCCGCCGTCGTGGCCGAACGGCGCGACCTGACCATCAACCGCACCCGCTACATCCTGATCGAATTCCCCCGGCTGGTCACGGCCCAAACCGTGGCGCAGGCGATCGCCGGAGTGACGGGGATCGGACTCATCCCGCTGGTGGCCCATCCCGAACGCTACTCCTGTTGCACGCCCGCGCTGGTGCGCCGGTGGAAGGCGGCCGGCGCCGTGATGCAGGTGGATGCGACCACGCTCTTCATGCCCCGCACCCGAGGAGAGCGCGCGCGGGATCTGGTAGCCGACGGGCTGGCCGACATTCTCGCCGCCGACAACCACGGAGACGAGCGCAGTGTCGCCATCGCGTTCGAGGCGCTGAAGGATCAGCACGGGTTCATGCAGGGAGAGCTGCTCGTGACGCGGAATCCCAAGGCGATCATCTCCGACGGCCACGTCGAACCGGTCCCGCCACTCGCCGTCAAGGTCTCCTTGCTCGAACGCCTGCGCACGCTGTTCGAGCGCGAATCATCGTGAGCGCCGACCGGGCTGCGCAGTCCCTGCGGGCACTCGGGGCACTGGCAGAGCGCTGCGCCTCGCTGGCTCCACAGATCGAGCGGATCGCCCGCCGATACTCCGAGACGCTGCGACGGGGCGGGACGCTGTTCTTCGCCGGGAACGGCGGCAGCGCCGCCGATGCGCAGCATATCGCCGCGGAATACGTCGTCCGCCATCAGCAGAAACGCCCGGGCCTGGCGGCGCTCGCCTTGACGACCGATACCTCTCTCCTCACTGCCGCCGCCAATGACATGGGCTTCGAGGAGATATTCGCCCGACAGGTGGAGACTCTCTGCCGGCCGTCCGATCTCCTGATTCTCCATAGCACCAGCGGACAAAGCCCCAATCTTCTCTCGGCGGCCCGCGCGGCTCGGAAGCGCGGCGTTGCCATCGTTGCCCTGCTCGGACGGGACGGCGGCGGGCTCGTGGAGATCGTGGACGAGGCCCTCGTCGTGCCTTCGAACGAAACCGGCCGAATTCAGGAAATGCACCTCGCCATCGAGCATGTGGTGTGTGAGTTGGTTGAGAGTGAGCTGGGGATTGGGGTGGTGAGGGGAACGGACTGAGGACTGAGGGCTGAGGAGTTCCGAGTTCCGAGTTCCGAGTTACAACGGTGAGTTGAAAAACGATCAGCTACCCGCTCACCGCTAACTGCTCACCGCTAACTGCTATGATTGACCTGAGCAATCGAACCGCACTCGTGACCGGTGGATCCCGGGGGATCGGGCGCGCGACGGCGTTGCTGCTGGCGCGGGCGGGGGCGGATGTCGGCATCACCTATCTGAGCAGGGCAGAGGATGCCAAGAAGGTCGTGGCCGAGATCCGGGGAATGGGGCGAAAGGCGTTCTCGGCGGGAGGTGACCTGGGAGATCCCAAGCAGGTGGACTCGATCTTCCAGACGGTGAAGCACGAATTTGGCCGGCTCGATCTTTTCATCGGTAACGCCGGGATCTGGCCCGAGGAGGAGGTCCCGCTCCAGCGCATGGACTATGAACGCTGGCGAGGCACACTCGGCGCCAATCTCGACGCAATCTTCCTTACGACGAAGGCCGCGCTGGCCCTGATGCCATCCGGAGGCCGGGTCGTTCTGGTTGGCAGCACCGCGGGCCAGCGCGGCGAGGCGTTGCATGCGGACTACGCCGCCACCAAAGGGGCCATGATCTCGCTGGTTAAGTCGCTCTGCATCGAGTGCGCGCCGGGCATCACGGTCAATTGCGTGGCTCCGGGCTGGGTCGACACGGAAATGAGCGAACCCGCCTTCGGCGGCGGAGGCCGGGAGCGGATCGCCCAGACCATTCCGCTGCGGCGCATCGCTTCGGCCGAGGACATCGCCGGCCCCATCCTGTTCCTCTGCTCGGATCTGGCGCGGCACGTGACGGGCGAGATCCTGAATGTGAATGGCGGAAGTGTGTTGTGCGGATGAGAAGATTTCAGATTGCAGATTTCAGATTGCAGATTGAACTGCAGTCCAAATCTTCAATCTGAGATCTTCAATCTTCAATCCCCACCATGATCCACCTCATCTTCACCGGCGGCACCATCTCGATGCAGCGGGATGCTGCCGTCGGCGGCAAGGTTCCCACCCTCGATGGCAAGGCTCTGGTGAACATGGCACCGGGGCTTTCGGAGCTGGCGCCGCTCAAGATCGATGATTGGGGACGCTACCCGGCCTGTCACATGGATCAGGCCAAGCTCTGGGAACTGCGGGAACATGTGCGCAGTGCCGCGACGGGCTCCGAAAGCTTCAACACCTCCTTCCGGCATCGTCATCACTCACGGCACCGACACGATCGAGGAAACCGGATACCTCCTTGCGCGGACCCTCGACCTGGAACTGCCGGTGGTCATCACCGGAGCGATGCGGACGTCGGGCGATTCCGGCTGGGACGGCCCGCGCAACCTCACCGATGCCGTCCGTGTCGCCTCGGATGCTGGAAGCAGGAACCGCGGCGTGATGGTCGCCTTTGCCGGTCAGGTGTTCGCGGCGCATCAGGCCGTGAAGACTCACACCAGCGATCTCGATGCTTTCTCTGCGCCGCATGCCGCGGCGTTGGGTACAGTCTCCGCATCTGGGGTTCGTTTTGACGTGCCGGCTGCCAAGCCAGCGGTGGTGGCTCCATCCGGACTTTCGGCGCGGGTCGCGATGATTCCGGTGATCACGGGCGACAATGGCGAGCTGCTCGATCGCACGCTCGATTCTTTTGACGGCGTCGTCGTCGTGGGCTACGGCACCGGAAACTGCCCACCGGGCATCATTCCGGCCGTGCGACGTTGGCTCGATGCGGGGAAGCCGGTGGTGCTGGCCAGTCGCTGCGTCCGGGGCGAGGTGAGCGCGACTTATGCATTCCCGGGAGCCGGCGGGGACCTTATCCGGCTGGGAGTCGTGCCGGCCGGTCCTCGGGTTCCCTCCCAGGCGCGGATGGAGCTGGCGATTTGTCTTTCGGCGGGGGTGGGGTATGGGGGTGGAGAGTAGGTTGTTGGGAGCAGGGAGTGGGGGAAGACATTCAAACCCTTCGTCCCACGCCCTACACCCCACACCCTATTCCCTACTCCCTCTGTCCTACCTGATCCTCTTACCTCTACGCCCTCCCCTCTTACTTTTCCGCCATGCATTTTCCTGATCGCATCGAAATCCCCGAAGATGTCCTGGAAATTGCCGAGACCTTGCACGCCGCCGGTCACGAGGCGTGGTGCGTCGGCGGCGCCATACGGGACACGCTGCTGGGCGAGGTGAACACCGACTACGACGTGGCGACTTCGGCGACACCCGAGGTCGTCAAGAAGCTGTTTGAGCACACCGTCCCGGTGGGAGAGCGGTTCGGTACGGTGGCGGTACGAACTCGCCGGCGTCATCACGAAGTGACCACCTTTCGCAAGGACGTTACGACCGACGGGCGGCACGCGGTGGTGGAATACGGCGCATCGCTCGACGAGGATCTTGCCCGGCGCGACTTCACGGTCAACGCCATCGCCTATGAGCCGCTGCGGCACGAATGGCGGGACCTGTTCGGCGGACTGGCCGATCTGGAAGCCGGAGTGATCCGTGCCGTGGGCGTGCCGCTCGAGCGCTTTCGGGAAGACTACCTGCGGATCCTCCGTGGGATTCGTTTCGCCGCCCGTTTCGAATTCGCCATCGATCCAGCAACCTGGGAAGCGGCTCGAGAGGCAACGCCAGGCTTGGCTCAGCTCTCCGCTGAACGGGTGCGGGAGGAGTGGTACAAAGGACTGCGTGGCTCGCAGTCGATCAAGCGCCTGGTTGAGCTATGGTGGGACAGCGGAGCTGCGGCGGTCCTGCTGCCGGAGTTGCTTAAAGAGGGCTCCGAACTTTCAGCCTCGCCCGATACGGCTCCAGAGAATCCGTTGCTTCGCCGGCATGAGCTGGTCGGTCGGATGGGCCAGCAGGCGGCCTCGCTGGCCAACCGTGCCGAAGACCGGGGCACGATGGTACGCCGGGACCCGGTGCTCCTCACCACGATGCTCTGTCTCGATCCGGTCGGCGTGCTTGGTACGGCTCAAGGCCTCCGGCTCCGATATTGCCCGGGCCGCCGCGGTGTTGTCGGGTCCCGCGGAGCCACCCTCCCTCAGTGTGACGGCGGTGCGACGCTGGATGGCCGCGGTGGGAGATGCCGCCGATGATCTGACCGCGATCTGGCATATGCGCAACGGCGTCGAGCCTCTCTGGGAGCCCGTCATGCGAGGGATTCGGGAGCGGGGCGAGCCGCTCACCCGGCGAATGCTGGCGGTGACCGGCGGCGATCTTCAGGCTGTCGGCATCGCCCCGGGTCCGGCGATGGGCCATCTGCTTGACCGCCTGCTGGCGCTTGTCGTGGACGATCCTTCTCAGAACACCCGCGAAGCCCTGCTGACCCACGCCCGGAAACTCGCGTGAACGCACTTTATTTCGCGCTGGTTGCCGCGGCGGCGAACGTCGTCGGTGCCCTGGCCGTGGTGCGCCACGAGCGCCGCAGTCTCACCGTCATCGAGACCTTCATGGCGTTCGGGGCCGGCTTCATGCTCGCGGTGGCGCTGGTCGAGGTGGCCCCGGAGGCGTGGGCTCGTGGTGGCCAGGCGCCGCTCTACATGCTTCTGGGCTACCTGGCGGTCCATTTCACCCAGCACGCCTTCGTTCCCCATTTTCACTTCGGTGAAGAGACCCACCGCGTCTCGGCCGGAGCCGGGCTCACCGCGCTGATCGGACTCCTGCTCCACACCTTCTTCGATGGGGTTGCGATCGCCAGCGGGTTTGCCGTCTCGAGTGAGCTGGGTCTCCTTCTTTTCCTGGCGGTGTTCCTGCACAAACTCCCCGAGGGAGTGGCCATGGCCAGTGTCGCGCTCGCGAGCGGTCAGGGCCGTCGCCGTGCCTTGCTGGCAGCCGGAGCGCTGGGGATCGCGACGATCGTGGGAGTCGTGCTGACCGACACGCTGGCACCGCTTCAGGCTCACGGTCTCGCCCTCTCCGCGGGTGTCACCATCTACGTCGCCGCCTCGAACCTGGTGCCGGAGATCCAGGGCCAGCATGGCTGGCGGATGCCGTTGGCTCTACTGGGAGGGGCGGTGGCGTTCTTCCTGAGCAAGATCGCCGTGGAGGCCGGGATGCGGTGAGGCGGGAGACGGGGACGGGAGAAGGGAGAAGGGAGAAGGGGAGGCGGTCCAGATTACCTTTCAAGCATGAGTCAGTCGTCACTGTTCACGCTGCCGGAGCCGCTGGCCGCTCGGATGCGCCCGCGCACCCTGGAGGAATGTGTCGGCCAGGAGCATCTGCTGGCGCCGGGGCGTCCGCTGGGCGATGCCATTCGGCGGGGTGATGTCGGCAGCTGCATCTTCTGGGGGCCACCCGGCAGCGGCAAGACGACGATCGCGCGCCTGATCGCCCAATACACCGACCGCGAATTCGTGGAGTTCAGCGCCGTAGTAGACGGAATTCCCCGGGTCCGGGAAATCGTCAAGGAAGCCGAATCACGCCGCTCGTTGGGTCGCGGGACGGTGCTCTTCTGCGATGAGATCCACCGGTTCAACCGAGCGCAGCAGGATGCCTTCCTCCCCCACGTCGAGCGCGCCACCGTCACCCTGATCGGTGCCACCACTGAAAACCCAAGCTTCGAACTAAACGGCTCGCTGCTGAGCCGCTGCACGGTTTATGTCCTCCAGCCGCTGACGCCCCCGGCCATCTGTCACGGTGCTGCAGCGAACGCTGGAGGATTCCGAGCGGGGACTCGGTCAGCTCGACCTCAAGGCACCGGACGACGCGCTCGAACTGCTGGCCGAGCAGGCGGACGGCGACGCGCGCCGGGCGCTGGCGGCGTTAGAGCTGGCTGCTCAGCAGGCTGGACCTGCGGGGAACCATCAGCCGGGAAGCGATGGCCGAAGCGCTCGCCCGCCGCATTGCGGTCTACGACAAGGGTCGAGAAGAGCATTTCAACATGCTCTCCGCGTACCACAAGTCTCTCAGGGGAAGCGATCCGCAGGGTGCGTTGTACTGGATGGCCCGGATGCTGGAGGGCGGGGAAGATCCCATGACGATCTTCCGGAGAGCGATTGCCATGGCAGCGGAAGACGTCGGCCTGGCGGATCCCGATGCTCTGCGGCTCGCGATCGCCGCGCGAGACGCCTACCACATGCTGGGAGCGCCCGAGGGTTACCTGCCCTTGGCCGAGATGACCATCTACCTCGCCACGGCGCCGAAATCCAACCGGACTGTAGTGGCGCTCCAGGCCGCTCTCGATGCGGCGCGGGAAACACCAGCAGCACCGGTCCCGATGCACATTCGCAACGCACCGACCGGCCTGATGAAGCAGTTGGGCTACGGGGCCGGTTATCAGTATGCCCACGATTCACCGACCGGGTTCATCCCCCAGGAGTACCTTCCGGACGTCCTCAAGGGCCGGCTGTTTTACGAGCCGCACTCGGTAGGATTCGAGAAGCGCATTCGGGAGCGGATGGATTACTGGGACCAGCAGCGGGAGCGCGATGCCAGCATTCTCAAAAAAGGAGGGGGACCAGAGCGATGAGACCGGGAATTATCTTTAGGCTGACCCTAATCACCCTGCTGGTCGCTGCTTGCGGCGGTAGCGGTGTTTCTCCGTCCAGTTTTCTTCAGCCTCAGGTCGATCTCCGCCAGGTCAAGCTCCGCTCGGCGGGAATCACCGGCGGTACCCTGGATGCCCAGCTTGCCATTGCCAACCCGAATCACCTCGAGGTGAAGGGCGCCAAGGTTACGGCCGGGTGGGCCGACATGGCCTCGGCGGCCAAGAACGTCCTCGGCGAGACGGTTTCGGTGGTTCAATGATCGAGATCCAGGCGCCGATCGAGCGCGCCATTCTGGTGGGCGCCCCACGGAAGGGCTCATCGGATGCGCAGAACCTCACCGAACATCTGGATGAGCTCGCACGCCTCGCCGATACGGCGGGGGCGGACGTCGTGGGCCGGCTGACCCAGCAGGTTCCCTCTCCCCATCCGGCAACGCTGATCGGAGAAGGCAAGGTCGAGGAGCTGCGTGCTCTGGTCGAGGAACGGGGTGCGACGCTGGTGATTTTCGACGAAGAGCTCTCGCCGGTGCAGGGCGCCAACCTGGAGCGGGAGCTTTCCCGGCGGGTCATGGACCGGGCCGAGCTTATCCTCGACATCTTCTCGACCCGGGCCCGCTCGCACGAGGCCAAGCTGCAGGTGGAGCTGGCCCAGCTCGAGTACCTGCTGCCTCGACTCACGCGGATGTGGACCCACCTTTCGCGTATTCGTGGTGGTATCGGACTCCGCGGTCCGGGCGAAACCCAGCTGGAAACCGACCGCCGGATCATCCGGCGAAAGATCCAGAGTCTCCGGGCCAAGCTTCGCGAAGTCGAACGGCACCGGGCGGTGCTGCGCGCGGGCCGCCAGCCACTTCTGAACGCTGCACTGGTGGGCTACACCAACGCCGGCAAGTCGAGCATCCTCCGGATGCTGTCTGGCGAGAACGAGATCTTCGTCGAGGACCGGCTGTTCGCGACGCTCGATACCCTCACCCGTGAGGTGGATCTCGGCGCGGGATCACGGGCGCGGGTCTCCGACACCGTGGGCTTCATCCGGAAATTGCCCCACCACCTGGTCGCGAGCTTCCGTGCCACACTCGAAGAGGTGCGAGAGGCCGAGGTGCTGCTCCACGTGATCGACGCCAGCCACCCGGGATGGGATGAGCAGTACCGGGTGGTGGAGCAGGTGCTGGCGGAGATCGGCATCGAGGACCGTCCGGTGGTCCCGGTGTTCAACAAGATGGACGCGGTGCGCGAGCCCGGCCGCGCTCACGACGCGGGTGCAGGAGTTGTATCCCGACGCGGTCCTGACCAGCACGATGCGGATCGACGGACTCGAGACTCTCAAGGCGGCGCTCCGGCCCGGGAGCAGCGAGGTCCGGCCCGCGGTGACAGTGCGGCTGCCGATGTCCGACGGAGCCCGGCTGGCGGCGCTCTACCGTCAGGGCGAGGTGCTGGGCGCTCGCGGCTGTCGGGGACCAGAACGAGGTCACGGTGCGGCTCGACGGAGTGGCGGGTGGAGCAACTGCCGACGCGAAGGGGTGGAGGTGGTGGTGAACCGTCCGAGGCAGCGGAGAGCGGGAGGGAGTAGAGGTGAGGTGAGAGGACTGAGGACTGAGGGTCTGAGTTATGGGTTGAGGCTATGACTCGCGACCCTCGGACCTCAGACTACCCTCAGTCCTCTGTACTCTCATTCCTACTCCGCCTTCGCGCTCAGCACCTGCTCCAGCAGCAGCCAGCGGTTCATCCCGGCAAACTTCTGGTGCATCTTGGTCATCGGCGAACCGCCGGCGGCGCCGTCCTCTTCGATCTGCAGATCCGCCAGGGCGTCGAGACCCTGGGTCAGGAACTTCCGCAGTCCCTTCTCCAGCGCGAGCCCGGCCGTCCGGAAGTTGAAGAGGGTCGAGAACTGCAGCGTGAAGCCCAGATCCGCCAGCTGCTGGTTGGTGATCAGGGTGCCGGCCTGCTTCGCTTTCCCGAAGTAGAGTGACGGCGAAAGGTTGAAGCCCAGCATCTGGTCGGGGTAGTACTTGCGCACTCCCTCGCGAAGGCCTGGCGGCTGGTCGAGCTCCGACGTTGTTGAACTCCGGCCAGACCACGTCGCAGCCCAGCTCGGCCGCCTCCCAGGCATCCTCGACCGCCATCTGCACCCCGCCCGACGACTGCGCCAGGAAGCGCGCCGTCGATCGAGTCGGTGCGCGCGATGATGACCAGGTCGACGCCGGTGGCCTGGCAGGCGGCCTTGATGGCCTTGAGCTTGGCGAGCCAGTCGGACGCGGGGCACCAGCACCTTGTCCCGCTTCGCCTTGCCGACGTTGACGATGTGGCCGCAGGTGCGATTGGCGGGGTCCTGGTTTTCGAGGTGGACACCGGCCGCGCGGGCCCGGATGAGTTCGGTGGCGAGCGAGAAGGTCTGGGTCGGCCCGCCGAAGCCGGCTTCCATGTCCACGAACATCGGCGGCACGGACAGCAGCTCGCGGCCTTCGGTGTCGTAGTAGTGGGTGTGGCGCGCGCCTTCGATGCCCTTCCACATCTCCTGACACCAGCTCCACCATCTGGTGCGAGTGGTACACCCCGATGTCGGGGAACATGTTCTTGGTGGCGGCGAGCTGCCAACCGCTGCCGTAGAGCGCCTTGAAGCCCAGCCGGGTCATCAGGGCCGCGGTGTAGGCGTCGTAGGCGCCGGCGGTGTGGAGGTAGGACCTTCGGCACGGGCCTCGTGTAACAGCCGCCGGAGCTTGGCGACAGGCTGCTCCTGCTCGGGCGGAGCCAGCAGCCGCGCGATCTCGGCCTGGGGGTAGACGGCGTTCTTGCTGGCCGGGGGTGTCGCAGTGGCCATGGACTCTCCTCCCTCGGAAGACTCGACGATGCGGGCCGTCAGACTTGGAGTACGCGCCGTTCGAGCCAGAAGTGTGCCCAGGTGGGCCCACCTCTTGCCACGGCCCCAGGGTACGGCCGGATCGGGGCTGCGAACGGCATGTTATAATTATCAAATGTGAAATCTTTCACAAGAGGGCATCCGCCCCCGGCTGGCCATTGAGCTTCGCCTCTCCACGAGCCGTAGTCGGGACCGGGATCGCGGACTGGTGGAAGCCATTGGCACTAGGCTAGTTTCACCCACTCGGCCTCCACCCGGGGGTCGGCCAGCTCATTCACCGAAGGACGAAGCCATGGCAGGCAGTCTGGAACAGTTACGGGAGCTGATGGCAAGCGGGAAGGCGGTCACCGGGATCATCGGTCAGGGGTACGTGGGTCTCCCCCTGGCGGTCGAGTTCGCCCGGAGCGGGTTCCGGACTCTTGGCTTTGATATCAGCAGCGCAGTTGTAGACGGGATCAACGCTGGCGAGAGCCACGTCGAGGACGTGTCCGGCGAGGCCTGCTTGGCGGATACGTGAAGAAGGGCTTGATCGCCGCGACCACCGACTTCTCTCGGCTGGCCGAGTGCGACGCGATTTCGATCTGTGTTCCCACCCCGCTCAACAAGACCAAGGATCCCGACCTCTCCTACGTAGTCAGCGCCGCCGAGGCGGTACGCCGGTCGCTGCGCCCCGGTCAGCTGATCATTCTGGAAAGCACGACGTATCCCGGGCACTACCCGCGAGGTTGTGCTCCCGATCCTGGAGCAGTCAGGGCTTGGTGGTTGGGAAGGACTTTGCCTCTGTGCTTCAGCCCCGAGCGGGTGGATCCGGGCAACCCAACGTGGCAGACGCGCAACACTCCAAAGGTCATCGGCGGCATCACGCCCGGTCTGCGGCGAGCTGGGCCTCGCGCTCTATCGGCAAGGTGTTCGACACCATGGTGCCGGTCGAGAGTCCGGAGGCCGCGGAGCTGGTGAAGGTCTACGAGAACACGTTCCGGCTGATCAACATCGCCCTGGTGAATGAGCTGGCTCAGGCGTGCGACCGGCTGGGCCTGGATGTGTGGGGCGTCATCGACGCCGCGGCGACCAAGCCGTTCGGGTTCATGAAATTCACCCCGGGCCCGGGCCTGGGCGGTCACTGCATCCCGCTCGATCCGCACTACCTGTCGTGGAAGATGCGGACCCTGTCGTTCAAGACCCGGATGATCGAGCTGGCCAGCGAGATCAACGCCGAGATGCCGGCCTACGTGGTGCGCAAGGTGGCCGACGCGCTCAATGACCGGGAGACCTCGCTCAAGGGCAGCAAGGTGCTGATCCTCGGCGTGGCCTACAAGAAGAACATCGGTGATCTGCGGGAGAGCCCGGCGCTCGACATCATCCGGCTGCTGCAGGAGAAGGGCGCCAAGGTGAGCTATCACGATCCGTACGTTCCGATGATCGAGGACGACGGACATACTCCGCTCAAGGAGCTTGCCGATGCGGAGCGTGCCGCTCACCGATCAGCTGCTGCAGTCGGTTGGATCTGGCCTTGATCGTGACCGATCACAAGGACGTGGACTACGGCCGGGTGCTGACGCTACGCCCCGCTCGTGGTGGACACGCGGGGTGTGCTGCGGACCAATGGACACGGCAAACTGGTGGGGCTTTCGGGAACGCCGAGCGCGAAACTCTGGTGAGCGCACCGGGCATGGCGGAGGACAATACCCGGGTCTCGGGTTCGGTTCGCTGGAGGCGCTGCTGGCGGAGTCGAGCGCGGATGCGGTGATCCTGACCCGCACCGGTGGATTCATCCGGAGCAGGGCACCGAAGTGCACGCGGTCCGCCGGTTCAGACTCTTGTCTCTCGTCTCTCGACTAGATCAGGTCCGCTGCGAAAGTACCGATTCCAAAATCAGCCACTGATTCATCCCCGGCAAACTTCTGGTGCATCTTGGTGCTGGGATACCCACCCGCCGCGGCGTCTTCCTCGATCTGCAGGTCGGCCAGCGCTTCCAGCCCCTTCACCTTGAAATTCTGCAGGCCTTTTTCCAGCGGCAGTCCCGGCGTGCGGAAGTTGAACAGGGTGGAGAACTGCGCCAGATTTCGCGACGCTTTAGGGCCGCCGGGCGGTTGGTGCGACGCGCCCCTTGATCTCTTCATCACTCTCTCAAGAAGGACCTGAATGTGCGGCATAGCAGGGATCGTCAGATTCGACGGCAACCCGGTTAATCCGGATTCATTGGCACGGATGGTGGCAGCCGCGGCACATCGCGGACCCGACGACGCGGGGCAGTGGATTGAGGGGAATGTCGGCCTGGGGCATCGACGACTTTCAATTGTCGACCTGACCTCGGCGGGCCATCAGCCGATGGAGTATCTCGATCGATATGTCCTGACCTACAACGGCGAAATCTACAACTACCTGGAGCTGCGCGCGGAACTCGCAGCCGTCGGCTACCAGTTCCGCTCTCGCACGGATAGCGAGGTGCTTCTGGCTGCCTATGACCATTGGGGCGAGTCCTGCGTCGAGCGATTCAACGGGATGTGGGGATTTGCCTTGCTGGACCGAAGGCGCCGGATCATGTTCTGCAGCCGCGACCGGTTTGGCGTCAAGCCATTCCACTACGTGCGGGCGGGCCAGGTGTTCGCTTTCAGCTCCGAGATCCGCCAATTGCTCACCCTACTGCCGCGGAGGGTCGCCAATTCGAGAATCGTGGCGGACTACCTTTGGCTGGGTCTCAATGCCCACGACGAGGAAACTTTCTTTGCGGGGGTGCTGCAGCTGAGAGGCGGGCACAACCTGTCAGTCGACCTTACTACTGGTCAAATCCGAGTGAACCGGTACTATACGCTCAGGCCGCGCACTGAACCGGAGCGCATGACGCCAGCGAGCTACGTCGACCTTCTCCGGACCGAATTCGAGCGATCGATCGGCCTCAGATTGCGATCGGATGTTCGAGTTGGCACCTGCTTGAGCGGCGGCCTCGACAGCTCCAGCGTCGCCACGGTCGCTGCCCATCTCTACCGCAACCAGACAGGCCTGCCTTTCTTCGCGATTACGGGGCAGTCGACCGAACCGGCACTGGACGAAACTCACTATGCTCAGATGGTGGCGGAGGACGCCGGGCTAGACTGGCGAGTGGTACGGCCCGATGAGAGCGATTTCAAAGCCGCGCTCGATGATGTGATCCAAACGCAGGAAGAGCCGTTCCGAGGGCCTTCAGTATTCATGCAGTATTTCGTCATGCAAGCGGCACGAGCCGCCGAGTGTCCAGTTCTACTCGACGGTCAGGGCAGCGACGAGATGTTCGGAGGCTACGAAAACTATCGCGGCGACTACCTCGCATCACTTTTGATGAAGGGCAGGGTGTTTGCCGCGGCCCGCGCGGTGGCGAATATGCGAGGATTCAAGATCCGCCGAATGGAATCATTGTTCCACACGGCGTACGCTATGGGCGGTCCTCGGGCACGGCGAGTCATGGGCCGATTCCGCAGGCAGGGGCGCAGCAGCATTCTGCGCACGGATCCACAGCATCGTGAGATTTATCGCCAGTTGCCCTTTACCGATTTCCTTATGCGTGAGATCACCGTTCGGAGTCTGCCAATGCTTCTCAGGTATGAGGACCGCAATTCGATGCGATTTTCGATCGAAACTAGGCTGCCATTCCTTGATTTCAATGTGGTCGAGACGGCCTTGGGGGCTCCAGAGGGACTGCGGATGAAAAGCGGATTTCAGAAGTATCCCCTGCGTCAGGCCATACACTCGCGCCTCCGACCGGAAATTGCCTGGCGGACCAATAAGCTTGGCTTCGAGGCCCCGGCCGCGACTTGGATCGCGTCGATTCGGACACGGATGCAGGCCGAAATAGTGGCCTCGCCGCTGCTGGCAGCGCATGGCGCCGACACTACGGCAGGGCTCGATGTTGGAACTCTGTGGCGTCGGTTCAATTTGGCGCGATGGGAGAGCGTCTTCGGTCTTGAGCAAGGGGAGAACGTGGCGGCATGAGCGCAGAGTACGAGTTTGTGCAATCGTGGGCGCGTCTGCAACGCGCCGAGACTTCGTTCCATCCTTGCCGTCGTGCTGGCACTCGCTGCATCTAAACCAGGCGAGTGGTTTGCCCAGGCTCTGCGTGGGTCCGAGGCAAGGTTGGTCGGAGTCTGCTTCTTTTGGTGGGAAGTGCGGCCATTGGGCACCTGGCCATTTTCGCAACGTTGCCTGTCATTGGTCGCCTATATCTACCGGCTGACATGGGCCGCCTAGGGGCCTTCCTCGCCTTCCTCGGCACCTTGGCGCAGGGGCGGTTGGCCGTCGGCAGCCGCTGTCCCGAAGGGTAGGATGGCAAGGCGAGTGAGCGGATTGTCGAAGCGCTGAGGGCGGGGATGGGGTGGTAGGGCGGTAGAGGCGGACGGGGTCGAGGCGGACAAGGCGGACGAGTTGTCCCCAGTGCCCTTAAGTACGAAGTGCCAGGCAATCATATGATCGCCTCGCACTCAGTGTTTTGACTCTCGTCTCTAGTTTCTCGTCTCTGGACTCCCTCAGCTCCGCTGCGAGAGCACCGACTCGAGAATCAGTCACCGATTCATCCTGGCAAACTTCTGGTGCATGTTGGTGTTGGGATACTCACCCGCCGCGGCGTCTTCCTCGATCTGCAGGTCGGCCAGCGCTTCCAGCCCCTTCGCCTTGAACATCTGCAGGCCTTTTCCAGCGCCAGTCCCGCCGTGTTGAAGTTGAACAGAATGGAGAACTGCAGTGTATACCCGAGGTCGGCCAATTGCTGGTTGGTGATCAGGGTGCCGGCCTGTTTGGCCTTCCCGAAGTACAGGGACGGGGAGAGGTTGAGGCCCAGCATCTGCAAAGGTCTGGGTCGGTCCACCGAACCCGGCCTCCATGTCGAATCGTTGATTGGAAGCGCGTCACCAGTCAATTGGCCGTCCGTGCCACTCGAATAATTCACGCACGGGTCTGAACTTCCGTCTCGGCCTCAGGGGGTTGGGAATGTCGATCCGAACAGCACACACATTCGCTACTCGCCTCTTGTTAGGTGTTGGCTTGCTCCTGAGTTTTGCTGCGCTGCTGAGGGCCCAGGTGCCGATAGATACCTCCGACGCCGGCTTGGCGGCATACGCACTGAAGGCCTGGGAAACGGCTGGTCGAGCCTCGGTGTCTGAACAGTCGGGTCTACGCTGGGACTCGGGGCACGGTTGGAGCCTCGTGCCTGACTGGCCTGGGGAAGATGACGCTGCTGCTAAGGCCTATTTCGTGGAACCGCCGATGCGAGGGATGCTTGCCCTGGCCTCGGCCACGAAAAACGTCGCATTGCTCGAAGACGCCGCCGGATTCTTTCTCGCCTATCTGGGCCGGTTCCGGACCGTGGCCGAGGTGCAGGCAGCCGGTAGAGGGGCTGCGGCTCACAGCCCAGACGCCCCACAGGGGGCGCCAACTGCTCGGATACTGCCCTGGCTCGACCGAAGGCCCGCTGGAAATCTGCCGGCCGAATGCGTGCTGTGTAGTACCCAATTCATGCATCCAGTGGCGAGACTCTTCCATTTGATTGCGTTGCTGCCCCCGGCAGCTCGCTCATCGGTGCTGGAGAAGTTTGTCGATACTTACGCGCCAATTCTCGTACAGGAGCACCTGATCCGGGTGGCATACGAGACGAGGTTTCACGGTAACCCTCCAGGCCTTCCCGACGTGCTGGTTCCACTCTGGCAGGCCTCAGGAACTGACCGGCGATACCGCATGCTGGATCGTGACCTTTGGCTCATCGCGACAGCGGCCGAAGTGCTCGAAGCTCATCACTTGGCTCCAGATCTGGTCCCACTGTTCGGTGAAGAAGAGCGCCTGCGCCATATAGTCACAGCTGGCACAGCAATGCTGAGGCTCCGCACCACGGCGCATTCTGAGACCAAGAACGCTGCCGGGATGCGAGTCGGGAGCCTAGGGTATTTCGAAGGGGATTTCGATAGTCACCCGGATATGAGCTATAGCGGCTACACCACTGCTGAGTTTCCTCAAGGCAAGGCTCCCCATCCTGCTCACGGGGCCAGCTGGGACGTCTCGCACGTGCAGCGTTTGCCGGTAGCGCTCCGATCACTTTGGGACGCGCGCCTTACCCTGCCGGGCCTTTTTCCAGACTCGAGCGAGATAGCCCTGACAGTCAACCAGTATCTTTACCGTGCGTTCCAAGGGGATTTTTCTCTTCCGCTGCTCAATAACTTCTTTGATGGGAGCGACGGGTGGTATCGGGTGGGCTACGCCAACCGAGGCGATTGGGGATACCCGCCGGCCAACTGGTGCGGACGCCCCAAGGCTGGGCGGCCTTGCCTATCTCCTGGCGGTTTCAGTGGCTGGGGTCTGCTGGCGTTCATTAGTCCGGATCTAGAGCGCCTGGGTGCATCACTCGTGGCGCTAGGTGCGAGCACCGCGCCGGCCGCGGTCGACTTCAGAGGGCGGGTGTTTGCGACCAATACGGATGGTTTCGCGTTCGATGGACCACCCTCCGCGCTGCTGGGGCAGATAGTCAGCGAATATCTTTGTGGCAAGAGCGCCCAACTCTGGTGACTGGTATTTGACTCTCGGAGCGTGCAAATTTCGTCACCCGAGGCAAGCTTAACTATTGACCGGCGAGTCGCCGGCCCTGTGGAGGAGTGACCCGACAAATCGATGCAGGCGACCCATCGCACGTTTTTTCGGAATATCGGTGCGATGGCGGGTGCCACGGCCGTCAGCCAGGGCATCCTATTCCTCACCTCTCCCTTCCTCACCCGACTGTACGATCCCAAGGCGGTGGGACTGGCTGGATCGCTGTTCAGCCTGGTGCTGATTGCCTCCGTCACCACGGGATTGCGTCTCGATCAGGCCTCGGTCGGTGCCCGAACCGATGCCGATGCCTATCAGTTAGCTGCTTTGTCGCTCCTTGCGAGTCCCCTCACCGCCACCATATCAGCGCTAGTGCTCGTCCTCACCCTGAGCGACCGCCAGGCTGGCGGCCCGGGCGTCCTGCCTATCATGGCCTGGATGTGGCTGATGCTGGTGCTATACCAGGGTTACAGCACCTTTCGTTGCCTGGGTCTGCGTGGGGAGCGGTTCGGAGCCATCAGCATGACCACGATCATGCAGCAGACGGGGCGTGCGCTTTTTCCATTAGCGGCAGCCCCAATTTTACCGGGGGCTCCGGGGCTTCTTCTCAGCGAGGTTGGCGGGATCGCCGTGGGAGCCAGTCAGTTGGCCCGGAATCAATGGCAGCGGGTTTGGATCGAGGGCCGGCAACTTACTCGAGCCGCGGCCACTGCGCTGATTCGGGGATATCGGGATTTCCCCATGGTAGGTGTTCCGTCATCTCTGCTGGACGCTGCGGCCCAGGGCCTTGCGCTTCCCCTCATCGCTACCACGTTCGGCGCCGGCCCTGCAGGTCAGTTCGCACTGGCGGCCCGGGTGGTAAGCGCGCCGGCCACACTGGTAGGGCGCAGCGTTTCCGATGCATTCTATGCCAGGATCGCCTTGCTGGCCCGGGAACGGCCTGCTGCAGTGCGCCCCCTCTTCCTCAAGATGTGCCTTGCTCTTCTTGTCGCCTCCATCGGTTTGGCTGTGTTGATTGTCGGGATCGCCTATTTCGGATTCAATCGTGTCTTCGGGACCAACTGGGGCCCAGCTGGCCGATTGGCAATCGCCCTGCTGCCAAGCACTATGGCTGCCCTGGTAGTGAGCCCAGTGAGTTCGGTGGTCCTGGTACTCGGAGGCCAGCGAGCGAAGCTGGGTTATGACATCGCAACGCTTGGTGTGCTGACTGGTGTTATCACCTGCGCGCGCGTGGCCGCATGGCCGCTGGAGAGGACGGTGTGGGCGTTTAGTGCCGGACAGGCCACGGCCTATCTATTCTATTTCGGGGTTCTGCTCCACCTGGTGACCCGGCTGTCCCGTGGCAACTCCTCGGTGCAGGGTCCTCCCGAGGCGGACCCCGCGTGAGCCCGTCAGCCGAACCACAGTTGAGTCCGGATCAGCGGATATTCTGGCGTGTTGCTGTGATCATCGGGGTGGCGAGCTACCTCGGTGCGCTATACTGGGCAGAGGCTCACCTGATTGGACCGCTTGTCGGCCTCCGGGGTTATGTCGTGGCTCCTGTTCCGGACAACAACCCCTGGGTGCTATTCGGACTTGCCCTGTTGCCGGCCTTCTGGCTGCCGCTGGGGATCGACAGGGTGAGCAGTTTTGTGCTCTGGCTGCTCTACCTGGTCGTGGTGTGTACCAGCATTCTAGTCCCATTCTGGACCGGGACCCTGCACGGCCCGAGGGTTCTTCAGTTCTCATTCTTCCTGTTGATCAGTCTAGGCCTTGCATCGCTGATGACTACCCTGCCCATGATTCAGTTGCCACGATTGGCGATAGGTAATTCGTTGTTCTGGTCACTGGTACTTCTGGCAATCGTCGTGATTTGGGCCGGTACTGTCGCGCTGTTCGGCTTCCCTCAGCGACTGCCCAGCGTATACGAGGTCTATCAAGTTCGTGGCGAGTTCAAAGCAGAAGTACAAACCCGCGGCGCTGGGATCCTTTGGGGAATAGCGTGGGTGGGTAATGTACTGGTACCGATGACGACGGCATTCGCCGTACGGCGCCGGCGCCCGTTGCTCTGGGCAGGCCTATTGGCAATCCAATTGACACTCTTTGCCATTGCCGGATTCAAGACGCTGCTGTTTGCTCCCATACTGATTGCCGGGCTAATCGTTCTACTGGCTTGGCGCAAGGCGCCGTTCGCGCTTGTGCTGGTCGCAGCAGCTTTGTTTTCGGTGGCAGTCTGCATAGCAGTGGATTTGTTCGTTGGACGGCCTCTCCTCGATATGCTATTGGTACGCAGGGTGCTGATCATGCCGGGTTTGCTGAGCGGGTACTATGTTGATTTTTTTTCAAATCATCCGCACGCCCAGATCGGATATAGTTTTCTTGGCCGACTCACCGACGACGCCTACGGCCGTACCGCAGGATATGTCATTGGAGATCTCTTGGCACCCGGGGCGGGCAGCAACGCCAATGCAAATCTCTTTGCCGCGGCCTATGCGAGGTTTGGTTGGGGCGGAATTCCGGTTTTTGGCGTTCTACTCGGAGCTGTCCTGTGGTTGGCCGACCAGGCCACGAGAGGCAAAGACCGCATGATCGCGCTGGCAATCTTCGCGATGCCCGCGGTGGCCGTGACCAATTCCGAGCTCTTGACCACCCTGTTGGGTCACGGCCTCGGTTTAGGACTCGTGCTGGCTTGGCTCTGGCCGGATCCTTCATCAGCGGCATCCATCCCTTCGTCCTCCCAGGGTAATCCACCCACGGAGACGTTGCCCCTTCCTCCTCTTGCTTTCGGAGGGAGAGCCCGACATGCCCGGTGAACCCACCATATTGAGTCTCGTCGCCGCAATGCTTCGTCGGCGCCGGCTATTCATCCTGCTTCCGTTGGTCTTCGGCGCTACTCCCGTGGTGGTGGGCCTCATTCGGGACCGAACATGGACTGCCACGACGATTTTTGCGACGGGAGCAGGGTCCAGCAGCTTGAGCACCCTGATCGGGGCGGCGGCGCAGCTTGGCCTCCCGATCGCCAGCGGCAGCTCCTCGGATTCACCCGACTTCTACGCCGAGTACCTTGGCTCCGACGCCGTCATCGAGGCGCTTGTGCAGGCCCCCTACTTCATCGGGAAGGACAGCGCCCGGGTCTGGCTGCCCGACTCCCTCGGGGTCTCGGGGAGCTCGGATAGTGAAAAAGTGGCCAAGGCCGCCCTTCGCCTCGGCAGCCGGTTCTGGACGATCTCCAATCCCGGGACCGCCACGGTGGAGATTTCGGCCAAGTTCGGAACGCCTTTGGTCGCGACGGCGGTCGTTGACCGTGCGCTTGACCTGGTTCAGGAATTCAATCGGGAGAAGCGGCAGAGTCAGGCCAGATCCGAGCGGGAGTTTGCTGAGGAGCGTCTCAAGGCCGCTTCCGCCGAATTGCGGGAGTCAGAGGGCGAGATGGCGACGTTCCTGGAGCAGAACCGGGAATTCCGGGGCTCGCCTCGGCTGGTGTTTGAGAATGACCGGCTTCAGCGGCTGGTCCTTATTCGTCAGGATGTAGTGGCAACCCTGGCCCGAGCGGTGGAACAGGCCCGAATTGAAGAGGTTCGCAGCACGCCGGTGATTACCATCGTTGAGGCCACGCACGTCAGTGGGCTGCCGGATCGCCGTGGCCTGTTGTTCAGGCTGATTCTGGGCACGTTCGTCGGCCTGATTCTCGCGTCGGCCGCCACCGTGGTCCTCGAGCTGATTACGCACGCCCGCCAGCTCGATACGGTTACCGGTGAGCAGTTGGATACCGCCTGGAAGCAGACGGTGGCGGAGTTCAGGCGCTGGCTTCCGAAACGACGCCGGACCAATGTCGAAGGCGATGAATGACGCGGGCGGAACTGGGCGGAGTATCGGTCCCGAACGTGAGTGTTCGCTTTTCTGACTAGGAAGGGGTTTGTGGAGTCATCAGTTCTGCATCATGATCTGAAGGAGCGCATGAGGCCACTAGTCGAGACGGATCCTCCTGCATCAATTGGTCACGATCAGCCACTTCCCGCCACAAAGGTGCTGGCGCTCGTCATCAATCCATTTGTCAACGATTCCAGGGTACTGCGGGAAAATCGGACTCTGGCTGAGCATGGCTATGCTGTAACACTCCTGGCGCTCCACGAGAATGGATTACCGTTTGAGGAATCCGTCTCTGGATTCCGGGTCATCCGAGTTCCCCTTCGGACCCGCAGCTGGTCGAAGACACCCTTCGTGCAGCTTGTCAAATACGCCGAGTGTGCTTTTCGGATGTTCCGGGCGGGCTATCAGGTTAGACCGAGCGTGGTACACGCCAATGACCTCAACACCCTGCCAATCGGCTTCCTCATTGCACGGATCAGCGGCGCAGCCCTGATTTATGATTCGCACGAATACTGGGCTGGAGCTGCGAGTATGCGACGCTTTCCGAAGTGGCTGCAGTGGTTCGGCCTCCGGATGGAGCGGACGCTGGCACGCAGAGCGGATACCGTGATCACGGTATCGCCGGGCATTGTTGAACGGCTTGAGATCGCGTTCGAGAATGTTCCTGTTGTGCTCGTCCGAAACGTGCCTGATCGGCCACGCGATGAGTCCGGGACGGCACAAGACGGAATTCGTGAACACCTCGGCCTGGCTCCCTCAGTACCACTGCTGCTGTACCAGGGAGTGGTATCCCCGGGTCGAGGGATGGAGGTCGCTATCGCAGCCGTGGCGAAGTTGGCACCACCGACTCACCTGGCGATCTTGGGGCATGGGCCTCCTGCCTATGTGGCTGGCCTTGTGGATCAGGCGCGCCTCGCAGGGGTTGGCGACCGGGTCTCATTCGTGAAGCCTGTCCCACCGGGCGCACTGATACAATTTGGGCGCTCGGCAAATTTCGGACTGAACCCCATGGAATCCCGGTGGGAGAGTTACGCCCTCGCACTTCCAAACAAGGTGTTTGAGTACCTGCAATCGGGCCTGCCGATCATTCACAGCGGCTCGGATGAGGTCCGGCGGCTGCTCGAGCGGTATGAGGTGGGTTGCTGGTTTGCCGAGGGGGACGCGGCGGCGCTGGCTGCGGTTGTCCAGCAATGGCTGGCCAACCCTGCCGAGTGTGCCCGATTGCGTGAGCATTGCCGACGGGCTGCGGCGGAACTGCACTGGGACAACGAGCAGCGCGAACTGCTAGCCATCTACAGCCTAGTGGCGAAGCGATGAATTCGGGCCTGCCCAGTCTGGCGCTCGCTAACACGGCGCTCCTCACCACGCTGATGAGTCATGGGATGCTGCTTCTTGTCGCCCTTGTTTATCTCTTTTCCGGAACCGCCTTGGCAGTCGTGGCCAAAGACGACCCTGTCGCTCGACCCCAGGGGGCCGTCTGACCGGCCCCACAGTGGTGCATCTCACCTCCGTGCACGCACCACTCGACACCAGGATCCTATATCGCGAGTGCCGGACGTTAGCGGACGCCGGCTACCGGGTTGTACTGGTGGCGCCTGCGGACCGAGATGCTGATGTCGCAGGGGTGCATGTGCGTGCCGTTAGGGTCAACGGTGGTCGCGCCCGGAGGATGACCAAAACCGTGTGGCGAGTGTGTCGCGCTGCCCTCGAAGAGCGAGCCGCCATCTATCACCTTCACGATCCGGAATTGCTGCAGGGGGTGCCGTTCCTCCGCCGGAACGGTGCGCGTGTGGTATATGACGTGCACGAGGATCTGCCGCGTCAGGTACGATCTAAGTACTGGATCGCCCCGTGGGCTCGGAGTGCCGTCAGCAGCGCCGCCGGCCTGGGTGAGGCGCTGCTCGGCCGGGGAGCGCACGCGATCGTCGCGGCGACGCCGCAGATCGCCGCGCGATTTCCACCTGACCGCACCGTGATTCTGCAGAACTTCCCGCGGGAGGAGGAGCTGCTTGCCCCAACGGTCTCCCCTCTAGCTAATCGGGGGCGTCTGCTGGCTTACATTGGGGGCATAGATATCACGCGCGGTGCTCTGGAAATGGTGCGGGCGATGGAAATGGTACCCGGAGCCAGGCTGCTGCTGGCGGGGCGGATGGACCTCCCCGGAATAGAGCGCCAACTCGCCGCACTCCCGGGCTGGGACCGGGTCGATTTCCTGGGCTGGTTAGACCGAGAAGGAGTCCGGACCCTCTTGGGGCAAGCGCGTATCGGCCTGGTGACGCTGCATCCGACGCCCAGTTACGTGGAGAGCTACCCGGTGAAGCTGTTCGAATACATGGCTGCGGGGATCCCGGTCGTCGCGTCGGATTTTCCGCTCTGGCGTAGCATCATCGAGGAAGCCGGCTGCGGTCTTCTCGTGGATCCAGAGCGTCCCGAAGCGATAGCCGAAGCGGCGAATCGCCTGCTCAACGACGAGGCACTGGCGGCCGCGATGGGGCAACGCGGTCAGGCCGCGGTTCGTGCGCGCTATAACTGGGGATCGCAGGAAGGCCGGCTGCTAGGTCTGTACCGGCGTCTGTCAGGCTAAGGCGGAATCACGAGGAGGAGGACTCGTGGCTGTGGATTACACCCAGCGGAGTGTGACGGGCAGCAACGCGGATAAGACTGAAGAGTTATCCTTGCTACGGGTGCGGGCATGCTGCGGCAGCGGCGATTGCTCCTGTCGATGGCGCTGGGCTTTCCCGTGCTAATGATCACTTGGTCGCTGGTCACTCCCCGCACGTTCACTACGACGGGTTCCCTTTCTCCCGCAGTCTCCGGACCAGTCCGCGTCGCCGCTGGTCGGTCTTGCAGTGCAATTCGGCGTAGTCTGGTCTGCCGATCATCGGTCCTGATTCCCAGCGTGGCGAGCGCTATTGGAGGGAGAATCGTGCCGCCTGGTCGATTCGATGAAGCCGCGGCGATCTCGGACGCCATCATGAAATTGCTTCGAGATCCAGTCAGCCTCTACCGTCGCCTCATTCCGGGCGGTCAAAGCTGAAAATACTGTTTTTCACGGATCATTTTCGTCCGGAACCGAGTGCGCCCGCTGCGCACATCTTCGAACGCTGCCGGCTCTGGGTCGCCGGCGGGCACCAGGTCACCGTGATGACAAGTGCCCCGAATTTTCCGGAAGGCAGGGTCTACCCCGGCTACCGGAACTCGTGGCGCGCCGTCGAGATGATGGATGGCGTCCGAGTGATCCGGGTCAAAACATACGTCGCCCGGAACGAAGGATTTGTGCGACGGATCCTGGACTATCTGTCGTACATGTGCTCGTCCTTCTGGGCGGCCTTTGGGGAGCCCAAGCCCGATGTCATCATCTCCTCATCGCCGCATCTGTTCGTTGCCTACGCCGGGTGCTCTCATGCCTTCATGCGGAGAGTCCCGCACGTCATCGAGGTGCGAGACCTCTGGCCGGCGTCCCTGCTGGAGAACGCAGGACTGCGCCGAGGGTTGGTCTACCGATTCCTCGAGGGCACTGAATTGATGCTCTACCGGCGGTCGGCCCGTGTCATCGCGCTGTCGCCGGGGATCGCGGATGATATCGTCGCCCGGGGAATCCCTCGACAAAAGGTTGACGTGATCATCAACGGGGCCAACCTGGAACTATTCACTCCCAGGCCAGTTGACCGACCGGTAATGGAGCGATATCGCCTGTCCGGCAGGTTCGTAGTGGGATACATCGGCACCGTCGGGCTCTCCCAGGGTCTCGAACACGCCATCCGCGCGTTTCACCTCCTGCAGGACACCCCAGCGCTCCTGTTCATTGTGGGGGTTGGTGCCGCCAAGGAGGGTCTCGAGTCGCTGGTGCAGAGAGAGGGGATCGCTAACGTTGTATTTGCGCCCCGCCAGCTCAAGGAGGACGTGCCCGCCTACTGGAGCGTCTGTCAGGTTTCGCTGATTCATCTTCGCAACGCCGAGGTGTTTCGCACGGTCATTCCCTCCAAAATTTTCGAGTCGATGGCGATGGGGCTGCCCATCATCTATTCCGGACCAGAGGGCCCGGGCGCCGACCTGGTCCGGGGTCGGGGAGTGGGAATCGTCTTGCCCTCGGAACGACCGGCTGACTTGGCTCGAGCCGTCGAATCCCTGATGAACGACCATGCGCGGCGGCGAAACATGGCGGATGCCTCCTTGAGGGCCGCCCCGGAATACTCTCGAGAGCGACAGGCCGACCGATCGCTGGCGTCCCTGCGTGCCGCGGTCGAAGCCTGAGCGAGCCTCTGTAACCGCTGTCCTCGTCACGGAGTGATTGCGGTGGTGGCGGCGGTGCCAGCTGGGCGAGGCGATTTCGGACCGGACGCTGGCCGAGCGGCTACTTGGTGTAGACGACCAGCGCCATGCGGCAGTAGCGCCTGAGCGGGGGCAGGAAACGGAAGAGAAAACGGTCGATGGCCATCAGCGGCTCGGCGTAGGAGGGTCCGAACAACCTGGCCAGCCGGATCAGGAATCCGTAGCCGGTGATCCGGGTCATGCGGAAAAGCCCTTGGTTCGCGGACAACAACTCCTCGTTGGTCATTGCGCGCTCATCCAACGCCGCAACGTATTCTTTCCAACGGCGACGGTTCAGAATCGAGGGACGGTAATAGGGGCTGTTCGTCTTGCCGGCCGGGAAGAGCTTTTGCAGCAGGTCGAACCATCGGCTGTTTTCCATGGTCTCCACGAATACCGCGACGCCACCGGGCTTAAGGACTCGGTGACACTCCTGGACCGCTCTTAAGACCTCAGCCTCAGGCAGATGGTGCAGAACCGCAATTCCCACGACTACATCGAACGCGTGGGAATCGATCCCAGTAAGGTCCGAAATGTTGCCCTGCCGGAAATCACAGGACACCCCGTTCAGGGTGGCGAGTTGGGCGGCGGCAGAGACCAGATCATGTCCCAACTCCACTGCCGTGACGGTCGCCCCGTGCTGAGCCAGCCAAACCGATAGATCCCCGCGGCCGGACCCCAACTCCAGCAATTGCTTACCCGTCAGAGGACTCACCAGGTCCAAGAACTCCTGGTAAAACTCCCTATTCTTGACTGGACAAGTAGAGATCCGGTACCGCTCAGGATGTTGCGCCATGTCGAGCTGACGGGCGATCCCGAACGCATTCCACCGCTGCTGGTTTTCGGCCCTTTCGGCTGGTGTCATGTCTGCTGGATCCTGATGGGAGTTGTCTGGTGGCTTCATAATAACCCGCCTAACCCGCCGAACGCTCCAGGGGTTTGCCAATCCTGGGTGGTAGTCAGAACTCCTTGACGTACAATGGGTTACGACGCAAGTTCCCGGGCAATTGCGAATGTCGCCCAACGATGCCTCTAGACCATGCAAATTGTTCTCTACTCGCGTGAAGGCCGGGCAACGCGAGCCCTCGAGGTATACAGCGCGCGGTCGCCATGACCGCGAGTAGAGCATGAGTCTGGTCGCTGTGACCGGTGCCAGTGGGTTCATCGGGCACCATGTTGTCTCCGCATTTCACTCGGCAGGCCTGCGGGTACGGGCAGTCGTGCGTCAGGCGCTGGACTCCGACCGTTTCCCACCGGAGGTGGAACGGGCGTGTGTGCCGCGAATCGACGGATCCACTGACTGGTCCGCGATACTCGATGGAGTCGATGCGGTGGTGCACCTCGCCGGTGTTGCCCACCGCATCGGCGTCGGCGAGCGTGCGGCACGAGAAGAGTACTTGGCAGTCAACGTGGCGGGCACCTCCCGTCTCGCTGAGGCGGTTGTCAGGGCGGGTACGCGGCGACTCGTGTTCGTGAGCTCGATCGCGGTCTTCGGCTCCTCTGCAGATCGGCCTGTGAGCGAGGCCACACCGGTCGCTCCAGAATCGGCCTACGGACGCAGCAAGCTCGAGGCAGAACGAGAGGTACAGCGCGCGCTCGCAAATGGTCCGGGCGATTGGGTGATCGTTCGCCCTCCACTGGTATATGGACCCGGCAACCCGGGCAACATGGCGCGCCTGCTACGCCTGATCCGCAGCGGATTACCTTTGCCATTGGGCGCGGTCAGAAACCGACGGAGCTTTCTATATGTCGAGAACCTGGCGGACTTGCTCCGCACCGTTGTTCGCGCTCCGGCGGCTTCCCGCCGCTGTTTCGTCGTGGCCGACCGTGAGGTGGTCTCCACGACCGAGCTGCTCCGGCTCATCGGGCAAGTGGTCGGGAAACCGGTGCGGCTGTTCCCTCTCCCAATGCCGCTGCTTCGGGCACTCGCCGCAGGTTCGTATTCCGTCGAGCGGCTGATCGGGAGTTTCGTGGTGGATGGTTCGCTCGCGGAGGAGACATTGGGTTGGGTGCCTACCTTCTCACTCGCTGAGGGACTGCAACGGACCTTCGGGGTCTGAACGCATCCCGTGCGCATCCATATTCCCGAGGTCTCGCCTTATCCCTCCACCCTTTCGAGCGAGGCAGGGTGTCGACTGCTGGGTTCCCGAACGGTTGACATCACCAGGATCATTCAGGCGACCGGGTACCGCGCCCGGTTCACTCCCGACTAGGGGCCTTCACGTAACCGCCCAATGGTATCAGAGCCGATCGCCTCGCTGATCCTGGCGCTGATCGCGGTGACGACGAGCGCGTGGCTCACCGGTCGCGTACGCGCCTATGCCCTCGCTCGGCGGCTGCTGGACGTCCCCAACGTCCGCAGTTCCCACAGCACTCCCACACCCCGGGGTGGCGGAGTCGCGATCGTAGTCGCCGTCCTGCTGGTTCTCGTGGCGGGGGTGGCTCTGAAAGTGATTGACTCCCGGCTGGCCCTCGCTTTGGGAGGCGGTGGCCTGCTAGTGGCGTGGGTAGGATGGTGGGATGACCACACTGGACTTCGCCCCCCGGTCCGCGCCGCCGGGCACGCTGTAGCTGCCCTCTGGGCACTGTATTGGCTTGGCGGCTACCCGACTCTGCGTCTTGGCGACTTTGTGGTCTCGTTGGGCCCCGCTGGATCGCTCCTCGCCCTGATCGGGATCGTGTGGGCAGTGAATCTTTTCAACTTCATGGATGGGATCGACGGGATCGCCGGTGTCGAGGCCGTGACCGTGGGAACGGGCGGCGCCCTTCTGCTCTGGGCAGCGGGTCAGTCCGGGGGAGCCTCGGTTTCGCTCGCAATCGCGGCGGCGGCGCTGGGCTTTCTCTTCTGGAACTGGGCGCCTGCCCGGATCTTCATGGGAGATGCGGGGAGTGGATTCCTGGGATTCTCCTTTGCGGTGCTCGCGATCTGGTCAGAGAACACGCATGGGCCCTCAGTAATCCTCTGGGGCATTCTCGCCATGGTGTTCGTATTCGACGCCACCGTGACTCTGATCCGTCGAGCGCTCCGACACGAGGCACTCGCGAAGCCGCACCGCAGCCACGCCTACCAACGTTTGGTACAGGCGGGGAAATCCCACGCGGTGGTCACCGGGGTGGTCCTCGCACTCAACCTGCTCCTGATCCTGCTGGTCCTGTCTCCGGGAATGGGCCCGGTCCCTGCGTTCGGGATGGCGTTGGCGGTGTGCGGCGGGGCCTATCTGATCGTGGAGATCCTCCGTCCGATGTAACCCGCAGTACCCGGACCTTTTGACACCTAGCGTACTGCTGGCGCTAGGGTTAACCTAAGCGGTCCCCGAATTAGAGCAGGACGAAAAGCGTCACATTAGCACCGCTCCGCTTACCCGCGAGGGATTCGCCGCCCCAAAGGATTGGCGCGCGTAATCCGACACTCTCTCCTGATCTTCATGCTAAGCCGACCGAGAAATCGCTACTTCTTCCTCCTCGACGCGTACCTGCTGGTTGTGTCGGTTCTGCTGGCCTATTTGCTTCGGTTCGAAGGGCTCGATTGGCCGGCAAACCAGCGCGAGGTAGTCGTCACCTACATCGCGATCGCGATTCCTCTCAAGCTTTTCATTTTCTACCGCGCCGGCTTGTACCGACGGCTGTGGCAGTACGCCAGCGTATTAGAGCTCGAGAGCATCCTCATTGCCACGAGTCTTTCGGGGCTCGCGGCATCCTTCCTCGGGGCGGTCCTGCTACCGCTCACCGGCCTGACGCCTGGTCGGGTTCCCCTCTCGATCCTCGTCATCGACTGGCTGCTCACTGCAGCATTTGTGGCCTTGCCTCGACTCCTGCTCCGCATGTCGCGGCGGCGTCGGGGCAATCACGAATCAGCCGAAGCACGGCGGGTGCTAATCGCGGGGGCAGGATCGGCGGGCGGATCGATCGCGCGGGAGCTGATGCAGAATCCGAGGTACGGGATCGTTCCAGTTGGCTTTGTCGACGACGATCGAACCAAGCACGGACACCGGATGCACGGTCTTCCGGTGATGGGTGCCCTGTCGCAGATCAAGGAAATCGTCCGCCGGGAACGGATCGGGGAAATCGTCATCGCGATGCCCTCGGCGCCCGGAACGGTGGTACGGCATGTCGTTCGAGCCGCGGCCGAGGCCGATGTCAAGACTCGAACCATGCCCAGCATCTTCGACCTGATCTCGGGGCGGGTGCAGGCGACTGCGCTGCGCCAGGTCGAGATTCAGGACCTGCTGCGGCGGGAACCGGTCCACACCAACCTGGACGAGGTGCGGGGGCTCGCGACGGGAAAGCGAGTCCTGGTGACTGGCGCCGGCGGTTCGATTGGCAGTGAGCTCTGTCGCCAGGTGGCGCGGCTCAAGCCGGCCCATCTGGTGCTGCTGGGCCATGGCGAGAATTCAATCTTCGAGATTCGTCATGAGTTGATGGAGTTGTTCCCCGAAGTACCGCTCGAGTCGGTCATCATGGATGTGCGGGACCGGGAGGGAATGGAGCGGGTGTTCGACCGGTATGAGCCCTTCTCGGTTTTTCATGCGGCCGCGCACAAGCATGTGCCGCTGATGGAGGCCAATATCGCCGAGGCGGTCACCAACAACGTCTTGGGGACCAAGAACGTGGTGGAGCTGGCGGCGGCAGCTGAGGTCGAATACCTGGTATTGATCTCGACCGACAAGGCGGTCCATCCGACCAGCATCATGGGCGCGACCAAGCGGGTTGCCGAGCAGATCGTGCAGGATACCGCGGAAACCACCGGCCGGAACTTCGTCTCGGTACGGTTCGGGAACGTGCTGGGGAGCCGGGGTAGTGCGGTACCGATCTTTCTGCGTCAGATCGCCTCCGGTGGTCCGGTAACGGTGACCCACCCGGAGATGCGCCGCTACTTCATGACTATCCCCGAAGCCGTGCAGCTGGTGCTTCAAGCGGGCGCAATCGGCAAAGGCGGTGAGGTTTTCGTGCTCGACATGGGCGAGCCGGTCAAGGTGGTGGACCTTGCGACCGATCTGGTCCGGCTCTCCGGTCTCGAAGTCGGACGAGACATCGAGATCCGCTTCACCGGCGCCCGCCCCGGCGAGAAACTCTACGAAGAGTTGTTCTTCAGCGCCGAGAGCGCTGAACCCACAGACCACGCCAAGATTCTGCGAGCCAAGAACGCGGTGCTGCCGCCGGGCGTAGGGCCGCTAGTGCACGATCTGATCGTCGCGGCGCTGGAGCGTTGGGCGGATGACGACCTACGAGAATTCCTGAGGCGGCTGGTACCCGATTTCGAGCCGAGCCTGGCTGGAGCGCCGGTGCGGGCGGAAGGTCGGGAGGTGTTGGGGAAGGGTGGGGAAGCCGCCGGCTTGGAGCGCCTAAGAGACGAGTAGTTAGCCGATCCGCGTGTTCCGCGTCGTCCGTTAGTTTCCCAGCACAAGCAGTCTCGGATTACTCCCAGTGGGTAAGCGGGCGAAGCCACCTAAAAAGCTTACCGCGGAGCACGCGGACTTACGCGGAGGCACGCGGAAGGTGCTTGTAATTAGTGCTTCTTCACCCACCATAATTCATTGTCCGCGTCTTCCGCGTTTTCCCGCGTCGTCCGCGGTAAGCAGTTAGTCCATGGGTACGTTCAGCCTCGACAACCGTAACTTTGTGATCAAGTAGCTGTTTTGTGGGGAACCTAGTCTACTTCCGGAGCACGACTATCACGGTCGTGAGGCTCGCGAGAATGGCTGCCAAGGCTCCCAACGTAGCGGCTGTCTCCCTGGGCGGAGTCGGTATTTTCTCGGGTACGAAGACAACGGCGCCGGCCTTGGGCGTGGGCTTCCCGTCTGCCAGCAGGAACCGGCGTTTCACGCTTTCTACCTTGCCATTCGGCTGGGTGACGTAGGATCGGCCGCCATCGGCCTTTTGGGAGAATCCTCCGGCCGCGCCGACGTAGAAGTCCATGTCCTGCCCCGGCACGAAGGCCACCGAGATCGGCGCGTTGACTGCTCCCCGGACATACACCACCGGGTTGTATTCCGGGATGAAGATGGAGTCACCCCCGGCGAGGATCAGGTTGTCGAGATCTTTGGGGTCTTTGAGGGCAGCCGGCAGGTCCACGCCGATCCGGCCTCCGCGATCGATCTCTCGAACGAAGGTCACTCCCTGGGGATAAGCGGCCTTGGTCAGACCGCCCGCCCGCGTAATCAGGTCGGTCAGCCGGTCCGTCCGGGTTTGAAGGGAGTACCGCCCGGGGTACACCACCGCCCCGGTGATGGCCACGGTGCGCTGCAGCTCCCAGTCGGGCTGCCGGAAGATCAGGATGTTGTCGTAGGGGAACAGCTCGATCTCGGGTGACCCGCCCGCGGGTGCGGGCTTGCCCGGCGGACCGAGATATTTACCTGCCGACGTCCGCTCGAAGAGATAGGTCGAATCCAGGGGAACTCGCAGGGCCGCTGCGACCCGGCCCGAATCGCGGTCCTGAGCACTCGGCAACCGGGCGACCTCCGCTTCCGCAATCGATGCATCCTCGGTCAGGCCGTCTGCCTGCAGAATCGCGTCGCGCACCGTCATGCCCTCGCGGTAAGGCAGTTGCCCGGGCCTTCGCACTGCTCCGGTGATGGCGACGTAACGCTCGGGGCGGAAACTGGTGCGGCTGAAGATCAATATCTGGTCGTACTCCATCAGTGGAATGTCGTCTACCAGAGTACCGGTCGAGTCCTGGAAGGTTCCGCGCAATTGGATCCGGGTCGAATCGTGCTGCAACCGGGAGATCAGGACCTGTCCGGGCAAGAAGTCCGGCTTGAGCCCGCCCGAAAGGCGGATCGCGTCGCTCAGCTTCATACCGGGCGTAAACCCAACGAGTCCCTCCACCCAGACCGCGCCCCTGACCTCTATCAGGTTACGGCGCAGGTCACTCACCGGAAAAACCATTACCGAGTCTCCCGGCTCCATCCGGAAGGCCGGTGCCTCGTCTCCCTCGAACTCGCTGGCAGGAATGTCCAGCACCACCCGGTCCTTGCCGTCGGTGGTTCGCTGTGATGGAGGCAGGATGCGGTCGATCTGCACACGACGGCGCTGAGCTGTGGGGTCGAACCCGCCCGCCGCGTGAATCAGGTCCCGCATAGTCTCACCCTGGACCAGTTCGTAGATGGCCGGCCGAACCACGCGGCCGGTCATTTTTACCGGCGTCTTGCGTACCGGGACGAACACTACATCGCCTGACTCCAGCCGGATGTCGTGACTCGCGTCTCCCTTGAGGAGGTAGTCATAGATATCGAGCGAGTCCACCAGTTTGCCCTTCCGGTGTATCTCGACCCGCCGGAAGGAACCGTTGATGGTCGGGCCTCCGGCCTCGTAGAGCGCATTCAGTACCGTCCCCGCCGCGGAGAGTTGATAGGACCCCGGCCAGTGCACATCACCGGTCACGAATATCTGGTTGGTGCGAAGCTTCGCTACCGTCACAGTGAATCGGGTGGAGGCATTGGGACTGCGCCTCACCCCCGAGTACACCTTGCCAAGTCGGGCGTAGAGCACGTCCTCCAGCTGGGCCATGGTGAGGTTGGCTACGTTGAGCTGCCCCACCTGGGGAATCGCGATGAATCCTTCCCGCGAAACCACCAGGTCGTGCGCCAGCTCGACGTCGCCGGTCAGGATCAGCACCAGCTCGTCGCCCGGACCGAGGCGGTAATTGAGATCGACCGGCCCGTTGAGCGCGGGCTGAAAGAGGTTCGTGGAGCGCTGGAAGATGTCCATGCCGAACACCTTCAGGGAAGTATCGGGCGCCGCGAGCGAGTCACGCCGCAGACTATCCGCGATCAGGCGCGCGGAGTCCGTGAGCACCCGCAACGATTCGGCCTCTTGTCCGCCCATGATCCCCAGCTGCTGTACGGCGGTCAGGATACTGCCGGTTGGATTGCTGATGTTGAGCGTGTCGGCGGAGCTGGGGAGGTACTGGTCGAGCAGGCTATCAGGATACCCAGCGGCGCGAAGCCGGGCCCGGATCTGGTCGTCGGTGAGGCCCGACATGCCGATCTTCTCCCGTACCTTCCGGGCCAGCTCGGGTTGTTCCTTGAGGATCTGCTGGACCTGGGCAGGGGTGGGCTGCTGGCCGGCAGGCGGCTGGCCAGTAGGCTGCTGGCCAGTAGGCTGCTGCGCTTCCGCGGGAAGTGCCGCTGAGCCGAGCAACAAGAGAATGAGCGGGAAAACCCTGCAAAGACGGCGGGGCGATATTCGCATGTGCAGAGAAGATGCGCCGCCCCCGAAGGGGGGTCAAGCGCGTCCGAGTACCGTCTCCCAGAACTCCACAGTGCGACGAGCGACCGCCTCATCCACGTATTCGCTCATGACGCGAAATCGGGCTTCCCGTCCCAGTCTCGCCCGCTCGCGCGGAGCATCGGTGAGATGCTGAAGGGCGGCGGTCAGGGCGCCGACGTCGTCCTCCGGGACGACCAGTCCCGCGGTATCGATCAATTCCGGAATCACTCCCGAATCGCTTCCGACCACTGTGACACCATGTCCCATCGCCTCGATCAAGGAGGGATGGGAAGTCTCGACCCAGCGCGGCGTGGTCCGGGAGGGGACGACGAGGCAGTCGATCTCGGGCCAGAGACGCGTCACCTCTTGCTGGGGAATCGGCCCGGCCCAGGTGACCCGCGCGGCGATGCCCAGTCGCTCGGCCAGGGTCTCCAGCTCTTCCTGGGCCGGTCCGGTGCCGACCACGGTCAGCGACCAGCGCCCCAGCAGCTTCACGCAGGCACGGAACAACGTGTCGAGTCCCTTCTCGGGAACCAGCCTCCCGACGAATCCGAGAGCCAGTCCGCTGCGCTCCTCGCGCTGCGGTTCGACCGGGGGCGTTAGTCCGGTCTGGGGAATCACCGCCAGGGGCGCCTCGGGCCGGACCTTTGAGACCAGACCCGCGGCCAACCGGTTCCCGCCAATCAGGGCACGAACCCGGCGCAGGGTCCGTTTGCGCCGGAGCCCTTCCATAAGAGAATAGTTGCGGGCCAGGCTCTCAAGAGTGAACAGGGAGACCGGAAGCCGTAGCGCCGATGCTTGACCGGTCGCGGTGTGCGCGACCGGGGTCCACGGCTCCTCCTCGATCTGGATGATGTCGGGCCGGAAGTCGGTGAACAGGCTCCGCAGAGCGCGCCGGCTCCAATGGGTACCCGACACCGGGATCGGGATGATGCGGACGCCGCCGTCGCTGCCCCAGCTCGCCTTGACCCGCCCCGGTCCCGGCCCGGCCCACTGCTCCGGGACCGCGACACTCACGCTCCAGCCCAAGGTATTGAGAGCCCGGAGCTTCCCGCGAGCAGTGGGATCGAGGTAGGAGTGGGAGACGATCACCGCACGCACAGGGCAGGCCTCCTAGCGCTGTTCAATGAGCTCGTGTACTGCCTTCGCGATCCGCTGCGCGGCGGTACCGTCGCCATAGCTGGTGCGATCCCAGGTCTTGCCGCTCCCCCAGCGGTGCAGCTGGGCCGAGAGCGTCATCGCGAGGCGGTCTGGTGCCGGCTCGGGTGGGACCAGGACGTTGGCGCCGCAGTCCACGGTCTCCGTCCATTCGGTTTCGCTCCGCACCGTGATACAGGGAGTCCCAAACCAGTAGGCCTCGCGTTGCAGCCCTCCGGAGTCGGTAATCACCGCCTGAGCGCTTGCCGCAAGGGCCAGACTTTCCAGATAGCCCACCGCGGGAATCAGTGAAAGCGCTCCGCCATCGGTGGCGCCAAGCTCCTGCAACACCGACCGGGTGCGGGGATGGACCGCGAGCACCACGGGGTGCGCCAGCATCCTGAGCGCGTTCAGCACTCCGCGAAGCACCTCGGGACGATCGGTCAGCTCGGCGCGGTGCAAGGTGGCGAAGAGATAACCGCCGTTGGCCGCGGCCTTGGAGATACTCCCGAGCTCGGGGAGTCGCGTCCCCTGGGCCTGCAACACATCGTACGCTACGTCTCCCGTCTCGACGATTCGAGCGTCGGGGCGTTCTGCCTGAAGCCGTCGAGTTGCGGTGGCAGAAGGAGTGCACAAGAGCGAACCGACCGCGTCCACCGCTCGCCGATTGATCTCTTCGGCCATGAGCCCGTCGGCGGAACGCAGGCCCGCCTCCACGTGAACCACCGGAATACGGAGCTTTACCGCGGCGAGTGCCGCGCCGAGCGTCGAGTTGGTGTCCCCTATGACCAGTACCGCGAGGGGCCGGTGCTCCTGCAGCACCGCCTCGGCGCGGATCAGGATCGCGGCCGTCTGTTCGGCGTGGCTCCCCGAGCCGACCTCGAGGAAGAGATCGGGCGCCTCCACCTCCAGCTGCTCGTACAGCAGGGCATTCATCGCGTAGTCGTAATGCTGCCCGGTATCCACGGCGAGGACACGCCATGCGGGAGACAGCGCGTGACGAAGCGCGCTCGCCTTGATGGTCTGCGGGCGGGTGCCGTAACAGAGTGCCAGGGTATGGGATGTGTGGGGTTCCACTAGCAGAAAGATGCCATAGCGGGGTCGCCGTTGACAGGTCTACCGGGGTGGGACAAGTTGCGCAGCGCATGCGCATCCTTCATCTCGCGAAGTACTACTGGCCGCGCTCCGGCGGCATGGAGCGGGTCGTCCAGGACCTCGCCGAGGGGGCGGCGGCGCTGGGCCACGAGGTGTCCGTTGTGGCTGTGGAGAGCAGGGTGGGGGGAAGGGTCGGCGGGCAAAAATCCACCGTCACGAGAGTCTTTTCCTTCGGCGCACTCGGCTCGGAAGAGATCGCACCGGGTTACCTGGCCGCGGCCCGCCGCCGGGCAGACATTCTCCACCTCCATCATCCCCATCCCCTGGCCGACATGGCGTGCCTGCTGCGCAGCAGGAAGACGCCGCTCGTCGTCACCCAGCACAACGACAGCATTCAGCCCAGTGCACGCTTCCTGGCCCGCACCGTGATCCGCCGCGCCGCGGCGGTCGTAGTGCCGAGCCGGGCTCACATGGCGCTGTCGCGCGAGCTGGAAAGCTTCGAAAACAAGACCGACATCATTCCCTTCGGGATCGATGAGACCCGATGGATCGATCTACCCCGGCGCGGAATCGACGCGCCGCCTCGCGCCATCTTCATTGGCCGGCTGGTCAAATTCAAAGGACTCGACGTCCTGCTTCGGGCCCTCGAACGGGTGCCCGACCTCAGGCTGGATATCGTTGGCGCAGGTCCCGAAGGGCCACGGCTTCGCACTCTCACTCAGGCCCTGGCGCTCACCGACCGGGTGAAGTGGTTCGGCGAGTATCCCGACGAGGACCTGCCACGCCGCATGGCCGAAGCCGACTTCCTGGTGCTGCCCTCGGTCACGGTCGAGGAGCGGTTCGGCATCGTGCTACTCGAGGCGATGGCGGCGGGACGCCCGATCATCACGACGGCCGTTCCGACCGGAGTGCGCGAGGTCAACGTGCCCGGCGAGACCGGCCTCGAGGTGCCGCTGCAGGACGTGGCGGCGCTGGCGGAGGCGCTGGAGACTCTCGCGCATGATCCGTTCAAGCGGGAACAGATGGGTGACGCGGGGCGGCGGCGGGTCGAGAAGTATTTCACCCGCGCACTGATGGCCCAGCGGCACATCGAACTGTACGAGCGGGTGCTCGCCTACTCAACTGCGGATCTTCCGGTAGTCGGCTAGTTCGCCAAAGCGGGATTTTCGGCACCTCTATATTTTGAAGAAGTTGCCACTCGAAACGCGGAGGGGGTACCCGAGATCCTTGCGGCAGCGTCATTTGTCGGCATCCTGATCGATACGCACTTGGTCCTTCGGGACGACAGGGGGAGCGATTCCGGCATGTCCTCAGGTAACGGCCTGTCTGACGAGACGCAAATGCAGACGCAGCACGCCGTTGGTCCAAAGTCCAATGGCGCCGATGACCCGGGCAGCACAATCTGACCACATAAATTCAACAGACCATCCACGGGTGCGGGGACTCATGAAGCGCTTCAGCTGGTCGCTATTCATCGCAGCAGCGGTCCTTGGGACCTCAACCCTCCAAGCCCAGAGTGGAAAGTACGCCCGGTTCGAGATCGTGCCGCTGGCCGGCTACGTGTGGGGTGGTTCCTATAACATGGACTTTGGCGACCTCCACGTCGATGACTCATTCGGCTATGGCATCATGCTGAACTTCCTCGCCGCCCGGGGCACTGCGCTCGAGCTGTCCTATCTCAGGCAGGATACCCAACTGCGGTTCGATCCTACCGGGCCAGGCGGAACCGGCAACCTTTCCGCCGACTTCGCCACGAACTATATCCATCTCGGCGGGCGCCAGGAGTTCGGACACAACCCGAAGATCCGGCCCTTCATTGACGGCTCCTTCGGCCTCACCGTGTTCGATATCAAGGAATCGGGGATCGGGACCTCGACCGACTTCTCCCTCGCCATCGGCGGCGGGTTCGAGTCGATGTTCGGCAAGGAGCAGCGCTTCGGCTTGCGTGGCCACGTCCGGGGCTGGTTCAGCTTCGTCCCCTCGGACGATTATTTCTATTGGTGTACCTGGTACGGCTGCGGAGCAAGCCAGGGCTCCGAAACCGTATCGCAAGGAGAGGTGTCCGGAGGTCTCGTCATCAAGTTCTGAGTTTTTCTCCTGGATTGCTTCGAAGGCGGCGGGAATCCCCGCGTCGCCCTCGTCGTTTGCGGGGAATCACGCTGTTAGATTACGCAGTTGGGCGGGCCCTTAGCTCAGGTGGCTACAGCAGCGGACTCATAATCCGTATGTGCTTGGTTCGAATCCAGAGGGCCCACTTCGCGCAATCTGACCGAGATAGATCTGGACAACCTACCCACGAGAACGAGGGCTCATGAAGCGTTTCAGCTGGTTGGTTCTCATCGCAACAGCGGTCCTTGGGACCTCAACCCTCCAGGCCCAGAGCGGAAAGTACGCCAAGTTCGAGATCGTGCCGCTCGCTGGCTACGTCTGGGGTGGCTCTTACCATCTGGACGCGGCTACCGGAGGGGTCACCCATCCTTCGGGCGACCTGAAGGTCGACGACTCGTTCAGCTACGGGATCCAGCTGGACTTCCTCGCCGCCCGCGGCACGGCGCTCGAGTTGATCTATATCAGACAGGACAGCAAGCTGCGGTTCGATCCCAACGGGTCGGCCGGAACGGGGCCGCTCGAGGCCGACTGGGCCACCAACTACATCCACCTCGGCGGCAGGCAGGAGTTCGGCCACAATCCAAAGATCAAGCCGTTTATCATGGGGTCGTTCGGTGCCACGGTGTTCGACGTCAAGGAATCGGGCATTGGGACCTCGACCAACTTCTCCCTCTCGATCGGGGGCGGCTTCATTTCGATGTTGGGCAAGGAGCAGCGCTTCGGCCTGCGGGGCCAAGTCCGCGGCTGGTTCAGCTTCGTCCCCACGGACGATTACTTCTACTGGTGCGACTTCTATGGCTGCGGCGTGAGCCAGGGGTCCGTTACCCTGTCGCAGGGCGAGGTGACCGGCGGGCTGGTCATCAAGTTCTAACCGCGCTGGGTCGGCATTCGAGGGCGGCGGGGCACATTCCCGCCGCCCTCTTTGTTGCGGTGGAGGGTCACTCCGGGGCGGGTTATCTTGAGCCCTGAAATCTTGTGGAATGCCGGGCCCTTAGCTCAGGTGGTTAGAGCAGCGGACTCATAATCCGTAGGTCCCTGGTTCGAATCCAGGAGGGCCCATGATCGGCGGTGGAGGAGGCACGGCTACGCGGGACAATCTCCCTTCCTGGAATGACGGCGCGGCGAAAACCGCGATCATCGACTTTCTCGCGCAGGGATTTTTCTTGGTGGATCGGGTGAAGCCGCTCGCGGCGAAAGACCCCGCGCTGAGGGAGCGTCAGCGGTCCAAGGCGCTGCTCGAGCGGGGCATGAAAACACTCGACGGGATGCTGGCTTTCGCCAATACTGATATCGGAGAGTTGATCGAGGGCTTCATTTACACTAGCGCGGGATAGCTCTGCCGAAGCAACCCAATTCCCCCAGGGGTGATCGCGGCGAAGGACGACCCCACGGAATGGCTTTCCAATCCTCCTGCCAAGGATTCGCAGGAGCTGAGCCTGTTGGTCGGCGAGTTTGCCCTTGGTACAAGGCCATGATTACCAGCACGCGGAGGTGTTGTAATCTCTCCGCAACACTTGCCGAAAGTCGTTGCAGTTCGGGGCCATCAAGCGGCCCCATTTTTGTTGCTCTAACCCCTTTCTCATTCAGCGGTTACCTTAGTCGCCCGCTCCCGGGACCATTCTGCGATGTCGCAGGAGCGAAAGCTGCAGCGAGCGTACGGTTGTCACTCCGTGCCACAGGGTCCGAGACCCAGGAGGCGTCCTATGCCCCACTGCCGACAGCAGAGGCAGCGTTTGCACCCAAGCCGTGCTTTCCTGCCCGCGCTGGTTTCCCTGCTGCTGTCGTGTTCCGCCGGTGACAATGCGTTGGCGCCGGGAGGAACGAGCGAAGAAGAAGCCCGCGCCTTTGCCGATCACACGTCGAAGGCCGTTTCGCCCATGTCGGCGACGGTCGGCCAGTGGTCCAGCAGCTTTCCCTGGGTCAACGTCGCGGTACACCTGACTCTGCTGCCGGATGGCCGGGTACTCAGTTTTGGACGGCTCAACGGCGGAACCCCGCAGGTCTGGGACCCGTCCAACGGATCCTTCACCGGAATTCCCAGCCCCTCGCTGCTCTTCTGCGCCGGCATGACCTACATGCCCGGTGGGAAGCTGCTTGTCGCCGGTGGGCACATTGCCGATGCATTGGGCCTTCCGAATTCCAACGTGTTCGACTTCAGCACCAATTCCTGGACGCCGGGCCCGGCTATGGCGCGGGGTCGCTGGTACCCGACGGCGACGATGCTTGCCGGCGGTAAAATCCTCGTCATGGCGGGAACCGACCAGAATGGCACTACGGTGATGGTTCCCGAAGTGCTGATGGAGAACGGCACCTGGCGCCAGTTGACCAAAGCGTCCAAATCGCTGCCCTACTACCCGCGCAACTTCCTGGCCCCCAACGGCCTAGTCTTCTATGCCGGCGAGCTGCAACGGACCTCCTATCTCAACACGACGGGCACCGGCTCCTGGAAGTTCGTCGCCAACCGGGTCGTGGCCGACCGCTCCTACGGCGCGGCGGTGATGTACAGTCCGGGCAAGATTCTCTATGCCGGCGGCGGTGACCCTCCGACCAACACTGCGGAAGTCATCGACCTCAACGTTCCTGCGCCGCATTGGCAAGCGACCTCCTCAATGGTGAACGCACGCCGGCAGCTCAACCTGACGCTACTGCCCGATGGGCGAGTGCTTGCCATGGGTGGGACCAGCGCCAGCGGGTTCACCAACCCGGCAGGTGGGGTGCATGCAGCCGAGGTGTGGGATCCCAACAGTGGGAGCTGGACCACCTGGTCGAGCAATGCGATTACCCGGGTCTACCATTCGACGACGGTCCTGTTGCCCGACGGGCGATTGGTCTTCACTGGCAGCGGGGACGGGGCCGGTCTGCCCGATGAGCAGAACGCGGAAATCTTCGAGCCACCCTACCTGTTCCAGGGACCGCGGCCCACGATCACGGCCGTTGCGGCGCAGTGGAATTACGGCCAGCAGGTCACGCTGACGACCCCGGACGCGGCGAGCATTGCCACCGTCAGCCTCCTGCGTCTCAACTCGACCACCCACGCCTTCGACATGAATCAGCGGTACGTCCCGCTCAGCTTCACGAAGCAGTCGGGTGCCATCACGCTGACGATCCCGACATCGAGGAACCAGGTGCCACTCGGGCACTACATGGTGTTTATCCTGGATGGGACGGGCGTGCCCTCGGTGGCGAGAATCATTCGAATTGGGTGACGTACAGTTACATGTTGATGTAAACAGCCGGCCCCGGTCGCCGAGAGGGTGGTGCGACCGGGGCCAAGTGCTTATCGTTTCCGCACGAGCGGGGACAACGAGGTCCCCGACTCTTGTCCTGATTCCATGAGGTGCTGCGATGCGACGTGCTTTTCTGCTGCTGATTCCGCTGATCGCGGTTTTAGGCTGCCAGAGCAAAAAGGATTATGAGAAGGCGCTGGCGGACGCGCAGACACTGGCCGCCGAGAAGGATAGCCTCCTCAGCGAGGTCCTCGAGACCTCGAAGTTCGTTACGTCGGTCAATGAGGAACTGGCCCGCAGCAAGTCGGTAGGCGGATCAGCCGCGACCGCGGGAGACCCCGGCGTGCCCGGCCCCGAAGCGGATCGCGCTGCCCGAGCCGCGGCGCTCAAGAAGGTGCAGGACCTGGTCGCGCACCTGAACGAGGCCGAGACCAAGCTTGAACAGACTTCGGCGCGGGCGCGTACCCTGTCCGGCCGGAACAAGACCCTCTTGGCGCAGATCGATGAGTACAAGGCGCAGCTCGATACCCTGCAGGCCAGCGCACAGCGCCAGGCCTTCGAGCTGGGTGCCGTGATCGACAGCCAGAAGGTCCAGATCGCGAGCCTGAACGAGGAACGGGATACCCTGACCGCCCAGACCAGCTCGCTCTCGGCGGAGCGGATCGCGCTCAATGACTCGGTGGCTCGTCTCACCACGTCGACCAACACGGTCTACTACGTGGTCGGCAAGGAAGATGATCTGATCAAGAAGGGTGTCATAAAGAAGGAAGGAAGCAAGTTCCTCTTCTTCGGCGGCACGTCACTGCAGCCTGCGCGGAACCTGACTCCTGAGAACTTCACGGCAGTGGATAAGACCCAGGAGCTGGTGATCCCGATGCCGGCCAGCGACAAGGAGTACAAGGTGATTTCCCGCCAGAATCTGGCCTTCGCCGACTCGACCGATCTCGATGACGGCAAGGTCAAGGGCGGTCAGTTGCACATCATGTCGCCTGACCAGTTCTGGGCCGGGTCGAGCTATTTGATTCTGGTTGAGGACTGACCGGTAGATAGTCGGTAGTCGATGGTCGATAGTCGATGGTCGATGGTCGATAGTCCATGGTCGGTGGTCCCGCATCCTTCAAGGATGGCGAGACTGCCGACCATTGACTATCGACCATTGACTCTCTCCCTGACTTTCATCCTGATCGCCACCACCTCCTGCGCAAACGTCGTCAACTACACCGACCCCGCAGGGCCCCGGTTCGCAGTCCAGGCTCACCCGGCGGCGGAGCCCAGCGCGCTGAAGGTGGTCACCTTCAACATCCGCTACGCCCAGGAGATCGACAGCGCGATCGTCGTGCTGATGCAGGATCCGGAATTGCATGACGCAGATATCATCGCGCTGCAGGAAATGGACGAGGATGGGGTGCGGCGCATCGCCGCCGCGCTCGGCATGAGCTACGTCTACTATCCCGCCGTTCATCACCCGGTGGACAAGAAGGACTTCGGTCCTGCCCTGCTGGCCCGCTGGCCCATCGAGGATGATCGGAAGGTGATCCTGCCCCATCTGAGCCTCTCCCGTCGCGCCCAGCGGGTCGCCGTTACGGGACGGGTCAACATCGGGGGAGAGACGGTGCAGCTGTATGCTGTTCATCTCGCCAATTCACTCGAGGTGAGCTACGCGGGGCAGAAGGACCAGCTGGATGCCCTCCTCAATGACGCCGATTCGGTGGGACTGCCGGTGATCGTCGCCGGTGACTTCAATAGCTATGAGGTGGCCGGAGAAGCCTTGAGCCGGGGATATTCCTGGCCGACCAGCGGTGTCGTGGCAAGTCATCACGGCCTTCGGCTGGATCATATCCTGTATCGCGGATTGGGCACCGCACCCGATTCGGCCGCGGTGGTGCACGAAGTGCGTGGCGCCAGCGATCACCACCCGGTGTGGGCAATGGTGCCGGTAAAGCAGGCGGTGAAGGAGCCGGCGGCTGGCGGCCTCTGAGACGGATGTCGTCGCAAAGCAACGACCCTCGGCGTTCGCCGAGGGTCGTTTCACGCAGGGATCTGTCGATTTCCTTCTCCTCCACTCGACATACTACTAGAATGCGATATGTGCCCCCCAAGGGGAGCGCGTCTGACTGACGTGTCGTAGGTCACAATTTACGTTTGCGGTTGTCGTCCGATGGCCAGAGCCCGTCTGATCCACCAACTACCCGCCACAACACCGGCTGACGCACAGGTCACGACCAGCAACCGCTGCGATATTCCCGACGACCTGCTGCGGGAAGCCGCCCACCGGCTGGGCATCGCGGCGCTGCTCGGGGTAGTGCTCTGGTTCGTGGGCGCGGCACTCGATCACTGGGCGATGAAAGTCTTGAACCCGGGCGATCCGCGTTGGCGCCAATTGCACGCGCCCGATGTGATCGTCGGGCTCGGCATTCTCACCTCGGCCGCGCTTTTCGCCTATAGCAGGGTTTCCCGCAGGTCTGCCCGGTTTCTGCTCGATCTCGGACTGGGCTATTTGATCGTCACGGCATTGGACATCGCCATCATCTGGCATTGGGACACCGGCTCCCACTCGCTTTCGGTAGAACCGATGTTCAGCTGGGCCGCCTGCCTGGTCCTGATCTTCGCCGCGATCATCCCCAACCCGCCGTGGAAGACCTTCGTTGCCGGGCTGATCGCGGCGTCCATGAATCCGCTCGCGATGGTGATCGCAAAGGCGCGAGGCGACTGGGATTTCGGTCCCTGGAGCAACGCGCTCGTGATGCACTATCCCGACTACATCATGGTCGGCGTTTCGGTGGTGATCTCTCAGGTGATCACTCGGCTGGGCCATCATGTGACACGGGCCCGCGAGATGGGGAGTTATCGCCTTGGCGAATTGCTCGGTCGAGGCGGGATGGGAGAGGTCTATCGCGCGACGCACCGCATGCTGGCTCGACCGGCGGCGATCAAACTGATCCGGCCCGAAGCCATCGGCACGGGCAGCGCCTCGGAGCTGGCGCTCCGGCGATTCAGACGAGAAGCCGAGGTGGCGGCCAGTCTCCGTTCTCCCCACACGGTGGAGCTCTACGATTTCGGGGTGACGGAGAACCAGACCTTCTTCTTCGTGATGGAGTTGCTCGACGGGTTGGATCTCGAGACGCTGGTTCGCCGGCACGGACCGCAGCCGCCCAGCCGGGTGATCCACATCCTTCGTCAGGTCTGCGATTCGCTGGAAGAGGCCCACTCGCGCGGCCTGGTTCATCGGGACATCAAGCCCGCCAACATTCATATCGGTCGGCTCGGGACTGCGCCATGACTTCGTCAAGGTGCTCGACTTCGGTCTGGTGAAGGCGGTCGATGGCGACGGCGACGAGCATACGCTCGAGACTGGTCCCAACCTGACGCCCGGAACGCCATCTTACATGGCTCCCGAAGCGGCTCTGGGAGAAAAAATTGATGGCCGCACCGATCTCTACTCGCTCGGTTGTGTCGGCTACTGGCTGCTGACGGGAACGGTGGTCTTCGAGGCGACCAGCGTCCTGCAGGCGGTGGCACGGCACATCAACGACCCGGTGGTCCCTCCTTCGCGACGATCAGGCATCGCCGGTTCCTCCCCGATTGGAGCAACTGATCCTCTCCATGCTCGGCAAGCGGCCGGACGATCGTCCTGCGACCGCGGAGGAGGTAGGTCGCGAGCTGGTTGCGATGGACGATGACCCATGGACCGAGGAACAGGCCGTAGAATGGTGGCAAGAGATTCTAACTCCCGTGCCGAAGGAAACGGTTCCCGGGCCGCAGAGCGCCCGGCTCGTGGTCCACGGAAGAGGCTGAATAGATGGAAGGAAGTGCAGGGCTCAGATGAGAATCTTCCTGACTGGCTCGACCGGCGTGATCGGCCGGCGAGTGATCCCGCAACTTATCGATGCTGGACACGAGGTGACGGCCGGTGGCCGGCCCAGCGCGCGGCTCCAGGCGCTGCAGGAAACCGGCGCCTCGGTCATGCCTCTCGACTTGTTCGACTCCGCGGCCGTCAAGCAAGCACTAGCCGGGCAGGACGCGGTGATCAACCTGGCGACCCACGTTCCTCGGGGTCTGCGCGCCTTTCTGCCTGGAGCGTGGATGGAGAACGATCGCCTCCGCACGGCGGGATCCGCCCTCCTGGTGAACGCGGCTCTGGCCAGCGACGTACAACTGTTCATCCAGGAGTCGTTCATCACCTACCCGGACTCGGCCGACCGGTGGATTGACGAGGACACACCGCCGGACCCTCCCGCCTACAACCGCACCGTGCTCGACGCCGAGAATTCTGCCGCCCGGTTCGCCCGGTCGGGGCGACGGGGCCTGGCGCTGCGCTTCGCCTTCTTCTACGGGACCGGGAGACGCTTTCACTCGGACGACGCTTGAAGAGTGTGCAACGGGGCTGGTTGCCGATTTTCGGCAGGCCTGAGGGATTCTTTTCGATGGTGAACCATGAGGATGCTGCGTCCGCCGTGGTAGCGGCGCTGAAGGCACCATCCGGGAATTACAACGTAGTGGATGATGAACCGCTGACCCGAAGGTCCTTGGCCGATGCCCTGGCCGAGATTCTCTGGGTCAAACGTCCAAAACTGCCCCCGGCCTGGGTCACACCCCTGACCGGCAGCGTGGGGGACATGCTGTCTCGCTCGCTCCGGGCTTCCAATGCCAAGCTTCGCGAGGCAGTTAGCTGGACACCCCGGTACCGAAACGCCAGCGAAGGCTGGCGGGCCACACTCAGAGATCCGCCGGAAGAAAGTCGAGCCCACGCCACACCGGTCTGACGCGGGGAGGAGGAACGCTCCTGGTTCCGGGTTGACGAGACTGGTTCTGGGTGCGACTCTTGGTACGGATCCGCCATGAAAATCGCCATTTGTGGTCTGAGACCGGTTGGTGTCTGGAAGGTGAGGCCAAGGGGTGGGCTATCGTCATGTAGTCGTGCGTCGGCGGCTGTTGCCGATCCTTCTTCTGCTCCCCCTCATTACGACTTGCGTCTCTGATCGCGAACCTCTCGCTGTCGCCGGCCACTCCAAATCACTGCAGTCCCATTTTGTAGCCAATCTCCTGACCGATCCTGGTTTCGAGGCCGGAGGTCAAGACTGGCACAACTCCTCCGCCTCGGGGCGAGTCGTGGATGCCCTGCGCATGCACGATGGTGCCGCCGCACAACGAATCACCGCGAGCGCCTTGCAGGAGTTCGCGGTGTATCAGGAGAGGGCCGTCATCGCGGAGAGCAGCTACACCGCCTCAGGATGGATTGCCACTGATGCGTTGGACGGCTCCCATGCGATTCTCGAAGTGTTGTGGCTCACCGTGCCCGGCCTGGGCGACAGTATACCGCCCGGCGAGCTGCTGGGTTCCGACTTGGTGGGTGCGCTGGAGAGCACTACGGACTGGACCCTCGTGACCCGGTCCGTCACCGTACCGTTGGGTGCGACGGTTGCGCGATTCCAGTTGAGGTTGGAACTGGAACCCGACGACGTCGGCACGGCCTGGTTCGATGACGACACGCTCTCCGGGCCCGAAGCCCTGGACGACACGCCGCCCGTTGTCATGATCACGTCTCCCCAGGCTGGGAGCACGATCGGGGGCGTGGTCACGATCACGGCTACAGCGACCGATGAGGGGCCCGTAGCCCGGCTGCAGTTCCAAGTGAACGGGGTGAATCTGGGTGCCGAGCTGATCTCGCCGCCGTACCAGACTCAACTCGATACTCATACGCTGCCCAACGGGCCAGCCGATCTCACCGCCGTTGCCTGGGACACGGCCGGGAACGAAGCGGTTTCTGACGCCGTCCGCGTGACGGTGTTCAATCCGCCTCCACCCGCCATGAACATCGTGTTCATCCTGAGCGATGATCAGCGGGTCAACACGATGGCGCAGATGCCCCTGACCAGGAGCCTGATCGGCACTCCGGGGGTGCAATTTGTCAACGCCTTTTCAACTACACCGCTCTGTTGTCCAGCCCGTGCGACGACTCTGACCGGGCTATATACCCACAACCACCATGTCATATCGAATGCCGCACCCTACGGGGCGCCCGTCTTCGCCGATGGATCCACCATTGCCACCTGGCTCCAGGCGGCAGGCTACCGGACCGCATTGATCGGGAAATACCTGAATTTGTATGACCAGAAAAAACCCTGGCCCTATCAACCCCCGGGCTGGTCATATTGGTCGGCATTCAAAGTGCCGAACTACTACAACTACCGCCTCGTGGAGAACCGCAAGGAGGTACCCTACGGTTCGACTGCCGCGAACTATTCTACTAAGGTGCTCGCAGCCAAAGCCGTGGCATTCATCGACTCGACTCCTCCTGGCCAGCCATTATTTCTGTATTTCGCACCATTCGCGCCCCATACTCCAGCCACCCCGGCCCCTGCGGACAAGACACTATTCGGTACCCTTCCGAAATGGCGACCCCCAGCGTTCAATGAGGCGGATGTAAGCGACAAACCTCTCTGGGTTCGCAGGCTTCCTGTACTGACCTCCGCCGCCATCAAGACGCAGGACGTCTTCCGGTTGAACCAGCTGAGGAGTCTGCAGGCGATTGATCGGGCGGTCCGCGATATCGTGAACGCCCTGATCCGAACTGGACGCATGGGCAACACCGCGATTGTGTTTGCTTCAGACAATGGCCTATCCTGGGGAGAGCACCGATACAGGGCCAAGAACTGCCTCTACGAGGAATGCATTCGAGTCCCCTTAATGGTCCGTGCGCCAGGCATCTCCCCCCGGGTCGACAGCAGTTTCGTCGCCCTAGTCGATCTTGCTCCGACTTTCGCCGAATGGGCGGGGGTGAGTCCGCCAGTCCCGGTAAACGGTGAGAGCTTGGTCGGTCTGCTCGCCAGCCCGGGACGCCTCTGGCGTCAGGAGTTGCTCATCGAGGTTCTAGGCCCGGGCGACCCGAACTCAGGTGAAGGGCTCTTCTCCGGGGTCCGGACCCAGCGCTACACCTACGCCGAGCACACTACAGGCGAGATAGAGCTGTACGACATGAAGGTGGATCCGAATCAATTGGTGAACATCGCCGGGAATCCGGCGAATGCTGCCTTGATCGCGCAACTCGGCTCGCTCGTGGCGAGTCTCAAATCGCAGTGACCGAAGAGGTCGCCAGTATCAGGGGCTGGCCCAAACCCTCACTGAGTGGGGTTCCCGGGGCCTTGGCCCTCGTCCCCCTCCTCCTCTGCTAGTCTCCAACGCCCATACGGTGCCACTTTTTCTAGGGCGGACTCGTCCAACCCTTCAGCCCGAGCCGGTGTCCAAGATGTAACTCCGGAAACAGGTGTTTCAGTTTGGTAACAGTCCTCGCCGTAATGCTGGCTCTTCAAACTGAAGCCATCCGGCCTCAATCGATTCCCGCGACCACAACCCAAGTCAGCGCCACTCTGGCCGACGCCCCGCCGGTTCTCGACGGACGGGACGACGATGCCGTCTGGAAGTCCGCGCCGGTGATTGACGGCTTCCTCCAGTCCAGGCCCAGCGAGGGACTTCCGCCGGGGCTCAAGACCGAGGCCCGGGTGGCCTACGATGGCCACAATCTCTACGTCTTTGTCCGATCCTTCGATCCCCATCCCGATAGCATAGTGAGCCTCCTGTCCCGCCGCGACGAGCAGACCGCGTCGGACCATATCACCGTGATGATCGACTCGTACCACGACCGGAGGACCGGGTTTGAATTCTCGGTGAATCCGGCAGGAGTGAAGTGTGACTACGCGATCTACAACGACGGCAATGAGGACAGTGCATGGGATGCGGTCTGGGATGCGGCGACCCAGATCGACTCCCTGGGGTGGACGGTCGAGTACCGAATCCCGCTATCTCAGCTTCACTTCTCCTCCAAGCCTAACGGGACCTTCGGCATCCTGATCTGGAGACTGATCGAACGGAACGCCGAGGTTGTCACCTGGCCGCTCTATCGCGGATCGGTGTCCGGACTCGCGTCCCAGTTCGGGGAGTTGACCGGTCTCAACGGCTTGGGGAGTCCCGGCCATGCGGAGCTGGTTCCCTACGTCGTCACGAAGAACGTGCAGGGCCCCCCATCGGACAACTATGCCAGAGACCAGGAGTTCACCGCCGGCGGAGACCTGAAATACCGGGTTACCTCGAATCTGCTGTTGAACGGGACGGTGAATCCGGACTTCGGCCAGGTGGAGGCCGATCCCTCCGAGCTCAATCTCAGCGCCTTTGAGACCTTCTTCAGCGAGCGCCGGCCCTTCTTCGTGGAGGGTAAGGGCCTTTTCACTTTCAACGTGAACTGCGTGGTCGTGGTGGACTGTAACACGGGTGAAGGTCTGTTCTACTCCAGGCGGATCGGGCGCTCACCCCAATTGTCCGATACCTACGGCGACGATGCTTCTCCCACGGCGACGCGAATCATCGGTGCCGCGAAGGTCACTGGCCGGATGCCGGGCGGCTTTTCGCTCGGAATTCTTGATGCGGTCACCGACAATGTTCCAGGCCCCGACGGAACAACCCTCGAGCCTACTACGAACTATGCGGTGCTTCGGGGAAATCAGGACCTGGACAAGGGGAACCTGAGCCTCGGCTTGATCGGGACTGCGACCAACCGTTCGCTCGATCCCACGACGGAGCCTTATCTACACCGGGAGGCGTACAGCGGGGGAGTGGACCTGCGGCGCCGGTTTGCCAAGCGATTTGAGGCTTCCGGCGCCTTTTCCCTGAGCAGTGTACAGGGTAGTGCTGCGGCGATCGCTCAGACGCAGAAGGATCCGGTGCATCTCTACCAGCGCCCCGACGGCGACCTGACCTTCGACTCGACGCGCACGTCGCTCGACGGGAGCAACATGGAGCTGCGCTTTGCCAAGGTTGGCGGCAAGACATTCCTGTTCGAGACCGCCTACCAGCGACGCACCCCCGGCTTCGAGATCAACGACATCGGCTTTCTTCGTCAGGCCGATCAGCAGGCCTGGACCAACTGGGCCAACCTCGCCTTCCGGACACCCAACCAGGTCTTCCGGCAATTGCGCTGGAACTTCAACAACTGGGAATACTGGTCCATTGCGGGACTCCCCACGGAGCGCGCCTTCAACACCAACGTGCACACCCAGTTCAAGGGCAATTGGTGGTTACATATGGGAGGCACGCTGGGGCAGGTGGGCACAACCTATTGCGATCGGTGCGCCCGGGGCGGGCCGGCGATTCGGCAGGATATGTATATCGCCCCCTGGGCTGGTTACGAGGGAGACGATCGCAAGAAGATCATCCCGTTTTTCTGGGTGAACTATTTCAAGGGAGACGGTGGCCGCTCGGAGAGTATCAATCTGCAGCCGGAGCTGGATTTCAAGATCTCCTCCCGGTTCACCACTTCGCTGTCTGCGTTCTGGGAGAGCAACACCAACGACAGCCAGTACTTCGATACCTTCACCGACTCCGCTGGAGGACTGCACTACACCTTCGCGCATCTCGACCAGAGCACGCTGAGCTTCACCTGGCGCCTCGGCTACACCTTCACCCCGAACACCTCGCTTCAGGTCTACGCCTCGCCCTTCATTTCCAAAGGGACCTACAAGGACCTTCGGGAACTGGATCAACCGCGGGCAGCAGACTACGACGATCGGTACAAGCCCTACACCTCGGTGGATCCGGGCGGCTTCAATTTCCAGCAGTTCCGGTCCAACGTGGTGTTCCGGTGGGAGTATCGGCCAGGTTCGACGCTATTCGTGGTATGGAGTCAGGGCAGGGAAGGTGGGTCTGACGTCACGGAAGGCCATGACTCCTTCCGGGGCGACATGCAGAATCTCTTTGACCAGCGGGCGAACGATACGTTTCTGGTGAAGATCTCGTATTGGTTTGCCAGGTAGCCGTCAGCCGTCAGCCGTCAGCCGTCAGCCGTCAGCCATCAGCCGTAAGCCATCAGCCGTCAGCCATCAGCCGTCGAGCCATCAGCATGTAGGAGAACCTCATCCCGAGGCGCGTAGCGACGAGGGACCTAGCCTACGTGCCTTGGCGCCTGGGTCAGGAGGCCAGGTCCTCTCGCTCCGCTCGGGATGAGGTGCCTGGCGTTTTCCTTCTGGCTGACAGCTGACGGGTATGTGAAATTCGAGTGCGCCGCGGTTCCGGGGACTTCACCGACGGTAATAGCTGATACCGCCACCGGCTCCCCCGCTGAACAGATCCGAATGTCCGGTCCCCCACAGGTCCGCGAACGTCGGAGTCGAATACGGTGGAAGGTCGAGCTGCAGCGTCGAGTCCGGTACGAATTTCGGGGCCGACCGGCTCCCCGCGTTGCGGAAGATGGCTGGCAGACCCCGCTCGGTGCCCACGATGAGACTGGGCAGGCTGTCGCCGAAGAGTTCGGCGAAGCGGGGCGCGGCGCGCCGCCCGACTTTCTCGCCCAGCAGGTCATCGGTGACGAGTGTGAAGCTCGGTGCACGCTGGGTGCCGTCATTCCGAAAGAACAGCACCCGGCCCGACGACTCGCCGACGAAGAGGTCCAGGTCCCCGTCGCCATCGATGTCCACCAGCGTGGGGACGGCGTTGCTCCCATGGGGAAGCCGGGCAGCGGCGGAGTCGACCAGCGTGAACCTGGGAGCCGCCTCGTACCGCTCGGCGTGGTAGTACGCGATGGCGTCATGAAACTGCCCCAACACCATGTCGGGCCTCCCGTCTCCATCCAGGTCGCCGAACGCCGGAGCGTAGTGGAAGGCGGGACTGACCGGCAACCGGCCCCGCAGCCGTAAGGTGGGCGCGGTGCGAGTGCCGGTGTTCTCGAACCAGTAGAGAGCGCCTTGGTGCAGATCGTCCGGCTCGATCTTGGTGCCTACGACGAGATCGGAGTCCCCGTCGCCGTCCAGATCCACGAAGCCTGGTACGCTTTCGCTGCCGAGGTCAATGCCGTTGAGCAGCCGTGAAGTGCGAACGGTCCAGGTCAGCGGGCCGGTCTGATCCAGCTCGTAGAGATTGTCACGGCTGGTCTTGACCGGGTTGAAGGCGCCGCCCAGCACGCCGACTACGAGATCCAGCCGGCCGGCGCCGCGCAGGTCGCCGAAGGCAGGGGCATTGTAGCCGCTGGTCTCCAGAGGGGCATTCTGCGGGAAGGCGATTCGCTCGCCATGAAAGTCGAGTCGGCGACAGTTGCCGAGGTTCTGGAGCCAGAGCAGTCCGGGTTCGAAGAAGTCGCCCCAGAGAATGTCCGGATCGCCGTCACCGTCGAGATCGGCCACAGCGAGGGTATTGGCTCCGTGGAGGCTGGCCCGCTGCCCGATGATCTGGATGTCCTCGAAACGGTCGGTGATCAGACGGAACCGCGGCGCTCCACTCGAATCGCGTGACTCCATCTCGTAGCGAGCGATGGTGCCGTCCACCCGGCCCAGCATCATGTCCATGCGGCCGTTGCAGTCGATGTCGGCGAACTGGGCGATGTTCTGCCGGTCGGCGTAGATCGGAACCCCGTCCACGTCCTTGATCGTATCCGTCGCCACGACGAAGTGCGGCCGACCCCGCGTGCCCGCGTTGTGGAAGTAGCGGATGTAACTGTACTTCGATTCGGCGAAGAGGTCCGGCAGGCTATCCCCGTCCACGTCGGCGAAACGGTACCACTCCCCGATGTCGATGTCCTGGTAACGGTCGGTCTGCCATTGCCAGCGGAGAGAATCTCCGGCCCCGACTCGGGTAAAGAGGGAGAGTTCTCCGGTGTACTCCTGGAGGAAAAGGTCGGGCATTCCGTTGCCACGGATATCGACCAGTTGCGGGCGCGGGTGATCGTACCCGCCGAGAAAGGGCAGGGGAAGGGATGGCCCTGCTCATCGAATACCGGAAAGGGAGCGATCTCGCGAACGAAGTGCTGAGGCCCACTGCGGCCCGGTGGCGTCTCGCTGGTCAGTCGGGGCCGGTGCGGCGGGCGGGCGCCGCGGCGGCGCGCACCCGCCCCACTCAATGAGGACCGTCAGCAGAGTTAGATGAAGGATCCGTCGGCGGGTTTGCCGCTGGGTCATCGGGTTCCGCCCGATCCCATCCCGGCGCCATCCGGCGCGGTCGCCAGCGTCCGCAGCACGCTGTGGTGGGAGGCATCGATGACAACCACTCGGCCGGGCCGGTCGGTCACGCCGGCCGCCATACCCACCCCGCCCATGTCCATCGTCTTCCCGCTGTTGTGGTTGGAGATGAAGATCTGACCGTTCGGGGTGATCGCGATTCCGTGCGGCTGGGCAAACCCGGTGTCCGTGAGGGTCTGGGTGACCTTCCACGACCCGGCGTCGATTACGCTGACATCATCGGACAGCTGATTGGGGACCCAGACTTCGTGCCCATCATTCGAGAAGGCCACGTGCCACGGCCACTTTCCCACCCGTACCGTGTGAGTCAGCATCGGATGGGCAGCCTCCTGGAGGTCGAAGCCCAGCACTTCTCCAGTGAGCTGGGCCGTGGCCGCCAGGGTCTGCCCGTCAGGCGAGATCGCGAACTGGACTATGACCCGGTTGGTATCGCCCGGAACGTCGATCACATCTGATCGGTCGTGGGTGACATCATAGACCGCTATCTGATTAGTGCCGAGGCTCCCGACGTAGGCATAGCGGCCGTCGGAGGACACCGCGAGGGCATGCGGTCGAGGAACCACCACCTCCACCTCCTCGATCGTCATGTCGGACCGCCGGATCACGCCGATGCGCGACGGAGCCCGCACCGCCGACATCGATCGGGTGGCAAACAGATGATCCCCTCGCGGATCCAGGGCGAGAAGCCCCGGCGTCTCCATGGAGGCCTTGCCGACCACATGGTTGTCCCGGTCCAGCTTGACTACGGCATTGTCGCCGACCAAAGACACATACCAGAAAGATCCATCGGGCTCGACCGCGACGTGGTGTGGTTTGGCATGGGCCGAGAAACCGAGCGTCTGCAGATCTACCGTTGCGATGACGCTGTCGCCGGTCGGGTCGATCACGGTCACCTTCGCGGCGGCCTGGTTGGCCACGTACACCCGCGGGGCGGCCGCTGCGGCAGGTTCCGCGAGCGGGTGAACCGCCGCAACGAGCGCCGCCGCGAAAAAGCCGAGGGCGCTCTTCACGGCGTCACTCCGACCGGATGCGCCTTGAGCACGAAGAGACCCTCCTTCATGCTGGTCACCGCGACAAGGCCGCTGGGGAAGAAGGGATAGTTGCCCCAGGAACCGCCGAAGTCGGGTGCGTCGGCACCGACTGGAACGGTATCGAAGAAACCGGCTGCCTTGGGATGCAATCGGTCGGTGATGTCCAGGATCCGGAGGCCGCTCAGGTAATTCGACTCATACACCGAGTTCCCGACCACGAAGAGGTTGTGATCGATGGCGTGGTTCGGCGAAACGTATTCGCCGGCCAGTACCGGGTTCTCGAGGTCGCTCACGTCCCAGATCAGGGTGCGGGTGCCGGGCACCAGCCCCTCCATCTCATCGAGTTCGTCGTCAGCGTAGACGTATTTCTGGTCTTCGGTGAGCCAGCCCTGGTGGGCGTAGCCCACGTTCGGGTACCCCTGGTGGGAGAGCGCCTTGGGGTGGCTCTTGTCGGTCACGTCCGCGATACCGAGAGCGGTCTCGCTGAAGTCGAAGCAGATTTCCTTACCCTGGTACTTGGCCTGGGGCCCATGGTACACGACGCATTGGGCGTCATGGGTGTACCCGGTGCTCGACCGACCGGTGGTGGAGTCGGCAAAGCAACCGGCGAACTTCGGCTGAAGCGGGGTACGGATGTCCACCATGTGCAGTCCGCCGCCACACATCTCACCGCCGCCGGAGCCGCCGACGAGGAAGGCATACCCCGTGGTGGTGTCCACCACGATGTTGTGGGCGCTGTGGATCTTGTCGTAGTGGGCATCCTCGGTAAAGGTCGCCGGGCTGTTGCCGGGATGACGCAGCCGATCGAGGTCGAACACCTGCATGCCGTGCTCGCGGGCGCCGTCCGCGACGATGAAGGCGTAGTGCTGATAGGTCTTGATGTCTCGCCAGATGCTGGCCGGTGAGGTGCTGGTCTTGGGAAGGTTGCCCAGGTAAATGGGATGGCTCGGGTTCGTGATGTCTACGAAGCTGGTGCCGTCGAGCCGGCCGACGAGGGCGTACTCATGCGCCGTCTGCGGGTCGGTATAACCCCAGATGTCGTTCAGTTCGATGCCTCGTTTGCCGCCGATGTCCTTGACGGGAAGGAACGACATCAGGTCAACCTGCTGGCAATCGAACATCGACACCTTACCGGCGGTGCAGTCCCGCTTGGCGCCGGTGAGGGCCGTCAGCGAGATGATGTCACCCGTGAGCCGCCGGCTCAGGGTCCAGCCCTTCGCACCTCGGGTGAACAACGCAGCGGCGCCCTCCGAGAAATCCTGACCGGGGATACCGACCACGGTGACTTCGTTGTTGGTCGCCAGGGTCCAGCCGTAGAGCGTCTGGGCCTGATCGGCGAGTCCGGGGATGCTCGACTTGCTGGCGGCGGTCCAGCCGGAGGAATCGCGGGTGAAGCGATAAACGGTGCCCTGGAACCCGTCGGCACCCGGTGCACCCACCCACAGCTCCGACCGCACCTGTGCCAGTCGGCGCCGAAGAGAGTGCGCGGGCTGCCATCGAACGGCTGGAGATGCCGCTCGGAGGTCCACTTCCCGGCCGAGTCGCGGCTGAAGAGGAATACCGCCCCGACCCCGTGATCATACCCCGGCGAGCCGACCATCAGGCTGTCTCCCCGGGCCAGGAGCGCGAAGCCGAATCCTGCGTGAAACGAATTGGGTCCCGGGGTGATCCGGGATTCCTGGCTCCAGTTTCCGCTCGACTTGTCGCGGGTATAGATGTACACCGAGCCGGAAGCCGAGTCCGCCCGGTTGCCTCCGAATGCCGCGGCGCCCACGTACAGCCGATCGTCGTGGGTGGCGAGGCTTACCCCGAACCAGCGCGCGGGCTCGCTGTCGCTTGCAGTGAGCATGGTGTCGGCCGCCCACCGTCCCTGCGCATCACGCTTGAAAACGTAGACTGCCCCGGCTCCCTTGTTCCGTCGACTGACCACGAAGGCTCTGTCCCCGGCCAGGGCGACCTGCTGGCCGAAGTTGTCTCCCGGTACCGCGTCCGGGGCGACGATCCGACCGGTCTGATGCCAAGCGCCGGAGGCCTCGCGAGTGAAAGCGAACACTGCTCCCCGGCCCGAGTCCACGGTTACAGAGCTGATGAGCGCCGTGCTGCTGTCGAGGGCAATGCTCTTGCCGAACCCGTCGTTGTTGGCTGCGCTGTCCGCACTCAGCTTGGTGAACAGCTTCCAGTCACCCTTGAGGCCGGCTCGATACACGTAGACGTAGCCGGGCGAGTAGGTGTTCTCCGATTGCCCGATCAGGACCTCGCTACGGCCGACGGCAATCGTGGCGCCGTAGTTGAAGTTCTGCGCCGCGAGAGGCGCGGCAACGACAGTGCAGGCGAGGATAGCGGTGACGCAGGAAAGGCGGCTTGGCACAGGGTTTCTCCAGGAGGTCCGGGTGGATCTGGCACTGAGTCAGACTGAGAGGAATGCGCCTGGCTGGTGACCCAGCCGGTCTACAGAGGCAGCACGATTCCAGGGGCGATTCTGTTTCAGCCACCCGGTGATTCCTGGTCAATCCGAAACGGGGTGGCGTCGGGTCCTAGAATTAAGGCGAGAGGGGTGATCTCGTCCACCGGTACTCGGTCCTCGGCTACTTCGAGGCTACTTGAAAGGCGTTGCGAACCCGTGGTGTCGAGAGGTACCACAGCATCGCCCCACCGATAGGCAGGCCGATCAAAGCACGAGAATCCCCACGCACAATCGCGTTGCCCAGATCACCGACGAGATTGATCACCAGGAGGCCACAGGCGGTGATGTAACCCCAGCGACGGCGGCGGTGGATGCCAATCGCTGCAGTCGCGCAGGCGCCCGCGACCGGAAGCATCAGAGCCATCGCTGACTTCCCCAGACTCCCAAAGGCCCGTTGGGCATCCGGGTTCAGGCGCCAGATGACGTCCAGCCTGGTGCCAGGCCAGGCGATCAGGACTGCGGTAACGGTCGCGGCGACCGCGCCGGCGGCAAAGAACGCCGTCAGCAGGTAGAGGTCGAGCGCGGGGACATCAGGTTGCCTGGTCATGAATTAGATTTTCCAGTTCCTGGCGTAGTCCCGCAGACTGCTTACCCGATTGCCAAACCAATGTCCAGCTTCGGAGGTGTGCAATCAACCCCGCGTCCTGCTGCAGAGTACCGGGCTGCTCGTCGTGTCCAATGTGTTCATGACCTTCGCCGGGTGGTCACCTGCGCAACATCGGCCGCCCCGGTATGTCGCGCATCGCTCGGGAATCGCGCTATTCGAATATCTGTTTCAGGTTCCGGCCAACCGCATTGGCTATACCGCGTTGAGCCTTGGCCAGCTCAAGATCATGCAGGAAGTGATCACGCTAGTCGTCTTCGTGCCGTTCGCGGTAGTCTACATGCGCCAGTCGATCCGGCTGGATTACCTCTGGGCGGGCCTCTGCATTCTGGGGGCGGTGTACTTTGTGTTTCGGAGATAGGTCCGAGCTGCGGAGCCGTCAGCCGTCAGCCGTCAACCGTCAGCCATAAGCCATAAGCCAGTGTGGCGTATGGCTCGTGGTTTCATTGCAAACGGCTGACGGCTGACGGCTGACTAACTCACTCACGTTTCACGGCCCCTTCATCACCCGACGCTAGGTTCCTGCTCAGACAGACCAGCAAAGGGGGCTTTGTGTCCATCAATCCCGCGCATGTTCACCTCGCGCTTAACCACTTCCCGGTACTCGGCGTCCTGTTCGGCACCATCTTGCTTGCCGTCGGTCTCTGGCGCCGGAACGACACGATTCGGCGGACCAGCCTCGTTGTCCTGCTGTTAACGGGGGCAGCCGCAGGCGCCGTCTACCTGACTGGCGAACCGGCTGAAGAGCTGATAGAGAACACGGCCGGAGTGTCGGAACGACGGATCGAACGGCATGAAGACGCGGCCTCCGTGGCCACGACAGGGGCAGCCCTGCTCGGTGTCGCCGCTCTCGTGCTCCTCTGGCGTTCGCGCCGCACCGGGTCGATGCCATCCGCCTTGCTCCTTGCGACCTTTGGCTTGGCAGTGCTCACGACGGTGCTGATGGCTTGGACCGCGAATCTCGGCGGGCAGATCCGGCATTCGGAGATCACCACCGCCGGTGTGACGTCGACCGAGGCCGCGACACCCGACGACGCGGACGACTGAGCGCAAGCCCGGTCCCTAACGACGGAGATGGCCGTGACCGTCCTCTGCGGAACCGACTTCAGTCGCCTGGCCACCGAGGCAGCGCGGGTTGCCGGTCTGATCGCGCGCGCATCAGGGCAGGACCTGCATCTGGTGCACGTGCTTCCGGCCGAGTCGTTGCATCCCGACACCGGATCACGGCCGGGTCAGTCCGGTTTTCCGGTGGACCGTCTTGCCTGGGAGGCCGAAACCCTCCAGGTGGCCGGCCTCCCGATTGTCACCGACGTCATGCACGGCAGGCCGGACGAGGCACTGGTGAAGCGGGCCGGGGAACTCGGCGCGACGCTCATCGTGATCGGGGCGGTGGGGCACCGGGCGATCGATCGTTGGGTGCTTGGCAGTTGCGCGGACTCTACTGCCCGTGAAGCCTCGGTGCCCGTGCTGGTAGTGCGGGCGGCCGAGCCATTTGTCGAATGGCTGGTGAAGGGAAAGGCCCTGAAAGTCGTGGTCGGCTTCGAGCCGGGCCCCAGCTCAGACGGAGGGCTGTCATGGGCCGGCGCCCTGGGCAAGATCGGTCCGATTGATCTCGTGGTAGCACGGCTCGTCGTGCCGGGAGAGGAGAACCGGCGCCGCGGCTTCTCGGGTCCGGGAATGGGTGTCGCGCTGTTACCGGAGACCGAGGCCAGGCTGCTCGAGGAGCTGGGAGCCCGGAAGCGGTCGCTCCTGGGTGATGGTGACATGGCGGTCCGGCTGCAGGTCATCCCCGCACTGGGACGGCTCGACCGTCAACTGGTGGTGGCGGCGGAAGAGCTCGGAGCGGACCTGATTGTCGTGGGCAGCCACCAGCGTGAGGGGTTCCGCCGCTGGTGGCATGGCTCCGTGTCGGGCGGCGTGCTGCACGCGGCGTCCGTGAGCGTTGCGATCGTCCCGGTTCGTGGGTCGGGCCCGGTTGCCTGAGGACCAGGAATCGGCTTCCGGCTGGCGTTCGATGACCTCACGCAGCGCACGGGGCCACGCACCGCCGGATTCCGGGCCGCGGCCTGCTCCGATGAGCGAGCGAGATCCGTCGTCCCCGCCATCCTGGCATTCCCTCTCCGTAGAACAGGTGGGGGCCCTGCTGTCCAGTTCGGTGATCGAGGGGCTGGCGCCCGACGAGGCCTCTGCGCGGCTTCGACACTATGGGCCGAATGCCATCACGGAGCGGCGGCGCCGCCACGCCGGCCTGATTCTCCTCTCTCAGTTCTCCGACTTCATGGTGCTCGTGCTCGCGACCGCGGCGATACTCGCCGGCGTGATCGGCGAGCCGCAGGACACCGTCGCCATCGTTGCCATCCTGGTTCTGAACGCGGTGCTGGGCTTCGTCCAGGAATATCGTGCCGAGCGTGCCCTCGAATCGCTACGGGCGATCTCGGTCGCTGCAGTGCGGGTCCGTCGCGGGAAGATGACGACCGTGGTTCCGGGGACGGCAGCTGGTTCCCGGGGACGTTGGTATTGCTGGAGACCGGGAATCTGGTCCCCGCCGATCTCCGGCTTACCGAGGCCACCCACCTCCGGATCGAGGAAGCGACGCTCACCGGCGAATCGCACGCCGATCGACAAGATCACCGACGCCTTGGCCGATCCTGACCTCGTCCTGGGCGACCGGCGCAACATGGCCTACAAGGGCACGTCCATCGTGCATGGCCGCGGAGCTGGGTTGGTCGTCGCATCGGGGATGAAGACGGAACTGGGGCGGATCGCCAGTCTGCTGGTACAGGAACGCGGCGTCAGGACGCCGCTGCAGATCCGCCTCACTCGACTGGGACAGCGCCTGGCTGGCGCCGCACTCGCCGTATGCGCCCTGGTCCTGCTGCTTGGCCTGGTTCGGGGCGAGCGACTGCTGCCCATGCTGCTCACCGCGATCAGCCTGGCAGTTGCGGCGATTCCCGAGGCGCTTCCGGCGGTGGTAACGGTGGCGCTGGCGCTCGGGGCCCGGCGAATGATCCGGGAGCACGCGCTGGTTCGGCAGTTGCCCGCGGTCGAGACCCTTGGTTCGGTGACGGTCATCTGCGTTGACAAAACCGGGACGCTGACCGAGAACCGGATGCAGGTCGAGGGCTTTGTGGTGAATGAGGTCGCAAGCGGCCCCCCGCCCGAATCCGCGAGGCCCGACCCGTGGCCCCGGCTGCTGGAAGCGCTCGCCCTCAGCAACGATGTGCACCTCACTCCTGATGGGAAGCCGCTCGGCGATCCCACGGAGATCGCCCTCTTTCAGGCCGCTGCCGGTGCAGGCTGCGATCCGGCCGCGGCCGCCCAGCGCAGCCCTCGGCTGGCGGAGCTGCCCTTCACCGCCGAACGCGCCTGCATGACGACGCTGCATCGCTCCGGGTCGGGCGTCGTCGCCTATACCAAAGGATCGCACGAGCGGGTCCTCTCCATATGTGTCGATCGGCTGGGTGCGAAGGGAGCCGAGACCTTGAACACTCGGGCCCTCATGCAGCAGGCCGAGGACATGGCCGAAAAGGGACTCAGAGTGATGGCACTTGCGTATCGCCGGTTCTCTGCAGTTCCGGACCCCCTGACTCCTGAGACTGTGGAAGTGGGACAGACCTTTCTCGGCCTGGTCGGGCTTCTCGATCCACCGCGGCCCGAGGCCGCGGAGGCCGTAGCCACTTGCCGCGCCGCGGGCGTCACCGTGGTGATGATCACCGGAGACCACCCGGCCACGGCCCGAAACGTCGCGGCGCGTCTCTCGATCCTCGACCACGGGAAAGAGGTGCTGACCGGTTCGCAGCTGGAGCGGCTCACTCCCGAGGCCCTGATTCGGCGGGTGGAGACCGTGAGGGTCTACGCCAGGGTCGCGCCGGAGCAGAAGATCGCGATCATCCGCGCACTGCAGGCTCGGGGTGAGTGCGTCGCCATGACAGGCGACGGGATCAACGATGCTCCCGCGCTCCGCCGGGCAGACATCGGGATCGCGATGGGGCGGGGCGGGACCGACGTGGCACGGGAGGCGGCTCACCTGGTTCTGCTGGATGACAACTTCGCGACCATCGTGTCGGCGGTCCGCGCCGGCCGACGGATCTACGACAATATCCGAAAGTTCGTGCGCTACGTGGTCACCTGCAACGCCGCGGAAGTGGAGACGCTGCTCCTGGCTCCACTGATTGCTCTGCCGGTCCCGCTCCTGCCGATTCACTTGCTCTGGATCAATCTGGTCACCGATGGCCTTCCGGGAATCGCGCTCGCCGTCGAACCGGCGGAGCCCGACGTCATGCGCCGCGGCCCGCGAGCGCCGGGCGAGAGCATTTTCGCCGGCGGGCTGTGGCAGCACGTGGTCTGGGTCGGGCTGGTGATGGCGGGAGTCACTCTGACGATTCAGGCTTGGGCCTACCACCACGAGATGGCCCACTGGCAGACAATGACTTTCACGGTGCTGGCGCTTTCCCAGATGGGCCATGTCCTTGCCATCCGTTCAGAGCGAACCTCGCTGTTCCGCGCCGGGATAGGATCGAATCTGCCTCTGCTCGCTGCGGTGGCGCTGACTGTGCTCCTGCAACTCGGCACTATCTACCTGCCGGGTGCGGGGGCGGTGTTCAAGACTCAGCCGCTCAGCCCCGGGGAGCTGCTGATCTGCCTGCTGCTTTCCACCGTTGTCTTCTTCGCGGTCGAGGGAGAGAAGTGGCTGATTCGGCGGGGCGTGTTGTATCGTGGGACTGTGGGGGGTCGCTTAGACCGCTAATGCCTACCAGCCGCGTTAGGGGAGGCGCTGTCAACTTCGCGACGCCACCGCCCCTAACAGTCCCTCGGGCGTCATCCATCACCTACGGGGGCGGCGCCGAAATATTATGGTGCAATGGACATTCTGACCCGCAAGCCACGTTTCGCCGCATCGCTGCATCCGGATCCTGTCGTCCTTGACCAGCTGCGTGTGGCGGAGAAGGTCGCGCTTGGTCTCTCTGGGTCCCTTGCGGGGCTGGTGCTGGCTGGTTGGCTGATCCCCGGTCTCGCAGTCATGTGGCCGAGCACGTGGTCGTTGATGAAGGCGAACACTGCGCTCTCGGTCGTCCTCATTGCCGGAGGTCTGGCGCTCGCACGGCCCAGGCAGAGCACGAGATGGATCATCCTCGGCCGGGTCTTCGCCGGCGTAGTCATCGGGATTGCCGGCATCGCGATGTTCGAACACTGGAGCGGTCAAAGCACGGCGGTCAGTACTCTCCTCGCACCCAATCGCGACGTGGTGCGGCCAGGTTTGATGTCCCTGCAGTCAGCGATCAGCCTGACTCTCCTCGGCGTTGCGATGCTCATCGACGTCTCCCGGAGCGGCCCGTTAGGCGCAGTGCTGGACGCGCTCTGCGTCCTTCTCGTCTCATGCACACTCGTGCTCATCGCCGGCTACGTCTTCAATGCGAGCGCTTTCGTCGGTCCTACGCCGACGCTGCGCATGTCGCCGCAGACGTTGATCTGTGTGGCGCTCCTTACCTTCGTCGTAACCAGCCGGCGCGCTCCGTACGGAGCGTTCGCGTCGTTGGTAGGCATCGGCATCGGCAGCAGGTTCGCGCGTCTCGTTCTTCCGCTCGCGGTCCTGCTCGCCTTCACCTTCATCCTCGGCGGCGCGAACCTGTTGGCCTCTGGAACGGTGACGCTCCCCTATGCCGCCGCCATCACGGCATCGAGCATGGCAATCGTCCTGGTCGGAGTAGTCGTCTTACTGGCGGCGCGAATCAACCGACTGGAGGAAGACCTGCGGAATCAATCGTTGTCCGATGAGCTGACGGGACTGCACAATCGGCGCGGCTTCTATCTTCTGGGCGAGCAGGCCGTGCGCGATGCTCGGCGCAGCGCGAAGCCGGTGACCGTGTTGTACTTCGACGTGGATGAGCTCAAGCAGGTGAACGACACGCTCGGACACGATGTCGGTTCAGAGCTTCTACGCGATGTGGCGACGCTGCTACGCTCGAACTTCCGCGTCAGTGACGTCGTTGGGCGCCTGGGCGGTGACGAGTTTGCCGTGTTCGCGCACGATGGTGATGACGACCTGACGCCGCGACTGCATCGGTTGCAAACGGCCACTGATGTCATCAACCAGTCAGGCGAGAAGCCCTATCGCATCAGCTATAGCGTCGGCCGTGCGACGTCGCGTATGGCCTCCGACGAGACATTCGCCAAACTCGTTGAACTTGCCGACGCGGCAATGTACACGCAAAAGCGCGCGCACCGCGCCAATGGCGGTACGCGCGATCCTGCCCGGCAGCCGCGGTAGCGCCGACCGCACTCCTGCAACTCGGCACCATCTACCTGCCGGGTTGCGGCGGCAGTGTTCAAGACGCACGAGGACTTCCTCGCGGGAACTGTCCCACCGAGGAAGTCCGGCCTGAATTACTCAGACGGTGACGGCGAGTTTGTTCTCGACTGCCGTGACGCCCGGCGCGGCCCACGCCGCGTGCTCCGCCTCCCGCCGCTCATCCCAGGAGTGCACCGTACCCCGCAGGGTGATCCGTCGGTCCCTGGCCTCGACCTTGATCTCCTGGGCGTGCAGGGCCGCACTGCGAGACAAGGCTGCCTGGATCTGCTTGGTCACCTCGGCAACTCGCACCGACGGCGGGTCCAGGATCACCTGATTGTTCACCCCGCGAACCCCTGGCAGCAGGCGTAACGCATTCTCGGCGTGATCCCTCTGGTATTGCCATTCGACCTTCCCTTCGAGGGTCAGCCAGCCGTTCTCCACCCGCACCTTGATCCGATCCTTTACCTGGGCGCTCGACTCGGTGACCGTCGCCGCGGAACTTCAAT
>CAWHXS010000002.1:0-185936 GCA_963833365.1 uncultured Gemmatimonadales bacterium
GCATCTTCAGTCACCGCACTACTTAGACCCTCTCGGCTCAACCAACTCTGAGTGCTCCTCAGCTTCTCGACCTGTGCCCAACCTGTGCCCGTTCCACCGGGATAGGGTGGGGCGGAGTGGATTTGCAGTCACACGTCCCGACCCCTCAACCGGAGTGCGTCGATGGCGAAGCAGCGGGAACGCGGCACTGGGTCAGTGTACTTGCGCGATGACCCGAAGAAGCCCGGCCAGAAGCTGCATACCTATTGGTTCTCCTATTACGTCGATGGCAGGCGGAAGCGTGAGTCGTCGAGGACCGAAGTCCCATGAAGGCGCTGCCGGTCCGTCAGATGTTGTCAAGGGAAATACCTTGACAATTAGCTAACCGCAACCTATCCTGGGCTGACCCTGCTCCCGCCAAGCCCGGCGCACTGCTTCGGGCCGACCGAAGAATCCAGAGGAGGATGATCCAGTCGTGGAACGGCCGCTGGCAGTTACCAAGAGTCGGGTGGTGGAAGTGATCGAGATCGACCCCGAGTTCACGCGTCGATCTCGGCGTACCTCGTGAGCGCGACGGTCTGGCTTGTCTTCGGGACCCTCGTAGGCGAGTACCTCGGACTCAAGTTCACGCACCCGGACCTGGGTGTCGCTCCGTGGCTCAGCTTCGGCCGCTTGCGGCCGGTGCATACCAACGTGGTATTCTGGGGCTGGACCTCTCTGGCGATGCTCGGGCTGGCATTGTGGGTGGTGCCCCGGACTTCGCAGACTCCCATCCACAGCATCCGATTGGCCCGAATCAGTCTGTGGCTCATCAATAGCGCGGTTCTCGCTGGCGTGCTGTTGCTGCTCTCGGGCGTGACCAACGGGGCGGGAGAGTTCCGTGAGTTCATCTGGCCGGCAATGGGACTGTTCGCCGCCGGGCTGGCCCTGCTGGCCTATGACCTGTACCAGACCATCGCGCACCGGGGGACCGAGGAGATCTACATCTCCAACTGGTACATCCTCGCAGCGTTGTTGTGGACTCTGGTACTGGTGACCATCGCGTACATCCCGTTTATACAGTACGGGCTCGCCGACACGGTCATCCAGGGCTACTACATGCATCAGGGCGTCGGCATGTGGTTCACACCCATGGTGCTTGGCCTCACCTACTACTTCCTCCCCAAGCTGCTTAACAAGCCGATCTACTCCTACTCCCTCGGTGTGCTGGCCTTCTGGACCCAGATGGTGTTCTACACCATGATCGGCGCCCATCACTTCATCTACAGCCCCACGCCTTGGTTGCTGCAGACGGTCGCGATCGTGTTCAGCGTGGGGATGCTCGTTCCGGTGGTCGCCGGCACCGGGAACTTCTTGCTCACCATGAAGGGGAGTACCCGGACCATCGGCGTCAGCTACTCGCTCCCGTTCATCCTGGTCGGTGTGGTCTGCTATTTCCTCGGATCGGCCCAGGGCACGCTGGAGGCGTTCCGGTCGCTCAGTCAGATTTGGCACTTCACCGACTTCACGGTTGGTCATTCCCACCTCACGATGTACGGCTTCGTGAACTTCCTCATCTGGGGCGGGATCTACGCGCTGCTCCCCCGGCTCACCGGGCGCGAGCCACAGCACCTCGCCGTGGGGGTGCACTTCTGGCTGGCGTTGGTCGGCATGGCGACCTATGTGGGTGCGCTCTCAATCGGAGGCACTCTCAAGGGACTGGGTTGGATGTCCGGTGCTCCCTTCATGGACTCGGTGCGCACCATGGAGTCGTTCTGGCTGGGGCGTGCCGTAGGGGGAACGCTGATGTTTCTCTCCCATCTCGTCTTTGCCAGGAACCTGTGGCACATGCGGCCGGTCAGGGTGCGGGAGGCGTGGCATGAGGCTGGATTTCCACAAGAATCACCGGCTTCTGTTTGGCGTGGTGTTCTTCGGGTTCGTGGGGCTGAGCTACCTCGTGGCCGTGGGGCCCGCAATTTCGGTCCTGAACGGACGCGCGCCGCTGACGGATCGCGCGCCCCTGAACGACCTGGAGCAGCAGGGGCTCGGGATCTATCTCGCCGAGGGCTGCGCCTACTGCCACACCCAACAGGTCCGTTCCCTGGCGCAGGACACGCTCCGCTACGGGCGTGCATCGGTTTCCGACGACTTCGCTCGGCTGGCACCGACCGATGTCTGGCGCCAGACACCGCGCGTCCTGGGCAGCGAGCGGACCGGGCCGGACCTGTCCAACATCGGCACGCGACAGCCGAGCGGCGTCTGGCAATACATCCACCTGTTTCAGCCCCGTGCCGTCACCGCCGGTTCCATCATGCCGGCCTTCCCCTGGCTGTTCGAGGTGAAGGGTGCGGCAGATTCCAATGATATCGTCGTCCCCCTTCCGCCGACCGTGGCGCCGAAGCGAGGCGTGGTGGTCGCCCGACCCGAAGCGAAGGCGTTGGTCGCCTATCTGCTCTCGCTCCGTCAGGTGCCGTTGGAGCGGGCGCCGCCGTCGCCGAGCGCCGCGACGGCGGCGGGGGACGCGGGCACCAGGGTCTATGAAACCCGGTGCAGCAGCTGCCACCAACCCGCGGGGCAGGGGCTGCCCGGGGCGTTCCCGCCCCTTGCCGGGGATCCGGTGGTGCGCGCAAGCGACCCGGCCCGTCACGTCGAAATCGTCCTCTTCGGGCTCAGCGGACAGGCCATCGGCGGCACCTCGTACGTCTCACCGATGCCGGCATGGGCCGCGCTGCTCAGCGACGAAGAGGTGGCGGCCGTCGTCAATCACGAGCGAACCAGTTGGGGCAACTCGGCGCCACCGGTGACGCCTGAGAAGGTCGGTGAGATACGAGCGCGAGGTGCACATGGCCCATGAACCCGCTGCCGGGGCCCAGCGAGACAGCCGGATCGAGGTGTACCTCGACGGTTCGCCCAGCCCGTGGCCGTGAACACTCCGCCCGCGAACATCGAGCTTGACACCACCTCGCTTGAGGATGGTCCGCACGTGCTGACGGTCGTGGCGACCGACCGGTCCGGGCGGCGGGGGGTGCGCAGGATTCCCTTCGAGGTCCGCAACGGCCCTGGGATCGCCGTCAGCGGACTGCGGATTGGTGATGTCGTGGAAGGACGGCTCTCGCTCCTCGTCAATGCCTATGGGGGCGCGTACGAGGAGAACTGGGAACCGGTCCGGGCGGAGACCCCTGCGCCCATCCCGACCTGGGTCTGGGTGCTGCTGCTCCTGATCCTCGCCTGGGGGATCTTCTACACCGCGCGGCAGTGGTCCCCGCCCGCCGTCGTGGCCCATCCCGCGTCCTCCGGGTGGCAGCGATGGGCCGCACCGGATCAGCCCGGAGTAGTGACATGATCGCGCCATCCGGGCTTCTCGTACTCCTGCAGGCCGGTGCAGACGTTGTCGGCCCGCACACCAGTCACGGAAGCGTGCCGCGGACCCTGCTTGGGTCGCTGGTGATGGCGGTCGCGGTCGCCGTGGTGCTCTTCGTTTTTGCGCTCTGCGTTAAGTACTTCCTCAGGCCTGGGGAGACGTCGCCCGCGCACATCAAACGCCGGATACTCGAGTGAGAATCGTTCGATGACGCGACCAACCGAGGCGCGCGACTGGCCTGAGGGCCGGCTCGACGACGCCGGGCTTGGAGGGCGCTCCAGATTGAAAGCACCCGGCCTGGGCGAGAGCCAGGGAGCGATCCTCGAGCTTCTCAAGCGCCAGGGGAGGACGACGATCCCGATGCTGGCGCTCGAGCTCGGCCTCAACATCGAAACGGTCCGGCATCACCTCAAGACGCTGGCAGGGCAGGGTCTCGTGCGGCGGGAGGGGAGCCGGAGGGCCGGACCCGGCCGCCCCGAGGTGGTTTACGGCCTTACGCCGGAGGCGGAATCGCTCTTCCCTCGGCGAGAGGGGGAAATTCTTAGAGAACTCGCGTCGTATCTGGTGCAAACCGGGAATGAGGCGGCGCTGGGGGTTTCTTCGAGCGCCGCATCGGGAGTCGGCGCGAGGAGGCGCTGGCCAGGATCCAACATCTCGAGGGAAGGGAACGGTTGGACGAGGTGGCCCGCATCTTCTCGGAGCTCGGATTCATGGCGGTTGTCGAGGAGCAGGGCGGCGGGTGTCAGCTCCGGCTCTGCCACTGTCCGATCCGCGACCTCGTCGACGCGACCAGCATTCCCTGTCTGGTGGAAACCGGATTCCTCACTGAGCTGCTCGGAGCGCGGCCGACGAGGGTGAGCTGCATCCCGGCCGGGGACCCCTCCTGCTCCTATCGGACGGTGCCATAAGGGTTGACCGAGGATGCGGTGCGAGCGGTGCTGGCCGAGATACCCTATCCCGGTCTCAAGCGGGATATCGTCGCACTCGGACTGAGCTGTTCTGTTGCCGTCCAAGATGATCACGTCCCCGGGTCGGGAACATTGAACCGAGCGAGGTGAAGTGATGTCGTCGATCAAGCGACAGCTGTTGGAGACGTCTTTTGGTGTTCGATCTCGGGGACGAGCGGAGCGAGACCTTGCGACGGTCGCGCGGGGAGGCCGCATCGCACGCACGCTGGTCAAGAGCGGGCCGCTCCGGGTAACACAGGTCGTCCTCGCGCCCGGCGGGGAAATCGCCGAGCATCAGGCGGGTGGACCCATCACCGTCCAGCCACTGGAAGGGGGCATCCGTTTCACTGCGGGCGGGACAGCACCCGACCTCGGTCCGGGCCAACTGCTGTCTGCCGGGCCCGGGATCCGACACTCCGTCTCGTCCGATGAAGGGAGGCGCTTCAGCTGGTGATCGACCCGGAGGGTAGAATCGCTTCAGGCAGGGCGGCTGTCGTGATCGCCGACGAGTGGGGAGAGGTGTACTTCGTGGCGAACCCATCCGTGGAGCACCAGCTCCCGGACCCGTAGAGCCCGCAGAGTGGGTCAAGTTCCTCGCCATCCAGTGCCCCGAATGTGAGGGACCGGAAGGGGATCGAGGAACCAGGTTCATCCTGCCTGAATCCCGATGCGGTGCGTACGACCGGCGGTCGGGCAGGAGGAGGTGTGCGCAGCCGTAGGCGTACCGGAGCCGATGTTGTCGGAGGTCCCGGTCCGCCTCGATTCGGCCAGGTTGAGACTGGCGGAGCGCCCCCCCTGGGGGACGCCCCGCTTTCGACTGGACCCACCCGGTCACTGCAAGCCAGCGGTGCAGTGGAAGCAAGCCGTGGCTTCCGGGAGCGCGATGAGTCGCGCGTCGGGAATCGGCTCCCCACACCCCCGGCCGCTGCCGTAGGTCCCGTCCTCCATTCGTGCGAGTGCGGACAGGGTCTTTCGTGCGCGGACCTGGGCCCTCGCGTCGAGGAACCAAGTCCCGCCCTCCGAAAAACCGGCGATTGTCAGGCGCCGGAGATCCTGCTCCAGCTCGTTTCTGAGCTTCGCAAGCTCCGCGACCTTCAGCCGTGGAACTGAGGAATACTGTGCCGAGGCAGTCATCGAGAATCTCCTTGTCAGACGGTCGCGGGAGAGGCGAACTGGTCCATCAGTCGATGAGCTAGCCGGGCGCGGATCCCGCGCCACATGACCCGGGCCTGGGCAACGATGAGGATCTCTGGGCCGCCCTCCATCGGGCTCTCAATTTCAAAGCCCCAGCGGTCGCTCGTACCAGGTGCACTTGGCCCGAGGAGTCCGGACGATGGCGGCGACGATGTCACAGTCGGCCAGGATGTCATCGTCGGGGGCGCGCTCGATCAGCAGCGGCTTGGCTTCGTAGGTCGGTGCGATTCGCCCCGACGGGCCCCGCCGGCGCAGACGAAGCTCCTGGACCGACGCCCACGCGGCGAGGCCCGCATCTCCGGCGGTGGCGAACCCGCTGAAGCCAACTCGACGACCGTCGATATAGCCGATCTCCTGACCCCGATGCGCGAGCCGATCAGGTAGAGAATCCGGTCGGTTGTGCCTGCATGAGGAACTCCTTGGTCCAGGGTAGTTCAGTACCTTGGCGATCATGCGCGGGTCGTCGACCCGGGTCGGCATCGGTGAATGCCGAGGGCCCGACGAGCTGAGCTGGCAAGACGCCGCGGTCTTCGCGAAGGGGCAAAAAGAAACCGCCCCGTCAAGCATGGAGCGTGACGGGGCGGCGAGACCTCTGTGGGCCGGACTGTCGATCAGCCCGGATTCCTCATGGTGTCACCCTTCCAGCGACGCTCGCATGGGAAGGACGCGCGATGACCGGCTTCCAGCCGATGCACCACACGTCCCGGACGGGCGCGTTTCTGACACCCTGGAGCGGCGGCGGCCGGAGGTCGTGATGGTTGCCGCATCCTGGCCACGCCACAACGACTCCCGACCACGAAGGCGGGAGATCCAATCGCAGCGTCCACTGAAGGCGCTTGGCCGGGCGCGGTGCAAGGACTTCACTCTCACTCCCTGTTGCGTTTCAAGAATCCGTTCAGGCCTCAATCTAATCCTCTCACCGGTGATATTGAAGGTTCGGAAACGCTTCATTCGATGGGGTGCCGCGACCGCTGCGCTGCATTTGAAGCGACACGGTGAGCACGCTCCGTGTTAGTAGGCGGCGCTGATGCTGCCGCAGGCAATTGGCAGGGTGACTTGCGCCGCAATGGGCTCGAGGGACGCGACGGATGTCGGCAACGCGGTGGCCGCAAGGACCCCGTGGATGAACACGACCCGACGAGCGAGGTCCAGCTGCTGTCCGGGGAACGCCTGCCGAACGCCGCTTGCAACGCGCTCAGGGAAACCGTCTCGCTGTATTCGAGGGTTCCGTCCGCCGCCGCCCGGGGATAGACGCCGTGCGGCACGTCCATGCTGACCGGGTCGCCGGTGAACGGCACCATCGTCGTTCCCGCCGCCGCTACCCCGTCTCGACCACGTCGATGATGCCGTCATGATTTACGTCCGCGGTCCCGGAAGGGCAGGCCGCCTGCCGTCCGTCAGTGAAGCCGTGAAAGTGTTGCCAGTGCTCGATGTCCTTCGGCAAACCGCGCGCCTTCACGGTGATGCTCAGGCTATCACCCTGGATCGTGAACCTTGCCTCTCCCGTCGCGGAGCTCCCGGTCATGTTCGTGTTCAGGAGGAAGCGGGCGACGTAGACGGCCGTAAGCTGAGTATTGGTGATGGCCTTCTGCCCGCTGGTGACCGCCCAGGCGCCAGCGACGCCCGCTGTCGCGAGGAATGTTCCGGCGGTCGCTGCACCGATAAACGTCCGTTGCGATCTGCCTCGGTTCATGGTTGTTCGTCTCCGTGCGTGTGATTGTCTCCAGTGCCACAACATGGCCGTCACCTTGCGGCTACCGCCGTCTATCGAGAAACGCCTTCAGGGCAACGGCTCCGTTTCGCGCCTCGTCATGCGCGGCATAGACGAAGGTGACCCGCCCTCGTTTGGCCGCGCTGAGGAGCGGCCGCCAGGCCGCCGGGGCCGCGCGAAGCTCGGTGAAGTACCGGCGCCGGAACTCCGGCCACTTCTTCGGGTCGTGGCCGTACCACTTCCGCAGGTCCGCACTCGGCGCGACCTCCTTGGGCCACCCATCGAGCTTCAACCGCGTCTTCCTGACACCCCGCGGCCAGAGTCGCTCCACAAGCAATCGCACACCATCATCACCGCTAGCTGGTTCGTAAGCACGCTTCAGCTTGATCACGGAATGCTCCTTTGTTGTTGAGTCAGCCACTCGGTCACGCCCCATTCGTGGCCCTTGGTCACGCCACGCATCGACGGCACGCAACGTTCATTGTTCGAAGCGACTCCTACCGGCGCTGTTCAGTCTCGCGATACCATCCGCCCTGCCGCGACTCTGCACCGGTAAGGGCCTTCGGTTGGTACGTCCCTGGGACGGTGCGGAAAGCGATGCTCAGCCGGTTCCACCCGTTGATCGCGACCAGGGCGAGGGTTAGGTCCACGAGCTCCTTCTCCGAGAAGTGCCGGCGGGCCTCCTCATAGAGGGTGTCGGAAACGGGTCCATTGCTGATGAGCGTCACCGCCTCAGCCCAGGCGAGCGCGGATCGCTCCCGATCGGTGTAGAACGGGGTCGCGCGCCACGCGGGCAACGCGTAAAGCCGTTGCTCGGTCTCGCCGCGCACGCGGGCGTCCTTCGTGTGCATGTCGATGCAGTACGCGCAGCCGTTGAGCTGGGAGGCCCTGGTCTTGATCAGGTTGACGAGGTCCGGCTCCAGCCCGGAGCTCCGCAGATAGGTCTCGAGTCCGAGCAGCGCCCGGATCCCCTCGGGCGCCACCTTGCTGTAGTTGATGCGCTGATCCATTATCGTTTCTCTCATCATTTGTAGGTGATGACCTTCCCCCACAAATCCACGGTGCCCCAGATCCCCGCCCGCAAGTGGCGAGCACGGCGCCGAGGTTATCACTGGGGTGACACGTCTCACCCTTCGCGAGGTAACTGTCGTTGAAGTCCAGGTAGCGTACCAGCGCCGAGTTGTAGAAGGCCGCTCGATCGGGCGCAGCGGAACCTCCGCCGATCAGTGAGCACGGCCCGGAGCAGTCGCATTCCTCCACCTGGGCGCGCACCAGCCGCACCGGCTCTCCGTCGAGGGCACCGATCGCGCACGCCAGAGCGTCGAGCACGCGGATTTTGAGCTGCTCTCGCGCCGTCTCCGACAAATCGTCGTACGACGCGCGTGCCCAAACTGAGCCAGCCGCTCCACGATCGTCACTTTCAGCCTGCCGCTGGCGTGAGCAGTAGCGTCGGCGTCTGCGCCGTCGCGCTGACTTTGAGCCGGATCCACATCCCCGCGGCGCCGTGCCCGGGTACGGCGCAGAAGAGCAGGTACTCCCCCGGGGACTGAGCGGCGAAGTGCATTGTGTCTGTCGTCCCGAAGGAAGTCCTTCATCGAGCTTGAGCGTGAAGGCACGCGGGATCGCGGGAGCGACGGACTGCGTCGGCAACGGCGTTTGCGGAGCGATCACCTCGGCGCTATGTGGAGTCCTCCCGTCGTGGTTGCGGAAGTCGATCTGCGTCTTCCACCCGACTGGCACTACAAGTGTGAGCCCGCCGTCGTGGAACCCGTTGAAGTTGAAGGCGCCGTTCATCGCGGTGAGCCCGGCGATCAACTGGAAACGGACGGTCTTGGCAGCCGCATCGAAGGTCAACCAGGTCGGATCCACGGCCTGCTCCTGGGCGCTCGCGGGAACCGCGAGCGAGAATGGTGTGACCAACGCCACCATCGCCGTGAGCGTCCGCCCCGCCGTTGTTGACCCGCGCCGCCTTCGGGCACGGGGCGCGATACCCGATTCTCCAGCATGGTTCCACCTCTTCCTTGGAATTGAGACCCTATCACAAAGGGCGCACGATCTGCCAACCGCTCAAGGAGCGACCGCCTGCGCCCGACGACCGTGGGCGAGGCCGCGAAGAGCCCGATGCCGATCAGGGCCGTGAGCACGGACAGTGGGAGCCGTTTCATGCGTACATCTCCTCGTTGACCGTTGGTTTGTTGCTTCTTCCCGCGTGCACCAATGGTTGCCCTCGCGACAGGTGCGGCAATGAAGCGTTTGTACTGCCGGGCGAGACCGCCGTCCCGTCCATTCCTGCAGGATCATGTAGATTTGGTCGGAGAGAAATCGCGGCGTACGTGGAGGGGCGAGCCATGCTCGAACCGGAGTTGTTCGCACTGCTGGAGCGGACGGCCGACGCGGCCTTCACGGTGGCCGAGGACGGGACGATCTGCTCCTGGAACGGGTCGGCCCAGCGGCTGTTCGGCTACGAGGAGAGCGAGGTGCTTCACCGCCACGTCGAGGAAGTGCTGGACGCGTACGATGGCCTGGGCACCGAGCCCCTCGCCGGTGGCAGCCAGGCGTCGGTTCGTCAGCTGGGACAACGCCGGGGGCGGCATCCCCAATTTCGACCTGGACGTGCGCACCGCTTCCGGGGCCCGTCTCTGGATCAACGTGTCGACGATCGTCTTCGACAACCGGCGCACCGGCCGCCGGCTGTATGTGCGCCTGGCGCGCGATATCAGCCAGCAGCGCCGCAACGCCGAGTTGCACCTCCGCGTGCTGGAGGCCGCCCGGCAACTCGTGGCCTTGACCGGCGATGAATCGCAGCTCGCCGCAGGTCGAGCCGCTCTCCGAGCAGGAGCGGCGCATCCTCAAGCTCTTCGCCGACGGCAGCAACGCCAAGACCATCGCCCGCACGCTGGACATTTCCGCCCAGACGCTTCGCAATCACCTGCACCACATCAACCGCAAGCTGCGCACCCACAACCGCCTGGAGGCGGTGACTCACGCCCAGCGGCGCGGGCTCCTCGACTAGCGCCGTACCTCGCCGTCACGCCCGTGGCGCCGTGGCCTCCCCGCCATGATATGTGTTGACCCCGATGGTACGAACGCGCCATTGGCGTTCGTCCGGTCGTTGCGCGAGTATGCCGGACGGGCCGGAGGCATGGCTCGGTCAACACTTGGGAGGAGCGAACGATGAGAATGACGCGTCTTGCGGGCGGCCTGTTGGCGCTTGCCGGCGGTGAGTGCAGGGCCGGCCACGGCTCCGCGCAGGCCGACTGGCCCACCTACGGGGGCAATGACTGGAACCAGCGGTGGTCCACCCTGAAGCAGATCAACACCAGCAACGTCAACCGGCTGGTCCCCCGGATGGTGTTCCAGACCAACGTCAGCAAGCTGGGATCGTTCGAGAACACTCCCATCGTCATCGGCAGCATGATGTACGTGACCACGGCCTACAACGAGGCCACGATCGCGTACGACCTGGCGACTCGGAAACAGGTCTGGCGCTACGAGCACAAGCTGGGCACCACCATCACCTGCTGCGGACCCAACAACCGCGGCGTGGCGGTCAGCAAGGGACTGGTCATCGAGGGCACGATGGACGCCCGCCTGATCGCCCTGGATGCGAAGACCGGCGAGGTGAAGTGGGACGTCGAGGTCGCTGACCCGACGGCCGGCTACAGCATCACCCACGCCCCGCTGATCGTGGGCGGCAACGCGATCGTCGGCGTGTCGGGCGGCGAGTATGGCATCCGGGGCCACGTCACCGCGTACGACGTGCTGACCGGCAAGCAGTCCTGGCGCTGGTACTCGATTCCCGCGCCGAAGGGCGACCCGACGTTCGATGCGAAGGCGCCGAACGGCTGGTGGGGCACCTGGGCGACGAAGGCCGAGGACAGCGACCTGCATCGCGACATCGCGAAGGAGAAAGGCCGACAGCGCCAGGTACGCTGATGCCTGGAAGATGGGCGGGGGCGGCGTCTGGATGACGCCGGCGTACGACAAGACCCTCAACACGATTTTCCTCGCCGTCGGCAACCCGTCACCCGACCTCGATGGCAGCATGCGCCCGGGGGACAACCTGTTCACCGACGCCATCGTGGCGCTCGATGCCACCACCGGCAAGACGAAGTGGTACTACCAGACCGTGCCCCACGACGTCTGGGATCTCGATGCCGTTTCCCCGCCGGTCGTGACCATGCTGGACGGCCGGAAGGTGGTGGTACACGCCGGCAAGACCGGCTGGCTCTACATCGTTGACGCCAGCACCGGGAAACTGGTTCGCAAGAGCACGAACTTCGTGCCGCACGAAAACATGTTCGCCCTGCCGACCGAGAAGGGAACCCGCATGCTGCCGGGCGCCAATGGCGGCTCCGAATGGTCGCCTATCGCGGTCGATCCCGGCCTCAACTACGCCTTCGTGGCCGCACTGCACCAGCCGATGAACTACATCACGCACAGTGCGCCCTACGAGAAGGGCCGCTTGTGGCTGGGTTCGGCCTTCGTTGGCATCCCCACCGAGGCGCAGTACGGTCTCTACTCCGCGATCGACTTGAGGACCGGGAAGATCGCCTGGCAGAACAAGGTGCCCCAGCCGATGATGGGCGGGTCGCTCGCGACTGCCGGCGGACTCGCCTTCACCGGTGAAGGCAACGGGAACTTCAATGCGTACGAATCCCGCACCGGCAAGCTGCTCTGGCAATTCAACGCCGGCGCCGGGTGCAACGCCGCGCCGATTGCTTTCGAGTTCAAGGGCGAGCAGTTCATCGCCGTTGCGTGCGGTGGCAACTATCAGCTCAGCTTCCCGCTGGGCGACGCGGTCTTCGTCTTCGGCTTCCCGAAGACCTGGACGCCGTAACGTGCGCATCGCGTTCGGAGCGCTGCTGTGCGCAGTGATCGGATGGGCGCCACCTGGATATGCGCAGGCGGCGCCCAGTCCGGTGTCCTGGAACCCGGCGACGAGCACCGTCACGTTCGCCCTGGCGGCCGGGGCACCGGGAAAGTCGGGCCCGTTCAACTTCAACGGCTACACCACCGGCGCCGCGACCCTGGTTGTCCCCGCGAAGAGCACCATCGTCATGAACTTCGTGAACGACGACTACACGCCGCACAGCGCCGTGATCATCGGGGACGCGGGCCCGGTGCCCACCATGGGTGGCGAGCCGCCATCCCCCGGGCGTACACCAAGAACCTGACGCAGGGCATGCCGCAGGGCGGGAAGGACAAGCTGCGCTTCACGGCACCGGGAAGCGGCACGTTCCGGATCATCTGTGGAGTGCCCGGTCACGCGGTCTCCGGCATGTGGATCTTCCTGAAGATCGATCCGGCCGCACGGTCCCGGCCTGGATCGCATCGTAGAGGCGCGATCCGTTCCCGTATTCACCAGAATTGATGACTGACAGAGGAGGCATCAGCATGTCGCCGTCCACCGTCCAGGCGCGCCGCCCCGATCGGGACCAGCCGCTGGGAGATCGATCCCGCGCACTCCCACGTGGAGTTCGCGGTGAAGCACCTGATGATTGCGACCGTGAAGGGCCGCTTCACCGACGTGAGCGGCACGATCTCCATGCATGGCCCGGATCCGGCCACCGCCAGCGCGGAAGCGACCATCGTGGTCGCGAGCATCGACACGCGGGTAGCGGCGGCGCGACACGCACCTGCGCTCTCCCGACTTTTTCGACGCGGTGCGGTTTCCGGTGATCACCTTCCGCAGCCGGCGCATCCAGGGGGATTCGCTCGAGGCGAGACTTCAGGGTGACTGGTGACCTCGCCATTCATGGCGTCACCCGGGAGGTGACGCTCGACGTCACCGGCGAGGGCCGCGTAAGGGACATGGAGGGGAATGAGCGCGCCGGCTTCAGCGGTCGCACGAAGATCGATCGTACCGATTTCGGGCTCGGCTGGAACCAAGTCCTCGAGGCAGGCGGCGTTCTCGTCGGCAATGAGGTCAGGATCTCGGTCGAGGTCGAATTGGTGCGGCAAGCCGCGCAAGCAGCCGCCTAACGGCTGGCTCCCGGCGTGGGGCGGGACGATCATCGAGGTGCACACAACAGCGTTGACTACCAGGGGTACTTCGCGGCTATCTACGGCCCCCTCAGAGCGACTGCTTAAACTGGAGGCATGATGCATACGATGGTGGGATCCGACACAATACTCCTCGAGCATGCGATCGATGGCCTTCCGGGCCGTCAGTTTTCGATCGTCAGGGTGCGATATGCACCGGGAGAAACAGGGGCGCCGCACCATCATACGGCGCCGCTGGTGGCGTACGTGGTCTCTGGGGCGCTCCGATCTAAGGTGGGCGATAGTCCGGAGCGCGTCTATCACGCCGGGGAGAGTTTCTATGAGCCACCCAACGCAGTCCATTACGTTTCGGCCAACGCCAGCGTGACGGAGCCTGTGACCTTCATCGCCGTATTCGTCGCGCCAGTCAACAGCACATTGACCGTGGCGCAGACCGCGTAAGCGAGTCGACCGCGGGACCGTTGGGTGGTCCCGACCCCCAGCAACTGCCGTGCTGCATTCGAGAAAGATGATCGGGAGGTCCGGCATGAGACCACGATTCAAAGTCGGCGATCACGTGCGCTGGAATTCGGAGGCCGGATACGTCAGCGGGACGGTCATCGAGGTCCACACCAGAGATGTGGATTACAAGGGGTACACCCACCACGCGAGCAGGGACGAGCCACAGTATGAAATCCAGAGCGACAAGACCGACCACATCGCCCTGCACAAGGGCTCGGCGTTGAGGAGGGTTACCGGTTGAAGGGCGCTCCGGCCAGCACGATCTATCCCACCCTCGAATCGGTGTTGGCCGCCGTGCGCGATTGCCGGGCGTGCGAGGCGCATTTGCCGCTCGGCCCGCGGCCAGTGCTGCGCGCGGGTGAAACCGCCCGCATCCTCGTCGTGGGGCAGGCGCCCGGTGTGCGGGTGCACGCGACCGGCATTCCGTGGGACGACCCGAGCGGGGAGCGCCTGCGGGTGTGGATGGGGGTGGACAAGGATGTCTTTTACGATGAATCGCGTATCGCAATCATTCCCATGGGTTATTGCTATCCGGGCCGAGGAAGTGGTGGTGATTTGCCGCCGCGCCGTGAATGCGCGGTACTGTGGCTCGACCATTTGCTGGCACGGCTGCCGCGGATTGAAGTGACTCTGCTCATCGGCCAATATGCTCAGCGCCACTTTCTGGGCAGTCGCCGCAAGCGGTCGCTGACCGCCACGGTCAGGGCCTGGCGAGAGTACGCTCCACAATACATTCCGTTGCCCCACCCTTCGCCGCGCAATCAGCCGTGGTTCAAGCAGCATCCCTGGTTTGAGCGGCAGCTCGTGCCGGTACTGCGCGCCCGTATCAACAGCGCTGGCCGCGCGCTGAAGGAGAAGCTCGCGCGACCAATGGCGGCACAGGATCCCGAGCCCGTCGTCTTCACAGTGGGTCATTCGACCCGGCCGCTCGCCGAGTTCATTGCCCTGCTTAAGGCCCACTCGGTGGCTCGGCTCATCGACGTGCGGACTGTGCCACGTTCCCGCCACAACCCGCAGTTCGACCGCGACACCCTGCTGGCCGCGCTCCCGGCCGAGGGCATCGGCTATGAACACATCGCCGGCCTAGGCGGATTCCGCCGGACGCACCCGGATCCCTGAATGCGGGATGGCGAAACTTGTCCTTTCGCGGTTATGCCGACTACATGCAGACTCCCGAGTTCGCGGAACACCTGGCCGACCTCATTGCGAGAGCCAGGCGCGAGCAGCTCGCGCTGATGTGCGCCGAGGCCGTGCCGTGGCGCTGCCATCGTTCACTGATCGCTGACGCGCTGGTAGTGCACGGCGTGCGCGTGGAGGAGCTCATCAGCGAGACACGGCGCCAAGAACACGTGCTGACGCCGTTCGCCAGGGTCAACGGCACGGTACTTACCTATCCACCGGAAGTGCTACCGTCCCTATCGGACACCTCGAGCCTCAAGCCAAGATCGAAGTCAAGGCCCACCCGGAAAGCCCTGTGATGCGTGTTGACACGGCTGGCAGGGTGGACTCAAGGTCGGCAGCGGCTCGTTCCGGCTCCTGGCACGGTCGAAGGTGAGTCTCGTTCGCTTTGCGGTTCGATGGCAGGGCAGGCAGTTGGTGAAAATCTCTTACGCTTCCAACTGCCATCCCCGGCCTGGCAAGAGACTGAAATCCGCGGTTGACGGCCGGCCAATCGACATACCCGCCTGTTTCAGGCCCATGAAGAAGCAGGTTGCGAAAATGGGCCTGGGTAGAGTTGAACTACCGACCTCATGCTTATCAGGACCAGAGGAATCTTGGCGGAGGCGTCGGTTTTACAGGCGAGGATCTCCAGGGATCGGATCGCGCTCAGTTCCCTTTTCTCGCTTTGCTTCCCACGCACTATTTCCGATCCCGTTCCTTGTCCCTATCTGCCTTTTCCTCGCGACTCCATGCCTGAGCAGCGCGACCTAGGCCAAGACACCTCCTGGACAGCAAAGAGCGCAGCTGCGGTGGTCACCGCCAGGCCGCGCTTGGACCAACCGCGCGTCCCGCCAGCCGGAAGCCTGGTGGGGACGACATTTCCCTCAAGCGATCTTTATTTTTTTGAACGGGGGACTCCCGCCCGCATCTCCCAGTGGCATAAGCTCGCGCCCTCAGATTCGGCCTATTCCACCGGCCGGGGACTTTCATGCGCGAAAGGGGGACTCTGTACCCATACCTGTGACCGAACCAGAGACAACCGCAGACAACTGGGGACAACACCGTGTCGCGCAAGTGCCGCAATAACAACACCCAGACGGTCTGGCGTGGTCCTCTATCTTTCGTTTCGAAGAACTCAAAATCCGCCGGGGGCAACCCCGTGCGAGTTCGACTCTCGCCTCGGGCATTTCACACAATCACAAGATGTTAGGCTATCCCTCTCCGTATGAATAGCGATCTGGCTTTGCGGAGTTTGGTCATGAAGTTGGTCATATCGGAAGCGATCCAGGAGAGCTGGTGGGCCGCGCCGCCGTCACTCCGTCGGGCATGGATGATTCCTCCGCCTGCTCGCTCCAATCAGAAGCCATCCTCTTGGTCAGGGTCCGTTCGCAGGCAATCACGTCCGGCCGTGCCGATTCAGGGTGGTGGTGCTGCCACCAGCAGAGGGCGAGGTCTTCGGTCCAGCCCTCGGCCGTCATCGTGGCGGCCAGTCGATTCCCCAATTCTTCGGCGCTCGCAGGCCGGTCCTCGGGGCGCTTGGCGAGACAGGCGAGCACCAGCTCATCCATCGCAGGCGGAATCGTCAACTCGCTTCGCTCCGAGGGTGGGACTGGAGCATTCTGAGCGTGCTGAAACATGAGCTGCAAGGCATTCGGGGCTTCGAACACCAGGTGGCCGGTGAGGAGCCAGTACGCCACGCAGCCCACCGCATAGATGTCCACCCGATGATCCACCGGATCTCCCCGCAGGATTTCCGGGGCAATGTAGGCCGGCGTTCCGGCCGTCGTGTCCGGTGCGGTCAGTAGCGTTTCCTGGCGTTCGCCAGTATCTCGCGCCTTCACCAGTCCAAAGTCCAGCACTTTGACGAAATCGACCTTCAGGCCGATCCGGCAACTAAAGATGTTGGATGGCTTGATGTCGCGGTGAATGAGTCCCCGGGCGTGGGCCTCGGCGAGCGACTCGCAAACCTGGCGCAGCAGGTATCCGGTCCGGTCCGGTGGCAACGGGCCGAAGCGCTCTACCAGAGATTGCAGGTCGAGTCCGTCCAGCAGCTCCATGACCAGAAAGAAGGTTCCGTCCTGCGAAGCGCCGAAGTCGTACAGGTTGATCGTGTGAGGCGACCGCAGAGAGGCGGCGGCTTCGGCCTCCCGGCGGAAGCGCTCGATGATGACCCGCGCGTCTTCCGGCGAGCTGCTGCCTAGGATCTCGGACCGGATCAGCTTGATGGCCGCGGGCCGAGCGAGCATATGGTGGGAGGCCCGGTACACCTCGCCCATACCGCCCTTGCCGAGCAGCTCATCGAGCCGATAGCTCCCCAGCTCCTTCGCCTGCCTGACCTGTTCGCCGAGCTTTCCGATGAGCTTCGCCGGGACCACCGCGACGAAAGCGCAGACATACGTCGGAAGGAAGTCCCAGAGCAAATAGAAGAAGTCGTGATCGAACGACACGCCGCGCAGTTCGGTGACTCCCAGCGCGAGCGGCTCCATCGACGCCGCGAGCAGCGACACCAGCAGCGTTCGCTTGGGTGACATCGGGACGATGGCCGGGAACGCGAGAATCATGATGCAGAGCCAGGAGACCCTGGGCGTGACGGGTGGCGGCAGCCATTGGGTCAGGATCGCCGCGAGCAGACAGTTCAGTACCAGAAAACCGGCGCTGACATTGAGCAGCAGCCGCGGCCGAGCGCCGAATCGCCTGGCGACAAGAGCCAGCAGGATCGCTACGCCGAACCCGACGGTAGAAACCGGCAACCCGGGGTACGGCCACAGCTCCTCGATGATCGCGGGGTGGCCCATCAGGCTGGCCACCAGGGTATTGAGCACGAATGAAAGGCTCCAGAGTCCCGCCGCCACCATGCTGACCGCCGATAACCCGTTTGCCCACTTGCAGCATGAGGTCACTGGACATGCTGTGCCCGGACGCAGAGCTCCCCGGACTCCGGAACGGGGTGGTGGGGCGTCGCACGAGGCGTCGGTGGGCCATATGGTGCCTAATTCGCTCCGGCGGTCCGACAACGGAAGGGGTAGTACTCGAATTCCAGCGGCTGCTTGAGGCGGTTCTCCAGGTCGATCAGATCTGTCCGATCATCAGGTACACCGTTCTGCGCAGTTCCATCGGGATCGATCGTGGCCGTGACGGTCTTGGAAATCACCTTCTTGGCTTTCGTTCGTAAGACCTGGCGGCCGTCCGTCGCGATGCTGAAGCGGGCGAATACTGCACTCCCCTCGCCGATCACCTTGAAAATGGCGCCGAGCACGCCGGTGAGAGGGCGGCCGGAGATGCCATCGATATCATCGAGCACGGTCATGTCGCTGAAGATCAGAAACCGGAACGTCATCACCTGGTGGTTGGTCGCCTTGAGCTTCGGCACCGCCAGCGTGTCCTCGAAGGAGTACTTCTCCAGCCCATCCGGCCGGTCCGGCCACTCCAGCCGCACATTCGCCGCAATCATTGGCGCCGGCCCATCCTTGACGCGTTTGACGATGTCATTCGGGGGTCCATAGCTCAGCTCAATGCTCTGGTGGTACTCGTACGCCAGACGCCGTCCGATCGGAGCCTTGTCTCCCTCTTCCACCGTGAGGCCCGCCGCACTCAGGAATTCCCACCAGAGCGCGTCGTACGGGATGAAGAGGGTGCCGCCATCGGGCCGCTGCTTGAGCGCACGGTCGATCAGATGCTGGAAGACCGCGGACTGAAACCGAACCGAATTGGTGGTAGCGAGGATCGAGTAGGGGCCCTCAGGCGCGACCAGCGCTTCCCGCATCGCTTCGCCGAGCACCTGCCCGGTGATCGTATCGGCGGGACACGATTGCGCGGGACTTACCCTGGGACGCGCACCAAGGAGCACAACGCCTGCGACGATGGACACTGCCAAGCCGGTCAAACCCCGACCTGGGGACGGTCGGGGCTCACCAGGCATCCGGCGCGCAATCATGCCGTCCGTGGCAATGATCTATAGCCCTCTGTGCATTCTCCGTAGACGGACGCCTGACATCCGCGCTGGACCAGCGAGGCCTAGGGCGCCTGCAAGAACCTACCCGGCGGGCGCAGACGGGGCCAGCCTGAGCCGGCCGGCGGCCATCTAACCAGCGCTTGCACCTGTCGGGCGCTGTATTCTTAAGGAAACCGTCCAGTTGTGGACTCGGTACACTCATCGCCCGCAGGTGAAGCGCGGTCGTTAGGCCGCCTCCTGCTCCGATCCGCCTGAAGGAGCGACATGAGTCAGAAGTACGGTCGCGCCGTATTGGGAGCACTAATCCTCGGCGCTCTTCTGGCGGTGGCCCTGGAGGTCGCCTGGCCCGGTGCTTGGCGCTGGGGCTCGACGCCCCGGTTCGTGGTCACCGTTGCGCTTGCTGTCGTTGCGTCAGTGGTTCTGGCGATGAGACGGCGGAGCTGAGCCGCATCGCGGTCATCCTTCGGAAGCGGGCAGCACATGGCGAAGTACAAGAATATCAAGAGCGCCGTCCACAACTTCGGCTACTCCTTTCTCAACGGGCCGGCTCGCCGCCCGGCCCGTTGCGCGAACGGCTCGAACGCCTATACTGCCCGTCCATGATCGTCGTCGTTGTCGGCGCGGGGATCAACGGTCTGGTGGCCGCTCACTACCTGCGGCGCGCCGGCCACACCGTGACCGTCCTCGACCGGGCCGATCGGGCCGGAGGAGCCTGTGTCAGCGCCACCGCCACCGTCGACGGGCTGACCCAGAGCTACGCGCTCGGCGCCTCGGTGCTCGGGCTGATGCCGGATTTCATCTTTCGAGAGACGGGACTCGCCGACCGGCTCGATACCTACGTGCCGTCTTCTCCAAAGCGAGTCTACTTCCCGACCGTTGGCGCCAGCGCCTGGATCTACCGTGACCCTGCCCGGCTCGACCAGGAATTCAAGGAGAGGTGGGGCGAGACCGGCGATGCGGCAGGGTTCCGAGCGGACGAGGCCCGAGTGGTGGCCTTCCTCCAGCAGGGCATCCGCGCCGCAGTCCCGCCTGATGTCGACGATGCCCGCGCCGCACTCGGGGACGAGCTGACCCGCCTGTGGATCACCGGGAGCGCGGCCGATCTCCTGGCCCACTACTTCACAGCCGAGCGAACCAAGATCTACCTGGCGATGACCGTCACCGAGAGCGGCCCCGTCTCGCTCGCCGAGCCATCCTCGGCCTTCACCTTGCCACTGATGGACTGTGGCTCGGTGTTCGGCGGGTATTATGGGTTCGTCAAGCCGGGACTCTGGCGGCTCACCGAGGAGCTGGCGGCGATCGACCGCGAGATCGGGATCGAATTCAAGCTCGACGCCCGGGTCGAACGGGTTGACCCGGAACGGGGCACCGTCCGCTACCGCCACGATGGAGTGGACCGGGTCAGCTCCTTCGACCACCTCGTCTTCGCCACCGACCCGACGGCGGCGGCCCGGCTGGTCGGTGACGAGGAGACCGTCAAGCGGATCGCCAAGCAGCGCGTCCTCGGCTCGAGCGGCAAGATCACCCTGTTCTTCCGCCAGCCGGTTCGGTGGATGGATGGGCCTGAAGCCGATCGAGACGCCGCGTTCCGATTCATCTTCTCGACCGAGACCCTGGCCGATTTCGAGCGGGCGACCGTCCGGGTCCGAGCCGGCGACGTCGACTACGAGCCAGGGTACATCCAAGTCTACTGCGAAGGCGCCGCGATGCGCCGCCTCGGGCTCATTGAGCCATACGATCGGCTCACCCTCTTCTTCAAGAACCTGGGCCTCGGCCGCAAGGGTGATGAGCTCGACGACGTCAAGACACGAGTGACCGCCCAATTGCTGGCCCACGTCGCCAACCCCGAGGACTGCGTCTGGAGCCGGCTCCTGACACCGAAGGACCTCCAGGAGCTGTTTCTCTTTCCTGGAGGCAACTTGGATCACACAGAGTTGACGGGGGGCCAGCAATTCGCAGATCGGCAGTTCGCCGCCGACCCCGCCCAGGAGTTCTACCGGTTCGGCAGTTGGAGCAACCTGACCTACTGCGGTGCCGGATCGTATCCCTGCGGGTCGATCGCCGGAACACCCGGCTACATGGCCGCGACCCAACTCAACCGGCGGCTCGCTCCCCGGGCCGGATGAGGCTCTCGTTAACCGAGGCGAGCGCTGTCGCCGAACGGCTGTACCACGTTCGAGCCACGGCGTTCGACCTTCCGTCCGAACGCGACCAGAACGTCCTCCTCAAGTCCGAGTCAGGCGAGCGCTTCATCCTCAAACTGGCCAATCTTGCCGAACGGCGTGAGGTGCTCGAGGCCGAATGCGCGGTCATGCTCCATCTGGAGCCGAGCGGACTCACCCCCCGACTGATCCGTACCGTCGAGGGCTCCGCGATCGGCATGCACGGTCCCCAGTTCGTGCGACTCATCTCGGCGATGCCGGGCACCACACTCGGAACGGCGCGTCTCCACACAAACACCTTGCGACGGGACCTCGGTCGCTCAGTCGGTCGCCTGGGTCGCGCGCTCACGAACTTCGATCATCCGGCCTTCCATCGTGATTTCCATTGGGACCTCGCGAACGCAGAGCGCGTCGTCGGCACGTATCTCCCCCTGGTCGCCGACACTGCGCTCGCCGACCGGATCGCAGCATTTGCAGCGTACCATCGGGCCCATGTCGTCCCGATTCTCTCGGACTTCCGGCGCGGCGTCATCCATGGCGACGCCAACGACTACAACGTCCTCATCGACGAGGCGCGCCAGTCCGTCACGGGAATCCTCGACTTTGGCGACATGGTGTACAGCCACATCGTCAACGACGTCGCGATCGCGATGGCATACGTCGCCCTCAGCGCCGCCGATCCGTTGGCCGCGGCCGCAGCGGTCGTCGCCGGTTACCACGAGACGCACCCGCTGACCGAGCCCGAGCTCGAGGCACTCTTCAGCTTGATGTGCATGCGACTCTGCATGAGCGCGTGCGTCGCTGCAAAGCAGACTGCGGAACGCCCCGGGGACGACTATCTTCGGATTAGCCAAGGACCCCTTGCCAGGACGTTGCCGCTACTCGCGGCGATCCATCCACGACTAGCGCACTATACCTTTCGCGATGCCTGTGGCCTACCGCCTGTGCCGCACGCCCCGCGCGTCACGGCCTGGCTGGCGGAGCAATCGGCAGGGTTCGCGCCCCTGATCGGCCGCGATCTGCGCACGACCCCGGTGGCACCGATTGATCTCAGCGTCGGCAGCCCGCTGATTTCCAGCGAACCGTCCGAGAACACTCCAGCAGAACTCGATCGTCGCATACAGCGCCGGCTCGCCGAGCGCGGCGCGACGGTCGGTGCTGGGGGATACGACGAGGCCCGGCTGCTCTACGCCTGGCCGAACGAGCCGACGGGAACCGAGCCGCGTACGATCCATATCGGACTCGACCTCTCGCTGGCTCCCGGATCCCCACTTCATGCGCCGCTCGACGGTGTGGTGCATGGATTTGCGAACGCTGCCGCCCACCACGATTACGGGCCCGTCATCGTCCTGCGCCATCGGACGGAGGGTCCGGACTCCGTGGAGTTCTATTCACTGTACGGTCACCTTTCGTGCGACTCGCTCGAGGGACTATGGGTCGGACAGCCGATCGCGAAGGGCGCGGTGTTCGCCCGCGTCGGCAGCGCACCCTCCAACGGCGACTGGTGGACGCACGTACACGTCCAACTCGTCACCGACCTCCTTGACGTCCCGTGCAACGTGGACGGCGTCGTTCGCGCGACCCAGCGGCGTGTTTGGAGAAGCCTTTGTCCCGACCCGAACCTGATCCTTGGGATTCGGATGGAGGACCTGCCGCATCATGTACCGAAGTCAGCAATCGCGGCAGCGCGTCACGCGCACGTCGGCGGCAACGTACTCGCGTCGTACGGCGCGAACCCACTCAACATCCTCCGCGGCTACAAACAGTACCTGTACGACGATGCGGCACACCGTTTCATCGACGCTTACAACAATGTAGCGCACGTGGGCCACTGCCACCCGCGCGTGGTCCGCGCCGTCAGTGAACAACTGGCCCTGCTCAACACGAACACCCGCTACCTGCAGGAGCAGCTCACCGAGTATGCCGAGCAGTTGACGGCGCTGTTGCCGGCGTCGTTGAGCGTCTGCTACTTCACGGCCTCGGGCAGCGAAGCCAACGAGCTCGCTCTCCGCCTCGCGCGCGCACGGACCCGGGCGCGCGATGTGATCGTGATGGACTCTGCCTATCACGGTCACACCACAACCCTGATCGACATCAGCCCATACAAGCATGCGGGCCCGGGCGGCGAGGGCGCGCCGGATTGGGTGCACCGGTCGCCGCTCCCCGACGCGTACCGCGCGCACGGCGCTCACGCTGACCTCGGCTCGTGGTTCGCGTCGCGGGTCGGGGACGTGATCGCCGATCTTGCCGCGAAGGGGCGACGTCTCTCGGGCTTCATCGCCGAGACCTGCCCCAGCGTGGGTGGGCAGATCATGCCTCCGAAGGGGTTCCTGGCCGACGTGTACGCGCGCGTGCGCGCCGCCGGCGGGATCTGCATTGCGGACGAGGTCCAGACGGGCTTCGGCCGTCTGGGCACCCACTTCTGGGCCTTCGAGGCCCACGACGTCACGCCTGATATTGTGGTCCTCGGCAAGCCGATTGCCAATGGCTATCCGATGGGGGCGGTGATCACCACGCACGCCATTGCCGAAAGCTTCGACAACGGCATGGAGTTCTTCAGCACCTTCGGCGGCAGCACGGCCGCGTGCGTGGCTGGCCGCATGACACTGCAGGTGACCCTCGACGAGGATCTCCAGCGGAACGCGCTCCTCGTCGGCGAGCGGTTGTTGAGCGGGTTGAGGCCCTTGATGGGTGAGTTCGAGATCGTCGGGGATGTGCGTGGATCGGGCCTCTTCCTCGGCGTCGAGCTCGTCCGTGACCGGCAGACTCTCGAGCCGGCACCAGGCGAAGCGACCTTCGTGGTCGATCGCATGCGCCACCGCGGCGTGCTCGTGGGCACCGACGGGCCGTACCATAACGTCATCAAGATCCGCGGCCCGATGCCGCTCTCGCTCGCCGACGCCGACCAAGTCGTGGACACACTGGCCCGCGCGCTCCGCGAACGGCCGGCCTGAAGGTTTCCACTCGTCGCCCGCAGGTGAACCGCGGGCCGTTAGGTTGACCACCACGGAGACTCAACAGAACATGCTGCGCCGAGTCATGAGTGCTCTCCAAGATGCGCTTGGCCTTCGAGGGCGGCCGACGACTGTCAAGGAGCAGTACCTCGCAGCCGCGAACGAGGCCGGCCAGCTGTTCCATGCGTTCTTTCGCTGCTACATGCGCTACCGCTTCGGTCCCGACGTGGCGAAGTCCGAGGCGATCATGCGACAGTATGAGGACTGGGCGATCACCGCGGAGTTCCGCGTACACCGCGTGGCGGCACACGGCCGCGGCGTCCTCATCCCCGTCCGGCTGCTTGATGGGCTCGCAGCTGAACTGAACATCGTGCCCGTGACAACCGACCTGCCACCGTGGGCGGTAGACGAGGAGCTAGACGAACGATCGAGGCGTAGCTACGGTGTGGGCTTTCTCGCACGTGATCCGGAGGGGGTGCTTTCCGTCGCGGCACACGAGCGGGAAAGCCTGCGGACACTGGCGGCGCAATATCCAGGGGCAACCTAACACGGAGGCGGCTGGCTCTCGCCTGCCGCATTCTTCATGAAGCGCCGCATCTAACCTGTTGTGCGTCTTCTGTGCGTGAACCGCTGTCTACGGTGGGGTACGAACGGCGAAGGGCAGGTCCCCTAACTGCGCGAGGCACTGCCCTTTGACGACAAGTGACGACAAGCGTACCACTATATAGAAGGACTCAAAATCCGCCGGGGGCAACCCCGTGCGAGTTCGACTCTCGCCTCGGGCATCTCACTCCTTCAGCCTCACGAGTCCCGTAGCTTCGCTCCCTCCCCCTTCTTATAGAAGATCCCCTCGTCGCGGTTCAACCCCCGCTCCTTCTGGATCGCCGGTGAGGTTCCCGGGATCGGCCTGCCCAGGAGCATCCGCAGCCCACGCCACTTGGTCTTGAGATCGGCCCAGAGATGTGAAGGCGGGCGGTACCCATAGGCGCGGTATTGCCCCGGTTTCACCTGGCTCTTCTTCCGCGACGTGCTTGGCGAACGCGTCGGTCCAGGCGTCGAACTCGCCCATGACCTCCGGGTCTTCCACCATGTGCTCCGCCTGGTTGTCGCTGTACTTCTTGTCCCGCCCAAACTCGACATAGTGCCAGAGCGTATCCGGCACCTCGATCCCACTGTAGCGGCATTGCCAGACGATCGGCGCATAGGCGTCCCGCATGTCCTCGAACGGCTCTGCTTCCGGATCGAAATAGGAGCGGTGGTGCAGGAACCGGGGCCGGCCTGATTCGGTGAGCTCGTCGGCGCCGCCGTCTCCATAGCAGAAAAAGCCCGCGGTCCGGCCCTCGAGATGGTTCTGGCTCAGCTTGTTCCACTCAGCCGAGTGTTCCAGCTGAATGGCGAGACTGGGGTCCTTGTGTCCGATCAGGTCCTCCCGCGGGTTCCCTCCATTCATGCAGACCAGCCGGTCGAACATCGCCTTGAGATTGCTGGTCGCGTTGTACCAGTTGACCGGCCCGATGATGGCCCAGGCGTCGGCCAGGTCGAGCCGGGCATACAGGTCGAGGTTCCACATGAGGTCGGGCTGGTTCCAGCTGCCCTTCTGGTAACAGTTGCAGGGCCAGACGCAGAGCGCCGCCGAGGTGGAGACGCAGCCGTTGCAGGTCCGGATCTGCTCCCGGTTCCAGATGTTCCCGACGTCCTCGAGGTCGATCTCCCAGTCCTGGGGGAGCCGGTCGGCCATGCGGAACATCAGGGTCCGGGCCTTGGAGTCGATCCCGGGGCAGTCGTATTGGCGGCGGTTGGAGCCCGCGATGACGAGGACCCGGAGGGGCCGGTCCTCCGGGGCCAGTCGACCGTTAGCGTCGTTGGGTTTCATGGGCGGTGGGTGTCGAAGTATCCCCGGCCCCAGGCGAAGATCGCGTTGAGGACCGGGGACAGGTCCCGTCCCTTGCTGGTCAGGTAATAGTCGTACCTGGGCGGGTGCTTCTGATACGGGGAGCGCTGCACCAGACCGGACTCTTCCAGCCGCTTCAGCCGATCGGTCAGGATGTTGGTCTTGATCCCTTCGTCCGAGGCCAGGAACTCGGAAAACCGCCGCTTTCCGCGGAACAAATCCCGCACGATCAGCAGGGTCCAACGGTCCCCGATCAGGTCGAGAGAGCAGGCGATGGGGCAGTCCGAGCGCTGGTCGGACCGGCCGGTGGGATTGAGCTCTCGCGTCACTTTTCCCTCTGGGAATGGCGTGCCTTGTAGAAAGCAACTCACTCTGACGCCGTTACTTGCCTTCTGCAAGTTACCAGTTCAAGTATTGCTTGAGGAGGGCCGGGGCTGCTTGTCGGACCGGTTGAGGGGGCGTATGTTGCGCCGCTAATGCCCTTTCTCGACACCGACAGAGACCGCGCCAGCCTCCTGATCCTCGTTCTGGGGATCTGCATCGCGGTGGCGCTGGCTCCCTTCGCGTCTGGTCTGCTGGGCGGGCCGGTGTTGTTCGTCATGCTGGCGCCGCTTCATGGATTGCTGTCGCGGTGGGTCCGGCCGGCCTTCTCGGCCCTCCTGGTCGTGATCATCGCGCTGGCCGTCCTCGTCATCCCGACCGTGTGGATAACCGGGCTTCTGGTTGGCCAGGCCCAGTCGCTGGCGACCGGCGTCATTCAGGGCCCGATCCTCGAGCGGCTGAGTCACCTCACGATCTCGGGAGTGCCGATCGGCCCCCGGCTGGTCCAGGCCGGAGAGGAGCTGGTCTCCAAGATTGCCAGCAGCGTTTTCGGGCTGGTGGGGACGGCGACCCGGATCGGCTTCAACCTCACCATCGCGTTCTTCATCGCCTACTTCATGCTCCTCCAGCCGGCCAGCAGCTGGGAGCGGACCCGGGACTTCATCCCTTTCTCACCGGAGAACGCCGAACGGCTGCGGGAACGGTTCCGGGACGTGACCTACTCGACGATCGTGGGGACGGGCCTGGTGGCGGTGGTCCAGGGCGGTCTCGTGACGCTCGGATTCATGCTCACGGGGTTGGGCAACGCGGCGTTCTGGGGTGTGGTGACTGCCGTGCTGGGCATCCTCCCGGTCGTAGGAGCCGGTCTCGTATGGGGCCCCGCCGCGATTACCCTGGCGCTCAGCGACCGGATAGGCGCCGCCATCTTCCTCGCGGTGCTGGGAGCGGTGGTCGTGGGCAACGTGGACGTCGTGATCCGACCGGCGGTCTTCCGCCGCTTCGCCCAGGTCCCGGTCCTGATCACCCTGATCGGCGCCATCGGCGGCATCGGCTACTTCGGGCTCCTCGGCATCCTCATCGGCCCGCTGGCGCTGTCGTACTTCTTTGAGCTGATGGACATGTATAGAGAGGAGTATCTGAAAGACTGAGGAAGAGTTCCGAGTTCCCAGTTCCGAGTTTCCAGTTAGGAAGCATCCCGCAACACCAAGTCTCCCCACAGCGCCCGGCATCCGAACGCGGAACTCGGAACCCGGAACTTGATCAGCTATCTTACGCTGAACCCAACCGACCTACTTCTCCATGCTCTCAAAAAGAGCCAAATACGCTCTGAAAGCGCTGCTTGCCCTCACCGAACACAAGGGCGATGAGCCGGTGCGGATCGCCGACCTGGCGGCCCGGGAGCGGATCCCGCCCAAGTTCCTCGAGCTGATCCTGCTCGACCTGCGCAATCAGGGCATGGTCCAGAGCCGGAAGGGGAAGCGCGGCGGGTATCTGCTGGCGCGGGACCCCTCGCGGATCCCGGTAGGGCAGGTGGTCCGGCTGTTCGATGGTCCGTTGGCTCCGGTGCCCTGCGCCAGCCAGACCGGCTACGTGCGCTGCGACGACTGCGCCGACGAGGCGGCGTGCGGGGTACGGCTCGCGATGAAGGAAGTGCGGGACGCGACGGCGCGGATCCTGGACAAGATGAGCGTGGCGACGTTGGCGCGGCGGGAGCTGGCCGCGGCGCGGCCCAGGCGGCGGACTCGGGATTGAAACGGCATATGCTTTGCTCTATTACCCTACTAAGCCGCTAGACTTAATCGGAGTAATATGACAGATATAGATAAAGCGACGCTGGCGGCAGTGGCGCAGGCGCTGCACGGGCTCCGGTTCGGCTCGCTCGAAATCGTGGTCCACGAAGGGCGCATCGTGCAGCTGGAACGGCGGGAGAAAGTCCGCTTGGGCGCGGAAGTTAGGCCCAGCGGCTCCTGAATTTCGCCCGGCTCGAAGGAGCGGGGATTCTATTCACCTGGGGACTGACCGGACAACCGGAGGCCCCCGTTTTCGCGGAGAGAAGCCGATGGTGACGATCCGATGGAAGACGGGCCTCATGCTGGTCTGGGCCCTCAGCGCTGTGGTTCGAGCGCCACAACTGGTGGCGCAGCAGGACAGCGCTGCCGAGGCCACGCAGCAACGTCTCGATGACCTCGATCAGCAGATCAAGGTCCTCAGCCGCCGCTGGGAGCTCTACCAGGACAGCGTGATCAACGCGGCCAAGTCGCGCCCGTCGGTGACCGCCGGCGCCACCGGGTTCCAGCTCAAGTCGGCCGATGGGAACTTCGTGCTCAAGCTGCGCGGGTATCTCCAGGCGGACGCGCGAGTCTACTTGAGTGACGACGCACAGGTCCTCACCAACGATCTCCTGCTGCGCCGAGTCCGGCCGATCCTCGAGGGCACGGTCTATAAGTACTACGACTTCCGCATCATGCCGGACTTCGCCGGCGCCGCGCCAACGATCTTCGACGCCTACTTCGAAGCCCGCTTCAAGCCGGAATTCGCGGTGCGGGCAGGGAAGTACAAGCCGGCACTCGGTCTCGAGCGGTATCAGTCGGCCACCGACGTGAAGTTCATCGAACGCGGCCTGCCCACCAACCTGGTGCCCAGCCGAGATGTCGGTCTCCAGGTCGCAGGGGACCTGGCTGGCGGAATCCTTAACTACAACGCGGCGCTTTTCGACGGCGTCCCCGATCTCGCCAGCGGTCTGAACGACGTGGCCGACGGCAAAGACCTCGTAGGCCGTCTCTTCATCGTGCCTTTCGCCAAGAAGGCGGACAATCCACCGGTTGATCTCGGTTTCGGCATCGCCGCGAGCACCGGTGATGAGCTCGGCAACATCACGACCACGGCCCTTCCTTCATATCGCTCGCCCGGCCAGGCCACGGTCTTCCGCTACCTCACGAGCACTACGACCCCCGTCACCGGGACCGTCATCGCCGACGGGCGCCGCGAGCGGATCATCCCCCAGGCCTACCTGAACAAGGGCCCGCTTGGCCTGCTCGCGGAGTACGCCATCACCCGTCAGGAGGTGGCTCGTGACACCGGAGTCACCCGCACCACGGAGAAGCTGGAGCACAAGGCGTGGCAGGTGGAGGGTTCGTTCTTCCTGACCGGAGAGCGGAACTCCTTCAAGAGCGTCACGCCGAAGAAGCAGTTCGATCCGTTCGCCGGTGGGTGGGGTGCGTTCGAGCTGGTTGCGCGTTACGGCGAGCTGGACTTCGACGACGACGCGTTCCCGCTTTACGCGAGTCCGACCGCTTCCGTCACCGAAGAGAAGGCCTGGGCCGTCGGCCTCAACTGGCACTTCGGCCGGAACGTGAAGCTGATGTTCAACTATGAGCAGACGCAGTTCGAAGGGGGCGCCACGACTGGTGACCGTCCCGACGAGAAGTTCTTCGCGACTCGGTTCCAGACCTCCTTCTGAGGAACGTGCAATGGCTTTCATGATTCGTGGTGTTGCGGCTGCCGCACTTGCCCTCGGCTTGGCGACGGCGGCCCAGGCCCAGAAGCCGGTCACTCTGCTCAACGTCTCCTACGATCCGACCCGGGAGCTGTATCAGGACGTGAATGCCGCCTTCGCCGCGAAGTACAAGGCGGAGAAGGGTGTCGACAGTCACGATCCGGCAGTCCCATGGCGGTTCGGGCAAGCAGGCCCGCGTCGGTGATCGACGGCCTCGAGGCCGACGTGGTCACCCTCGCTCTCGCCTATGACATCGACGAGATCGCCCAGAAGGCCAAGCTATTTCCGGCCGACTGGCAGAAGCGGTTGCCCGACAACAGCGCCCCTTACACCTCGACCATCGTCTTCCTGGTCCGGAAGGGGAATCCCAAGAACATCAAGGATTGGGACGACATCGCCCGTTCGGGCCTCTCGGTAATCACGCCCAATCCAAAAACATCCGGTGGCGCTCGGTGGAATTACCTCGCGGCCTGGGGCTATGCGCTGCGCAAATTCGGCGGCGATCAGGCCAAGGCGAAGGATTTCGTCGCCCGGATCTACAAGAACGTTCCGGTTCTCGACTCGGGCGCTCGCGGCTCGACCACGACCTTCGTCGAGCGGGGAATCGGAGACGTCCTCCTCGCGTGGGAGAATGAAGCCTTGCTGGCGGTGAAGGAGTTGGGACCGGACAAGTTCCAGATCGTGGTGCCCTCGGTCAGCATCCTGGCGGAGCCGCCGGTGACGGTCGTGGACAAGGTGGCGAAGAAGCGGGGCACGCTGGAAATAGCGCAGGCCTATCTCCAGTTCCTCTATAGCGACCAGGGCCAGGAGCTGGTCGCGAAGCACTACTATCGCCCGCGCAACCAGGCGGTCGCTACGAAGTACGCCGCCACCTTCCCCCAGATCACGCTGTTCACGATCGACGAGGTGTTCGGTGGCTGGACCAAGGCACAGGCGACGCACTTCGCAGACGGCGGTGTATTCGATCAGATTTATGAGAACCGCTAAAGAAATGGTGCGTATGACCGAACGCCCCGACGCGATGCCCTATGGGAAACATCCAAAGCAACTGGTGCGAGACGCCCGCTGGTTCAACTCGGGTCCTCCGCCCGAACTGTTGCGGGATCATGCTGTGACGCCGACGGAGCTGTTTTTCACCCGCAATCATGGGGCGGTGCCATCGGTCGATCCCGCGGGCTATCGGCTCACGGTCGATGGGCTGGTGGATCGACCGCTGAGCCTCTCCTTGGAGCAGCTGCGCCGGAATTACCCGGTCGAGACCGTACCGGCCACCATCTCCTGCGCCGGACTGCGGCGGGACGAGCTGATCGCCGTCCGCCCAATCCCGGGAGAGGTGGTGTGGGGGGCCGAGCCGGTGAGCAATGGGGTGTGGCGGGGCGTGAGCCTGGCTCGAGTACTCGATACAGCGGGAATCCGTCCCGAGGCGCGACATGCGGCTTTCACCGGCCTCGACGAAATCGAGCGCGAGGGCAAACGATTCGGATTCGGGGGCTCGATTCCCTTGAGCAAGGCGATGGCCGACGAAACTCTGCTGGCCTGGGAGATGAACGGCGCACCGCTGCCTCCGGTACACGGATTTCCGTTGCGCGTCATCGTGCCCGGCTACATCGGCGCCCGGAGTGTGAAGTGGGTGACGAACATTCACCTGCAGACCACGCCGACCACCAACTACTTCCAGAGTCATGCGTACCGGATGTTTCCACCTGAGGTCGATGCGACCTCCGTGGTGTGGGAGCAGGGCGTCGCGCTGTCGGATATGCCGCTCAACTCGGTCATCTGGTCGCCGCAAGCCGAGGCCAGGTTGCAGCAGGGCAGGGTACCAGTGAGCGGATGGGCCTGCGCCAATGGCGGACGGACAATCGAACGGGTCGAGGTGAGCGCAGACGGTGGAGCCAGCTGGCATTACGCCGAGCTCTCCAAAGTGGGCGACCCATGGAGCTGGACCCTGTGGCAGCTCGAGCTCACCCTCCCGGCCGGAAGCCACGTCCTCACCGCCCGGGCTTGGGACTCCGAGGGCAACACGCAACCGGAGGATCTCCGGCCACTCTGGAACTTCAAGGGTTACATGAACAATGCCTGGCACCGCATCAAGGTCACGGTGGAAGGACCCTCGACCAAATGAGTTCTCGCCGCCACTCGGTGCTGCCGGGCTTCGGGCTCTCGATGGGGATCACCATCACCTATCTGAGTCTCCTCGTCCTGCTGCCGCTCTCGACGATCTTCTTCCGGTCGGCGGAACTGGGGTGGGGCCATTTCTGGGTGAGTGCGACTTCGCCGCGGGTACTGGCCTCTTATCGCTTGAGCTTTGGGGCCAGCTTCGTCGCGGCGGTGATCAACGCCGTGACAGGGCTGCTCGTCGCCTGGGTGCTGGTGCGCTACCGCTTCCCGGGGCGCAAGCTGATCGACGCGCTGGTTGATCTGCCCTTCGCACTGCCGACCGCGGTCGCCGGCATCGCTCTGACCACACTCTATGGCCCGAATGGCTGGATCGGGCGCTGGCTGGAAGCGATTGGAATCAAGGTGGCTTTCACGCCCCTTGGCGTCGCGGTGGCGCTCACCTTCATCGGCCTGCCGTTCGTAGTTCGCACGGTTCAGCCGGTGCTACAGGATCTCGAGCGGGAGGTCGAAGAGGCGGCGGCCAGCCTAGGTGCCAGCCGGTGGCAGACCTTCCGCCGAGTACTGCTGCCGCCGCTGATGCCGGCACTGCTCACCGGCTTCGCGCTCGCGTTTGCCCGTTCGGTGGGAGAATACGGGTCGGTGGTCTTCATCTCCGGCAACATGCCGATGAAGACCGAGATCGCCCCGCTCCTCATCATGACCAAGCTGGAACAATTCGACTATCCCGGCGCCACCGCCATCGCCGTGGTCATGCTGGTGTTCTCCTTCATCATCCTGCTCGGCATCAACCTGCTCCAGTGGGCAGGCCGCCGGCGGGCAGCGGCCTGAGGAGGCACAATGGCACCTCGAGCCACGACCGAGCCGCGCTGGGTCCGGATGACGCTGACGGGGCTCGCGCTCTCGTTCCTGGCGCTCTTCCTCCTGGTGCCGATGGTCCTCGTCTTCTACGAAGGGCTGCGGAAGGGGATCGAGGTGTACCTGGCCGCCCTCGTTGAACCGGATGCGGCGGCGGCCATCAAGCTGACTCTGCTCACCGCGGCCATCGCGGTGCCGCTGAACGCGACCTTCGGCGTCGCGGCCGCCTGGGCCATCGCCAAGTTCGAATTTCGGGGCAAGAACCTGCTGATCACGCTGATCGATCTGCCGTTCGCCGTCTCACCGGTGATCGCGGGTATGGTGTTCATCCTGCTGTTCGGCGCGCAGGGCGTCTTCGGTCCCTGGCTGCAGGATCATGACTTGAAGATCGTCTTCGCGGTGCCCGGCATCGTCATCGCGACGGCATTCGTGACCTTCCCGTTCGTTGCCCGTGAGCTGATCCCGCTGATGCAGGAGCAGGGGCCGGAAGAAGAGGAAGCGGCGATGGTGCTGGGGGCGAGCGGCCTCCGCACCTTCTGGAGAATCACGCTCCCCAACATCAAGTGGGGTCTGCTCTACGGTGTGATCCTCTGTAATGCCCGGGCCATGGGCGAATTCGGCGCGGTGTCGGTCGTCTCGGGTCACATCCGGGGTCTCACCAACACGCTGCCGCTTCACATCGAGATCCTCTACAACGAGTACAACTTCACCGCCTCCTTCGCCGCCGCCTCGATTCTGACGCTGCTGGCGCTGGTGACTCTCGCGGCGAAGACCGCGGTGGAATGGCGCCTGGCCCGCGCGACCGCCGCAATGACGGTCGAGCCCGAAGGAGTTCCCGAGAGGAGAGCCGCATGAGCATCGAGATCAGAGGTGTCACCAAGGCCTTCGGCACCTTTGCCGCGGTGAAGAACGTGTCGCTGGAAATTCCCGACGGCGAGCTGGTGGCGCTGCTGGGTCCTTCCGGCAGCGGCAAGACGACCCTGCTCCGGATCATCGCGGGACTCGATGCCCCCGATGCGGGCTCCATCCTGTTCTCGGGAGAAGACGCGACGACCCGGCACGTTCGCGAGCGGCGGGTGGGATTCGTCTTCCAGCACTACGCTCTCTTCCGCCACATGAGCGTGTTTGAGAACGTGGCGTTCGGCCTCCGAGTCCGTCCCCGGGACGTGCGTCCTTCTCAAGAGGAGATCAGGACGACGGTCATGGATCTCCTCAAACTGGTGCAGCTGGACTGGCTGGCGGATCGCTTCCCCTCCCAGCTGAGCGGCGGTCAACGCCAGCGGGTGGCATTGGCGCGAGCGCTGGCGGTGAAGCCACGGGTTCTGTTGCTGGACGAGCCGTTCGGCGCGCTCGACGCCAAGGTGCGGAAAGAACTGCGTCGTTGGCTGCGGCGGCTGCACGATGAGGTTCACGTCACCAGCGTGTTCGTCACCCACGATCAGGAAGAGGCCATGGAGGTCTCCGACCGGGTCGTAGTGATGAACGAGGGTCAGGTGGAGCAGATGGGAACGCCCGAAGAGGTCTACGAGCGTCCCGCGACGCCGTTCGTCTACAGCTTCCTCGGCAACGTCAACCTCTTTCATGGCCGGCTCAGCGAAGGCCGGGTGAAAATCGAGGGTGGGGAATGGGATGCGCCTGATTTCGCTGGGGCTCCGGACCAGGACGCCGTCGCCTACGTGCGGACCTACGAGGTGGATCTCGCCCGGACCCCGAATGGGCGGCCCGCGATCGAGGCCCAGGTGCGTCACGTTCGCCGCTACGGCCCGATGGTGCGGCTGGAGATGGACCGGGTGGAGGATGGCCAATTGATCGAGGCCGAAGTGTCTCGCCACCGCTTCGAAGAGCTGGCTCTCTCCCGCGGTGACAAGGTCTACGTCTCTCCCCGGAGCGCCCGGATCTTCCCTCGCTGACCGCGGGCCAGTTGCCCGGCAGCGACTCGCGCACCAGCTTTCACGCCCCGGCATTCGCCGGGGCTTTTCGTCACTCCCACGTTCAGTGCTCCGAGAATGACCGGACCCATTATCGCCGTGCCGGTGCGCGGTCTCGATGACGTCATCGCCCTGCAAACCAGTGTATGCCGGCTTTCCGCGACGGATGGCCGACTGGGTTACCGTGGCTATGACGTGAGGGAATTGGGAGAGCGTTCCACTTTCGAAGAGACCGCCTTCCTTCTCCTGCGCGGAGATCTGCCGACCGGCGCCGAGCTGCGCGAGTTCAGCAGCGCGCTGCGCTCCCGCCGGAAACTCTCCCCTGCCATCCTGCGAGCCTTGAAACAGGTCCCCACTAAGGCGGATCCCATGGCTGCGGTGCGAGTGGGGTTGGCGGTGCTGGCAACCGAGGAAGGGGAATCGGCTCCCACCGCCGAAACCGGACTCAAGCAGGCGATGCGGCTCCTGGCACTCACACCGACGATGGTTGGTGCGGTGGCCCGGCTGCGACGCGGCGAACGGCCGGTGCTCCCCAGGAAATCGCTCGGGTTCGCGGAGAACTTCCTCACCCTGCTCCCCGGCGCGGATACGAGCGCCGAGGCCGTACGCCGGCTCGATGCGGCCTTGATCCTCCGGGCCGACAACGAGCTGAATCCCTCGACTTTTGCCGCCCGGGTCACCGCGGCAACCGGAGCGGACGTGTTCGGGTCGATTCTCGCCGCGTGGTCGGCACTGTCGGGGCCCCGGCATGGGAGTCACGCCCGGAACGTCGTGGCAGCCCTCGATGAGATCGGGCGCCCCGATGCGGTCGAGTCGTGGGTCACGGCCCGAATGGCCGCGGGGAGCCGAATTCCGGGGTTCGGGCATCAGGTATTCCGGGGGGAGGACCCACGCACCGGATTCCTCCGCGGTCTGGCCGAGGCGCAGTGCGCTCGCGCGGGACTGACTCCCCTGATGGAGACCGCCAAAGCGCTCGAAACCTGCGTCGTCGAACGGAGCGGACGGTACCCGATCGTGGATTTCTATCTGGCACCGCTCTATCGCGCGCTGGGCATCCCGGACGAGCTGTTTACCGCGGTGTTCGCGGTGAGCCGCATGCCCGGCTGGACCGCGCATGTTCTCGAGCAATACCAGGACGAGCGCCTGTTGCGGCCGCGAGCCGAGTATATTGGTGCGGTCGATCGCCCCTACCGGCCGATTCGCAGCCGCCGGACGTAGCCATTCCACCTTTCCAGCACCTGCCATCCATGCCCCTCACGACGACCGTCCGTGCCGCGGCGCCCGCTGGGTACGAGACACCTCTGCTCATTCTTGCCTTGCCAACCGGCGGGCTCCCGGCTTCCCTCGGCGCATTGGATCGCCAGGTGCAGGGGGCCTTGAGCAGAGTCCTGGGGACGGGAGACTTCGCGGGGAAGAAGGATGAGTGGGCTCTGCTGCACCCGCCGGGTCCCGCCGCCCGCATCCTGCTCGTTGGCATTGGCAAGGCGGGAGAGCAGACTCGCGGGGCCATCCGGCGTGCTGCAGCGATTGCTGCCAAGCGTGCCCGGGCCCTGGGCGTTCCGGCGGGCGCATTCCATCTGGCTCCCGAGGCGCTGGGGCCGGTCACAGCGAAGGACGCCGGACAAGTGATCGCCGAGGGTCTGGCCTACGGTGGATGGTACTACGGGGAGATGAAGCAGCCGCCCGAGGAGAAGCGGCCGGACCTGGAGCAGATCGACCTTCTGGCCGGGGAGCGGCCCGCCGAGTTCGAGGCTGGCCATGCGATCGGCGCGGCCATCGCGGGAGGACAGAATCTGACCCGCGGTCTTCAGGTCCTGCCGGGGAATGTCTGCACTCCCACCTACCTCGGCACCACCGCTCAGGATCTCGCGCGGCGCCACGGGTTCAGCGCCACGGTCCTGGATCTTGCCGCGATCAAGAAGGAAGGGATGGGCGGACTGCTGTCCGTTTCGCAGGGCAGCATCCAGGAGCCGCGCTTCATCGCCCTCGAGTACAAGGGTGGCAAGGGTGCGCCCGTCGTGCTGATCGGCAAGGGCGTCACGTTCGACAGCGGTGGCATCTCGATCAAGCCGGCCGACAAGATGGAAGACATGAAGTACGACATGTCAGGCGCGGCGGCAGTCCTGGGCGTATTCGAGACGCTGGGCCGCCTGAAGCCCAAGCTGAACGTGATCGGTCTGGTACCCTCCACCGAAAATCTCCCCAGCGGCACCGCGCTCAAGCCGGGCGATGTGGTGAAGAGCCACCTGGGCAAGACGATCGAGATCGTGAACACCGACGCGGAGGGGCGCTTGATCCTGTGCGACGCGCTCTCCTACGCGAGACGCTTCGCCCCGGCCTGCGTCCTCGACGCGGCGACGCTCACCGGCGCCATTGTTGTGGCACTCGGTCATGCGGCATCCGGAGTCATGGGCACCGATGATGCTCTGATCGAAGAAGTCCGGCGAGCCGGCGATCGGTCGGGAGAACGCGTCTGGCCCATGCCGCTCTGGGACGAGTACCGCGATCTCATCAAGTCGGACATCGCCGACATGAAGAACTCGGGCGGGCGGCCCGCCGGCAGTATTTCCGCGGGATGGTTCCTCCGGGAGTTCGCGTCCGACTTCAAGTGGGTCCATATCGACATCGCCGGCACGGCGTACACCGAGCGGGAAGACCCCACCGGGGCGCGTGGTCCCACCGGAGCCTGCATGCGACTGTTCGCCGAATTCGTGCTTGCCAGGGCGGCGGGGTAAGCGGTGAGCAGTAAGCGGTGAGCGGGCCGAGCTTCAAGAAGGTGCCGTCATTCCTACCCTACGAACGGCATGAGCCATCGGGCCGCGGCCCGCTCACCGCTCACTGCGTACTGCTCACGCTTTTCGTAGGCCTGCTCCTCGCTCCGTCCCTGTCCGCACAGATTCCCTACGATTCAGTCCCCGCCGATACGACGCAGCCCCCCCGGGATTCTGTCGACCAGACGGAACTTTTCCTCAAGGCCCAGACCGCCAACCAGGTTCGCCTTCCGGTACTGCCCACGATCGGCAACGACGGACCGCTTCCGGCGTACAGCAGGATAGTCATCACCCGGGACTCGATCGAGTGGACCAATGCGGAGACGCTGTCCGACCTGCTGCAAAAGGTCCCTGGCGTCTACCTCTGGCGTGGGGGTTGGGTAGGCCGCTACCAGCCCCCGAACTTCCGCGCTCGAGGCCCCACGTCGGTCGAATACCTGGTGGATGGACTCCCCTTCGTGCCGATGGGGCCCGACAGCATCGGAGTGGACCCGACAATCTTTGCCTTGAGCATGCTGAGCCGCGTCGAGATCGAGCGATGGCCGGAGGGTCTAAAGGTTCGGCTCTTTACTCGCCGTTACGACCGCAACTCGACCGGGTCGCGCATCGGGATATCGGCGGGCGACGATGACATCGCCCGCTACATCGGCGCGTTGGAGCGGCGCTACAAGAACGGCATCGGCTTCGGGGTGGCCGCCGAACGGCTCTCGTCGCCGACTGCATCGGGATCGTCCAGCGACTTCGACATGAACTCGCTCTGGGTGCAGGCGGGCTATGTGCCCAACACCAAATTCGGGATTCAGGCTCAGCTGCTGCAAAACTCGCCGGACCGGAATCCGTATGTGGACAACAACAACGACACGCTGGATCAAAAGCTCTCCGGAACCAGGCGTGACGCGCAGCTTCGGCTGTACTGGCGTAAGCGTACCGACGAACTCGGCCCCCGGGTGGACCTTTTGCTGGGGGCGACGACCTGGGACGGTTCCGGCGTCAATGAATCGATGCGGCAGGGCGGAGTGGTCGCCGAGTGGCGCACGCCGACTTTGCAGGTGGGGGCAAGGGCGTTCAATCGCTCTCGCTGGACTCCGTGGGATCTGAGCGCCAACGCGGGATGGGCGCCCAACAGATGGTTCACCGCATCCGGAGAGGCTGGGTATCAGAAGCACGACCTCGACCGGCACAGCCAATGGGTCGGGGGCCGGGCAGGGATTCATCTCCCTTACGGCGTGGACCTGACGGGCGTGGTCCGGACCGGGAGCATCGTGGCGGCTCCGACGATCCTCAAGGACCAGGCCCAGGACTTCACCGATTGGCAGGGCACGGTCGGCTGGGAACAAAAGTGGATCGGGCTCGAGCTGGGTTACGGGCGGACCGCGGCGTTTCGTCCCTTTGCCTACCAGCCCTTCCTTCCCACGGTGGACTCGATCGCTCCATCTGGAGAGACCGAGTGGGTAACGGTGAACTGGCGGCTCACGCCGTTACAGTGGTTCACTCTCGACGGCTGGTACAGCAACCCTCGCGGTAGAGCACCAGAAGGCCTGCCTCCAACGCACTCGCTCAGTTCGGCCACGATCCGCTCCAAGTTCTGGCGGTCGTTTCCCAGCGGCATTTTTGATTTCAAGCTGCAGGGAACCATGGAAGCCTGGGGTGATGGTGTCATTGGTCGTGATGCTTCGGGCCAGCCGATTCCGCTTCGAGGTGCAACGTTCTTCCGCAGTCTGATTGAGGTCCAGCTCGACCGCTTTACCATTTACTGGGACCGGGTGAACCTTCGGGCCAACCAACAGACCTACGTTCCCGGCTTCCTGATTCCCAAGTTCGGAAGCACTTTCGGCGTGAGGTGGGAGTTCAGTAACTGATCGGTACCCTGATCGGGCGTTCGCCCGTAGGTTCCTTCTGCTCGGCGCCGATATCGAGTCCTCCCCAACCCAAGTTCTGGAGTTGCCGATGCGTACCACTCTCTTCGCGGCGCTTCTCGTTGCCGCACCTCTCTCGGCCCAGCAGCTCCCCACTGGCTTCAAGGCCCAGCAGATTGCCGACTTCGAGCGGGAGCGGCGGATGACCCTCGCGATGGTGGATTCGATGCCGGAGCGGCTGCTCCACTTCAAGCCGGTGAAAGAGGTGCGGGACTTCGCGCAGCAGATCGCCCACGCTGCCGTGCCGGTCGCCATCTTTGCCGCCAGTGCCAAGGGCGAGAAGCCGCCGGCGTTGGGGGATTCGACGGTCTACCTCAACTCCAAGCAGGCGTTGCGGGAGACCGTGAACAAGTCGTACGACTATGCGCTCGGTGTGGTGAACGGGTTGAGCGATGCGGACTACGTCGGCACGACAACCTTCGCGAAATACACCATGACGCGGTGGCGGATCCTGGAGCTCGCGCACGAACACAGTGTGTGGACCCGGGGCGAGCTGGTGAGCTACTTCCGGCTCAACGGGATGGCACCGCCGGCGTTCAACCTGTTTGGCTCGGGTGCCGGGGAATAGCGTTTCGGCGAACCCGCGAGCTGCCGCAGATGAACGCAGATAAACGCGGATAAAACAGCGCAGAGATCAGGGCAGGTTGCTTAACGTACTCTCAACGGTGACCCTGGGAGGATCCATTCCAACCTGGGGTCTGCCCAGATGCACCAAAACAGCCCTGTTTCTGCGTTTATCTGCGGCTATGTACCGACCCCGGCCCCTCTTGCCTCGTAAACGGGTAAGTCGAAGCGGTCACTACCCCTAAACCACGTTCCCGACTACATTTCCCTGCTTTCCCGCAACCGGGGGCTGAGTCGGCTGTGCCCTACAGTATGACCGGCTTTGGAGCGGCGGATGGGGAGGTGGCCGGAGGACGGATCAGAGTCGAGATCCGCACGGTCAACCATCGTCACTTTAATCCCTCGCTTAAGCTGTCGGGGGATCTCATCCCGCTCGAAGCAGAGTTGCGGGAACGGCTGCGCAAGGATTTCGACCGGGGGCACATCTCGGTCTCGGTGCGCTGGACCGAGGCGCCGGATCGGGACACGAGCCCAACGGTGAACCTCGAGCGGGCCCGTGCCGTAGCGGATCAGTTTCGCGCGCTGCAGCAGGCCTTGGGAATTCCAGGTAGAATCGACTTGGCGATGATCGTTCGCCAGCCCGACGTGATCGGCCCGCCCGCAGCGGATGAAACAACGGTGGCGTGGGCTGAGCTGGAGCCGGTTGTCGCCCAGGCCATCGCCGAATGCAAGGCGATGCGGCGCAGGGAAGGGGCGGCGCTCGTCGACGAGCTGCGGCATCGTCTCTCCCTGCTCGAGCGGTCGAGCCAGGTGATCGCCGAACGCGCGCCGGAACGATTGCCGCGGGAGCGAGACCGGTTACGGCAGAACGTGGCTCAGCTACTGGACGGCAGGAGTGTGGACGAGCAGCGGTTGGCGCAGGAGCTGGCCTTTCTCGCCGACAAGCTCGACATCACCGAGGAACTGGTCCGGTTCGGCGCCCACCTCAAGGCTGCGCGCGACACGCTGGCCGGTGACGCGCCGGTAGGGAAGCAACTCGGGTTTCTGGCCCAGGAGCTCGGCCGCGAGGTCAACACCATGGGCGCCAAAGGGAACGACGCGGAGATCATTCAGCAGGTCATCGCGATGAAGGGCGAGCTGGAGAAGTTCCGGGAACAGCTCGAGAATCTGGAGTGAAGCCCTTCCTGCTGGTGCTCTCTTCGCCTTCGGGCGGCGGGAAGACAACCATCGCCCGGCGGCTGTTGACGGTGCGGAACGATGTGGCCTACTCGGTGTCGGCCACGACGAGGAAGCAACGCCCCGGAGAGGAACCCGACCGGGACTACCACTTCCTCTCCCGGGAAGAGTTCGAGCGACTCGAGGCAGGCGGCGCCTTCATCGAGTCGGCGACCTACAACGGCGAACGGTACGGCACCCTGCGAAGCGAGATCGAGCGCAATTTCGCGACCGGCCGCCATGTGGTGATGGACATCGAGATCCAGGGCGCGCGGCAGGTCAGGGAACGATTCCCCAGCGCGATCCATGTCTTCGTGCTGCCGCCCTCGGGTGAGGCACTTGTGGCCCGGCTGCGGGACCGGAAGACCGAGTCCTTCACGGCGCTGAAGCGCCGCCTGGCTCACGCGCTGGATGAGCTCAAGGCAGTCGGCGAGTACGACTACGCCGTGGTCAATGAGGACCTGGATCGCGCGGTGGCTCAGGTAAGCGCCATCATCGACGGCGAGGCCCGCCGGGTGTCGCGGCAGGATAACCTGCCGGAAGTAGTAGACAATCTGCGCCGGACCATCTCTGCGGAGGCGATGCGGATCAGTTCGGAGCAGCAGAAGATTGAGGTGAAGGGGAGTTAGTTCAGCAAATTGGTAATTGGTAATTGGTAATTGCCAATTGCTAACGGCCAGTAGGTACCGCTTCGAATCGTACACGAACAACGAGGATCCATGCGCATTTACACACCGATCGAAGCCGCCAACCGGGCGGGGAACAAGTACCTCGGCGTGCTGGTGGCTGCGAAGTTCGCCCGGCATCTCAATGAGCTGCCGAAGGAGCGAATTCAGGATCGGGAGCAGAAGCTGACGACCATGTCGCTCGATTCGCTGGTTTCGGGCGAGCTGAACTACAAGATCTCGCGTCGGCGCCGCTCCGAGGCCTGACCGTGTGGGCCGGCCGCCACGTCACCCTCGGCGTGTCGGGCGGCATTGCCGCCTATAAGAGCTGTATCCTGGTCCGGCGACTGGTCGAGGCCGGTGCCAAGGTTGATGTGATCCTGACCGAAGGGGCCGCAGAATTCGTGCGGCCTCTTACGTTTGAGGCCCTCTCGGGCCGGCCGGTGATTGCGTCGCTCTGGGAGCCAGGTACGGCTCTGCAACACATCAAGCTCGCTCAGTCCCCCGATCTCATCATCGTGGCACCGGCCACCGCCAATCTCATCGCGAAAACCGCTCAGGGCGTCGCAGACGACCTGCTCACCGCGTTGCTGCTGGCCCGAACCGCGCCCGTTCTGCTGGCGCCGGCAATGAATGACGAGATGTTCGCGAATCCGGCGACTCAGGCCAATCTCGCGACGCTGAGGTCGCGCGGGTTTTCGACCGTGGGCCCGGAGGTCGGAGCCCTGGCTGAAGGCCCGTCCGACAAACCCGGCCGGATGAGTGAACCGGAGACGATCATCGCCCACGCCGCGCGCCTGCTCGGGAGTCGAGGCCCTCTCGCCAACAGGCGGATCGTGGTGACGGCCGGGCCCACCCGTGAGCCGATCGATCCAGTCCGGGTCGTGACCAATCGGTCGAGCGGGAAGATGGGATACCGGATCGCCGAAGCAGCCTGGGAAAGGGGAGCCAACGTCGTCCTGGTGAGCGGACCCACCACGCTCGCGCACCCGACCGGTGTCCTGGTGCGCCTGGTGGACACGACCGCCCAGCTCGACGCCGTGGTGCGGGAAGAACTGCCGACCGCCGATGTGCTGATCATGGCAGCGGCGCCGGCCGACTACCGTCCGAAGGATCCCGGCGACCACAAGCGGCCGCGCGCCACCGGGAAACTCGCGGTCGAGCTGGAGCCGACCGAGGATATCCTGAGCGGGACCGTTGCTCTCCGGCGCCCGCAGGCGGTGATCGTTGGATTCGCGCTCGAGACCGGCGATGCCGATGCTAAGGGGGCGGAGAAGCTGCGGCGGAAGAAGCTCGACCTCATCGTCATCAACGACGCCCTCGAGCCGGGAGCAGGGTTCGAAGGGGATACCAACCGGGTCACGATCCTGGACAAGGATGGTGGGCGGAAGGCGGTTCCCCTCGCAAGCAAACGCGATGTTGCAGACGCCATCCTCGACGCGGTGGAGGCCCGGCTTGGCAAGTAAGCGAGAGCAGTATCTCCGGCAGCAGGCTGAGCTGGGCGGATCGGAAGTGTACTTGAGTTCCGAGTTCCGAGTTCCGAGTTCCGACACCTCGGAAACAGAGAATGCATCTATGACCGTCACAGGCGAGAAACCGGCCGACCTAGAACCCGGAACTCGGAACTCGGAACCGGCTATCGCCCGCTCAGTGGCATCCGACAAGTGGAAAAAGGATCTCCCCCCCATCCCCGGCCCTGGTCTCATCATCGAACCGCCCGCGATGGACCTGATGGGCGATGAGATCTCCAGCCTCGAGTCGCTGGACGCGGTTGCCGCGATGGTGAAGGATTGCAAGAAGTGCCCGCTCTGCTCCGCGCGAACCCACACGGTGCCCGGGGAAGGGAATCCCTCGGCTCAGCTCATGTGTATTGGAGAGGGACCGGGTGCTACCGAGGACGCCACTGGCCGGCCGTTCGTCGGTCAGGCTGGGGAGTTGTTGAACGGGATTCTGGCGTCGATTGGCCTGTCGCGGGAGCAGGTCTTCATCGCCAACATCGTGAAGTGCCGTCCGCCGCAGAACCGCAAGCCGTTGCCCGATGAGGCGGCCGCCTGCATGCCGTACCTTCATCGCCAGATTGCGCTAATACGCCCCAAGGTGATCCTGGCGCTTGGCGGAACCGCCGCAGAGGCAATGCTCAACACCAAGCGCGGCCTCGGCGATTTGCGCAATCAGGTCCATCGCTACGCCGGTACCCCTCTCATTGTCACGTATCACCCAGCCGCTCTGCTGCGCAATCCGAATTGGAAGAAGCCGACGTGGGATGATGTTCGGGTCGCGCGTCAATTGCTCGATCAATAGTCGGCTATCCAATCAGCACGAATACCTTCCACAGTCCATGTAGAAACTTTGTTGATGATTGGGGACGGCGTGGATAATGTCGGTACGCGTTTTTCTGTTGCGAGAAGGTCGGTGAATTTGTAGGATTGGGTTGAGTAGAATCTGATTCCTCTCCCCGCTGCACACTCGCCGTCAAAACATGACCTCAGTCTCGTTCGATCAGCCCTCCGTACCGGAGGCCACGCCCATTGGTGAAGTGCTCCGCGGCGCACCCTGGAGCAACGAAGCCGAGCAGGCGGTACTCGGTGCGATGCTGTTGGACCAGGACGCGGCACTCCGCGGCTCCGAGCTGCTGGAGGACAGCCTGTTCTACCGTGAAGCGCACCGCCGGTTGTTTCGGGCGATGCGCCGTCTGGTCGAACAGCGGGTGGTCATCGACCACGTAACGCTACGCGACGACCTGCATGCGTCGCGGCGAATTGGACGCCGCGGGTGGCGAGCTGTACATCGCGGAGCTGGTAGACGCGGTTCCCACCACGGCGAACCTCGAAGCCCACGCCGCGATTGTTCGGGAGAAGGCCATTCTCCGGCACCTGATCGAGGCCGGGACCCAGATCGTTTCCCAGGCCTACGAGGCCCGCCAGCCGGCCGGCGAGCTGCTCGACGCCGCCGAGTCGCGGATCTTCCAGATTGCGCAGCAGCGGAAAGCCGAGGGGTTCGCGCGGCTCAAGGAGATGCTGTGGCCGACGATGGAGCGCATCGAAAAGCTCCATCAAGAAGGCAAAACGATTACCGGCGTGCCCAGCGGGTTCGTAGACTTGGACGACATGACTTCCGGGTTCCAGCGCTCGGACCTGGTGATCGTCGCCGCCCGTCCGTCGATGGGGAAGACCGCGTTCTGCCTTAACGTCGCCGCACACGCCGCGGAAACCCACAGCGGTGTCGCGGTGTTCTCCCTCGAAATGAGCAAGGAATCGCTGGTGCAGCGGCTGCTTTGCGCCGAGGCCCGGGTAGACAGCCAGCGGGTGCGGCGGGGAACGCTGAGCGACTCGGACTTCACCATGCTGGCGCGAGCCGCGGGAGTGCTCTCGAGTTGCCCGATCTGGATCGACGATACCCCGGCCCTGACCCTGCTCGAGATGCGGGCCAAGGCTCGACGGCTACGTATCGAGAATGACATCGGACTGATCGTGGTGGACTATCTACAGTTGATGCGGAGCCCCCAGTACTCTGAGAACCGGGTGCAGGAGATCTCCGACATCTCCCGCTCGCTCAAGGCCCTCGCGAAGGAGCTGGAGGTTCCGGTGATCGCCCTGTCCCAGCTCTCCCGCGCGTCGGAACAGCGAGGCGGCGAGCGGAAACCGATTCTCTCCGACCTGCGGGACTCGGGCGCCATCGAGCAGGATGCCGACGTGGTGCTCTTCATCCACCGGTCCGAGATGTACGAGGGTCCGGTGGACAAGGATGGCAACAGCCTCGAAGGCAAGGCAGAATTGATCGTCGCCAAGCACCGCAATGGCCCGACCGGCGTCATTGATCTTCACTTCTATAAGCAGTTCACCCGGTTTGCCAGCCAGACCGAGCGGGACGAGGCAGCCCATGCCTGAGCGTTACGTGCGGCATGGCTAAGCCCCGGTCGGTATATCGTTGCACCGAATGCGGCCACGAGCATCCCAAGTGGGTCGGCCGATGCGAGGGGTGTGGGGCGTGGAATTCCGTGGCAGAGGAGGCGGTGACGGTGGTTGTCCGTCCTTCCTCGCGTGGCGGACGGGGCGGGCGAGTCGGGCAGGGCGGACATGCCACGTCAGTACCGCCGACCAGGCTAAAAGACATAGAAGAATCGCGGCTGGTCCGCTGGTCCACTGAACTCCCCGAACTCGATTTCGTCCTGGGCGGCGGCATCGTCCCGGGATCCATGACGCTGGTCGGTGGTGAACCGGGTATCGGCAAATCCACCCTCCTATTACAGGCGGCCGCCAGACTCGAGGCTGGCGGTCGCTCTGTGCTGTATGCGAGTGGCGAAGAGTCGGTAGAGCAGTTGCGTCTCCGTGCCGACCGGCTCGAAGAGGACGCAGGTCCGGTTCATGTGGTGGGGGAGACCAGCCTCGAAGGAGTGATCGACGCATCTACCCGGGTTGGCGCGGACGTTCTGATCCTCGATTCAATCCAGACCGTCTACACCGAGCAGCTGGAGAGCGCGCCAGGCAACGTCGGCCAGGTCAGAGAGTGTGCCGCCCGCCTGATGCGCTTCGCCAAGGAATCGGGCGCCGCGGTCATCGTGGTCGGCCATGTTACCAAGGGCGGGGACTCGCCGGCCCCAAGACACTGGAGCACATCGTTGACACCGTGCTCTACTTCGAAGGTGAGGCATCGCTCGACTATCGCCTGTTGCGGGCAACCAAGAACCGCTTCGGCTCGGTAGACGAGATCGGGGTCTTCAGCATGACCACTCACGGGTTGATTCCGGTCCCGAACCCGTCGGCGCTCTTCCTGGATGCCCGGGCTGCGGGCACCAGTGGCAGCGCGGTCACCGCTCTCATGGAAGGCACGCGACCGGTGCTGGTGGAAGTGCAGGCCCTGGCGGCACGTTCAGGGTTCGGGACTCCCCAACGGGTTGCGACCGGCCTGGATCAGAAGCGCCTGGCGGTGTTGCTCGCGGTGCTCGAACGGAGGGGCGGGACCTCGTTCGCCGACCTCGACGTCTTCGTGCAGGCGACCGCCGGCGTCCGGCTCTCCGAACCTTCGGCGGACCTGGCGATAGCGGCGGCGTTGCTCTCGAGCGTGCTGAACCGGCCCTCTCCCCCCGACGGGCTCTTCCTGGGAGAGATCGGCCTGGGCGGCGAGGTGCGGCCCATCGGCGGCCTGGAGCGCCGGCTCGCCGAAGCCGCCCGACTCGGCTTCCGTCGAGTGTTCACCTCGGGACGAACCGCCGGCCCCATCCCTGGAATGTCGATCGTCGGACTGGATCACATCGAACAACTGGTGCGAGCGCTTGCCGCGTGACGTTGGCGTAGTCGTGGTAGCCGCAGGACGCGGCGAACGGCTGGGCGGCAAGGTCCCCAAGCAGTACCGCGAGATCGCCGGCGTCCCGATGTTGTTGCGCGCCCTCCGTCCGTTCACTTCCCATCCCGAAGTCGCCCAGGTCGTGGTAGCACTGCCTGCTGAAGACGCCACCAATCCTCCAGCCTGGCTCAAGGCCCTCACCGGCGGCTCTCTCGTTCTGGTACCGGGCGGTGCCGAACGAAGCGCTTCGGTCGCCGCCGGACTGGAAGCCCTGTCTCCCACGTGCGAAATCGTGCTGGTGCACGACGCGGCAAGGCCTTTCGTGGAGCGAGCGGTCGTTGACGCCGTGATCCAGACCGCCCGAACCGGGATCGGAGCCGTCCCAGCTCTCCCACTCAGCGATACGGTGAAGGAGAGCAAGGGGCCGTCGAGCACAGCGGTGGAGCGCACGGTTCCTCGAGATCGGCTGTGGCGGGCACAAACCCCGCAAGGTTTCCCCCGACAACTTCTGGTTCAGGCCCATGCCGCGGCAGGTGGAGAAGGCGCGAGCGATGACGCGGCGCTGGTGGAACGGCTGGGCCACGAGGTTCGCCTGGTGCCGGGTTCGGAGCGGAATCTCAAGGTGACGACAGCTGAGGACTTTCGGCTTGCCGAGTTGATCGCGAGGAGCGTTGGAGACAGTAAGGAGTGAGGGATGGAGGGATGTTTGGATGTGAGGATGTGAGGATGTGAGGATGTGAGGATGTTGCATTCCCAACAATTCTCGATTCTCAATCCGCAATCGAACATCCGTACATCCCTCAATCCAAACATCCAAACATCCAAACATCCCAACATCCTCACATCCCAACATCCTCACATCCCAACATCCCCACATCCAAACATCCCTCCTTACTCCTGACTCCTGACTCCTTACATTGAAGCCATGACCAGGGTCTTGCTGATCTGTACCGGAAACACCTGCCGCAGTCCGATGGCCGAGATCTTGTTGCGCGAGGCGTTGGAGCGACGGGGTGTGGATGGGGTTACGGTAGCCTCGGCTGGCACCGGGGCATGGGACGGCTCTCCGGTGTCGGAGGGGGCCTATCTCATCGCTCTTGAACACGGTCTGGATCTCTCGGAGCACCGGGCCCGGTTGCTCACCCGGGAGATGACGCAGGAAGCGGATCTCGTTCTCACCATGTCGCGCCATCACCGGGCGCGCGTCAGCGATCTCGGTGGCGCCGAGAAGGTCTTTGTGCTTGGCGAGTATGCCGGCCGCGTGGGGGAATCGGCCGAAGTGCGGGACCCCTTCGGTGGCGATCTCGAAGGCTACCGTCAGACCTACGACGACCTCGCCGAATTGACCGACGCCGCGGCGGATCGCCTGGTGCGGGAGCGATCGGGTGATCGGCGGTAGCACCCGGGTCTTCGCCATCCTTGGCGATCCCCTCAAGCACACGCTTTCACCTGCGATGCACAACGCGGCGTTCCGAGCGTTGGGCCTCGATGCCACCTACGTCCCGCTCCGCTGCAATGCCGCCGACGTCCCGGGACTGGTTACCGCGCTTGCGAGCGCAGGAGGCGGCGGGAACGTCACCATCCCCCATAAAGAGACCGCCGCCAAGGCGATCACCCGGCCGAGCGATCGAGTCCAACGGTTGGGAGCGTGCAACACTTTCTGGGGCGATGATACGGCGGTGGTCGGCGACAATACCGACGTAGACGGCCTGAAAGAGGCGCTGCGCCTCCTCGAAGCGCCCACGAACGCGTGGCTGGTCGCGGGAACCGGTGGGGCCGCCCGTGCGGTTGTCGCCGCGGCGCGTGAGGCGAGGGCTTCCGTTGCCGTTCGATCGCGCGATCCCTCCAGGCGACAGGCGTTCGAACAGTGGGCGAAGGATCAAGGCGTGGCACTGGCCCGTTCCGCGGAGTGTGAGGTGATGATCAACGCCACTCCTCTGGGCCTCCATCCGGGAGACCACCTCCCCCTCGCCGTGGATGATGCTCCGGAAGCGCAGATCGCGCTGGACCTGATCTATGCACCGGGGGAAACCGCCTGGGTTCGTCTCATGCGACAGGGCGGTTTGCGCGCGGCCGATGGCCGAGCCATGCTGGTAGCGCAGGGAGCGCAGTCGTTCCGCCGCTGGTTCCCCGACGAGGAGCCGCCGATTGAAATAATGAAGGCGACGGTGAACGATGCGCTTCGCTGACGTCACGCGGACTCTTCTGGCGGCGGAGCGGCTGCTGTTGCCGGCGGAGTGTCTCCTCTGTCACGAAGCGGTCGAGGAGCGCGCCGGAGACTCGCTGGTTTGCGATCTATGCCAGAGCCGGTGGCGCAGGCTCCCGGAGCCGATTTGCGCCCGTTGTGGCCAACCGCTTGACCCGGGAATCAACTGCCGGATCTGCGAGGCCTGGCCCAGCGCGCTGCAACGGGTGCGGAGCGCGGTATGGTTCGACGGATCGGTGAGAGGAGCAATCCATCAACTCAAGTACGAGGGCTGGTGGAGAGTGGCGGACGTGGCGGCGCGCAGCATGCGACGCCTGGAGCCGCTGGAACCGGGGGTCGTACTCGTTCCGGTTCCGCTTGCTTTGCAGAGGCTCCGGCGCCGCGGCTACAACCAGAGCGAACGCATCGCCCGGGCGCTGGGAGTTCTGCGCGGACTGCCGGTGAGGGACGATCTGCTCAGCCGGGTGCAGGAGACGGCGACTCAGACCGCCCTCACTCCGGAGGCCAGAAAGGCGAACGTCGAGGGGGCCTTTCTAGCGGCCCCGATCCGGTCGGGGCGCCTGGTCCTGGTGGACGACGTCTTCACCACCGGGGCGACTCTCGCCGCCGCGGCGCTCGCGTTGGCCGAGGCTGGAGCGGCGCGCGTGGAAGCGGTTACCTTTGCTCGCGCGACAGTACCGATCGCGTGAGGTGAACCAGCGGAATTGACCAGGGATCAACCATTGGTGGGGAGCGCGGAGGAATGAGCATCAAGGTCGGGATCAACGGCTTCGGCCGGATCGGGCGTAACGTGGTGCGGGCGGCTCAGAAGATGGGCGCCAAGGACATCGACTTCGTGGCGGTGAACGACATCACCGATACCGCGACGCTGGCCCATCTTCTCAAGTACGACTCGGTCCATGGCCGGTACGAAGGCGATGTCGCGGCCAAAGGGGACGCCATTGTGGTGAACGGCGACTCCATCAAGGTCCTGGCGGAGAAGGATCCCGGCAAGCTCCCGTGGAAAGCTCTGGGGGTCGATCTGGTGCTCGAATCCACCGGACGATTTACCGATCGCGATCAGGCGGCGAAGCACCTTGAGGCGGGGGCCAGGAAGGTCGTTATCTCGGCCCCGGCCAAGAAGGAAGACATCACGATCGTGATGGGTGTCAACCACGACAAGTACGATCCCGCGAAGCATCACGTCATCTCGAATGCCAGCTGCACCACGAACTGCCTCGTGCCGGTGGTGAAGGTGGTGATCGACAAGTTCGGGTTCGTGAACGGGTTCATGACCACGGTCCATTCCTATACCAACGACCAGAACATCCTCGACCTGCCCCACAAGGACCTGCGGCGCGCCCGTGCCGCGGCCCTGTCCATCATTCCGACCACGACCGGGGCCGCGAAGGCCACCAGCCTCGTGATTCCGGAGGTGAAGGGCAAGATCGACGGTGTGGCCCTGCGGGTACCGACCGCGGACGTCTCGCTCGTGGACCTCACCTGCACGGTGAAGAAGAGCACCAGCATCGAAGAGGTGAACGCTGCTTTCAAGGAGGCGGCCAACGGGTCGCTCAAGGGCATTCTCACGGTGAGCGACGAACCGCTCGTGTCAGCCGACTATATCGGCAACCTGAGCTCGAGCACGGTAGACCTCGCCCTTACCAACGTGCTGGAAGGCACCCTGGTTCATGTCTCGTCGTGGTATGACAACGAGATGGGTTACTCGGCGCGCTGCGTGGATCTGATTCGGTACATCGGACAGCGGTTATAAAAGGGCGACCGCAAGGGTCGCCCCTCCGATTCGTTCGGGCGGACCTCGTGTCCGCCCTCCAACACCGACCACCATCCCGTCCCGGATGAAACGCTCTCTTCGTGATCTCCAGCCCGCGGCCCTGGACGGACGACGGGCTCTCGTGCGGGTGGACTTCAACTGTCCCATCAAGGACGGTGTGGTCACCGACAACACCAGGATCCGCGCGTCGCTCCCTACCATTACCTACCTGCGGGAGAAGGGCGCCCGGGTGGTGCTGTTATCCCACCTGGGAAGACCCAAGGGCGGACCTGATCCCAAGTATTCCCTGGCACCCTGCGCCCGGGAGCTGGAGCGACTGCTCGGCGCTCCCGTCACCTTCATCGCCGATCCCGCCGCACCGGACGCGGTGACGGTGACCAAGCGGCTTCCGCGCGGCGGGGTCGCCATCGTGGAGAACACCCGGTTTTACCCGGGCGAGGAAAAGAACGACCCTGAGGTCGCTAAGACCTTCGCTGGCCTCGGCGACTTCTACGTGAATGACGCGTTCGGTTCGGCCCACCGCGCTCACTCGAGCACCGAGGCCGTCGCCAAGTTGCTCAAGCCCGCGGTGGCCGGATTTCTCATGGAGCGCGAGCTCAAGTACCTGGGCGAATCGCTCCATCAACCGAAGCGCCCCTTCGTCGCGGTGCTCGGCGGAGCCAAGGTCTCCGGCAAGATCGATCTGATCGAGAACCTGTTACCCCGGGTTGATTCGATCCTGATCGGCGGTGCGATGGCCTGCACCTTCTTCCGGGCGATGGGCCTCGAGACCGGGAAATCGCTGGTCGAGGAAGACCGAGTGGAGCTGGCGAAGGGTCTGATCAAGAAGGGTGGAGAGCCGGCTGGTCCTGCCGGTCGGCGCAGTCATCGCCCAGGAACTCAAGAGCGACGTGGAGACCAAGGTGGTGGCGAGAGACAAGATTCCCGCCGGCTGGGCCATGTTCGACATCGATCCCAAGACCCAGAAGGACTTCGCGTCGCGCATCGCCGCTGCTGGCACCGTGGTATGGAACGGCCCGATGGGAGTATTCGAAACCCCGCCCTTCGATCATGGAACGCTCGCGGTTGCTCACGCGCTGGCAGATGCGACGGGTCGCGGAGCCATCACGGTGGTCGGCGGCGGCGACTCTGCGGCGGCCGTGGCGCAAGCCGGACTCGAGAGCAAGATGACCCACGTCTCCACTGGTGGCGGGGCGTCCCTCGAATTCCTCGAAGGGAAGACACTCCCGGGTGTGGCCGCCCTGGACGACGCCTGATGCGCACTCTCGTCTACGCCGCTAACTGGAAAATGCATCTCCCTCCGGGAGACGCACGGGCTTTCGCGGCAACCTTTCTCGCGCGGACTCGACCGCAGGAAGGCCGCTCGTACTGGTTTTTCCCCTCCGCTGTGTCCATCGAGGCCACCAGTAGTGCACTGAAGGGTCGCCCCGACATCAGCGTCGGCGCTCAGGATGTGCACTGGGAACCGAAAGGTGCCTTCACGGGGGAAACGTCGATCCAGCTGGCCAAAGGTGCCGGCGCAACCGGAGCGTTGGTGGGTCACTCCGAACGACGACATGTCTTCGGGGAGACCGACGCGGAGACCCGCCGAAAGGTACGGGCGCTCCTCGAGGCAGGGCTGACCCCGATGTTGTGCGTCGGGGAGACGCTGGCAGAACGTGTAGCGCAGCAGACCGAGTCGGTCGTGACCAGGCAGCTGAATGAAGGACTGCACAATCTTTCGCCCGCCGATTTAGCCCGTGTTTTGATCGCCTACGAACCGGTCTGGGCTATCGGTACCGGCAAGAACGCCACACCGGAGGACGCAGCCGAGGTCCATCGGGCGGTCCGCGGAGTCCTGGCAAATCTCGGCCTTGCCGGTCGGGCGACGGTGCTCTACGGCGGGAGTGTCAACAAGGGCAATGTCCAGGCGCTGGTGGCGCAAGACGAGATCGATGGAGTGCTGGTCGGCGGCGCGAGTCTCGATCCGGAGGGCTGGTCCGAACTGGTGCAGCTGTAAGAAGACCGCCCCTACCGACAAGATGGCCCCCTGATTAGTTTTGCGGCCGCCATGTACTATCTCTTGCTAGTCTTGCTGATCATGGATGGGCTGCTGCTCGCGGCCGTCGTGCTGCTTCAGGCCGGGCAGGGTGGGGGTCTCGCCTCGCTCGGCGGAGGCACCACCGATCTCGTGGTTGGTGGCCGTCAGGCGGCGAATCTGCTCACCAAGATGAGCTGGATCTGCGGTGGCACCTTCCTGTTCCTGTCGCTGTTGCTGTCGATCGTCTCGCCGACCCGTAGCGGTGGATCCAGCGAGGTGCTCGAGCAGCTGCAGAACCAGCCGGCCCCGGCGGCGCCCGCACCGATTCCGTTGGAAGGTGCCACACCCACTACGCCCAGCAGCGACGCCGCGGGCCAGGGGTCACAGGCTCCGGCACCGCAGCCCTCCAAGCCGGCACCGTAACTCGAGGCACTATGAAGAAGACTTCGCGCGGGGTGACCGGATGACCGATCGCCCCGCTTTCGTATTACTGGAGGACGGGACCTGGTATCCCGGTACCACTCCGCGCCCACTGGACTCGGCGTTCGGGGAGGTGGTCTTCACCACGAACCTGAGCGGGTATCAGGAGGTCTTCACCGACCCGAGTTATCTGGGACAGATCGTGGTCATGACCGCCCCCATGATCGGCAACTATGGGGTAAATCCGGACGACATGGAATCGAGCAAGCCTCAGATCACCGGAGTTGTGGTGAGGGAGATGTCGCGCCACGCCTCCAACTGGAGGTCCACGCGACCGCTCGACGAGTGGCTGGCCGAGTCACGCATTCCGGTCATCGAGAACGTGGACACGCGGCGACTCACCCGGCACATCCGCGAACGCGGAGCCATGCGGGGCGTGATTGCGGAGGGAAGGGAACCCACGCCTCAGTTGACGCTGCAGCTGATGGACTCTCCTTCGATGAACGGGCTCGACCTGGCATCACGGGCGACGACGCCGAAGGCCTATCAGGAGGGGGATGGCCCGCTGATTGTGGCCTACGATTACGGCATGAAGCGGAACATTGCGCGAATGCTCTCTGCCTCAGGGTGCCGGGTCTCGGTGGTTCCGGCGACCGTGACCGCGAAGGAAGTACAGAAGATGAAGCCGGCCGGGCTTTTCCTTTCAAATGGGCCCGGGGACCCTGCGGCGGTGGGCTACGCCATCCAGAACATCAAGGAGCTGGCTGAATCAGGGCTCCCCACGTTCGGCATTTGCCTCGGCCACCAGCTCCTGGGGCTCGCGTTCGGTGGACAGACGGTCAAACTGCCTTATGGCCACCGAGGTGGTAACCATCCCGTTCGCGATCTCCGTACGGGACAAGTACTTATAACGTCACAGAACCACGGATTCGCGGTTCAAGGCGAGCAAGGCGCCGTCCCCGGCGCGAGCGATTTGGAGGTCACTCACGTCAATCTCAATGATGGAACGGTGGAAGGCATTCGGCACAAAGCACTTCCGGTCTTTGCCGTCCAATACCACCCGGAAGCCTCGCCGGGACCCCACGACGCCTACCCCCACTTTGCCGAATTCGTACGAATGATTGGCGGGTCACCCCGCCCGGATGGGCCAACCCCTTGACAGTCAACGTGTAAGCTCGTAGTCTCTCATGCAGCCTTGCTGCTTGGGACCGAGCCGGGCATGAGACCCTCCAGGGGGGAACGCATGACGAAGGCCGATCTCGTAGAACAGGTCACCGCCTCCATCGCGCGCACGGCGGGCCCCATGATTTCCAAGAAAGATTGCGCGAGAGTAGTGGACGCATTCTTGGACGCGGTCAAGGAAGCACTTAAGAATCAACACAACATAGAGGTACGCGGCTTCGGCACCTTCAAGATCCGCCGTCGGAAGACTCGCATGGCGAGGAATCCGCGCACCGGCGATCCAGTCGAAGTGGCCGCGCGACCGGTGCCTGTGTTCAAGCCCAGCAAGGAGTTGCGGGCTTTAGTGGCAGACGAGACTCCGGAATCGGCTGATTCTCAGCCCCATTCCGAGTGATCTGAGGATCAGAGCCTTCGTGGTGTAATGGGAGCCGGGTCAGCCCGGCTCCCTTCGTTTCAGGGGACCGGGTGGTCTCCGCATCCGATAAGCGATTATACTGCTCAGAATGACTGCTTCGGTTGAGACTGTAACGGTCAAGGTGCTCCTGTTCGCCAGCTATGCCGACTGGATTGGGCGGGATACCGTAGACGTTTCGTTGCCGGCTCCTGCGACAGTCGCTGATCTGATTCGCCAGCTGCGCGACGAATTTCCCCAGGCCGACCGGCTCCCCACCCGTCCTCTCACCGCGATCAACGCGGTCCATGCGAGCAGCCGATTCGCCGCTTCGCGAGGGAGACGAGGTGGCTCTCCTCCCGCCTCTGGCCGGAGGTTGAGATGATTTCTGCTCATCTCACCGAACTACCCCTCGACCTCGCATCATTGCTGGGAAGTGTCGGCGCCTCGGATCGTGGCGGCATCGCATCGTTCGTGGGACTGGTCCGTGACCATCACGCCGGCAGGGAAGTGAAGCGCCTGGAATACTCGGCCTATGCCCCAATGGCGGAAGCGGAATGCGCGGCGATCGTAACCGAGGCGGAGACCAAGTGGCCGGTACGAGTTGCGCTCTCCCACCGGATCGGAACGCTCGAAGTAGGAGAGGCAGCGGTCGCGATCGCCGTGGCGGCGCCGCATCGCGGCGAGGCCTTCGAGGCGTGCCGTTACGTGATTGAAGAGTTGAAACGCCGGGTGCCGATCTGGAAGCGTGAATGGTACGCCGACGGCAGCTCGGACTGGGTAAACCCGGCGGCCGCGCACGCTGGAAATGCGCCGGAAGAGGTCGCGATCGGCTCGTCAGGGGGACGGCATGGCTAGCGCACTTGGGCCGACCAGGCCGTTGAACGAGGGAACGGTCGTGGTTGACCGGTTCAGCCGGCCACTTACCAGCCTTCGGATCTCGGTCACTGATCGGTGCAACATGCGGTGCGGGTACTGCATGCCCGAAGCCGAGTACACGTGGCTTCCGCGCAGCTCAATCCTTTCCTTCGAGGAGCTCGACCGACTCGCCGGAATCTTCGCCAGCGTCGGTGTCCGCAAGATCCGGCTTACCGGTGGGGAGCCGTTGCTCCGTCACGGTCTTCCCGACCTGGTGCATCGGTTGGCCTTGCGTCCTGAGCTGACCGATCTCGCCCTGACGACGAATGGAATTCTGCTCGCGACCCAGGCGACCCAGTTGCGAGCAGCCGGACTGCGACGGTTGACGGTCAGCCTCGACACACTGCGACCGGAACGGATGCAGTCCTTCGCCCGCAGCGCCAAGCACGGCGATGTCCTCGCCGGAATCACCGCTGCCCGCGATGCCGGCTTCCCGCCGGTCAAACTCAACAGCGTGATCGTGCGCGGTTACAACGACGATGAGCTGGAGGACCTGGTCGAATTCGGCAGGTCGTGCGGCGGGGAAGTGCGATTCATCGAATACATGGATGTGGGTGGGGCCACCGGATGGAGCATGGACAAGGTCGTTTCCCGCCGCGAGATCCTGGATCGCCTCACCAGACGCTACGGGCGGATCGAACCCTTGGTGAGCGGGAGGGATCCGGCCGCACCATCGGAACGATTCCGCCTCGACGACGGCACGACCTTCGGGATCATCGCTTCGACGACTCAGCCATTCTGCCGCACCTGTGATCGCTCCCGGCTCACCGCCGACGGACACTTCCTGCTCTGCCTCTACGCCGACGAGGGAGTGGACCTGAGGGAACCGCTGAGGAGCGGTGCCACCGATGAGGAAATCCGGGAGCAGATCGTGCAGGCCTGGAAGGAACGCGACGACCGTGGTGCCGAGGCCCGGGGCGCCGAGCCGCATCGTGGGGCACTGTATTCGTTGACGAGCCTGCGGTCTGATCCATTGCGGGAGATGCATACTCGGGGCGGCTAGCCGCGACCGGGTCCCGCGCATGACGCTTCACGTCGCCCTGATCTGCCCGCAGATCCCGCCCAACACGGGAAACATCGCCCGGCTGTGCGTCGGGGCCGATGTACCCCTGCACCTGATCGAACCGCTGGGCTTCAGCCTGGACGAGACCGCGGTGAAGCGGGCCGGCATCGACCACTGGGCGAAGGTCGATCTCTGGGTGCATCCCAACTGGTTCCGCTTTCGCGACGCGATCAGCCGGGATCGTTGCCTCTATTTCTCCGCTAACGCCGACCGGGATTACCGCGAGGCACCCTTCAGTACGAACAGCGTCCTGGTCTTCGGTAATGAGACCGACGGCATGCCGGCCAAAATCCTCGAGAAACATCCGGAGCAGTGCTTCCGGATTCCGATGCCGGGCGACGTGCGAAGCCTCAATCTGGCGAATGCGGTGAGTGTCGTGCTCTACGAAGGCCTGCGGAAGCTGGGAATTCCCGGCGAGCCTGAGAAGATCGCGCCGCGCCGGGGCCGGAGTCGCAGACCTCGCCGCAAGAAATCGGGGTGACGGCCGCGGCCTACCCGCCTCTTCCTCTGAACGCTAATTTCAAGCTTCACCTCGACTCCCCAATCCCAATGCTCAACAAGATCACCGTCGTCGGCGCTGGCAACGTGGGTGCAACCGCGGCCCAGCGCGTCGCCGAAAAGCAGCTGGCCCGTTCCGTCGTCATGGTGGACGTGATCGAAGGCGTCCCTCAGGGCAAGGCTCTCGACCAGTGGGAGTCGGCACCAATCGAAGGTTTCGACACGCGGGTCATCGGCAGCAACGGCTATGACGAAGCGGCCGGATCCGAACTCTTCATCGTGACCGCCGGCATTGCCCGGAAGCCCGGCATGAGCCGGGACGACCTGGTGAAGACCAACGCGGGGATCGTCGAGGCGGTGAGCCGGGAGATCAAGCGCGTCGCGCCGCAGTCGATTCTGATCGTGGTCTCCAACCCGCTGGACGTAATGTGCTACGTGGCCATGAAGGCGACGGGCTTCCCGCGGGAACGCGTCCTCGGCATGGCGGGGGTGCTCGACACCGCCCGCTACCGGTCGTTCCTGGCCGAGGCACTCGACGTATCGGTTGAAGACATTCAGGCAATGGTGCTGGGCGGACACGGGGACACCATGGTGCCGCTCATCTCCTACACGACGGTTTCCGGCATTCCCGTCACTCAGCTGATTGACCAGGCCAAGCTGGATGCGATTGTCACCCGGACCCGGAATGGCGGGGCTGAAATCGTGGCGCTGCTCAAGACCGGATCGGCCTACTACGCGCCGAGCGCCGCGGCGGTCCAGATGGCCGAGTCCATCGCCCTCGACAAGAAGCGGATTCTCCCCTGCGCCGCGTGGCTCCAGGGCGAGTACGGTCTACAGCGACGTCTTCTGCGGCGTGCCCTGCAAGCTGGGCCGGAAGGGACTGGAGCAGATCGTCACGGTGAAGCTGTCGGATCAGGAGCAGACGGATCTGCAGAAGTCCGCCGCGGCGGTCATGGACACGATGAAGGCGCTGGGGTGAGCCGCCTCCTCGCCTTCTGGCGCTCCACGCTGGGCAAGAAGGTCGTGATGGGAGTTACCGGTCTCATCATGATCGTCTGGCTGGTGCTCCACATGGCGGGAAACCTCCAGGCTTTCGCGGGGGCGGAGAAGCTCAACGGATACGCGGCACTGCTGCACGGTCCGGCGCATGAGCTCCTGCTGCTGAGCCGGGTCGTTCTGCTGGTCGCTCTCGTACTGCACGTCGTCGCCGCGACTCAGCTCACCGTGATGAGCCGCAAGGCCAGGCCGGTGCAGTACGCCAAGCAGGTCCCGCAGGCCTCGACCGTCGCCTCGCAGACGCTGCGATGGGGCGGGGTGTTGATCCTGGTCTTTCTGGTCTATCACCTCAGCCACTTCACCTGGGGCACGGCCCATCCCGATTTCGTCGAGGGGAACGTCTACCACAACCTCGTGGTGGGATTCCGCGACCCGCTGATAGTCGTTTTCTACCTGATTGCGCTGATCGCGGTTGGCCTCCACGTCTACCACGGCACCTGGGCCAGCCTACGGTCGCTTGGCGTGGCCCGTCCATCGCCCGATCCCAGGCATCGTCCCATCGCGTTGGTAATCGCGCTGATCGTGTGGCTGGGCATGTCGGTGATTCCGGTGGCGGTGTGGTTTGGGTGGCTGAAGTGAGGGGGGAGTCTAGAGTCTGGAGTCGAGAGTCAAAGACAGTGGTCATGAGTCATGGGACTTTGGACTTTAGACTCTAGACTCTGGACTCACGACAATAAAGGACGCCCGATGGAACTGAACGCACGCATCCCCGCCGGCCCCCTCGCTGAGAAATGGGATCGGCGGAAGTTCGAGATGAAGCTGGTGAACCCCGCCAACAAGCGGCGGTACACCATCATCGTGGTCGGTTCCGGTCTCGCCGGCGGCTCGGCCGCGGCCACACTTGGCGAGCTGGGTTACAAGGTCCAGTGCTTCTGCTTCCAGGACAGCCCCCGTCGTGCGCACTCCATCGCTGCCCAGGGTGGCATCAACGCGGCCAAGAACTACCAGAACGATGGCGACTCGATTTGGCGCCTCTTCTACGACACGGTTAAGGGCGGCGATTTCCGGGCCCGAGAGGCCAACGTGTACCGCCTCGCCCAGATCAGTGTCAACATCATCGACCAGTGTGTGGCGCAGGGCGTTCCGTTTGCGCGGGAATACGGCGGCCTGCTCGCCAACCGGTCGTTCGGTGGCGCCCAGGTGTCCAGGACATTCTACGCCAGGGGCCAGACCGGGCAGCAGCTGTTGCTGGGTTGTTATCAGGCGCTGGAGCGACAGGTGGCCGCGGGAACGGTCACCATGTTCGCGCGTCACGAAATGCTCGACCTGGTCACCGTGGATGGCGTGGCACGAGGCATCGTTACCCGCGATCTGTTGAACGGAGCAGTCGAGACCTGGCTGGCCGATGCGGTGGTACTGGCAACCGGGGGATACGGGAACGTCTTCTATCTCTCGACCAACGCCAAAGGCTGCAACGTCACCTCCACTTACCGGGCCTACAAACGGGGCGCTGCCTTCGGTAATCCCTGCTTTACCCAGATCCATCCGACCTGCATCCCGGTCGCGGGTGACCACCAGTCCAAGCTGACCCTCATGAGCGAGTCCCTCCGGAACGACGGCCGAGTCTGGGTTCCGAAGCGGAAAGGGGATCACAGGGCCCCGGGTGACATCGCGGAGGGCGAGCGCGACTACTACCTCGAGCGGAAATATCCGAGTTACGGCAATCTCTCTCCGCGAGACATCGCCTCCCGCGCCGCCAAGGAAGTATGCGACGAGGGGCGCGGCGTCGGTCCTGGCGGTCGAGGGGTGTACCTGGACTTCGCCGATGCCATCCGTCGCCTCGGTGAAGACAAGATCCGCGAGCGCTACGGGAACCTGTTCCAGATGTATCAACGGATCACCGACGAAAATCCGTATCGTCTGCCGATGCGCATCTACCCGGCCGTCCATTACACGATGGGTGGCCTGTGGGTGGATTACGACCTGATGAGCAACATCCCCGGCCTGTTCGTAATCGGTGAGGCCAATTTCTCCGATCATGGCGCCAACCGTCTGGGCGCCAGTGCGCTGATGCAGGGCCTGGCCGATGGCTACTTCATCCTGCCATACACCATCGGGGACTACCTCGCGACCTCGAAATTGGAGAAGGTGGAGGCGGATCATGACGCCGTCCGCGCGGTGGAGGCGGAGGTGGCGGGGCGAACCAAGCGTCTGATCGCGATCCGCGGCAAACGAACCGTCGATTCGTTTCACCGGGAGCTGGGCAAGATCATGTGGGAACACTGCGGCATGGCCCGGAGTGCCGAGAGATTGCAGGCCGCGCTCAAGGCGATTCCTGCCTTGCGCCGGGAGTTCTGGGAGAACGTGAGTGTGCCCGGCGGGGGAGAGGAGCTCAACCAGGCTCTCGAGAAGGCCGGTCGCGTAGCCGATTTTCTGGAATTCGCCGAGGTGATGTGCGTGGACGCGCTGCACCGCGAGGAGTCTTGCGGCGGCCATTTCCGGGTGGAGTACCAGACGCACGATGGAGAAGCCCGCCGCGACGACAGCCGGTTCTGCTATGCGGCAGCCTGGGAATACCAGGGCACGGAGAAGCCGCCGCTACTGCACAAGGAACTGCTCGAGTTCGAGAACGTGCACCTGACGACGCGGAGCTATAAGTAGATCCATGAACCTCACCCTCCACGTCTGGCGGCAACCCTCCTCGACTGCGGCCGGGAAGATGGTGACCTATCAGGCCACGGCCATCAGTCCCGACATGTCGTTCCTGGAAATGCTCGACGTGGTGAATGAGGGCCTGATCGAGCGAGGCGACCTGCCGATCGCTTTCGATCATGACTGCCGCGAGGGGATTTGCGGCTCCTGCGGCATGATGATCAATGGAGTGGCACACGGACCGTCGCGCGGAACGGCCACCTGCCAGCTGCACATGCGCAGCTTCAGGGACGGGGACACGATCTACATCGAACCCTGGCGCGCCCGGGCCTTCCCCGTGCTTAAGGACCTGGTAGTTGACCGGGGTGCTTTCGACCGCATCATAGCCGCCGGTGGGTTCATCGGGGTTTCTACCGGGAGCGCTCCCGACGCCAATGGGTTACCCATCGCCAAGGGCGATGCGGATGCCGCGATGGACGCCGCCCAGTGCATCGGCTGCGGTGCCTGCGTCGCAGCGTGCCCCAATGCCTCGGCCATGCTGTTCACTGCCGCCAAGGCGGGTCATCTCGCTATGCTGCCCCAGGGCCAGCCCGAGCGGTCAAGGCGGGCACTCTCCATGGTCGAGCAGATGGACGTGGAGGGATTCGGCGGGTGTACCTGGCACGGTGAATGTCAGGAGGCCTGTCCCAAGGAAATCCGTATCGATTGGATTACCCGGCTGTACTACGACTACATAGTGGCCAACGCTACTGCCCGGGACGAGGTCGCGGCTGAGGCGGCCATTTGATCCGATCGGTCGCCACCAGCGTAGTGCTGGCGCTGGTTCTCACTCAACAGGTCGAGGCCCAGTCCTCCGTCACGGCCCACCTGGCAGCCCAACTCATTCCGCTATACACGTCCGTAGATCCGATTCCGGGTGGCAGCACACTCGATGAGTTTCGAGTAGTGCAGCCGGTGGTGATGCTCCACGCCAGTGCCCTCAACGATCATCTCCGCTTCTCGGGAACGCTCAATCTGGAAGGGAAGACCATTCCCGATGGGGAGCTGGCGCCCGGAGACTGGGGCGAAGGCTTCAACGATCGCCGCCACCCGCACACCTACGCGCATGAGTTGATGATCTCCGGGGTGGACGTCCTGGGGAATCTGGATGGCTCCGCCCGACTGTCGCTGAGCGCCGGGAAGGGGTTCGTCGCATTCGGCACCGACGATCCGATGAGTCGCCCTCCAGTGCGGTATCCGGTCAATCACCATCTCGCCCAGATTCTGGAGCGCGCGGTAGCGATTGCAGGCTTCAGGGTTGGCCCCGTAATCGCCGAAGGATCATTGTTCGATGGGGACGAGCCAGAGCGTCCCGACCAGTGGCCGCTCATCAAGACCGGCGACGAATGGCGCTTCGGTGATTCCTGGGCGCTGCGGCTCACTGTGATTCCCGTCCAGCATCTCGAGGTACAGGGATCCCGGGCCAAGGTCCATTCTCCCGAGCACCGGCCTGGCGCCGGTACCGATGCCTGGAAGTGGGATGTCTCTGCGCGCTACGAAGGTCCGGTAGGGAGCTCCAAGGTGTACGGACTGGCGGAGTGGGCCCGGACCGAGGAAGCCGACGGTTTCTTTGTTTTCAGGAGCTTCCTCACCGAAGGTGCATGGACGGTGGGTCGCCATCGTCCTTACTTCAGGCTGGAACGCACCGAACGTCCCGAGGACATGCGGACGATCGATCCGTTCCGCTCGGTAAGGCCTCACCTGGAAAATTCGATTCTGGGAACCACGCGCTGGACCCTTCTGACCCTCGGGTACGGCTTAGGTTTTTCCATGGCCCAGGGGCGGCTTGATCTGGAGCCTTTCGCCGAGGGCACCTTCGGCAACGTGAAAAACGTCACTGGTGGACTGTTCGACATTGAGGCTTTCTACGGCAAGGAATCGGTTCGATCGCTGAGTGTCGGACTGCGTGCGTCGTGGCAACTGCGCGGACACCGAATGGGACGGTATGGCGCGTTGCTGGATGAGGCGCCGAGCATGATGCAAGAGCACCAGCACGACATGTAGTGGAACCCTGCGGAGGCACTGGATGATTCGACGTTCAGGTGGGGCTCTCGTTCTTCTTGTCGCTATAGCATGCGGCTCCGATTCAACCAGCGGCTCCAGTGGGGTCATCACGGTGGAGGCCGGGGCAAATCAGGCCGCGCCAGTGGGGACCGCTCTGCAGCCCTATTCGGTGAAGGTCAGCAACGGGAGTGGCCCGGTAGACGGACTCACCGTCTCCTGGCAGGTGGCCTCGGGTGGCGGCAGCGTGACGCCGGCCAGTTCGGTGACCGATGCGCAGGGAATTGCCGAGGCGGTTGCGACCCTCGGCACGCAGCTCGGCTCTCAGACGGTTCGCGCCTCGGCGTCGGGGTACGGCACGGTGGTCTTCACGGCGACCGGCGAGGCGGGCCCGCCGACGCTGTTCGTGAAGTCGGGCGGGGATGGTCAGGTGGGAAAAGTCAGTCAGCCTCTGCCGCAGAGTCTTCAGGTCAAGGTTACCGACCAGTACAACAACCCCGTGTCCGGTCAAAGTGTGAGTTGGGAGCTCACCTCGGGTGGCGGCGCCATCTCCGCGGTCAACAACACGACCGGGTTGGACGGTACGGCTTCGGTGGTCCACGCGATGGGCGCGACCGCGGGCGCCACGACGGTTACCGCGACCGTAACCGGGCTCGGTACCGTCACCTTCGACTCCAAGGCAATCGTCCCGCTCAGCTTCTCCGTGGTGGCTGGCGGAAACAATGTCCCCGACCGCACCACTTCCGATCTCTGGATCAAGGATGGGTTCGGCTACACCGGTACCTGGGGCGGTAACGGTAATGCCGTTTTCATCTGGCAACTGGACGGCAGTGGCGCGCCGGTTTTGCACGACTCGATCATCACGCCGAACATCGGGACGGTGAGTGACATCCAAGTGTCGGAAGATGGGGCGTGGCTGGTTTACACCGCAGAAGGTGGCCCCGGAGCGGGAATTTACACCTACGAGCTCACCAGCCCCGGAACACCGGTGTTCCGGGCCAAGACCATCGTTTCTGCAGGACTGCACACCGGTACACTGGTGGACATCGGCGGAAAACTCTATGCCTTTACAGCCAAAGATCCTGCCAATTGCGCGCTGATGATTTTTGATCTCTCCCAAGCGGGGGCAGGGACCATCACCACGGCGAGCAGTACGCCGATACCGGATCACTACTGCATTCACGATACCTTCGTGCGCGACGGCTACGCCTTCGTGTTCGCCTGGGACGAAGGCCTGTACATTTTCGATGTCGGGAATGGCTCCCATGGAGGTTCTCCCAGCCACCCGGTCCAGCTCAGCCACACGCTCGGTTTCGGTGGAGAAACCCATAACGGCTGGTGGTTCTGGAACCCGAATGGAGAGAAGCGATACCTGTTTATCGGGGAGGAGGGGCCGTTCAACGGGTCCAACGCCTCAGGCGACATTCACGTGGTGGATGTCTCCGACCTCACGGCTCCGGTGGAGGTGGGGTTCTTCCATATCCCGAACGCGGGGACCCACAACTTCTGGGTGGATGAACCCAATCAGATTCTGTACGCGGCCTTCTACAATGCGGGCGTGGTGGCACTGGACATCTCCGGGATCATCAGCGGGAGCATGGCCAGTCGGGAGCTAGCTCGAATCCAGCCTGGCGGACCCGGGAATACCCTCACTTGGGGCGTCATGCTGTATAACGGATCGGTGTATGCGAGCGACATGCTGAGCGGGTTCTGGCAGGTGTCGGTTCCGCAGTAGGGCGAGGCAGAGAAGGAAGGTGCCTCGACAGGAGGTGACTAGAGGATTGGCGCACAAAGGGGGGCCTTCGGTAGGGGGCCCCCCCTTGTTTGAATATCTGCCCCGACTCCCCTCGGACAGTCATCAGAAAACCGCGGATACCATCGGATCCAACCGCTCAGTGGCCCCACCAGGGGGCCCCCCCTTCTAAATTTCAGTGCCGGCTCTCGGCGTAGCGTCATCCAGGAGACGCCCGCCGGATCAAATCGCCGCCTATGGTGTGGGCGGAGGCTTCCATCCGTCGTTCGCCGGATTGATATCGGGGAATTGACCGTCAGGGTTCACCGTGGCCGCCGTGATCGTCTGATCGGTCGGGATTTCGGCCACGTACTTGTCGCCGGCATACCAGATCTCGACCGGGAATTTGAGCAGCTGGGTTGTCCCGTCTCCAAGCGTCACCTGAAGCTCGACCGGCATCACTTGCTGTCCGAGATTACGTATGACCACCTTCGCGATGCCACCGGACGATTGGGTCACGGACTCGACCGACTGATCCAACGCCGCGGTCGTGAAGAACCAGCCCCGCCAGAACCAGTCGAGATCCCGGCCGCTCACATCCTCGATGGTGCGGAAGAAATCCGCGGGCTGGGGATGCTTGAAGGCCCAGCGCCTGGTGTACTCCCGGAATGCCGAATCGAAGACCTCTGGCCCAAGGATCTTGTTGCGGAGGGTGAGGAGTCCGATGGACGGCTTCACGTACGCCAGCGAGCCGAGGTTGGACCCGGTGCGGTAACGGTTGGCGTAGGTCATGATCGGCTGCGAGGTGAGCCCCTGGTCGTTCTGCAGCACGAAGGCAGCCTCTCCACGCCGGCGGGTCATGTCATTGCGCTTGAAGTATCCCTCTTCGCTGAAGGTGTTGATGAAGGTATTGAATCCTTCATCCATCCAGGCGTAGCGCCGTTCGTCCGACCCGACGGTCATCGGATACCACATGTGGCCGATCTCGTGGGTGACGACGCTATACAGGTCTTCCTTGCTCTCGCCTCTGGACTCCATGGCGACCATCGGGTATTCCATCCCTGAGACCGGGCCTTCAACCGCCGAGATCTGCGGGTAGGGATAGTTGAACCAACGGGTACCGTACTCCATGATGGAGTAGCGGCTCATGTCCGCCGCGTCCTTCCAGGTCTCGATGGCGCTGGGCCGGTAGTAGGCGTTGGCGACGACTCCCTTCCAGGAGGAGACGTCCCAGAGGTATTCCGGGCTTGCCGCCCAGGCCGCATCCCGCACCTTGGTGGCCTTGAACTTCCAGGTCAGAGTGCCGGACGCTGCCAGGCCGCGCGGCACCGCTCGTGAGCTCGTCGGCAGTGACGATGTGCGTGATACTGTCCGAACGTGCCGCCGCAGCCAGGCGGGTCCGTTGCGACGCGGTCAGGACCTCAAGGGGATTCTGAAGTGTGCCGGTTCCCGCGACGATGTACCCAGCCGGCACTGTGACTTCGTAGTCGATGTCACCATACTCCAGATAGAACTCTCCCTGGCCCAGGTACTGGAGGGTATTCCAGCCATGGACATCGTCGTAGACGGCCATGCGGGGATACCATTGCGCGAGCTCGTAGAGGGTCCCGTCCCGCCCCATGCGGTCGGCGCCATGCTCCGGAATGTTGAACGCGTAAGAGAGGTCGAATTGGGTCGTCGCCCCCGGCGCAAGCGGCGTCGTGAGGTAGACCTCCATCATGGTGTCGTCCACCCGGGTCCGAAGCTTCTGCTGCAGGCCGACTGCCGTTGGAGGCTTGAGAGGCTTGGCTGCTCGCATCCCGGTCTGAGACTGCACGATCCACGGGATATCGAACCCGCCCTGGAATCCGCCTCCTCCGAACCGGCTCTCCTCGGCGTTGAGCAGGGATCCGACGCTCCCCGGCTTGAAGAGGTTCTGGTCCAGCTGCATCCACACCCGAGTCAGCGTGTCCGGAGAATTGTTGGTGTACCGGATCGCCATCGTGCCGGTCACCCGCTTCGCGGCGGTGTCCAGAATGGCCTTGATCGAGTAGTCGACGCGCTGCTGCCAGTATTTGGAACCTGGGGCACCATTCACCCGCCGAATCTCGTTTCCCGGTGGCAGGTCGATCGGTGCGAAGATGCCGGTATCGGCGACCGCGGGACGCAGGCTTACCTGAGTGCTGGGCTTCGGCGCCCTGGGTGCCTGTGGCGTAGGGGGTGGGGTGGGTTGCTGCGCGGCGAGCGGTGCCGCCAACGTGAAGGCAAGCAACAGGTATCGCATGAACCATCCAGTCCGAGAAAACAAAGGGCGGCGTAATCCGCCCGGGTCAATGGCGAGAAATCTAACCGACCTCATGTTGAGATCCCATGCAGTCGCCTTCGCCCTTGGTGCTCGCGCACGGTGATCGCCGGTGGGCACTGGGTGGGCGGCCGATCTCGATCGGCCGGCTGACCGAGTGCGACGTCATTCTGCCGGGCGACAAAGTGTCCCGCCGCCACGCATGCGTGGTATCGACGCCCAACGGGCCCCTTTTGGTAGACAGCAGCCGGCACGGCACTCTCATCAACGGTGAGCAGATGCAGGCGCCCTGGCTCCTGGCCGAGGGGGACGAAGTCAAGGTCGGCGCGTGGACACTTCACGTATTGCGGGCAACGACGCGGGAGATCGATGGTCGCCAGTTCGCCGGACATCAGTCGAAGCGGGGCAGGCTGAAGAGCTGGATCCGGCGCTACGGCCCCTCTGAGGTGTTCGGAACCGTGGCCGCGGTTGGCGCTGCCAGCGCAGTCTCGCAGGCGACGGAAAGCACGATAGCCGCGGCGTATGCCGGCACCATCGCCGAGGCTGTAGTGTTCTACGGCATCATGGCGCTGCGGGAGACGGTTACCGACGCGCATCAGGCCGGAGCGTCGGGAAAGTCGTTCGGTCACAAGGATGTTCTCCGGGTGCTGCGCAACCTGGTCCTCGAATTCGGTGCTGCCGAGGCGCTCGATAGTGCGCTGATCCGGCCGTTCTGCATAGGGGCCGGGATTCGATTGCTTGGTGGGAGTCTTGGGGCGTTAGTGGGCAAGCTGGGCGCGGACGTGGCCTTCTATGGTCCGGTGCTCTCGGTCTACGAGTGGCGGCTGGCGAGGAATCAGGTCGATGAACGGGCGGAGAAAAGCCGGCGGACTACGGCGGGTGGTAGGACAGTGAGGGATGAGGTCATTGAGGATTGATGATTGAAGATTGCAGGTTGACGATTTGGCGGGATGGCGCCAAGGGGGAGGCGCCGCCCGTCCGCCCTTCTACAATTTCGGCAAAGTCACCCCCGTCTGCTTCTGATACTTGCCCGCCTTGTCCTTGTAACTCACCTCGCACACGTCGTCGGCGTCGGCCTCGAAGAACAGGACCTGGCAGATCCCCTCGTTGGCGTAAATGCGGGCGGGCAACGGGGTGGTATTGGAGATTTCAAGCGTGACATGTCCCTCCCACTCCGGCTCGAAGGGCGTCACGTTGGTGATGATGCCACACCGCGCGTAAGTGCTCTTGCCCACGCAAATGGTCAGGACGTTACGCGGGATCCGGAAGTACTCCACCGACCGGGCCAGGGCGAAGCTGTTCGGAGGAACGATGCAGACCTCACCCTCGAATTCCACGAAACTCCGGCTGTCGAAGTCCTTGGGGTCGACTATTGCCGAAAGTACGTTGGTGAAGATCTTGAACTCGGGCGCCACCCGCATGTCATAGCCGTAGGATGACACCCCGTAGGAGATCACCTTACGCCCGTGGGCGTCCACCGATCGGACCTGGCCCTCCACAAAAGGGTCGATCATCCTGTGCTCCTGGGCCAGCCGGCGGATCCAGCGGTCGGACTTTATGGACATAGTGTGGGCGGACAGGCGGTGAGGCGAAAATGGCGGACGGAATGGGTTCCGTCCCCGTGGACGGGCGGCAATATAGAGGGTGTTGAGGGCCCGTGGCACTCCGAACCCGAGGCTACCGTTCGTCCTTGGCGAACATTAACTTAGTCGCCTGCACGTGAATCTTTTCACGAATCGGGGCTTCATCGATGCTCCAACCATACATCCCGTTGTTGCTGGTCATCGCGCTCGTCATCGCGAACGCGATCCTCATGCTGGCGGTTTCCCACATTTTCTCGACCTACCGCCGCACCCCCGGGAAGATTGCTCCCTATGAGTCGGGCATGCCTGTCCTGGGCCAGGCCCGTGAGCGCTTCTCGGTCAAGTTCTACCTCGTCGCGATGCTGTTTATCGTGTTTGATATCGAAACCGTCTTCATGCTACCGTGGGCTGCGGCCTTCCAGCAGATGAAGGAGATCCGCGGCCTTTTGCTGGTTGAAATGTTCGTGTTCGTCGTGATCCTTGCGGTCGGATACGTCTACGTCTGGAAGCGGGGAGCGTTGGAATGGAATTGACCCACTCGGGTGAACCGCTCACTACCGAAGTTTCGGGGGTCTCCCCCAACTGGGTGACCGCCAAACTGAGCGATCTCACCAACTGGGCCCGTAAGAATTCTCTCTGGCCGATGCCGTTTGGGACGGCCTGCTGTGCAATCGAGTTCATGGCCACGGCCGCCAGCCGCTACGACATCGCCCGGTTCGGGATGGAGCGGCAGGCCTTCTCACCCCGCCAGTCGGACGTGCTGATCTGCGCCGGCCGGCTGCCTTTCAAGCTGGCTCCGGTCATCCGCCGGATCTGGGATCAGATGCCCCAGCCTAAATGGTGCATCTCGATGGGTGCCTGCGCCTCGACCGGTGGCATCTTCGATACCTACACGATGGTGCAGGGCATCGACACGATCGTGCCGGTGGACGTCTACGTGCCGGGCTGCCCGCCCCGTCCCGAGGGCCTGCTCTACGGCATCCTGCTGCTGCAGAAGAAGATCTCAGGCGAGAGCATCACCGATGACGATCTCCGCCAGGAGCACACGGTAGGGCCTGAGGGATTGTTCCTTCCCGCAAACCGGATCGACGAGCTCTCCGAGCCGTTCGGTAATTCGGTGCATCAGACGAGGTCGGCGTGAGCCCCAGTCGCCCGGAGCCGTCGCCCTCGATTCCTGCACTCAAGTCCCGCTTCGGGGCCGCGGTGCTGCGACACGAAGTCTCCTGCGGGGACACGATCGCCTACCTCGCGCGTGACCGGGCCCACGAAATCCTGGCCTGGCTCAAGGACGATCCCGCTCAGCGGTTCGACTATCTCACCGACGTGACCGCGGTCGAGTATCGGGACATGGAGCGGCCGCTCGAAATCGTCTATCAGCTCCGCTCCCTGGACCGGAAGGCGGACCTGCGGTGCAAGATCGAGCTCGACAAGCGGGCGCCACTCGAGGTGGACTCGGTCTACGACCTGTGGAAGGGCGCGGATTGGCTGGAGCGTGAGGTCTTCGACATGTTCGGCGTTGCCTTCCGGGGTCATCCGGACCTGCGCCGGATCCTCATGTGGGAGACCTATGCGGAGGGCTTCCCCCTGCGAAAGGATTTTCCGCTCCGCGGCCACTTCAGCCGGGCGGAGCAGACCCGACAGGCCCTCGCCGCGAATCCCGAAGCGCATTACTCCCTGGAAGAATTGAGCATCGTCGAGTCCTATCATGAGCTGCCGGCCGACGTCCGCGAGCGGCTGAGCCGGGGAGAGCGGGGGACCCTGCGATGAGCCTGCGCAGCGTGGAGATGGCGCTCAGCACTCCCGGTCTCGACGCCCAGGGGAACGTCCGGCAGGTCCCGGTCGGCATCCGGCTGCCCAAGGTGCCCGAGCCGTCGGACGAGATGAACGCCGAGCACATGCTCATCAACCTGGGCCCGCAGCATCCAGCTACCCACGGCGTGCTCCGGCTGGTCGTCGAGCTGGATGGCGAGACCGTGATCCGGGTCGTGCCCCACGTCGGGTACCTGCACAGCGGATTCGAGAAGCTCGGCGAGTACCGGCACTACAACCAGATCATCCCGCTCACCGACCGGACCGACTACCTCTCGCCCATGGCCAACAACGTCTGTCTGGCGTTGGCGGCCGAGAAGCTCATGGGGATCGAGATCACCGAGCGGTGCACGGTGCTCCGGGTGATCGCCTGCGAAATGAGCCGGATCATTTCCCACCTGGTCTGGCTGGGAACCACCGGCATCGATATTGGAGCCTACACCCCGTTCCTCTGGACCTTCCAGCAGCGGGAGCGGATCTACAACCTGCAGGAATCGTGGACCGGCGCCCGGCTCACGACCAGCCTCACTCGGGTGGGCGGCCTTATGGCCGACATTCCCGACGGGTGGGAAGCGGGACTGGCCGAGTTCTGCCGCACCTTCCCCAAGACCCTCGATGACGTCGACCGGATGTTTACCCGGAACGCCATCTGGATCGGCCGGACTCAGAACGTGGGATCGATCGGGCCTGAGGACGCGATCAACTACTCGCTCTCCGGGCCGATGCTCCGGGCTTCCGGAGTCGCGTACGATGTACGCAAGGATCGCCCGTATCTGGGCTACGAGAACTACGATTTCGACGTGCCGGTCGGTGAGCACGGCGACTGTTACGATCGCTATATCGTCCGCATGGAGGAGATGCGACAGTCGGTCCGCATCCTGGAGCAGGCCCTGGTCCGGCTGGAGCGGCTGAAGGGCGCTCCGATCAACGTGTCGGACCCGCGGCTGATCCTGCCTCCCAAGTCGCGCGCCATGAGCGATATGGAAGCCATGATCTTTCACTTTAAGCAGGTAATGGAAGGTGTGAAGGCGCCCCCGGGCGAGGCCTACATGGGGATCGAGAACCCCAAGGGCGAGCTGGGCTACTACTTCGTGTCCGACGGGACCGCCAAGCCGGTGCGCTGGCGCATTCGTCCGCCGTCTTTCATCAACCTGGCCTGCCTGCCCAAGCTCTGCGAGGGCGTGCTGCTGTCCGACGTGATCGCGATCAACGCCAGCGTGGACATCGTCATGGGAGAGATCGACCGATGAGCTCGGCTCACGTCGAGGAGGAACACCAGCCGGTCTTCGTCGGGGAGGGGCGCCAGGAGCTCGAGGCGGTGTTCCCCAATTTCCCGACGAAGATGGCGTGCCTGCTGCCGGCGCTGTGGATCGTCCAGCGGCGGCGGGGCTGGATCTCCGAGGGCGCGATCACTGAGGTGGCCGAGGTGCTCGGTCTTACGCCGGCGTACGTGAAGGGCGTGGTGACGTTCTACACCATGTACCACACGCACCCGGTCGGACGCCACTTCATCCAGGTCTGCACCACGTCGCCCTGCAACATCTGCGGCGCGGAAGACGTGGTGAAGGCCTTCCTCAAGCACACCGGATGCGGCGAGTTGGGAGCGACCAGTCCCGACGGCCGGTTCACCATGATCGAAGTCGAGTGTCTCGGGGCCTGCGGTTTCGCTACTCCGGTGCTGATTGATGACGACTTTATCGAAGGCGTAACTCCGGAGCGGGTGCCGGGCATTCTCCAGGGGTACAAGTAATGGGATTTCCCCATCCCAGTCATCCAAAAGAAGAGCCGGTTCTCTCCCGCTACTTCGGAGACGCGGGCGCACGCACCTTCGACGGCTGGGTGAAGCGCGCCGGCTACGAAGGGCTCAAGAAGGCGTTGGGCATGACTCCCGAGGCGGTGATCGAGGAGATCAAGAACTCCGGTCTACGCGGGAGGGGCGGCGCCGGGTTCCCGACCGGCCTCAAGTGGTCGTTCATGCCGAAGAACAGCGGCAAACCCCACTACCTCTGCTGCAACGCCGACGAATCGGAACCCGGCACGTTCAAGGATCGCGAGATCATGCGCTGGACGCCCCACGCGCTGCTGGAAGGCTGCGCGTTGGCCTGTCACGCGATCGGCGCCGAGCGGGGATACATCTACGTGCGCGGCGAGTTCACCGTCGAGTACAAGATTCTCGAGGGCGCAATCAAGGAGGCGTACGACAAGGGCGCGCTCGGGGCCAACGCCTTCGGCAGTGGCAAACGGATCGATCTGGTGCTGTTCCGGGGTGCCGGCGCCTACATCTGCGGCGAAGAAACCGCCCTGATGAACTCCATCGAGGGCCGCCGCGGCAACCCGCGCATCAAGCCGCCGTTCCCGGCCACCGCGGGTGTCTTCGGGATGCCGACCACGATCAACAACGTGGAGACGCTGGCCGCAACGCCGCACATCATCGTGCGGGGTGCCGAGTGGTACAAGAGCCTGTGCCGGGGCAACCCCAAGAGTACCGGCACCAAGTTGATCTCGGTCTGCGGGCACGTGCAGCGTCCGGGCAACTATGAGGTCGTGATGGGCAGCTCCATGAAGGAGCTGATCTACGATATGGCGGGGGGCATGCGTCCCGGTCGTACCCTCAAGGCGGTGATTCCCGGCGGCTCCTCAGTCCCGATCATGACCGCGGCTGAGGTCGAAGACTGCCAGCTCGACTACGAAGGCGTGGTAGCCAAGGGCTCGATGCTCGGATCGGGTGGCATGATCGTCATGGACGATTCGACCGACCTGGTCTACCAGATCATGCGGCTCGCCCGCTTTTACGCCCACGAATCCTGCGCCCAGTGCACCCAGTGCCGCGAAGGCACTGCGTGGACCACCCGGATTCTGGAGCGCATGCTGGCGGGGAAGGGCCGGATCGAGGATCTGGACTTGTTGCTTGACCTGTCCGACAACATGACCGGCAAGACGATCTGCGTGCTGAGCGATTCCTGCGCCGCGCCGGTGGTGAGCGGGATCCAGAAGTTCCGCGGCGAGTTTGAGGCGTACTTGAATGGGAATCGGAAGACGGCCGTTGCGGTGTAGAAGCAGCCATTAGCCGTTAGCTATTAGCTCCAATCGCTAACAGCTAATCGCTAATAGCTATTCAGCTAGTCGCTCTATCCTGGAACTATGACCGAAAACGTCAACGTCACGATCAACGGTCTCACCCTGGCCGTCCCCAAGGGGACGACCATCATCGAGGCCGCCAAGCAGGCTGGGGTGCTGATCCCCCACTACTGCTACCACCCGTCGTTGCCATCCCCGGCGGTGTGCCGCATGTGCCTGGTCGAGGTGGAGAAGGCGCCCAAGCTCATGCCGGCTTGTGTAACAACTGTGGCCGAGGGGCAGGTGGTCCACGTTGACAGCGAGCAGGCCAAGAAGGCGCGCGAGGGAGTACTCGAGCTGCTGCTGATCAACCATCCGCTCGACTGTCCCATCTGCGATCAGGCCGGCGAGTGCGAGCTGCAGAATTACGTCTTCCAGGAAGGCCGGGCCGGCACCCGGTACAGCGAATACGCCAAGCGCTACAATCCGGTCGAAGAATTCGGGCCCGATGTGCTCTACGTCGCCAACCGGTGCATCCTCTGCACCCGTTGCGTGCGGTTCATGGACGACGTGGCGGGCGAGGCGGTGCTCAACGTGTCCGAACGGGGAGACCGGGCCTTCATCGGCATCGATCCCGACCACGAGCTGGACCATCCGTGGGCCGGCAACGTGGTGGATCTCTGCCCGGTCGGGTCGCTCATCTCGAAGGACTTCCTGCACAAGGCTCGGGCCTGGGATCTGGACAAGACGGCGAGCGTCTGCACCGGGTGCAGCCAGGGGTGCAACATTCTGATCGATACCCGTGATACGGCGGTGGTGCGTCTCCGGCCGCGGCCGAACCTCGAGGTGAATCGCCACTTCATCTGTGATCACGGCCGAATGAACTACCGCTGGATGAACCGGGGCGACCGGATCGAGGCGCCGCTCGTTCGCGAAAACCAGCGGCTGGTGGCCACCGACTGGGATCAGGCCCTGGCCCGCGTCGTGAAGGCGGTGCGTCAGGGCGGGTCGGCGGTGTTGCTCGCCTCGGGCCGCGCCTCGACCGAATCCCTGGGCATGGTCAAGCGTTTGCTCGAGGGAACCAAGCTCACCGCCGGCGGTACAGCTGCCCCAGGGAGATGAAGCACCGCTCAAGGGCGTGCCCAATCTGGCGCTGCGAAAGGAGCGGGCGCCCAATGGGGAAGGCGCGCGGATTCTGGGCTACACCACGGAATGGAGTGCGGCGCTCAAGGCCGCATCGAGCGCGTCACTGGTCGTCCTGCTCGATGTGGAGCTTACCGAGGCGGAAGCGGCCCAGGTGAGCAAGGCGAACACGGTCGTGGTCTTCGGAACGGTGCAGTCGCAGGAACTGGCTGGTGCTTCTGTCGTCCTCCCCGTCACCAACGTGGCCGAGGAAATCGGCACCTTCGTGAACCGCGATCGGCGGGTTCAGCGCTATGACCAGGCCAAACCGAGCCCCGGAATGGCGCAACCTGCCTGGTGGGTTGCGGCAGCCGCCCTCGCGCTGATATCAGGAAAGCCGGCTCCCGCTGGTGTGTCCGCTGCGTTCGACCTGATCGCGGCAAGCGTGCCTGCCCTCAATGGGCTCAGCTTCGCCGAACTCGGCTTCACCGGCCGGGTCGCTGAGAAGCCGGTAACAGCAGGAGCCGCCTCATGACTCCCGAAATGAAGGGCTTCCTGCTCCTCACGGTGGTGAAGCTGCTCGCCATCTTTACCATCACTCTGATCGGCGTGGCGTACCTGACACTGGTGGAGCGGAAACTCTGCGCCTGGATGCAGTACCGGCTGGGGCCGAACCGGGTCGGACCCAACGGGTGGTTCCAGCCGCTCGCCGACGGACTCAAGAACATTCTTAAAGAAGAAACGTTCCCGGCCGACTCGAACAAGATTCTGTTCGTGCTGGCGCCGGCACTATCCCTGATTCCCGCGACGATGATGTCGCTGGTTTTGCCCTGGGCCGCACCGCTCCCGGTGGACTTCGACTTCTCCCTGCCGCTTCTGGGCCGCTTCGTGCATCACGGGCTCATGCCCATTGCGGTCGCTGACCTGCCGATCGGATTCCTCTTCGTGATCGCTATCGGCTCCATGGGGGTCTACGGTATCGCCCTGGCCGGCTGGTCTTCCAATAACAAGTACAGCCTGCTCGGCGGGCTCCGGGCCAGCGCCCAGATGGTCTCCTACGAAGTCGCGATGAGCCTGAGCCTGATCCCGGTGGTGTTGGTCACCGGGAACGTCTCGTTCCACCAAATCATCGCACGGCAGCAGGCCGGACTCTGGTTCGTGCTCCCGCTCTTCCTTTCCTTCTTCATTTTCATGGTGTCCGCCTTCGCGGAGACCAACCGGGTCCCGTTCGATCTGCCCGAGGCCGAGTCCGAGCTGATCGCGGGATATCACACCGAATACAGTGCGATGAAATTCTCCCTCTTCTTCATCGCCGAGTATGCCAACATGATCACCGCCTCCGCGATGATGGTGGTGCTCTTCTTCGGTGGCTGGGACCTCCCGGGACACTGGGATGAAGCCGGCGGCCTGCTCCAGACGCTGGCGACCGGCGTCGTGATGTTCCTCAAGACCTTCTTCTTCCTCTTCGTCTTCATCTGGGTCCGGTGGACGCTGCCCCGGTTCCGCTATGACCAGCTGATGTCGCTGGGCTGGAAGGTGCTGATGCCGATCGGCCTCGCCTACGTGATGCTCGTGGGTCTCGGGATCTACGGTGTGGATACGCTGTTGAGCGGGAGCTCGGAGACCATCAAGATGGGTGCGCTCTTCCTGCTCAATCTCCCGCTCATGTTCCTTGTCTTCCTGGTGCTCGACCGCGGGCGCCTGGTCAGCGGCTCGGCGGCCCGTCGGGCCCCGGCGGCTCCGGTGCCCGCGGGTGTGGAGGAGGTGGCATGACGATCGGGGTGAAGGTGCTGAAGCGCCCGGAGGCCGAGGTGAGCTACGTCCGGGCCGCGCTCAAGGGCATGGGGCTCACGTTCAAGAAGCTCTTCGAGCCCAAGGTCACGATGGAGTACCCGGAAGCGAAGAGCACCGCGGACTATACGATTTCCCCGCGCTGGCGCGGCACCCACCGGATGCTCACCGATGAGCAAGGCCGGTCGAAGTGCGTCGCCTGCGGGCTCTGTCCCCAGATTTGCCCGGCCAATTGCATCAAGCTGGTGCCCGGCGAGGACGAGGAGGGGAACCGGTACCCGTTGATCTACGAGATCGACGAGTTCCGCTGCGTCTTTTGCGGGTATTGCCAGGAAGTCTGCCCCGAGGAGGCCATTCACGTCGGGGTGCACTTCGAGAATTCCGAGTACAGCCGGGATCGTTTCGTGTACGACCTCGAGCGGCTCTCTTCCCAGACACACAGCGTCTCGACGCTGTGGGATCCCACCGATCCCAAGGGTGAATAGATGACCGAGGCGGTCTTCTACCTGTTCGCCACGGTGGCGGTGCTGTCGGCGCTCCTCTGCGTGACCCAGCGCAATCCGATCGCTTCCGCCTTCTGGCTGATCTCCACCATGCTTTGCCTGGCGGGCATCTACGTGCTGCTCAACGCCCAGTTCATCGGGATCATCCAGGTCCTGGTGTACGCCGGCGCAGTCATGGTGCTCTTCCTGTTCGTCATCATGCTGCTGAACCTCGGCCGCGGGGAATCCGACCTCAAGCGCTGGCCGGTGTGGATCATGGTCGCCGGGGTCGTCGTCCTGCTGCTGGCCGAGCTGGCCGCGTTGCCGCACTACAGCGCGGAACGCCTGGCGCTGGAATACACCGGTTCGAGCCGGCTGGCGGATCCCACGATGGTGTTCGACGCCGGGAAGACCGCTGCCGCCGCCGTTGAGACGCAGGGTGTCACCGGGGCAATCGCGGCTCCCTTGTTCCAGATTTATCTCATCCCGTTCGAGCTTACCTCGGTACTCCTGCTCACCGCGATCGTCGGCGCCGTCGTGCTGGCTAAACGGAGGGTCTGATGCTGCTCGGTCAGGCGCTGGGCCTTTCGGCCATTCTCTTCACCATCGGAGTCGCCGGGGTGCTGCTTCGGCGTAACGCGATCGTGTTGTTCATGTGCATCGAGCTCATGCTCAATGCCGTGAACCTGAGCTTCATCGCCCTGGCACAGGCCCACGGTCTGGGCGGCCAGGTCATCGTCTTCTTCGTCATGACGGTCGCCGCCGCGGAGGCCGCGGTGGGGCTCGCGATCATCATCGCCATGTTCCGGCACCACCGCTCGGTGGATCTCGGAAACGTCAACCTGCTCAGGGGCTGATGCACCTGGATCTTCTTGCCGTTCTTGGGCAGGGCCCGGAGACGGCGCTGCCGGAAAACCTGAATCTCCTGGTCGGCCTGATCCTGGGGCTTCCGCTCCTGGGATTCCTGCTCAACGGAGCGCTCTCCCTCTGGCAGCCTCGAGCCAAGGCGGCGGTCTCCGTCATTGGCGCCGGAGTGCTTCTCGGCGCATTCGCCGCCGCACTGGTCGCCTTCCGGCAAGTGGCGCCGGTATGGCAGGCCGACCCCGAAGCCGCACCGATCATCACCTTCTGGAGCTGGCTCCCCGTCGGTGACTTGAAGGTCGACTTCTCCTTCCTGCTCGATCAGCTCTCGATGGTGATGCTGCTCGTGGTGACAGGCGTGGGAAGCCTGATCCACCTCTTCAGCATCGGCTACATGAAGGCGGACGACGGCTACCCGAGGTACTTCGCGTACCTCAACCTGTTTGTCGCATTCATGCTCGTGCTGGTGTTGGGCGCCAGCTTCCCGATGATGTTCATCGGGTGGGAAGGGGTCGGTCTCTGCTCCTACCTCCTGATCGGCTTCTGGTTCTCCGAAAAGGCCAACGCGGACGCGGGCAAGAAGGCCTTCATCGTGAACCGGATCGGGGACTTCGGCTTCCTGATCGCCATGTTCCTGATGTGGCAGGCGTTCGGCAGTCTGAACTTCACCGACGTGTTCAGCCGTGCGGGCGAGGTCCTGCCCGCAGGCAGCGCGCTGGTAACCGCGATCACCTTGTTCCTCTTCCTCGGCTGCACCGGCAAGTCGGCCCAGATTCCGCTCTATACCTGGTTGCCCGACGCGATGGCCGGTCCCACGCCGGTCTCGGCCCTGATCCACGCTGCCACGATGGTGACCGCCGGCGTGTATCTCGTGGCACGAGCCAATGTGCTCTTCGCGCTGGCGCCGGTGAGCCAGACTGTGGTGGCCGGCGTCGGCGCTCTCACGGCGCTTGTTCGCCGCCACGATCGGGCTCCGCCAGTACGACATCAAGCGCGTCCTGGCCTATTCGACCGTCTCCCAGCTGGGGTACATGTTTCTGGGCGTGGGGACCGGCGCCATCACCGCCGGCATCTTCCACCTTGCCACCCACGCCTTCTTCAAGGCGCTGCTCTTCCTCGGTTCGGGAAGCGTGATCCACGCGATGCACCACGCATATCACGCCACCCACTCACACGAAGACGCGCAGGACATGCGCAACATGGGCGGGCTGCGCCACGCATCTGCCCGGTCACCGCGACACTGATGTGGATCGCGACGCTCGCCATCGCGGGGATTCCTCCCTTCGCCGGTTTCTTCTCCAAGGATGAAATCCTGGCCTTTGCCTTCGGCCGCGGCGAGCACGAGCCGATTTTCCGGGTGTTCTGGGCGATGGGAGCGACGGCCGCCTGCTCACCGCGTTCTACATGGCGCGGCTCATGGCGATGACCTTCTTCGGTCCGAATCGGACCGGCGAGAAGAGAAGGAACACCTGCACGAGGCGCCCTGGATCATGACCGGGCCGCTGGTGTCCTGGGACTGCTCAGCCTGGCGGGCGGCTGGCTCAATCTGCCGGAGTTCGCCAGCCGCGCTCGGACCCAACCGAGCTGCTGCACCACTGGCTCGAGCCGGTACCACGAAGGCGGAACCGCAGCGTCGGGGCGAGCCCGCGCTGCCGCATGGCTCGACCGAGATGACCGCTGATGGCGCTCGCCGTAGCCATCGCCGTTGTCGGATTGGTCTGGGGTTACCGCAGCACGCTCGGCCGCACCATCGTCCCGGCCCACGAGGCGGCACCGGAGCAGGGATTCTGGAAGGTGCTCTACCACAAGTACTACATCGACGAGCTGTACGATGCCGTCATCGTTCGCCCGCTGATGACGACTTTCTCGAGTCGCCCTGTGGCGGAAGGTGGACCAGGGCCTGATCGATGGTGCCGCGGTGAACGGCTCCGCCGGCCTGATGCGAGCACTGGGCTGGCTGGGCGGGCAACTGCAGACGCGGCCAGGTGGGCGTCTACGTGGCCGTCTTCGTGGTTGGGCGCTGTACGTGCTCGGCCGGATGATCTGGTGAGACTGCTGGTGCTGAGGCACCCGACTCACTCAGTCCTCAGCACTTCTGACTGCGAACGCATGCAAGACTTCCTGTTCGGACTGTCACTACGAACACCTGGATCCTGACCGCGCTGCTGGTGCTGCCGCTGATCGGCGTGCGTGCCGGTGCTGCTGGCGCCCGCCGCCCGCGCCAAGCACATCGCGCTTCGTGGTGACGATGCTGGAGTTCCTGCTCTCGCTGGGACTCTGGTGGGCCTTCGATCCGACCTCGGGCGGCATCCAGTTCGGAGTCGCGGCGCACCTGGCTCCCGCAATGGGGAATCAACTACCGGGTCGGGCTCGACGGCATTTCGCTCTTCATGGTGCTGCTCTCCACCGGCCTCATGCCGCTGGCTGTGCTCGGAAGCTGGAAATACATCACCGAACGAGAGCGGGGCTACTACGCTCTCATGCTCACGCTGACGACGGGCATGCTCGGGCGTTTTCGTGGCGCTCGATCTCTTCGTGTTCTACGTGTTCTGGGAGTGATGCTGATCCCGATGTACTTCATCATCGGGGTCTGGGGCGGGAAGCAACCGACTCTACGCGGCCATCAAGTTCTTCATCTACACCATCCTCGGCTCGCTGCTCATGCTGGTGGCGATCCTGGTGCATGGTATGGAAGGTTGCCGAGAGCGACCGGAACGGTTTCGTTCGCCTACGCCGACCTGCTGGAGCACTCGCCACAGCTGGGAACCCTGGCTCCCTGGCTCTTCGCGCGCCTTCTTCCTGGCCTTCGCGATCAAAGTGCCGATGTTCCCGTTCCACACCTGGCTACCGGACGCGCACGTCGAGGCGCCCACCGCTGGCAGCGTGATCCTGGCCAGCATCCTGCTCAAGATGGGGACCTACGGCTTCCTTCGGTTTGCCGTGCCGTTCTTCCCCGAGGTGGCACTGAGCCCCGTCGTCACGACGATCGTGCTGGTCTGCGGCGGTGGTCGGCATCATCTATGGCGCCCTCGTCGCCATGGTCCAGCCGGACGTGAAGAAGCTCGTGGCCTATTCCTCGGTGAGCCACCTGGGATTCGTGATGCTCGGCATCTGGGCCGGTTCGCTCGCAGAGCGTGCAGGGCGCGCTGATGATCATGATCGGTCACGGCCTCTCCACCGGCGCGCTGTTCTTCCTGATCGGCATGCTGTACGAGCGGCGCCACACCAGGGAGATCGCCGCCTACGGCGGCCTGGCCCGTGTGGTGCCGATGCTGAGCCTGCATTTTCGTCGTGACCTCGCTCGCCTCGATCGGACTTGCCCGGTCTGAACGGCTTCGTGGGCGAGTTCCTGGTGCTGCTCGGCAGCTTCGCCCGGCACCCCGTGGGCGACCGGCCTTGCCACGACCGGCGTGATCTTCGCCGCGATGTATCTGCTGCCGGGCGGTGCAGCGGATCTTCTTCAACAGGCTGGATAATCCCGCCAACGAACACCTCTGCCGACCTGACCCCGCGCGAGCTGTGGGTGATGCTCCCGCTCGTGTCGGCATGGTGTGGCTCGGGCTCTATCCGAAGCCGGTGTTGAGCCGCATGGAGGCTGCCTCGAAGCGCTACGTCGAGCTGACTCAGCCGGGCAGCGACCGCTATTCCGCGCCGAGTCAAGAGATCCACGCGGAGCGCGATCGATGAATCCCGTGCTCGATCTCGCCTCACCGCTCGGGATAACGATCTCCCTCATCCCGGAGATCGTGCTCTCGATCTGCGCGATGCTGGTGCTCCTGGTCGTGAGCTGGCGCCACCAGACCGCGGCGGACAGCCGTCTCGCTGGCTGGCTCAGCGTCGCCTCGTTGATCGTGACGCGGCGGGCGCTCGCGTGGCTCTCGATGCAGCAGTTCGAAAGCGAAGGCCTGCCGTTCATGGTCGCCCTGGACGGATTCCGTTATCTGTCCTCGGCCCTGGTGCTGGTACTCGCTCTCGCCAGCTACGCTGCTCTCGATCGGCTACCTGGAGCGGGAGGGAATCACTGCTCCCGAGTACTACGTGCTGCTGCTGCTCGGGACCGTCGGCTTGATGTTCATGACCGCCTCGCAGGACCTCATCGTCTTCTTCCTCGCGCTGGAGACGATGTCCATGGCGGTCTACGTGCTCGCCGGCTATGACCGGAGGAGCCCCGCCTCATCCGAAGCCGGCCTCAAGTACTTCCTCATCGGGGCCTTCGCCTCCGGGTTCCTCCTCTACGGAATCGCATTGCTGTATGGCTCGACCGGCAGCACCAACCTGGCGCTGATCGGGGCTCAGTTCGCCGATCGCCCGATCCCGGTGATGGGCCTGATCGGGATGGGCCTGCTCCTGATCGGGTTCGGCTTCAAGGTGGCGGCGGTCCCATTCCACATGTGGACTCCGGACGTCTACGAAGGAGCGCCGACCCCGGTCACCGGTTTCATGGCGACGGGAGTCAAGGCGGCTGCGTTCGTCGCGTTCGCCCGCGTGCTGCTGTCCTGCTTCCCTCAGGCCGCGCCTCAATGGCGGCCGGTGATCTGGGTGCTGGCTGTGGTGACGATGATTTTGGGCAATCTCGTGGCACTCAACCAGACGTCGCTCAAGCGGCTGCTGGCGTACAGCTCGGTCGCCCATGCCGGGATATCTCCTGGTCGCGCTCTGGCCCGGGAGCCCGCTCGGCACCGCGTCATTGTTGCTGTATCTCGTCGCCTACGGCGTCACCACATTCGCGGCATTCGGGATCCTGAGCGCGCTGGGCACAGGCGGCGAGCGAGACATCACGCTGGCGGAGATCTCCGGGCTGGCACAGAGTCGGCCCTGGCTTTCGTTCGGCCTCGCGGTCTGCATGCTCTCGCTTGCTGGGCTTCCCCGGAACCCTCGGGTTCATCGGCAAGTGGTACATCCTCTCCGCTGTGATAGCAGAGAAGAACGCCCCGCTCGCGGTGGTGCTGGTCCTGACCAGCGGTGGTATCGGCGGGATACTACCTTCCGGTGATCATGGCGATGTACATGCGTCCCGCCCGGGTCACCGCTGGTCTACTACTCGGTGAAACTTGCACCCGCGGCCGCTGCCACGGTCGCGATCGGCGATCATCGCGACGCTCGTGTTCGGATTCTGGCCCACCGAACTCCTCAATGCCGCGGGAGCCAGCGCGGCGTCGCTGCCGAATGGCGCTGCCTCCGCGGTAGCCGGACGCTAGGAGCGGGCGTGCAGGCCCCACGCTCCATTTTCCGCCAATACGACATCAGGGGGTTGGTCGATAAGGAACTGACCTCCGACTTTGCCCTCGCTCTCGGGCGCGCCTACGCTACTGCCGCCTGGGATCGCCTGGGACGCTCCCCTGTTCTCGCGGTGGGCCGGGACAATCGTCCTTCAGGCGAGAATCTCGCTGCCGCAGTCCGTTCCGGGATCGCGCAGACGGGGGCAACGGCCGTCGATGTGGGAATGTTGCCCACGCCGGCGCTCTACTTCGCGGTTCACTCCCTGAAAACCGACGGGGGACTCCAGGTCACCGGGTCCCACAATCCTCCCGAGTTCAACGGCTTCAAGATGGTGCTCGCCGGAGAGTCGCTGCACGGCGAAGGTATCGGCGCCCTCTACGATATCATTTCCGGCGAGACCTGGCGGACGGGGCAGGGCAGCGAGCGACACGACACCTCCGTCCTCTCTTCCTATCGAGAGGCCATCGTCGAGCGCAACCGGCTCGAGCGTCCGGTGCATGTCGTGGTGGATTGCGGCAACGGCGCCGGCAGCCTGATCGCAGTTTCGACCCTGAGGACCCTCGGCGCCGAAGTGACGCCGCTGTTCTGCGAATCCGACGGAACCTTCCCCAATCACCACCCGGACCCCACCGTCCCGGAGAATCTCGCCGATCTTCAGGCCGCCGTCCGCCGGACCGGCGCCGAGCTGGGAATTGCCTTCGATGGTGATGCTGACCGCATCGGCGCCGTGGATGACGCGGGCCAGATCATCTACGGGGACCAGCTCCTCGTGCTCTATGGCCGGGACGCGGTTCGCAGGTTTGGGGTGGGCGTACCGGTCATCTTCGATGTAAAGTGTTCCGAGGTGCTTCCTCAGATGCTGAAGAAGGCAGGGGCCCGGCCGGAGCTCTGGAAGACCGGTCATTCGCTCATCAAGGCACGGATGAAGGAGCTTGACGCTCCGCTCGCCGGCGAGATGAGCGGGCATATGTTCTTCGGTGGAGACTACTTCGGGTTCGACGACGCGCTCTTCGCCGCCGCGCGTCTGCTCGAGATCGTATCCGCCGAATCCGGGGGACTCAGCCGGTTGCTGGCCGATATTCCGAAGACCTTTGCGACTCCCGAGATCCGGGTGGACTGTCCGGATGAAACCAAGTTCGAGGTGGTGAAGGCCGCGGCCGAATGGTTCGGGGCCCGCTATCCAGTCAACAGCATCGATGGTGTCCGCATGACCTTCCCCAAGGGCTGGGGACTCATTCGCGCCTCCAATACCCAACCCGTCCTGGTGCTCCGGTTCGAAGCCAGCGACGCGGCCTCCCGCGATGAATACCAGGCCGAGGTCCTGGGCTGGCTGGCAGGAAGGGTATGAGCCGCCGCGGGGTCACGATCGCGCTGAGCCTCTCGGCGCTCGTCATCCTGCTCTTCGTGGGACGCTGGGGAGCCGCGCTCCTCTCCGATCGCTGGTGGGCCGAGCTGGTCTCGCCCGAGGCTTCCCGCTTCGTGATGGACTGGAATCTTCTTCGCTTTACCCTCGAGGCGGGTGGCGTCCTAATCGCCTGTGCCTGGTTCATCGGCCACCTGCTGGTCGTCTTCCGCGCCATCGGATCGGTGCAGGTCCCCCGGCAGCTTGCCAATCTCGAGATTCGTGAGGCGCTCAATACCCGAGTCCTGATCTTCGGCGGTGTCGCGAGCGGAGCCTTGCTGGGTTTCCTCGTCGGGAGAGGACTGGGCGATTGGACTCCGACGCTGGCGCTGGCTTGGACTGGCGTGCGCTACGGAGAAACCGAGCCGTTGCTCGGTCACGACCTCGGATTGTACCTCGCCCAGCTTCCACTCTGGCGATCGTTGCACGGGCACGCGTTACTCCTGGTGCTCCTGGGCCTGGCAGGAGTGCTCACCCTTTATGTCGTCATCGGGGCCGTGCGGTGGACCGACAGCCACCTCGCCCTGAATAATCATGCCCGGGTGCACCTCGGCATGCTGCTGGCGGCGTTGGCGCTGTGCCTCGTCTGGGGATATCTGCTCGAGCCGTACGAGCTGGTCTCGGGAATTGGGGGCGGCACTCAGCTCGGACTCTTCAATTATCAGCGAATAACAACCCAGATCCTGGCGGGTGTGGCGCTCATGACCGCGGCACTCTCGTTGGTCTGGGCCTGGCGCGCCAATCACGTGCTGATGGCCGCCGGCTGGGGTGTCCTCATCACGGTGTCGCTGGTCGGTCACCATGTTTTCCCGGCGTTGCTGGCCGGCGGTCGTCCCTCACCGGTTGACCAGATGGATCGGCGCCGGCTCGAGGCGCTGGCCTACGGTCTCACCGGCTTGCGGGACTCGACCAGCGACCGTCCGGATGCGGCTCCTCGTATGCCGAATCCGCCGACACTCTGGTCGGCTTCGATCGTCGCCCGGCTTCCAGCGTCCGACTCGGGAGAAGTTCTTGGCGCCGACCGCGCCGTGCTCCCCGTTTTGCGACGCCCCCGCCCGGTATGGCTCATCGTTCGGGGAGCTGGCGGGCAGGGCTCGAGTGTTACCGCGATCGCCGACGACCAGACCAGTGATGATGGAAAGCCGCTCTACTATCCGGGCGGCGACAGCATTCCCTCGACCCAGCCGGCCACCCGGCTTCGCCTCAGCCGGAGCGCGGTATGGCCCGGTGCTCCGAACGTCGTCCTGGATACCGCTTCCGGAGGTGTTCGGATCGGAGGCGCGCTTCGCCGGGTTGTGCTCGCGTGGGCGCTGCAATCCAGCAGCCTGCTCGGGAGAGTCGAGAATGACGTACGGGCTCGCTGGTATCTGACGCCCGCGGCACGGCTCGACCGGCTCGCGCCGTTCGCCTCATGGAGTGTTCCGGTCCCCCGAATAGTGAACGGCAATCTGGTCTGGATCTCCGACGGGTACATCGCTTCACAGACCTTCCCGATCGCGACCCGGGTGCGGTGGCGGGGTCAGCGAATCGGCACCCTTCGCGCCGACTTCGTCGGTGTCATCGAGGCGGAATCGGGAGAGACCCGGATCTATCTGCGGCATACCTCCGACAAGGTCGCGGAGGCCTGGCTCGACATCGCCGGCGGTGTGGTATTGCCGGCCAACTCGATTCCAGTCGAGATCGGCAGGGTCGTCCCCTATCCAGCCGAGCTACTTCAGGTACAGGGAAGGGTGATGGAGGGACAGGACTGGGGAATCGGAAGAATGGTCGCACGCCCCGATTCGATGGGCGGCGGGAACCCGGTTCCCGAATCGGTGTGGGAGCCGGATACCTCCGGTCTACAGTCTCTGGTCGTCTTTGAGAACGATGGGGAACGCGCGGTCGCATCCCTGCTGCAGGCGCGGATGGTCGATGGGTGGGAATCGCTCAAACTGGTTCGGTTTGACAGCTCCAGTACACTGCCGTCTCCGCAAATGCTGGAAAGCCGCTGGGGCCGCTTCCCCACCTACGAACAGATCCGCGACTCGGTACTCGGCGCCGGGGGCCAGTTGCAGGCGGCGCCGGTGCGATACTGGCTGGGTCCCGCGGGACTCGGGGCGTATCAGCCGCACGTGGCCTGGAATTCGGGTGAGACGCCCGCACTGGTCTGGGTGAGCATCGCGAGCCAGGGGCGGGGCGGGGCAGGCCACGACCTGTTCGAGGCCTGGCAAAACATGTTTGGCATCACCGCACCGCTCGTAGCCGCTGCCGGACATGCCAACCGTCTCGAGGAAGCCCGTCGCCTCATGGCTGCGGCTGATTCCGCCCTGAAGCGGGGCGATATGGCCGCGTTCGGCCGTGCATTCGATGCGCTTCGCCGGGTGCTCAACGCCAAAGAGGATCGTCAGCAGTTCTGAACTTGTTACCGCACTAGCCGATGGCTAGTTTCCCGCCCGCGCCGGCCCTTCCAATTCACCCGGACCGGGCTTCAGATCGCTTCCTTTGAGAGGTCTCTGTGAACCTCCACGAGTACCAGGGCCGGGCAATATTTCGCGCCGGCGGCATACCGATGCCCGACGGCGATGTCGCTACGACGCCCGCAGAGGCGGAGGCGATTGCGCGCCGTCTGAACGGACAGGTCGTAGTCAAAGCGCAGGTCCACGTCGGCGGCCGGGGCAAAGCGGGCGGCGTAAAGCTGGCCTCGACGCCGAAAGAAGCAGCCGAAGTGGCCAAGAAGATTCTTGGGATGCAGATCAAGGGACTCACCGTTCAGAAGGTCCTGGTGGTCCCGGCCGCTGACATCGCGACCGAAGCCTACGCCGGATTGATCCTCGACCGCGCAACTCAACGGCCCGTCTTCATGGTGAGCGCCGCCGGCGGCATCGACATCGAAGAGGTCGCTGCGACGACTCCTGAGAAGATCACCCGGCTGGCGGTGGATCCGCGTTATGGTCTCCTCCCCCACCAGGCTCTGACTCTCGCCTTCACGCTCTTCAGCGATATCGCTCAAGTACGCGCCACGGCGAAGATCCTCGAGCAGCTCTACCAGATTTTCATCTCGAATGGGTGCACCCTGACGGAGATCAACCCCCTGGTAAGTACTCCCGACGGGAAGGTGCTCGCCCTCGACGCCAAAGTAACCATCGACGACAACGAGCTCGACCGCCGGCCGGACCTGGCCCAACTCCGGGACGAGAGCGCCGAGGAGCCGAGCGAGGTCGTGGCGCGCAAAGCGAACCTCACCTTCATCAAGCTGAGCGGGAACGTGGGGTGTGTCGTGAACGGGGCGGGTCTCGCGATGGCCACCATGGACCTGGTCAAATACTACGGCGGTCAGCCGGCCAACTTCCTCGACATCGGCGGCAGCTCGAATCCGGAGAAGGTGGTCAACGCGCTCAAGATCATCACCGGCGATCCCGAGGTGAAGGCAATTCTCTTTAACATCTTCGGCGGGATTACCCGCACCGATGACGTCGCGAACGGAATCCTCACGGCGATGAAGCAGTTCAAGGTGAACGTGCCTCTTGTCATCAGGCTCACCGGCACCAATGAAGAAGAAGCTGTTCGGATCCTGAAGGCCGCAGGGATGCAGGCCCTTAACGACATGGATGAGGCAGTTCAGAAAGTGGTTGAAGTGGCAAAGGGGGCGGCATGAGCATCTTCGCCGACGGGAACACCCGCCTCATCGTCCAGGGCATCACCGGCCGTGACGGCTCCTTCCACGCCAGGCAAATGCTCGAGTATGGCACCAGGCTTGTCGCCGGGGTCACTCCGGGGAAGGGAGGTCAGATCTTCGCCCCCGGAGTTCCGATCTTCAATACCGTCGCCGAGGCGGTTCGGGCGACCGAAGCGAATGCCTCGGTGATCTACGTGCCGCCAATGGGCGCGGCCGGAGCGATCTTCGAGGCCGCCGACGCTGGGATCTCTCTCATCGTGTGCATCACCGAAGGCATGCCCGTCCTGGATCTCACCAAGGTCATGCCGTATGTGAGGGAGCGGGGTGCCCGTCTGATCGGGCCGAACTGCCCCGGGCTGATCACCCCAGGGGCGTGCAAGATCGGAATCATTCCCGGGAACATCTGTATTCCGGGCCGGGTGGGGCTGGTCTCCCGAAGCGGGACCCTCACCTACGAGGTGGTGCATCAACTCACTCGGAACGGGATGGGCCAGAGTAGCTGCGTCGGAATCGGCGGCGATCCGTTGATCGGCACCAATTTCATCGACTGCCTGCGGGGCTTTCAGGACGACCCCGAAACCGATGCCATCGTCATGCTGGGCGAGATCGGCGGCACCGACGAGCAGAACGCCGCCGCCTTCGTGAAGGAGTATGTCACTAAGCCGGTGGTCGGGATTCATCGCGGGCCAGACCGCGCCGAAGGGACGTCGCATGGGACACGCTGGGGCGATCATCTCCGGTTCCTCGGGCACGGCGGAAGAGAAGATGGCGGCATTCGAGGCTGCCGGAATCGGGGTCATGCGCCGCCCCGCGGACGTGATCGCGCTCCTCCGACAAAAGTTGTGACCGCTGCCGGGCTGCTGAGTCCCCGCCGCGTCCTCGTTCCGCTCGAGGCGCGAAGCCTACCCGAGGCGGTCATGAAGCTGGTGGCCGCGTGCGCCGCCGACGGGATGGTCGCGGACACTAGCCGGCTGGAGAGTGTGATTGCGGAGGCTTCGCCCGAAGACACTCTCACGGTGGGAGCGGATTTCTTCCTTCCGCACTTCAGGACCGACGCGGTCTCGAGTGTGGTGGTTGCGCTGGGAGTCGCGCCGAAGCCGATTCCCCGTTCGCTCAAGGCGAGACGCAGAGCGCGCGGAGTGCTCCTTGTCATAGCACCTGTGAAGGAGGCCGCTGCCTACTTGCAGACCGTCGCGGCGTTTGCCCGGGTACTGGCCGATGCCGATTCGAGAAAGGCCATCTTCGGCGCGACCAGCCCGGAAGAGCTGCTTGCGGTTCCCGCGTTGCGTGACCTGATGATCGAAGGTCCGCTTCGGGTGGGAGACATCATGGCGCCGGTGATCAGCATCGCGCCCGAGACATCTCTCGGTGATGCCGCCGCGTTGATGGTTCGGCGGAGTCTTGAGGCGCTGCCGGTGGTGGGCCAACGCAATGAGGTCCTGGGAGTTGTCTCTCAGGCAGAGCTGCTCGATTACCTGGTGCCGTCCTACATCCAGCAGTTGACCACCGGCAAGGTGATGGCGGTGCGAAAGGTCACCGGTCGAATGACCGCCGATCCACGGGACTTGCCAGTTCGCGAGGCCATGCGACGCAATGTCATCTGCGTAGACGAGCATCAGACCGTCGCCGAAGCCGCCGCCCTGATGGCCCACAAGGATCTCGACCGGATCCCCGTGGTGAAAGAAGGAGCACTGGTCGGCATCCTCGCCCGCAGCGACCTGGTTCGGAAGGTGATTGGCAGTGTCAAACGTGAGTCATAGCGATCGGTAACTACACCAGCGGAGGCAGAGTGGCAGGCACCATCACCCTTGGCATCGTGAAACCTGACGCGGTTGAGACCGGGAAGTCCGGCCTCATCATCGCTCACCTCCAGAAGGAAGGCTTCGTCCTTCGCGCCGCTCGGCTTGTTCGACTGACTGCAGCCCAGGCGGGAGCCTTCTACGAGGTACATAAAGGCCGGCCATTCTACGACGATCTGGTCGCCTTCATGACCAGCGGGCCCTGTCTTCCGATGGCCTTGGAACGAGCGGATGCCGTAGCCCATTTCCGGAAGGTCATTGGAGCGACTGATCCCGTCGAAGCGGCACCCGGGACCATCCGGAAACTGTACGCCGAGTCCAAGGGCCGGAACGCGGTGCACGGGTCGGACAGCGACGAGAATGCGGCACGCGAGGTGGGTTTCTTCTTCCCGGAAGGGGAGCTTGCCGGCCTCTGGAGATAGCCCAAACAGGAGTCGGGCAACTTGACCCAAGTCGTTGTCCTGACTAACATTCGCGGCTATGTTGGTGATCGACCTGAGGGACCTTCATAAGGGGCCGGTGGAGACTGTGGGGCGGCTTGAGCCCGCCGATCCGACCTTTGAAGGGTTGGGGCTCGAGTTGGATGGGCCGGTCGAAGTGCGGGGCCGTCTCCAGGAGACTGGGCAGGCCGAGTTTTTCTGGCACGCCACGCTAACCGGCCGCTTTCGCGGGGCCTGCCGGCGTTGTCTCACGGAGTTCACCTATCCGTTCGCCACGGACGTGGATGCGCTCTTCAGCGCCAACCCGGACGCCGCGGACGACCCCAGCGTCTATCCCTTGGACCAGCCAGTGTCCCGAGTGGATGTTCGCCACGCGGTGCGCGAGGAGCTGGCGCTCTCGTCCACCGGGTTCCCGTTGTGCCGGGAGGACTGCGCCGGGCTCTGCAGCCGGTGCGGAGCCGACCTGAACGCCGGACCGTGCTCGTGCATGGCCTCGGCCGAAACGAACTGAGGATCGGATGGCTGTTCCCAAGCGAAAACTCTCCAAGTCTCGCAAGCGGCTTCGTCGCGGTCATCACAAGGCCGCAGTGATGGCGCACCAGGCCTGCCCCCGCTGCGGCTCGCCCAAAATCCCGCACCGCGTCTGCGGCACCTGCGGGTATTACCGCGGCAAGAAGATGGTCGAGGTCGAGGACGCCTGAGGGTGATTCGCATCGCTCTCGACGCCATGGGGGGCGATCACGCCCCGCAGGCCGAGATCGAAGGGGCGATCCTGGCCCTGACGACGTTGCCGGCGACCCTCCGGATCGTGTTGGTTGGCAAGGCGGACGTCATCGAGGCCGAGCTCGCCCGACACCCGGAGGCAGACCGGAGCCGTCTCGGCGTCTGTCATGCCCCCGACGTCATCGCGATGGACGAGAAACCGCTCTCGGCGGTCCGCAAGAAGCCCCAATCCAGCATCTCGGTCGGCCTCGGCCTGTTAAAGGCCGGTGAGGCCGACGCGTTCATCTCCGCCGGCAACACCGGCGCGGTTCTCGCCGCGTCCACCATCCTGCTCGGGCTTCACGACGGCGTCGAACGCGCTACCGTCGGGACGCTCTTCCCGACTTCAGATGTGCCGTGTCTCGTCGTTGATGGTGGGGCGAATGTGGACTGCACTTCTCGGGAGCTTCTGGGGTTCGCCTACCTTGGAACGGTCTACACCCGCGACGTGCTGGGCCGACCGTCTCCCAAGGTGGGATTGCTTAACATCGGAGAAGAAGAGGAGAAGGGAAACGCGACCGCCAAGGAGGCGCACCAGCTCCTCAAGCAGGCGCCGAACCTGAATTACATCGGCAATATCGAGGGCCGCGACATCATCGCGGGACACAGCAAGCTGGGCCAGCTCGATGTCGTCGTCTGCGATGGATTCGTAGGCAATATCGTCCTCAAGTTCTATGAATCGGTCGCCCGGCTCATCCTGAGCCTGGTGCGGAAGAAGGCTCCCGACGTTCTCGAACGGAAGGATATTCGGGAAGTCTTCCGCCACCTCGACTATTCGGAATACGGCGGCGCGCCGCTCCTCGGGGTAAAGGGTGTCTCCATCATCTGTCACGGCAGTTCGAGTCCCAACGCGTTCAAGAACGCCGTGCGGGTAGCCGTCACGGCCGTGGAACATGATCTGAGTGGTCGGATCGGCGTCGAGTTCGCGCGGCGGGAAGCGGCCAACACCGCATGATCCAGCGTCCCATTGCCTATATCGCCGGACTCGGCGTCGCTATCCCCGAGCGGATCGTCACCAACGCCGACTTCGAGAAGACGCTGGACACCTCCGATCAGTGGATCGTGGAGCGCACCGGGATCCGGGAGCGTCGCTTCGCGCGGCCGGACGAGACCGTCTCCACCATGGGCAGGGATGCCGCGGTGAAGGCGCTGTGCCGAGCCGGGACCACGGCATCCGAGTTGGACGGCATCATCGTCGCGACCGCGACCCCCGACAGTCCCTTGCCCTCCACTGCCTGCCAGGTTCAGGCTCTGTTGGGAGCCGAGCGCGCCGCCACCTTCGACATCGCCGCCGCCTGTTCCGGGTTCGTCTACGGTCTGACCATCGCGGAGGGACTGATAGCGACCGGCCAGGGAGAACGGATCCTGGTGATCGGCGGCGAGAAGCTCACCAGTATCACCGATTCGCAGGATCGCTCAACCGCGATCTTGTTCGGCGACGGCGCGGGAGCCGCGGTGGTGCAGGCCACCTCCGGCGGCGATCGCGGCATCCTCTCGACCTTCATCCGCTCCGACGGCCGGCTCAAACTGCTGCTCCACATTCCCGGCGGCGGCACGGTTGACCCGATCAGCGAGAAGGTCGTGCGGGAACGCTCGCACTATATGAAGATGGCCGGACGCGAGGTCTTCAAGCACGCCGTGACCGAGATGGCCGAGGCCTGCGATGTGGCCCTCACTCGCGCCGGGATCACCGGTGAGCAGCTCGACCTGCTGGTTCCTCACCAGGCCAACATCCGGATCATCGAGGCAACGGCGAAGCACGCGGGACTGCCGATGAGCAAGGTGATGGTCAACGTCGACCGCTACGGCAATACCTCTTCCGCCTCGATCCCGCTGGCTCTGGCGCAGGCCGAGGAGGAAGGTCGGTTGAAGCCCGGTATGCTGGTGATGCTGGTCGCCTTCGGCGCCGGCTTCACCTGGGGCAGCGCGGTTATCCGGTGGTGATCGTCCTGCTCTGCCCCGGGCAGGGCGCGCAGAAGGTCGGGATGGGGAAGGATCTGGCAGAGCGCTTCCCGGCCGCCCGCGACGTCTTCCAGCGGATTGATGACACGCTGGGAGCGCCGCTTTCGCGCCTGATGTGGGAAGGACCCGAGGAAGAACTTACCCTCACCCACAACGCGCAGCCCGCCATCCTTGCCCACTCCGCCGCGGTCTGGGCCGTCGTCGGCGATCGTCTCGCGCCGGCGCTGAAGGCCGCCGCGGGCCACAGCCTGGGAGAGTACAGCGCCTACGTTGCCGCTGGGTCGCTCAGCGCGGAGAATGGGGCCCGGCTGGTGCGCCGTCGGGGTGAGCTGATGTACCAGGCCGGCACCCAGCGTCCGGGAGCGATGAGCGCGGTGCTCGGCCTCGCTACGAGTGAAGTTGATGCCGCCTGTCGCGAGGCGTCCAGCGCAGAGGCGATTGCGGTACCCGCGAACCTGAATGCTCCTGATCAGACCGTCATTTCGGGCGATCCGGTGGCGGTCGAGAAGGCGGGAGAGGCTTGCAAGACCCGGGGAGCCAAGCGGGTCCTGCCGCTCAAGGTGAGCGGGGCCTTTCACTCCCCGCTGATGAAGCCGGCGGTGCCGGGACTGCAGCAGGCCTTGGAGCAGGTGACGTTCGCGGAGCCGCGGGTTCCAATCTTTGCCAACGCCACGGCGGGTCCGGTTACGACTGGTACCGATGCCAGACGACTCCTTGCCGATCAGCTGACCGCACCGGTTCGGTGGGTGGAGTGCATGCAGGCGGCGGGAGCAGCCGTACCCGGTGCCCGCTTCATCGAAATCGGGCCGGGGAACGTGCTGTCTGGTCTTCTCAAGCGAATCGTGCCGGGGGCCCGCTCGACGGCTCTGGGTACGGCGGCAGAGGTCGAGAAATTCCTGCAGGAGGCCTGAGTTTGACGATCGACCTGACAGGAAAGACCGCATTCGTCACCGGCTCGACCCGGGGAATCGGGTTCGCCATCGCTCACGCGCTACACAAGGCGGGCGCCAAGGTGGCGATTGTAGGGCGGGATCGCGCGAAGGCGGAAGCGGTCGCGGCTCAGCTGGGGAACGGCGCAGCGGGATTCGCCTGCGATGTGGCAGTCGGCTCGCAGGTCGAGGCCGCCATCGCCGAGACTGAGAAGACCCTCGGACCGATCGATATTCTGGTCAACAACGCGGGGCTCACGCGGGACAATCTGATCCTTCGCATGAGCGAGGAAGAGTGGGATGCGGTACTGGCCGCCAATCTCAAGGGCGCCTACTTCACGATCAAGGCGGTCACTAAAGGGATGATGAAGCGGCGCAGCGGGCGGATCATCAACATCACGAGCGTTGTGGGTATCACGGGCAACAAGGGACAGGCCAACTACGCGGCCAGCAAGGCGGGGCTCATCGGGCTCACCAAATCGGTAGCCAGGGAGTACGCCAGCCGCAACGTCCTGGTCAATGCGGTTGCGCCAGGATTCATCGAAACGGACATGACCAGCGCCTTGCCCGACGAGGCCAAGGCCGCGATGTTAGGCGGCGTCTCCCTTGGCCGGCCCGGACGCCCTGAGGACATTGCGGGAGCGGTGCTCTTTCTCGCATCCGATCTCGCCGGGTACATTACCGGGCAGGTCCTGGCAGTTGACGGCGGTATGACGGTCTGAATTACACCACCCCCCTTCAGAGGACGCCATGAGCAACGTGGAAGATAGGGTCAAGGACATCATCGTCGAGGAGCTGGGCGTCGAACGGGAGAAGCTGACTACCGAGGCCAGTTTCATGGAGGATCTCGGCGCGGACAGCCTCGACACCGTCGAGCTGGTCATGGCGTTCGAGAAGGAATTCGACATCGACATCCCGGACGAAGAAGCCGAGAAGCTGCGCACCGTGGGCGACGCTCTCAAGTATCTCCACGAGAAGATCGGGAAATAGTCGCGTGCGTCGTGTCGTCGTCACCGGCCTCGGGCTGGTGACTCCGGTTGGCAATACTGTTGAGGAATCCTGGGCCGGCCTTCTGGCCGGCCGGTCTGGTGCGGCCCCGATCACCAAGTTCGACGCCGCGCGGCAGGGTGTCCGGTTTGCCTGTGAGGTCAAGGGGTTCGACGCGTCCCTGTACATGGATCGCAAGGAAGCCCGGCGCTACGACCTGTTCGCGCAGTACGGCGCTCGGCGCCGCGCAGCAGGCGGTCACCCAGTCGGGGCTCGAGGGCAAGTTCCCCGCGCCGGAACGCACCGGAGTTCTGATTGGCAGCGGCATCGGAGGGATGCAGACCTTCGAGGACAATTGCCGCGCCTTCATCGAGAAGGGACCGGATCGGGTCTCTCCCTTCTTCGTCCCGATGTTCATCCCCGACATCGCCGCTGGCCTCGTCTCCATCCGGTACGGCCTGAAGGGCCCCAACTACGCCACTGTCTCGGCCTGTGCGTCGTCGGCCCATGCGATCGGCGAATCCTACCGCTACATCCGGGACGGGATCGCCGACGCCATGGTGTGCGGCGGCGCCGAGGCCGCCATCACCGGCCTGGCAGTCGCCGCCTTCAACAACATGAAGGCGCTGTCTACCCGGAATGACGCACCCGGAGAAGGCCAGCCGTCCCTTCGACGGGGAGCGGGATGGGTTCGTTCTGGGAGATGGCGCTGGAATGGTCGTCCTCGAGAGCCCTGGAGCACGCGCGAGGCGCGAGGCGCCATCATTCTGGGCGAGGTGATCGGCTACGGCCTGAGCGGAGACGCCCACCACATCACCTCACCGCCGGACAACGGCGAAGGTGCCCAGCTGGCGATGCGGATGTGCCTCAAGGACGGACTCATCGATCCGGCCGAGGTTGACTACATCAACGCCCATGGTACCTCGACTCCGCAGGGAGATGTCGCCGAAACCCGGGCGGTGAAGGCGGTCTTCGGCGATCACGCGCACAAGCTGGTGTTCAACTCCACGAAGTCGATGACCGGACACTTGCTGGGTGCTGCGGGCGGCCTCGAGTTCTGCGTCTCGCTCCTGGTCGCCTCGACCGGCAAGATTCCGCCGACCATCAACCAGGTCACGCCGGATCCCGAATGCGATCTGTTTTCGGCACCCAACAAGATGATCGAGCGTCCGATCCGAGTGGCGCTGTCCAATTCCTTCGGCTTCGGCGGCCACAACGTGACCCTCGCAGTCCGGAGATTCGAAGAGTAACCGCGCTCCTTTAGCCTCCGGTTTTGCCAGACCCCTCGCGTTCCCCGGGGGTCTTGTTCTTTCTACCCGGTTGCGCCATCTCTGCAGACGAAGGAATCCACCGAACCAGCTCGAGGGCAAACATGGCTACATGGCACCGGCTTGGCACCCGCGCCGAGGTGCTGGCGCGTGTCCCGTTCTCCGTGAAGCTCGATCGGCATCAGATCGCTCTGTTCTATTACAAGGACCGCTTCTGTGCCATCGGCAACAACTGCAATCACAAGGGCGGCCCGCTGTGTAATGGCCACCTGAACGGTGAGTTCGTGATGTGCCCCTGGCACGGCGTGGGAGTACAGCGTGCTCACCGGTCGTGGCCCGGCGGGCTACGAGGAAGAGACCGTCCCGACCTTCACCGTCGAGGAACGCGAGGACGGCATCTACCTCAACACCACGCCTGCCACTCCGCGCCGTCTGGTGAAACACGAGCCGCATCCTCTACTCCATCCGACACCGAAACCGGCCGGGTCACCACCTCGGGTCTTTGCGCTTTCGACGACGGCGATGGACGAGGTCAATCCCCGCTACTCGACCTCGGACGCGCTGCTCGAGGCCGCAACCGACTATGCCGAGGGAGAGCCTGGGAGCCGAAACCCGATTTCTCCGGCTCACCGACCTGAACTTCCGCCCTTGTGAGGGGAACTACTCGAAGGCGGCAAACGCCTGCACCTGGCCCTGTGCCATCACCGAAAGGGATCCCTCCGACCAGCTCACCGCGGTGTACGAGGGCCTCGTCAATTGGGGAGACGTGATCATCCTGAGTACCCCGATCCGCTGGGGCCAGGCATCGTCGCTGTATCACCGCATGGCCGAACGGCTCAACTGCGTCCAGAACCAGGTCACCATCCACAATCGGGTACTCATCCGGAACAAGGTCGCGGCGTTCATCATCACCGGGGGACAGGACAACATTCAGTCGGTCGCGGGGGGACTGATGACGTTCTGGAGCGAACTGGGCTACGTCTTCCCGCCATTCCCGTTTATCGCCCACTCGCGGGGGTGGGACGCCGAGGACATGGAGCAGAACGTGGTCCAGGTCAAGAAGAGTGAGGTTTTGCGAGACGCGGCGCGGGAACTGGTAGGACGTGCAGTGGAATTCTGGAAGATTCTGGACCGGCATCGGGACGAGTTGGAGCGCCCAATGCAGCGAGGAGGACGCAAGGCTCAGCCGCTCGATGCTTGAGAATCAGTGCGGTTACGTCGTATCGGCAGGAGAAGGGGCAGGAGACCCCAGGCCGTGCAAAATCACCAAGGGCGGCGGAGGAGTCGCCGCGGCGGCCAGCCTCGCCAACGGCGCGTGAGAGGGGGTAGCGGTTGAGTCGAACTCCGTCAGGTGTTCGATCAGATTCCGAATCCCGTCGTAGTCCGCGGCGGCGGAAGCGTTACTGAAGGAAATGGACTCCTCGCTGCTCTGGTATTTCCCATCTTCCTCGGCGAGGAGAGCGAAGAGGCGATCGATCGCACCGAGCAGGCTGTCGCTTTGCGCCACTTCCTCCTTGTCCTCACCAGCGGGTCCCGCTGCCTTCCAGCTGGTCAGTGCCCCAACCGGCCAGACGCCGCTCGCGCCCAGCCGCTCCGCGGAGTCCTGGTAGGTGATGTCGATCTCCGCGACGGAGGTTCGGTACTGGGTCAGCATCGTTCGCAGCGGCCCGATCGCTCGCCGGGTAAGTCGAACGCTGTCGGAGGTGGAGAGTCTGGACGGAGTGAAGAGCCGGGTGAATGCCAGCTTGGCGATTCCCTGATCGAGGGCGTTGACCTGCCGATCCCGGGCCAAGTCTCGCCGCACGGCCAACTCCTCGGGTGTTGGAATCTGGGGTCCGACCCTGCGGACCGATTCGGCAGGCGCCGTCGCCGGGGATTCAACAATGGTCGGGGCAGCGTTAGGCGTCAGGGGGAGAGGATCGGGGTGACTGGCCCCGATGTTGGGTGGCTTGGTCGCCTCGGGAATAGGCGTTGTGGGCCGGGGGAGCACGAACAGGACGACCACTATCACCGCCGCGGCGGCCCCCCCCATTCCGATCATGAGGGGAGTGGGGTTCTTCCGCTTGAGCAGTAGCTCCCGCCCGCTTCGGGATTCCATCTGGATAACGGGAGCCAGCCGCGGCGGGCCAAGTTCGATAGGAAATTGCTCCAGGGAATTCTCTTCCGATGAGCTATCCCGCTGGGGAGCTGCAGAGAGACCTCCTTCCGAGGAGGTGACCAGCTCTGGTTCTGATGATTCTTCGGGAGGTGCGGCGGAACTCTCCTGCGTCGTGTCCGGCTCTTCTAGCGCTATGGGGCGTTGCTCGAGGGCAGCCTGATAGTCCGGATGGGTCCGGATGGGTAACCAGCTACGGGACTGCTTGTGGTAGATCTCGGCGTCCGGAGCAATGACGCCACTCGCAATGCCGACGGAAAGCTCCTCAATGGAGCGGAAGACGGCTTCTTCGCCAGTAGCCAGGCGGATACGATACATGCGGTCCCAAGGGCAATAGCCGGTAACCTCTCTCTGCCCTTGAGTATAGCGCCGTGGCCTGTGGGGGGCGAGGCGCTGGAAATGTTGCTATTTGGCGAGTGGGGGAGGCGGGTTGGTGAGGGCGTGGACCACATGAGGCACGGTTACCGCGGCGGCGGTGCCGGTCGAGTCGTGCCACGCCTGAGCCGTACCGAGGAGACGGCCCCGAACCCGGTTCCATATCGTGGCCGCAGTGGGGTTGGTAAAGGAGATCGAGCCTTCCTGCAGCGAATACCGGCCCTGTTGAGACGTCAGCAGGGCATAAAGGCTATCACTGTCTTCGAGCATGTCCCGCACGGCCGCTCCTGCCTCATAACTCTCCCGCTGAGACCGGGTTGGGGAACGAGTCGCCCCAACTGTTTGTTCCAGCATGACCTCTCGCGCCCGGTAGGTGCTGACGATGTTGCCAGCCGCGGCGATTGACCGGCGGGTGATCCGGACCGCCTCCGCGCTTTTCAACCGGACCGGGGCGAAGACGTGGTCGAAGCGGATATAGTCCAGGGCGTCTTCCAGCTCGTCCCGCGCTTCGGCGTAACCAGTCTCGTAGGAATCGAGCGTGGGCGCGGCCGCGAGCGTTTCTCGCTCCCGCCTTGGCGTGTCACGCCTGGGGATTCCGGCTCTTTCGAGTTCGGCCGCTGCGCTATCCGCAGATGCCTTTTCGACCGCGGCAATGGGCGCTGGAGCTGGCGCTGGTGCAGGTGTAGCACTCGCGGGAGGCGTCATCCCCTCATGCGCCGCCGCGAGCAACCGCTTGCCGTTCCTGGCCACGTAGATCGTGAGCAGAACGCTGGCGCCGATCACGAGAAGCAGTCCCAGATGCATCGAGAGCATCTCTCGTAGCTTGCGCGCGCGGGTCATGAACACGCTTGTGGGCAGAGGAGGCGGGGTCTGCGGCGTCGCCGTCGACCCGGCTTCGGGGGCCTCTGCGGAGGCTCGCGTCGGCTGCTCCACCGGAATAGTTGGAGCGCTCGGCGCGGAAAGTTGTGTCGGTGCTGGTGGACTCGGCGGGGGAGCCGTCTCCCCGAGCGGAATCGGGGCCAGGCTCACTGGCGGTTGAGTAACAGGCTGCGGTAGAGACGGGCTCTCAGCCGGGCTCTCGGCGGGCGCCGGATCGACCCGGGCGGCCTGAAAGTCCGGATGCGATTCCATCTGCATCCAGCGATTGGCGTCTGGAAGGTAGACTTCGGCCGTGGGCCCAACAACGCCCGACTGAACCGCGAGCGTTAGCTCCTCAACGGTCCGGAAGACGGCTTGTTCGCCTGAGGGTAACCGTATTCGGTACATTTGTCCGCCGGTTTCTGGGTCTGAACCCTGAATACGTTCCACTTTCCCTGCCGTCCCATCCACCACCCACATCGGAACGCATCACTACCCGGGGATACCATGACTGCTCTGCCCATCGCCGAGTCGGCCGTCGGAAATCCGTTGTCCAGACGCACTTTCGTGCGGGCCGCGATCGGGGTCAGCATTACCTCGCTAGCCAATTCCGTGCCCGCCCCCCTTCATGCGTCACCTCAGGAGGACAGACCTCGGCTAAGTCATGATGGATTCGAGCTTGAGGAGGTCTCAGTTAAACAACTACAAGAAGGGATGGAGAGCGGGAAATGGACCGCCCGGAGCATTGCGGAGGCCTATCTCGGGCGGATTGAAGCGGTAGACCGCAAAGGTCCGAATCTCGGTGCGCTCATGGAAACGAACAAAGGTGCGCTCGACATTGCGGACACGCTGGACCGGGAACGAAAGGAGCGCGGGCCACGCGGGCCGTTGCACGGAATCCCGGTGCTCCTCAAGGACAACATCGATACCGGCGACAGCCAGCAGACCACAGCCGGCTCACTGGCCCTCGAGGGGTCCCATGCTCCGAAGGACGCGTTTCTTGTGGAGCGGCTTCGGGCGGCTGGGGCTGTAATCCTGGGGAAAACCAACATGAGCGAGTGGGCCAACTTTCGCTCCAACCACTCGACCAGCGGATGGAGCAGCAGGGGAGGGCAATGCCGCAACCCGTACGTGCTTGACCGCAATCCTTGCGGCTCAAGCTCCGGCTCCGGTGCGGCCGTCTCGGCGAATCTCAGCGCGGTGGCAGTGGGAACCGAGACGGACGGCTCCATTGTCTGTCCAGCCTCGACGAACGGCCTGGTTGGAATCAAGCCGACTCTGGGGTTGGTGAGCCGCAGTGGGATAATCCCGATTTCAGCGAGCCAGGACACCGCCGGCCCACTCGCCCGATCAGTTGCAGACGCAGCCGTACTTCTTGGCGCTCTGGCCGGCGTCGATCCAGCCGACGGAGCAACCGCAGCCAGCTCGAGCCAGGCCGGGACCGACTACACCCGGTTTCTACAGTCCGATGGTTTCAAAGGGACCCGAATCGGGGTACCACGCAAGCTGTTCTTCGGATATCACACCGCCACCGATACCGTAATCGAGGAGGCGATTCGCGAAATGGCGCGCCAGGGGGCAACCATCGTCGATCCTTGCGACCTTCCTCACGCGGGAGAGTACGACGCCGCCGAATTCGAGGTGCTGCTTTATGAATTCAAGGCGGGCCTCAACGCATATCTCGCGAAGTTGGGTCCGGATGCCCCCGTACACACGCTCGCCGAGGTGATTTCCTACAACGAGAAGGAGAAGGCTCGGGTTCTCCCGTTCTTTGGGCAGGAGACCATGATCCAGGCTGAAGCCAAAGGTCCGTTGACCGAGAAGGCCTACAAGGACGCGCTGGCCAAGTGCCGGAAGCTGTCTCGCTCTTCCGGCCTGGATCCGCTCTTCTCCAAGCACCAACTGGACGCCCTTGTCGCGCCGACCGGCCACCCCGCCTGGCCTACTGATCTCGTCAACGGCGACCACTTCCTCGGCGCCAGCTCGACGCCGGCTGCGGTCTCCGGTTATCCCAGCATCAGCGTTCCGGCCGGATACATCTTCGGCCTGCCGGTCGGTCTTTCGTTGATTGGCAAGCCTTGGCAGGAAGGAACCCTGATCAGAATGGCCTACGCCTACGAGCAGGCGACCAAGCAGCGGCGCGCTCCGAGCTTTCTCCCTTCGGTGGACCTGAGCGCGGGAGTTCCCGGGTGAGTCGTCGCTTCGCGGCCTGGCTGGCCTTGGCAGCCAACGGAACTGTCAGAGCGGCGGCACTTGCCGCGCAGGACCCGACCGCCGATTCGCTTCCCAAAGCTTCGGTAGACAGCACTGCGGATTCCCTGACCGCGCCGCAGCGCTACAAGAACAAGATCTTCGGGCTTCCCTTCGTGGGTTATAGCCCGACGACCAAGTTCATCTTCGGGGCCGGCGGGCAGATCCAGTTCAAGACCGGCGAGAGCGCCTACGATTCGGCAACCAGGGCGTCAAATTTCTCGGCCGGATTCTCGATCACCACGGCAGGGCAGTGGGTCGTCAGTCTCGACAACGATTTCTTCACGCTGCACAACCGCTGGTGGTTCAATAGCAGGATCCTGACCGGCTACGTTCCAACCGATTACTACGGGATCGGGCCACTCACCGACCCTAGCGACACCAATCGGATGGATCAGAAGGTGCTGCACTTCGAGGCCAAGGCGCTCCGGAAGGTCGGAGCCACCTTGTATCTGGGGCCGTATTATCGGCTGCATGCCGCGTGGGCAGTCGACTTTCGTATTCCAGCGCTGATTCCCTCGTCACTCCACGGGGGCGACGGTTCCACCAGCTCCGGTCTCGGAGTTTCCGCGCTGACCGACTCTCGAAATTCGTTCTTCACGCCCACCAGGGGACATTTCGTAGTCGTGGATGTCCTGGCCAACCTCCAGATCCTGGGCAGCGAGTACGACTACCCCTACCTGCTGTTCGACGCGCGACAGTACGTCCCCCTCGATAGCAAGAGGAATCACGTGCTCGCATTGAACCTGTATGGCCAGTTCAATGGAGCCGAGGTTCCGATTCAGACCATGGCACAGATCAGTAACGTCACCACCCAGGTCGTGATGCGCGGCGTGTACCTCGGACGCTTTCGCGACCGGCATGAGTTGATCGCCCAGGCCGACTATCGGGTGCACGTGTGGAAGCGATTCGGCGCCGTCGTGTTCGGTGCGGCGGGCAATGTATTTGGCTCCAACGGCGCCACGTTGGGGGATGAGATGAAGTACACCTATGGCGGAGGGCTCCGATTCAACATCAACAAGCGCGACGCCCTCAATCTCAGGATGGATTACACTTTCACCAGTTTCGGCGGGCAAGGGCTGAGCCTCGGCATAGGCGAGGCGTTCTAGGGGGTGGCACCCGGCCCGTCCCGGTAGGTAAATTGAAGCGCCGTGTTTAAGTGGCTTTACTTCAAGGACATACGATGCCGGCCTCGGTCCAGCTCGCTCAATTTCGGGATCCAGCTCTGGTCCCGGTCGGAGAGAAAGTCCTCAACGGCCAGCGGCTCGACCGCGCCGACGCTCTGGCGCTCTACGAAACAGCAGATCTGCTCGGGCTCGGTAGCCTCGCGGCCTACGCCAACGCAGCTGAAGAACGGCGACCGGGTCTTCTTCTCCGCCAATCAGCACATCAACCCCACTAACGTCTGCGTCCTGCGGAACACGTGCACCTTCTGCTCCTTCGCAAGGATGCCCCGCGAAGACGGAGCCTACACCCGCTCGCTGGAGGAGGTTTACGCGGAGGCTGATCAGGCGCAGGGGACACCGACCCGCGAGTTCCACATCGTCGGCGGGCTGCACCCCAAGCTCCGGCTGAGCTACTACACCGACATGATCCGGGGACTCAAGGAGCGTCACCCCTCGGTTCATATCAAGGCGCTCACTGCGGTCGAGATCGCCCATCTCGCGAGAATCGAAAAGGTCTCCGAGCGCGAGGTGCTCACCGCGATGCGGGAGGCGGGATTGACCAGCCTTCCTGGCGGGGGTGCGGAGGTATTCAGCACAGCGGTTCGGGCCACCATCGCCGAGCGCAAGCTCACGGGCCAGGAGTGGCTTCGGGTCCATCGCGTTGCCCACGAGCTCGGCATCCCGACCAACTGCACCATGCTCTACGGCCACGTGGAGACGGCGGCGGACCGGGTGGAACACCTCGAAGCCTTGCGTGTGCTGCAGGACGAAACTGGCGGGTTCCTCACCTTCATTCCGCTGGCCTACCACCCGGATCACAACGAGCTGGGTGAGGAGCTGGGCCGGGTGGGAACCGCCACCACGGGTTACCAGGACCTCAAGAACATCGCTGTCGCACGACTCTTCCTGGACAACATCCCGCACGTTAAGACCCACTGGCCAATGGTGACGCCCTTCCTGTCGCAGCTCGCGCTGAGCTTCGGTTGCGACGACGTCGAGGGCACCGTGGTTTACGAGCGGATCTATCACGAGGCCGGTGCCCAGACCCAGATGCACATGCCCTATTTCGAGCTGGTGCGCCTGATTCGCGGCGCGGGAAAGCGCCCGGTGGAGCGGGACAGCCTCTATCAGCCGGTGCGAGAGACCTTCGACGAGACGCCGCCTGACCGCCCCCTCGGCCTCGGCGCCAGCGCTCCAGTGGTGCACGCCGCGTGACGACTGCTTCGTCGCTGCGGCTCGGCAGAATCCCCTGGATCAACTGCTATCCGATCTACGGCGCGATCGATCGCGGACTGGAGCGGGTTCCTGCTGCCTGCGTCACTGGAACAGCCTCCGAGCTGAACGATCTGCTGGCGGCTGGCGCGCTGGACGTGAGTGTCGTGTCCGCGGTCGAATACGCCCGCAATGCCGCGGCGTACCAACTGCTCCCCGATCTCGCCATTTCCTGCGATGGCCCGGTGCACAGCGTGGCATTGTTCTCCCGCCGCCCGATCAAGGAGCTGGATGGAAGGACCATTCTCCTCTCGGCCTCGTCCCGGACCAGCGTGCTCCTATTGGAGCTGTTCTGCCGTCACCGCTGGGGAATCAGACCCCACTTCGCTACGGCGCGTGCCGAAGCCGGAGACCTCGAGTCCCTGCAGGGACTGCCCCACGACGCGGTGCTGGTCATCGGCGATGCCGCACTGATGCTGGGCGCCGGGCACGGTTACCAGGAGCGGGTAGATCTCGGGTCCGAATGGAAAGCCTGGACCGGGCTCCCGTTCGTGTTCGCGGTATGGGCCGCACGTCGTGATGCCCAACTTGACCTGGTCCAGCAGGTTCACGCCGGACTGATCCGTTCCCGCGCGTGGGGGCTGGAACACCTTGACGAGCTAGCCCGTGATGCGGCGCGAGGAAGCGGAGTTGCGGAACGGGTGTGCCGGGAATATCTCGGCGACTCTGGACTACGCACTGTCCTACCGCCATCTCGCGGGACTCACAGACTTCTTCAGGCGCTTGGCTCAGGACGGTCTCGTGCCTGACGGATCATTGTCGTTCATTACGGCGGCTTAGGGCATTGGCGCTCGAAGAGACCACTCGACCATCGACCATCGACCTATGACACACGTCGACCGCGACTCCACCGAATTCAGAGACTATCTCGAGCTGTACGAGAAAGCCGATCTGCTCGAGCTGGGTCGCCTGGCCGACGCCGAGCGGTGGCGCCACCATCCGGAGAACACGGTCACCTACATCATCGACCGCAATATCAATTACACCAACGTCTGCGTCGCCGACTGCAAGTTCTGCGCGTTCTACCGGCGGCCAAAGCACAACGAAGGCTACGTGCTGAGCTTCGAGCAGATCGGGGCAAAGGTGGACGAGTGCAAGGCGATTGGTGGCGTTCAGATCCTGCTTCAGGGCGGGCACAATCCTTACATCCCGTTCGAGTGGTATCTGGACCTCATGCGATACATCAAGCAGCACCACCCCATTCACATCCACGGGTTCTCACCCAGTGAGGTGGTGTTCTTCAGCGAGCGGTTCCGGATGCCGGTGTCGGAGGTGGTTCGCCAGCTCCGTGAGGCGGGCCTCGACTCGATTCCAGGCGGCGGCGGCGAGATCCTGGTGGACTCTGTCCGAGAACGGGTCGCCAGGAAGAAGGCCCAGACCGAGGAATGGCTCGGAGTCCAGGAAGAAGCCCACAAGCAGGGGATGAAGACCTCGGTCACCATGATGTACGGCCTCGGCGAGAGCAATGCCGACCGCATCGAGCACCTGTTCCGCGTCCGGGAGCTTCAAGCGCGTACCGGAGGCTTCACTGCCTTCATCTGCTGGCCGCTACAGCCTGATGGCACCGAGATGGCCGATCAGCCCAAGACCGATGCGGTGACTTACCTGCGCACCCTTGCGATGGGGCGGATCATCTGTGACAACGTTCCGAACCTGCAGTCCTCCTGGGTAACCATGGGACACAAGGTGGGACAGGTGGCGCTTCGCTTCGGAGCCAACGACTACGGCAGCCTCATGATGGAGGAAAACGTCGTCTCTTCCGCCGGGACGACCTACCGCACGACGGTGCAGGAAATGGAGCGGATCATCCGGGATGCCGGGTACACCGCCCGCCGCCGCCGGCAGGACTATTCCATCATCGAGGAGATGGTGGCGGCGTGACCGGGGAGGAAGGCGGGCCACCCGTGAATCGCCCTGCGATCCGGGTGGGAATCGGGTATGACTCGCACCGCCTGGTACCGGGCAGGCTCCTCATACTTGGGCGGACAACGAATACCCTCCGAATTGGGACTGGAAGGTCACTCCGACGCCGACGCGGTGGCCCATGCGCTCACCGACGCCATCCTGGGGGCCGCGGGTTGCGGTGACATCGGGAAACTCTTCCCCGACAGCCATCCTCAGTGGAAAGACGCCGATTCGATCGGCTTGCTCCGCACCGCCTGTGAAATGGTCCGTGGCCGCGGCTTCCGCCCGGTCCAGGCCGATGTCACGGTGATCGCTGAACAACCCAGGATCGGACCGCACGCGCCGGCCATGATCGCCACCTTGAGCGAGGCCACCGGTATAGCCCCTTCGGCCCTCTCGATAAAGGGTAAGACCAACGAGGGGATGGGATTCATCGGACGCGGCGAGGGCGTCGCCGTCATTGCGGTGGCGACGGTGGAGGCGTTCTGATCGAGCAGTTCCTGCAGAGTCTGACCGAGCTGTCCCCGCTAGCGGTCTACTCCATCATCGCCCTCGCGGCGTTCGTGGAGAATTTCTTTCCGCCCGCCCCGTGCGACGTGATCGTGGCGCTGGGCGCCTTCCTGAGCCATAACGGCGTCATTGATCCGTGGGCAGTCTTCGGAATCACGCATCGGGGTGAACCTGCTGGGGACGGTCGCCGGTCTACGGTCTGGCCCGGAGGTTTGGGCCCGCGTTTCTCGCGAGCCGTACCGGACGCCGGTTGCTGCCTCCGGCCGCGATTGTGTGGATGGAGCGGGAGTACCTGCGGTTCGGGATCGCCGGAATCTTCATCAGCCGGCTCCTGCCAGGCTTTCGCTCGTTCGTTGCCCCCTTCGCCGGACTGGCGAATCTCTCGCCGGCCAAGGCGCTGATCCCGATCTCGGCGGCCGCCACACTCTGGTACGGATTCCTGGTCTACGTCGGAGTTCAGCTGGGCGAGGAATGGGAGGCGATCAACCGCCTCGTCTCCAGTCTCAATCGCACCCTGGCGATCATCGGCGGCCTGCTGCTGGTCGGACTGGTTCTCTGGATGCTGCTTCGCCGCCGCCGCACGCGGCATGACCGACTGCGGAGCCGGTTTCAGGAAGCTCTGGCCCGGGCCGGCGCCGGCGGTAAGGACCCAACTGCCTCTGCCGGGGCCGCGACCGTCTTGTTCGAGTTGGCTCAGGGGGACAAGCAGATTCCGCGAGAAGACCTGCTCGCGATCGAGGCCCGACTACGCTCCGAGTGGAGCCTCGCCGAGCCGTCATACGAACACTGCCGAAGGCGCCGATACCGCGACGCTGAAAGACACGGCCGAGCTGCGCACATTGCTCACGGAGCGTTACGACCTGGCGGCGCGCCTCGAGCTGGCCGACCTTCTGCTGCGCATCGTCTCGTCCGACGGCGTCATCAGCCGGCATGAGAACCGGCTGATGCACCGCGCCGCCGATCTGCTCGGCATGACCCCCGATGACCTCGCGGAGGCCCGCCGCCGCGTCAGTGCGAGTTCGGGAACACCTGAAACGACTTCTGCGAACTCTGCCCCGCCACGTCAAACACCGTCAACGTGACCGTATAGAACTGGTTTGGTGCCGAGTAGACGTGGGTCACGCAGTCTTCCGCTACCCGACTTGCCATCTCCAAAGTCCCACTTGTAGCTCCCGATCCCGACATCGTCGGTCGAAGAGGAAGCGTCATAGTCCACGGTTCCACCACTCGGAAACGCGATAAAGTTCGCGACTGGAGGATTCCCGGCGCGCCCACCGGCAGCGGGGAGCGTAAACGTCTTGGTCAGCGAACTGGTCAGGCCGCTCGCGTCCTGAACTGTCAGCGCGAGCGGTGATGGTTCCCCCGGCAGCGTAATTGTGATGCGGCTGGATGCCCGAGCCGTTGGTCGCGTCGCCGAAGGCCCAGCTCTGTGAAACCACTCCCTGATCGTCCTGGGATGACCGGGCGTCGAAGTCGCATCCCAGAGCCGTGCAGGTGAAGTCGAACTTGGCGAGCGGCGGCAAGTTGCCCGGAGTGGTGCCGAACAGGCCGGTGAAGAGCAGCAGATTCGGCGTCCCGATTCCGGCGCTGCCGATGAGGCCCCCGGTCGCGCGTGCTGGCAAGAGCATACCGGACGTTGGCCGGCGTGGCCGTCGGGTGAGTCTGGAGATAGAGCGCCACCACCCCGGCAGCGTGGGGGCGGCCATCGAGGTGCCACTCAACACCATGGTGGCGGTATTGCTGGCGTTCCAGTCGGACGTGATCGCGACACCGGGTCCAAACAGATCCACACAGGTGCCGAGGTTGGAGAAGCTGGCCCGCACGTCGTTGCTGTCCGAGGCTGCGACGGTGATCGCCGCCGGAGTGCTTGCCGGGGACACCGTGCACGCGTCCAGGTTACTGTTGCCCGCGGCGATGGTGTAGCTGACGCCCGCCTTGATCGAATTGGCAACCGCGGTGTTCAAGGCCTGCGAGAAACCGCCACCCAGGCTCATGTTGGCGACCGCCGGCTTGATGCGGTGCGACGTCACCCAGTTGACCCCGGCGATGACTTGAGAAATCAGACCGGACCCGGTGCAATCGAGCACTCGCACTGCGTGAAGCCTTACGGCCTTCGCAACTCCGTAGGTCGCGCCACCCACTGTTCCGGCGACGTGGGTGCCGTGGCCATGGCAATCGGTCATGCCGTTGCCATCCTGGATCGCATCGAAGCCGAATACCGCGCGCCCTCCGAAGTCCACGTGGGTGCGCAGGATTCCGGTGTCGATGATGTAGACGTGGACGCCGCTGCCATTGGGTCCGACAGTGTAGCTGTGGCTGAGCGGCAGGTTGCGCTGGTCTATCCGGTCCAGACCCCAGGACGGTGCAGGGGATTGGGTCCCTGAGATGCTCACGATCTGATCGGGCTCGATAGCGGCCACCTCAGGGTCTTTTCTGAGTTCCGCGATGTCGGACGGCTGCATCTCCACCGCGAAGCCGCGCAGGGCGCTTTCGTAGACGGCCGTCACCCTGCCACGATGGTCCTTGCTCAGCCGGGTTGCCTCCGACTGAATGTCCCGGCTGCCTTGCCGAAGAGTGATGATGTAGCGGTTCGGTACGCCGCCTATGGGAAGGGTCGCGTCGGACGCCTGGGACGCGGGGGCGGTAGGTTCGTTCTCGCTCATACATCCGCCAAGTACCGCAACGGCAGCAGACAAGAACGATGGTACGACGGTTCACGTGACCCTCCTGCAGAGTAGTTCTGCCTCGGCTATCTATTAAGTCTCGATCCTGGAGTCATTTCAGCGAGGTTCGGTCAAACTGTCATAGCCAGTCGAATATGGGTCTCCCCCATTCAGCGTCTAGTCGAATTTCCCTGACACAGGCTATTCGCATTCGCTGACACACGATTCACTTTGAGGCGTATCCTGAAACGGCCGCCCGACTTGGACCGCCAGTTCCATCTGGACCGGTTTCGAGACTACCTGAGCTTCGAGGCCGGCAGCAGCGGGAACACGGTCGAGAACTACCTGCGAGACCTCCGCCGGCTGGCCCAGTTCGCGGTGGGGCGTAAGGTGAGCGGGCCGTCGGCAATCTCCCGGGCGCTGCTGCGCGATTTCGTTTTCGCCCTGAAAGACCTCGGCCTCAGCGCGGCTACGATTCGGCGCGAGGTTTCTGCCGTGCGGACCTACTTCGGCTTCCTCGTCGGCGAAGGGCTCGTGTCTGGCGATCCCTCCGACCGGCTCGAGACCCCGAAACGAGGGCGGAAACTTCCCGATACCCTCAGCGTGCCGGACATGGAGGCCATTCTTTCAGCCCCTCGCGTTGAAGAGCCCCTGGCGTGGAGGGACCGCGCCCTCCTGGAACTCGGGTATGGCGCCGGGCTGCGGGTCTCCGAGCTATGCGGCCTTACGCTGAACAACCTCTGGCTCAACGAAGGCCTGGTCCGCGTTCTCGGTAAGGGTTCCAAGGAGCGGCTGGTCCCGGTCGGACGGAAGGTGATCGGAGCGGTTTCAGTCTACCTGCACCAGATCCGCCCCGGCCTTGACCGCGGGAAGAGCAAGGACCGAGTGCTGCTCAACGCGCGAGGCCAGCCGCTTTCTCGGGTGGGAGCGTGGGGCATCGTGAAGGCCCGGGCACGCGACGCGGGAATCCGGAAGCGCGTGACAACCCACACGTTGCGCCATACTTTTGCGACCCATTTGCTGGAAGGCGGGGCCGATCTGCGCGCCGTGCAGGAGATGCTGGGTCACGCGGACTTGTCCACCACGCAGATTTACACTCACGTCGATCGGGAGTACTTGAGATCCGTGCATCGACAGTTCCATCCCAGGGGTTGAGCAGAAGCCGCCTTCCGGAGACCTTTGAGCGGACCACCAGAACGCCTGGAACCTGGCCGAGCCCCACGGTTGGGCTTGGGGTTATGCGTGTTCATCTTCGGATGCGCCCGCTACCACGCAGCGCCTCTCGACCCGGAGGCGCTGCCGGCGCAGTACGCCCTCCGAACGCTGGAGGATTCTGGACTCCGGACCTACCTCCTTGCAGCGGGTGAGTCTCCGAAAGATTCATCGTGGACCTCCCGGCAGTTGGCGCTCGTCGCACTCTACTATGATCCGGCCCTCGACCGAGCCCGGGCCGAATGGAAGGCAGTCGAAGCCGGGGAGATCACCGCGGGTGCCAGGCCCCAGCCCGGCGTCCAGGGAAATCTGGAGCACACCTACTCGGGAGACCGCACCGGAGATCCCTGGGGCGTGGGTTTCAACGTCGTGCTCACACTCGAGCTTGGTGGCAAGCGGGGAGCACGAATCGCGGAGGCCGGCGCCCGGACTTTGGAATCAGAGGCCGCTCTCCGGGCTCGCGCGTGGCACACGGTCGACAACTCGCGACGGGCTTCGTTTGAACTCCTGGCCGCGCAGCATCGCGCCGAGGCTGGGACAAGTCTTGATTCAGCCCTGCGACAACTCCGGCCGCTGGCGATGGCGCGTTACGCTGAAGGCGCCGTCTCCCGCACCGAGCTTGCCCGGATCGACGCCGACGTGCAGCAGGGAAGCTTCGATGCCAGCTCGCTTACGGCAGATCTCTACGCCGCGAGAGCGGGCGTGGGGCGCGCCACCTTTCTCCCCGCGGGACAGGTGCCACCCGTTGCAGACGAAAGCCCCGTCGGCTGTGACGTCGTGAACCGGATACCTCGAGACAGCTTGCAGCGGCTGGCCCTCGCTTCCCGATGGGAGCTTCGCGAGGCGCAGGCGGCCTATGCCGCGGCGGAGGCGAGAGTTCGGCTCGAAGTCGCGAGGCAGTACCCCGATCTGCAGCTGGGACCCGGCATGTTCTTCGATCACGGTGAGAACAAGTGGACCCTGCTGTTCGGCCTGCCCAGTCTGTTGCTCAATAAGAACCGGGGTCCCATCGCCGAAGCCGAGGCCAATCGCACCGTGGCGGGAGCCAGGTTCACGGAACAGCAGGAACTGGTGCTGAGCGAGCTCGATGCTGCCCTCGTTGCGTGTGGCGGTGGCGTGGGCCGGCTGGCGGCAGCCGATTCGCTCGCTGCGGTAGCTGCCGAGCAGTTCAAACTGGTTTCCGAATCCTTTGAGCGTGGAGAAACCTCCCGCCTCGATGTCGCCTCCGCGGGAGTCTTGGTCACGACCGCTCAGCGTTCACAGCTCATCGCGGGAGTCGGTCAGGCCGAGGCTGGTCTGGCGCTCGAGTCGGCGCTTGGCGTTTGGCTCGACGAAGACTCCCCATCCCGCTGGCCCGATCCAACCGACTATCCGCGGGGACAACCCGTTGGGGAAAGGGATCGCTGATGCGAGGGCGCGCCATCTTCCTGCTGGCCTTGGTGGCACTCGCAGCAGTGCTCGTGACCGGCTACCTCCGACACCGCACGGCGGAGGAAAACAGCGAGGAGTACACCGGGCAGGTTGGTCAGGCGACAGAAGGTCACGGCCCGGGGTTGGTTACCCTCGACAGCGTTACTATCGGCCGGATTGGACTCAAGACGACAGTTCTGGCCTCTGGCCGCGCCGTCAGTGAATTGACCCTGACCGGCGAGATCGTCTCGGATCCTCAGGGCACCTCGACCCTGCGCGCTCCCCTCGCCGGACGACTGTCTGCAACAGGACGTCCCTGGCCTGCCTTCGGCCAGCAGGTTCACGCGGGGGAGGAGGTGGCACAGGTCTCCGACGCCAAGCCTCTGACCATCCCGCGAAGCGGTGAAGTGATTCGAGTCTCCGCCCAGCCTGGAGAGCAGGTCGCAGCGGGACAGGAGATTCTCGTGATCGTGGACTTCGAGCATCCCTTGGCCCGCCTGGCTTGGCGGGATGAGGCCCCTGCCTCTCCTCCGCGTACGATTCCGCTGGCCCGGCTCGGTCAGGAGCGCCAGCGAGTCACCGCCGATCTGATCGGCGCCGCCGTCGATGCCGACCCTGTTACGAGGCGCCCGGCCTACCTCTACCGAGTACACTCGGCCTGGCCCAACACCCGGCCGGGAACAGCGGTTGTGGGCTTCGTGCCTAGTGGCGGGGCATCGAGTCCCGGAGTTCAGGTGCCTGCATCATGTGTGGTGCAGTGGGAAGGCCTCGCATGGGTCTATCTCGAGCAGGAGCCGGGCAAATATCTCCGCACCGCCGTATCCACCGGCCGGCCGGTTCCCGGCGGCTGGATTGTCTCAAGTCTCAAACCGGGTGATCGCGTCGTTACCCAGGGCGCCGGCCAACTTCTCTCCGAGGAATTCCGGGCCGGCATAACGGTCGGGGAAGAAGTAGGGGAGTGAAAGCCTGATGCTCGCGGCCCTGGTCCGCTTCTCGGTCCGCCGGCCGGGGATCGTCCTCGGCGTGGCGTTGGCACTGCTGATTTATGGCCTCCACACGCTGAGCCGGGCGACACTCGACGTTTTCCCCGAATTCGCGCCGCCCCAAGTCTCCATTCAAACCGAAGCACCGGGCTTCTCCCCCGAGCAGGTGGAGATACTCGTCACCAAGCCCCTGGAAGACGCGATCAACGGCGTCGCGGGAATTGCCCTGGTTCGGTCGCAGTCGATCCAGGGATTGTCGGTCATCACGGCGATCCTTGCCGACGGGGTTGACCTCTATCAGGCGCGGCAGATGCTGGCCGAGCGATTGGGAGAGGTGTCGGGACGGCTGCCTGCCGCGATCGAACCACCCATCCTGGCTCCGCTCACATCCTCGTCGAGCACCGTCTTGATGATCGGGATCACCTCGAAGACCCGTTCGCGAATGGACCAGCGAACCTTCGTGGACTGGACTCTGCGCCCAAGACTCCTGGCCACGCCCGGTGTTGCGAAGGTGGCAGTGTTTGGCGGGGATGTCCGCCAACTCCAGATCCAGGTGAACCCGGAGCGTCTTCGGGCCTACGGTATCGGCATGCAGGACGTTCTGGAGGCGGCGCGTTCCGCGACCGGCGTCCGCGGAGCCGGCGTCATGGACGACGCGAACCAGCGGATCATCGTCCGGACCGAAGGCCAGCTGCTCGACCCGGCCGCACTCGCTCGAAGCGTGGTCAAGGAGCAGGGCGGTGCGATTCTTCGGCTCGGCGATCTCGGTCGGGTGGTTGAAGGGGCGGCGCCCCGGTTCGGCGAAGGCACCATCAACGGGGAGCTGGGGTCAGTCATCGTCGTGTCGGCACAGTTCGGCGCCAACACCAAGGAAGTGGCCGGTGCCGTAGAACGATCTCTTTCCGATCTGGCACCGGCAATTGAACAGGCCGGACTGACGTTGCATCCCGACCTGTTCCGGCCCGCGACCTTCATCGACCTCGCCCTGCGGAACATCACCGAGGCGCTCCTGTTGGGTGCGCTGCTGGTGGCGGTGGTCCTGTTCGTCTTCCTCGCCGATGTCGGAGCAGCCGCGATCTCCCTCGGCGCTATCCCGCTCTCGCTGCTGGCCGCGATCGTAGTCCTTAAGTCCTTCGGCATTGGAGTCAACACTCTCACGCTGGGCGGGTTGGCCATCGCGCTCGGCGAGGTGGTGGACGACGCCATCATCGACGTCGAAAACATCGCCCGTCGTCTCCGACTCAACCGGGATGCCGCCGCGGCTCGACCCCTGGGTGATGTCGTCATCGCCGCCTCGCTCGAGGTTCGGGGAAGCGTGGTCTACGCGACCTTCATCGTGGCACTGGTCTTCCTGCCGGTATTGATGCTGTCTGGCGTCCAGGGGGCCTTGTTCCGTCCGCTCGGTCTGGCGTACATCCTGGCGACGCTGGCTTCACTGGTAGTGGCTCTCACCGTGACTCCCGCGCTATCGCTCCTCCTCCTGGCGCGCCGCGGTCATCGCGATCATCAATCACGCTTTCTGGCATGGTTGCGGCTCCGCTTCGAACGAGCTCTCGCCGACCTGCTGCACCGGCCTGCCTCCGTGATGCTCGCCACGATCGTCCTCTGTGCCGGGGCGGGCCTCACCCTTCCGTTCTTCGCCAGCCGGTTCCTGCCGGAGTTCCACGAGGGGCACTACGTGGTCCACATGTCCGCCGTGCCGGGCAGCTCGCTCGACGAGTCGGTGAGGTTGGGACAGATGGTGACGGCAGCGCTCCGCGCGGATCCGCGAGTACGCTCGGTCGCGCAGCGCGCCGGCCGCGCGGAGCTTTCGGAAGACACCTGGGGACCGCACTACAGCGAGCTCGAAGTCGATCTCCAACCGCTCAACGGCAAACAAGCCGAGGTCATCCAGGAAGACATGCGTCGCATCCTCGCCCCCTTTCCAGGGGTAAGCTTCGCGATCCGTGGCTTCCTCACCGAACGGATCGAGGAAACCCTCACCGGGTCGACCGCCGAAGTTGTTGTGAAGCTTTACGGAGAGGATCTGGACAGCCTGGATCACGCAGCACAACAGGTCGCCCGAGTCATTCGCGCGGTACCCGGGGCGTCCGACGTGCAATACGATCCGCCTCCCGTAGTTCCTGGCGTAACGGTGCGGCTGAATCCCGAAGCGTTGGCCAATGCCGGCCTGGCTGCTGATCATGTCCTGGCGACCATCGAAACCGCGACTCGCGGTACCCGCGTCGCTCAGACCTTCGAAGGGAACCGCTCGACGGATGTGGTGGTGCTCCTGGATTCGGCGGCGCGATCCCGACCCGAGGATTTGCGAACCTTGCCCGTGGTTGGCGCCGGCGGACGGATGGTGAGCCTGAGCGAGGTAGCAACCATCGCCCGGACCTCGGGGCGTTATCAGGTCTCACATCAAGGGGCCAGGCGGGTGCAAACGGTTACCACCAACGTCGCGGGTCGTGATGTTGGCGGCTTCACGGGGGAGTTGGAGTCCCGGCTCCGCGCGATCCACTTGCCCGGTGGGATCTATGCCGAGGTGGGGGGCACCGCGACCGCTCAGCGCACCGCCAACCAGGAGCTGCTCCTGCACAGCCTGTTGGCGGGCGGCGGTATTCTCATGCTCCTGTGGCTGGCCTTCGGCGAATCACGCCGACTGCTTCTTGTGCTCGCTAACCTGCCGTTCGCCCTGGTCGGAGGTGTGCTGGCCGTCTTCGCAACCGGAGGAGAGCTGTCTCTGGGCTCGATGGTTGGCTTCGTCACCTTGTTCGGGATCGCGACCCGCAACGCGGTGATGCTGGTGTCGCACTACGAGCACCTGGTGCGGCGGGAAGGGGCTCCCTGGAACGCAGCGACTGCATTGCGCGGCGCCGGCGAACGGCTGGGACCGATTCTCATGACCGCTGCGGTGACCGGCCTCGGATTGCTGCCCCTCGCCATCGGCAGCGGCGATCCCGGCCGCGAGATCGAAGGACCAATGGCGATCGTGATCCTGGGGGGCCTCGCTACTTCGACCTTGCTCACCCTGTTTGTCTTGCCGACTCTCGCCTTCCGCTACGTCGATTTCGAGTCAACCGGCGGCAACTGACCGAGCCGCGCCAATCTCCTCTGATTAGGATCGCTTAAGAATTGTCCTGATGTGAGCGCGCTGGGCGGCGTACAATGCCGCGCCATATCCCGCAGCGACGATCGACATCGCTAGTCTCAGTCCACTTCCTCTGCTTCCGGCGTGAAATGCGGAGGCCAATTCCAGAAGCCCGGCACATCCGGCCCCGAGGAGGGCTGTGCGGGACACCAGGATACCTGTGGGCTCCTCGCGACGGCCCCGCCGCGCGGCAAGGGCATAGCCGAGCAGGGTAAAGCCCGCGATGTACTCGAGAAGGCTCATGACCTCGTCGGTCGAGACGTGATCCAGTTCCGGCACGAGCCCCCATTCCGGAGTCCACCTTGCGGAATGCGGCGTCGGAGGCCACACAGCGAGCAAGAGGAGGTAAAGTAAGAACGCCGGAATGATCCGATTGAGCTCTGCTGCTTCGAATCGTCGGTCGCCAGTTCCGGTTCGGCCGGGGATCAGGGACAGCAGGCCAGTCACGAGCGCCACCGCAGTCGTGCTCAGCGCCAGCAAGCCGGGGTTCACCACGAATCCCGGAAATGCCCCGACCAGGAACCCCAGTGCTGCAACCAAGGCGGTTCCGGAAGCGCTGATCGCTCCCGCGGGTCCGAAGCGGTGGCGATGGACGCTCGAGAGTACACCGGCGCCGACCAAGCCGATGAATGTGGTCAACACCCAGCGGCCCGGCTGGTTCCTGCTGGCGAAACTGCTCACCCAGAGCAGCGGTATCAGCAGGTAGGGCAGCCCCATCATCGGCAGTTCGAGCGCAAGGCGGTCCACCATCCCGGGAGTGAGCTGAATTCGGTGTTCGATACCCTCCAGCAGCAAGGCACCGAACAAGGCTCCAAGCGAATTGTTCATCACATCGATCGGAGAGGCGAACCTTCCGGGCAGGAAAATCTGACAGGTTTCGATCAGCCCGCTTAGGACCACTCCCAGGCCAAATACGAGGAGGGGATTGCCTCGGCGTGGGCCCAGAGTGAGGCGCGTGAGGAAACCCAGCGGAACGAACAGCAGGACATTGGCGAGAACATCCTCTGCATTGATGCCGAGCGAGATGACGACCCGATTGGGTTCCCGGAATTCATACGGCGCCAGGGTGACGAGGAGCGTTACTAGAAGTGAGGTAACCAAGCCAGGCGGTCGCCAGACTGGATCCGCTGGCGCTGTCGCGGTGCTCAGGCAAGCTCGGAGAGATCCAGGGAATCGAATCTGCCGCCCAGCCAATCGAGCAGCAGAAAAGCTTCGAGAAGGAGCCCGGCGACTGCCAGCAGAGTCGCCGGAACCAGAGCGGCCGAACCCCACGATGGATAGACCAGAAGGGCAATGACGTAGCCGATCACGGCGGGCGGCAGTGCAGCCACGACGAGCAACAGAAGGCAGAGTGTACCGGAGATCAGATGCTGTCCCAGAGCCTCGACACCTCCCGGCCGCATGTCGCTGCGCACCCAGGAGGGGAATAGCAGGGCTCCCGCATTCTGGATTCCCATCGCGACGACGTTGAGGACCGGGACGACAAACACGGCCACGGCCAGCGCCTGGACCACGTGACCCGGAGTTAACCCTAGCCGAGTCGCGCCCAGCGCACCGCCGGCGGTGACTGCGAGCAACATGAGTTGATACAGTGAGAGGACCACCGCAGAGGAGATTACCTCGCCGGTCATGAGCGTCGCCCCCGATACCGGGAAGGTACGGAGTACCGATAGGCGGGCCAGGTCTGCCCTAAGGTCGTTCCGGATCCATTGCGGTCCGAAAAAAACCAGGAGTACCACCCACGAGGCTCCCAGCGCAAAGAGAATCGAGGCCGCCCCTTCTCGACCGTCACCCACCAGACCGATCGCTGCACCAACCACCAGTACCACCACCGCCGCAAAGAGCATCGAGGGCCGGTCTTCGCGGATGGTCTTGCTGAGATTCTTCCAGACCAGCGCGGGTATCGGGTGACCCGAAGGGCTCAACGGAAGACTCAACCGGACCCGCCCTTCCTGAGGAATCGTCGGACGTCCTTCCCGTCTCCAACGCTCCATCAGCTCGGCCCTGCGTTGGCTGGCTTCGAGCGCCGCCTCCTCGAAAGCCCGATCAGCCCGTATCACCCAGATCAGATGCAGCCCGAGCAGAGCCAGCGCGGGACCCATCGCGTCGGCCCAGGTCGAGAGCGTCGTCGCCATGACCGGCGCGAGCAGCAGCCGGAAGGGGTAGAGCAAGGCATGTCCCGCCGGAGTGCCGAGCCAGTGCCAGGCTCGACGGAGCAATTCGAGTGACGATCCGGCGGGAAGAGAGAGAGCAACACCCGACAGTTGAACGCCGAGGAGGGCTGCGATGAGAACGATCACGAGGCCCATGGCGGCGGCGCCCAAGGCTCTAGGCCGGCTGCGAACTAGCTCAGTGGCCTCCGAGCGCACCAGAGCCGCTCCAAGACGATGCAGGAATAAGGTGGAGAAGAGCACCCACAGCGCCAGCGCGTGCAGCACAGTTGCAGACGCCGTGCTGCTCCGGCGGATCAGTACCGTCCACACCAGCACGTTTACCAGGAGGAGAACCTGAGCCCGAAGCAGCTTGAAAAGAATGAGCTGTCTTCGGGTTACCGGGGCGGGGAACAGGAACTGAATCTCCGCCGGGCTGAAGGCGAGGGCGGTTCGGTCGGCTCCGAAGACCCACCACCGGAGGATCGCGAGGAGCAGGAGGAGCGCCCCGACCCGGCTGGCGGTCTCGGCGCCTCCCGGCGATTGGGTAGGACTGAGGTGCCGCAGACCCAGAAAGAACCAGAGATACGCTGCCCCCAACAGAAGTGCGAGGACGTACCTGGGGCTCGTGAGCTTCCGGAGCCGGACCAGGAGCCAGTTCTTGAGGCTGCGGGAAACCAGGAAGACCGCGGCGTTAACCATCAACGCTCGGAGTGTGGGGAGTCGGTCAGCGCCAGGAAGAGATCCTCAAGTCCACGTCCTGCCAGTTCGGGCCGCTCGGCCGCGATCTCCGCCATCGATCCCAGCGCGACGATCCGTCCATGCTGGATGATCAGGACCTTGCTGCAAAGCTCCTCCACCAACGGGAGCAGGTGCGAACTCAGAATGACGGCGGCTCCCTGTTGCGCTCGAGCCGCTATCGTCGCCTTCATTCGACGGATCCCCATCGGGTCGAGGCCGGTGAGCGGCTCGTCGAGCAGGATCACCCGCGGGTCATGGAGCAATCCGCAGGCGATGGCGAGCTTCTGCTTCATCCCGCGGGACAGGGCATTGGCCAGAGTCCGCCGCTTGCCGTCCAGCTCCAGCTCTTCAAGCAGCGTGTCGGTCCGATCCAGCGCTCCCGAGGCGCCGTAGAGCCGGGCGGTGAAGACAAGGTGCTCCTCGACCGTCAAGTAGTCGAAGAGCTGTGGCTCATCCGGAATGAATGCCAGTTGGGCCTTGGCTCGAATCGGCTCGGTCGCCAGATCGAACCCGGCGAGCCTGACCCGGCCCCGGGTTGGAGGAATCACCCCCGAGAGGCACCGTAAAGTGGTAGTCTTCCCGGCGCCGTTGGGACCGACCAGTCCAAGGATCTCACCAGGACCAAGCGCAAACGTCAGGTCTTGCACGGCGGGAAGATCGCCGTACAGCTTGGTAAGATCAGTTGTCTCAACGAGTCGTTCTCCCTGGATGAAACCTGGCGGCCGTTCCATTCGTCTCCTTTTGCAACACTATCGCGCCGGCTATAATCCCGGATAGAACGTATGAGAAACTACTGGATCAAGATTGCTCTCGGTGCCTTGGCGGTCTTCGTCGTCGGGATGGTGATCGTAGCTGGCGTCAGGAAGACCCGCGCCAAGTTCACCAACACGTTCGAGAGCACTGACCCTATTTCACTGCCAATCGCGTTCGTCCCGTTCCGGCTCGAGGGACGCAAACTCGGCTCCCTCAACAAGGTGGTCCTGCTTCGAGACGCCCCGAATCAGGTATCCGGCGTGCGGGTAATCGTCGCGCTGGCCGACAGTGTTCATCCCGACAAGTTCCAGAACTGCCTCCTCGTCGTGGACGATGTCGAGCATTACAACGAGAAGAGCAGCTTCCGGTGCGAGAAGGGCGACACCGTCGGCTCCAATCTTGAGCAGTTCGGATACGTGTACTTCAAGAACAGCGGCGACAGCGTCCCGCTTCTCCTCCCGGCCCAGTCAGTAGAGGAACTGAAGAAGGTCCGGTTCAATCTCAATGACCATGGCTTCTCGATCACCTCTGCCGATGATTCCCTGGCGGATGAAGTTGAGAGCAGGATGGATGCCCGGTCGGATTCGGTTGACGAATTGAGGGATCTGGCGGATCAATTTGAGGATTCCTCGGCCCAGGCCCCCCAACCTCAGCGGCCCAAGTTGCAGCGCAAGGCTGATTCGGTCCGGATCGTCATGCGCGCGATGGTGGATCGGATGAAAGCGGACGAAGCTCAGCTTGACGTACTCCGCAATCACAAGGTTACCAGTCTCTCCGATCCGGACTCCGCTGCAGCCTACGGCCGGTGGATGGCCGACTCGATCAAGCGAGAGGTGGATAAGGAGCTGAAGCGACAGGGCGTCAAAACCAGGGTCTCTCCCAATCAGACGCCGTCACCCAGTCCGCCGACGCCGCCCAATTAGCATGATCCTGGTTCTCGACAACTACGACAGCTTCACGTACAACCTGGTGCAGTACGTGGGAGAGCTGGGCGGTGACCCGGTCGTCTACCGCAACGATGCCCTGACCCCCGCCGAGGCAATGCGGCTTGCCCCGGCGGGGATCATCATTTCCCCCGGTCCCGGTACGCCGGCTCAGGCCGGGATCTCCATTCCTCTGGTGCGAGCCGCTGCCGCCGCCGGAGTACCTCTCCTCGGTGTCTGTCTTGGCCATCAGGCGATCGGTGCGGCGTTCTCCGGCAGGATCGAGCGAGCCGACCGCCTGATGCACGGCAAGACGACCAGCGTGACCCACGTCGGGTACCGACGTCTTTCGACGGGCTTCGCAATCCCGCTCACCGTCATGCGGTACCACTCGCTCGTCGTGTCGGCGAGCGCCTTCCCGCCGGAACTCGAGATGACGGCGTGGTCCATGGACCGGCCTCGGGGCCACGAGATCATGGCGCTTCGACACCGCATTCACCCGATTTTCGGGGTGCAATTCCACCCCGAATCGGTCGCGACCGAGGGAGGCCGTACCCTACTCACCAACTTTCTCCGGGTGACCGCCAGGTTTCGCCACAGCTTCACCGGCAACGGGTCGTAACTCCTTTAGCCTTGGGCTGATAGCACCGAGCGCTAAGTCCTCCTCCCCGGTTCGGCATGACTTTTGACAGGGCCCGCGACCTTCTATTACGTTCGGAAATGCGCGTACTCGGCGTCATTCCGGCCCGACTAGGCTCTACCCGTCTCCCTCACAAACCACTTCAGCTCCTGGCCGGCGAGCCGCTGGTTACCCGTGTGGTCCAGCGGGTTCGGGAGTACGGACTGGTTGATACGCTGGTGGTTGCCACTGACGCATCGATGGTGGCCCGAGTCGCGGAGCGCGCTGGCGTCGCCACGGTGACTGACCGACGTGAACCAGGACGGGCACCGACCGGGTCGCCGAAGTGGCTGCCCGACCGGAATACGCCGGGTACGACATCGTGGTGAACATCCAGGCGGATGAGCCGTTCCTCCCCATCGAGGCACTTAGCCGGTGCAATCGAACGGGTCCGCGGCGGAGACGATATCGGCACCGCGGCTTCTCCCCTCGAGGCGGCCGCGGTCGGTGATCCGAATAGGGTGAAGGTCGTGACGGACGATCAACGGTCGTGCGCTGTACTTCTCGCGGGCGCCGATTCCCTTTGCCCGGGAAGCCGGGAGTGCCGCTTCCCCCGGCCTGTATTGGCAGCACCTGGGCGTGTACGCCTGTCGCCGTCCTGCGTTGGAGCGTTGGGTTCGCCTGACACCGCCACCGGCGGAGTTGGCCGAACGGCTCGAACAGTTGCGGGCACTACATTACGGAATGGTCATCGGGGTGGCACGGCTCGAGCGCCCCGCACATCCCGGCGTGGACACCCCCGACGACCTGCGGCGCGCTGAGGCGCACTGGGTCGCACAGCAAAGGTGAACAAATGACGCAGCGCCACCAGCACCACGAAGTACATCTTCGTTACCGGCGGCGTGGTCTCTTCGCTTGGGAAGGGAATCGCGGCGGCATCGCTCGGCCGGTTGCTGGTGGAACGCGGCCTGAAGGTAACGATGCAGAAGTTCGACCCCTACATCAATGTGGATCCCGGGACGATGTCACCGTTCCAGCACGGCGAGGTCTTCGTCACCGACGACGGCGCCGAAACCGACCTCGACCTTGGTCACTACGAACGCTTCATCGATCACTCCCTCTCCCAGCAGAACAACATCACCACCGGCCGGATCTACCAGACAGTCATCAGCAAAGAACGCCGCGGCGAGTACCTCGGATCTACTGTTCAGGTCATCCCCCACATCACCGACGAAATCAAGAATGCCATCCGGCGCAGCGCACCGGGGCATGATGTGGTGATCACCGAGATCGGCGGCACGGTCGGCGACATCGAATCGCTGCCGTTCCTCGAAGCGATCCGTCAGTTCCGCCAGGAAGTCGGACGCGACAACGCGCTGTTCATCCACCTGACGCTGGTGCCGTACATCGCGGCAGCCGGGGAGCTCAAGACCAAGCCGACCCAGCACTCGGTGCGGGACCTGATGCAGATCGGAATCCAGCCCGACATCCTGATCTGCCGGAGCGAACAGCCGATCAGCCCCGAGATCAAGCGCAAGATCGCCGGCTTCTGCAACGTCGATTTCGAATGCGTGATCGAAAGCCCCGACGTGAAGACCATCTACGAGATTCCGCTGCGATTCCGCGATCAGGGCTTTGACAGGGTGGTCTGCGAGCGGCTCCGGCTGGAGACCAAAGACCCCGATCTCACCGCCTGGAAAGCGATCGTCGAACGAATCGTGCATCCCAAGCATCAGGTACGGATAGCGGTGGTGGGCAAGTACACCGACCTGCACGATGCCTACAAGTCGGTTCAGGAGGCGCTGATTCACGGCGGCATCGGGAACGACTCGGGAGTGGAGATCCTCTGGATGGGCAGCGACCAGTTTACCGATCAGGAGGCGGCGGGACGGCTGCTGAACGGTATCGACGGGTTGCTGGTGCCCGGCGGGTTTGGGATCAGGGGCATTGATGGGATGATCCAGGCGATTCAGTGGGCCCGGACCAACAACCTGCCGTTCTTGGGTATTTGCCTGGGGCTTCAGGTTGCGGTGATCGAGTTCGCCCGGAACGTCTGCGGGATGAGGAGCACGTCCAGCACGGAATTCGATCCCGAGTGCGAGTCGCCGGTGATCGCGCTCATGGCGACACAGCGTGAAGTGAAGGACATGGGTGGAACCATGCGCCTCGGTGCCTACGCCGCGCGGCTGCGTCCCGGCTCCCGTGTGGCGCAGGCTTACGGAACGCTCCAGATCAGCGAGCGGCATCGTCACCGGTGGGAAGTGAACAACGCCTACCGCGACGTGTTGGCCGAGCACGGGCTCCGACTTTCGGGCCAGTCGCCTGACGGCAGCCTGGTCGAGATTATCGAGCTGCCCGACCATCCCTGGTTCCTCGGCTGTCAGTTCCATCCCGAACTCAAGTCTCGTCCCAACCGGCCTCATCCGCTCTTTGCCGCGTTCGTCGGGGCGGCGTTGCAGCGTCGCCTGAAGCTGACCGATCAACCCGACCACGTTCTGGCTGCCAGCCTTCGCTCATGAGCTGGACCTTCGGCAAGGCGCCCCTTCTCATCGCCGGGCCCTGCGTCGTCGAATCGGACGACATGATGGTTCGGGTGGCGGAGGAACTGGTCCGGATTCAGACCAGGTTGAGCCTGCCGGTGTGCTTCAAAGCGAGTTTCGACAAGGCCAACCGTGCCAGCCCAACGGCGGCCAGGGGTCCGGGACTGGAGACAGGATTACGTGCCCTCGAGCGGGTGCGCGACGCGACTGGACTCTCGCTCCTCACCGATGTGCACGAGGCGGAACAGGCTCGTGCCGCGGCCGACGTAGTGGACGCCCTGCAGATTCCCGCTTTCCTCTGCCGGCAGACTGATCTGCTCCTCGCCGCCGGGGCGACCGGTCTTCCGGTCAATGTGAAGAAGGGCCAGTGGATGGCGCCGGAGGAGATGGCAGGCGCAGTGGAGAAAGTGCGAAAGGGCGGGAGTCAGGATCTCGCCGTGACGGAACGGGGCACGGCGTTCGGGTACGGCGATCTGATCGTGGATATGCGGAGCTTTGGACGTCTCCGCCGCGCAACGGGAACCACCGTTCTGTTCGACGCGACTCATGCCGTGCAGCGCGCGGGGCAGGGAGCCAAAGGCGCCAGCGGTGGCGATCGAGAGTCGGTCCCGGCGCTTCTGCTCGCAGCCGCTGCGGCAGGTGCCGACGGTTTCTTCCTCGAGACCCATCCCGATCCGGCGCGGGCTGCGAGCGACGCCGCCACCCAGTGGCCGCTCGACCGCCTGAGCGACCTCGTGACCCGAGCACTGGAAGTCTGGGAGTTGGCGCGAGAAAAGAGACTCGTGGGCGGCGAGTGCTAGGCTGCTCGACGGCGGTTCATGATTGACCCGGGAGTCGCAGGTCGAATCCGGCTGCTCGGACTCGATGTAGACGGGGTGCTCACCGACAACGCGGTGTACCTCGGCTTGGTGGCGGGTCAGCGGGTGGAGTTCAAGAGATTCGACATTCAGGACGGACTCGGGATTGGTCTGGCCCGGCGACTCGGAATGGTAGTGGCCCTGGTAAGTGGTCGTTACTCGGATGCCACGACGTTGCGCGCCACCGAGCTCAAGATCGATGAGGTGATTCAGGACAAGGAAGCCCGAAAGGTTCCCGCGATGACTGAGATGTTGATGCGGCGGGGCATCGGGTGGGAAGAGGTAGCCTTTGTGGGCGACGATCTCGCCGACCTTCCGGTGTTACGCCGCGTCGGGTTGCCGATCGCAGTGGCCAACGCGGTGACTGAAGTAAAGGAACTGGCCGCTTACACCACGACGGCTCGCGGCGGCAGCGGGGCGGTACGAGAGGCCATCGAGACGTTGTTTCGGGCTCAGGGACGCTGGGACGAAGCGGTGCGCATCTACCTAGAGGATCGAGGGGAGAGGTAGGCTGACGCGGCGGGACGAGGCGGGCAGGGCGGACAGATGGAGGGCGATGGCATGACCGGCTGGCGTGGAGCAAAGAGGAGTTGGCTGGGACGGAAGGGACTTCGCCTTTCCGCCTTGACCGCCGTGTGCGTCTTGTCCGCCCTGTCGGCCTGCCAGGAAGAGGTCGTCCGTCCTTCGGTGACGCTGGAGGCCGCGGATACCGCGGACCAGGTGTTGTACGGCATGGAGCACTATGTCACCGACCAGGGATTACGGCGCTCGCTGGTCGAAGCCGACACCGCCTATGTCTATCAGAACACGCAGATGGTCGAGATGCGGGGCGTGAAGGTCACTTTCTACAGCCCGAGTGGAGAAATCACCTCGACCGTCACCGGCGATTCAGGGACATACCTGACTCGGGACGGATCGATGAGCGCCCGGGGGAACGTCGTCGCGGTAACGCCCGACGGCCGTACCTTGCGGAGCCAGGAGCTCAAGTACGACAGTCGCAGCCAGAAGATTTCTTCCGACAAGCCGTTCGTCTACGATCGGGCGGATCAGCACCTTGAGGGCAATGGGTTCACCTCCGATCCCGACTTCCGGAATGTCGTCACCAAGCAGCCCCGTGGCGGCCAGCGTCCCAACGCCAAACCCGGCGATAGCACCGGGTTCCTGCTTCCTGGGCAATGATCGGATCGCACTCGGCACTCGTGGCACTGCGCCTGGACGGTCGCCGCTCGCAGCCCAGGGCGGTACCTGTCGGTTCCACCTCGACCGGGTGGGCGGACTGGGCCAGCAGGTCATCGTCGGAGGCGACACCAACTACTACGCCGGTGGCGGCGTCCGGATTAGCTGTCAGGGTACCTCGGTCACGATGGAGAGCGACAGCGCGGCGTTCTATGGCCGGCGCAGCGGCACGATCGTGGAGTTCATCGGGCAGGTGAAATACCGCGATTCGCTGGTCACCATGGATGCCAACCGCGGGACCTATTACCGGTCCGGCGAGCGGTGGGAAGCCCGCGGCAACGTGGTGACCGAGAACATCCAGAATGGATCGCAGGACTGGTCGGGCCGTCGCTCGACTACTACCGCGCGATCAAGGGGATCGCGACACCAGTCGAGACTCTTCGCGGTGGGCCGGCCCACCATCACCTACCAGACCAGTCGATTCGACCGGTACCCGCGGCGAGCCGTACGTCATCGTGGCCGACCGGGTCCGCATGAAAGGGCAATGACCGGATCTGGGCCGGCGGCACACGTCACGATCGATCGCAGCGACTTCAAGGCCCGAGGCGACTCGCTGCGGCTCGACACCGGTACCGGGAATGATGGCGCCCTCATCGGGAAGCCCAGCGTGGAAGGGTACGGGCCAGGATTCCTTCACCCTGACCGGCAGGCGGATCGATCTCAAGCTGGACCACCAGGAATTGAGCTATGTCACGGCCGGGACCCGGACATGCGGTGACCAAAGACATGGACCTGACGGCCGACACGATCGGGCTCGGTATCGACAGCCCGGCAACTGGCGCAAACCGTTGCCTGGGGCGACAGCATCCGCCCCCTGGCCATGTCGTCCGACTATGAAATCCGGGCCGACTCGCTGGCAATCGATACTCCCGGGCAGCGACTTGAAAGAGACTCGGTCGTTCGGCAAAGCATGGGTCGGCGGCAAGATCGACGTCGACAACGAACGAACGCGACTGGATGAGCGGGGACACGGTGACCGCCCGGTTCGCCCAGTACGACTCGGCGGGAGCCGTGCAGTACCGCGTCTGGCCTCCCTAGAGGCCGAGCGGCACGGCCAAGTCCTACTACCGGATCGCCGGATCGAAACACGGCGAAACCCGTCCTTCGATCAACTACTCGAGGGGCGACAGCATCGCGGTGCAGATGAAGTCCAGCGGCAATCGGGGCGTGGAACGGGTGGACATTCAGCGGGCAAGTGGACGGTATTCAGCTGGAGCCAGCGCCGACCAAGGCCGATACGACCAAGGCCGACTCCACAGCAGCGGGGAACCAGACGTGAGCGGCTGGATCGAACGTTCGTCGGGCGCGATCCTTCGCTGCCCCTGGCCCTCGCAGCGCTCGTTCGCGACGCGGACCTGTCGGGCGCTTTCGACTTCAGCGCGCTCTCGGTATCCTATCGCCAGACGTTCCTGCAGACGCGGGCCGATGCCGGCGTACTCAGCGGGCCCGAGCTGTCCGAGGATGAGGTCCACGAGAACCTGGTTCGTTCGGTTCTTCCGCGGCTGGCGGATGAGGGCTGGATCACGACCGCTGCGGCTGGGGGCTGGTCGGTGGTGCGGGCGCAGGGTGACTGGTGGAGCGAGACCCTGAGAGACCGGGATGCCGTGCGTCTCCAGTTGCTGCAGGCCGCACTACAGGGAATGCGCGCCCATGCGGCCTCGGTACATGAAGGCGGGCCGCTTCCGGGCGGCAGCGTTCTGGAAGGGTTGAACCTCAGCAAGACCTTCAAGCGCCGGAAAGTCGTAGACGATGTGAGCGTCCGCCTGCAGCAGGGCGAGATCGTAGGATTGCTGGGCCCCAACGGCGCAGGGAAGACCACCACGTTCTACCTGATTACCGGTTTGATCCGGCCCGACGAAGGCAAGGTGCTGTTCGATGGGACCGATCTCACCAGTGCCCCGATGTATCAGGCGGGCACGACAGGGTATCGGCTACCTGGCCCAGGAGCCGAGCGTGTTCCGGAAGATGACCGTCGAAGAGAACATCATCGCGATTCTCGAGACGCATGGATCTCTCCCGCGCCGAACGGCGGGCGCCGGCTGGAGACGCTGCTGGACGAGCTGTCCATCAAGCACCTGCGGAAGAGCAAGGCTTACGCGCTCTCCGGCGGTGAGCGCCGCCGGCTGGAGATCACCCGGGCGCTGGTGACCAACCCCAAGTTCATGCTGCTCGATGAACCGTTCGCCGGAGTCGACCCCATCGCGGTGCACGACATTCAGACCATCGTCGCCGGCCTCCGGCATCGGGGCATCGGCGTGCTGATCACCGACCACAACGTCGAGCAGACGCTCGATATCGTGGATCGCGCCTACATCATGTTCGAGGGGAAGGTGCAGGTCTCCGGACCGGTACGCGACCTCGTCTTCGACGACCGTGTCGCCGAGCTCTACCTCGGTCCGACTCTCACGGCGCGGCTCCGCGCCCGCCTGGAGGACGCAGCGTGAAGACCGGACTCTCCCAGACCGCCTCGCTGCGACAGGACCTGCGGATCAATCCGCGGCTCTACCAGGCCATGGACATGCTGTACATGCCCATGATGGATCTGCAGCTCCACCTGAAGCAGGAGCTGCTGATCAATCCCTTCCTCGAGCTGGTCGAACCCGAAGAGGAAGAAGCCACGACCGAGACCCCCACCAAGGAAGAGGAGAAGGAGAAGGCCGCCAACGAGAACGAAACCGACTGGGAAGAGATCCTGCTCAACGGCTTCGAGGTGCCGGGCGGCATGCGGGAAGAGTACGAGCACAAGGAGTACACCGAGCCGGTCTCGGTCGAGACCACCGACCTGATCGATCATCTCCGCGAACAGTTGCAGATGATGGTTCTGACTCCGCGGCAGGCCCTGCTCTCCGAAGAATTCCTGGGCAACATCAAGGAAGACGGGTACCTCGCCGCCTCGGTCGAAGAGATCCAGCGCATGGCGAACGAGATGCTCGACAGCTTTGCCGAGCGAAACCGTCCCGACAGCGAGGAGGAGCTGGCCGAGGCGGGGGATCTGGATGCCGAGCCCGAGGCGGAGCCGGAGGCGAAACCCGGTCCGCCCATGCCGTACTTCACGGCGGCGGAGGTCGAGGAGATGCTCGGGATCGTGCAACGACTCGATCCGGCCGGCGTCGCGGCGCGGGACCTGCGCGAGTGCCTCCTGCTCCAGCTCCGCGAACTCAAGGAGACCAGCACTCTCACCTACCGCCTCGTGGCGGAGGCCTTCCCCGACCTGATCGCCCACCGCTGGAACGATCTGGGTCGCCGCTTCGGTGTAGAGCCGGCAGCAGTGCAGGCGGCCGCCGACCTCCTCGCCCGGCTCGATCCCAAGCCGGGACTCAAGTACTCCGCTGGGGGCGACGGCTACGTCATTCCCGATCTGATCGTGGAGAAGATCGACGGCCGTTACCACGTCTTCCTGAACGATACCGGCGTGCCCAGGCTCCGCCTGAGCCGCACCTATCAGGAGCTGGCGCGGGACAAGAAGAAGATGACCCAGGAGCACCGCGAGTTCATCGCCTCACGGATGAACAGCGCCAACTGGCTCATTCAGGCCATCGAGCAGCGCCGTCAGACCATGCTCAAGGTCATGAACTTCATCGTGGACCGGCAGCGGGACTTCTTCGAGAAGGGCATCGAGCACCTGAAGCCGCTCACCCTGCGCGAAGTGGCCGAAGTGATCAACATGCACGAGTCCACCGTGAGCCGGGTGACCAACGAGAAGTATGTCCAGACGCCTCGCGGCGTCCTCCCGCTCAAGTTCTTCTTTTCCAGCGCGCTGGCCACCACCTCCGGCGAGGATGCCAGCGCCCGCTCCATTCGCGCCAAGCTTCAGAAGATGGTGGCCGAGGAAGACACCTCGAATCCCCTCACCGACCAGCAGATCGTTCACCTGTTCCAGGAACAGGGTATCCAGATCGCCCGTCGTACCGTCGCCAAATATCGAGACCAGCTGGGCATTCTCCCCGCACGGATGCGCAAGAGGGTATGAGCGGCGCTGTCCTGGATGTGAGCCTCCTCGTTCCCGCCAAGGACGAGGCGGAGAATCTCCCTGAATTCGTTCGGTTGTGTGACGAGGCGCTGAGCTCGGCGGGATTCTCTTTCGAGGTGATCGTCGTGAACGACGGATCGCGGGACCGCACCGCGACCGTGCTGACCGAGCTGCAGGCTCGCTATCCGTTCCTGCGGGTCGTGACCCATCGCCGCCAGCGCGGCATCGCCGACGCGCTGCACTCCGCCGGCGACATCGCGATGGGAGACGTTTTCGTCTTCTACCCGGCTGACCTCCAGTACCTGCCCGCGGATATCCCTGCCCTCGTGGCTCCGATTCTGGCCGGCGAGGCCGATATCGTGACCGGCACCAAGGAGGGGAAGTACGAGAAGGCCTTCGTCTCCTCGATCTACAACTGGCTCTGCCGGAGGCTATTCGGAGTGGACGTCGCCGACCTGAACTCGGTGAAGGCCTACCGGCGGGAGATCATGAGAGGTGTGCCGCTGCGCCCCGACTGGCACCGCTACATGGTCGTCATCGCCGCCGCCGATGGCTTCCGGCTCACCTCACGTCCGATCCCGCTCTATCCCAGGCGGGCCGGCGTCTCCAAGTTCAACTGGAAGCGGATCCCGATCGGAGTGCTCGACCTGCTCTCGGTCTGGTTCCAGCTCCGCTTCGGCCGAAAGCCGATGCTTTTCTTCGGCGTCGCCGGCGCGGCGCTCTTCGGCATCGGGTTCTTCGCGGGAATCGTCGCCCTGGTGCTGCGGTTCGGATACGGCATCGGCTTCCGGCCATTCCTCAACCTGGTCGAGACCATGGTGATCAGCGGCATCGCCCTGTTCGGCTTTGGGTTCCTCGGCGAGATGATCGCCGGCCTGCGTGAGGAAATGCGGGAGCAGGCCCACCGGCTCACCCTGCGCGATCGCGACTGACACCCTTCGAGTGACCAGGGTCGTTTTCCTCACCCACAACTATCCCCGCTATTCGGGCGACATTTCCGGTGCGTTCCTCGCCACCTTGGCGAGGGCCCTCATGAATCGTGGTGTCTCGGTTCGCGTCGTTGCCCCGAGCGATGGCGGGGATGTGGGCGAGCCGCAACTCGACGGGATCCCGGTACGCCGAGTGCGTTACGCGTCGGCGGGGCGGGAGAATATCGCGTATCGGGGCACGATGGCGGACGTCGTCGGTTCGATCTCCGGCTGGCGGACCCTGTGGGGCCTCCATCGGGCACTCCGGTCGGCCGCGAAGGAAGAACTTGCCGCCGGCGCAGAGCTGATTCACGCTCACTGGTGGGTGCCAGCCGGTCTCGCGGCACCCGCGAGCAGTCCCATGCTGCTCACCATTCATGGTACCGACGCCGCCCTTCTGGAGCGCTCGCCGCTCGCCCGTGCCGTCGCGCGTCCGGTCATCCGTCGCGCCCGCGTGATCACCGCCGTCTCGACCTCCCACGCGGCCAGAATAGAGGAAGCGACCGGCCGCGTCGTGGATCACGTACAGCCCATGCCCGTCACAGTTCCAGACAGCCGGCCGAGTCAGGGCGGGGCAGGACTCGTCGTCGTAGCCCGCCTCACCCCGCAGAAACGGGTGCACCTGGCGCTCGACGCACTGGCGGAGCTCCGGCGCCGCGACCTTCGGCTGCCGCTTACGATCATAGGAGATGGGCCCGAGCGATCGGCCCTCGAAGCCCGCGCACGAACCTTGGGCCTCGACAGCATTCATTTCACCGGCATGGTGCCACCTTCCGAGGTCGGCCGACGATTGGCAGAGATGGACGTGATGCTATTTCCCTCCCGCGCAGAAGGATTCGGATTGACCGCAGTTGAGGCCCTGGCTGCCGGCGTCCCTGTTGTCGCCTGTAACGACGGGGGAGGGGTTCTCGACATCGTTCCAGAGCAGGGGGCCGGACGGAGGACAGCCGCCTCGGGTGACGCCATCGCGACTGGAGTACAGCAATTGATGGCCGACAAGAGCGCCAGAACCGAGGCATGGCGTCTGGGAGGGACCTGGCGGCAGCGCCTGGCACCCGAAGCCGTCGCCGCGGCGTTCGAAGGTTGGTACGCGGAGGCGCTACGTGCCTGAGCGCCTGCTTCGCGTCGGACGCTGGATCCTGTCGATCCTGATCCTGCTTTTCATAGTCCGCACCTTTCAGCGCAACTGGAGTGATCTTCAGGCCCAGCCCATCAGCTGGACCTTTCGCCCCGCTCCGGCGCTTGCGGCGGTGATCGTGATCGAATTGATGTATGGCATGCTGATCGAAGCCTGGAGGCGCATGCTATCGGGCTGGGGGCAATCGCTTCCTTTGCTCGAGTCCGCCCGGATCTGGTTCGTCTCGAGCCTCGGCAAATACGTTCCGGGGAAGGTATGGGCAATCGCGAGCATGGCACTCATGGCTCGGGACGCTGGTGTAGCCGCCTGGGCCGCTACCGCGTCGGCAATCATCCTTCAGGCTCTGGCGGTCGTGACCGGCGCCGGCGTGGCGGCACTAGCGGGCACTCGGGCGCTTCAGAACGCCGACCCGAGGCTTCTACCGCTGTTCTGGGCCACCGGGGCCGCGGGTGTGATCGGGGTTGGCCTTCTGTTCTGGCGGCCAGCAATTCGCCGTCTGCTCGACTTGGCGGGAGCCGGATCCGGCTCCCCCAGTATCGGACCAGTGATCTTCGGAGCCGCGGCGAATGCGGTGGCCTGGGTCGGTTATGGATTCGCCCTGTGGCTGCTTGCTCAAGCGGTTCTGCCCGAGTCGAGCCTGGCCCCGAGCCTTGCGATCGCGGCCTTCGCCGCCTCTTATGTGGCCGGTCTCATCGCGCTATTTGCGCCGGGAGGCCTGGTCGTGCGTGAGGGGCTTTTAATCGCGCTGCTGCAAGGCAGCATCGGCCTTGGTCCCGCAACCGCCCTTGCGGTGGCGTCAAGAGTTTTACTCACCATCACGGAGTTGGGAAGCGCCGTTCCGTTCCTTCTTATGCGTCGAGGACGTCCCAGTGTCGCCTGAACCGAATCCGTGGGAGCCGCGCTGGCCTCGAGCGCTGGCCGCGCTGGCCTGCACCCTCGCCGCGCTGACTCTGCTCTGGCCTCTCCTTACCGGTCAGATCCTCTTCGGCGGCGCCCGGTCCGACATGTTCATCGCGGGATATTCCTTCCGGCTCTTCGGCGCCGAGGAGTTCAAGGCGACTGGCTCCATCCCGCAGTGGAATCCCTTCCTGTTCGGCGGCCTGCCGTTCATCGCCGCGATGCATGGGGACATTTTCTATCCCACCGCGTGGCTCCGCCTCGTCATCCCGGTTGATCTCGCGATCACCTGGGGGATGGCTGTCCACTTCGTGCTCGCCGGTTGGCTCACCTATGGATTTGCCAGAGCCTTGCGGCTGAGCTGGACCTCGGCGGTCGTCGCCGGCGTGTGCTACGAGCTGAGTGGAATCGTGGCTTCCCAGATGAGCCCGGGGCACGACGGCAAGCTCTTCGTCTCGGCCCTTACGCCACTCGCCTTCTGGGTCCTGCTGCGCGCCTTCCGCGATCGTCAGGCCTGGGCCTTCGGTGCCTTCGCCATCGTAGTCGCTCTGCTGGTGCTCGGCCACTACCAAATGTGCTACTTCCTGTTGATCGCGCTCGGCCTTTGGAGCCTGTACCTGGCATTTCTGGATCCCGATCGGCCACAAGGTCGGAATCCCTGGATACCGCTTGGCTTCACTGCTCTTGCCGTGATGGTGGGAATAGGAATTACAGCGCTTCAGGTACTTCCGTTCCTCGAGTACGTGAAGTATTCGCCTCGGGCGACTGGCGGGCCCAACACGGGGTGGGATTACGTCAACCTGTACTGCCATGCCTCCCGAGGAGATCTTCACGGTAATCCTGCCGCAGTTCAACGGTGTGCTCGACAATTACTGGGGCCGCAATCCGATCAAGTTCCACACCGAGTATCTCGGAATCGTCCCGCTTCTCCTGGTCGGCTTTTCCTGGGGTGATCGGGCTCGCCGCCGGTTGGTAATCGCCCTCCTCAGTCTCGCGGGGTTATTTCTCCTCTTTGCGTTTGCCGGCCACACCCCGTTCTACCGCCCCTTCTATGAATTATTGCCCATGCTCAAGAAGCTGCGGGCCATGGGCATGGTGTTCTTCCTTGTCGCTTTCCCCGTGGCGATTCTGGCCGGGATGGGGCTCGACCGCTTGCTCAGCGGACAGGTTTCTCGGCGTTCGGTCCTTCTGGTCGCGGGCGGCTTCGGAGTGTTCGCACTCCTCGGCCTGGTCGGAGTGCTTCAGGCTGTTGCGGAAGGGATCGCCGTCGCAGAACGGATGGGCCAGGTCCAGGCGAACGCGGGCGCCCTCCGGCTTGGCTCGCTGCGGCTGCTGGTGGGGGTGGTCGCCTGCGGAGCCGTGCTTTGGGGAATCGCGGCGGGGAAGCTGAGGGGCGGAGCCGCCGCGGCCCTCCTGGTGGCTGTGACCGCTCTCGATCTCTGGAGTATCGACCGGTTGTTCTACCAGTTCTCGCCCCGCGCCGCGCAGCTCTTCGGATCAGACGAGGTCACCACATACCTCCAGAAGCAACCGCCGCCATTTCGGGTGCTGGACGCCCAGGAGAGCTACGGACATTCGATTCTGATGGCGTACCGGATCCCCGATGCACTGGGCTATCACGGCAATGAGTTGCGCGCTTACGATGAGCTGGGCGGGAAAGAGCAGGGGTGGAGAAACCTCTTTACCCCCAACGTGGCCGAACTTCTGGCGCTCCGGTACGTGATCCTGCGGCAACCTCAGCAGGTTCCCGGATTCCACCAGGTAGTGGGCCCGGTCTCAACCGCCTTCGGGACACCTGCAACACTCTACGAACGGGATACCGTGCCCCCGTACGCGAGGGTCGTGGCGTCCGCGGCCAAGGTACCGGAACCCCAACTCGTCCCGACCGTAGTAGATCCTCGCTTCCCAGGTGCATCCGTGGTGCTGTACCCGGACACTGCCTCGTTGACGCCTGAGCCGCTCGTTCAGCCGCTCCCAGCATCTCAGGTGAAGGCTGAGGTGACGAGATGGGCACCCGGGAAGATGACCATCAACCTTACAGGATCCGACTCCAAGCCGGGTTTCTTGCTTGTTGCCGAGAACTGGTATCCTGACTGGCACGCGACTGTCGATGGAAAGCCCGCTCCGGTGCTGCGGGGAGACAATACCCTGTTGAGCGTCCTCCTCCCGTCCGGAGCCCGCCAAGTCGATCTGACCTTCGACTCCCCGACCTACCGGAAGGGGAAAGCTGGTGAGTCTCGGCGCCCTGCTTGCCGCTCTGGCAATGGCGGGCGTTCCTGCCTTCACCGGGAGGAAGCCGGCGCGTGATTGAACGAGTATTGGTCATCGTGCCGACCTACAACGAGGCTACGAACCTCCCCCAGATCGTCCCGGCCATTCTGCGGCAGGACCCGCGCATCGAAGTCCTGGTCGTCGACGACAATTCGCCGGATGGTACCGGGGACATGGCCGACCGGATGAGTCAGGCCAAGCCGCGGGTACACGTCCTGCATCGGCTCGCCAAGGAGGGGCTGGGCCGGGCCTACCTGGCGGGCTTCCGGTGGGCGCTGGACCACGGCTTCCAGGCCATTTTCGAGATGGATGCCGACTTCTCGCACGACCCGGGCTTCATACCGGAGTTCCTGAAGGCGATCGAAGACGCGGACCTGGTACTGGGCTCGCGCTATGCGACCGGAGTCAACGTCATCAACTGGCCCATCAGCCGGCTGCTGCTGTCCCTCGGTGCCAACCTCTACGCCCGGTGGATCACCGGGCTTGCCGCTCACCGACTCGACCGGCGGGTTCAAGTGCTTTCGACGTGAGGTGCTGGAGGCGATCCCGCTGGAGAAGGTGCAGTCCAACGGGTACGCCTTCCAGATCGAGATGAGCTTCCGCGCCTGGAAAAAGGGTTTCCGCCTGACGGAGATCCCGATCATCTTTCACGACCGGGTCGAGGGGCACAGCAAGATGAGCAAGCGGATCGTGCGGGAAGCGATCTGGATGGTCTGGTGGCTGCGGCTCCAGGGAATTGTTAGGGAGGATCTAGGAGGCCAGTGAAAGGAATCGTCTTCTACAAGATGACCGGCTCGGGCAACGACTTCGTTCTGCTCGACGGCCGCACCACCACGCTCGCGGACTGGCCTGCAGCCAGGATCGTGGACGTCTGCGACCGACGTCTCGGCGTCGGGGCAGACGGCCTGGTGATCCTGACCCCTGAGGCCGCGAGTGCCGTCCGGATGGATTTCTTCAACTGCGACGGCTCACGAGCTGCCATGTGTGGCAATGCCGCTCTCTGCAGCACCCGGCTCTCCGCTTACCTCGAGATGGCACCGGCCTCGGGGATGCGGCTGGTGACCGGGGCAGGCACCTTCCCGACCCGCTGTCTGGCGGAACCGGATTTGGCTGAGCTCAACCTGCCTGACTTTCCGGCCCCGGAGCTGGTCGGGAGCATCCGCGCGGCGGCGGGTGAGGGTCCCTCCAGCTTTGCCACGGTCGGAGTGCCTCACTTGGTCGTGCCGGTCGAGGACATCGAACGGGCCGACCTCATGGCCCGGGGCCGAGAGCTGAGAAACCACTCTGCCATCGCCCCGGCCGGCGCCAACGTCAACTTCGTCGCGACCCCTGCCGGTAAGGCGGGGATCTGGCCGGTTCGGACCTATGAACGGGGGGTAGAAGGGGAGACTCTGGCGTGCGGGACTGGGGCGGTCGCGGTCGCCGCTGCGCTTGCCCAAGCCGGGCGAGCCAGCCTCCCGCTCGAAATCCGGACCCGGAGCGGCCGGAGCCTCAGGATAACCGCGAACCTGGAAAATGGTTCTGTCCGGGCCGTCTGGCTGGCCGGAGAAGGGCGCATGGTGTTTACTGGAGTGTTGTAGAATTCTGCGGTGAGAATCAAGCCTAAGCTACTTTAGATCAATCACTTACAATTTCTGACCACAGCAGGGACTCAGTTATCCCCATTTCTCCACTTTGCTACTTAACATAATACACATTATACGACATTCGACCGGCCCCAAAAAAGACCGCCCAATGCGGGCGGTCTCCTTATTACATCTTCCCCTGGGTCAGCTCGGCCAGCCGAACCTGCGCCTCGACCTTGGAGTTCGATTCAGGAAAATCCTGAATGATCTTCCGGTACGCGGCGATGGCTTCGTCCTTCTTCCCCGCGGCTACATAAGCCCGACCGGCATCGTTCAGGTACTCGGCGCGAAGATAGTCCACGTCCGCATTGTCCGACGCTGAGCGGAAGGCCTGGGCAGCGTCTTCGGGACGATTCGCATTCTCGAGGGCTCGGCCGAGCAGCGCGTACCCCGGCGTCAGATATTTCTTGTCCGGCTTCGACTTGATAAAGTCCTGCAAGCTGACCGAGGCTAGCTCCTGCTGCCCGTTCAGCAGCCTGACCTGGTTGAGCGTGATGACCGCTTCCTGTGCCGCGTCCGTGCCGGAATAGGTCGTAACCACCTTCTGCAGCTCGCTCGCGGCCAAAGGCAGATTCCCAGATTCCGCGGCGCTTCTCGCCTGCTCCAGCGCCCTGTTGGCAAACTCGGCCTTCCGCCTTCCGCTGACGATCACGAACCAGGTGATGAGCAGCACGGCTCCGAGCGCGATTCCGCCCGCCAGGCGCAGGTTCTTCGGTATGGAGAACTTGCTGGCCGGAGGGGCCGCCACAGCAGTTTTCTTGGACTTAACGCTCGGTGCTTCCATTGTGGTTGCCATGTCGCTCGATCGCTCGAAAACCAAAGGGTTAGGCCGGTGCTGGGAGATCCGGCGCAGCAGGTGCCCCCGAGACGATTCGAACGTCCGACCAACGGTTTAGGAAACCGCTGCTCTATCCAGCTGAGCTACGGGGGCAAAGCCTTTAAAAGTAGACAGTTGCATGAGGCGGCGTCAACGCTAAAGTCGGGAAATCGCCTCGACGGGCGCCCCGGTCAGACGCTCACGACCGTGGAGAAAGTCCAGCTCGAGCAAGAAGCTCCACCCTATCAACTCGGCTCCCAGAAGTCGCACCAACGACGCCGCTGCCTGAGCGGTCCCTCCAGTGGCCAGGACGTCATCTACCACCAGGACTCGGGCCCCATGGGCGAAGGCGTCCTCGTGGGCCTCCAGCGCATCGGTGCCGTATTCCAGCGTGTATTCGTGGCGGCGGGTTTTCCACGGCAGCTTGCCCGGCTTCCGCGCCGGGATGAAGCCTGCCCCTAATTCCACCGCGACTGGGGCACCTAATATGAAGCCCCGAGCCTCTATCCCGAGGATATGAGTGATACTCTGACCTCGAAACGGCTCGATGAGGCCCTGGATTACCTGCCGGAATAGCGCAGAATCCTGGAGCACCGGTGTGATGTCCTGAAACACGATTCCTGGCTTGGGATGATCCGGGATTGGGCGAATGGCCTGCCGGACCTGCGCATCCAGTGCTCCAGAAGTCATTTATCAACCTGCTTCTTGTGGATAGCCTAACTATCTAATTTCAAAAGTGTTGCCTAGGTGTACTTCATCCGAAATCTCGGTCTTTTCCACTTGTGCCACCTTGGCGTGCCTAGGCCCGGCACGTACCACCTGTTCCAGAGCCTGAACTTGGCTATCGGAGCCTCTGGCCACAATCTCGACCCTCCCATCTGCCAAATTGGTCGCGTAGCCGGTGAGTCCCAGTTCTTGTGCCCGACGCAGAACGAAGAAGCGGAAGCCGACCCCCTGCACCCTCCCACTGACGAACAGCCTGACGGTCACGCAGGACGACTCCTGCGGGTCTTGATGATCTCAATGACCATCGGCATCACCGAGAGGACGATGATTGCCATGACGACCAGGGTAAAATTCTCTCGGACCACTCTGAGGTTCCCAAACAGGTAACCCGCCCAGACGAAGAGGCCGACCCACGCGACGCTGCCCAGAACGCTGACCGTCAGGAATCGGGGGTATGGCATCACCCCTACCCCGGCCACAAATGGTGCGAATGTCCGGAGAATGGGAAGGAATCTGGCAAGAATGATGGTCTTGCGGCCGTGACGATCGTAAAAGGCCTGGGTCTTGAGTAAGTGCTCCTGCTTGATAAACCGGGACTCAAACGCCTTCCGTCCGACCAATCGCCCGACCCAGTAATTGGAGGAGTCGCCCAGGATCGACGCGGCGCAAAGGATGGTGAAGACCAGGCCGACATCCAGATCTCCCAGGCCCGCGAACGTGCCGGCGGCGAACAGAAGCGAATCGCCGGGCAGGAAGGGAGTCACCACGAGACCGGTTTCGCAGAAGACGATCAGAAACAGGATGAGATAGGTGCCGGTTCCATAGTGCTGAATCACCTCGCTCAAGTGCTTGTCGAGGTGCAGGAATAGATCTATGAAGTCTTTTAGTAATTCCATCCGGACTCTCGTGGGTGGGTCGGCTGTTCGGCAAACCCATGCTCGCCGAGCAGCGGTACGAACCGGACATCGCTGAGACGCTCAACCTGAAATTCATCGCCGTGGCGGGTGACCAGCGTGATCACCTGGGCCTGCCGGTCGCCCAGAGGAATGATCAAACGGCCATTCGGAGCGAGCTGCTGCAACAGGGGCTCGGGAACTTCGGGTGATGCGGCGGCGACCAGTATCCCGTCGAACGGCGCGTAGGGACGCCATCCCAGCGTGCCGTCTCCGACCAGAACGGTCACATTCCGGATCCCTGCCTGGGCCAGGATCTGTCGGGCGGTGTTAGCGAGGGTGGGGATACGTTCGATGCTGAAGACCTGTCCCGCCAGGACCGCCAGCAGCGCGGTCTGGTAACCCGAGCCGGTGCCTACCTCGAGCACCTTGTCCTGGGGCGACAGTTTCGCCAGCTCGAGATACCGGGCCTGAACCCAGGGCTGGGAAATCGTCTGCCCTGCTCCGATCGGAAGCGCCGAATCTTCGTACGCCCGATGGCGGACGCTCTCGGGGACGAAGAGATGGCGCGGGACTTGGCCTATGGCGCGCAGGACGTCGGGATCCCGAATCCCTTTCGATTCGAGTTCCGCCACCAGCCGGTTGCGGTAGCCGCGGTACCCGTCTCCCTCTCCTAGGCTTCGAGCGACCATTCTCGCACCGTTTCAAGGAGACGGTAGTTCGTCAGGTCCATGTGCAGCGGGGTAATCGAGATGAACCCATCAGCCACCGCACGGTGGTCCGAGTTCTCTCCTCCGGTCCAGTGAATGGTCCCGCCTCCGATCCAGAAGATTTCGTGTCCCCAGGGATCGCTCATTCTGGTGAGTGATTCCTGAAAGAAGCGGCTCCCCAGCTGAGTCACCTTGATGCCCCGAACCTGATCGGCGGCGATGGGGGGGAGATTGATGTTCAGCAGTGTCTCCTTCGGGAAATCCTTCACCCGAACGATGCGATCGATCAGACGAGCGAGCGGGTCTCGATAACTCTGCAGCGTCGTCAGGTCCGACGTAGGTCCGGCATAGGAGATCGCGATTCCTGGAACTCCGAGAGTCACCGCTTCCATCGCGGCCGCCACGGTGCCCGAATAGAGTACGTCCTCCCCCATGTTCGGTCCGTGGTTCACCCCGGAAAAAACAAAATCCGGGCGTTCCGCCAGGAGTGCGCCCAGGGCGAGCAACACGCAGTCTGTAGGGGTGCCATCTACCTGGAAGGCGCCGTCGGGACGGCGGGCTGGCCGGACCGGCCGGTGCATCGTGAGAGAATGAGAGGTTCCGCTCTGCTCCCGATCGGGGGCCACGACGGTCACGGTGCCCACCGTCTGGCACGCTTCCGCGAGCACCCCGAGACCGGGTGCCAGGATCCCATCATCATTCGACACCAGGATATTCACCTGGGATTCGGGTCCTGCTCCGGCCGGGGTGCAGGCGTCTTGCCGTCCAGCAGGTCGGCGACCTCATTCAGCGCCAACCGAAGCTCCTGTATGGTCTCTCGCTCCAGGGCCCGGCGTGCCACGTTGCGGAGCTCTCCGGTCCGCCGGTAGTGCTCGATCCGTTGCCGTGCTCCTTCGATCGTGTACTTCTCGGTATAGAGCAGGTGCTTGACCAGCATGATCAGCTCGACTTCCCGGCTCTTGTATACCCGGTTGCCGGAGCGATTCTTCGCCGGATTGAGAAAGCGGAACTGGCTCTCCCAGTAGCGAAGCACATGCGGCTTCAGATCGGTGAGGGCGCACACCTCGCCGATCGAAAAGAATTCCTGAACAGGCCGTGCCATCGTCACCGCCATTGCTCCGGCTTCAGGGTACGCTCCATAAGATCGCCCACCGCCTGTCCAGGCGGCTTTCCTTCGAAGAGTATGCAGTGCACCTGCTCGCAGATGGGGAGCTCGACTCCGACCCGCTTCCCCATCGCAACTGCGCTTCGCGCAGTGTTCACGCCCTCTGCCACCGTCCGATGGGTGGCCTGGTACTCATCGAGCGTCTGACCCTTCGCCAGCGCGAGGCCCAACGACCGGTTCCGGCTCAAAGCACCTGTCGTCGTCAGAATCAGGTCACCCATTCCGGCCAGTCCCGCGAAGGTGAGCGGATCGGCGCCCTTCGCGACCCCGAGTCGAGTGATCTCCGCCAGCCCGCGGGTGATCAGCGCCGCCCGCGGATTGTTCCCCAAGCCGAGTCCTTCCAGGATCCCGGCGGCGATTGCGATCACATTCTTGAGCGCTCCCGCCAGCTCGACTCCCGTGACGTCCTGGTTCGAGTAGACCCGGAAACGCGGCGCCGCAAACACCGCCTGCGCGTCTTCGGCCGTTCGCCACTCCCTTGCGGCCGCCACCACCGCGGTGGGTTGTTCCTGAAAAACCTCCAGCGCGAAGCTGGGTCCGGAGAGTGCAACGATCCGGGCGCCCGGAAGTGTCTGCTCCAGAACTTCCGACATCAACAGCAGCGAATCGGGTTCGAGACCCTTGGTGGCACTCACCACCAGCGTCCCTTCCAGAACGCTGCCGACGACCCTCGCTACGACCTGCCGCACTACATGACTGGGCGAGACCGAGAGTATGACATCGGCTCCCTGCACCGTCTCCACCGGATCCGCGTACGCTCGCAGCCCCTTGGCGAGACGGCATCCCGGCAGGAACAACGTGTTCTCCTGCTGCCGGTTGATCGAGTCCACTACCTCGGCCTCGTAGGCCCACAGCCGGACCGGGAGGCCCTTGCGAGCGAGGAGGTCGGCCAAGGTCGTGCCCCAGCTTCCTCCCCCCAAAACGCCGACGGCTGTCATCTACGCGATGGAGCCGCATCGCCGCGACGGCCGAAGCGGCTTTCCGTCCCATTCAGTAATCGCTGAATGTTCGCGCGGTGCTTCCAGATCACAAAGAGCGCAACCGCAACGTCCAGCCCCAGCGCCGTAAGGGTTCGCCGGCCGGGATTGAGCAAGTAGTCCGCGGGAGGGAAAACCGCGGCGGCAGCGACCGAGCCCAGCGACACGTACCCCGTGGAACGCACCAAGACGAGCCAGACGATCAAAGCCACGCCGAGCGCCTCGGGCGCGAGCCCTAGCAGCATGCCCGCCGCCGTGGCTACCCCCTTCCCTCCCTTGAAGCCGACGAACACCGAGTACACGTGCCCGACGACCGCCATCACTCCGCACAGCGTCGGAAACAGCGTTACCTCGGGAAGCCTTGGCCCCAGCAGCAACACCGGGATAGCGCCCTTCGCTGCATCGATCAGCCCGACCGGGACTGCGAATTTCCAGCCCAGTGTGCGGTAGAGATTTGTCGCGCCGAGATTTTTGCTGCCGTGCTCTCGCAGATCGATGCCCCGAAACCACTTCGCCACCAGATAACTCGTGGGAACGGCCCCACACAGGTACGATCCCAGGAGAAGCAGTGCCGCGAGGCCGAGGTTCGCGTTCACCTGCGCCCTCGAGACGACCGGCGCTTGAACTTGAGACGGACCGGCGCGCCGTCGAAGCCCCATGCTGCGCGGAACCCGTTCAGCAGGTAGCGCTGATAAGCCTCGGGGACATCGGCCGGCCGGTTGCAGACGATGGCGAACGCGGGCGGCCGGGTCCCGACTTGCGACGCGTACAGCAGCTTGACCTCCTCACCGGGCTTTTGCGGCGGCGCGTTTCGCTGGATGAGGTCTTCGAGAACCTGATTTACCTCGGCCGTCGCCACCCGGCGTTCCCGCGCTTCCGCCACTGCGATGATCAGGTCGGACAGTTTCGACACCCGTTGCCCGGTTTGGGCGGAGGTGTAAACGAACGGCACAAAGCTCAGGAAAGGTGCCTTTTCCGTCAGGAGATCCTGCCCCCGCTTCGCCGTATTGGCATCCTTCTCAGGAATCAGGTCCCACTTGTTCACAACGACGATCAGTCCGCAGCCCCGTTCCCACGCCTCGGTCGCGATGCGGAGGTCTTGTACATGGAGGCCGAGCGCGGCATCCACAACCAGGACACAGACATCGGCTCGGTCAATCGCACGATGGGTGCGTAACGTCGAGTAGAACTCGAGGTCATCTTCTACTTTAGCGCGACGCCGTAACCCCGCTGTATCTATGAAGTTGAGCGTCTTGCCGTGATATCGCAAGGGGGAGTCGACAGAATCTCGGGTGGTTCCCGGTTCTGGCGCAACCACATGTCGCTCTTCCCCGAGCAGTCGATTGATCAGGGAGGACTTCCCGACGTTCGGCCGCCCCACGACCGCAACCTGAATGGCTTCCTCGTCCTCAGCGGGATCCTTGGGCGGCAGCATGCCGACGACGGTATCGAGCATGTCGCCGCTGGACTTCCCTATCTGGGCGGAGACTGGGACGGGATCGCCCAGGCCCAGCTCGTAGAACTGGAGGTGGCCCGTGCTGGCGGGCAGGTCATCCATCTTGTTCACCACCACCAGAACAGGACGGCGCGAGCTTCGGAGCTGCGCGGCGATCTCTTGATCCACCGGATTGACCCCTTCTGCTCCATCAACCACCAGGACCACAAGGTCGGCGGCCTGTACCGCCGCCTGAACCTGACGGCGAATCGCGACGTCCATCGAGTCGGAGGAATGAGGTATCAATCCCCCGGTGTCTACGACCCAGAAACGTCGTCCATTCCACTCGGCGTCGCCAAAATGGCGGTCACGAGTCGTTCCGGGGCGCTCGGAGACGATGGCCCGGCGCCCTCCAAGAACGCGGTTGAACAGGGTGGACTTGCCGACGTTGGGACGTCCGACGATTGCTACGGTAGGCTTGCTCACGCGGCCACGGGGGTATCGAGCGCGTCCGCGAAGAAATAGGAGGGTCGAATCTCCATCGGAGCGATCGCCGCGAGCGCCTCGAACGACAGGTCGTCCATGAAGAGACCATCGTCATTGAGCGATTCGGCGGGGAGCAGCGCCAGATCAAAGCCCTTGCGATCGAGCAGTGCTTGCCGGAATGCCGCGCCCGGAAGCAGGCCAGCGCATGTCACGGAAGTGCCGAAGAGCGTGTTCTCCAGTACCAGCAGCTCGAACTCGGCACCAGTGTATTCGCGCAGCTGAGCGATCACCTGAGGCAACAACGCGCCCATGGAGGTGCCAGTAAGGACTGCGATTCGCTTCCCCTTCCAGCTCGCCAGCGCCTCCCGCTCTTCTCCGATTCGCTTCTGCAGATAGCGCACGGAGCCTACTCCATTCTCGACCTGTTCGAAGTCGCCGTAGACATCGGCCCTGGGAAGCTCGATCCCCGCGCGAAGGTAGAGTTCGTCCGCGCCGTAGGCCCAGGTTATTCCCCGCTCCGCCCTGGCACGATCGGCCCACGGCTCGAGCTGGCGGATAGCGGCGAGGCACTCCTCTCGAGTTGGTTCCCGCACCAGGCTGTGCTTGCTGAACTCGGTAAGCCCTACCGGCACAACCGAGACATTGTGCACCACGCGGCCGAAGGCATAGAGATCGGAGAGACTCCGCTCCAGGACCTCGCCGTCGTTTACCCCGGGAGACATCACTATCTGAGTGTGAAACTCGATGCCATGCCCCGCGAAGTGGCGTAATTGTTCGAGGACGTCAGGCGCCAGCGGGTTGCGAAGGAGGTAGCGCCGAATGACGGGATCGGTTGCGTGAACCGACACGTAGAGCGGGGAGAGCCGGTATTCGATGATCCGCTGTACGTCCCACGGCTTCAGGTTCGTCAGCGTGGCGAAGTTTCCGTACTTGAAAGACAGGCGGTAATCGTCGTCGCGGATGTAGAGCGTTTCCCGCAGTCCCTGGGGGAGGCCGTCCACGAAACAGAAGTCGCATCGGTTGGCGCAGCGGCGGATCCGGGGCGGCTCCAGCGAGACTCCGAAGGGTATCCCCTCCCCGCGCTCGATCTCGTACTCGATCTCCTCTCCATCCGGCTGCCGGGCGTGGACCACGAACTCATCCTCGGCCGTAAGGAATTCCCAATCGAGGAAGTCCTCCAGCTCGCGGCCGTTGACGGACAGGAGCTCGGTGCCCGGCAGGAGCCCAAGCTCCGCGGCGATCGATCCGGGCTGGACGGCGGTGACTTTGACCATGAAAAACCGGGTACTCCTGGGCGGACCAGCGGAAAGAAGCGGTAAAAGGTGGCCCCTTAGGCGCCGGGATTCAAGACAGGAGGGAAACCAAAGGGCGACGACCTGAAGGTCGCCGCCCCTGTGAAGGATCCAGACTCTACCCTACCAACAGGCCGGTGCGCCCTCCATGGTAACCGCGGCGTTCGGCGAGTTGGCGATACCGCCAACGAACACGCCACAGGAGTTCGGCGTGGTGGCGGCAATCACGGGGTTGGTGATCGTCGCCTTGTAGCCGGTCGCGCTGACATAGGTGAGCGTCAGGACGTTACCGCTGCTCGGCCCGAACTGGACCCTGCCGGCACCGCCGGTCGCGTTGACGGCGAGACCGCTCGTCGTACCGCCGGCGTAGTCGTTGTTGTCGAAGTAGAAGCCCTCCTGCGCGGTTACCAGATTCCGCAGGTCGGTCTTCATGCTCGCAACCACGGCCTTGTACTTCGTATTGGCGAACTTCGGGAGCGCGATAGTCGCGAGAATCCCGATGATCACAACTACGATCAAGAGCTCGATTAGGGTAAATCCCTTCCGCGTCATAACTCCCGTCCTTCCGGGGTGCGCTACGAGAGAAACTCCCAATGGCCTGGGGAAGGGCAACCCCTATGCCAATATTCGACATTAAACGTAAGTCTATATATACCAATATGATGCAGTATCGCTACAGGCGCAAAAACCACAATCTTTCCGAAACCGCGCTCGGGCTTCTTGCATGAGAAAAGCGCCGACCCGAACGCGGACCGGCGCCTATTTGGGCTCAGGATCACACAATCCTAGTGAGGATGGCTCAGCGACCACACATAAGCGGCAACCGCTTTTACATCGTCATCGGAAATACTGGATCCTCCCTTTGGAGGCATGACTACTCCACTCTTCGATTCTTCCTTGGTAATCCCCTTCATCACTTGGGCAACGATTTCATCGTAGCTGCCCTTGTTGTGAATCCAGACGTCATCCGTGAGGTTAGGCCCCACCATGCCCTTGGCGTCGGCGCCGTGGCAGGCGTAGCAGAGACCGTCTTTATGGAAGATCCCGTTGCCCTTGTCGATGAGCTCCTGGGTGACTCCCTGAGGCTGCTCTGATTGAGCTCGAGCCGGAGTGGCCACGACCGCCAGCAAGATCGCAGCAGCGAGAGGCAAACGGCTGAGTGAATTCATCCGATCGACTCCAGATTGTTGAGATGAGGGAAACGAATCTGCCGGGCGGCTGGGCAACATTCAAGCCCTGCCCGGAGGGAATGCCTAAGTCCTCACAGGGTCTGCCTTTGCGGTCGAAAATCCGGACCGCAGCCCTTAGCTGTCCTGACTCGCAGGCGGACAGGTGCCGGTCGTGGTGTTACCGCCCGGGAAAAAGGCCCCCGCAGCAGGTCTGCGGAGGCGTTTGATCACACGGTCAGAGCGGGCGACCGGACTCGAACCGGCGACGTCCAGCTTGGGAAGCTGGCATTCTACCAACTGAATTACGCCCGCGGTTCGAGAAATGTCGCCGTCGTTTCACAATCTTGTCAATGACTGGCGAGGGCAACGCCCCGGCGAGATTGCGCCGGGGCGTCAGGGTAATTCGACGGATTACTTCACCTTGTAGCGCCAAGCCTTGACTCCGTCGGCCTTGCCGTCGACCTGAATTGGCTGGGTGGCACCGGGCTGCAGTGCGGGTATCGTCGTTTCCTGGGTGCCTACAACCGTTCCCTTTTCATCGAGGAACTCCACGACGATCGTTGTAGGAGCAGGAGGTATCACCTTGTTGGCGGAGTTGTGGGCCTCCCGCCCAGTCGCCTTCCCGGTGAGCGAAACATTGGAACCGGCGACCTTCAGCTTCTCGATTTCCAAGTTGACCGGCAGTGCCTCACGCGCGGTGATCGCCTCGACGACCTTGTCGGTGTTCTTGGCGAACTTGTATCCCTGGGCGCGCATCGAGTACGCGTACTCACTCAGTGGTTCGAGGGCGATCAGACGCTCGGCCGACGACGCCAGATTGGCACCGTCCTGCATTGCCAGATAGGCGTTGGCCTGGACGTAGATCGCGTCGCGCTGATTGGGGTTCATCTCAAGGACTTTGCCGAAGGTCTCGGCGGCTTCCTTGTAGTTCTTGTCGTTGTACTGCTTGGTCCCCAGGTCGATGAGATCGGCCTCGGTCAGACCTTCCCCGCCCTCTCCCACCCCCGCCCCAGCGGCGGCGCCGCCACCCGCGGCAACCAGCGCCTTCTCCAGTGCCTGGGCCTTGTCCGTCTGACCAGTTGCGCGGTAGGCGTTGGCCAAGGCCTTCTGGGCGCCCAAATCATTCGGCACCCGCTGCAGGTACTTCTCGAACATCGGGATCGCCTCGGCGGCCTTGCCGGAGTTGAGGAGCAATGCGCCGGTGTTGAAGAGGGCTTGATCGCGCAGCTTCAGTTGTGCCGTGTCGGTCGGCTCGGTCGTAGCGGCCTTGGTGTAGTAGACCAGCGAGCTGTCCGGCATCTTCTGGGTGTTGTAGATCTCGGCCATGTTCATGTAGGAGAGCGGCGCGTCACGGTAGATGCTGTTTGCCGCTGTGAACATGACCAGCGCAGAGTCCATCGTGTTGTTCTTCCGGAATTCACTGCCCGCGTTTACCAAGGATGCCCAGGCCCGATACCGCTGCTTGTCGGTGTCGGCTTTGCACGCGGGTGTGATCTTCTCAACCTTGGTGAAGGCGGAGTCGGTGCCGATCAGATCGCCCTGCTGGAGATAGTTCCGGCCCAGCCAATACCAGGCCGCGGAGCTTCCGCTCTGACCGCTGCCGATGGCTTCCGAGATGACCCGCACGCCGTCGCGGAGCATTCGGTTCCGGGCATCAGGGTTGGATGATTCCAGCGCACTCTTCAGGTACGTCTTTCCGCTGCTGACTTTGAAATCGCCGCCTGTGAGCTTACACGCGGGATCCACCAGCTTCTGGTCGAGCGCACCCGTCACGCGGCTGGCAATCGCCGACTGCTGCGCCGCGGCGGGGGCCGCTGCGAGCAGGAGGAAGCCCACCGCAATCAATCGTCTCATCACGACTCCTCTTTCAGTGTTCGGGATGTGTCGGGCGCCACCGCGGCGACCTTTGCGAGCGCGCGGGTCTGCACCTCACGCGAGATCTCGAGCGCTGGCCTGCCCAGTCGTCGGGCTGCCGTGCTCACGTCGTCGAACTCAGGCTTGGCCCGGGGTCCACTCGGCGCCTCCAGGATCTTTACACGAACCGAGACACCAGGGGCGATTTCAATCTCCACCTGGTGCCTCGGCAGGGTAACGCGTTCCATGGTCCACCGTCGGACACCAGCTGTAGTACTGTGCAGAAAGAGTGCCTCTACAACTCGGTCTGCCGCAGAGGGTTCCGCGATCGCTTCCAGGCGGAAGCCGGGCCTGCCCTTCTTCATATGCGTAGGCCAGACTTGAACATCCAAGGCCCCGGCGGAGGTGAGGGCCTCTCTCAGGGGCTCGAAATACTCCGGGCTCAAATCGTCCAGATCGGTGGACAGTGTCACCACTTCTCCGGCCTCGCCAGCGGGCTCCGCGATGATCAGCCGGAGCGCGTTGGGATAGGACTCTGGATCGCGACCACCGGCTCCCCATCCACTGGCCGTGGCGCGCCAACGCGAGGGCGGATGCCCGGCGCTCAATACTCTGAGAAGAACGGCGCCGGTAGGAGTCGTCGCTTCTCCAGTCACTGGTCCGTTGGGTCCAATCTCGATTCCCTCGAGGAGGCGGGCGGTAACCGGTGCCGGAACCGGCAGCACTCCGTGGGCGGCGCGAATCCACCCTTCCCCCAGTGCAACGGGTCGATTGTGGACCCGCTGAATTCCCAGGCGCTCAAAGCCTTCGATTCCCCCCACGATGTCCACCATGGCATCGACGGCGCCGACTTCATGGAGAGCCACGTCCTCCGCGGCCACACCGTGGATGCGGCCTTCCTCTTCCGCCAGCAACCTGAAGGCACGTATGGCGCGTTGGCGTACCCAATCGGAGAGCGGTGCGTGCTCCAGCGTCGCGATGAGATTCCCAACATGGTGATGCGGAGCGTGGGACGGGTGCGGATGGTGGGAGTAGTGCGTTCCGGGAGCGTGCGAGTGGGATTCAGTCCACGAGGGGTTCGGATGTTCCACCTCACCGTGAGGGGAGTGGACCGTGACCTTGGTGGATACGATGCCGCAACGGACTACTCGGGAGATTTCCACTCTAGCGCCGGAGAACCCGAGGCGTCCGGGCAGGGCCTCCAGCCATTCGGGTGCGGCACCGGCGTCGATCAGGGCGCCGAGCAGCATGTCCCCGCTGATTCCTGCTGCAGGATCCAGAATAGCGAAACGACCCGCGGTCATGCTGGAATATCGCTCCCCGTCGAGGGGAGAGGCAAATCGGGGCTTTGACGATAAAGCCACCCGGCACCGGTGTTGAAGACGACGATTTGCTCCTCCGGCCGCACTAGCCCACGATCCAGCAGGAGCCGAAGCCCGGCAAGGCCGGCACCTCCCTCGGGTGAGAAATCGATCCCTTCCTCGGCAGCTCCATTTGCAGCCCACTGTGCCAGATCCTCGTCGCTCACGGCGACTGCGGCGCCGCTGCTTTCGCGGAGGGCGCGAAGGATAAGGCGGTCTCCCAGAGGCACCGGAACGCGAAGTCCGCTGGCAATCGTCGTGGGATCCTTCCACGATTCGGCATGGTCCGCTCCCGCCTCGAAGGCGCGGACGATCGGAGCACACCCGGTGGCCTGAACGGTGAACATTCGTGGCGGGTCATCAGTGACCCAACCGGCGGTGCCGAGCTCGGCGAAGGCTTTCCACATTCCGATCAGCCCAGTCCCGCCGCCAGTGGGGTAGATGATGACTTGGGGAAGAGCCCAGCCGAACTGCAGCGCGAGCTCGAGGCCGAGAGTCTTCTTGCCTTCAATGCGATAGGGTTCGCGGAGGGTGGAAAGATCAAATGCGCCGGTCTCCGCGGCATATGCCCGCGCTGCCCGTCCACAGTCCCCGATATGGCCGTCGAGCAGGACGAGGTCCCCGCCAAAGACGCGAATCTGGGCGAGAATGGGCAAGGGCGTCGTGACAGGAGCAAACACCCTTACATGACATCCGGCCCTCGCCGCGTAGGCCGCGGCGGCGACTCCGGCATTTCCCGCGGTGGGAATGACGAAGCGAGTGACGCCGGCTGCGTGAGCCCGGGTGATTGCCGCGCTCAAGCCTCGAGCCTTGAAGGACCCCGTAGGATTCGCGCCTTCGTCCTTAATCCAGAGCGAATCAACGCCGACGCGCTTCCCCAGACGGCGGGCGTGTAGCAATGGCGTATCGCCTTCGCCGAGCGAGACAGGAGTTTCGGCAGGGGTGAGCGGGAGGAAGGGACGGAAGCGCCACATCCCATGACGACGCCTCAACTCCGCCCGGTCGGTCAGCACAGGGACACGATTAGGATAGCGCACCAGCCACGGCTGCCCGCAGTTGGTGCAGACAGTCGGCAGGCCTTCCGGGCCACTCGTATTTCCGCAGTTTACGCAGTCGAGAGTCCAGTCCATTTCAGGACTCCGTTCGGTGATTCAGAAAGCGCTCCGCCAGCTGAACCAGCCGCTCGTCACCACGGCGTTCGGCATCGGCGCGGATGATCTCGACCTGGGGCCGGAGAGCGGGATCACCCCACCGGTGACCGGTCGCGGCCTCGGCACCCATCGAATCGCCGTGATTGGCCCCCTCGAGCAGCGCCCAGGCGGCCGCGGCCGGGTAGGACGGATCGGTCCGAGACGGCAGGTGATAGCGCCGCGGCTGGTCTTCCTCGTCTTCCTTCACGAATGCACGAGACATTGTATCACTTCTCCGCGAGTTGCCGGAGGATCCGGTCCGCAAGTTTGTTGGAGAATCCCGGCAGGCTGGCGAGCTCCGCAGCAGTCGCGGACTTGACTCCGGCCAGGCTGCCGAATCGTTCGAGAAGCGCCCGACGACGGTTCGGCCCGATCCCGGGGATATCGAGCAGTTCCGAGGTAATCGTTCGGGTGGCCCGCCGCTGTCGATTGTACGCCACACCAAACCGATGTGCTTCATCGCGCGCCCGCTGAAGCAGGCGCAACGATGGACTGCGCCGAGAGAGCCGCAAACTGTCTTCCCTGCCGGGGAGGAAGACTTCCTCTTCCCGCTTGGCCAGGCTGACGATGGGAATGCTGGTAATCCCCAGGGCCGTCGCGGCCTGCACCGCCGCTCCGAGCTGTCCTTTTCCGCCGTCGATGACGATGAGGTCGGGCAGCGGCTTCGACTCGTCGCGACGGCGGGTCAAGAACCGACTGACGACTTCGGCAATCGCTGCGAAATCATCCTGCTGTGCAACCCCCTTGATCTTGAACTTGCGGTATTCGCTCTTCTTGGGGCGGCCAGCCTCGAACCAGATCAGAGAACCTACTGTGTCTCGTCCCTGATTGGTTGAGATGTCGATGCAGATCATGCTCCGCGGTACGGTGGCCAATCCCAGGTCACGGCCGAGGGCGTAGACCGGGTCCTCGGCGCGCTCTTCGGTTTCGAACGACTCGATCCGCAGGCTTTCCATCAGGTGACGAGCGTTTTGTTCGGCGAGATCCACCAGCCGACGCCCCATGCCCCGCTGCGGGAGTTGCCAGTCAGTCTCGGGCAGCAGCGCCTTCAGGCTTTCCGCGTCGGCGGGAGCGAAAGGAAGCATGAGCTTCGTGCTTCGGGCAGGCAGCGGTACGTACATCCGCACCAGAAATACGCTCAGGACGGCTTCGTCCGACTCCCCTTCGACATTTTCCAGAAATGCGTGCTCTCGACCCACGACGCGCCCCTCCCGCACCCGAAGGACCACGCCAACGGCATCGTCACCGTCTCGGGCAAAGCCAATGACGTCGGCGTCTCCGGTTCCCAGCACTTCGATGCTCGCGGGTTGCTCTATCTGCTGAAGCCACTTGAGAGTATCGCGCAGGTTCCTGGCCCGCTCGTAGTCTTCGCGCTCACTTGCCTCGAGCATTCCCTGACGCACCTTGGCTCGTACGTCCAGCGTGCGACCGGAGAGGAACTCCAGGACCTCATCGATCATCGCACGATACTCCACCTGTTCCTGCCATCCCACGCATGGGGCCAAGCAACGCCCGATATAGAAGTCGAGGCAGGGCCGTTCACGCCGATCAACCGGCAGGTTGTCACTGCAGGAACGGACGGTGTAGAGGCGACGGACGATCGCCAGTGAACGGCGCATGTGCGTCACGTCGGTATAGGGCCCGAAGTACCGAGCGCCGGGGATATCCCGGCGTCGGGTAACCAGGACCCGCGGGAATGGCTCCGCGAGTGTTACCGCGATGGAGGGGTAGCTCTTGTCGTCCTTCAGCCGCACGTTGAACCGCGGCTGGTACTCCTTGATGAGATTGTTCTCCAGCAGGAGGGACTGGGGCTCGCTCGCGACGACGATGGTCTCCACATCCGCGATCTGGCGAAGAAGGAGTCGGTGGATCGGATTGTCCGGCACGTCCGCCGCGAGGTAGCTGCGGACCCGGCTCCGGAGACGGCGCGCCTTGCCCACATAGAGCACGCGGCCTTCGGCATCTTTCCAGAGATAGACGCCGGGACCTTCGGGTAGTGTCTCGAGTTTTCGGTGAAGCGCTTCAGTCCCCTGCACTACCTAATCCTTCCAAATTCGCCGGCGAACCCTGGCCAGAAACGCACCGGCCTCGGGAACTCCCCATCCGGCCAGAATCGCCACGTACAGTAATCCGAAGGGTACAAAGACAACCGCAGCACGCGCTACCGGGTGGGGCGCGCCGAGCAGCCGGAGAATACCCCATCCGACAAGGGCTGCCACCAAGGCGGAAATCCAAAGACGCGCGAGGTAGGAAACGGCCAATCCGGTGTTGCCGATCCGGCGGTTGAGGGAAGTGCGAAGAAGATGGAATTCCACCCAGGCAGCGAGCCCGGCGGAGGCCGTCAAGCCGGCCGCACCCCAGCGCGGCTCGATGCCGAGCCAAACCGGCAGCGGAATAGCGCAGAGATATCCCAGTGCGGTGGTGAGAAACACCCGCAGCATCGCGAAGCGGAGAGGCGTCCTGGTATCACGCAGCGCGTAGTAGGTAGAGGCATAGAGCCGCCCAAGCGTCGCCGCGAGGAGCCCGACTGCCGATCCCGCGAGGATTCCCCAGACATAAATGCTGTCCGCCGCCCCGAAGCGACCGGACTGAAAGATCGCGCTCGCGATCACGTGGCCGAAGGCGAGGAATGCCACGGCGCAGGGCACAACGAAGAATGCAATCCGTCGAAGCCCGGCATCGAGCCTACCCCGAAGAAACTCGTGAACCCTCGAGTCCTCTCCGACGGCACTCGACATCTCCGGCAGCTCCGCGGCTGAAACCGACATTCCAAACAGGCTGACCGGGAGAGTGTAAAGCACCTGGGCGTTTGCCAGGCCGGCCACTGCTCCGCTGGGCAGCAGGCTCGCCAGGATGGTGTCGATGAAGGCGCTGATCTGCACCACACCGCGACCAATGAACACTGGGAAGAAGTTCCGGATCACCGTCCGCACCGACTCGCTGGTGCGCTCCAGAACCGGGCGGAACCCGCGAAGCAGCCCGATGACAGTCGGCAGCTGCAGCCCAAATTGAAGGGCACTGCCCACCAGAGCCCCCCAGGCTGCGACCACGGCCAGCTCTCCCCCATGTACCCTGGGTCCGAATCCCACGAGTGCGAAGATGATCGCGAGGTTCCAGGCGACCGGCGCCGCATACGAGAGAAAGAACTTCCGATGGCTGTTCAGAACGCCGAGACACCATGCCGAGAGAACGAGGAAGCCGGCCCCTGGGAAGAACAGCGTCACCAGACGCACGGTGAGGTCGCGCTTGTCTCCGGTGAATCCGGGAGCGATGATCGCGGTCAGTGGTCCCGCGGCGAGCATGCCGATCAACACGATCACGGCGGTGCTGCAGGCAAGGAGCCCGAAGGCCGCATGAGCCAAATGCGTGGCCTCCGTGTCTTTGCCCAGGCTTCTCAGGCGCGCGTATACGGGGACGAAGGACGCCGAAAGGACTCCCTCGCCGAAAAGATTCTGAAGAAAATTGGGAATGCGAAACGCCGCGTTGAACGCGTCGGCGAAATCAGTAAGGCCGAAGTAGTGAGCGAGGGCGCGTTGCCGGATGAGCCCGACGAGACGGCTCAGCAGGATTCCGGATCCGACGAGGAAAGCCGAGCGCGCCGGAGAGGGTGAGACCGGGTCAGGACTGGATGAAGTCAGGGCTTCCGGGGCGGCGGGAGTGGGGCGCGAGTCGCGCTGTCTTCAAGCAGACGTTGAAGAAACTGGTTCTCCTCCTGAAGCTGCTGGACCGAACGATTGAGATCATCAACTTCTCCCTCGAGCAGCTGAACCCGCTGGGCCAGGTCCGCCACACCGGAGGGAATCTGCTGTGGTCCTTCCAGCCGGCGGGCAAGCGCCCGGCCGATCGGAGAGTCGATGAGGATCCCGATGATGGGAATCATCAGCGCCACAAGCAGAATGATACCGAGGAACATCATGGCACGAGTCTACGAGGATTGAGAGGCGCCTTCAAGGGCGCTCGAATACCAGGTGACCATTTCCTGTTTGAGCTGCTGGAGCAACTCCGGACCGTAGCGAGAGAGGAAGGGCGCCACCGTCAGCAACCGTTCCTGGGGCTTGCCGCCTGGAAGCACCGCAGTGCGCGCCCGTTCGACCTGGCTCATCTCCACCTCGGAGCGCTTCCGGAGGTGCTGCACCAGCTTGCGCTCAACCTCCTGGGTGCCGCTCTGAGCCTGTTTGCCAACGTTCTGGATCGTTTTCTCGATGGTCGGATCGATCGTGCGAGCGACATTGGCCAGCGTATCGTAGCCGGCCGCCAGATCGCCGCGAAGCCGCTCGAGGATCGCAGTGGTCTCGGATGGCAACTGCGACCGGACTACCCGCGACTCCAGGGCGCGCCCCGGCTGAAGCAATTCCTCCAGGGTGGCGCCGAACTTCTCCAGCACCCGGTCAACCCGATGCTCAACCAGGATCCCAGACCAGCGCGGCACCGGCACCTGAGGTACCACGCCCAGACTCTCATACAGTGGCCGGCAGAGCGGCAGGTAGCGAAGCTCTCCTGGGCCCGCGACATAGGCCACGGTTGGGAGCAATGCACTCTCCACCACCGGGCGGAGCAGAACGTTGGGAGACAGGCGCTGCGGTTCCTGCTGGGCCAGCCGCTCCAGGTCTGCGAGCCCGAATCGTTCATGAGCACGCCGGGTCACGAACCCGCCATCGGTGCGGACCAGCCGGTCACGACCGAGGGCTGCCTCCACCATCACCAGCGTGGCACCGTCGGCGGCAGCGACTCCAGGATCAGTGCCCTGCCCCACGAGATCGCCGCTTCTCTCGTCGAGCAGCCGCTCGATTTCGGAGGCCTTGCGCAGCGCGTCCAGGAGCAGCGGTCCAGCGGCCTTCTTGACGGCAGCGTGCGTGCTGTCGAGGCACACAATTCCGAACGGAGCGAGCAACTCAGCGAGCGCCGATCCATACGCTCCTGCCACCGTCTTGTCCGGGCGGAAGTGGCGACGAAGCCAGTCGAGCGTGCCCTCCCGGTGTTCCGCCGGAGGAAGGTCGGCTTCGAGCTGGGTGAGGACGCCGTCTACTTCGGACCCGAGCAGCTCCCGATAGAGAGGCAAAAGCGGGGCATCAGGTGGGCGCTCACGCAGAACCGCCGTCACCAGAGCGCCGTCGGCGTTCAACCACGACGCGTGATTGGCCTCGGTGAAGTCATGATCATCGCCGGCGACCCAGAAAACCGGGACCACCTTGCGACCCCAACGTCGGCCAAGCACCTCGGCCAGCGCGGCGGCAGAGAGTGCCTTGTGGATCGTATACAGGGGCCCGGTGAAGAGCGCCGGTTGCTGCCCGGTTGTCACGACCAGGACGCCGGGATCAGCCAGGCTCTCGATTGCGGCCTCGGTCCCGGGAGAACGCAGGCAGGCTTCAACCAGGCCGGAATGGAGCGCTCCCGTACGCACCGCGGGAGCAGGAACCGAGCTCGCGAGGGGGGTAGCAACCAGGCGGAGAGTCACCGGGAAACCTGTGCGAGGAGGATGCAGCGGGTTCCTTCCCCCGGAGGACCGCCGGTGTAATCTCCCCAGCGACGAACGATTCTCGCACCGTTCGCGGTGAGCAACGATTCCAGCTCTTGTGGAGGAAGCAAGCGGACCCGCTCCTTGAAGGTCCTTCCATCCTGAGTATGAATCGCCTTCACCACAAAGCGGTCATCGGTCGTAATCTGTCGGGTGATGCGCACCACCGCGGATTCGAACTGGACGGTTTCTTCCGGGACCAGACGCTCACGGACGCGATCGGCGTTGAGAAAATCGATTACGAACCAGCCACCGGACCTGACGGTGTCGAGCATTTCCCTGATGGTACGGACGTGATCCTCGTCGCGCTCGAAATATCCGAAACTGGTAAACAGATTGAGCGTGAGGTCCATGGAGCGGGGACGGACTGGAAGACAACGCATATCGGCGCGAGCTACCGGCCGATCGGTCACTTCGCGGACCTTCCGCAACAGGGTAAGCGACAGGTCAACACCGACCGGGCGAGCACCCCGCGCCTCGAGTGAAGCCATGTGCCGTCCGGCGCCACAGGCCACGTCCAGCACCTTCCACCCGGGCTTCCATTCCAGCGCGCCACAGAGCAGCTCTACCAGACGCTCGGCGTCGGCCTCGTCGCGGTGCGGATAGAGGTGAAGGTATTCCTCCCCGAACCATTCTTCGAACCATTCGGTCATCGCAGTCCGGGACCGGGCGCGGCGGCCCGCCTCATTTGTGGTACGGTTCGCCCCGCAGGATCGTAAACGCGCGATAGAGCTGCTCCAATACCACGACCCGGGCGAGCTCATGAGGAAAGGTCAGCGGACCGAGGCTCCAGCGAAATGCGGCGGCCTGGCGAATGTCGTCCGCCAGGCCCGTGGAGCCGCCAATCAGAAAGGCGAGTGAGCGGGGCGACTCGCTCCAGCGTCTGAGCTGGTGGGCAAGCGCCTCGCTCGTGAGGTAGGTACCTTCGCGATCGAGCGCCACCAGGAACCCGTCTCCCGGCAGCTTGGCCCGCAACCGCGCTGCCTCTTCCCTCCGCTGCACCACACCGGTCGGGGCACGGGAGGCTTCCCTGATCTCGATCTCCTGAACCGCCGCGTAGCGCCGCAGCCGTTTCAGGTATTCGTCGCCCGCCTCACGGTAGGCAGGACGCAGCTTGCCGACGGCGAGCAGTCGCAGGTCCATTGACTGGGCTCATCAGGCATACATCCCGCGGAGCCGGTGCACGGCCGCGACCCGGTCGATGGCCAGCATGTACGCACCGATCCGGTTATCGAGCTTGTGCCGCTGCGCCATGGCGGTGACCTCGTCGAAGGACCGCACCATGATCCGCTCGAGCCGCTGATTGACGGTCTCCTCGTCCCAGAAATATCCGCCACGATCCTGTACCCATTCGAAGTAGCTCACCGTGACGCCGCCGGCATTGGCCAGGATGTCAGGGATGACAAAAATCCCTTTGTCGTTGAGGATCTTGTCGGCGGCCGCAGTGGTGGGACCGTTGGCTCCTTCGCAGATGACCCGCGCCTTGATCTGGCTGGCGTTTTCGTGATCGATCACGTTTTCGAGCGCGGCGGGGACCAGCACATCGCAGTCGAGGGTCAACAGCTGGTCGTTGGTGATCTGCTCGGCGTTCTTGTAGTCGTGGAGGAGTTTCTTGCCCTGCACGTGCTTGAGGACGTCCTGTAGATCGAGCCCTTTGGGGTTGTAACAGCCGCCCGACTTGTCGCTCACGGCGACGATCGTCATGCCTTCCTGAGCCATCAGCTGGGCCGCGATCGAACCAACGTTGCCGAATCCCTGTACCGCCACTCGAGTACCCTTGATCGGCATCCTCAGCTGTTTCAACGCCTCTTTGGTGACGACTGTACACCCACGACCGGTCGCCTCGCGACGGCCTAGGGAACCGCCCATCTCGATCGGCTTGCCGGTCACCACCGCGGTCACCGTGTGCCGTTTGTGCATCGAATAGGTGTCCATCACCCACGCCATGACCCGCTCGTTCGTGTTGACATCGGGGGCCGGCACATCGGAATCGGGCCCGAGTGTTTCGATGATGGCCGAGGTATAACGGCGGGTCAGCTTCTCCAGTTCGGCATTAGACATGGTGCTCGGATCGCAGATGACACCACCCTTCGAGCCGCCGAACGGGATGTTGACCACTGCGCATTTCCAGGTCATCCACGCCGCCAGCGCCTTGACCTCGTCCAGGTTCACTTGGAGGTCGAATCTGATTCCACCCTTCGCCGGACCCCGCGAGGTGTTGTAGAGCACCCGGTAACCGGTATAGACGTCCACGTCGCCGTTGTCGCGCTGAACCGGCACCGAGACGATGATTTGCTTCTCAGGGTGACGGAGAATCTTGTAGAGCCCCGGCTCCAGATCGAGCTGCTTGGCCGCAAAATCGAAGCGGGACATCATCTCTTCGAACGGGTTTTCCTCTTGGAGAAACCGGTCCTTGTCAGGGCGGATGACGTCCTGCGTAGCGCGCGGACTTGTGGCGGTCATAAGCTCCTCATTGAGTTTACAGGCGCTCCGGCGGCGTGATCACCGCATCGAGGGCGGTGGCGACGGCGTCGCCGGAATCTTCCCATGTCAGGTCCAACACGGCCACCAGGGGTTCGGGAGCGCCCGCTGGCCAACGGTCCCGCAGTTTCACTGCGTCCTTCTCGGTGATGACCACGTGATCGGCACGGCGGGCCGCATGGGCGAGCCACGCCACGTCCTCGGGGCCATACTGATGGTGATCCTTCCAGGTCGCTACCTGGACCGCGGCTCCCGTTGCCTTGGTCTGGGTCACGAATCCTTCGGGATCCGCGATGGCCGAGGCAGCAATCACGCGTTTACCCGCCAGCGTGGAGGGAGGGAGACTCCGCGCGCTTACGAGTCCCTCCAAGCGGGCCAATCCGAGGTGCGCAATTGCCACCGGACAGCGAACCCTGCCGCGAAGCTCCACCGCGAGCTGTTGCGCTGCTTCAGCCGTTGCCCGTTTCCGGGTCACGATCACCAGGTCGGCCCGGTCCATCGCCGACCACCCTTCACGCCAAGGGCCCGCCGGAAGCGGCCAGCGAACGGCCCGCGTCGTCTCGGCGCTTATAACCAGGATGTTCAGATCCCGTCGGACGTCGAGCCGCTGGTAGGCGTCATCCAGCACCAGAACCTGAGCCCCTCTCGCCAACGCGCGTTCGGCACCTTCAGCGCGGTTCGGGCTGCTCACCACGTGAGCGCTCGGGACCGCCTTCGAGTGTACCATCGCTTCGTCGCCACCGTAGCCCCTGAGCAAAACGCCAGGAGCCAGGCCCTTGCGCGCGTAGTATTGCGCGACCCAGATGGCTACCGGAGTCTTGCCCGAGCCTCCCACAGTCAGGTTTCCGACCGCCACTGAGGGAAGTGGCAGATCGTGCACCTTGACCCAACCAAGTCTGAACCCGGCCACACGGATCCCCATCCAAATGCGCCACAATCCCGCCAGCGGGAGCAGGGCTGCGCGAGCCAACCTCGCATCCACCCGGCGGCTGGTCCACAGCCAGCGAATCAGCCGGTGGGTATCGCCGCGCCGTCTGGCCATGCAGTCAGTCTGGTGACTTCCTCCAGGCTCTCCCGGGCCCGCGCCTCAGCGGTGGCGCGACCCCGCGCTCCGGGCTCCACGAAAAACGGTGCTCCATAGGCGATTCGCACCTTCGCGAATGGCTTCGGAATCAGCATGGTGTCCCATGATGCGAGCCGCCAGGCCGGATGCGCCTCGGCGTGAACCGGGACGACAACTCCACCTCCCCGCTGCGCCGCGAGCAGAACTCCGGGCTTGATGACCCGGCGAGGGCCACGGGGGCCGTCAGGAGTGAAGCCTACCACCCGTCCTTCGCGCAGCGCGCGGATGGCGCGCAGCAAGGCGCGCGCACCGCCACGACTGCTTGACCCAGGGATGATCCGGTAGCCGATTCGGCGGGCGAAAGCAGCCAGATGCTGACCGTCTCGCCCCGCACTCATCACCGCGGAAACGCCCTGCGCCCGGTGATGCCACAGTACCGGTAGCAGCGCCTCGTGCCAGCTCATGATGACCGCGGGCCGACCACTAGTGCGTACCTGATGCCAAAACTCAGGCCGTACGACCTCGAGCCGCCAGGACCAAGCGAGGGCACAAGCGAGCGGCGCTCCGAGTCGCCTCGTGAGAGAATTCGGCGGCCGGATCCTCATGCCCCTACCAACTGCAGTGCCAGGTGTGCTACGCGGCTCGCCGCCCCTGCCTCACCCAGCCGGGCCCGCACCTCGGCGAGGCCCGCCAGCTGTTGCTTCCGCGATTCCGATTCCGATTCAAACAGGGGACGTGCTGCTTTCACCAATGCCTCCGTCGACACCGGTCCGCGCCAGAACTCCGGCACCACGGCACGACCGGCGATGAGATTTACCAGACTGATCCACTTCACGGTCATCAATCGCTTGCCGATCGCGCGAGTCAGCCGGGACGCGGCGTAACTCACCACCATTGGCGTGTCCGCCAGTGCAGCCTCGAGGGTGGTGGTGCCCGACTTGGCCAGTGCCACATCCGCCGCGGCAAAAACCGGCGTTGGATCACCGCGGTAAAGCGTGATCGGCCCGGGATCGGAGTAGCTCCCCTTCGCCGTCGCAGCAACGATGACCTGGTCGCACACCCGCAGATTTAGAAGCTCTAAGGCCGCATCCCGGAACCGGGGCCAGTGGCGCCCAATTTCGGCGTTTCTGCTCCCGGGAAAGATACCTAAAACCCGGTCCTGTAAAGACATCCCCAATTGGAGCCGGGCCTCGGTCCGGCTCGGCCAAGGCCCTCGGTCAAGCAGCGGATGACCAACGTAGGTCGCCGGCACGCCGAGACGAGAGAAGAACTCGGCCTCGAAGGGAAGTATGACGGCCAAGCGGTCTACGTCACTACGCAAGCGAGTAGCCCGCTCGGGTCGCCAGGCCCAGAGTTGCGGCGCGATGTAGTAAAGAACCGGAACCCCGGCCGCACGCGCGGCTCGGGCTACCCGCAAGTGGAGGCCAGGATAGTCCACCAGGATGGCGAGATCGTAGCGACCGGCGATCAGATCGTTCCGGAGCGACTGAAACAGCCGATAGTGCAGCGGGAGCGAGGCGAGGACCGAGCCGAACCCCATGCGGCTCAGGCGCTCGATTGGGAATCGCGGGTTGGCGCCAGCCGCCTCGAGCCGTGGACCTCCGACCGCTTCGAACACGGCATTGGGCAGCAGTTGCCTGATCGCCTTCACCACACCTGCAGCGTGAAGGTCTCCGGAAGGCTCGCCGGCCGAAATCAGGATACGGGGAGCGCGATCGGTCACGGGACAGCAAGGGTTCGAGCATTGCGCGCAACGGCAGCGGATACCTCGAGCGCCAAGGCAACAGCCGCCCTGCCCTCTTCACCGCGAACCACGGCCTCCCGCTCCCCGCGCACTGCGTGAATGAAGCTCAAGAGCTCAAGCCTCAAGGCATCCGCACGCGGAGCCTCCAGTGGGATCCGCTCGATTTCGGCTAGATCCTCAGGATCGCCCAGGGTCCAACCCTCCCGGAGCCGGAGGAACTCGCCGCGCCCGGCGGCGAGGTCAAGCGAAAGGCATCCATCGGCCTGGTAGAGTCGCAGGCGCCGAACCCGCTCACGAGCGATGCGCGAAGCAGTTACGCTCGCCACCGCACCGCATCCGAACTCGACCCGCGCATGTGCGAGGTCGAGATGAGGCGACAGGACGGTCTCACCAACCGCGCGGACCTCCATCGCCTCGGAGCCGCCGAGAAGATGAAGGATCAGATCAAGTTCGTGGATCATGAGATCCAGCACGACGGGGACGTCGGTGCCTCTCGTTTGAAATGGCGCGAGTCGCCGGCCTTCGATGAAGCTGGGACGGTCGAGGTAGGGTTCGGCGGCCCTGAGCGCGGGGTTGAACCGTTCGATGTGCCCTACCTGGAGCTGGATCCCGGCTTTGGCCGACGCGGAGACGAGGGCATCGGCCTCGGCGAGCGTCCCGGCCAGGGGTTTTTCCATGAGGACCGGAATACCGCGCTCGAGCGCCGCGACTCCAACGTCGGCGTGCTCCGCGGTCGGCACCGCGATCGTTACCGCACTCACCCGGCGCAGGAGCGAGTGAAGATCGGCAAACCCCCGAACTCCGACTGCGGCTTCAACTTCGTGACTGCGCGATCGATCGATGTCATAGAAACCGACGAGCTCGACCTCCTCCAGCCGCGAGAGATGCCGGGCGTGGTGCAGGCCGAGTACGCCGACGCCGACAACGCCGATCGGTAATCGCGCCGTCATGCGGGAACCCCGCGAGCTGATTGTTCCAGGAACGAGAGGAAGCGCTCTACTTCTTCGGTTTGAGGCGTGGTGCGCAGTCGTTCGATGGCCTGGGAGACAGGAGGTCGGAGTTGAAGACCATCCGATAGGCGCGTTTCAGAGCCAGGATGCGTCTCAGCGGAGAATCCGGCCCTGCGAAGCCCGACGGCGTTCAGACCGTACAGCTCCATCGGGTTGCCCACTGCCTTCACGTAGGGTGGCACATCCTGGTTGACGCGGGTGGCGCCGCCGATGAAGCAGTGAGTGCCGATGGTGACGAACTGATGAACCGCGATCAGGCCACTGAGGTTGGCGTGATCCTGAATGGTGACGTGGCCGGAGATCTCGGTCGCGTTCGCGATCGTTACGTCGTCGCCGACCTGGCAGTCGTGTCCCAGATGCGACGTAGGTCATCAGGAAGCAGCGCGCCCCAACCCGGGTTGCCCCGGAAGCCTTGGTGCCGCGATTGATGGTGACGAACTCGCGGATCACGGTGTCGCGGTCCCACCTCGACCCAGGTCGCCTCGCCCTGGTAGGAAATGTCCTGTGGATCGCTGCCCAGAACCGCTCCCACCCCGATCCGGACTCCCTCGGCCAGCTTCACGTTTCTTTCGAGCGTGACCCTGGCGACCGAGGCGGCAACTGTCGCCCATTTCGACATTCGGCCCCACCAGCACCCACGGTCCGATTTCGACCCCCGCGCCAATCCGGGCGCGTGCGGTCGATGAGGGCGGTGGGGTGAACGCGAGCGGTCATTTGTCCACGACACCGGCCATCATTTCGGCCTCGGCGGCCACCTTGCCATCCACGTACGCGATGCCTTTCATGCGACAGGTCTTGCCGCGGAACTGGAGCATTTCGACTTCCATCCGCAACTGATCTCCGGGAACCACCGGGCGCCGGAATTTCACGTTGTCGAGCGCCATGAAGTAGACCACCTTCTTGTCCCGGTCGGTGATCTTCTCCATGAGCAGCAGTCCGCCGGTCTGCGCCATCGCCTCGACGATGAGCACGCCGGGCATGACCGGGTGCCCCGGGAAGTGACCCTGGAAGAAGGGCTCGTTCATGGTGACGTTCTTGAGTCCGACGATCTTCTCGGTGCCCTGCATCTCGAGGATCCGGTCCACCAGCAGGAACGGATAGCGGTGCGGCAGCAGGTCGAGAATCGCTCGGATGTCCATCACGCGTTTCCCTTCTGGTTGGTTCAGGCGCGCGATTGCCCGCGGCGAGGGCCACATTGCCGCGGTGACTCGGCCGGGTCGGCCGCTGATTCGTGGCGTGCAGCCGGCCTCCCAGCAGCATCAGATCTCCGAGCAGGTCGCCCAGTTTGTGGCGGGCGAACTCGTTCGGCCAGCGCAGGTCGCTCTGATCAATGCCGCCTTCGGACAGCACAATCGCGCATTCCGGCGAGGCGCCGAGCAGCAGGCCCTCCGGCGCAGAGTCCTCGACCTCCGACGCGAAACCCGAAGGTGCGGGCCCGGGCGATCTCACGGCGCGAACGAATCCGGCCGAGCTCAGCTCGAAGGCAGCACTCTGCCGGCCGATCAGCGGGTGGGCCCATTCGATGGTCACGGATCAGACCGCAGACGTCCGCTGGAGCGCACCCGGTAGTCCGACGTCCCCGTCGCTGGAGCTGGACGGATCGTCCGGACTCGGCAGCCGGGCGCGGCTCCCCGGCCTGTCCGGTGCGCCCGCCGGCGCTGAGTGCAGGCGATCCAGGGTGCGAAGCTGCCGTCGAGGATCGGCAGCTCAGGGCCGTCGAGCTCAACCACCAAGTCGTCGATCTGCTCTGCCGAGACGGCTGCCAGCAGGTGCTCGACGGTGTCCACCGTGACCCGATCCCGCCGCAGCCGGGTGCGGCGTGCGGTCGCGTCAACCCAGTTCGAGCCGCGCCGGAATCCACGGGCTGATCCAGGCAGATCCGTCGCGGCGGAAGACGATCCCGCCGCCGCCGAGGCCCGGACAGCACCGGGCGACGACCTGCACGCCCGGTGTGGAGTCCGACGGTCCAACCAGCTCGACCTCGGACGCTCAAGCGTCCGACGCGGCACCGCCGGGGCGCCCCGCGCCACCGCCTCGAGCCGGTCGACCAGCGGGGCCAGCCGATAGAGCGCGGCCTGGGCCCGCAGGAACTCGCGATGGGGCCGAGCCGGATAGCCGCCGACCACGCTCCCCGGCTGGCGATCCGGCTGGGGCCGAAGACCACGCTCCTGGCGCTGATCGTCGCCCATCGCCGATTCAGCCCGGTCCGCAATTCCCACTCCGCCGGCGATGACGACGTCGTTCCCGATGCTGGACGCTTCCGGCGATCCCGGTCGTCGCCATGACGAGGCAGCGAGCTCCCATTCGCACGTTATGCCCGATCTGCACCAGGTTGTCGATCTTGGTGCCTCGCCCGATCACGGTGTCCTCGAAGGTGCCGCGGTCGATGCAGCTGTGGGATCCGACCTCGACGTCATCCTCGAGAATGCAGGAGCCCTAGGTGGGGCATTCGCTCGATGCCCGGTCGTCGGGCAGGAATCCGAACCCCGTGCCGCCAATCACGGCTCCGGCCTTGAGCCGGACCCGGTTTCCCAGATCGAGCGCCGGATAACAGACCGCGTGAGGACCGAGCACGCAATCGTCGCCGATACTCACTCCGGCACCCACGAACACTCCCGGCCTCGAGCCGGGTACCCGCACCAATCCGAGCGCCGGCCTCGACGACGACAAACGGTCCGATCGAGACCCCGTCACCAATCTGCACATTCGCGCCGAGCCGAGCCGACGGGTGGATGCCCGGGATCGGCCGGCGGCTGGACGGAGCAAGGCTCGGCGGCGACCACGAGGGAGCGCCCCGGCCATCGTCCACCACGATGTCGCGTAGGGAGCCCCGGGTCCGCTTCGGCCAGGGACTCTGCGACCAGAACCGCCCCGGCGCGGGAGCGGCGAAAGTCCGGGAGATAGCGTTCGGAGACGAGAAAGGCCAGCGACGTGCGGACCGGCGCGCTCCAGCGAGGCGAGCTCGTTCAAGCCGTACGTCCCCATCGCCGAACAGGCGGCCACCGACCAGCTCGGCGACCGCCTGCGCGGAAAGGCGAGTGGGAGGTCATCGGCCCTCAGGTTTGGCCTTGAGCCGTTCGACGACCTTGTCGGTGAGGTCCAGTGACTTGTCGGCCGAGACGATGATCCCGGAGTTGGCGCTCACATCGAAGATCATGGCGTAGTTGCCTTCGGCCCGGACCCCGTCGAGCACCTCGTTGACCCGGGTGTGCATCGGCTCCAGCAGCTCCCGCTCGCGGTGAACCGCCTTGTCGCGCAGCTCGGCGGCTCGCTTCTCCAGCCGGTCGCGCTGGGCCTCCAGGTCCTTCCGCTTGGTGGCCCGGGCCGTCGGGCTCAGCATCACCGATTGCTGGTCGAAATCCGCGGCGGCGGAATCGAGCGCGTTCTGCAGGTTCTCGACTTCCTGTCGGTACCCCTGCGATTTCCTTGTTGTAGGTCGACTCGGCCTGGGCGTATCCCGGCATCGCGGCAAGCACCTGGCGGGAGTCGATGTAGGCGATCTTCGCCCCTGCTGGCCGCCAGGCGGAGCGCCCGGGTCAGAGCCACAAGGGCCAGGCAGAGCCTCCAAACAGCAGCACGATTCATCAGAGACTCCTCTGATTAGAAGAAGTTGCCGAGCCGGAAGTGAAGTTTCCAGCCCGGGTCGGGCCGTCCACGAGACGTCCAGCGCGATCGAAGCCATACCCCAGATCGATCCCGATCGGTCCCAGCGGCGAAATGACGGCCGCTCCGAACGCCCGCGCCGCGGAACAGCCGGCTCGGGTCGAACTGGGCGTACGTCCGGTACACGTTGCCGGCATCGAAGAAGACGTCGAAGTACAGCGACTGGCTGATGCGGATGCCCGAACTCGGTGGTGAAGGCCGCGTACGAGCCGCCGAACGATCGCGGGACTGGCCGCGGAGCTGCCGCCGGCCGATCGGATCGAATCCGTTCGGGGTGATGGAGAACTCTTCATAGCCGCGGAGCGGAATGCCGAACTGGGTACCGCCCATCGAATACAGCTCGGTGAAGAACGGGCCCGCGTCACCGAAGATGAAGCCCGCCTTCGCTGTCAGGCCGAGCACGAAACGGATCCCCACTGCCCAGCTGGTCGTTCCCGCCCATCGATCCCGAGCGGCGCGTACCAGCGGCCTTCGAAATCGACCTTGCGATAGTCTCCCGTGCCACCCAGCGGCCCGCCGTTGAATTCCAGCCGAGCCGTTGAGCAGGGAGCCGCCGGTGGCGAACGGCAGGTCGATCCGGGTGTCGCGGACCAGGCTGCCGCCCAGAGTCGACCGGGTGCAGTTGAAGCAGCGGAACTGCTGCGCGCAGATCCTCGGAGCCTTCGGTGAACTGGATGACCTGCAGGCCGTAGGAGGCGAAGAGCCGGGTGTAGCGAGACCCGAAGAACGGGAAGCCGAACTGCAGGCTGCCGCCGATCTGTGTCTGCGCCGGCCCAGGTCGCCGACCGTGAAGCGCTGGCGGGAGTTGAACAGCGTCACGGTTCCCGAGATCCGGCTTTCGCGGATGGCCGGGTCGGTGTAGCTGATGCGTGAAGTCGTTGATGTTGCGGCCGAACTGCCACTGCAGCCGGCCCCGCTTGCCGCGGCCGAACAGGTTGGGCTCCTCGAGCCCGAGGAAGCCACCCACTCCGGTGCCCTGCCCGAGCGACGCGCCGAAGTTGATGTTGCCGGTCCGTTTCTCCTCCACCCGGAAGACGATGTCCACGTCCACGTTGTTGGCGGTGGGCTTCGACGTCGGGTGGCGCCAGCGGCTGCTGGAAGAATCCCAGGTTGGAGATGTTCTGGTAGCTGCGAATCAGCCGGTCCCGGTTGAACAGCTCGCCGGGCAGGAGCACGATCGCGTCCCGGATCACCCGCTCGTGGGTCACGTCGTTGCCGACGATCTCGATCTTGTTGATCGTGGCGGGTGCACCTTCGCGGATGTTCCAGCGCAGGTCGATCAACGGCGTGCCGTCGGCGCGCGGTACGCCGGTCTCCTCGGGAACGACCTGGGCGTAGATGTAGCCGTTGTTCCCGTAGAGGGTGCGGATGTTCTCGGTGGCCGCGTCCCAGTCCACCGAATTGAACGCCACCGAGCCCTGTGGGCCGCCGATTGAACGGGATAGAACTGCATCAGCTCCTCGGTGGAGAACCGCCGGTTGCCCGGCGATGTCGAACCGGCCCACCTGGTAGCGCTGCCCTTCGTCCATCGCAAGGTGCAGGGTCGCCTTGCCGGTGGTCGGAGTCCACCTCGATGGAATCGCCGGTAACCTGGAAGTCGATGTACCCATGGCTGCCGTACCAGGCGGGCAGCTTCTCGCGCAGGTCCTGCTCGACCTTCTCGTCGTCGTAGGAGCCCTTCTGCCACCAGAAGAACCCTTCCGGCTTGGTGCTCATGTGATCGACCAGGTCCTCGTCGTGGAAGGTCTCGTTCCCTCGACCTGCATCTGGCTGATCGCGACCCGATTGCCCTCGTGATTTCGAAGACCACGAGGACCTTACCGTCGGCCTCGACGATCTCGTTGACGCTTGGTCGTGGCCGAGTAGTAGCCCTGGGCGCGGTAGAGCGAATCGATCGACGCCCGCCCGCGCTCCATCGCGGCGCGGTCGAGGGGCCGCCCTGCGACCAGCTTCACCCGCTCCTTGACGGTTGCTCTCGGAGATCCGTTCGGTCCCCTTCACCGTCCACTTGCGCGAGGATCGGGCGTTCCTTCACCTGAATGACGAGGATCAGCTTATCGCCGTCGGCGTCCCGCTGCTCCAGCGAGCACGTCGTCGAACTGGCCGGTCTTGAACAGGGCGGTGATGGCCCGCTGGAGGTCGCGATAGTTGGTCGGCTGGTGGGGTGTCACGCCCGGCGGTACCCAGGATCTGGGCCGCGGTCAGGCGCGCGTTGCCCTCGACCACAACGCTGTCGACGACGGGAGAGCATCTGGTCCTGGGCGGACAGCGGCCGCGGAGCGGCGCAGCAGGACGGAGCGCGAGGAGGGCGCGAGGCCAGCGATGCATGCGGAAGCCGGCGGCGCGGCGGCCAGAGGCCGCCGCGCCGGATCGAGTTCAGGCCTTGGGAGAGCCGCGTGAGGGCGCGGAAGGAGAGCTGGTCGCCGCCCGGCGCCGACATCGACTTCGATTTCGTCGCCCCGGGAGAAGTCGCCGAGCAGGATCTTCTCGCTCAGCGGATCTTCGACGTACTTCTGGATCGCGCGCTTCAGCGGCCGGGCGCCGTAGTTCTGGTCGTAGCCCTTCTCGACCAGGAGATCGATCGCGGCCGGCGTGAGCCGCAGCACCTCCTCGCCCAGACGGCGCTGCACCTCGCGCAGCAGGATCGAGACGATCTGCGCGATGTGCTCCTTCTGCAGCGGGTGGAACACGATCACGTCGTCGACCCGGTTCAGGAACTCCGGATTGAAGACCTTGTTGATCTCGTCCTTGATCTTCTCCTGCATCTTGTCGAACGAGGTCTTGAAATCGGTGCCGTGGAAGCCCAGCGTCTTGCCCTGCATGATGTCCCGGGCGCCGACGTTCGAGGTCATGATGACGACGGTGTTCTTGAAATCGATCACCCGGCCGTAGTTGTCGGTCAGGTGCCCTCGTCGAGCACCTGCAGCAGGATGTTGAACACGTCGGGGTGGGCCTTCTCGATTTCGTCGAGCAGCACGACCGAGTAGGGCTTGCGGCGGATGGCCTTGGTCAGGGTGCCGGAATCCTCGTAGCCGACGTATCCCGGCGGCGCGCCGATCAGCCGGCTGACCGAGAACTTCTCCATGTACTCCGACATGTCGACCCGGATCAGGGCCGAGGCGTCGGCGAACAGGAACTTGGCCAGCGCGCGGGCCAGCTCGGTCTTGCCGACGCCGGTCGGGCCGCAGAAGATGAACGAGCCGATCGGATGCTTCGGGTCCTTGAGCCCGGCGCGCGAGCGCCGGATGGCCCGGGAGATGGCCTTGATGGCCTCGTCCTGGCCCACCACGCTCTTGTGCAGCTCGTCTTCCATCCGGAGCAGGCGGGCGGTCTCGGCCTCCTGCAGCCGGGTGACCGGGATGCCGGTCCAGCGCGAGACGATGAAGGCGATCGCCTCCTCGTCGATCACCGGACGGCGGGTCTGCCGCTCCCGCTCCCACTCCTCCTGCTTGAGCCGGATCTGGTTCTGCAGGTCGCGCTCCTGGTCGCGCAGCGAGGCGGCGCGCTCGAAGTTCTGGTCGCGGACCGCGTCTTCCTTGTCGAGGTTCACCTTCTCCAGCCCGGCCTTGAGATCGGCGACCTCGGGCGGCGGAACCTGCGAGGCCAGCCGGGCCCGGGCGCCGGCCTCGTCGATCACGTCGATCGCCTTGTCCGGCAGGAACCGGTCGGTGATGTAGCGCTCCGACAGCTTGGCGGCCGCGTCGAGCGTCTCGTCGGGAATCATGACCCGGTGATGGTCCTCGTACTTCTTGCGCAGGCCCTTGAGGATCTCGATCGTCTCATCCACCGTCGGCGGCTCGACCATCACGGTCTGGAACCGCCGCTCGAGGGCGCCGTCTTTCTCGATGTACTTGCGGTACTCGTTCAGGGTCGAGGCACCGACGCACTGCAGCTCGCCCCGCGCCAGCGCGGGCTTGAGCATGTTGGAGGCGTCGATGGCGCCTTCCGCGGCGCCGGCGCCGACCAGGGTGTGCAGCTCGTCGATGAACAGGATGATCTGCTTGTTCTGGGCGATCTCGTTCATGACCGCCTTGAGCCGCTCCTCGAACTGGCCCCGGTACTTGGTGCCGGCGATGACGGCGGCCATGTCGAGCGACAGCACCCGGTGCTCCTTGAGCACGTCGGGGCACAGCCCGTTGGCGATCATCAGGGCCAGCCCTTCGACGATGGCGGTCTTGCCGACGCCCGGCTCGCCGATCAGCACCGGGTTGTTCTTCTTGCGCCGGGCCAGGATCTCCATGACCCGCTCGATTTCCTTGGCCCGCCCGATGGTCGGATCGAGCTGGCCTTCGGCGGCGAGCTGGGTCAGATCGCGGCAGAAGTGGTCGAGCGCGGGGGTCTTGGACTTCTTCTCCGACTTGGGGGCCGCGGCCGGAGGGGTGGCGCCGCCGCTCGCAGCTGGAGCTGGCCTGCGGCATGTCGCTGCCCAGCAGGCGCAGCGTCTCGGCCCGCGACTGCTCCAGGTTCACACCGGCGTCGGTCAGCACCTGCGCCGCGATGCCCTTCTCCTCCCGGAGCAGACCGAGCAGCAGGTGCTCGGTGCCCACGTAGCTGTGGTTCAGCTCGCGGGCCTCGGTCATCGCGAGCTCCAGCACCTTCTTGGCGCGCGAGGTATACGGCAGGTCGGGGCCGGCGGCGGCAGCGGCTTTCCCCTTCTTGACCGTCTCCTCGATCTTCTGCTGGATCTCTTCGAGATCGACGTTCAGGTTGGTCAGCACCGCGGCGGCGACGCCTTCGCCTTCCCGGATCAGCCCCAGGAGGATGTGCTCGGTGCCGACGTACTCGTGGTGCAGGCGCGCCGCTTCCTCGCGGGCCATCTGCAGCACCTTCCGCACGCGGTCGGTGAAGTTGTAGCCGTTCATCTCGTCACCCTCGACGTCCTGCTTCGTCTTCCAGCAGGGTTCGCACGTACCGGGCGCGGCGGGCGCCGAGCTCCGGATCGTCCAACTGCAGCCCCTCGGCGACCGCGAGATGGGTCGGCTGCGTGTACACCAGCAGCTTGTTGAGCGTGTAGAGGCTGATCCGCTCGATCAGGCCGAGCCCCACGCCGAGCCGGACGCCGCTCAGCAGGTTCATCGCCTCTTCGAAGGACAGCGTCCGCGCGTAGCGCAGCAGTCCGTAGGCCCGCCACACCTTGTCCTCGATGATCGTCGGGACTTCCCGCATCAGGAGCTGACGGGCCTGCTCTTCGTACTCGATCACCTGGCGCACCATCTTGCCCAGATGATCGAGCAGTTCCGGCCTCGGACTTTCCCAGCGTCATCTGGTTGGACAGCTGGAAGAAATTGCCGACGACTTCACTGCCTTCGCCGTACAGTCCGCGGAAGGTGAGCCCGACCTGCGGAAAGCCCCTGCAGTACCTTCGAGATTTCCTTGGTTAACACCAAGCCCGGCAAGTGGATAAGCACCGAGGCCCGGAGCCCGGTCCCGACGTTGGTCGGGACAGGTGGTAAGGTAACCAAACTCCGGATGAAAAGCGAAGGGAAGTCGTTGCCCCAGTTCACCGTCCAGCCGGTCCGCCTCCTGGTAGGCCGCCTCCAGCGAGAGCCCGGAATGGAGGCACTGCAGCCGGAGGTGGTCCTCCTCGTTCAGCATGACGCTGACCCGGTCCTGCACCAGCAGTGCCGCCCCGGACCGCACCGAGCCGCTCGGCGTCCAGGCCCGCCAATTCCCGGCTCACCAGGTGCCGCTCGTGCAGCAGCTGACGGTCCATCGCCTCCAGCCGGTCGAGCCGGAAGGTGTGCGCCCTCCGCAGGGAGACGGTTTGCCGTCGCAACGTCCGTCACTTCGCGCGAGGATCGCCTCCCGCTCCGCCGGGAGTCGACCGGAGACTGAATGGCCGGTCGGCCAGGTTGCGGGCCAGCCGGATCCGGGTCGAGAGCACGAGGTGGCTCGCGGCGCCGCTGGCGTCGAGCCAGGGCATGCCGCCGTCGGGCAGGAGACTCAGATCGATCACTGGGCGTCTCCACGACCCGGAGCCGGTCGCGCAGCTCGGCGGCCAGCTCGAAGTTTTCCGCCTCGACCGCCACCCGCAGCTGCTCGCGTAACTCGCGCGCTGTCGGAACGCCCGTTCGGATCTCGCGTCGGCCGGTACCGCTCACCGAAATGCCGGCTCGACCCGTGCAGCCGGCGCAGCAGCTCGCGCAGCGAGGCCTCGAAGGTCCGGTAACACTCGGCACACCCGACCCGGCCGGTTTCCCGGAAGTCGTCGAGGGTCGCACCACAGGCCGGACAGCGAGGCCAGGTCCTGCGGACGCATGGCGCCGCCGTGCCGGGTCGAGCCCCTTCCCCATGCTGGCGAGGAAGGCTCCCGACCGGCGTCTTGGTGATCGACTCGCAGCCGCTCTCGACCCCCTTCTCCGCGGCGCAACGCTCGCAGAGGTGCAGCAGGACCACCTCGCCGTTGGCGATCTGGTGCAGGTTCACCACCGCGGTGCGCTCGTCGCACTGGCTGCAGAGCATCAGGACGCCGCCTCCACGCTAGCGACCGGTACGCAGACGGCCGCCTTCCATGGCGAGGACCCGGTCGGCCCGGCCGGCCAGCAGTCGGTTGTGGGTGACCACCACGAGCGCGGTTTCGAACTCCCGGGTCAGCGAGGCGAGCAGGTCGTGCAGGCGTTCGCTGTGGGCGTGGTCGAGATTGCCGGAGGGCTCGTCGGCCAGAACCACGTCGGGGTCGTTGGCCAGGGCCCGGGCCACCGCGACCCGCTGCTGCTCTCCGCCCGACAGGGCCGCCGGACGATGAGTGAGCCGCTCGCTAGACCAACGACGTCGAGCAGCTCCCGGGCCCGTGCTTCCGCCGCCTGAGCGGTTCGGCCTCCGATCAGCAACGGCATCATCACGTTCTCCAGCGCGGTGAATTCCCGGAGCAGGTGATGGAACTGGAAGATGAACCCGAGCTTTCGGTTTCGCACTTCACCCAGTTCGGCGTCGGTGGCCATGGCGTATTCGACACCGTCGAGCGCGAGCCGGCCTTCGGTGGCCCGGTCCAGCGCGCCCAGCAGATGCAGCAGGGTGCTCTTCCCCGCACCGCTCGCCCCGACGATGGCGACGAATTCTCCCCGTCGCACTTCCAGATCGACTCCGGCGAGCACCTCGAGCGGAGTTCCGTCGCCGCCCTCGTAGACCTTGCGCACGCCCTGCGCGACGAGGACGGCGCTCATTCGTGGCGGATCGCCTCGACCGGCGTGAGCCGCGAGGCCGCGCGCGAGGGGTGCAGCGTTGCGACGACCGCGAGCAGCAAGCTCGGCCACAACCACGACGCCGACGTCGAACGACTCGACGTGAATCGGCAGGTGATCGATGAAGTAGACCGTCGGATTGATCCGGATCCATTTGCCCCGATCCACCGCGAACGCGATCGTGAGACCGCCAACCAGCCCGATCACGACGCCGACCAGGCCGATAATCGCGCCCTGGGCCAGGAAGATTCGGGCGATCGCCTGCCGTTGCAGTCCCATCGCCTGAAGGATTCCGATTTCCCGGGTCTTCTCCGCCACGACCATGGTGAGCGTGCCAACGATGTTGAACGCCGCCACGACCATGATGAAGAAGATGATGAACCCCATGGCCACCTTCTCGAGCTCGCAGCGCGCTGAACAGCGTCTCGTTCTGGGATTGCCAGTCCAGCGCCCGATAGGGATAGCCCAGTTGTCTCCTCGAGACGCCGGCCGATTTCCGGGCGCCTTCCAGGGATCGGTGACCCGGATGTCGATGCCCGACACCGCGTCTCCCAAACCGGTGAAGCGTTGCGCCACCTCCCGCGACAGTACGACGAACTGGTTGTCGTACTGGAACATCCCGGTGTTGAACAAACCGGTCACCTCGAATCGCCAGTATCGAGGAATCGCATAGCCCAGCGCCGGGTTTACTGGCACCCGCCTTGGGCGGAACCATCGTCACCACGTCTCCCGGATACACCGAAAGCCGCTCGGACGAGCCGGTACCCAAGGATGATACCCCCGTCGACGTCGTTTCGAGTCGTCTTGAACTGGAGGTCGCCCTTGGTGAGGGCCTGCGGCAGGGACGTCACCGAGCGAGTGCCGGTGTCCGGATCGAATCCCACGATCTGAACCCCCTCCGCGTAGTCCGAGCCAGCCGAGATCAGCGATTGGCTGATGACCTCCGGCGCCGCGGCAAGGACTCCGGGTTCCTTTCGAACCTGCTCTATGACTTCCCGCCAGTTGTCCAGCCGGAGACCGGTGCCGAAGGTCAGGATCCGGAGATGGGGATTGGCGACCAGGATCCGCTCCCGGAGGTCGTTCCGCAGTCCGTTCATCACGCCAAGCACCACGATCAGCGCCATGACACCGACGGCGACACCGCCGATGGAGATCAGGGTGTTCAGCGAGAGTGCGCGAGAACGGCGGCCCCGCATGTAGCGGCCGGCGATCTTCCGCTCCAGCGGGTCGGGCCACCGGAGTAGACTGAGCAGCTCGACTCCGCCTCCGGGCATTATCCCTCGGGCCTCATGGCTGGAAAGAGAATCACGTCCCGGATCGAGGGCTGATCGGCGATAAGCATCATGAGACGGTCCACTCCCATGCCCAAGCCACCCGCCGGCGGCATTCCGTACTCGAGAGCCCTGATGTAGTCGCTGTCGAGTGGCTGAGCTTCGTCGTTTCCGGCCGCCCGCTGCTGGGCCTGATCCTCGAACCGGCGGCGCTGGTCGTCCGGATCATTCAGTTCGCTGAAGGCGTTCGCCAGTTCCTTGCCCTGCACGAACAGCTCGAACCGCTCGGTGAGGAACGAGTCCTCTCTGTGCTCCTTCGCCAGTGGCGAGAGCGGCTTCGGATAATCCACCACGAAAGTAGGTTGAACCAGGGTGTGCTCTACGAAGGCGCGGAACACCTCGTCCATGAGCCGGCCTCCGGTCAGCTTCTCCGCCTCATCCGGCTCGATGCCGGCCCGGGTGATGGCAGAACGCATTTCACGCTCACTTGCGGTGCGAAGGTTGAGTCCGGCGTGGCGTTCGACCAGCTGGAGAAAACCGACCCGGGGCCAGGGGGGAGTGAAGTCCAGTGTGACCCCGTCCCGGAGGACCCGTGTCGTGCCGCAGCATTCGGTAAACAGACCCGCGATCAATTCCTCGACCAGCGACATCATGTCCGTGTAGTCCGCATACGCCTGATACCACTCCAGCATGGTGAATTCCGGATTGTGGGTCCGGTCCATGCCTTCGTTCCGAAAGTCGTGTCCGATTTCGTAGACGCGTTCCAGCCCGCCCACCAGGAGCCGCTTCAAGTACAGCTCGTCGGCGATGCGCAGGTACAGGGGCTGGTCCAACGCGTTATGGTGGGTGACGAATGGACGAGCGGCGGCGCCACCATAGAGCGGCTGCAGGACCGGAGTCTCGACCTCTAGGAACCCCTTGGCGTCGAGGAAGCGCCGGATGAAACTCGTAACCCGGGCGCGCAGCCTGAAGACCTCACGCACCTCGGGATGCACCGCGAGATCGGCGTACCGCTGCCGATACCGTACCTCGGCGTCGTTGAGACCGCCGTAGGTCGTGGTTCCTTCTTCGTCAGAGCGGGATTTCCCCAGCGGGAGCGGGCGGAGCGACTTCGCGAGGAGCGTCACCTCCAAAGCCCGGACCGTGACCTCGCCGGCCTTGGTACGGAACAGGATGCCCTTCACGCCGATGTGGTCGCCCAGGTCCAGCAGCTTCACCAGATCGTAGGCCTGCCCCAGCAGATCCTGTCTGAAGTAGAGCTGGATCCGCCCCGCCCCGTCTTCAATGTGACCAAACGAGGTCTTTCCTTGCCCGCGGTGGCTTACCAGACGGCCCGCAACAGAAACTTCCAGGCCCGACTCGCCCATGGAGTCATCGTACGCTGCCAGCGCCTGCGCGCTGGCATGAGTACGGTCGAACCGGTATGCGAAGGGCTGCACTCCAAGCGCCTTGAGAGCCGGCAGCTTGGCGCGACGGGCCTCCTCGACAAAGGAGCGTTCCTCGGTGACGCCGGTCATGCCGCTTTGCCCCCGAATCGCTTCAGGTACGCCTCGATGAACTCATCCAGATCGCCATCCATTACCCGCTGCACGTCGCCGACCTTCAACTCGGTCCGATGATCGTTGACCATGGTATAGGGCTGGAACACGTAGGATCGGATCTGGTTGCCCCAGGAGTTGTCGGTCTTGGTGGCTTCGATCTTGGCCCTGGCCGCCTCCTGCTCTTCCAGCTTTTTCTGGTAGATAGCCGCCCGCAGCATCTTCATCGCGGTCGCCCGGTTCTTACTCTGACTCCGCTCCTGCTGACAGGACACGACGAGCCCGGTCGGGACGTGCGTCAGCCGCACGGCGGATGAGGTCTTGTTGACGTGCTGCCCCCCGGCGCCCGAGGCCCGGAAGACGTCCATCTTGATGTCTTCCTCCCGGAGATCGACTTCGATCGTGTCGTCGATGTCGGGATAGACGAACACCGAGGCGAAGGAAGTATGGCGCCGGGCCTGGGAGTCGTATGGAGAGATCCTTACCAGCCGGTGGATTCCCTTCTCCGCCTTCAAAAAGCCGTAGGCGTACTCTCCCTTGATCTCGAGCGACACCGACTTGATTCCGGCCTCTTCGCCCGGCTGTTCGTCAAGCACCGAGACTTCATAGCCGCGGCGCTCTCCCCAGCGGACGTACATCCGCTTGAGCATCTCCGCCCAATCCTGGGATTCGGTACCGCCAGCGCCGGGATGAATGGTCAGAATCGCGTCGCGCGTGTCATCGGGGCCCTGAAGCATGGTCTGGAGCTCGAAGCTTTCGACCGACTTGCCGAGGCGTTCGGCCTCGCCCAGAAGCTCGGTGGACATCGCCTCGTCGGGCTCGGCCTCGAGCAGCTCGACCATGGCGTGAGCGTCATCGAGCCGGCGGCGAATATCGTCGTAAGGCTGGATCCAGTTTTTCAGCCGCTTGATTTCCTGGACCACCTCCCGGGCGCGATCGGCCTTGGACCAGAAGGAGGGATCAGCCTGACGGGTTTCCAGTTGGGACAGCTGACTCCGCTTTGCTTCCAGGTCAAAGAAAGTCCCGGAGCTGGATTACCCGGGTGTCGAGATTGTCGAGCTGTTCTTTGAGATCGCGCATAGGTTTCGCCAGTCAGTGAACGAACGAGCCGCTCGTCCGCCGGAGGCGGCAGAGCGGCTCAGGGGACAGGCCAAATATAACGGTCAGAACATCTTCCTCCCACCCGCCAGTATTTCGTTCAGCGCATCGGTAAAGTAAGTCGTCGAGTCGGCCAGCTCCTTGCCTACCTGCTCGGTGTATTCCTCCCAGCTCTTCCTGATCTCTTCTTCGAAAAGCTCCTTGAGATTCCCTGACGCGAGGCCTTCCTTCCTGCGATCCGGATAGTAGACCGCCAGATCAGAGATAAGGGCGCGGGCGAGGCGCCGCGCCTTTTGTCCCGGATCCTGGGTCAGGAACGGATTGACTGCCCGCGGTGCGTGGGCCGGACCAGCGGGCGCTGGCGCGGCTGGAGCAGGCGGCGGAGCCGCAGCGGCTGCGGGAGCTACGGGACGCACAGGCGCAACCGGAGGTGCGGCCGGAGCAGGTGCCGGCGACGGCGCTGCTGGCGGCGGCGCGGGACGCATCGCCGGAGGCGGCATGGGGGCCCCGGCCGGGCGACCCGGCACACTCGGCGGAAACTGCCGTGGAGCCGTGGGCCGCGGCCCCTGAGGCACTGCTGGCGGTGCCACCGTTGGCCGAGCTGCCGGAGGCGCCATGGGAGGCCTCACCGATGCTGGGGCCGCAGGGGGAGCAGCGACAGGATGAGCAGGCAGCCGCGGAGGCGCCAGAGTAGCTGGTGCCGGAGGCGAAGCGAATGGGGTTTCCGCGATTGGTGCCGCAGGCGGAGGCACCGGCGCGCGTGGAGGCTCGGGTGGCGGCGCTGGTTGGGTCGGCGCAGGCGGTGGAGGCGACGCAGCGACTGGGGCTGGTGCGGGGGCGACGGGAGCCGGTGCCGCAAGAGGCTCGGCTGGCCGTGTCGCTGGAGGCGGAGTCGCCGGAGCTGCGGCCACCGGAGGCGTCGCCTGCGGCGTGAGGGCGTGTTCCACGGAAAACACCGTTGCACACACCTGGCAGCGCGCTTTGACCCCCCCGGCCGGCACCTTGGCCGGATCCACCCGGTAGACCGTAGAGCAGGATGGGCAGGTGACGTTCATTCTGTCCCCCTAGCGAGCTGGGCCCGGCCGACGCTCGGACCCTTCATCGGAGTCCGACGATTGCCGGCGATCCACCACGAACACCGATCCAGGCAGCGTCTTGGCGTAGCTCTTCATCTCAGTCGCGAGCTCGCTTACCTGCGCCGGGTGGGTGAAGTGGCGGTTACGGTTGGTCACGATTCCGATCGATACCGTCATGAGCGGGACACGGTGCAGCTGGCCCCGCCGGTCCTTGCCGAAAAAGTATCCTGCGCGCCGGTCCTGGTCATTGTACTGCAGCGGAATCAGGGTGTCGAACACCGAGATGATCTCGCTGCAGACGCTGCTGATCTCCGATCGATGGGATCACGAAGATGAAGTCGTCGCCGCCGATGTGGCCCACGAACCCGCGGGTATTCAGCATCCCCTTGACCACATCATGCAGGATTCGCGACAGCAGGTAGATGACCCGGTCGCCGTCGTAATAGCTGTAGCGGTCGTTGAACTCCTTGAAGTGATCGAGATCCGCGTAGCAGACCGCGAACTCACCCTCATCCTCCAATTGGCGCCGGATTTCCCGCTCAATCTCGGTGGTGCCCGGAAGCCGGGTCGACGGGTGCACCGACACGTCGCGCTCGGTCCGGACCAGCATCGCGTCGAGACGGGAACGCTGCTCCGCGGGAGAAAACAGCCCGGTGATGACCTCGTCGGTGCCAGCCGAGAACCAACTCTGGACCTCGGCCGGGTCGTGCCGGCCCGAGAGCATCACCGTGGGAACGATTGCGGTGAAGGCGTCGCTCTTGAGCGTGCGCACGAGGTCCACGCCGCGGGTCCCTGCGCGGTCTGCGTCCACGAACAGGAAGCAGGGGAATCCGCGCAGCACGATGGCCTGAACGTCCGCCGGGTCGGCAAGAACCTCGAGCGGGAAGTCCTTGACCTCGGCCCAATGCCGAACGAGGTCAGGAACAGGTCGGGCCTCCGGCGAATGGTAGAGAATCGTCGGGCGAGTCCGCACCCGTTACCCTCGTAAGAAGTTTTCTGGTCTCAACTTAGGGGCCGCCGAGGGGGCTGTCAAATGAAATACACCGCGACTGCAATCATGGCATACAACGCGAGCAATTGCACCCCTTCGAACCAATGCGATTCTCCATCCAGGGTGATGATTGCCGCAAGCAATGTGGCCAGGAACAAGGCCACAACCTGCAACGGAGCGAACACAAGGTTCATGTACTGCCCCGTTTCGGACGGAACCAACACCAGTCCGAGGAAGACAAGGACCGGCGCGATGAGCAGCGCGACCTGCGTACTGGATCCCTGAGCGATTTGAAGTGCGAGATCGATCTGGCCCTTCCGCGCCACGACAACCGCTGTAGCATGCTCGGCTGCGTTACCGATGATGGGAATGATGATCAGGCCGAGGAAAGTCTCGGAGATGTAGCTGTACTCCTGGGTGATGTGCTGTGTAGCATGGACCAGGATCTCCGATTCCACTGCGACACCCACCGTGGCTATACCCAGCACAATAACCGCAAACCAGAGTTTCCACGGCGGGCCCACCATTGGGTGAGGCTCACCGGTAAAAAGCCGCTTGTGAGTCCTGAGGGTAAACCAGAGGGAACACAGGTAGGTGATGATCAGGACGACCGACACCGCCTCCGACATTCTTAACTCGGCGAGCTTTTGTCCTTCCGAACCGTGAAGCGCATGCACCACGGCGGGAAACACCATCCCGGTGACCGCGAGCGCCAGCATCCCCGCACTCATCCCCACCGCAGTCCGGTTAAACCGCAGGATCGGCCGGGAGAAACCTCCCGCTACAAGCGAGAGGCCGAGGATGAGGAGCAGATTCCCCAGAATGCTGCCCGTGATCGACGCCTTGACCAGGTCCACCAGTCCAGCCCGAAGCGCTGCGATCGCAATGATCAGCTCGGCAGCATTGCCGAACGTGGCATTGAGCAGCCCGCCCACTGCAGGTCCGGTCCTGGCCGACAGGTGCTCGGTTGCCTCTCCCATGTAGCCGGCGAGAGGAAGCACTGCCAGACACGCGGCGGTGAACACGATCCAGGAGGGAGCGTTCATATGATACAAGACCATGCTCACCGGCACCGCGACCAGCAGCACGTTCCGCCAGTTCAGCAGCGATTCACGCACCGGGGGAAGCCGGGGAGTCGCCGGCCGTGGCGGTTCGTGAGGGGCTTCCCGACGAGGCACCTTCTCTTTGGAACGGGGCGGTCGCGCAGGACGGGATGACGTCTCAGCAGGACGGGATGGCGTTTCAGGGGAGCGTGGCGGAGCGACCGACTGCAGCGCAGCACGGACCTTCTCGACCGGCACCCCGAGGTCCTGCATTGTCAATGCTGCCGGGCCTTTGCCATCGCGCAATAAGGCGTGAAGCAGGCTTCCATCCGACCGGGACGCTTCGAGCGCGCGCTTGGCCCCGGAGCGAAGAGCGGCATCGCCTTCCGCGAGGGGAGCGCCACGCCCCTTGGGAGCGCGACGCTCGATCCGTTCGCGGACTACTGCCGGGTCGAGATTGAAGGAGGTCAGGATGGTGCCGAGGGAAGGATCCCCGCTCCCCAGGAGCGCGAGGAAGAGATGCTCGCTGCCGATGTAGTCGTGACCCAAACGCGCGGCCTCGGCCCGCGCGGCGGCGACAATGATCGGTCAAAGCGGCTTGGCCTCGTCGATCAGCATGATCGGAATGCCGTCCTCGACGGCGTAGACCAGGCGGCAGGCGTGGCAGATGAGCGCCTCGGGATCGGGCCGATACTCCAGGTCGCCCTTGCACTTGGGGCAGACCAGGATTTCGAGCAGTTCGGGAGCCACACTCATAACGGCGCCTTCTCAGGAAAGCCGAGTCGGGTGAGTGCGGCGCTGCTGCGGCGCCAGTTGCGGAGCACTTTCACCCGGGACTCGAGGTAGACCGGCTGGCCCAGCAGGGCCTCCAGCCGCAAACGGGCGTGGGTGCCGATCGCCTTCAGCGTTCGACCACCCCGCCCCACCACGATTCCTTTCTGCGAATCTCGCTCGACGTACAGCGAGACTCGAATGTACACTGGGCTCCGGTTCTCATGGAACTCCTCCACCTCGACAGCAACCCCATAGGGCACCTCTGCCTGCAGGAGATCAAACGCGGCCTCACGCAGGTATTCGCCCACGAAGAAATGAAGCGGCTGGGTACCCACCTCATCCGGATCAAACTGAAAGGGACCTTGGGGGAGCAGCGGACGAATCGCCTCAAGCAGCTGGGGAACTCCGGCTCCGGTCGTGGCGGACACCGTGAGAGGGGGCACAGGCCCAGAACGCGTGAGCCGGTCCCTTGATCAAATCCGCCTTGGTGTAGACGGTGATGACAGGGACCTCAAGTGGTTTCTGAAGTCCGGTAAGGCCCCAGAAATCTGGTGCCGGTTGGTGAATGGCCTCGTGGAGGTGAAGTATTACATCAACTCGTTCGAGCACATCGAGCGCCGCGACGAGCATCCGCACTTGCAGGGCATAGGCAGGTTCAAGCAGTCCTGGAAGATCGTGGAAAACGTACTGCGTGTCCTCGGTGGTCAGCAGTCCCACAACCGGCAGGCGGGTGGCTTGAGGCTTGGGGCTGACCAGGCGAGAGATGGGTATCGGTGAGCCGATTCAGGAGGGAGGACTTACCCACGTTCGGGGCGCCAGCCAGGGCGATGTGCCCGGTGCGGGTTGGGGTGCTCGACATTGGCGAAGAGTTCAAGTCTGGCGATGGAATCAGTGTGAAAGCGGCCGCGATCCGAACCGGTTCGCGGCCGCTCTCGTTCCGCCCGGAAGATCGCGGTCAGGGGGTGTCGTCGTCGCCTTCCACTGGCTCCCAGGTCTCGTCGGGATTGTAGCGCGTCATGGCCTTGAAACGCTCAAGCGTCTCCGTGCCATAATCCTTCTGGTACACCACCCCGTCATGGCTCACGATGAAGGTCTTGACCCCGGTCACGGCATATTCGGCCGGTGCGGCAACGAGGGCGAAGCCCCCAATCATGGCGCCCTTTACGATGTAGTCCATCGTGCCCATCGGTGCGGCCGGGCCCTGGCTCTTGAGAATCTTGAAGTAGTAGCCATGGTAGGGCTGGTTTCGACTGCTGTAGCCCTCGGCGATCGCCCGTGCGATAGCCTCGCCCACCGGGCCCTCCCAGGTGCTGTCCGGGTTCATCCAGGCCAACCCGTCCTGCTTCCCCGGGGTGCTGATGATCCGCTGGGCATACTGGTTCAGGGTAGCGCCGTCGTGCTTGGTATAGGCGTATTCCCGCTGGGCCTCGACGTACCCGTGGCACACCTGGATCGCGTCGAGCTCGTTCCTCCCGATGCGACGGTAGAGGATCTCCTGCCGCCCTGCCTTGGTGTCGAACCGCCACCGGCCGCTGATCTGAACGATCGGGATGGGAAGCGGCCAGTCATCCGGGCCTACGTTCACGATCGCGGTCCGCGTCTTGGGGTCCCGGACGACGTGAGTTTCCTCACGGGCCAGCGTCGCGAAGGCCGTGGCCTGGTTCCGGTCCGATCACTGAATCTTCAGTGGCCACCAGATCGAGCCCGGCCGATCCGAGGATCTCGGTCAACGCCGGGATGTCGTATTGTTCGGCGGCGGCAATAAGGGCCCAGGCCGCTTCCTCCGGTGTGGCGAACGTCCTCTGCGCTGGCGGCTTGGGAGCCGCCTTGGTCGGGGCAGCTGGCTTGGCCTCCTGCGCGGCGCCCGGAGCCGGAGCCAGCAGCGCGGCAGAGATAAGCCCAAGGCTACAGCCAAAGCGCACCGCTCCAGCACCGAGCCGGCGGAGCGTCCCGGCGGGTGAGTCAAGAGTCATCGCGTTCATCTCCGCCGTGCCCCGCCACCGCCACGCGACCCGCCTCCGCGCGACCCCATGCTGGAGGCGCCGCGCGAACTGCTGGACCGGGCACTGGCACCGCTGTAGCCGCTGGAACCGCCACCGAATCCACTGTTCCCTGATCCACTGCCCCTCGACACGTCACGGCTGCCGACCTGATCACGGCCGGTTCCGGCTCCTGCTCCTGTGCCGGCACGATTGCTCGCGCTCGGGCTTCCCGCCCCTGCGCCGGCACGATTGCTCGCACTCGGCCCCCCCGCGCCCCCACCGCGGTTGCTCGGCTGGGTGCCGGCGGAAGGTCGCGTCGATCCACCGTATTTGCCGGCAGTCCCGCGGTCCCCGTATGGGGCACCTCCGCGATGCGACGGGTTGTGTTGCCAGTTGTTGTTGTTGCCACGCCCCCCGCTATAGTGATTGATCTTGTTGAAATTGTTGTTGTTGTTGATGATGACGTTGTTGCCCCCGCCTCCCCAGCCTGCGTGGCAACAGGAGCCGCCCCACATTGCCGCACCCATCATGACGCCGAAGCTGAACGACACGAACGCCGTTCCCGGGTAGTAGGGCGGATAGTAGATCGGCGGATAGGGATAGACCGGTGGGCCATAGACCACCGTCGGGCTGTATGCCGGCACGTAGACGACTTCGGGATTGGTGGACTCGACCACGATCACCGTTTTGTTCTCGACGACCTGGGTGTCGACCTTTTGCTTCTCATTCGACTCGAGGGCGCCGTTCGCCTTGGCCTTGGTCCGCATGCGCTGAACGGCGTCCATCACGTCCTTCTGTTGTGCGAGGAAGGCATTACCCAGATCCGTGGCCCACTGGATGTCGTCGGAAAGCCGCTTCACCACTTCGGGAACCGCGGCCATCGACTGGATGCTCGGGTCCCATGGCTGTTTGGCGACCGAATCGGCCAGCGCCTTGTCCTTGAGGCTGGGGTGCTTGGCGAGCCATTGCTGCAGTTGGACAACCTCGAGCGGGTAGGTAGAGGCAACGAGGGTCTGGGCGAGCAGGTCGTCCGGGTACAGGGCGATCGGAGCCACCAGAGCTTCGAGCTGTTCCGGAGGGAGCTTCGCGGTGGTGGTGTCGGCCTTGGTGGTGTCGGCCGCTGCGGTGGTGTCGGCCGGTGGCACCTTGTCCTGCGCCCGGAGCACGCCGGGTCGAGCCAGCAGCAGGGTCGTGCAGCAGAGCGCCAGGAGCTGTAACTGGATCAGCCCCTGCCACGATCGTGATCGAAGGGTCATTGCGCTGGTCTCTCGCACTGTCACAGGTTCGCCGGAAGATGGCCTCGCAACGTTTCCGCCGCAACCAACGCTTGGCCTGGGTGCGGAGCGCGTATCGGATTGGAATCCTGCGCCAACACTTCCCCCCACCCGAAGCGAGAGGCGGACGAGGAGCAATCGGGGAAAGGCACTTTCTCAAGTTAAGCGTCCCCCAGAGGGTGACAACATGGACCTTTGGGGAGTGACCGAATCCATACCGCGGTGGGGGCAAAAAAAGCGCGGACCCCGGAGGGTCCGCGCGAAGGGATGGCTGGCGACGGCCTACTCTCCCACGCCCTCTCAGGCGTAGTACCATCGGCGCTGCAGGGCTTAACTGCCGGGTTCGGAATGGGACCGGGTGTGGCCCCTGCGCGCTAGTCGTCAGCCAATTCTTGGAGTCGTCGCCTTCAGTCATCAGCCGCTAGCGCAAGGCTAACGGCTGATGCTGACGGCCATCGACCCAACAATCGGGGGATGGATTTACATCGATGTGAGAAATGCGGGAGAGATCAAACTTCACGGGCGATTAGTACGGCTCGACTGAAGGGATTGCTCCCCGTGCATCTGCCGCCTATCAACCTGGTAGTCTTCCAGGGCCCTTTAGGGAGCTTATGCTCCAGGAGTGTTCATCTTGGGAAAAGTTTCCCACTTAGATGCGTTCAGCGGTTATCTTCGCGCGACATCGCTACCGGGCGCTGCCCCTGGCGGGACAGCCCGTACACGAGCGGTCGCTTCGTCTCGGTCCTCTCGTACTAGAGACGACGTCCCTCAACACTCCCACGCCCACGACGGATACAGACCGAACTGTCTCACGACGTTCTGAACCCAGCTCATGTGCCACTTTAACCGGCGAACAGCCGGACCCTTGGGACCTTCTCCAGCCCCAGGATGTGACAAGCCGACATCGAGGTGCCAAACCGCGCCGTCGATGTGAACTCTCGGGCGCGATAAGCCTGTTATCCCCAGCGTACCTTTTATCCGATGAGCGATGACCCGTCCACACGGGATCACCGGATCACTTAAGCCGACTTTCGTCCCTGCTTGCCCCGTCGGGCTCGCAGTCAGGCGCCCTTTTGCTTATACACTCAACGTGCGATTACCGACCGCACTGAGGGCACCATCGCGCGCCTCCGGTACTCTTTAGGAGGCGACCGCCCCAGTCAAACTACCCACCAGCCACGGTCCTCGGCGGGGTTACCGCCTGAGTTAGAACGTTAGTAAAAGAAGGGTGGTATTTCACTGTTGCCTCCCTCCAAGCCGAAACCTGGAGATCAACGGCTCCCACCTATGCTACGCAGCTGATACCGACGTTCAATGGCAGGATGTAGTAAAGGTGCATGGGGTC
>CAWHXS010000003.1:0-2500 GCA_963833365.1 uncultured Gemmatimonadales bacterium
GGATGGCTGGCGACGGCCTACTCTCCCACGCCCTCTCAGGCGTAGTACCATCGGCGCTGCAGGGCTTAACTGCCGGGTTCGGAATGGGACCGGGTGTGGCCCCTGCGCGCTAGTCGTCAGCCAATTCTTGGGTCGTCGCCGTAGTCATCAGCCGCTAGCGCAAGGCTAACGGCTGATGCTGAGGCCATCGACCCAACAACGGGGGATGGATTACATCGATGTGAGAAATGGGAGAGATCAAACTTCACGGGCGATTAGTACGGCTCGACTGAAGGGATCGCTCCCCGTGCATCTGCCGCCTATCAACCTGGTAGTCTTCCAGGGCCCTTTAGGGGGCTTAAGCTCCAGGAGTGTTCATCTTGGGAAAAGTTTCCCACTTAGATGCTTTCAGCGGTTATCTTCGCGCGACATCGCTACCGGGCGCTGCCCCTGGCGGGACAGCCCGTACACGAGCGGTCGCTTCGTCTCGGTCCTCTCGTACTAGAGACGACGTCCCTCAACACTCCCACGCCCACGACGGATACAGACCGAACTGTCTCACGACGTTCTGAACCCAGCTCATGTGCCACTTTAACCGGCGAACAGCCGGACCCTTGGGACCTTCTCCAGCCCCAGGATGTGACAAGCCGACATCGAGGTGCCAAACCGCGCCGTCGATGTGAACTCTCGGGCGCGATAAGCCTGTTATCCCCAGCGTACCTTTTATCCGATGAGCGATGACCCGTCCACACGGGATCACCGGATCACTTAAGCCGACTTTCGTCCCTGCTTGCGCCGTCGCGCTCGCAGTCAGGCTCCCTTTTGCTTATACACTCAACGTGCGATTACCGACCGCACTGAGGGAACCATCGCGCGCCTCCGGTACTCTTTAGGAGGCGACCGCCCCAGTCAAACTACCCACCAGCCACGGTCCTCGGCGGTGTTGCCGCCTGAGTTAGAACGTTAGTAAAAGAAGGGTGGTATTTCACTGTTGCCTCCCTCCAAGCCGAAACCTGGAGATCAACGGCTCCCACCTATGCTACGCAGCTTATACCGACGTTCAATGGCAGGATGTAGTAAAGGTGCATGGGGTCTTTTTGTCCTGTCGCGGGTAATCGGAATCCTCACCGATGCTTCTATTTCGCCGAGCTTACGGAAGAGACAGCTCCCAAGTCGTTACGCCATTCGTGCAGGTCGGAACTTACCCGACAAGGAATTTCGCTACCTTAGGACCGTTATAGTTACGGCCGCCGTTTACCGGGGCTTCGGTTCGCGGCTTCGCCTTGCGGCTAACCACTTGCCTTAACCTTCCGGCACCGGGCAGGCGTCAGTGTCTATACGTCGGCTTGGAAAATGCCTTAGCAGACACCTGTGTTTTTGTTAAACAGTCGCTTGGGACGATTCTCTGCGGCCGGCCTCCGCTGTGACACGTACTACCGGCACCCCTTATCCCGAAGTTACGGGGTAATTTTGCCGAGTTCCTTTTCCGTAAATCACTCGAGCACCTTAGGCTGCTCGCCTCGCCCACCTGTGTCGGATTACGGTACGGTCAACTGCAGTCCTGGTTCGCGAAGCTTTTCTTGGCAGCGTGCGTTGGCCACCCTTTGCGGGGCCTTGCGGCCCCTTCGGCATCGACGCTCGACTATCCTGGCGGATTTGCCTACCAGGAAACGTCTACCCGTCTTGCAGCGGATAATCCACCCACCCGCCGGTAACCTTGCTCCTGCGTCCCTCCTCGAACTCGTAACGGCCTACAGTTGGTACGGGAATGTTGGCCCGTTTCCCATCGTCTACGCCTCTCGGCCTCGACTTAGGGACCGACTGACCCTGAGCTGATCGACATGGCTCAGGAACCCTTAGGCTTACGGTGACCAGGGTTTTCACCTGGTTTCTCGCGTACTTAATCCGGCATTCTCACTTCCCACCGCTCCACCGGAAGGCTTCCGCCCCGGCTTCACCGCTGTGGGAACGCTCCCCTACCCCTCGTTCACGCGCGAACGCGGAACGAAGACCTAGCTTCGGCGGGCGGCTTGAAGTCCCGACCATTATCGGCGCAACCTCGCTGGACTGGTGAGCTATTACGCACTCTTTAAAGGAATGGCTGCTTCTAAGCCAACCTCCCAGTTGTCACAGCAAGATCACATCCTTTGCTACACTGAGCCGCCACTCCGGGGCCTTAGCTGAGGTTCTGGGTTCTTTCCCTCTCGCCGCAGTACATTAGCGCACTGCGACTGCCTCCCGGGCAGCATTCAACAGGCATTCGGAGTTTGGTTGGGGGAGGTAACGTTATTCACGTCCCGGACCCATCCAGTGCTCTACCTCCTGTGAACTCATTTCCCGAGGCTATACCAAAATATATTTCGGGGAGAACCAGCTATCTCCGAGCTTGATTGGCCTTTCACCCCTACCCTCAAGTCATCCCAGCGGTTTTCAACCCACATGGGTTCGGTCCTCCACCGCCTGTTACGGCGGCTTCAACCTGCTCAAGGGTAGATCGCCACGGCTTCGGGTCTACGCCCAC
>CAWHXS010000003.1:5000-200494 GCA_963833365.1 uncultured Gemmatimonadales bacterium
GGATCATAGGGTCCGCACTGCCACACTCATTGCTCACGTCGATTGTCAAAGAGCCAATAAATGACATTGGAGAGCCGCCAAAACTGGCGGCAGCCTTGAAGAATAACTGGCTGAAGGCCCATCGTCAAGGGGCTGAGCAACTTCCGAGGCCCAACCCACCCCTCCCCAACACCACCTCGAGGATCCCTGCCAATACCAGATTTACGGGGATTCTGCGGGGGCATCATTGTAGCCATCCGAGGACCCGCGAAGGCAAGGGCTTCAGGACGGGCGGATTGAAGATTGACGATGGACGATTGAGCGATTGGGTCCGACCGCCGCTAGATTCCGCCGAGCCCTTCGATCCTTCAATCTTCACTCCTTCAATCACTTGAGCGCGATGCCCGCCTCATCGAGTGCGTCCCCAACTTCAGCGAAGGCCGGAGCCCGGAGACCATTCGCCAGATCACCAGCCGGATCGAGGCGGTCGATGGGGTCACCCTCCTCCACGTGGATCCCGGCAAGGCCACCAACCGAACGGTCGTGACCTTTGCCGGCGCCCCTGAGGCCGGTGATCGAAGCCGCCTTCCGGGCCATCCAGAGGGCAGCCGAGCTGATCGACATGCGGCGGCATCAGGGTGAGCACCCGCGGATGGGTGCCACCGATGTCTGTCCCCTGATTCCGATCTCCGGCATCACACTCGAAGAGACCGCGTTGCTACGCCAGGCGATTGGCAGAACGGGTGGCCCGCGAGCTCAGGATTCCGGTCTACCTCTACGAAGCAGCACAGCCCGATCCGGCACGGAAGAACCTCGCCGTGATCCGCGCCGGCGAGTACGAAGGCCTGGCGCGCAAGCTGAAAGACCCGCGATGGGCACCGGACTTCGGGCCCGCTGAATTCAACCCGCGAAGCGGTGCCACCGTAATCGGCGCCCGCGATTTCCTGGTGGCTTTCAACGTCAACCTCAACACTACTTCGACCCGCCGAGCCAACGCGGTGGCGTTCGACGTCCGCGAGGCGGGACGGCCCAAGCGCGAGGGCGATCCGACTGACGGGCAAGGTGGTCAATGACGCGGCTGGCCAACCCGTGATGATTCCGGGCACGCTCAAGGCCGTGAAGGCGATCGGCTGGTACATCGAGGAGTACGGAATCGCCCAGGTGTCCATGAACCTGACCGATCTCTCGGTTACTCCGTTGCACGTCGCGTTCGAGGAGGTCTGCCGGAAGGCCGAAGCGCGCGGCCTGCGGGTCACCGGATCCGAGCTGGTGGGCCTGGTCCCCCTCTCGGCCCTGCTCGACGCAGGACGCTATTTCCTGCGAAAGCAGCAGCGCTCGGTCGGCGTGCCCGAACACGAACTGGTGAAGATCGCGATCCGCAGTATGGGACTCGACGAGCTGGCACCTTTCAATCCGGGGGAGCGGGTCCTGGAGTATCGGCTCGCCAAGGGAAGCAGAGATGCCGCATTGACCTCTTTGACCGTCGAGGGCTTCGCCGATCACACGTCCAGCGAGAGTCCCGCGCCCGGCGGCGGCTCGGTGTCCGCACTGTCGGAGCACTCGGCGCCTCCCTTGGAGCGATGGTGGCCAACCTCTCGGCTCACAAACGGGGGTGGGAAGCGAAATGGGAAGAATTTTCCACTTGGGCGGAACGGGGTCAGCAGCTCAAGGACGAATTGCTGCGTTTGGTCGATGAGGACACCAAGGCCTTCAACGCCGTTCTGGCCGCGATATCTATGCCCAAGGGAACCTCGGAGGAACAGGCGACGCGTCGCCAAGCGATGGACAGCGCCAACCGTCGAGCGGTCGAGGTTCCCCTGGAAGTCATGCGGCGCTCGTTCGCATGTTTCGATCTACTCATGGCTATGGCACAACACGGGAATCCTGTCTCGGCTTCCGATGCCGGGGTGGGAGCCATCTGCGCTCGAACCGCCGTGCGTGGTGCCTGGCTCAACGTTCGAACCAATCTCTCCGGACCGTCCAAGTCTGTTGGGTTCGAGACTACCTTGTCGGAAGGAAGGCGTATCGCGGCCGACGCGGAGCAGAAGGAGAAAGAGATCCTGGCGGTGGTGGAGGGAAAGATGGGGGCTTAACCCACCTCCCTGCCCCGCGCCACGACCCGGCGACACGCATTGGGCGTGAAGTGGTAGCACCACTCATTCACGCTGTCTGAATCGATCACGGCGAAGTCGGCTGACTTTCCCGCTTCGAGCGAGCCGGTCACCCCATCAATCGCGAGCGCGCGGGCGGCAACGATCGTCGCCCCTTTCAACGCTTCCGCCGGCGTCATGCGCTGCATGGTACAGGCGAGGCTGAGTGCGAGAGGCAGGTGGTAACTGGGTGCCGACCCCGGATTGAAGTCGGTAGCGACGGCGACCGGCACTCCGGCCTCGATCAGGCGGCGGGCCGGTAACGGGACGTGGTTGAGATAGAGCGACGCGAGCGGCAGGCTCACCGCAACAGATCCGGACTTTGCCATCGCGGCAATGCCGGCCTGCGATACACACTCAAGATGATCCGCCGACACCGCTCCCAATTCGGCTGCAAGCTCCGCCCCCCCACAGGAACCGAGTTGGTCAGCATGGAGCTTGACTCCCAGCCCGGCCGCTTTCCCGGTCGAAAGAATGCGTCGAGCCTCCGGTACGGTGAAGGCAGTCTCTTCGACGAATGCATCGCAGAACCGCGCCAAGCCCTGCGCCGTGATGAGCGGAATCATCTCCTCGGTCAGAAGCTGGATGTAATCCTCGCGTCGATCGCGGAATTCTGGGGGAACGACGTGGGCGCCGAGAAAGGTCGGGATGATACGGGCGGCTCCTTCCTGGCCCAACCGGTGATAGACCCGGAGCAGCCGCACTTCGGTCTCGACGTCGAGACCATAACCGCTCTTGCATTCGACCGTGGTGACGCCCAGCGCCATCATCCTTTCGAGGAAGCCGCGAGCCCGATCGAGCAATGCGTCCTCGGACATCGTGCGGGTCTGGGCAACGGTGGACATGATCCCGCCGCCCCTGCGCGCGATATCGAGGTAACTGCTTCCCTGGATTCGTTGCTCGAACTCCTCGGCGCGCCAGCCACCGAAGGCGAGGTGGGTGTGGCAGTCGATCAGACCCGGGATGACCAGGGCGCCATCAGCATCCCAGCTCTCCCAGCTGGCGTACACCGCAGGCAGAGCCTTTTCCGATCCGACCCACAGCAGGGTTCCACCTTCCCAGACCAGAGCCGCGTTCTGGATGGGGTGGATATCCGACTGGCTACCCTCGTTTCGACAGGTCGCCAGCGAACCAATGGATCGGAGTACTGGCACGGATCAGGCTGGGGTCACGATCCGAACATCGGAAGATCCACCCCGCGTTCCCGGGCGGTCTCGATCGCGACCTCGTAGCCTGCATCCGCGTGACGCATGACTCCGGTCCCCGGATCGGCGGTGAGCACTCGTGCCAGGCGGCGATCTCCCATCTCAGTCCCATCGGCGACAGCGACCATCCCGGCATGGATCGAGTATCCGATTCCGACCCCGCCACCATGATGGAGCGAGACCCAACTGGCGCCACATGCGGTATTGAGCATGGCGTTGAGCAACGGCCAATCCGCGATCGCGTCGCTCCCATCCCGCATGGCCTCGGTTTCCCGGTTGGGTGAGGCCACAGAACCAGTGTCGAGGTGGTCCCTTCCAATCACCAGCGGCGCTTTCACCTTCCCTTTTTTCACCAGCCAGTTAAAGCGGAGGCCCATTTCGGCCCGTTCACCGTACTCGAGCCAGCAGATCCGCGCTGGAAGCCCCTGGAAGTGGACCTTCTCTCTGGCCTGTTTGATCCATCGAGCCAGGTCAGCCTTCTCCGGAAAGGTCTCGAGCACCGCGTCATCGGTGATTGCGATATCGGCCGGATCCCCCGATAGGGCTGCCCAGCGAAACGGCCCCGCGCCGCGACAGAACAGAGGGCGAATGAATTCGGGAACAAAGCCGGGAATGTCGAACGCCTGCTGGAGACCGCGCCGATCGGCGACCTGACCGCGAAGGTTGTTACCGTAGTCGAAGGTGACTGCGCCCCGGGACTGTAACTCGAGCATGGCCTTCACGTGAACCACCATCGAATCCAGCACCCGGGCCTCGTAGCCTTCGGCGTCCCGCTCGCGCTCGACCGCCGCGGTTTCGAGCGAGAGTCCGACCGGGATGTAGCCGAGACGGAGGTCATGAGCCGAAGTCTGATCCGTGACTACGTCCGGACCGATACCGCGCCGGACCAACTCGGGTAGGACCTCGGCAATATTCCCTACCAGCCCGACTGACAGCGCCTCGCGCTTTTGCCTCGCAGCTTCGACCAGTCGCAACGCCTCGTCGAGACTGGTGGTCATCAGGTCGCAATAGCCGGTATCCACCCGTCGTTGGATTCGCCAGGCGTCCACGTCTACGCCGAGAAAGGCGGCACCATTCATGGTGGCTGCCAAGGGCTGTGCGCCTCCCATCCCCCCCAGCCCCGCGGTCACGACCAGGCGGCCGGCGAGCGTGCCTCCGAAATGCTGGCGGGCGCACTCGGCGAAGGTCTCGTAGGTGCCCTGCAGAATTCCCTGGGTGCCTATGTAGATCCACGAACCGGCGGTCATCTGGCCGTACATCGTGAGCCCTAACGCCTCCAGTCGGCGGAACTCTTCCCAGGTCGCCCAGCGAGGGACCAGATGGGCATTGGCGATGAGAACCCGAGGCGCCTCCTCGTGGGTCTTGAAGACGCCTACCGGCTTGCCGCTCTGAACCAGCAGCGTCTCGTCATTCTCCAGCCTTCTGAGAGTCGAGACAATCTTCTCATAGCATTCCCAGTTGCGCGCCGCCTTCCCGCTCCCGCCATAGACGATGAGTTCATCCGGCCGTTCGGCCACCGCCGGATCGAGGTTGTTCATGAGCATCCGCAAGGCGGCTTCCTGATGCCAGCCTTTGCAGCTCAAGGAATTCCCGGTTGGAGCTCGAACGGTCGCGGGGGAAGTAACGGGTGTCATCAGTCGAAACTTAGCGGTGGCTGCGCGCGAGTCGTTGGACACACAGGGAGGGTAGGATGTGGCTGCAGGGCGCGCCTGTCAACGATTGGGAACCGGCTTGACGCGGTCTTGATGCCAGGCCCCCACAATTGATCCCGGTTCAGTGACCCTGCGCTGTGTTGCGGAAACTCAACTCCCAAGGACGGGATCGATGCGCTCCTCTATCATGCTGGGTCTTGTTGTAGCGCTTCTGTCAGCGGTCCAAGTCGCGGCTCAAGACTCCTCAGGAGCTCTCCGACCCGGAGAAACGATTCGGGTGTACGGGCCGGGCGAATTTCGCCTCACCGGTGAATTCATGGAGCGAGACAGCGTCAGCATGGTCATCCGGCCGGTCGGTTTGGAGGCTAGAAGGGTACCGCTGGACGGTATCAGAAAAGTGGAGGTACGGACTGCTCACAAGTCCAGGCTCGGCACTGGGGCGGCGGCTGGTGCGGGCGCGGGTGCGATCCTGGGCGTGGTCATGGTCGGGGCCGTTGATAATGACCCGTACTTTAACGCCTGTTGCTCTGGAGGCGACTACGCGCTGGGAGCCGTGCTGTTTGCGACCGCGGGTGCAGGAATTGGTGCCGTCATCGGTGCACTGTCACATAAGGACACCTGGACCCGGGTTCCCGCCGAGGACTGGCAGATCAGACCGGGCGCTGCGCCTGAACCCGGGGATCGGCCGGTTGCCAAGCGACGGCAGCGGCCACGGAGAGCTCCGGGCCAGCCGTGAGGGTTACCGGCGCGCGATCTCCCGCACCGCGGCTACGAGACGCGTTACCTCATCTTCCGTCGTGTAGCAGGCGCACCCGGCCCGGACCAAACCGTCATTCTCCAGGCCGAGCCTCGCAACGACGGTAGCGGCGTAGAAGTCCCCGTGCGAAACAAAGATCCCCTTCCCCGCCAGCGTCGTCGCCACGTCTTCGGACGACTTTCCTGCGACAGTAAACGACACGGTCGGGGTGCGGTCGCGTTCCGGAGAAGGACCGTAGACCCGCACTCCAGAGATCCGCTGTAGCCCTTCCCAGAGTTGTTCCACCAGAGTCTGCCCACGGGCGTGTAGCTCACGGAAGGACGCATCGAGCCGGTCGCCCCGTCGTTTGCCGGCCGCGAGCGAAGCGAGAAACTCAACTGCCGTTCCGGCCCCGACGATGCCTTCGTGATTCTGGGTGCCGGTTTCCAACCGCTCCGGCGGCTCGTTGGGTGCGGGATCGAGTCTTGGGACGTCGAGCTCTTGAAGCAGCTCGTGGCGACCGTACAGAATCCCGATGTGAGGCCCGTAGAACTTGTAGGCCGAGCAGGCCAGGAAATCACAGTCGAGCTCGGAGACGTCGAGGCGGGCGTGCGCCGCCAGATGGACGGCATCTACGAAAATCAGGGCGCCTGCAGCGTGAGCGAGGCGGGACGCCTGCGGAATATCGTTGATGGTGCCGAGCGCATTCGATGCTCCGCCGATTGCCACGAGTCGGGTGCGCGAATTGAGCGTCTCCTCGAACGCCTTCCAATTCAGCTGACCGCTCTCGGGCTCGAGGGGAACCACCCTTACCGTCACTCCACGTTCGGCGGCGAGCCGAGTCCAGGGGGCTTGGTTGGCATGATGATCGAGCTCGGTGATGACGATCTCGTCACGGGGTCCCCACTTGCTGCCAAGCGCGCGAGCGATGTGGAAGGTGAGGGTCGTCATGTTGGCGCCGAAGGCGATCTCGACCGGCTGCGCGACGAGAAAATCGGCCAGCGCAATTCGTGAGCGGGCGATGGCGAGATCGGTTTCCTGACTGGTGGGGTAGGCCCAGTGGGTGTTGGCGTTGTGGTTGTAGAGGTAGTCGGACATCGCCTCGACCACATCCCGGGGCACCTGAGTCCCTCCCGGGCCATCGAAGTAGGCGACCGGCTCATGGCGCTGTTCGCGGTGCAGCGCCGGAAAGCGAGCCCGGATGGCCTCTACCGAAGCGACAGGAGTAGTCGAGAGGGAGGTACTATGCATCAGCGAGACTCCGGTACCAGGACGGGGCGTTGCCGCGCCCAGATATTGAACTTCAGGATACACCAGATGGTCCGCACGCCATCCTTCCAGCCGATCTTCTTCCCCGCATCCCAGGAGCGCCCTTCGTAGCTGATGGACACTTCGTAGACTCGGCACCGGAGCGCGGCGACCTTGGCGGTTACCTCGGGTTCAAAGCCAAAGCGGTCCTCCACCAGCGTAATCTGCTGCAGAATCTCCCGGCGGAAGACCTTGTAACAGGTTTCCATGTCGGTCAGGACGAGATTGCTAAAGCAGTTCGACAGCAAGGTGAGAAACCGGTTCATGGTATAGTGCCAGAAGTACAGCACCCGATGCGATTCGCCGCCGGCGAACCGGGAGCCGTAAACGACATCGGCCCGGCCATCGAGGATGGGCCTGATGAGTTTGGGGTACTCCTCCGGGTCGTACTCGAGGTCGGCGTCCTGCACTATGACGAGATCGCCGCGAGCCGCCTGAAACCCAGTGCGGAGCGCGGCACCTTTCCCGCGATTCTTCGGATGGGTCAACACCCGGACCCGGTCGCCGTCCGCCATTGGCATCAGCTTCGCGCCGGTCCCGTCCGTGGAGTAGTCATCCACCAGGATGATTTCCTTGTCCACCGGCACTGCCTTCACCCGCTCGACCAGCCGTTCCACCGTCTCCTCTTCGTTATATACCGGGATAACGACGGTGAGCAACGGCCGGGTCTCCTGCAGGGTCATCGGAAGGCTCCTGCGGCTGCCGCCGCGCTGTCGACCGCTTGGATCAGGGGTTCAAATTCGGGATACCCGGAGTTGACCAGCTTGCGGAGTTCGAGGCGCGCCGAACCATAATCGCCCAGCCTCATGTAGCACGAGGCCATGCGAGATCGGGTGTAACGGAGGTCCGGGTTCAGCAGAAGCGCCTTCTGATACAGCGGGATCGACTGCTCACAGTGGCCGTCGGTCCGGTAGACGTCTCCCACATCGTTATAGAGGCTGGCGTCGTAGGGAAATAACGTCAGGGCCGTCTGCAGCGCTCGAAAGGCCGCCTCCTTCTCACCGTGCTCATACAGATAGAGTCCGTAGGACCAGTGAGCACGATAGTTTTTTGGAGCATCCACGACAGTCTGAGCAAAGAGTGTTCCGTTGTCCTTCCACACCGGTTGGCGGATCGCACTGCGCCAAGCACCCAGGCCGACGAGGACGAGACCTGCCACCGCGATCGGTCTCCACAACCGAGCATGACGGCGCGTCAGAGCTTCCGTTGCCCCGCCCAGGACCATCATCGCGCCCACACTGGGGACGAACAGGGTCCGCTCCGCCAATAGAATCCCCGCCTTGAGCACCAGATTGCTCACCGGAAAAATCGCGAGCGCCGTCCAACACAGGCCAAATGCCACGACAGGGAGCCGCTTCCAGGTGGCCAGGGTGATTGCCCGCGACTCCCAGCAAGAGCGTAAGTCCCGCAGCCTGCTGCAATCCGAAGGAAGTGGCCCGTACGATGTCCTGGGGAGAGTAGTCGGCCTGGAGGTGGGCAGGCCATAACAGGAGGCGCACCCACTCGAGACTGATCCGCAATGCGGTCAGCAACCGCTCCCGCGCCGTGGCTTCCCCGATTGCGATGTGCGGGAAATCCCCTGCGAGAGTACCGGTGACTTTGGTGCGGACAACGAGGTATAGGATTCCTACCATGAAGAAGGTGACCCAGAACGGCGCATCTGCCTTGAACCGCCGAACCAGAGGACGGGGGTCCTTGATCACCGTCAGCTCGGCGAAGATGAGCAGCCCCGGCAGGATGAGTCCGTTGTCCTTGGCCAGGCAGGCGAGGGCGTAGCAGCCGTAGATCTTGTTGCGAGACGAATTGGAAAGCGGCCCGGCCTCGCGCCCCTCGAGAAAGAGCGTCGCCGCGAGCACCATGAACAGCACCACCCAGAGTTCACCCTGACCGACGCAATTGCCCACCGCCTCAACGTGCACCGGATGCGCTGCGAAGAGCGCTGCGGCGAGCCAGGCAATCTGGAGTGGCAACAATCGCCGCATGAGCCGAAAGACGAGGAGGCAACAGGCGACGTACAACAACACGTTGGTGAAATGAAAGAGGTGCGGGCCTCCCTCGCCGAGCACCCATTGGAGGGCGAAACCGATGGTGGTAACAGGACGGTAGAGCGTGGAGCCGCCAACGTACTTCCCGGGCGGCCAATAGGTGTGGGTGAAGAATTCCCACGGGGCTGCCAGGGAATGAACTCGCTCATTGCGCAGGATGGCGTGGACGTCGTCGTACGCGAAGCCATTGCCGAGGCTTGTGACAGAAGCCGCAAGCGCAATCAGCGCGATTCCCAGCCATGGAGCGAGGCGGAACCCTTGCGTCTGGCCTCCTTCGGTTGGCGTCCGGGGGGCAGGTTCCATCGCTCTGCTATGGTGTATGATCTTGAATTTCAATTGGTTGGCCGCACAGGGCAAGCGGGTGCGCCAACGGCACGAATGGTGCTTTGTGAAGAGGCCATGCTACCCCGATCTCCGAACCGGAATCAGATGGAAGCCTTCCGCAAGCTGTGGAGCCGCGAAGGCACCCTGGGCGGCGCCGCCTGGCGCTACGCGGCCATGACCCAGGATTACGGATTTGCGGTTCGAGAGATGCTGCGGGAACAACTGGAGGATCCGATTCCCGGCCTGTGGATTCAGTCGCCGCTGGGAACCGATGAGCATCCGAGCGTCTCGGAAGCGATTTTCGAAACCCTGGCGCGCCAGCGGATGTCGGTGCGCAACGCCAGTGGCCGGCATTTTACCGTTCTGGCCCAGCTCCAAGGCTGTGCGTTGGAAGACCTCGCTCACGCCCAGACGGAGACGGGGCTTGGGGAGCGGCACGTCACCTTCGCAGAGTTGCGGTGTCAGGATCTCGTCCTGATGGCCCGGCTGCTGGTCGAGCAAGGTGCAATGCTCGAGGTAGCACACGATCTGGGCATGGACCACCCCGCAAATCGAGATGCCTGCCGGGCCTTGTTCCGCGCTAGCCTCGACGCACTGGAGTTGTTCGATCGAAAGCTCAGTGCCGGGATGTCGCTCGCGGAAGCGCTGGCGGTCGAGATCCTGCTCGAGTCGCTGACTACGGGGTCAGCTCCGTCCGCCTCGGCTCCATTCTGACGATCCAGAGCCCGTTGTTGTCGTCGTTGACGTAGGCCAGGCCGTCCTTCACAACCACTCCCCAGGTCATTGCAGAGTTCTGAGTGTGGCCGCCCATGTCGGCAGTATTGACGTGCACCATTTCCCGGCCTTCGGCGCGCAAGTCTCCCCGCAATTCGCCTGAGATGTCGAAGGCACGGAAACCGGCGTTGTAGGCTCCCATGTAGAGTGTATCGCCCGCGGCCCACACGTTGTGCACCCCGCCAAATTCCGGCTCGTACCAAGCGACTGACTTGGGATGGAAGATGTCGCTCACGTCGATGACCTGCATCCGCCCGTAAGCCCGGAAGGAGGAGGCATCCTTGGCACCCTTCACCGGGGCGGCCGGGAACACCTCGTCTGCGATGAAGACGTAGTTCTTGTGGCGCCACGCGGTGTGGGTGCCGCGGATGAAGCCTGGCCCCGCCGAGGCTTCGACATCGCGGTAAAGCTCGTTGAGATCGTACTTGTACTGGGAGACGAACTGCGGATTGTCGGGACTCCCGCCCTTGATACCGTTCCCCACATCGACGATGACCAGCCCGTCGTTCCAGTAGCTCAGATAGGCGAGCCCGTCCTTCACATCCACATCGTGAACGTAGTTGCCCTGCTGGTCGCTGCGGGAGCTGAAGCGGGCCACTTCCTTGGGATGATAAGGATCGTTGATGTCAACGATGTGCAGCACGCCGGTCGCGTCGTTGGTCAGATAGATGTGAGTGCCGTACTTGGGCTGCTGGTAGATGAAAGCGGAGTGGACGCCACCGGTCACGCCCTCGGTGAACTCGCTGATCACCTTGGGATGGGCCGGATCCTCCAGCGAAGCGATGACGATCCCGTTCTTGCGGTCTGCCGCGCCCTCCCGGGTGTGGACCAGGTACTTGCCGTCCGGCGTGGTCATGATGTCGTTCACCCGGCGGGTATTCGCCATCAACGAGTCAGTCACGACGGGGTTGGAGGGATCGGAGATGTCCACGGCGTACATCCGGTCCCCACCACCACCAGTGCCGAGGTAGAGGTGCTTGCCGTCGGGGTGAACCCAGACCTCTTCAGTGCTGAACAGGGTGCGGGGGAGCCGGCCCACGATGGTGGCGGGGCGGCGAACATCGCGATAAGCGAGGGAGACGGCCCCATCCACACTGTGGTTGCCGAGGGTCGCGGTCACCAGATACGGGCCCGCCTCGTAGCCGACGAAGGCTCCATCATCGCTGATGAGGCCCTCACCCGGGGAGAAACTCCAGCGTGGGGTGAGTCCTTCGATTTTCTTGCCCGCTCGATCACGCGCGGTGACGGTGAAGTGAATGACGTCTCCCTGCTTCGCATCTATTTTCGCAGGCGAGATCTCGAGCGACCCGATGGTGATCGCCAGGACCTCCACCTGAAACGAGGACTTGGCTCCGTCGACCGAGGCCGTGATCGTTGCCTTACCGGGTGCGCTCGCCGTAGAGCAGCCCATCAGTCGCAACATCAGCAACCCGAGCGGCGGAACTCCGCCATTTGATCTTGTCGGCGCGCTTGTCTCCCCGGGCGGAGAAGGAGGCTCCCGTCAGCATAAATCGCTGGCCGGCGACCAGCCGGGTAATCTGCGGCGTGATGGTCACCGAGGCCGCGGGGCCCGGCTGCATCGAGATCTCCACCCGCTCCATGACCGGGCGAGTACCCGGAACGCTCGCGATCGCCGTAACCCCCAACACCCCGGTCGATCCGGCGGAAACGAGGCCGGAGCTGTCCACCCGGCCCTCGAACCGTCCGCCCGAACCCACGAAGCGAATCAAGGCATTGGCAACCGGGCTTCCCGACGCTGTCGACCGCCTGGGCAGTGAAGCGAAGCGTGTCGCCGGCAGTCATCGTCCGGGTCTCGGGCGTGATCGTCACGTTCGCGATGGGAGATGGCAGCCGATGGCAGTGGGAGGGGTCTGTGGCTGCTGCTGCAGGGCGAGAAGCAAGGCTCAGAGCGATCATGTTTCGGTCTGGATCGGGGGGAATGCATCTGGGAGCGCGCGGGAAAGCTTCCCGACCGGGTCCCAGTTGTCAACGACGGAAGCCGGTCAGAAGTCGAAGACCGGAATCCCGCTCGGCTCTCCTGGGCGGCAAGCCGCAGGTGCGTTACAGTCCGACGGGATCGAACTGTACCTGACGGGCGTCGAGTACTTCCGGCAGACTCCGGAGTGTGTCGAGCACCTCGGGTTTGAGCGGCGAATCCACACTGATTGCGGCGAGCGCTTCCCCGCCCGCGGACAGCCGGGCCTGATGATACTCGGCGATGTTGATGCCGGCGTCGCCCAGCAGCGAGCCGACCCGGCCGATGACACCGGGCACGTCCCGGTTCCGCAGCACCACCAGCATGCCGCGGGGAACGACGTCGAGCCGGAAGTCGCCGATGCGGACCACTCGGGGATGCCCTTCGGCCAGGAGCGCACCGGCGACCCTGGAGGTCCGTCCGCTGCCGGTCGCCCTCGACTTCGATGAATTCGGCATAGTCCGTGGTTGGCGTCGACCCGAGTGCGGTCGACCTCGATCCCGCGTGGTCGTGGCGAGGTGCAGCGCATTGACCACGTTGACGCCCGCCGGTCCCACCACATCCGCGAGTACGCCCGGCGACGGCCCCGGCGGCCAGCGGCCGCAGCAAGTCGTCCCATCGCCCGCCGAAACGGATTTCGACCGAGGTGATCGCCCCGTCCGTCAGGGCCGCCGCCAGGCGTCCCAGCCGGTGGCCATGCTACAGCAGTGGACGCAGCCGGTGCACCCGATCGCCGACCACGAAGCGGAGCGTTCACCGCACCCGAGAGGTCGCCGTCCACCAGCGCCGCCCGAATCGCCTCGGCGATCTCCAGCGCGACGTTCAGCTGGGCCTCTTCGGTGGACGCGCCCAGATGCGGCGTCAGCACGACGTTCGGCAGCGTGCGCAGCGGATGATCGGCCGGAAGCGGCTCCTGCTCGAACACGTCCAGCGCCGCTCCGGCGAGCCGTTGTCTCCTGCAGCCGCGCGAGCAAGCGCGGCCTCGTCGAGCACGCCGCCGCGCGCGGCGTTGATGATCACGGCCTCGGGCTTCATCAGCGCGAGCTGCGCTCGCCCAGGAGACCCGGGTGCTCTCGGTGAGCGGCACGTGCAGCGAGAGCGACGTCCGCACTCCGCAGGACGTCGTCCAGCGCGGCCAGCTCGATGCCCAGGCCGCGGGCCGCGTCCTGACTCAGGAAGGGATCGTAGCCGACGACCCTCATCCCGAAGGCCCGCGCCCGGCGCGCCACCTCGCCCCCGACTCGTCCGGCGCCGACCAGCCCGAGCGTCTTCCGGTACAGCTCGGTGCCGTTGAAGCTGCGATCGATCCCACTGGCCGTCCTTCATTGAGCGATCGGCGGCGGGAACCTCGCCGGACGAGGGCGAGCAGCAGCGCAAACGCGAGCTCGGCGGCCGAGATGGTGTTGCCGGCCGGCGCATTCATGACGGCGATGCCCTTCTCGGTGGCGGCGTCGACGTCGATGGTGTCGACCCCGACCCCGGCCCGGCCGATCACCTTGAGCTGGTCGTGCGGCCAGCGACTCCGCGGGTGATGCTTGGTCGCGCTGCGCACGATCACCGCATCGGCCTCGGCGAGCGCCGCGGCCAGCTCTTCTCCCTTGAGGCCCGGACGTTCGATCAGCTCGAAGCGCGGGTCGTCTGGCGATCGCGGGTCAGACCCTCCCGCGCGATCTTGTCGGCCACCAGGATGCGGTAGCGGCTCACGAGCGCAGCACGTCCTCGAGCACCTGAAGCAGCTCGTCCAGCTCGTCGACGGTGTGGTCGCCCATGTGGCCGATGCGAATGGTCGAATCCTTGAGCGCGCCGTAGCCGGCGGAGATGGTGAAGCCTCGCCGCTTCATCTCCTTGTCCACTGCCGCGCCCGCTCACGCCGGCCGGCAGCTTGATGCAGGTGACGGTGGGAGAGCGGTATCCCGGCGGTGCCAGGACCTCGAGCGCGATTCCGCTACCGTGCATCTCCTCGACCCAGTGCCAGGTGCGGTCCGCCATCGCCTGGTGCCGGGCCCAGCGGGCCTCGATGCCTTCCGCGCTCGATGCGGTCGACCTGCGCCGCGAGCGCGTACATGAGCGAGAGCGCCGGCGTGTTCGGGGTCTGGTTCTTCTGGATGTAGCTCTCGAACTCGACCAGATCGAAGTAGATGCCCGCGATTCGGAGTCGCCCGGGCCCGCTCGAGCGCAGCGGGCTGCGCGACGCCGAGCGCCAGGCCGGGCGGAAGCGCGAGCGCCTTCTGTGAGCCGGTCAGCACGAAGTCGAGATGCCAGGCGTCGCTCTCGACCGGGGCGCCGGCCACTCCGGTAACGCTATCCACGAGGAGACAGCACGTCCCGGCTGGCGATGCGCGACCTCCGCCAGCTCGCGAATCGGATTCAGGACGCCGGTCGACGTCTCGGAGTGCACGACGGTGACCGCGTCGTAGGATCTCTTCGCGCAATGCGTCGGCAAGCATCTCCGGGGTATGAGCCGCGCCCAGCGGCACCTCGAGCGCCACGGCCTCCACGCCGTGCGCCAGGGCGATCCGGTAGAAACGCTCGCTGAAGGCACCATTCACCAGCGACAGGACTTGGCGGCCGCCGCAGTTGCGGATTGCAGCCTCCATGAGACCGGTCGCAGACGAGGCGGCGATGTAGACCGGACGTCCGGTGCGAAAGATCCGACTTGAGTCCCGGCTGCAGCTCGGCGATGAGCGGCTCCATCGCCTTGCCGCGGTGCCCGATCATCGGCTTGAGTCTGCGCGGCAAGAATCTCGGGTCGAACCTCGGTGGGCCGGGAAGGAAGAAACGACCAAAGGTCGGTGCTGCGGAAATTTCACTCACAGTCATTACGAGAATGCTCCACTGTTGTCGATGGATTGTCGGCTCGAATCCGGGACGAATATAACGGGGGTACACGAGTTGGGCTCCATCTCGTACCAGTGCGAGGACTGCCTCCAGCGAAGGTTCGCGAAGGACGACATCGGCCGCCCGGCTCACCTCGGGACGGTCAACGACGCCCGCGAACGCCGCGAAACAATCGACCGCGGGCGGGCCTCGAGGTCGGTCGCGCCGTCGCCGATGAGGAGCATCGGGCGGGGCAAGCGCCGGAGGCCTCGATCCAGATGCGCTTCCCTCCGGCGCGGGCCAGCGGCGAATCGCATCGAATCCGTGGTAGCTCCCGTCCTCGTGCGAAGCAAACATCCACCGCGGCGACCCTGGAATCGGGAACTCCGAGATTCGCGCGCGACGATGCGAACCGCCGGCGCCAAGCCGCCACTCAGGATCTGTACGGTTAACCCTGCCCTGATCGAGTGCACGAATGGTGCTTCCGGCGCCGGGCACCAGCGTGGCGAATGTAGAGCCGGCCAGACCTCCGACATGTCCGATCGTGATGGACGTATCAGACTCCAGCCGACGGCCGTACACCTCCTCCAGCGGTACGGCACCTCGCATCGCCAGATCGGTGAGCCGGGTGATCTCTTCGCGATGCTCCGCGAGCCAGCTCCTCGATTCCTTCGATGGTGGTGAGGGTCGAGTCGCAGTCGAAGATGACGGTGTTGAAACGGCGGCGGTCTGTGGTCAATGGTCGAGATCGTGAGACGTGAGACGGTAAGCGGGCTGGCTACGCCTGAGTGCCGAGGTCGGTAGGGCTAAAACCGGTGCTAGCCTGCACGTGGTCAATGTGCACTCGACGCAGCGGGAAGCTGCAGCCTGCGTCGCACCCGAACCAGGAGGAATAGGGCGACGATGACCAGGCCGAGGACCAGGCCCCACCAGAGATCCGACCGGCCCCTGACCAAGACGGAACCCCAGCAACAGGCTCACCGGCAATCCGATCGCCCAGTATCCCAGCAGACCGATGATCATCGGAGTGCGAGTGTCGCCCAGGCCGCGCAGGATGCCGATCGACGTGACCTGAATGCCGTCGAATACCTGAAACACTCCGGCGAGACGGGAGTAGCATGGACGGCGAGCGCCAGTACCGCGAGGATCCGCGGTATAGACTCCCGCGAGTATTCGAGGCGCCAAGGTGAAGGCGAGCGCCGTGGTCCCCATGAAGCGACGGCACAGGCCAGAGCCGCGCGCGCCGCACCGCGATGCCGCGGCGCGGTCGCAGCGCCCGACCGCGTGACCGACCACTACCGCGGCAGCGCTCGAGAGGCCGAGCGGGCACCATGAACGTGATGGAGGCGAGGTTGAGCGCGATCTGGTGTGCCGCGACCTGGGTGGTGCCGAGCCAGCCCATCATGAGCCCGACGAGACCGAACACGCCGTACTCCAGTTGATGCTGGACTCCGATCGGGGCCCCGAGGCAGAAACATCCTGCGTGAGCGGGCGCGGGGATCGCCGACTGCCGGGTCGCAATGGGAAGGAGCACCGGGCGCAGCTCACGCCAGCCCAAGGCGAGCAAGCAGGCCCGCCATGACCCAGCGGCTGATCGTCGTGGCCCAGGCCGATCCCACCGCCCCGAGCGGAGGCACGCCGAGGTGGCCGTAGATCAGGACCCAGTTGAGTCCGGCGTTGACCAGGTTGGCAACCAAGACCGCGACCACAATCGCGCGGAGCCGCCCAGCGCCTGCAGGCTCTGCCGAAACACGATGAAGGCGAAGAAGCCGAGCGGTGCCCGGAATGGAGACCCGGGCGATAGGCGCCGCGATCGGCACGACCTCGGGCGGCTGATTGGCCCAGCCAAACACGGTCCGGCCGGCAGTAGCATCGCCGCGGTCGGGCAGCAGAGCAACGCCAGCCAGGATCACCCCGCGCTGTACCCCGCGTGCGACGCGGCCTCGTCGCCGGCGCCCACCGCCTGGGCCACGACCGGGTCGAGCGCCATGAGCACGCCCATCCCGAAGATGGCGGCACCGAAGAAGTAGAGATTGCCCAGTGCGACCGCGGCCAGGGCCTGGGCGACAGGTGTCCCACCATGATGGTGTCCACCACGCCCATGGCCATCATGCCGACCTGGACCAGCACGACCGGCAGGCCGAGCGCAAGCAGGGCTCCGCACGTCGGTGGGGCGCGGGAGAAGGCGGGAAGTGCAGTGTCACGGCTGGAAGGGTGAGAGGGACGAGTGCGCCCGGGAGGATTCGAACCTGCGACCCTCAGCTTAGAAGGCTGTTGCTCTATCCAACTGAGCTACGGGCGCCGGCAAAAGCCGCCAAGATTACGCGGCGCGAGTGGTAGGAAGATAGTGGAGACTCGAGGCCGGTCTAGACTAACTCGTCGTGGCTCGCCGGTCGGAAGGCCAAGTCAAACGCCAGGAACAGTGTCTTGGAGAAGGGATAGAACAGGAACGGAGCGAGGATCATGACAGTCACTCCGACAATCTGCAGGCTCAGCCAGGGTGGATCGGGCCAGGTGTACCACAGTACTCCCAGAAAAATCGCGGCAAAGATCAGCTCGGACGCGACGATGTTAAACATGTATGCACCGACCTGATACCCCTCCTCTCGGCGCTCGGTCGCCAGCCCGCACTGCGGGCAGCGCGGCCGTATCCTGAACCAGGATTCGAAAAGCTTTCGTGTGCCACAGTTGGGGCAGCGAAGCCGGATAGCGCGCCAGAAAAGTCGGGCCGGGGTTCTCACGCGCCGAACGATGGATGGCCGGCGTGAGTCCGGCAAGCAGCGAGTGCGATCAGCGTGGAATGATGCGGGCGATCCATCCGTCACTGGTGCTGCCACCGTAGGCGGCTGCGAGCCTGGCGGGTGGGGAAATCAGTGCTGGATTCGATGCCACCGATCACGAACCCGCCACCGGGCATCGGCGCCACCGCCCGCCCGTTGTCGCTTGCGGTGCCGCCGATCCGGATGCCGAAGATGACCTGGCCCAGGTTCGGTGACAGAATCAGTGCCGGCGGCATCATCCCTCCCCGAGAGGACCCGCAGGCCCCACCGTCTCATAGGTTTCCTGGCCGATTCCCGACACGTACACATTGCCATCGGTGCCGACCAAGATTCCCTCGAACCTATCGCCCCTCGGTCCGCCGACATAGGACATCTGATAACAGGCCACCAGCGTTGCTGTAGCGGGCGATCAGCCCGTCGCGTGGCCGCCACCACCCGGGCCGGGCTGCAGCGCGTTCGCAGTGACCGGCAGATCGGTGGAAGAGGTCGCCGACCCCACATAGATGTCTCCGGTGCCCGGTTTACGGCGAGGTTGTGGGTCTCGGAGCCCTCCTGTCCGGAGCCACCGAGGTAGGTCGCAAACAGGAGTTGGCTGCCATCGGGCGAGAGCTTGGCGAGATAGTCGTCGACTCCGCCGCCATTCGTTGCCTGGGTCGGATTTACCAGCGGCATGTTGGTACTCTGCACGCCTGCGATGTACCAGACGTTGCCCTGCCCATCCACCCGCACGCTCGGCTGGGTGCCGTCGTCCTCGCTGCCGCCGAGGTAGGTGGCCCAGGCGAAGCTGGACCCCGAGGCGTTCAGTTTCGGCCACGACGCAGTCGAGTCCTGCCTTTCTTGGTGGGCTGATAGGTGCCGTTGAAGTAGGTGTCGCCGGCCGGGAACGCCACCGTCGGTGAGGAGGCGAGATAGACTGCTCCGGTCGGGAGTCGATGTCGATATCGCGGACGATGTTGTAGTCGGTGGTTCCGAAGTAGGTGCAGAAGACCAGCGCCGAGCCATCCGGGCTGCATCTTGCAGACGAACCCGTCTTGCTCGCCGTACAACGCGACTCCGCCGCCGCGGAAGACGGTCTGCGCCGCCCCGGCGGTGACCGGGAAGCCGGGTCCGGCGCGACCTCCGATGTAGACGAACCCCTGCGCATCGACCTCAACCGCGTAGGCCCGGTCGTAGCCCGGGCCGCCCAGCAGGGTCGACCAGAGCAGCTTCCCGGTCGAGTCGAACTTGGTCACGAAGACGTCGTAGTGCTTGACCGTCCCATTGGGAGAGTCGTCGTGGGTCCGGTCGAAGGCGCCAGGCGTGGTGGGGAAATCGTTGCTCGCCGTGCCGCCGACGGCGTAAATGTTCCCTGGGCGTCGGTCGCGAGGTCGCGCACCTGGTCCTCCTCGCTGCCGCCCCAGTACGTCGCGAACCGGACGACCGCAGTATCGGGAACAGCCGTGCCGGTCGCGCTGAACGTCACCGGGTTTCCGGTGATCCCCGTGCCGGTGATGGTCGCGGTCAAGGTATTCACCCCAGGCGCGGCCCCAGTACCCAGGAACCGACCGCAGCCTTCCCGTTGGCGTCCGTAGTCTGGGTCGCCGCAGTGACGTCCCGGCACCAGCGGTGACGTCGAAGTTGACGGTGACACCGGCCACACCCTGCTGACTCGTGGTCGAGGACCGTCACCCCGAGGTGGGACCCGACACCGCAGTTCCGACTATCGCGCTTTGGCTGGTCGGAGAATTCGCAGCAATGCTGGCGGGAACCGGGGCAGTTCCAGTTGCGCTGAAGGTGACCGGATTACCGGTGACACCCGAGCCAGCGACTGTGGCAGTGAGCGTGTTGGTTCCCGGCACCAGACCCAGGGTCCACTCGGTAACCGTGGCTTTCCCTGCGGAATCGGTGGTCTGCGATTCCCCCGTCAGGCTCCCTCCCCCGGCAGCGATCGCGAAGGCTACAACGACTCCGGCGAGCGGTTGCTGTTTGGCATCCGACACGATCACTGACGGCGGATGCGGAACTGCCGTGCCGGCTTCCGCGTTCTGAGTGGTCACCGATGCAGCGGCGATACTGGCCGGCGCCGACCCGGTACCTATCGCGTCGAAGGTGACGGGATTTCCGCTGACGCCGGCTCCGGACACGGTGGCTGTGAGAGTATTCTGACCCGCCGAGACTCCAAGCACCCAGGACGAAGCACTCGCCACACCGAACGCATCGGTTGTGGTCGAGCCTCCGGTCACCGAACCTCCACCAGCGGTGACAGCAAATGTTACCGTGACCCCGGCGACGCCGACCTGACTCGCGTCCTTGACGATTACCGATGGTGGGGAGGGCACTGCCGTCGCCACCGTCCCGCTCTGAGTAACCGCCGAAATGGCCGCGACGCTGGCTGGAGCCGTCCCGGTCGCGACGAAGGTGACCGGGTTTCCCACGAAACCCGAACCGTCCGCCGAGGCCGTCAGGGTATTGATTCCCAGATTCGGCCCGAGAACCCATTGGCCCGCAGTAGCGACCCCATTCGCATCGGTGGTCTGAGTTCCGGCAGTCACCGTACCGCCACCCGAAGTGACGGCAAAGGTGACTGTTACCCCAGAGAGCTGGTTGCCGTTCTCGTCCCGCACCATCACGGATGGAGGCGTCGCCACCACCGTTCCCTCGAGAGCGCTCTGGGTGGTCGGCGAATTCGCGGCGATACTCGAGTCGCTCAGAGGAACCGCCGTCGCGCGGAAGATGACTGGATTGCCGGTGACTCCCGATCCGGTCACTTGCGCTTCGACAGTATTGGAGCCGGTCGCCGGACCGAGGGTCCAGGACTGCAGCGTTGCCGTTCCATTGGCGTCAGTGGTCTGAGTCCCGTCGACGATCTGTCCACCGCCAGACGTGACCGAGAAGACCACATTGGCTCCCGCAACCGGCTGCCGGTGGTCGTCGAGGACGACAACCGAAGGCGGTACCGGTACGGCGAGCCCCTCCGGTGCGCTCTGCACGATCGGGGAAACCGGGGTAATGGTGGCGGGCCCGGGAGCTGTCGCGTTGGCACTGAAGGTGACCGGATTACCGGTGATGCCAGCACCGGCAACCGTTGCGGTGAGCGTGTTGCTGCCCGGCACCAAGCCAAGAGTCCAAGAATCGGCGGTCGCTCGACCGTTGGCGTCGGTGGTCTGTGAAGCCCCAGTAACCAGGCCTCCACCCGCGGTCACCGCAAAGACCACGACCGCCCCGGCGAAGGGCTGCTGGTTGGCGTCGCGCACAATGACCGAGGGAGCCGCCGCCACTGCCTGTCCGACTTCCGCGGCTTGGGTCGTGGCTGTCACCGCTTCGATCGAAGCAGGACCCGGCAAGGTGGCCGTCGCAGTGAATGTCACCGGGTTGCCAGTGATCCCGCTGCCCGCGATGGAGGCGGTCACCACGTTGGGGCCCGGGGTGGAACCTAGCGTCCACGAGGTGGCGCTGGCCTCACCATTTGCGTCCGTGGTCTGGTTCGCCCCGGCAAGGTGCCGCTTCCCTGCGTCACCGCGAAGGTGACTGCTATGCCCGCCACGGGTTCGTTGTTTTGGTCCCGTACCATTACGGCGGGAGGGACAGCGACTGCGGTCTTTACGATGGAGGACTGGCTGGTTGGTGAGGCGGCAGCGACTGTAGCAGGAGTCGGCCCGGGGGACACCTTGTCATCTGGAGAGCCGCAGCCAGCCAGGATCGTGCCTATAGTGATCAGCCAATAGCCGAACCGACTCGATCGGTTCGCGAACAGAATCCGCTTCATCTGCCCCCCCGCCTATACCCGCTATCTCTGCGCGATCTAGAGCCTGAGAAACCTTCAAGGGGCTCCACCAGATGCCGCCCGAAGCGTGAATCTTCCGGCGTCACCTGTTACCGCTCTCTCTCAGCGAGGGATCAGGCGAGCGAGCCAGCCGTCGGTGGTTCCGCCGCCGAAATTCGCTTGCTCGGAGTCATGACTCGGGAAGTCGCTGCTCGACTCGATGCCACCCATCACGAACCCGCCGCCCGGCATCGGGGCTATCGCCCGCCCCTCGTCGCCATTAGTCCCGCCAAGCCGGATTCCGAACAGCACCTGACCAAGGTCAGGCGAAAGGATCAGCCCAGCTGCATCGTCGCTGCCGAGCGGTCCCGAGGGACCCACGGTGCCATAGACGGATTGGCCGATTCCCGAGATGTACACGTTACCGTCGCTCCCGACCAGAATCCCTTCGAACCGATCGGTCTCGGGCCCGCCCATATAGGACAGGTAGAGCAACGAACCCGCATTACTGTAGCGAGCGACCAAGCCGTCTCTTCCGCCACCCCCAGCTCCCGACTGCATCGCATTGGCAGTCACGGGCAGGTCATTGGACGAGGTGGCTGAACCGACGTAGATGTCCCCGGTAGAGCGATTCACCGCGAGGTTGTGAGTTTCCGAACCCTCGGCGCCCGAGCCTCCGAGATAGGTTGCGAAGAGAAGATTCTTGCCATCAGGCGAAAGCTTGGCGAGATAGTCGTCGACTCCGCCGCCAATCGTTGCCTGGGTCGGATTCACCAGCGGCATGTTCGGGCTGTCCACCCCTGCGATGTACCAGACATTGCCTTGCCCATCGACCCGCACGCTCGGTTGAGTGCCGTCGTCTCCGCTCCCGCCGAGCCAGGTAGCCCAGGCGAAACTCGAGCCCGAAGCATTGAGCTTCGCGACGACACAGTCCAACCCGGCCTTCCGCTGGGGCTGGTAGCTGCCGTTGAAGTAGGTGTCACTCGCCGGGAAGTCGAGCTCCGCGGAGGACGCGATGTACACGTTCCCCTGCGGGTCGATATCGATGTCGCGCACGATGTTGAAGTCGTTGGTCCCGAAATAGGTGCAGAAGACCAGGGCCGACCCGTCCGGCTGCAGCTTGCAGACGAAACCATCTTGCTCGCCATAATTGACCACCCCACCACCCCGGAAGACCGTCTGAGCCGCACCAGCCGTGACGGGGAACCCGACGCCCGCCCGGCCTCCGATGTACACGAACCCCTGCGCATCCACCTCGACGGCATAGGCCCGGTCGTAGCCCGGGCCGCCCAGCAGGGTCGACCAGAGTAGCTGCCCGGTCGAGTCAAATTTGCTGACGAACACATCGTAGTGCTTGACCGTCCCGTTCGGACTGTCGTCATGGGTGCGGTCGAAGGCCCCTAGGGTGGTCGGGAAATCGTTGCTGGCCGTGCCGCCCACCGCGTAGATGTTGCCCTCGGCGTCGGTCGCGAGGTCCCGCACCTGGTCCTCTTCGCTGCCACCCCAGTACGTCGCGAATCGTACCACGGCGGTGTCCGGCGCGGGCCCTCCACCGGTCCCGGTCGCCGTGAAGGTGACGGGGTTACCGGTGATTCCCGAGCCAGCGACCGAAGCAGTCAACGTGTTGTCGCCGGTATTGGGACCGAGGACCCACTCTCCCACCGTCGCCTTGCCACTCGCGTCAGTAACTTGAGAGGCACCCGTAACAGTGCCTCCACCGCCGGCTACCGCGAAGGTAACGGTCACGCCAGCCAATAGGGCCTGATTGGTATCCTCGACGGTGACCGAGGGACGACTCGGCACCTCGGTTCCTACCGGAGCACTCTGCGTGGTGGGGGAACTGGCAGCGATACTCCCGACCGGGGGAGGGAGTGAAGCTGACGAAGGGTTTGAATCACTGCAGCCGGCCAGGAGTCCGCAGGCCAGAAAGAGGACGAAGAAGAGCCTGCACGCCCGGCTGGGCGAGGAAGGAACCATAGTCATCTATACCCGCAGCGGTTGAGGCCGCCTGCACCCATCGCTAGTGGAGGCAAGATAAGCTCCACCAGTGTTTGCTGTCGAGGGAAACCGACCACCTGTTTTGAACGTACAGGCAGCACCCCCTTACTGTGACAAATGACCATCACAACTCCGGGAGGTCTCGTGCTCCTGATTGCCTTCACCGCTTCCACCCTGCTGATGCTTCCACCGACAAACGGCGAACAGCTCATTCAGGCCATGCAGCAACGGTACTCCGGCAAATGGTACAAGACGCTGACCTTCGTGCAGACCACGAGCTTTCCGCAAACGGGGAAGGTCGAAACCTGGTACGAGGCGGCGAAGATACCCAGGCGCCTTGCGCATCGATGTCGCACCGATCGACAGTGGCCGCACCATTCTGTTCCGCAACGATTCGATCTACCAGTTCAAGGGTGGCAAGCTGGCCGGTTCAAAAAGCTTCGTGCATCCCCTGATGGTGCTCGGTTTCGACGTCTACGGGCAGCCGGCCGACGCGACGATCGGCAAACTCAAGGACCTCGGGTTCGATTTGAGCAAGCTTCGGACGGATACCTGGCAGGGACGTCCTGTGTATGTCGTCGGCGCGGCTCAGGGAGACAGCACGACCGCTCAGTTCTGGATTGATCAGGAACGGCTTCTCTTCGTGCGAATGATCGAGCCGGCGCCGGATGGTTCGGGTGCCACGTTCGAAACCCAGTTCAACAAGTACCAGTCGCTCGGCAAAGGATGGATTTCAGTCGAAGTGATCTTCAATGTGAACGGCAAGACGATGCAACGCGAGGATTACGCGGACGTGAAGGGTGACGTCCCCCTGCCGGACCAGTTGTGGGACCCGTCCGGGTGGCAGCGGCCCGCGTGGGTCAAGGAGCACTAGGCTGTCTCGTGGCCATCGTCGCCTTGGTGCCCGACAGGCCGTTCATGGTGCGGACGACTCGAAACAGATCCCCGATGTCGTAGAAGTCTACTGAGATGATATTGGGCAACCGGCCGCGTTCCTTCTGGCATTGCTGGGCCCGAGCGAGGAGCGCGTCGTAGGCATTCACCTGTTCCGCCATGCTGGGCCGTGGCGCGGGCGTGGTCTCGATCCAGTGGTTGATCAGGAACAGCGAGCCCTCGGTTCCGCTCCGGTTGGGGCGGCAGGAGAAATCTTCGGGCTTGTGGAACGTGTACGGCGTTTCCTGAATCGTCCCCAGCGTGGGGTGCAGCCAGGAAACCCCGGGACGACCGGACTCTATGAAGACGATCACGCGCTGATTCGCCTGGATCAGCTCCCTCAACGTCGGCCAGGGAGGGCGAACACTCCCGGTATCCACAACCTCCATCAACCCAGAGTCCTCGAATAGTTTCTTGAGATCGTCCGGCAGCGACGTAGTCTTCGACGATCAGGATGACCACCTCGTCGGGGTGGCTCACCATGAAGTCCCGGATCTGTTTGAGCGTCGGTACCACGGAGTAGGCACCGAGCTCGCAGAAGCCGTGGCAGAAGTAGATCCCGTGCTCGCTTCCTTCACCCACCACGATCCGGTCCCGGATCCGCAGGGCGGCGGCGGTTCCTTCGGGGCCGATGGCTTTTTCGATCTTCTCCTGGCTGACTCCTTCCCGTTCGAAGTCGGTCTTCACCCGGTCAGTGCCCTGGATGCCGTAGTGGATGTCCAGCGCCAGCGCCCTGAATCCCATCATCCAGCATCCCGGCGATATCGTGTTGGTGGTGAGGGAACAGCCACCCCACAACTCCGGTGTTGGACATCGCGTTGTGGGCGCCGGGGAAAACGACCTCATTCACGCGGCGATCGCAGAGCACCGGGGAGCCGTTGCAGGTCGTGATCTCGCTCCGCAGGGGCGCCGCCGTCGGCTGCCACCAGACCAGGATCCCCGCGATGATGGCACCGGCCAGGATGGAGATGAATCCCAGGCGATAGCTGGCGCCCTGAGCAGTCTCCGCTTGCGCGGCCTGAGGCATTCGTTCGAGCGTGAGACGGAAGACCTCTCGCAAGGCGGCATAGATAAGCAGCAGGCCGACCAGGACCGCGGTCGTGGTAAGTACGCTGGCGGGCCAGATCAGGACGATAGTCCCGACGACGCGCGAGGGTCAGCGCCCAGAGCGCCCTGCCACCCCTCGAGGCCGGCGCATGGACTGCCCGGTCAAGTAGCTGCCTTCAGCCGATTGAAAGGATCCACACTCTCGTACAGCGAGGTTCCAGCTGCCGCGAGCACCACGCCGGTTCCGGCCAGTGTTGCGGCCCAGGCTGAACAGGCCAAGGAAGTACGCACGCCAGAGTCCGAACAGAGCGGCCCGCGCTCCCGGGTCTTTCGGTACCGCCCAAAGAGCAACAACCCGACCCAGCGGCACCAGCAAACCCACGAGCAGGCCGACCACAATTAGTCCGATCCCAGCCCGGACCAATCCCCGCCGCCGATCGGGCAGTAGCAGGATTCCCGCGATCAGGACCAGCGGACCGACGACGAGGAGCACGCGGGTAACCCACCGGATGCGGCCCCAGAGGGCATGCAACCTCTGGAGGACGGCTCCGGCCCGGCTCTTTTCCAGGCGAGCCACGGCGGTACCAAGCTGGTCAGGGATCTTGGCCGCGAGCTGTGGACTGGCGGCGCCGAGCGCGTTCCGGAGCAGGATGCCCACATCCGGCAGGGAGAGGAGGACTTGTTCGCTCCCCTTGGAGAACACCGATGCGTGTGCCGTCTCGATGGCCCGGCGCGCCACGGCCCGGAACGGCTCGCTCTGCGACCAGGCTCCCGGTGGCGCTCACGATCATAGGCCGGACGGCGACCAGGTTCGGCCGTTCTGCGATCACCTCATCGGTGATTTTCTCAGCCAGGTAGCGCGAAACGTCGGGGTTCCCGAGACTGGTCGTCATCCGCTCAGCGAAGGCGTCGGAGCGGAAGATCCCGTGAGACGCGTCGACGAGGAGGGCCTCTACCCAGATCAGGAAGAGGCCCAGATAGACCAGGAGTCGGCCGAGCAAACGTCGGTTCATCGAGGTTGATTGAGGGCGGAGGAGGTGATATTGCCTCCCCCATGGCCCACCCGCAAGACGACAGCTTGGCATCGAGCTGTCGCGGGTCCGGATTTCAGCTTTGGACCGGAGAGAAGCGGGTAGGTGGGAAGCCGATCGAGGATGCTAAGTCGGGGCGCCGGGATTCGAACCCGGGACCTCCTGCTCCCAAAGCAGGCGCGCTACCGGACTGCGCCACACCCCGTTGGTGCGGGGGAGAACAGTAAGGTAGGGAGAGGGGAGACGGAAGACGGGAGACGAGGGGCTGGCGCGAAATGCCGGTTGCGGGGAGTAGGTGGTCGGTTGCGGCGCGCGATTCGCGACCCACACTGACAGTCTACTCGAGTCTCCCGATCAGCGCCTGCGAGCGCACGGCCACGATGACTCACCGAGTCCTTCTCCTCCGGCGTGGCCTCGCCGAAGGTCTTGCCCAGCTCCACGCTGAGAAAGAGCGGGTCGTACCCAAAACCACCGCTTCCCCGTGGCGCCTCGAGGATGGAGCCCTCGCACACGCCCTGGAAAATCTCGGGGACGGCCACCGGGCCGGCGGATCAGGACGAGCACGCACCGGTAGCGCGCCCGACGTCGCTCCGGCTCTGCCCCAGCGAGCCTTCTCAGCAGCTCGGCGTTGTTGGCGGCATCGACTTCGGTGGGACTGCCAGTGGCCCCGGCCCATCGCTTGGACCGAGCGCCAGGAGCACCGCCCAGCACCAGGACCTCGAGACCCGAGTCATCCGCGATGGTAGGAAGTCCCGGTCTTTCGGGAGAAGTACTCCGCCTTGCTCCGGGCGTTGGTCTCGAAGCTGTCGCTCAACTCGAGCAGGTCTTCTTCCTGACTCTCGGGCACCCCGGCTCGGTCCGGGAAGATCACCTCGTGCCCCGCGGCCTCGAGGACCCGCCGTATCTCCCGTTGCTTGCCAGCGCTGCGGGTAGCGGCGAGCAGTCTCACGATCCCAGGGCGGCCTGCTGGGCTTTGAAGAGCTGGCGAATCCCCGATTCGGCCATGCCGACCAGCCGCTCCAGCTCGGCGCGAGAGAAGGTCCCATGCTCTCCGGTCCCCTGCACTTCTACGAACCGGTCAGGATGGACCATCACGACGTTGGAATCCACCATGGCATCCCGGTCCTCGAGATAGGCGAGATCGAGCAATAGCTCGCCATCGATGACGCCGACCGAGACTGCGGCGACTAGTTGTCCAAACGGACTGGGCTGACCGGTTCGTTCCGCGATCCAGGCGCACGCATCGTAGAGCGCCACGCACCCGCCGGTGATGCTGGCGGTCCGAGTTCCCCCGTCGGCCTGGAGCACATCGCAATCCACCCGGATGGTGTACTCCCCAAACTTCAGGGTCCGCATGGCCGCACGTAGCGAGCGGCCGACCAGCCGCTGGATCTCCTGGGTCCGCCCACCCGGCCCCCGCCGCTCACGCTCGGTGCGCTCGGTTGTCGCCCGGGGCAGCATGGCATACTCCGCCGTGACCCACCCTTCACCGCTCCCCTTCTTCCAGCCGGGGGCGCCGGTCTCGACGGTGGCCGTGCAGTGGACGAGGGTTCCTCCCATCCGGATGAGGCAGGAGCCTTCGGCATAGGGATTGACCCGGCGCTCCAGCACGACGGGTCGCAGCTGGTCGGCCGAACGGCCGTCAGGACGAGGCACGAACCCTCTCGGCGATTGAGGTGGAGGAAAGCACGCTGGTAGTCTGGGGATCGATCGCGAGCTCCACGTGCTTCACCCTGCCGCCACGGGCTTCGACCACATCGGCGCCGACGGTGGTCTCCGGGTGGTAGTCGGAGCCCTTCACCAGCACGTCCGGCTCGAGGGCCGTGATCAGTTGCAGCGGGGTGTCCTCGTCGAAGATCGACCACGCAATCCACCGCGGCGAAGGCGGCGATCAGCCGGGCTCGGTCATTCTGGTTGACGACGGGATGTCCGTTCGCCCTTGAGCCGTCGTGCCGAGGCGTCGCTGTTGATTCCGACGATGAGGAGATCGCCTTCGGCTCTCGCGGCCTCGAGCAGGACGACATGACCGCGGTGCAGCAGGTCGAACACGCCGTTGGTGAAGACGACGGTGCCCTGCAGGCCCTCGCGCCACCGAGCGGCCTCGGCGCGGAGCCGGATCTTGGGAAAGGTCGGTTCGAACCGCATAGCAAGATCGACTCAACGCGCGCGGCGAAAGAGCGGTTTCAGCCACAACGGGGCAATAAACGTGGTGGCCATTACCACGATCAGAATGGCGCTGAAGCTGGCAGCATCCAGCAGGCCGGTCCGGCGGCCCATATCGGCGAAGATAAGGCCCACTTCGCCGCGGGGAACCATCCCTACGCCAACGGCGAGACGCTGAAACTGGCTGCCACGGAGCAGCCCAGCCCGCTACAGCCTTGCCGGCGATGGCGATCAGGGTCAGCGCGAGGGCCAGGCCAGGATGGGGACCGGCTCCTGGAACTCGCGGGTCAAGCAGACGGATATTGGCACCGGCGCCAACAGTCACGAAGAAGATGGGAGCCAAGCAGGCCGGCGACCGGACGGCCCTCATCGACCAGGGTATGAACCTGGTCGCTGCCTCGCATCACCAGGCCGGCGGCAAAGGCGCCGATGATGAGGGCGGAACCAGCCAGGTCCGCAGCCGCGGCAAGTGCCAGGGTGATTGCGATCGCGAGCGTCACCACGGCCCCGCGAACCTTCAGCCGGTCGATCAGATCGAACAACCTCGGCATAATCATGCCGCCCAGAATCACCACCAGCACTAGAAAACCTGACCCCTTGGGCCAGAATGCGGAGCAGTCCCAGGGTCGAGACCGAGCCACCACCGGTCAGCCTGCGAAACTGCACCGAGGATGACCAGACCCAACACGTCATCGATCACTGCGGCGCCAAGAATGATTCGGGCCTCTACGGTCTGCATGGAGCCCAAGTCGTCCAGGACGCGGGCGGTGATTCCCACCGAGGTCGCGGTCAGTACCGCGCCTACGAGGATAGCGATCGCACGGCTGTCGGCCGGGCTGGTGCTCGCAGTATGGGGAGCGTAGAGCCAGTAGAGATACCCCAGCGCGAAGGGCACCACGACGCCGGTGACCGCAACGGCGGTGGCCGAGCCCCCGACCTGGAACATCTGCTTGAGGTCGGTCTCGAGTCCTACTTCGAACAGGAGGAGGATGACGCCGAGTTCGGCGAGGAAGCTGATAACTTCCGCTCCGGGCTGCCCCGAGGCGGGGATGACGCCGAGGAGTCCGGGCCCCAGGATAAGTCCCGCGACCAATTCTCCCAGAACCGCAGGGATTCCGAACCGTTCAGCGACTTCCCCAAACAGCTTGGCCGTAACAAGGATCGCCGCTACAACGAGCAGCAGTGCGGCTACCGGGTGGTTCACAAGGCTTCTTCGGCCTTTGGCGTGTAGATGAAGGTGTGCTCGAACAGCGGCAGGGTCACGGTCTCGCTGTAGGTGGTCGTAATGATGATCTTGCGTGGCTTGCCGGAGCGGGTGATTTGAAACTTGTTGGCGTCCGCCGGCAAGCCCAGCTCGTCAACTTTCTCGTTGAGCCGCCGCCGAATGACGGCATCGGAGAGAGTGGGCGCCAACCGCGCTGCCGATCGCATCTCGTCGAGCAGCTGGTAGTAGCGGAACCACGGCTTGCCGATGTTGATGCCGTAGTAGATGGCTGCCACGAACAGGACCAGCGAGAACAGGCAGCCTGCGGTGCTCGTTCCACGCCGTGAACCTTGCCGCGTGCTCACCATTGGGATTGTGCTCCATCCACGATGTTGGTCACCAGCTTGTCGAGGGCCTTCTCCCGTCCATCCTTCTCGGTCTCACTGCCCGGCGCGTAATCTCCTTCAAGGGTGAGTCCAGTACGCCTGCCACAGCGTCTTCCCCCGGTGTTGATCCAGGATCTGCACCGAGACGGTGATCTGCACCAGTCGCTTGGTAACGTCGATGCTGTCGGGCTGGCCCTGTGCCACCGTTGTACCGGTATATGCGACAGGGAGATCGGGTTCGTAGCGCGTGATGCTGCCGCGCACGATCGCGTCCGCGCTCGCCTCGCCAGCTTGCCGCAACCCCAGCCTGCCCTGCACCGCTTCCCGAACCTTGTCCGAGATCTCCTGGGTCAGCGTGGGCTCAGGGGTCAGGTTGTCGAACGGCAGCACTGCTACCGTCTTGATGTCCGAAGGAAGGCCGCCTCCCGCAAAACCGTACAGACAGCCGGTCAGCGCCAGAGCGCTAAGGCTTGGGAGGAAGCCACGTCCCAGACGGAAAGGCCGCAGTTGGCACACTCGCGTAGAAGGTCAACGTCAATTTCGCCGGGCCGCTCGGCACCGTGAGCTTGGCCTTGGTGGGCCTCCCATCTTCGGAGAGTGTCGTCTCCGATTGGCCGACCGTTTTTCCGGCGTGACGCACCCGAGCGTACAGCGTCCGGCTCTTTCCCTGCGTTCTCAAATATTGCACGGTGTCGGGACCGATGGCGTATTCCCATGCCACGCGATCCGGCTCGGTCGCGCCCCGAAAGGTGGCCCCGGGTGAGGGCAGGCGCGCGACGCCGAGCATGGCCCAGAGTAGTGGGTAATTGGGAACCAGGTCTTCGAGTGATTTCTCGGGCTGGACCCAGATCGCCGAATCTCCCACCACAACGGCCTGAATCTTTCCAGCTCCAAGAGGCCCCGCGGCGTCGAATCGCAGCGAATCGGGTGCCGCGATGCGTGCGCTCCCCCTACCGCCAGTGCTCCGGCGCTCTTCCTCGAAGAGCCACTTGAAGCGGTAAAGCGAACTGCCTGCGGGCACTGTTGCCGCGACCCACTCCTGGATCTCCGCCTCACTGGCGGGCGCCGCAGTGGGCGGGACGAGCACGGGACCCTTCGGGGTGCACGCTGTTACCCCGAGGCCAAGATAGGAAACGACAACGGCACGGTCAAGCCGAAACCATTGCCGCATCAATAGTTATATCCGAAGAAGAACTGTACGAAGGAGCGCTTTCTCTGCTCGAGGGTCAAGCCGTATCCCCGGAAGCCACCATCGGTGAAACGCCGGCCCCAGTCGAGCCGCAGCACAGCGCCGGGTACGACCGGCCAGCGGAAGCTGACACCCCAACTGCCCAGAAGCGCGCGGTTCTCATCGGGCTGGTACCACGCCTTCCCGACATCGAGGAAGAAGGCACCGTGAATATCCGGGAAGCGCAATTCTCCCAATCCCGCCGTGCCGAAGGCGAGGTAATTGAAGAGCGGGAACCGGATCTCCTGATTGACCATGTAAGCGCGCGACCCAACAATGTAGCCGTAGATGGGGTATCCTCGCAGCCCAAGGGTACCGCCGATGTTGATCCGGTCGGGCCGGTCTCCCCCGCTATAGAATCCCATCACATCGGATTGCATAGGCGCTGCGGCGAGCCAGCCTGAAGTAGCGGCGGATATCGACGCCGAGAAGGAACGAGTCGAAGCGGGCATTGCTGAAGTCTTTGGAGAGCCCTCCTGTGATGCCCAGGTAACCGCCATCCACCGGACCGGTGGACATCCAGAGCGTATTATCCCGCACGTAGGTCAGGTAATGAGAGGCGATCCATCCGACGCGCCGCGGCGTGGATACGGGGATCACGAAATCGACCCGGTCGGAGTGTTCGATGCGAGAGAGTCGCTTGAAGGCGGGTGAAGCGGGTAAGCGGATAGCGGAGAAGGCCGATTCCACCGATGGCATTTTCGTGGTAGACAGCGGTAAAATCCCCCGCGTACGTATTCCCTTTGAGTCGAAAGGCTCCAACTCCCCAGTTCAAACGCTTCGTCTGGTTGATGTACAGCCCGAACGCATTGATGTTCGAGAAAATGTCGCCGAAGTCCCGCCCCTGGTACGATGCGATCGTGAGATAGGCGAGATGATTGCTCAGCAGGTCGCTGGCGTAGAAGGTGATTCCCTGCGCTGCCCCGTAGCGGGGGATGAACGTGGCGGACCCGGCGGCGAAATCGAGAGTGAGGTGTTTTTGGTAAGGCTGGGGACTGGTCCTCGCGCTGAGGCCGATGTCTCCCACTGGCCACGTCCACTCGGCGACCGGACCCTGTTCCGGGGACAGTGAGAAGGTCTGGCTCTGAGCCGATGAGTCGGGCGGGATTAGATAGATCCCGAGTGAAAGGTCGTGGAACCCGCTGACCAGGAAACCGGGCCGGTCGGTAAGCGGGACCGCATCAAACGTCCCGGTCCACACCGACGTTTCCCTGCGGCCCTCCCCCAGAGTGTCAACCGAAAAGGTGTTGAGGACGCCGTCCCGGTCTGAGGTGAAATAGATCCGGTCGTCGGTGCTCCAGGTGGGCGTCTCATCTACCCAGGGTCCGCCGGTGATCTGCCGAATCTGCCTGGTCTCGAGGTCGAGGATGAAGAGGTTCACCGCCCCATCCAGCCCCCCCGCGGTACGATCGCTGGCGAAGACGATCTCACGACCGTCGGGACTGACACTCGGATCGAGGTCCTGGTACGTGTCGTCGGTGAGATGCTCCAGCTCCCCGCCTGGCAGCCTCATGCGATAGAGGTCGGACACCCCGCTCAGGGACAGGCCGGAAAAGATGACGCTTTGGCTGTCCCTGGCCCAGACCGGAGACAGAATGCGACGTTATCTGGGGAAACTGATACCGGCCGACGATCTCGGTCTTGGGAACATTGAAAATCACCAGGGCGTCGCGGTCTTCGAATTGACTGGAGAAGAGCAGCAGGCCTTCATGCGACGCGTCAACCCGGGAATCGAACGCATGGAGCGACGCAAAGTCGGCTGAACGTCCGCTCACCACCAGTGAATGGGAGCCACCATGCCCATCCAGCGGGGTGTGCATGAGGGTGACGAAGCCACTCTTGGGCGAGGCGTAAAGAGCGTTGGTCCCGTCCTTGTTCGGCATTTCGGCCGGCTTGACCGCCTGATCGGCGACCCGCCGAGCGACCACGGTAAGCGGCACGTACTCCTCGCTCACCGGATAGTACGCTCTCCGCATGGCGAGCTGAAACTCTGCGGAGAGCTGGGCCAGAGTGCGGCCGTAGATCGCCTCGATGGCATCCTCGAACGTCAGGTATCGCCAGAGGTCGTGGTAGAGCTGGGCCGCCCGCCAATCGCCGTAGGTCTCACCGAGCCACCGATGAATGCGTCCGCCCAGCGGGTACACGATCCCGCCGGTGACGTAGGTCAGCTGGTCGATGTCGGGAAGCCGGCCGCTGAAGACCAGGTCCCGCAGAATCATTTCATCCCGTGCGTCCTCGCCCGCCGACCAGTACTCGGCGAGGCCCTCGGTCCACCAGAGCGGAAGCGGCGACTCCGGATGACCGGGGTGACCGGTTGTACCGGTCGATCCCCAGACTGATCTGAAACGCGTGCACCAGCTCGTGACGCATCGTATGGCGAAACTCGGCCAGGTTGCCACGGAACGGGAGCGTCACCCGGCGCTTGAGAAAATCGGTGACGCCGAGCAGGCCTTCGGGCGGAGTGAATGGAAGGATGTTGGTCTGTTCGAAATCGCTGTGCGACGCGTAAACGATGAGGGGAATGCGGCTGGTCACCTCATGGCTGAACTTGAGGCGAAGAACTTCGTAACTCTCCTCGGCGTATTGCAGCGCGGTCGGCGCGAGCTCGGCTTCTTCGGGATAGAAGTACAGATCGATGTGCGGACCCTTCAGGACCTCCCAGTCGAACTTGCGGTACTGGACCTTGTTCTCGCCGAGGATGGCAAACTGCGCTCTGCCGGATGTGGCGGTCAGGGCGAGGAGAACGACTGGAAGCAGGAGCAGCCGGCGAATCATTTCTTGATTGAACGAATCAGATCGCCTTGGGTGATCCGGTTGAGCACTGGAAAGCCATCCACGACCTGACCGAAAACAGTGTAAATGCCATCGAGATGCGGTTGCGGGCCCAACGTGATGAACCACTGGCTGCCACCGGTGTCGGGCCCGGAGAGTGCCATGCCGACGGTGCTGGGCTTATAACGGCGCGGGTTGATCTCGTCCCGTATGGCTCCGCCTGGACCGCCCCATCCGTCCCCCCGCGGATCACCGGTTTGCACCACGAAGTTGGGCACCATGCGGTGGAACCTTTGGCCGTTGAAGTATCCGCGATCGACCAATTTCAAAAAGGTGCTTACCGTGAGAGGTGCTTCCGGTCCGAACAACTCGAGCTCGATTACTCCAAGCTGATCCACATCAACCTTGACGTGCGGATACCTCGTTGGGGGTTGGCCAACCAGATACGTCCGGGTGACCTCACGGTAGTCCTCCATCGTCCGGCCGGTCCGCACCGGGTAAGGACTGCCCCATTTGGCCGCTGCCTCAGGCCAGTTTTCCTCTGCCCATCGCAACACCAGATAGTCGTCGGGCGGGCTGCTCGCGTTCAGAAATTCCCGATCAACGCGATGAGCCACCGAATCCGATAGCTTGGCAATCGCCTTCAGCGCCGCGAGATCGGAGAGACGGGCCTCGGGAAAGGAATCCCGCGAGGCCGAGCGGTACGCTTTGACCAGCGCCGTGATGTCCGACTCGGCGGGTTCCTTTGCCAAGCCGTCCGCGGCCAGGCTCCGGACCGCGGCGTCGCGATGATTGAGCAGAACCCGGCAGGTCTCCACGAACGCAGAGTCGTTCTCCTCTGCTGTAGTCCCCCAGGCATCGAGGGCAGCGGCGACCACTCGCCCGTCAGGATCCTGCAGGAATTCGCGACGGCCCCCATGCCTCACCTTTGCCCAGGCCTCGGCGGCGGCGGAGCGTTGCCGCCAGTCCGAGCTGTTGGTCCATGAACTCTCGAGCTTGAGAAATGCAGCCGAGTCCACGACCGCGAGGCTGACCAGAGCGGCCCGGCGTCGGGCAAAGGTCCCTTTCGAGGAGGAGACGACTCGGACCAGCTCGGTTGCCACTTTGGGGTCAGGCATGTCCCGCATTGCCGTGGCTGCCTCAACAGCAACCCCTGGCACTGCGTCATCCAACAACACGGTCGCCCGCGCGCCAAGGTCTCCCCGTTTATAGGTTGCCAGGGAACGGAGGGCCTGAACCCTGACCCCGGGGTCCAAGTCGCCGGTTGCACGAAGCAACAGCCGGGCGACGCTTTCACTCTCCAGGCGGGCGGAGTCGGCGTAGGCCTTGGTCAGCGTGCGGGCCGCAGTTGCGCGAGTGAGGGGATAGCGATCGCCGAGGGCGTCGAGCATTCGGGAGCCGGCGGTAGGGGCACGGAGGCGGCCCAGCGAATAGTAGATGTTCCACCGCAGGTCATCGTCGTCGGTTCCGACCATGCCGAGCAGGCCGTCCACCGGAGCGTTCTTGCCCAGGCGCCATGCCTCGGTGACGGCGCGCCGGACAAGGTCGTTACGATCTTCCCGAGCCGTCAGCGCTGAACCGGCCAGGAGGGAACGAAACCAGCGCCCAGCCTCGGCCCCGCCGGTCTTGGCCAGAGCGGTCACCATCTCCAGCGCCGCAGCAGGAGGCGCGAGCTCGGGATCCTCCAACCGCTTGATCAGGTCATCGGAAACGGAAGAGTCGGCGAGCAAGCCGAGAGCGAACGCGGCATTGGATTCAACGATGGTATCCGGATCCACCAGGAGCGGGAGCAGCAGGGGAATCGCACGGAGATCTCCCAGCCGGCCGGCGGAGAGAGCCGCGATGCGCCGGACCAGTGAGTCGGGCGAAAGAGTGGAGCGCCGGAGAAGCGACTCATCGAAGGTTCGCGCATCCTCTGCGGCGATGATCGGCGCTATAGCCTCGACCAACAGATCGGTTTGGGCGTGGAGCGATTGAGGGATTGAGGAATTGAGGGATTGAACGAGGAGGATTATCCCGAGTCTATACCCCCAGATCCTTCCGCTCCTCAATGCCTCAATCTTGCAATCCCTCAATCCCTCAATCCTCCCATCCCTCAATCCCCCAATCCACGAATCCTTCAATCCCATCACTCCTCCGTTGGTTGAAGCGCCGTGACCACGTTGGCCGGAAGGCGCGAGAGCCGGTGGTCGCGATCGAGGCAAACCAGCGCCGTTTCGGCGGTCGCCATCGGAACAGCGTTCTCCGCGTGCTCGATGACGTAGTCGAACACCACCTTTCGGCTCGCTACTTCACGCACCCGGCAACGAATCCTGACCAGATCGTCGTACCGGGCCGGCCCCGCGTAGCGGATTCTCAGGTCGGTGACAACGAGCCTGATACCCTGATCTTCCAGTTCCTTGTAGCTGAAGCCCGCCTCCCGCAAATGCTCCGTCCGGGCCATATCCAGCCAGACGACGTAGCGGGCGTGGTAGACCACGCCCATTTGGTCGGTTTCCGAGTAGTTGACCCGGACTGTGATGACCGATTCCCTGGCGGCAGGACTCACTGGTAGACGCTCGAAAAGGTGGCGGAGGGCACATCAAGAGGCGTAGGGCGGCCGGCGAAAAGAAGGTGCCCGGCGTGGTTAGGAAAGTCAAACCGTGCAATCGCTTGCGGGCTGCTACCGAAGCGGCCATCTTCGGCGCCGTGCTGGGCCAACGCCTGCTGATCGTCAGCGATGCCCATCTGGGTCGCGGCACCTCCGAAACCGAGGAGGCCTTCCTGGCATTCCTGGCGGCAACGCCGAGTCTGGGCGATTGCCTCCTGATTAATGGAGACCTTTTCGAGTTCTGGTTCACCTATAAACGGGTCGTACCCCGCACCGGCTTCCGCGTGGCCGCCTCTTTGGCCGAGTTACGTCGGCGTATCCCGGTGGTGATGACCGGGGGAAACCATGACCGATGGGGAGGGACATTCTGGCAGACGGAACTCGGCATCGAGTTCAGCCCCTCAGAGGTCCGTTTCGAAGTGGGTAGACGCGTCGTCCTCGCGCTGCACGGGGATGGGATAACAGAGACTCGTCCCTCTGCCCGGTGGCTGCACCGGCTGACCCGGCATCCTCTGGCCATCGCTGGATTCAGGTCCCTCCATCCGGACGTAGGGCACTGGTTGGTGGATCACCTGAGCGCCAGCCTCGGCAATTCAGAGCCTGACCCGGCAGCCCAGGCCGACGCGGCCCGCCAGCAGCAGCGCTGGGGGGAGGCACGCCTCGAAAGCGATTCGAGTATTGGAGCCATCGTGCTCGGCCACACTCACAAGGCAATGCTTTCAGAGCCTCTCCCGGGGCGTCACTATCTCAACCCGGGCGCTTGGTTTGATGGATACCGCTATGCTGTCCTCAGCGACGAGCGTACCGAGCTGATCCGGTTCACCGGCTGACAATGCCTCAAACCCTCGCCCCAACCGATCCGATCCTGCTCGAGGTTCAAGCGGCCCTGGCGGGTCGATATTCCGTCGACCGCGAGCTGGGTCGCGGAGGCATGGCGACAGTTTATCTGGCGCGCGACATCCGACTCGACCGGTTGGTCGCGATCAAAGTGTTGCTGCCCGAGCTCGCGGTCAGACCCGAGCTGCGCGAGCGGTTTCTGCGGGAAACCCGGACCGCGGCCTCGTTCTCACATCCCAACATCGTGCCGGTCCACGCCGTCGAGGAGACGCCGACGCTCCTCTTCTTCGTGATGGGGTTCGTGGAGGGAGAGACCCTGACCCAGGTCGTTCGCCGTCACGGCCCGCTCACCGCGACCGCGGCGGCTCGCTTGATACAGGAGGTGGCTTGGGCCTTGTCGTACGCCCATGGCCGCGGCGTGGTGCACCGTGACGTGAAGCCAGACAATATCCTGCTGGAACGGGCGACTGGACGGGCGATGGTTACCGATTTCGGAATCGCGCGCTCGTTTGCAGCGTCAGGATTGACTCAAGTGGGAGAAGTCGTCGGCACCCCACACTTCATGAGTCCGGAACAGGCGGCTGGAGACCAGCTCGACGGCCGGAGTGACCTCTACTCGCTGGGGGTGGCGGCGTTCTTTGCGGTGACCGGACGGGTGCCATTCGATGGGGAGAGCGCACAGGCCATTCTCGCCATGCACATGAGCCGCCCGGCGCCACCAATCCTCGAGCTGCGACCCGACCTCCCTGCTCCACTTGGTGACACGATCGATCGCTGTCTCGCCAAGGAGCCGCAGGACCGGTTTTCCCGCGGCGAGGAGCTAGTGGATGCACTCGAAGGAATCCGGGCTGGCCGGAAGGAAGTTCCCACCTCGATTCGGCTGTGGGCCACCCGGAGCGATCAATTCTTCCGGGTCGGCCTGATCCTGACACTGCTCAGTTCCCAGGTGGTGGGACGGTTCCACAGCGAGCTCGAGCAACTGGTCTCCGGCACGATGTTTCTGGTCCTGGTGATCTCGCTCTGGATCCAGATACCGCTCGGCATGCGGGATCTCGCCCGGCAGGGGCTCGACTTTGGAGATCTGGTTGCAGGCCTGGTGGATCTGGACCACGAGAGGCGGGCTGCCACCGCCGCACTACGCGCTGCGCCGGACTACAACCAGAGGAGACGGATGCGAGCCGTGCTTCTCGCGTTGAGCGGCCTGGTCGCCGTCCTGCTCCTGCTCTTCGCGCTGAGTCAGAAACGGCCTCCACCTGGCCACATCTTCACCCCGATTGGGACCGTTGCTCTGGTGCTGGGCATCGCCGTGGGAATGGGAACCCTCGTCTTCACTATGGCCGGTGTTGCGAGGAGCGGCCGGATGGATCGCCGGATGCACGGCTTGTGGACGGGACCGGTGGGCCGGTTCCTCTTCTGGCTGGGCAGCCTGGGGCTGGTGCAGCACGGCACCGGGGCGACGCCGTCGGCGGGCCCACGCGCTCTGCTGGAGGACCTTCCTCGCGAACAGCGCCACCGGTCTGCTCGGTTCCGTACTCTTTTTGATCAGATAGACCGGCAGTTAGAGCGCCTGGCACAACGCGATAACGAGTTGACCGACACGCTGGATCAGGTGAGCGGGGCTACTCCGACATCGGGCGGCGGAGTCGCGGTAAAACATGAAACGCTGATCAGAGATCTCGAACAGGCTCAGCGGGTAACAAGCGACCGTCGTCTCGAACTGTTGGGGGCACTGGAGAATGCCCGGTTGGGCTTGCTGCGGCTCAAGAGCAAGGTCGGGGATGCCGACGAATTGGAGAGGGAACTCGAGGAGACGCTGCGCCGATCGTAGGTTCCTACATCGCCATGACTTCAGCTTTACCCAACCGCTCGCCCAGGAAGCGGGAGCCAACCACCCGAAAGCGGGCCTCGTCATCGCTCACCACGAAGCGATGTGTGACCGGAGCGCCGGAAGCGGCTTCGAGGCCGTTTTCCTTGAGCGCCGATGCGACGACCCGCGCCGTTTCCTGGGCGCTGTCGATCAGCTTGACCTGGGGACCCATCACCTTTCCGAGCAGTGGTTTGAGGAGCGGATAATGGGTGCAGCCCAGGACGAGAGCATTCACCTTGGCTTCGCGTAACGAGCCGAGGTACTCCTCCGCGATCAACTGTGCGGCTGGATGCTCGAACCATCCCTCCTCCACCAGAGGCACGAAGAGCGGGCAGGCGACCTGCTCCACTCGCGCGCCGGGCTCGAGTGCGTGGATCGCCTTCGCGTAGGCATTGCTCGCGATGGTCCCCGCGGTCCCGATCACACCGATCGGGCCAACGCGAGTCGCCGCGACCGCAGCGGTGGCGCCCGGCTCGATCACTCCTATGACCGGAACCGGTGACTCGGATCGCAGGGCCTGAAGCGCGTGAGCGGTGCTGGTGTTGCAGGCCACGACCACCAGCTTGACGCCTTGACCGACGAGCCAGTGGAGAATCTCGAGGCTGTAGCGCCGTACCGTGTCCGGGCTCTTGGGACCGTAAGGCACCCGGGCAGTGTCCCCGAAATAGATGGTGGATTCGTGAGGCAGCCGCTCGAAGATCGAGTGGGTGACCGTGAGACCTCCGATCCCCGAGTCGAAAATGCCGATCGGAGCCGAATTCACGGTATTCGCACCGGCAGGCTCACGCTGCCCGCGACTCCGCCACCAGGGATGGGTTGAAGCTTGAGATCAGGTGGAAAGTCCCAGAGGTGTGCCGACACGAACGCCTCGAGGCCTGCCATGAGGTGATTGAAGCCTAGAATCACCAGCCAATCATCCACCTCGTTCGCCTTGGCATCAGCTCTGGTGGACTGGGTTCGTCGCAGGTACTCCAGCTCATTCTGGGCCTTGAGGGCCATCCCAAGGCTGATGGCCTCGACCGTGATGAAAATGGCGCCAGTCAGTTTGCGATTGAGCTTGGCCTGCCCCCAACCGGGTATGAGGATGCTGCGCCCCAGCGCGCCGAGGGGACTCACCGGCCGCGCGGCATTCCGGGCACTGTCCCGTTGCAAAGGGGTGAGCCCGCCCAGACTTCCCGGAACCAACGAATCAGCCGGCGGGACGGCCGAGGTATCCGGCGGCGCGGGAATCGAATCCTGCGCCTGCAGCCGGCCGCTCACACTCAGTAGAGCGACCAGCACGACGAGGATTCGCCTCATCCCACGATCTCCCTGATGTCGGCGGCGAATGCGTCCACGTCCTCTTCGGTGGTATCCCACGCGGTCATCCACCTCACCTCGGAAGTCACCGGATTCCAGAGTTGAAACCGCCGTCGGGCCTGCAACGGAGCCACCGTTTCCGGCGGGATCACCGCGAAGACACCGTTCGCCTCGACCGGTTGAGTCATGCGGACCCGTTCGAGTCCCGCGAGTTTCTCGGCGAGGCGACGCGCCATCGCGTTCGCGTGAGAGGCGCTGCGCCGCCAAAGCTGGTCCCTGAGTAGAGCCTCGAACTGTACCGCAAGGAACCGCATCTTCGACGCGAGGTGGGTCCCCTGCTTACGAAGATACTTGAACTCCGGAATTTCCAGCCCATTTAGAAACAGGACGGCCTCGGCGCCGAGCAATCCGGCTTTGGTCCCACCGAAGGACACCAGGTCCACACCCACGTCGCTGGTGATTTCGCGAAATGACAGCCCCAGGCTGGCTGCCGCATTGCACAGCCGAGCGCCGTCCACGTGGACCAACAAGTCGTTGGCGTGGGCAGCGGCGGTCAGCGCCCGCAACTCGCCCGGCCGGTACACGGTGCCCAGCTCAGTGGCCTGAGTCATCGAGAGGACTCGTGGCTGGGCCCGGTGTTCGTCGCCGCGGGAGAGAAGAAGCGGTGGCAGGTCATCTGGCCGAAGCTTGCCGTCCGCCGTCGGTACGGGGAGAAGCTTACAGCCGCTGAATCGTTCCGGGGCTCCGCACTCGTCCACGTCGATGTGGGCGCCCGCGGCACAGATGACCGCCTGGTAGGGACGAGTTACCGCCTGGAGGCCGAGCACGTTGGCCGCTGTGCCATTCCAGACCAGAAAGGCCGTGGTTCCTTCTCCGAACTCCTTCTTAAGGGCGGCTTCGGCCGCGGCGGTGTACGGGTCGCCTCCGTACGAGGGCACGTGGCCGCTATTCGCCTCGGCGATAGCCCGGAGTACTTCCGGGAGGGCTCCGGCGTTGTTGTCGCTGGAGAAATGACGCAACGGGGTCATCTGATGACCATCACCGGCAGCCGCGCGGGTTCGACCCGGATTTCCATACGGCCCTCGCGGGTGCGGACCTCTCCGTCCAGCTGAGCGACAAGAGGGCCGTCGAGGCCGATCACGGTAAGTGTCGCTGTCCGGAAGCTTCGCACGACGCGCAGCCGGGTATGCCAGCCGGGGATGGTGAGCGGCAATCGGAGCAACAAACCGGGAATCGACACCTGACGGATGGCGCAGACATCGAACAATCCGTCGTCAGGTTGGGCATCAGGAGTCAGACGAAATCCACCACCCACAACATTGCCAATACCGACTTCGAGTAGCATGAGTGCGTCGGTGAAGCTGTTTCCGTCGTCGGCCAGGACTTCGGCCCGGAATGGCCGGTAGTTTCCCAGCACCCGCACGACCGCGTGGAGGTACCCGGCTAGACCGCCCTTGTGCGGGTTGGCGTTCATGTAGCGCGCGACTTCCGCGTCGAACCCGATCCCGATCGCATTCAGGAAATATTCCTCCCACGCGATTCCAACATCGAGATAGCGGATCCTTCCCCGAGCCAGTCGATCAACGGCCCTGGCGGCCGGAAGCCCGACGGTCCCGGCGATCTTGGCGTAGTCGTTCCCGGTGCCGCCGGGAATCACCCCAATAGGTGGCAGGTCGGGCATCGCCGAGGAGAGAACTCCGTTGGCGGCTTCATGCATGGTGCCGTCACCGCCCAGGACGAGTACTCTCCTCGCGCCTTGCCGCACGGCGTCACGAACCTGCTCGGTACCGTGACCTGGCGCCCGGGTTTCCAGCAACACCACCTCGCCCCACGCTTCGCGCGCCGCAGCGGCGACTTCGCTCGCGAGGCGCGCTGCCCGCCCACCGCCGGCGGCGGGGTTCACGAGGAGCAGCGTGCTCACGGTGCGGGAGTCCTTTCCCGGGCGGGGTGGCGGGAGCGTGTGGGAATCGAACCCACCGGAGCCGCCGGAGGCGCCTCCGTCGCGGTTTTGAAGACCGGCCAGGCCACCAGGCCCGATCCACCCCCATGGTTGGATTGCAGACAGATCTCAGTGGAGAGAAGATATTTTCAGATTGAAGATTGAAGATTGCAGATTGAAACAGCGAATGTTCCTGTTCCTTTGCAATCTGAAATCTGAAATCTTCAATCTGAAATTTCTTGACCCCTACACCGTCGCCACAACATCAATCTCCACCCTCACCCCTCGCGGCAGCGCGGCGACAGCAACGGTTGACCGGGCAGGTTTGTGGGAACCGAAGGCGGTAGCGTAGACCTCGTTCATCGCAGTGAAGTCGGCCATGTCGACGAGGAACACGGTGGTCTTCACCACTTTTGAAAAATCAGATCCCGCCGCCTTGAGCACGGCCTGAAGATTCGCGAGCACCCGCTCGGTCTGCTCCCGGATTCCTCCGGTGACAACCTCCATGGTGGTCGGGTCGAACGCAATCTGGCCCGCCGTGTACACCATCCCGTTTACGACGGTAGCCTGGCTGTAGGGCCCGATGGCCTCGGGTGCGTTGTCGGTCGCTATCGGTTTAATAGGAGCCATTGGTTCCTTGTCGGAAGCAGGGAGTAGGTGGTGGGGGGTGGGGTCCTACCACCCACCACCCACTGCCGACAACCGTTAGAAGAGTCCTTCGATTCTGCCATCCTCGTGCACTCGAATCGCCTCGGCCGACGGAGTCTTGCTGAGGCCCGGCATGGTCATGATCTCCCCGGCCAGCGCAACGACGAAGCCCGCACCAGCCGATGCATATACATCGCGAACGTTGATCTTGAAGCCGGTGGGCCGGCCCAGTTTCGTGGGATCGTCGCTGAAGGAATACTGGGTCTTGGCCATGCAGACCGGCGTCTGACCCAGTCCCATGTCCTCACATTGCTGGATCGACTTGTCCGCCGTCGCCGAGAAGGTGACGCCTTCAGCGCCGTAGACCTGCATGGCAATGGTCTGGATCTTCTGCTTGATGGGCAGCGATGCGTCGTAGATCGGCTTGAAATTGGCCTTGCCTTCGGCCAGAGTCTGCAGAATCTCCTTCGCAACGTCCTCGCCCCCTTCCCCACCACGAGCCCAGACGTCACTCAGCGCCGCACGCGCGTTCCAGCCCCGGGCGGCCTCCAGCACCGCCTTCTGTTCCTCCTCGGTGTCCGAGAGGAAGCGATTGAGCGCGACGACGACCGGCACCCCGAATTTCTGCACGTTCTTCACATGGGCTTCGAGGTTCACGAGACCGCGAACCAATGCCGCGACATCCGGAGTCCCCAAGTTCTCCTTCTTGACCCCGCCGTGCATCTTGAGCGCCCGCACCGTTGCGACGACGACCGCCGCCTCCGGCTTGAGCCCGCCGAAGCGGCACTTGATGTCGAAGAATTTTTCCGCGCCCAGATCCGCACCGAAACCCGCCTCGGTCAGCACGATCTCGCCTAGCGAAAGGCCGAGCTTGGTAGCGGCGAGCGAATTACAACCGTGCGCGATGTTCCCGAAGGGGCCGCCATGCACCAGGGCCGGACCGCCCTCCAGGGTCTGCACCAGGTTGGGGAGAATGGCGTCCTTTAGCAGCAGGGTCATCGCGCCCGAGGCCTTGAGGTCGCCGGCTCGAACCGGTTTCCGATCTCGGGTGAGTCCGACGATGATGCTCGCGAGTCTCCGCTCCAGGTCCTGGAGATCGGTGGCGAGGCAGAGAATCGCCATGATCTCGCTGCCCGGCACGATGACGAAGCGGTCCTCCCGCGTGGGCCCCCCGTTCAGGCCCCCCATTCCCACGATGATCGAGCGTAGCGCCCGGTCATTCATATCGATCGTGCGGGGCCAGGTGATCCGGCGGAGATCGAGGCCGAGAGCGTTCCCTTGATGCAGGTGATTGTCCAGCATCGCGGAAAGCAGGTTGTGCGCCGAGGTGATCGCGTGAAAATCGCCGGTGAAATGCAGGTTGATCTCGTCCATCGGGACCACCTGCGCATACCCACCACCGGCCGCGCCGCCTTTGACGCCGAACACGGGCCCCAGCGAGGGCTCACGGATACAGACAACCACCTTCTTGCCGAGCCGTCGCATGGCCTGGGCGACTCCCACCGTCACGGTGGATTTGCCTTCCCCTGCCGGAGTCGGACTGATGCCCGTCACCAGGACGAGTCGGCCCGTCGGTTTCCGCTTGGAGATGGCCTCGGCGGTGATCTTCGCCTTGTGCCGGCCGTAGGGCAGGAACTCATCGGGCCCGAGGCCGAGCTCGGCCGCTACGTCGCCGATGGGACGGAGCTTGGCTGCCTGGGCGATTTCGATGTCGGTTGGGACCTTGGTCATCTGCGAGACGGCTCCTCACCGGGATTCAATCTCGGACCGAATACCCGCGCGGCATTCGCGCTGGTCAATTCCAGCATGTCCTGCAAAGACCGGCCGCGCACCTCGGCGAGACGCGCCGCCGTCCTCTCTACAAACGCCGGTTCGTTGCGCCGGCCCCGGTGAGGAACCGGCGCCAGATACGGGGCGTCGGTCTCCACCAGCAAGCGGTCGAGCGGGATCTCCTGGATCGCCGCATCGAGCCGCCAACTCTTGAAAGTGATCATCCCACTGAACGACACATAGTGCCCGAGGTCCAGCCCGGCCCGCAAGAGGGCCGGTCCGCTGCTGAACGAATGAAGGATCGCGGTCGCCCGTGGGTGGTTGCGCAGGATGGCGGCTACATCGTCGTCCGCTTCACGCGCGTGGATCACGGCCGGACGACTCGCCGCGGTGGCGAGGCCGAGCTGGCGATCGAAGACCTCCCGCTGCACCTCGCGGGGAGAATAATCGTAGTGGTAGTCCAGCCCCATCTCGCCGGCCGCCACCACTCGCGGATCCCGCAGTTGCTGCGCCAGCCAGGTCTCGGTCTCGGAGGTCCAGTGCCGGGCTTCGTGGGGATGAAGGCCGGCAGTCGCCGAGAGGCGAGCGTCGGTCGCCGCGAGCCCCAGCGCCTTCTCCGCGGTCACCGGGGTTTCCCCGATCACTACTACATGCTCGACACCAGCCGCCCACGCACGCTCCAGCACTCCCTCCCGATCCGGATCGAAGGCCGGATCGGCGAGGTGGCAGTGGGTGTCGATCAGCCTCTTACCCCACGGGCTGGGCGGCACGGCCCGCGGGGGCGCGGGTCGACCGCGGCGCCGCAGCGCCGATGGGCGGCCAGCGGCGACGGATGTAGAGCAGGACGGCCGGGGCGATGAACATCGACGAGAAGATGCCGGTGAAGACGCCGAAGAACATGACGAGGGCGAAGGGACGGATCACCTCGCCGCCAAAGATTGCCAGCGTCATCATCGTGGCGAGCGCGGTGCCGTGGGTCAGCACGGTGCGGGGCAGCGTCTCGTTGATGGACCGGTTGAGGGTGGTGCGGAGATCGGGATAGCGACGATGCCGCTCGTTCTCTCTCACCCGGTCGAAGATGATGATGGTCTCGTTGAGCGAGAGACCCAGCACCGACAGCACCGCGCCAACGACCACGAGACTGACCTCGAGGTGTAGAACGCTGATGAAGATGACCGTGCCAAGCACGTCGTGCGCCGTGGCGAGAATGGACGACAGGCCGAAGCGCCACTCGAACCGGACCGCGAGATAGATGAGGATGGCACCGAACGCGAGAAGAATCGCGGTCAAGGCCTTCTGGCGAAGCTCACCGCCCACCTTGGGCCCCACGGCCTCGGTGCGGCCGATGGTGTACTTCCCCTCGCCCAGGCTCGAATCCAGCGCCTTCCGCACTGCGCTCACCGTGGCGTCGGTGTTGTCCTGGTCGGGCGCCTCCTTGCTGAGTCGCGCTCGAACCACGTACTCGCTGTCGGCGCCGAATGACTGGATCTCCGCGCCGGGGACGCCCTCGTGATCCAAAGCGCTACGCAGTTTGCTGACGTCCACGGGTACCTGGCTGGCGATCTGCACCAGGGTGCCTCCCGTGAACTCGATGCTGTAGTTGAGCCCACGAATGAGCAGGAGAATCAGACCGGGGACGAACCAGATCGCCGTGAAGATGTAGGCGTACCGGCGTACCCCGATGAAATCGATCTTGGTGTTAGTGAAGACGCGGCGCATGGGTCAGATACTCAGCGTGGTCATGTTCGGCCGGCGCTCAAGCCAGATCATGAAGAAGGTGCGGGTGACGAAAATAGCCGTCACCATCGAGGCGAGGGTGCCCAGGGTGAGGGTGACCGCAAAGCCCTTCACCGGGCCGGTACCGAACTGGTAGAGCAGCAAGGCGGTTACGATGGCGCAGACGTTCGAGTCCACGATCGCGTTCCACGCCCGCTTGAAGCCTTCATCAATTGCCAGGCGGACCGTCTTCCCCAGCGCCAGCTCTTCCCGTATGCGTTCAAAGATCAGCACGTTCGCGTCTACCGCGAGGCCGATCGAGACCACGATACCGGCGAGGCCGGGCAGCGTGAGTGTCGCGTCCAGCGACGCGAGCCCGCCCAGGGTAAACAGGATGTAGATCGCCAGGGCAAAGACCGCGAGAATTCCGGCGACCCGGTAGTACCCGATCATGATCAGGATCACGATGATGCTGCCGACAAGGCCGGCGGTGATGCCCTTTCGGATCGAGTCCTGCCCCAGGCTCGCGCCGACCTGACGGTAGTCAACAACCTTGAGAGGAATCGGCAGCGCGCCGGCTCTCAGCGTCAGGGCCAGGTCACGCGCCTCCTGGAAGGTGCGGCCGGTCAGGGTGATCTGCCCGCGCCGGTCGATCCGGCTCTGAATCACCGGTGGCCTGCCCTGCACCCGGTCATCCAGGAGAATCGCCATGTAGTTGCCGATGTTCCGTCCGGTGCCATCGCCGAATTTGCGGGCGCCGGTCCGGTCGAGCTCGAAGGTGACGATCGGGCCGCTGGTGAGCGGATCGATCTCCTCCTTGGCATCCACCAGGTTCTGACCGGTGACGATCGCCCGGTCCTCCAGCGAATAGAGCAGTCGGTAGGACTCGGCGCCCACGCTGGTTGGACTCGAGGCCCACCGCAGCACGAGGTTCCGCGGCAATGCGGATAGCACTTCGGGAAGGTGCAGCAGGCTATCGACCCGGGGGAACGCGGTCTCCTTCACGAGGTATTCCCCCGGAACGGGCGAGTATCCCGCCTGAGCGCCACTCTGGATCAGGCTGCTAAGGACGCCGCCAACCACGACGCCGGTATCGGTCGCGGCAGCCTTCTTACTGGTATCGCCCTGCAGCAGCTGGGTGACGGCGCTCGGCTGGGTCGGGGCGCCCGCGGCAGGCTTCACCCCGGCGCGCAGCAGTGCCCGGTCGAGAGCGGGGAGCGCCTTTTCCAGTGCCTCGCTCCGGTCGGTGATGCGGAACTCGAGGAACGCGCTCCGCTGCACGATGGCCTTGGCTCGGGCGGGATCGGTGATGCCCGCCAGTTCCACGATGATCCGGTCATCACCCTGCTTCTGGATCAGCGGCTCGGTAACGCCGAACTCGTCGATCCGCTTGCGCAGCACGGTGAGGGCCAGGTCGAGATCCCGAGACGGGTCCGCCGAGACGCGGCTCGACTGGTCGAGTTCGAGGCCAAGGTGCATTCCACCCTGGAGGTCGAGACCCAGCTTGAGCGGAACCCGGCGCACGGTCGTGTCGCGCATGACACCGGTATTGACGTCGCGCTCCCGGATCGTCGTATTGCGCGGAATGAGCGCGACGATGGAGCCGATGATGAGCAACGCGATGATGATTACGCGCGATCGAATGGAATCGAACATCGTCCTTGTCAGGTATGTGAGACATGACGGGGGTCAGCACTGATTCGGCTCAGTGCGGCCGCTGCGTCTGCCCGGTCACGCTGCAACTGTTCCACCAGTTTCTCCGGCGACGCGAAGGTCATCACGTCGCGCAGCCGCTCCACCCACTCGACCTTCACCCAGTCCCCGTAGAGATTCGCGTCCACCCCGAAGAGGTGCACTTCCACGCTCCGCCGCAGGTCTCCGAACGTCGGCTTGGGCCCCTGATTGAGCATTCCTCCGGCCTTGCCTCCGGCCCACTCCACTGTCGCGGCGTAGACCCCGTCCGGCGGCAGCAACTTCCTCGCTGGGAATCCGCCCAGGTTGATCGTGGGCACTCCGATCGTTCTGCCCCGTCCTGCCCCGCGTTCCACGACGCCGCTCACTGAATAGGGCCGCCCGAGCAGCCGTTGCGCGCTGGCCAGGTCGCCGCCCGCGACGGCGCGACGGATCTGGGTGCTGGATACCGGGTGACCACCCAACTCCACCGGACCGACCACGTCCACCGTGAAGCCATCACTGGCGCCAAGCCGTCGCAGGGTCTCTACGTCGCCACTGCGTCCGCGCCCGAAGCCGTGATCGTGACCGATCACCAGCTCGCGCATGCGGCAGCGACCGATCAGCACTTCCCGGACGAACCGCTCCGGGCTGTAACTCGCCAGCTCCCGGTCGAACCGGAGGAACACGACGTAGTCCAGTCCGGTCTGGGCCAGCGCCTCTCGGCGTTCCGCTCCCGACGTGAGAAGCGGTGGCGCAGCCTGAGGATTCACCACCTCGAGCGGATGCGGCTCGAAGGTGACCAGCACGCTCTTCCGTCCCGCGACGCGTGCCCGATCCACGATCTCGCGAAGAACCGCCTGATGCCCCCGGTGCACTCCATCGAACATGCCGACGGTCACCGTCGTGCCGTTCGGATACTCGGGCAAGAAAGCCATCAGCTCTCCGCGGGCTCCAGTACCACTTCAGGACGGAACAGCTTGTCCTCAACCCGCCCCACGGCGATCAGTCGGTCCCCCTCTCCCACACCTGCAACCGAACCGCTGACGGAGGACTCGGGCTCGATCCGGGCCGCGCGCCCATGACCCACGTCCGTCACCTGCGCCTCGCTCAGGTCGATCCTGGGCAGATGCCCCAGTACCGAGAGCGGCGCCAGAATCGGGGTTTCCGTACTGAGCGCCTCGAGCGACACAGCCTGCTCGATCCGCAGGCTTCCGATTGCTTCGCGTCGCAGCGCAGTCAGATGTGCCCCGGTTCCCAACACCTCGCCGATATCGCGGGCGAGAGCCCGGACGTAGGTCCCGGCACTCACCCGAGTCCGGAACACCAGCTCCGGAAAGCGAAATTCCATCAGCTCCAACGCGTGCACCGTCACATCCGACTCGGACAGCTCCAGCATCACGCCGCGCCGGGCCAGACGATAGCTTCGTTCCCCACCGACCTTCCGCGCCGAAAATGCCGGCGGCCGCTGCTTCTGCGGGCCGAGGAAGCCATGGAGAGCTGCTTCGACGGCTCCGCGGCTCGGTACCTCACCCCCTGGCCCCCTCTCCGCGTCGCGGAGAGGGGGAACGAGACTGATGATTTCACCCGTCAGGTCATCGGTCGTGGTTCGCACGCCGAGTTTCGCCGTCGCCAAGTAGGTCTTATCGTGCCGCTCCACGAACTGCGCCAGCCTCGTCGCGCGACCGAGCAGGATCACCAGCAGCCCGCTCGCGAACGGATCCAGAGTGCCGGTGTGTCCCACCGCCTTCATGCGGAGCGCGCGCCGGACCCGGGTTACCACGTCGTGCGAAGTGGGTCCAACCGGCTTGTCCACCAGCAGCGCGCCTGACCTCAGGCCGGCTCCTCGCGCTTGAGCTCGGCCAGCACCGCGTTGATCCGGGCGGCGTGTTCGAGACCCCGATCCAGCTCGAACTTCACTTCCGGTACGACCCGGGTGTGCAGCGCCTTCCCCAGCTTCGACCGAAAGAAGCCCGCCGCGCTGCGAAGCCCTTCCAGCGCGCGGGCCTTGTCGGCTTCCTCGCCCATCACGCTGACGCTCACCGTGGCCCACGACAGCTCGTTGCTGACCACGACGCGAGTCACCGTGACCATGCCGATCCGCGGGTCGCGCACCTCGGTGAGCAGTGCATCGCTCACCACCTGCCGCACCGTCTCGGCCATCTGTTCCGGCCGCCGGGATGGTCCCTTCATACCTGCGTCACCACCGTATCAATGATGCGAACGCCATCGACTGCTTCGACGATGCCGTCCGCGGTTCGCAGCATCTCCTCCACGACCCGCCGGTCCGAGCCCACAGCGGCGCAGGCGAGCTCGGCGCGTTGCCACAGGTCCTGCGCTCCGACTTCTGCCACCGAGACATTGAGCCGCCTGAGATCCGCCTTCAAGGACTGCAGCACCGACCGCTTGTCCTTGAGCGACTGGCAGCCCTCGAGATGGAGGATCCAGGTTTGGACGGAAGCGTACATGATTGAAAATTGATAATTGAAAATTTCAAATTGAAAATCTTCAATCTGAAATCGTCAATCTGAAATCCTCAGCCTGTCCCCGACCCCGCCGCGCTTCCGGCCAGGGTCCGCTTCACTTCCTCCACCCGGTAGCTCTCGATCATGTCGCCGACCTTGAGGTCGTTGAAATTCTCGATGCCGATACCGCACTCGAGTCCTTCGCGCACTTCCTTCACGTCATCCTTGAAGCGCTTGAGGCTCGAGATATTGCCGTCGTAGGTCTGGACTCCATCGCGCACCACGCGGACCCGCCCGGTGCGCTGGATGGTCCCGTTCTTCACCATGCAGCCCGCGATGGTGCCGACCTTGCTCACCTTGAAGAGCTGCAGGACCTGGGCGTCGCCCAGAACGGTTTCCTTCGACTCGGGCTTGAGCAGGCCTTCGAGCGCGGCGCGGACGTCGTCCACCGCCTCGTAGATGATCCGGTAGGTGCGGATATCCACCGACTCGCGCTCCGCGGCGGCTCGCGCGCCCGCGTCGGGGCGCACGTGAAAGCCGATCACGATGGCACCGGACGCCTTCGCGAGGAGCACATCGCTTTCGCTGATGGAGCCGACGCCCCGGAGAACGATGTCCACCCGCACTTCACCCGTGCTCAGCTGGGCCAGCGCGTCGGCCAGCGCCTCGGCCGGGCCGCCCTGGTCGGCCTTGATGATGAGCCGCAACGCGCCGATCTGCCCCTGAGCCAGCTGGCGGGAGAGGTCCTCGAGAGTGCCACCGCGCGTGGTGCGGCGGTTCTGGGCCTCGCGATCGAGCCGCTGCCGCTTCTGCGCGATCTCTCTCGCCTCGACCGCGTCTGCCACCACCAGGAAGGTGTCACCCGGGGACGGAGTGCCCTCGAACCCCAGGATCTGCACCGGAATCGAAGGGCCGGCCTCCTTGATGTTCTTGCCGCGTTCGTCGAACAGCGCCTTGACTCGGCCGGAGAATTTGCCGCTGATGAAGTTGTCGCTCACCCGCAGAGTGCCGCGCTGCACCAGGATGGTGGCAAGCGGTCCCTTGCCCGGGTCCAGAGTAGCCTCGATGACCGCGCCGGACGCCGCGCGATCGGGATTGGCGCGCAGATCGAGGATTTCCGCCTGCAGCAGGATCTGCTCGAGGAGCTTGTCTATCCCGGTCCCCTTTTTCGCCGAGATCGGGGTGGCCAGCACGGTGCCGCCGAACTCCTCAAGCACCACGTTGTGCGACAACAGGTCCTGCTTGACCTTTTGCACGTTGGCGGCGGGGAGGTCGATCTTATTGATCGCGACGATCAGCGGTACGCCGGCGTTCTTGGCGTGGCTGATCGCCTCGACCGTCTGCGGCATGACCGCGTCTTCGGCCGAGACGACGAGGACTACGATGTCGGTCACCTGCGCACCGCGGGCCCGCATTGCGGTGAAGGCCTGGTGACCCGGCGTGTCGAGGAAGGTGATTTCCCTGCCGCTGGGCAAGGTGACGTGATAGGCACCGATGTGCTGGGTGATTCCGCCCGCTTCACCAGCCACGACGTTCGCCTTCCGGATGTAGTCCAGAAGCGAGGTCTTGCCGTGGTCGACGTGGCCCATGATGGTGACCACCGGCGGCCGCGGCTGGGTGACCTCGTCTTCTTCGCTCTGCCCCTGTTCGGTCGCGATATCGGCCGCGTATTCCTCTTCCTTGACGGCCTGGAAGCCGAACTCCGAGGCGATCAACTCGATCTGGTCGAAGTCGAGGCGCTGGTTCACCGTGACCATGAGTCCCAGCTCCTTGAACGCGAGCTGTACGATCTGGGTCGCGGGCACTTTCATCAGGTCGGCCAGCTCGGACACCGAGATGAACTCGTTGACCCTGACCCGAGTCTTCTCCCGTTCCTTCTCTTCGGCAGCGCGAGCTGCCTGCTCCTGGTAGCCGGTCATATCGCGGCCGCGGCCCTTCCGGCCCACTCCGCCGCGCATCCCCTGCAGCGTCTTCAGGATGTTCGCCTGCACCGCTTCCTGGTCCACGGAAGACTTACGACCCTTCTTCCCCTTCTTGCGTCCGCCGCCCTTCTCAGCGTCGGGGCCGAAATTGCGACCCCGCTCACCGGTGGCAGGACCACCGGGGACGCTCGGACCACGCGGACCGCCACCTGGACCGGAACTGCGCTGACCCGGAGCCGGCGGGGCGCTGCTGCTGAATACGGGACGGGGACGCGACGGACCTGTGGGACGACCGCCTTGAGGCGCAGCCGGCCGCGGAACGCGGGTTGGAATTACAGGAGTCCGACCGGGCACCGACGGACGCGGCGGCGAGGGCGGAGATTCAGCCGGACGCGAAACCGGCGGGAACGGTGAAGCCGCGACCGACTCGGTCGCAGTTGGAGCTTCCGACTCGCCAGTTTCTCCTGCTGACGGAGGCAGATCCTTGAAGAGGGCCTTCGCGCGCTCTTCCAGCGAAGCGGGCAACCCGGTCTCGACGGGGCGCTCGATCGGACGAATCAGGTCCATGGCCAGCGCCTCGGCAGCGCGCTCGGCTTCGGCCTGCGCCTCCGACTGAGCGACCTCGGCCGCGGTGCGACGACGCTTGGTCGGCTTCCCGCTCTCCACGACCGGCTCGGGTGGGGCGGCCGCTTTGGCAGCCTTGCGGCGGCCCTTCTTCGGCGCCGGCTCATCGGCCGCTTTCCGCTTCTCGCGCTCCCAGCGCACCCGTACCGCGGACACCTGCCCATCCTCCAGCCCCGACATGTGGCTGCGCACGAAGACGCCCATGTCCTTGAGCATCCCCATTACCTGTTCTGCCGAGACCCCGAACTCCGCCGCGAGGTCGTGCACTCTGGTCTTGACCATCAAACCTCCGTCTGGAACGAGCTGCCACTCGCGGCTGCGAGTCCACGAGCCAGCGCTCGATCTACCACTCCTGCCACCATGATTCCCGGCTTCCCCAATTGCCGGCCGATCTCACCGGCCGCGGGACCGCGAAAAAGCGGAACCCTCCGGGCGGTTGCCAGCCGGACCACCTTTTCCATCGCTCGCGGGCTCGCATCCGATGCCAGCACCAGACAGGCGAACCGGTCGGCCTGGAGTCCAGCCCGCACTCGATCGACCCCAATCACCACCTTGCGGCCTCGAAAGCCGAGGCCCAGGAGGCGTAGGAGCCGATCAGGATCCGCCGCGGCCGTCGTCGCTGTCCTCGTCGGTCAGTTCGGCGAGCAGCGCCATCAGCTGATCGGCCCGCTCCTGGGTCATGCCGGGCAGCTGCGCCACCTCGTCCCGCTCGAGATCGAGTACGTCGTTCAGGGTCTGGTACCCGGCACTGTTCAGGATGGCGAGCAGCTCGGGAGAAAGACCCTTCAGTTCCGTCAGCGGCACCTGGGTGACCGACTCGTCTTCCGGCGGGAGCGGGGCGAACAGCGGGCCCTCTCCACCACGCTCCAGCCATTCGCGGCTGGAGTAGAGATCGATCTTCCACCCGGTCAGCTCAGAGGCGAGGCGCACGTTCTGCCCGTTGCGGCCGATCGCCAGCGACAGCTGATCCTCGTCAACCACCGCCTGGATCGTCTTGCTCTCCGGATCGGAGAACACTTTCGCCACCCGGGCCGGAGCCAGCGCCAGTCGCGCGAAGCGCTCCGGATCGGGAGACCACGGCACGATGTCGATGCGCTCGCCACCCAGCTCGTTCACCACGGCCTGTACCCGGGAACCCTTGAGCCCCACGCAGGCGCCGACCGGATCGATGGCGTCATCGCGGGAGATAACCGCGATCTTGGTACGACTGCCGACCTCGCGGGCCCAGGCCCGGATGTCGACTACGCCCTGCTGAATTTCGGGGACTTCCAGCTTGAACAGCGCCTTCACGAAGAGCGGATCGGCCCGGGAGAGAATGAGCCGCGGCCCCTTGGGGGTTTCCTCGAGCCGCTTCAGCACGGCGCGGATGGTGTCGCCCTGGTGGAACTTCTCCCGGTGATTCTGTTCCCGGTACGGAATGATGGCTTCCGCCTCGCGAAACTTGTTGAGCATGATCACCAGCTTGCCGCGCTCGATCTGCTGGACCTCTCCCGAAAGCAGCTCGCCGACCTTGCCGGCAAACTCTTCGCGGATCCGGGTACGCTCGCCTTCACGCACCCGCTGGATGATCCGCTGCTTGGCCGCCTGTACTGCGAGCCGGCCGAACTCCGCGAAGGGCACATCCTCTTCCAGCTGGTCGCCGGGGGCGAAATCGGGGTCCTCGTACTGGGCTTCCTCGAGGGAGACCTGGGCGCTCGAATCCTCGACCGCCTCCACCACCTGTCTCAGGCGGACGATGCGAATCGTGCCTTTGAGCTCATCGAAGCTGAGCTCGAAGCGGACATTGGGGCCGTAACGCCGGACCAGTGCCGCGTGAATACCGTCGCGCAGCAGCTCCAGCAGCTCGTTGCGGTCGAGCTGTTTGGTGGTCGATAACTCGCGAATTGCGGCCAGGACTTCTGCCGAAGCGGACATCCTCTTCTCCCTCTCGCGGCCTCAGGAGGCCGAGTCCATCAACAGGGTCGCCTCCTTGAGATTCTCCAACGCGAGCAGATAAGGCTCGCCGTCAGCGAGGCGAAGCTGGACATGATCATCGTCGGGCACTGCGACTACCATGGCGCGCGGATGCCCGAATAGCCCACGTGCCTTCAGCTCGTACTTCCCGGCCCAGGTAACGCCGCCAGTGTTCGACGAAACGGACCGGTCGCTCGAACCCCGGCGAGGAAGCCTGCACCAGATAACGGGCGCCAGGCTGGGCCTCCGCCTCGAGCACGCGTGCCAGGGAACGGCTCACCTGGACGCAATCCTCGGCGGTCACGCCGTGCCCGGGTGTGCTATCCGGGCGATCAATCCTGACCTGAATCAGGGGGCGCTGCGGCGGGCCGCTCAGGTGGAATTCGATCAACTCGAACCCCATGGCGGCGACGTGGCGGCGGACCGGGTCGAGCAGTGGCTGGGAAGGCATCAGGACTTAGAAAAAAAATGTGGGGGAACTCCCCCACTCGTCCTGCGACCCCCGCTCGGAGATCCCCGAACAGCGGCGTAAGTCTAGTGTCGGAGTGTGGATTCGTCAATTGCGACGGGGCGTGTGGCGGCAGTCTAGAGCAGGTAATAGGTAGTGGGTGGTGGGTGGTGGGGCCCCACTCCCTACCACCCACTCCCTACTACCTAAATCCGTACCGATGGGACCGCAGTTAGGGGCTTGTCGGCATCCCCAAATACGCGACCATTCGCCCATCGGCTCCGCCGGACCGGCGGTGACTGTAGAAGTGCCGGGCGTCGTGTGCGGAGCACCATTCGGAAACCGACACGGAGCCGATCCCCAGCAGTGCCGCCTGCTCGGCCAGGACCGAGCGCAGGTCCAAATGCCATGGCCCGGAACCTTCCGCTGCTTTTCCACAGCCTTCCATGACTTCAGAACCTACTTCATAGCAGTTGCCACAAATCCCTACACCACAGTGCATTACAAGATCAGCCGGGTCAGATCCAACGGCTTCACCCAAGGTCTCTACTCCCTGCGCGAGGATACGACCAGCGGTTCCCCGCCAACCGGCGTGCAGGAGAGCCAACGGCCTTCTTCACGGGATCCAGGAGGTAGACAGGGATGCAGTCGGCGACGGTGACGGTAAGCAGAATGCCCTTGGTTGACGTCGCGTGACCGTCCAGACCCTCGAGCTGAATCCAACCTTTGCCCGAAGCGTGGAATTGGACGGCCGCCTGATGCACCTGATTCCCCAGCACCGTCGCATCGAAGCCGGGCTCCGCCCACCTGAATGCCCTCCACCGTGTCATCACGTCGTGCACCGGTGCATCGGTCCAGAGGCCGAGGTCGAATCCCCTGCCTTCCTCGCTGCCCCGCCCGGTGATTCCGGCAACGACCCCGAATCGCTCCCGCCAATCCGGGATGGCAAACCTCGGCACCGTGCCCTCGACCGGTTCTTCCCGCCGTGCTCGGTACTCGGTACCAGGTACTCCGTACTCCTTATTCAAATCGCTCAATCTCTGCCCCAAGGGCTCGGAGCCGGGAATCGATCTGCTCGTACCCCCGCTCGATCTGGCCAACGTTGTGAATGGTGCTGGTTCCTTCGGCGGCCAGAGCGGCGAGCAGCATGGCCATGCCGGCGCGAATGTCGGGAGACTCCACGGTGCCGCCACGGAGCTGGGACGGCCCCGACACCACGAGGCGATGGGGATCGCAGAGGACGATCCGGGCACCCATTCCGATGAGCTTGTCCACGAAGAACAGCCGCGACTCGAACATCTTCTCGAAGATCAGCACCATTCCTTCGCATTGGGTGGCGGTCACCACGGCGATGGACATCGCGTCCGCGGGGAACGCGGGCCAGGGGCCATCTTCGAGCTTGGGGACATGGCCTCCCAGGTCGGGGCGGATCCGGCGCTCTTGCCCGGAGTCAACGACCAGCCGTTGCCCGTCCACCCGCGGGCGGACGCCCAGCCGCTCGAAGCCGAGCAGGGTGCTGCGCAGATCGTCGGACCGGACGCCTTCGATCGTGATCGCTCCGTCGGTGACTGCTGCAAGCCCGATGAAGCTCGCGATTTCGATGTGATCGGGGCCAATGGTGAATTCGCACCCGCCAAGAGGGCGACCGCCCTCGATGGTGTAGACGTTGGTGCCGATTCCTTCGATCGACGCGCCCATCGCGATGAGGCAGTCGCGCCACGTCCTGCACGTGCGGTTCGGCGGCGGCATTGCGAAGGACCGTACGGCCGTGCGCCATGACCGCGGCAAGCATCGCGTTCTCGGTTCCGGTTACGCTCGGCTCGTCCAGGAAGATTTCGGCGCCTGTCAGTCTCTTGCTTTCGATCTTGTAGCTCTCGCCGACTGTCAGCTCCGCGCCCAGCTGCTCGAGCGCGAGGAAATGGGTATCCACCCGGCGCCGGCCGATGACGTCTCCACCCGGCGGTGGCAAGGTGACCGATCCGAACCGGGCGAGCAGCGGTCCGGCCAGCAGGATGGAAGCCCGGATCCGCGCGCAGAGGACAGGATCGAGCGCTTTCGGGCGTACCGCGCGCGCGTCGACTCGCAGCGTGTTGGTTCCGTGCCAGTCGACTTCGGCGCCGAGATCCACGAGCAGCGCGATCATGGTTTCCACGTCGCGGATTCGGGGCACGTTGTTCAGCGTCACCGGGCCGTCGGCGAGGAGTGTCGCGGTGAGTGCGGGAAGCGCCGCGTTCTTGTTGCCGGCGGGCAAGACGGTTCCGCGCAGGGGTCGCCCGCCGCGGACCTGGAAGCGTGGAGGCATGGCCAAAGGTCACGACGGCCGGTGGCATCGTCAAGCGCCACGGTTATCTTGGGAAGATGTTGCTGCTTCAGGACACCGTGATCACGGTTGCTGGATGGGTCGGGCCCACCATCGCGATTTCCCTGGTGATTATTGCGGGCAGCTTCGCCGCGATCGCTCTGGTCGTCGCCGCCACCGCGAAAGCCGCCGCCGGGGCGCTCCAAAACTTGGGACGAGCGGTGGAGGACCTTCGCAAGGACCTTGCGCCCGGCGCTCGATTCGGTCCACCTCCTCGGGCGATGAGGCCCGTCAGCTCGCCGCCAAAGTGGGCAACGAGGCAGAAGACGTCGTCGAGGCGAGTCGCGCACTGCGGATCAAGGTGAAGGACCGCCTGATCGACCTCGAAGCGGTCTACGACGTACTCGAGAGCGAGATCGAGGAAACCGCGCTGGATGTCGCTACGACGCTCCGCAGCTTCCGCACGCGGGCCTCCTGGTACCGCTGGGTGCGCCGCCTGCTCGGCGCGGGTAAACACCGTTGATTCTCCGGCGCTCCGCCTTCCTGTTGGTCTGTTTCGGCCTCGTCACCCTGATCGTCCCGAATCACCTGTACGCCTGGACGCCCGGCACCCACATCTACCTCGGCGAGTCGGTCCTGGCGAACCTGGGGATTCTCCCGTCCGCCAATCGGCGATCTCCTCCGGGCCTTTCCCTTCGATTTTCTTTACGGCAACATCGCGGCGGACACCTCCATCGCGAAGAAGTACGCGCCGGTCGGTCGGCACTGCCACTCCTGGCATGTCGGCCAGCAGATCTATGATCAGGCGAAGATCGACGCGCTGCGGGCTTTTGGCCTGGGATATCTCTGCCATCTCGCGGCCGACACCGTGGCGCATAACTACTTTGTGCCCCGCCAGCTCTTGTTGACCAGTACGACGAGCGGCTTCGGCCACTCGTACTGGGAGAGCCGCTTCGAGACCCCGCTGGGTGACGAGTTTGCCCGCACGGCCAAGGAGGTGATCCTGCTGGACCACACTCCGGCCGATACCCACCTGGATCAGATTCTCGCCCCGACCATTTTCAGCGTTCGCACCAACCGGCGGCTGTTCCGCGGCATGGTTCACCTCACCGAGTCGCAGGGATGGCAGCGCGCGTTTCAGGTAGCACAGCAACACAGCCGCTGGGAGCTTGCGTCCGACGACATCGAGCGCCACGTCTCGCTTTCCTTCGACTACGTGATGGGAACGCTGGCCGAGCCAGAGGCCGAGTCGCGGCAACTGGATCCCTCCGGCGAAGAGGCGTTGCGGACGGCGAAGCGGCTGCGGAGAGAAGCCTTGCTCGCCGGGGGATGGAGGGACCCGAAACGGCTTCAGGGCGTTGCCCAGGAGCGATTCGGATTACCGGAACGGAACCCTGATTTCTGGCCAGCCGCCCGGGTCAAGACGCCCTGGCGCGACAGCTGAATCCTCTCTCATGCTGGCGATCGCTGCACTTCTGCTCTTTGCGGGGCCCTCTCAGCGCCCGCCAACCTTGCTGCTCACCGTTGAGCCGGAACGACCGGTTCGGGGGAGCCTGGTACGACTGGTCGCCAGTGACACGGCGAAGACCGACCGGCCGTGGATCCGGATCGACGGCACCGCGGGAGACGAGCCGCTCCATTTCGAGGCTCAGGGTGTTGGACGTTTCGTAGCGCTGGCCGGAATTCCAATCGAAGGCCCTGATTCCTTCCCCGTCATACTACGGATCTCCTACGGCGATGGCTCCCAGGACACCGTTGCCGCGAGCGTGTTCGTGCGTCAGCCCGACTACTCGATGGAGAAGCTTCGTGTCGCGCCAGCGATGGCGAAGCCGGACAGCGCGGCCCAGGTCCGGATCGAAAAGGAGATAACGCGCGCACGAGAGATCGGAGTGCGCTCTCAAAGCAATCCGCGCCTTTGGCAGGATGCCTTCCTGCCTCCACGAGACAGCCGGGTCACCAGCATCTTCGGCACCGGGAGGGAGTTCAACGGCAAAGCGGTGAGCCGCCATCTGGGCACCGACTACGCCGGTGCGGTGGGAGATCCGGTACGGGCCACCAATCGCGGCGTGGTCGCAATGGTCGCAGATTTCTACCTGGCGGGTCGAGTGGTGTATCTCGACCACGGCGAAGGGCTCGTCTCAGCCTACTTCCACTTGAGCAGCACCACAGTGGCGCAGGGTGATACGGTCGAGCGGGGTCAGATCATTGGAGCGGTAGGAAAGAGCGGGCGGGTCACCGGCCCACATCTGCATTGGGTGGTGAGGTATGGGACGGTCACCGTGGATCCGATGAGCGTCCTGACGCTGTTGGGGGAACAGCGGGAGCAGTGAGAGGTGAGAAGTGAGAAGGAAACTGCCACCCGGTTCCCTCTTACCTCTCACTTCTTACTTCTTACGTAGTTTTTCAGTCAGCAGGGGCTGTACGGCTTTGGGATCCGCCTTCCCCCCGCTCTTCTTCATCACCTGACCCACGAAGAAGCCCATGAGTTTGGATTCCCCGCCCCGGAAGCGCTCCACCTCGGAGGGATTGGCGGCGAGGACGTCCTCGACCCAGGCACCGAGCGCGTCGGCATCGCCGACCTGAATCAGTCCCAGGCGTTCGGCAACGGCGCGGGGATCCTCGTTTCCATCCACCAGCTCGGGATAGACTCGCTTGGCCGCCTGAAGGCTGACCACGCCTTCCTTGACCAATCCGATCAGTTTCGAGAGCCGATCGGCACTTACACTGAAGCGGCCGGTCTCGTTGTAGCCGCTCATCGCCTCACCCATCACCCAGTTGGCGGCCGCCTTGGCTTCCGCTCCAGCTCCCACCACCGCCTCGAAGTAATCCGCTACCGGCCGCTCGGATGCGAGGACGCCGGCATCGTACGCGGTGATGGCGTAGCGGGTCATGAAGCGCTCCCGCTTGGGCTCGGGCAGCTCGGGCAACGCGGCGTGCTGTTCCTCGATCCACTTCTGAGTGAGAACCAACGGCGGTAGATCCGGGTCCGGAAAATACCGGTAGTCGTGGCTCTCCTCCTTGGAGCGCATCGGCTTCACCGTTCCAGCGGCGGCATTGAACAGCATGGTCACCTGCTCCACCCGGCCACCACTCTCAAGCAACGCCACCTGGCGATCGCGCTCGACGATGAGAGCCCGCTCTACATTGGCGAAGCTGTTCATGTTCTTGACTTCCGCCTTGGTGCCGAGCTTGGGGTCGCCGGGGCGGCGGATCGAGATGTTCGCGTCCACCCGGAGGCTTCCTTCCTCCATGTTGCAGTCACTCACCTCGGCGTAGACCAGGATCTGCTTCAGGATGGTGAGATAGGCCCGGGCCTCGGCGGGGCTGCGGAGGTCGGGCTCGCTCACGATCTCGACCAGCGGAGTGCCTGCCCGGTTGAGATCAATTGCGGTCTTCCCCGGGAGCCGGTCGTGCAGCGACTTGCCGGCATCCTCCTCGAGATGGAGCCGGGTGACGCCGATACCGATCCGCCCTCGCTCGGGCGATTCGCACTCGATCGTGCCACCGGTCGCAAGCGGTTGATCGAACTGGGAGATCTGGTATCCCTTGGGCAGATCGGGATAGAAGTAATTCTTCCGGGCGAAGATGCTGCGAGTGTGCACCGTGCATCCCAGCGCCCTCGCGGCCTGGGTCGCGAGACGGATCGCCTGTTCGTTGGGCACCGGGAGCGCCCCCGGCAGACCGAGGCACACCGGGCACACCAGCGTGTTGGGAGGCGCGCCGAACTTATTGGCGCAGCCACAGAACATCTTCGACTTGGTCAGCAGCTGAACGTGGACCTCGAGGCCGATCACCGTTTCCCAGGTCATCAGCGCACCTCCGCCGCAGCGTCAATCGCCGCTTCGAAGGCCGCCGCCGCGCTCAGCATTTTGGCTTCGGCAAAATTTGGTGCGATCAGCTGGGCGCCCACCGGCAAACCTTCCGATCGGCCGACCGGGAAACTCACCGCGGGCAGACCGGCCAGGTTGACCGGGCAAACGAAGATGTCCGCCAGGTACATCGCGACCGGATCCTCGGTCTTCTCGCCCGCCTTGAAAGCGGGAGTTGGCGTCGTCGGCGTCAGCAGCACATCGCAGCCGGCGTCGAAGGCGCGCCGGAAGTCCTCGGCCAGAAGAGCGCGCACCTGTTGCGCCTTCCGGTAGTAGGCGTCGTAATAGCCTGAACTCAGCACATAAGTTCCGATCAGAATCCGGCGACGAACCTCGGCACCGAAGCCGTGGCCGCGCGTAGCCTGGTAGAGGGCGCGGAGATCGCCTGCCGGCCCGACTCGCCGCTGGCCGTATCGTACTCCGTCGTAGCGGGCGAGGTTCGCGGCGGCTTCGGCCGGGGCGATGATGTAGTAGGTCGGCACCGCATAGCGGGTATGCGGCAGCGAGACCTCCTTGATCGTCCCGCCCAGCTCCTTCACCGCCTTAATCGCCTGGTCGAGACCGGCCCGCACTCCTTGGTGCAGGTCGCGCGGGAAATACTCGGCGGGTAGGCCGATGGTGAGGCCCTTCAAGTCACGTCGCGGTGGATCCAGCACCAGTGGGGGCTGGGCGATCGTTGTCGGATCGAGGGGATCGTGTCCGCTCATTGCGGCCAGGACCCGTGCTGCATCATCCACCGTGCGACCGAAGGTGCTCACCGCATCGAGCGACGACCCGAAAGCAACGAGGCCATACCGGCTCACCCGGCCATAGCTCGGCTTGATGCCCACGATCCCGCAGAAGCTGGCCGGCTGGCGCACCGACCCGCCGGTCTCCGAGCCGAGGGCCGCGGGCACCACTCCTGCGGCCACCAACGCGGCCGACCCGCCGGACGAACCGCCAGGCACGCGCGACGGATCGTCAGGATGCTTCACCCGCCCGAAGGCGGAGTGTTCGGTAGATGAGCCCATGGCGAACTCGTCGAGATTCGCCTTGCAGGCGATCAAGGCTCCCGCGGCACGAAGCCGGTTGATCACCGTGGCATTGAACGGTGACACGTAGCCTTCGAGAATCCGCGAGCCACAGGTGGTCGGTTGCTCGGTCGTGACGATGTTGTCTTTGACCGCGATCGGCACGCCCGCGAGCGGCATCTTTGCCCGGTCCGATGGGGTGGCACCATCCACCCGCACCGCCTCGGCTTCCAATCGCTCAGCCGACCAGCTGAGCGAGGCATTCAGGGCGGCGGCCTTCTCCAGGCGGCTCGCGACCTCCTTCGCGGCCACTGCCGCGGTGGTCCGGCCCTCGCGCACTGCGCTCGCGGCTGATTCGACCGCGCTCACTGGTCCTCCATGGCGCCGAGCCGGGGGACAACGAAGAGACCCTGGGAAAATTCCGGGGCGAAGTCTGCGGGAGGCCGCGCCAGCGGAACCGGATCCACAACGTCAGGGCGCAGCGTCAGCTTTTCGGGGCCGGCGAGATAAGGAGGCGCCTGCTCTCCCGCGGGGACTTCATTCAGCTGTGCGACGTAGTCCACAATTCGCCCGAGCTGCTCGGTGAGCTTGGGCAGTTCTTCCTCGCTCACAGCCAGCTCCGCGAGCTTCGCCACGTGCAGTACGTCTTCCCGGCCGATACTCATGCGCTCTCCCAATCCCGTTCGAGGCCCGCATAGGCTACGAGCAACTGTTTCACCCCGACTTCCTCATCATCGAAAGCCACGGAGACCTTCAAGTCCCTTCCAGTTCCGACCAGACCCTGAATCGTTCCGCTCCCAAACCGCCGGTGGCGTACTCGTTCCCCGCGCACGTACCGAGGAGTGTCCTGGTTGGTCTCGGAGGGCTCGGCAGCTCGACGGCTCGGCGGATCGAAATCCTGGTCCAGCCAGCTGGATGATACCCGTCCCGAACCCCCGAGTCGGGATGCCGCCGAGCCGCCCCAACTTGGAGCCCACAGAGAAGAGGTCCGCTTCTCTTCAACCAGCTCGGGAGGCAGCGCCTTGAGGAATCGCGAGCCCCTTCCCGGCTTAAGCTCGCCGCCACGCCGCCGGGCGCGAGCCCAGGTGAGATACAATTTGTCCTTGGCCCGGGTAAGCCCGACGTAACAGAGCCGACGCTCTTCTTCGATCCCACCCTCCTGCTCCTCCGCGCGCGCCAGAGGGAATAGACCATCCTCCATGCCGGCGAGCACGACGACCGGCCATTCGAGGCCCTTCGCGGTATGCAGGGTCATGAGGGTGATCCCCTCCTTCTGACCGGCGATCGAGTCATTGGCGGAGAGCAACGCCGCCTCGGCCAGAAAGCGCCCGAGCGGCGTGGCCTCTTCATCGGCCTCCGGTGCCACAACCTCCGACCATTCTGCAGCACTCGCCACCAGTTCACGGACGTTTTCCCACCGGTCGGCGCCTTCCGGTCCTTCGGCCAGCAACACCGCTTCGTAGTCGAGTTCCTGGATCAGCTGCTCCAGGACCTGGGCTGGGGGCCAGGAAGCGGTGCGCTCGCGCAGTCCATCCACCAACGCGGCGAATTTCCTCAGCGCGTCACGGACGTTGGGCCGGAGCTCGGGCACCCGATCCGCCGCTTGCCCCGTCGCGAGCAGTGATTGCTGCCAGCGAGCCGCCTGTTCCCTTACGATCGCGAGACTGCTCTCCCCGATCCCGCGCTTGGGGACGGTGATGGCGCGAAGGAAGGCCTCATCATCTGCGGGATTGGTGACGAGTCGCAGATAGGCGAGCAGATCCTTCACCTCGCGGCGATCGTAGAAGCTGATGGCGCCGATGATCCGATACGGCACCCCCGCCCTGCGACAAGCTTCTTCCAGCGCCCGCGACTGGGAGTTGGTGCGGTAGAGGATCGCCATTTCGACCAGTGCCCAGTCTCCCTTGGCACTGCGATCGGCCAACTCGCCGCACGATCCACTCGGCTTCGTCCCGCTCATCCGCCGCGGCGAGGAGAGTGAGCATCTCACCACCCGGACGACGGGTTCGCAGCGTCTTCCCCAGCCGCGAGGTGTTTTCCTTGATCACCGCGTTGGCGGCGTCGAGCACCAGCCGGGTCGAGCGGTAGTTCTCTTCCAGCCGGACCACCAGGGTTCCGGGAAAGTCGCGCTGGAAGTCGAGCATGTTCTTCACGTCGGCGCCGCGCCAGCCATAGATGGACTGGTCGTCGTCTCCCACCGCCGTCACGTTGCCCTGACGACCAAGCTGGCGGACCAACCGATACTGCGCGCCGTTGGTGTCCTGGAATTCGTCTACCAGGACGAACGCGAACCGGTCGGCGTAGTACTCCAGCCGGTCCGGGCGCTCGCGGAACAGGGTGAGCGGATGAAGCAACAAGTCGTCGAAGTCCATCGCGTTCGCCGCCTTGAGTGCCGGCCCGAGTGCGGCGTAGATCTCAGCAGCCACCTGGGTCACCCGGTCGAATCCCGCGTTCTCGGCGAGTGCCGAGGGACTGGTCATCCGATTCTTCGCCGCCGAGATGATGGCCTGGATCAAGCGAGGCGGAAAAAGCTTGGAGGAATGACCGCGCTGGTCCAGCAGGCGCTTCACCAGGTTGAGCTGGTCGTCCTGGTCGTAGATGGTGAATTGGCGAGTGAAGCCAAGCGCCTCGGCCTCGCGACGAAGCAGTCGGGCGCAGAGCGAATGGAAGGTCCCGATCCAGAGCCCCGAAGGGTCCTGACCCAGCAGCCGCCCTACCCGCTCCTTCATCTCTCCCGCCGCCTTGTTGGTGAAGGTGACGGCGAGAATGCGGGTCGGCGGGACGCCTACCTCCTCGATGAGGCGGGCGATCCGCATCGTGAGCACCCGGGTCTTCCCCGACCCGGCGCCTGCCACGACCAGCAGCGGTCCGTGGACGTGCTCGACCGCCTGCCTTTGGGCAGGATTCAGCGATTCGAGGCCCACCAGGGGCGGCCGGTCAGTCTTCATCGGTCGGTATGCGGATCAGAAAGCTGGCGCCGCTCGGAGGATTCTCGAGGATCAATTCACCGCCATGCGAGTCTTCGATGACGCGGCGCGCCAGGGCGAGGCCGATGCCCCAGCCACCAGTCTTCGTAGTGATGCCTGGCTCAAACAGGGTAGACATGATGTCGGTTGAAATCCCTGGACCATCGTCAATAACGCGAATGGTGCCGGAACGGTCGTCCTGACCGACCTCGACAGTAATCGACCCGGAGCGTCCTTTCATCGCGTCGATGCTGTTCTTGACCAGCGATTCCAGTGCCCACTCGAGCAGGATCGGGTCGCCATTGACCACTGGTCCGGTCCCCGCGGCGGCGACGCGGAGCTCGATCGGGTTGGCGCGGTGCGGAAGCCGGGGACGGAAATATGCCGCGACCTTCTCCGCCAGCGCGCCCAGGCCGATCGGTTCCGGGTGAATCGCGTGACCAATCCGCTCGAACCGCTGCGCCACCCGTTCCAGCCGCTCGGCGTCGGAGGAGAGATAGTCGGCCAGACCGGGAGGAGGTGTGGGCCGGGAGCGGAGCTGCTCGATCCAGCCCTCGAGACTCATGAGCGGCGTGCCCATCTGGTGCGCGGCTTCCCGCGCCATCCCGACCCAGAGCCGGTCCCGCTGCGAGGCCATCGCATTGCGATACGCGACCGCACCCACGAGCACGATGCCGAGCAGGATCAAACCCTGCAGCACGACGAGTGCGGTAAGCTGGCGCTGGGCCGGCACCGGACCGAAGTGCAGCGTGCCGAAGGTTGGATCCACGATCGCGGGATTCTGCCGATCGAGCCGCCTGGCATAGGAGAGGACGCGGGGATCATCGAGGGGAACATCGAACGGCAGATTGGCCGCCGCAGTCACCCGACCGGTCGAATCGGTCACCACAAGCGGGATTCCAACTTTCCTCACCTGCTCTCCCAGTCGCAACAGGGCACCCGCTTCGGCACCGGGGCGCGGATCGTTGAGCCCGGCGAATACTCCGGCGTAAAGGCGGCTGATCGCGGTGGCGTCGGAACGAAAGTGGCGCAGCACTACCCAGGCGGACCCGATGCTCAAGCCGGCGAGCAGCGCCACCAGCAGGACCACCAGTGCCGGCGCCAGCTGGCGAAGCCGGGCGCTAGCCACGCGGCGTCAGGCGGTCCGTGCCGAGGTACGGGACAAGCGCCTGCGGAATGCGCACCGATCCATCGGCTTGCTGGTTGTTTTCCAGCAGGGCGAGCATCGTGCGGGGGAAAGCGACGCCCGAGGCATTCAGGGTATGAACGAACTCAGGCTTGGCACCTGGTTCCCGGCGGAACCGAATGTTGGCCCGGCGGGCCTGAAAATCGGTGAAGGTGCTGGAGCTCGAGACCTCCTGCCAGCCACCGATGCCTGCAGCCCAAGCCTCCAAATCGTAGGTGAAGGCACTGGAAAACCCGGTATCGCCTGCGGCGAGAGCCATCACCCGGTATGGCAGTTCCAGAAGCTGAAGCACCCTTTCAGCGTGGCTGGTCAGGAGCGCGTGCTGGTCCGCTCCATCCTCCGGCCGGCAGAAACGGACCAGCTCCACTTTGTCGAACTGATGTACCCGGATGATTCCCCGGGTGTCTTTGCCGTGGGCCCCCGCCTCGCGACGGAAACAAGGGGTGTACGCCACGTAAGCGAGCGGCAGTGAGGCCCCCTCCAGAATCTCATCGCGATGGAGGTTGGTGACCGGCACCTCGGCGGTAGGAATCAGGAAGAGGTCGTCTGCGCCGATGACGTAGAGCTCTTCCTCGAACTTGGGAAGCTGCCCGGTCCCCGTCATCGTGGCGCGGTTCACGATGTAAGGTGTTGCGACTTCGAGGTAACCGTGATCCCGGGTGTGGAGGTCCAGCATGAAGTTCTTGAGCGCCCGCACCAGCCTCGCACCCATTCCGGTGTAGACCGGGAATCCCGATCCGGTAATTTTGGCACCGCGCGGCAAGTCGAAGAGACCCAGAGCGGCACCCAGCTCCCAATGCGGCTTCGGGGTGAAATCGAACTGAGGCACGGTGCCCCACGCGCGCACTACCGTGTTTCCAGACGCATCGCCGTCGGGAACTTCGGGGAGCGGAAGATTGGGGATTCCGAGCAGGCGGGCATCCAGCGCGGCCTCGACCTCACGGACCTTCAGGTCGAGCTGCTTCACCTCTTCACCCGAGTGCTTGAGCTGCTCCAGAAGCTCGTCGGCGGGCTGCTTCGCTTTCTTTCTCCGGGCGACTTCCTCGCTTGCCGAGTTGCGGGCAGCCTTGAGCGCCTCGACCTGGGTCAAGAGCTCGCGGCGGCGCTGGTCGAGCCCCTGCAGCTCATCCAGTACCGCGTCGAGCGCCGGATCCAAGCGCCGAGCGAGCGCCGCGCGAGTCGCGTCGGCGTCCTGGCGAAGCAACCGGATGTCAATCACGGGAACTAGTCTTTCGGAATTCCCTCGTTGAGCCCACGGAACCCGCAATTGTTGTTAGCCAGCGCCTGAAAGGTCAGGGTATGGGCCGCGGGGTCGATGGAGAGGATCTCCAGTTTGGCGTACTGCGGAACCCCAAGCGAGGTACAGATGTCGCTGGAGCGGACCATGAAGACGTCGCCGCTATCCACCTGAACCGTGTCTTCGGTGATATAGCCGTTCTGCGCCGCCTTGGTGATCTCATCGAACGCCAGGTCGCTCGGCAGGAGGCCAGGCTTGAGCGCCACGCCCGGCGAGAGTCCCAGCACCGCCAGGGGGAGGAAAAGATTCTTGCCCTGGTCGGTCGTATAGGCGAAGTCGAACGCGGTAGTCTCGTAAGTCCGCACCAGGCCATTGGCGGCGATCGAATAGGCGGCGGGCGCCTGGAGAGGCCCCCCCTCCAGCGACGTCACGACAAAGGTGTCGACGACATTGGGGATCTGGGCATCGCCTATGCCGCTACTGCTGCCACAGGCGGCGATTCCGATAAAAACCGCGAGCGCGAGGATCATTCGGGTACCGAGCATGGCGGGGAAGCTAGAGGCCCTGTGAAAGCGGGTCAACCCGCAGTGATTTCTTGACTTCGGCGATGGCCGGTCCTAGAATGACGAGGCGGTTTTCTCCCATCCAATTCGAGGCTTTTCATGGCCTTGCTGCGAGACGTCGTCCAGGGACTGGCAGCCCGTGATGGAGTGGATGCCGTGGTGGTCCTGAGCTCCGACGGCCTTCCGATCGATCACGCCTCCCGGAAGGCCTTCGATGCGGACGCGGTGGCCGCTCTCGCCGCCTCGTTCGTCCAAGGAGCCCATCGCCTGGGCCAGTCCGCCGAGTGCGAGCCGTTGAGCACCGGCGTCCTGGAGTACGGCGATCGCATGGCGATCGTCGCCCCGGTGGGCGGTGGCAACCTGTTGTTCGTCCTCACCAGCGCCGGGACCAACGCCGGCCAGCTGCTCTTCGATCTGCGCCGGCACCGACCGGCCCTTGCGCAACTGCTCTGACCTCCCGCCCGCAATCCACATGAGATGGGCTGTCATTCTTGCCGGAGGCTCGGGAACCCGCTTCTGGCCTCTCAGCACACCGACCTCTCCGAAGCAACTGCTGCCGCTCGCCGGTTCCTCCTCAACGGCAGAGCAGACGGTAGCACGACTCGAGGGACTGATCTCGAAAGACCACCTGTTGGTGGTGACCGGTGCGACCCTCGCGCCGAGACTGACCGAGCGCCCTGAGCCTCGACCCGGCCAACGTGCTGGTCGAGCCACGCGCTGCCTCCACCGGCCCCGCACTGGTCTGGGCCTCCGCGGAGGCGCTGCGTCGGGATCCGGATGCCCAGGTGCTGTCGCTCCACGCCGATTGGGTGATCCGCGAAGATGAGGCTTTCCGTCGAACGGCGGCGGCCGCGCTGGACACCGCGGCACGACATCGCCGTCTGGTGACGGTCGGCATCGTTCCTTCGCGACCGGATACCGGGTTTGGCTATATCGTCCCGGGATCTCCGCTTGATGAAACCGGCAAGGCCGTCCAACGCTTCAGCGAAAAACCAGACGCGGCGACCGCGCTTGACCTGATGGCAGCCGGGGCGTTGTGGAACAGCGGGCTCTTCGCCTGGAGCGCCAGCGTCCTCCTGGCCGAGATCCGGAAACACACCCCGGAGATCGCGCCGCACTTGCCGGCGCTCGAGCGGGGAGACGTCCAGGCGTTCTTCCGCCATGTGACTCCGGTGTCGATCGACATCGGCCTGTTGGAGCGAAGCCCGATGGTCGCGGTGGTCCCCGGCAACTTTACCTGGGACGACGTAGGAACCTGGGATGCCCTGGCGAGGGTTCGGCCACGTGACAAGAGCGGCAATGTCATTCAAGGCCCCGTTCATCTCCACGAAGTCGAGGACTCGATCGTGTGGTCCGATGGCGAGCCGATCGTACTGTCGGGCGTGCGGGATCTGATCGTGGTGCGGGCTAACGGCCGAATCCTGGTGATGAGTCGCGAGAAGGCGGCCGATCTCAAGGCGGCGTTGGACACCCTTCCCCCAGAGATCCGGGATCTTCCGTGACGGCTCCGCTCTACCTGGTCGAACCACACACGGCACCGGAGTGGGCTCCGTTCGCCGGGGTGCGACCCATCTCGGAGCTTCGCGCGGGGATCTGGTCGGTGCGCGAGCGATGGGAGGCCGCGGTAGACTCCGCCACCGCGGAAATTCTCGGCAGCAACATCGCCCACTTCCGGGAAGGCAATGAGCCGCGCTGCCGCGCGATGCATCCGATCGATGGTCCGGCGATCGTCGGCGCCTCGTGGTTCGCGCCGAATGGAGCGCCGGTCGAGATCGGTCCCGACACTCGACGACTGACCGCGGGCAACACCACGGTCGGGTGGGTGGTCCCTTCGGGAGAGCGGTGGACCGGCCCCAATGAGGACGGCGAAGCGACGCCGATCGAAGGAATGGTGTTACGCGGCACCTTCGATCTGCTCACCGCCCTCGAACGATTGCTGGGCCGGACTGCGCCGGATTCGCGGAGCTGGATCACGATCCCCTTCCCGACGCCAGCATCGTGATCGGAAAGGCCGACCTGGTCGTGAGCCGCGGGGCGCGGGTGGAACCGGGAGTGGTGTTCGATACGCGAGCCGGCGCGGTGGTGCTCGAGCCCGAGGTCGAGGTGCGGAACGGTACCAGGCTCGAGGGCCCACTCTACGCCGGCGATCACACCCGGATCCTGGGCGGCCACTTGCGCGCCTCGGTGTTCGGTCCCCGCTGCAGCGTGAAGGGCGAGATCTCCTCCAGCGTCTTCCTCGGCTACTCCAACAAGAGCCACGACGGCTTCGTCGGTCACAGCGTCATCGGCTGCTGGGTCAATCTGGGCGCCGGCACCACGACCTCCAACCTGAAGAACACCTACGGCGAGGTGAGTCTGGAGATCGAGGGACGCCGCTTCACCACGGGCCGCCAGTTTCTCGGCAGCCTCATCGGCGATCACGCCAAGACCGCAATCGGCACCATGCTGTCCACCGGGGACGGTGATCGGCGCCGGCGCCAATCTCTTCGGGCCGGCGCAGCCGCCGCGTTACGTGCCGCCGATCTCCTGGGGCAATCACGGCATCGAGCGGCTGAGCGAGGATGGATTTCTCAAGGTGGCCGAGCGGGTCATGCCTCGGCGGGAGGTGGCCTTCACACCGGAGCGTCGAGCTTCGCTCGCCGCGACCTATCGAAAGCTCGCGCGGGATATGACCACGCTGTACGTGCTGGGGTCCGGTTCCTCGGGCAACGCCCTCGCCATTGGATGCGAGGAGCAGGCATTGCTGGTCGATGCCGGCTTCAGCGCCCGGGAGATCGCCCAGCGGGCGGAACGGGTGGGATTCGATCTGCTCTCGCCTTGTCGGCATCGCGCTCACCCACGAGCACGGACGATCACACCGCGGGAGTCGGCTCGACTCGCGCGCACACTCAAGATCCCGGTGCTGGCGGCGGTCGGTACCTGGGACCGGCTCCGTCCGCGGATGCCGACGGTCGAATTCGTCCCGCTCCGCTATGATGCGCTGCGATCGAGCACCGGGGATTCCGGGTCGAGGCCTGCCCTACCAGCCACGATGCGGCGCAGCCCGTCGCGCTCGCGGTGACCACCGCGACCGGCTACCGGATCGCGGTCGCCTACGACCTGGGCCGGCCCACGACCGCGGTGCGGCTTCTGCTCCGCAGCGCGCACGCGATCGTGCTCGAGGCCAATCACGACGATGTCCTGCTTCGCACCAGCGGCTACCCACCCGTCGGTTCAGGCCACGGATCGCCGGATCCGGGCGGACATCTCTCCAACCGGGCCGCGGCGGAGTTACTGGGGGATGTGCTGCATGCAGGGGCTGGAGCTGGTGGTGCTGGCACATCTCGAGCGAGCGCTGCAACACGCGGAGAGAACGCCCGCGCCGCGGTCGCACCAGTGCTTCGCCGTCGCGGCTGCGCACTGCACGTGGCCAAACAGCACGAGGCGCTGCCGGCGTTGGAGCTTCGGGGGACGGGACTGCTTCTGTGTAAGGCGTGAGAAGTGAGACGGGAGACGGGAGACGGGACGGAACGGCCAGAGCGATATCGCTTCCTGTTTTTCCTTCTCACTTCTCACTTCTTACTTCTCACTTCTTACTGCTGTTCGGTGTCCGGGTCGGGCGGAACCGGAATCGAGTCCGGCCGCGGAGTGGGGTCCCCCATCCGGGTCAGCGTGATGGGCTTCTGAAGGTCGCCGCCGGACAGTGTCAGCTTCGTCCCCTTGATCTTGAAGCCGTAGATCACCCACTCGCCGCCCAGGGCGAGGGCAACGCTGTCGCCCTTCTGCTGAATCCGCCACCGCACGGTCTCGGTGCCGTAGCTGGCACTCGAATCGGATCGCACGATGACGATGCGTGGCGCGTCGGTGCGCTTGGCATCCTTGAGGTCGGCCTGCCAGGTGCCGAGGATCGACGGAGCCTGCGCGGCGAGGGGGAGCCGCGAGGAGCAGGGGAGAGAGCCAGCGACCAACGGATCATGGGGCTCAGACGGTACATGGTGGAGGAACGATAGAGAGACAGGGGCCACAGCAAGGCTGTGATCCACTGCGGAAACAAGGGTCGACAGAGACAAACCCTTCGTGCTTTACCGCGAGAGAGGGGCTGGGGTAGGCAGACCCTCGCTGCGCTCGGGGTACTTAATTCGGCGGTGGAGTTAGCCGGCCCAAACAGCGGGCCAGCTAACTCCAGCCGAATTAGTACATCCCGCCCATGCCGCCGCCACCCGGGGCTGCCGGGGCCGGCTTCTCTTCCTTCCGCTCCACCACGACGCACTCGGTGGTGAGCATGAGGCCGGCGATCGACGCCGCGTTCTGCAGCGCGGTCCGGGTGACCTTGGTCGGATCGATGACGCCCGACTTGACCAGGTCCTCGTAGCTGTCGCGAGGCCGCGTTGTAGCCGAAGTTCTTGTCCTTCGACTCTTTGACCTTGGCCACCACGATCGAGCCCTCGGCGCCGGCGTTCTGGGCGATCATGCGAATCGGCTCCTCGAGCGCGCGGCGCACGATGTCCACGCCGATCTTCTCGTCGTCGGTGCCCTTGATCTTGTCCAGCGCACTCTGGGCCCGGAGCAGCGCCACACCGCCGCCCGGCACGATGCCCTCTTCGACCGCGGCGCGAGTCGCGTGCAGCGCGTCCTCGACCCGAGCCTTCTTCTCCTTCATCTCGGTCTCGGTCGCGGCACCGACGTGAATCACCGCCACGCCGCCCGACAGCTTGGCCAGCCGCTCCTGCAGCTTCTCGCGGTCGTAGTCGCTGGTGCTCTTGTCCACCGCGACCTTGATCTCGGTGATGCGGCCCTGGATATCGCGTCGGTCTTGCCCTTGCCGTCGACGACGGTGGTGTTGTCCTTGTCGACCACGATCCGCTTGGCGCGGCCCAGGTCGTTCAGCACCGCGTTCTCCAGCTTGAAGCCGACTTCCTCGGAGATCACGTTGCCGCCGGTGAGCACGGCGATGTCGCGCAGCATCTCCTTGCGGCGATCGCCGAAGCCCGGCGCCTTCACGGACGCAGACCTTGAGCGTGCCGCGCAGCTTGTTGACCACCAGGGTCGCCAGCGCCTCGCCCTCGACATCTTCCGCGATGATGAGCAGGGGCTTGCCGGTCTGGGCCACCTTCTCGAGCACCGGGAGCAGCTCCTTCATCGCCGAGATCTTCTTGTCGTGGATGAGGATGTAGGCGTCATCGAGCACCGCTTCCATCTTCTCCGGATCGGTGACGAAGTAGGGCGAGAGGTAGCCGCGGTCGAACTGCATGCCGTCCACGGTCTCCAGCGTGGTCTCCAGGCCCTTGGCCTCCTCGACCGTGATCACGCCGTCCTTGCCGACCTTCTCCATCGCCTCGGCGATGAGATCGCCGATTTCCTTGTCGTTGTTCGCGGAGATGGAGCCAACCTGGGCGATCTCCTTCTTGCCGGCCGACGGTACCGAGAGCCGCTTGAGCTCCTCGACGACGGCCTCGACCGCCTTGTCGATGCCGCGCTTGAGCTCCATCGGGTTGGCGCCGGCGGTGACGTTCTTCAGGCCTTCGCGATAGATGGCCTGGGCCAGCACGGTCGCGGTGGTGGTGCCGTCGCCGGCGAGGTCGCTGGTCTTGGTGGCGACTTCCTTCACCATCTGCGCGCCCATGTTCTCGATCGGATCGGCGAGCTCGATCTCCTTGGCGACGGTGACGCCGTCCTTGGTGATCGTCGGGGAGCCGAACTTCTTGTCGATGACGACATTCCGGCCCTTGGGGCCGAGGGTGACCTTGACCGCGTCGGCCAGGGCGTCGACGCCCTTCTTGAGCTTGGCGCGGGCTTCGACGTCGAACAGCAGTTCCTTGGCTGCCATAACTCTTGATCTCCTGTAAGAAGCGACGGTCTCAGCCGATCTTGGCGAGGATGTCGGACGCCTTGATGATGATGACTTCGTCGCCGTCGACGGTGTACGGGGTGCCGCTGTACTTGCCGTAGATGACGGTGTCGCCGACGGCGACTTCGAGCTTGATCCGCTCGCCCTTCTCGAAACGACCCGGCCCGACCGCGAGGACCTCACCCTGGGTGGGCTTCTCCTTGGCGGTGTCGGGGATGTAGAGGCCGCCCCGCATCGTCTCCGACTCCTCGGACGGCATGACGACGACCCGGTCCTCGAGGGGATGGATCTTCAGCTTGGGCTTGGCCTTGGTGGCTGTGCTCATGACTTCCTCCGGCGGGTCTGAAGTGCTGATAAGGTGCGAGGCCACAATGAATTAGCACTCGGCATGGCGGACTGCTTACAACTAGAGGGAAATTTAGTCAGCTGTTAGCAGTTGTCAAGCGAGACTGCCAAAACTTTGAGTCGCTGCCCAAACTGCTTACTTGACACAGAGTTACGATGGTCTAGACTGCTCCCATGCGCCGCTTTGTCCCCCTCCTGACTTTGACCGTGGTCGGCCTGTCGAGTGCCGCCCCCTGGAGCCCACTCGCCGCTCAGTCCGCCTCGGGCCGAACCTCAAGCAAGCCTTACCACGGACACCAAGCAGCGGGTTGTCACCATCACCATGGGCCCGTTCACGATCCCCGCGGGCGGACCGGGGATGCATCACGGCAAGATGTCCGCGCACGAGACGCCGACCGTCTACGTGCACCTGGCCGGTCGAGGGATGGTTCCACGCCTACGACGTGGAGCTTCGCGATTCCACCGGACAGAAGCTGAACCGCAAGTATCTCCACCACCTCAGCATGGTGAATCTCGGTCGCCGCCAGCTCATCTATCCCGCGTTCGAGCGGCTCCTTGGCGCGAGCCAGGAGGTGGATCGGCTTCAGCGCGCCCAAGAGCATCGGCGTGCCGATGGAGCCCGGGATGAGGCTGGCGACGTTCATCGGCTGGCACAACAGCAAACCGGAAGCGATTCGCGGCGCCACGCTCGTCGATTCGGATGCGCTACACGCCACCGAACATGATGCCGCGGCCGCTGGACATTCATTTGCTTGTACATGGACGTGTCGTACACGGTTGGGAAGTCGGACGCCTATAACCTTCCCAGCGGGCCCTCCTCGAAGCAGCTATGAATTCACCCTGCCGGTCGGAGGTCGACTCCTCGCGGCGGGTGGGCACCTGCACGACTACGCCAAGTTCGTGCGGCTGGAGGATGCGGAGAGCGGCAAGGTCTTGCTCGACCTTCCCGGCGAAGACCGATTCGCTGGGCAAGCTCAAGGGAGTGCCGACACGTTTGCTGGGTATTAAGGGAGACGGACTGCGACTCAAGGCGAACCGGCGCTACCGGGTCACGGCCGATTACGACAATCCGACGGGCGATGTCCTGAAGCAGGGAGCGATGGCGCTGATCGTGGCGGCTTTTGTTCCCGATGATCCCGCGAAGTGGCCCGTGCTGGATCCCGATGATCCGGGGATGCTCACCGACATGGCCATGCTGGAGAGCATCGGCCGACCCAAGACCGCCGCAGCGACCACAGCACCCGATTCGATGCACATGCATCACGAGCACCACGACCAGTAGGCCCGCACCTCAACAGCCTTCCCTGCCCTCCCGGCTGATGCGAAACCGCGCAGAGGGATCAAGAAAACGCGAGCAGCCCCCCCACCCCCAGGGGGGAAGATCGCGGATTCACTGACTCGAGATCCCACCAGAACAACGCAATGCGGTGCGAAACTCGGCGAGATGCGCAGCCCCGCCTTGGCACTACGGAGCCGTCACCGGCAACAATTCCCGCACCGATGCAACCGGCACCTCTGACTTCGTAGGTCCCGGGCCAGTAGCCAGCCAATCATCCGACGATCGCATCACCAGGTAGACCCGATCCTGCTGCGTCAGCACCAGGGCCAGGAGAGTCCCGTTCTCACTGTCCTGGGCGAGGAATTGCCGCACCGGCCGCCGCGCGACAGGGACTTCGGGCCCCACCCACGGCGCGCGCTGATCGGCGGAGGTCCAATGCGCAGGGAGACAGCGGCGGAAAATCTTGACCAGTTGCTCGTAGCGCGACCGCGCCGGGCCATCTTTTCGGGAGACAAACAGCAGGCAACGGAGGGAGGCGGGATCGAGTATCTCACAGTCGAAAGTGCCCGGGGCATCGATCAGGGATTCGTAGGTTCCCAGTGCAGCATCTGGAACGCCATCTCCCCGTATCGAGGCGAAGCGTTCCTGCGCGGCGCTGGTGAAGGCCTTGAGTGCGGTTACCCACGCCTGCTGGTCCGTTCGGATACTCAGACATCGCTGGAGACTGTCGAGCAGGACCTCGCCGCCCAGATGGAGTGCGTCCCCCGTCGTCGCGGCGAGATCCCGCTCGAACTCGACGAGGCGGCGGTTCTTGACCAGCCCGCCCTCGGCCAGGAGTTGGAAGGCCCAGCAGTCCGCCTCCAGTTCCCACCGCAGGTCGGGAGACTTGTAAACGTGCCCAAGAGCGTGATGGGCGCATTCATGCAGATAGAGGAAAAGCCGACCCGTTTCGGATGACTTGGACGCAGCGGCCTGGTTCCACAGGATCAGCCGCTCTCCATTCCGAAGTACCGCCCCGCCTGCGCTGGTCAGGGAATTGTCGATGATTTCGGAAATCGGGCGCCCATTCCGATCGACGCACAGGTTCTGGGCGTTTGCCGCGCCCGCTATCGTGCAGACGAACAGGGCTGAAAGCCGCAGGCCGCTGGCCATGGCAGAGCTGCGAGGGAGTTGAGCCGGACGCCCGGCATGGAGGCCGGTAACCACAATTACTGCACTAACTTTAGGGAAGAGGCCGATCCCGTCCAGTGGGCCGGTGGAGCAACTTCGCTTACCCTTTGGCTCGCTTGACTTTGCCCACCCACCTCAGGATTTTCCCCGACCAGTACAGCCGCCCGTCCGGGTTTTCCGTTCAGGAGACACATCATGCTGGTCACCCTCGCGCTTCTCGCCTCGTTCACCGTTGCGACGCCACCCCTGACCCCGCAGGACGAGCCCGGTCTCGTGATGAAGGTGGATTCTTCGGATCACGAGGTCATCGTCACCGCCGGGAGCTTCGACCTGCCCAACATGCCACCGATGGAAATGCACGGCATGATGGATCACGGCGCCTCGCATGACACGCCGGTCCAGACCTTCCAGTGGCCGGTGGATGGGTGGTTTCGCGGCTACAAGCTCGAGGTGATCGACAAGGACGGAAACCTGCTGCCTCGACGAATCATGCATCACCTGATCGTGGTGAACTACGATCGCCGCCAGTTGCTCTACCAGGCGGCCGAACGACTCTTCGGTACCGGCACGGAATCGGAAGACGCCTCGGTCCCGGCTACCATCGGGGTGCCGATGCGCTCGGGGATGACGATTGGCTTCTACGTCGCCTGGCACAATGATACCGGGAAGGATCTGGAGGGGGTGCGGCTCCGGATGACGATGCAGTACCTGCCGAAGAACCAGAATCCTCGGCCGCTGGATGTCCTCCCGCTGTACATGGATGTGAACCTGACCGTGGGCGGCACCAACACCTTCGACGTTCCCCCGGGCAAGTCCACCAAGTCTTATGAGTTCTCGGTGCCGCTGAGCGGACGCATCATCGGATACGGCGGCCACCTGCACGACTACGGGACAATGGTTCGGCTGGAAGATGCGGCGAACGGGAAAGAGCTGGCCAAGGTGACCGCGACCCGTGACGAAAAGGGCGGCGTGCTGAAGGTGAGCCGCAGCCTGCCGGGCATCAAGGGAGCCGGCATCAAGCTCAAAGCCAACCATCCCTACCGGGTCATCGCGTACTACGACAACCCCACCGGCGAACTCATCAAGAACGGCGCGATGGGTCATATCGCCGGACTGTTCGCACCGGACGACATGTCGAAATGGCCCGCGATTGACTTGTCCAACCCGACCTTCCAGCGCGACATGGCCTCGCTCGAGATGCGGGGGATGGACATGGGCGAGGGTGGGCATGACCACGGAGCCCATGAGCATTCGGGCAGTGAGCACAACGAGTGACCCCCTGACACTTCATGATCTCCGCCCTTCTCCTCGCCACCGCCATCGCCGTCGATACTCCGACGGTGCGGGTGGAGATCGATTCCTCGAAGCACCAGGTGACTGTTATTCTCGGGCCGTTCGTGATGCCCGCCATGCCCGAGATGCTGATGGCCGGCCACGACATGAAGGGCCACTACACCCCGCTCTACAAGTTCATCTGGCCGGTTGATGGGTGGGTGCGCGGCTTCGACGTCGAGCTCTACGACTCGACCGGGCAGAAACTCAACCGTCGCCTCCTGCATCACATCACCCTCCTCAACTTCGATCGCAGGCAGCTGATCAGCCCGTACGTGGAGCGGCTCTTCGCCTTCGGCAACGAAACGAAGAGCGTGATGGTGCCCAAGACCGTCGGTGTCCCCATGACCAATGGATTCCACATGGGGATGTACATGGCATGGAACAACACCACCGAGCATGACATGGCCGGCACCTACCTGCATGTCCGGCTGTACTGGATGCCGAAGAACATGAACCCACGGCCCACGAGCGTGCTTCCGGTGGCGCTCGAGGTACGGAAAGGTGAATCCGGTCCTTACACCGCGCCGCCCGGCGTTTCCACCAAGAGCTTCGAATTCACCCTGCCGGTGGGCGGGCGAATCGTGGGCGCCGGCGGCCACATGCACGACTACGGGGAGTTTCTCGAGCTGGTAGATCTGGAGACGGGAAAGACGGTGCTGCACCTGGATTCGAACCTGGATTCAACCGGAAAGATCCACGGAGTCGCACGCACGCTACCCGGCATCTACGGGCGCGGAATCCACCTCAAGGCCAATCGCCGCTACCGGGTCTCCGCGCAGTACAACAACCCGACCGGAGCGGACCTGGTCCGGGGCGCGATGGGAGCGGTGGGGGTCGCCTTCGTGCCGGACAACCTGAGCGACTGGCCCAAGATCGTGCCGACCGATACCGCGTGGATGAGGGATGTCGCGTGGATGGAGTCGCTGCGAGACCGGTACTCGATGGCGCCGATGGAAGGGATGAACCACGAGCATCATGAGTAGGCGGGAGGGCGGTAAGTCGGGAGGGCGGACGGGGCCGACTAGACGGACGGGGCGGTCACCCTGACACCTGACACCTGACCCCTGAAACCTCTTCCCTCTTCCCCATCTCAATCGCTTGACTCCTCCTTGACCCTCCGGGTGGATACTCCGTCCATCAAGGAGGAGTCCATGTCCATCCGCACATTCCGCAGCAGCACTGGTCTTACTCTCGCCGGGCTCGTCATGCTACTGGGCGCTGCACAGCCCAAGCCGCCGGTACACGGAACGGTGAAGGGGAGCCAGGGTGACCCCAAGCAGTTCGCGAGCGTGTCGCTCGACGGGCCCGGTCACTACGCAGCGATCACTGACGCCAACGGCAGTTTCGTGATTCAGGAAGTCTCCCCGGGAACCTATGCCGTTCATGTACGGCAAGGCGACCGGCGTGGGGACTTTCTCAATGTCCAGGTGGGGGACCAGAGCCTCGATCTGACCGTGAGTTGGTGAGGTAACGCGATGGCACTGAGCGAGAATGGGATCAAGCTGCTCGATATCGTGGTCAAGGGCGGGTTCGGCACTTTGATCGCGGCGGGAGTAGCCTACTACGGGACCCTGCAGCACGACACCATTCAACGGCAGCAGGACGACAACCGACAGCTCCAAAGCACGATCGAGCTAAGCAGCCATCAGAAGGAATTCGACGTGGATCTCGGCATGCGTCTGTTCGGTACCCTGATGGGTTCCTATTTCCAGAACGATACCTTGCGCCGCCCCCATGCGACCCGGCAACAGTTGGTACTCCTGCGCCTGGTGGCCCTGAACTTCGAGGACGTGCCGCTGGACCTCAAACCGCTCTATGAAGACCTGGATCAGCGGCTCTCGAATCCAGCCGACCGGCAATCGCTCCGAGGTATCGCACGCGAAGTGTCCCTTCGCCAGGCCTTCCGGATGACCGCTAACGACGCCTATGACTCGGGGCCGCGAGAAGTGGGACCAGGAGATTCGCTGTCCATCCCTGAGCTGCTCATCACCATACGGTGGGACGTGAATGCGAAGGGCGTCCACGCAACCGTGTTCTCCGATGTCGGCGGTACCCGCTCGGTCGGTCCGTTCGAAGTCACGTCCTTCGACGAACCGTTGGTGGACAATATCCTGTTGGGGGATTTCCGCGTCGCCTTGCTGCTGCTCGACTCCAGCGACGCGAAGGCCAGAGTCCGCATTATCGGTTTTCCGAGGCATCTTGCTGCAGATCGCTTCGACATCAAGGACATGTCGCGGGTATTTCGGGACAGGAATTGATCCCTGTTCCCCGCTCAATGCTCTAGAAATACCCCCACCGGCTTCAGGGTCTCTACCCGGTCGCACAGCGTCTTGAACGCCGCAAGAATCGGCACCGCAAGAAAAGCCCCCGGCACTCCCCAGAGGAAATACCAGAGGATCACACCCAGCAGAATGGCGATCGGATTGAGCCTCAGACCTTCGCCATACACTACCGGACTGACCAGGTTGTTCTGGAGCGTTGTGATCAGGAGGTAGAGTCCAGGGGCTAGCAGGACGTGACCCGCACTCGTTGATCCAGCCAGACCCACCAGTCCGAGCAGGACCACCATCACCAGACCGCCGGCGTAGGGGATGAACTCCGCGACCATCGTCAACAGTCCCCATACAACGGGCGCCGGCATGCCGATCAGCGCCATCGCGATGCCGACGAGGATCCCCTGCCCGATGTTGATCAGCAGGGTAACCAGCAGATAACGGGAGACCACCCGCTGGATCTCGCCGATAATACCAACCACCTTCTTGCCCGTGGCCGGCGATTCCGTGGCCTTCGCAATGCGCTCGTGCCAGCTGCGGCCGCCGGCCAGGAGAAAGAACAACAGCAGCACGGTCTCAGTCAGCTGGCTGATGATCTCCGTGGTGGTCCCGAAGGCTCGGCCGAGGAATGGCGTAAGGCTGGGTCCGGGGGATGCGGATGACGGCGCGGGATGAGCCTGGTCGGCGGGCGGGGCACCACGCGAGCTGTCGGTCGAAGCGGAAGAGCGACTTGAATCCGCGCTGCTCGGAGCACCCTGCGGCGGAGTCACAAGAGCGCTGAGCCGATCGAAGCGGTGCCGGAACTCCTGCACCTTCTTGCCCGCGGCCGCGATCGCTTCCGGTGCCTTACGAGCCCAGTCGCGAAGCGGGTCGACGAGCGCAGCCCGGCGCCAGTCACCAGCGCCAGGATTCCCAGGAGCAGGAGTGCCGATCCGGCCGGCGCCGGAATCCGGACCTTTTCCATCCCGCCGACCAGCGGCCCAAGTACCGAGGCGAGCACGAGCGCGAGAGCAATGGGCATGAAGACGACTCGACCAAAGTAAAGCGGCGAGCCGACCATTACCGCGGCCACGATCGCCGCGGAGATCGCGGTGCTACGGCTCTGGGTCATGGACGCCGATCGCGGTCCGAGTCGCAGGTCCACGGATCACGACCCGCCGACCTTGCCACCACCCGCCTGACCCCAACCCAGCGATGGTACCACCAGCGCCCGGACACATCGTTCTCATCCAGCACGCTGATCTGGACTCCCCCTGAAGCACTGTGGATGAACCGCTGATCGCCGAGGTAGAGGCCGACGTGGGTGATCTCGTGATCGCCCCGGCTGGAGAAAGTCAGGATGTCTCCCGGGCGCATGCCGTCGAAGTCCTTGTCGATCACCTGGCCTTCGCGGGCCTGATCCACGCTGCGTCGCGGCAATGTGATGCCGTGCTTGGCGAAGGCGTAGTGGATGAGTCCGGAGCAATCGAATCCTTCTTCCCCGTCCCCGCCCCAGCGATACGGGGCTGCCCATCACGTCGAGGGCGGTCTGCACCACCGCCGAGAGCGTAGTGGCGTCATCCGCGGTGACCCCGTCGTTCAGCAGGGCGGTGCGGGTGGCGCTGGCGGTAGGCGGGGACGAGAGAACCGTCTCGGTCGTCGTGGGGTGAGTCTGGTCGGAGCGAGTCCGGCGGTGCACACCGAGATGGAATCCCAGCTCGATACCGTGGTAGTCGCCCGGGTCCGAGGGCCCGGTAGCGGCCTTCGATCCCGAGGGCGATCACGCCGAAGGGAAATACCTCATAGCCCACACCGCCGGACCACGAACCCCAGAATGGTCTCGCTTCCCTCGAGTGACCATTCCGCCGGACGAAGCCACCGACCAGATAGAGTCCGAGGCTTCCCGCCTTTGAACAGCGCGAGGTCCGCTCCACCTCCCCAGAGATTCCCCAGTGGCGCATCGCCATCCACGTAGGTCCCGTGAAGCGCCACCGCTCAACGGCCCGGTGATCGGCGCGATGAAACCGAGCCGGTAGGTTGTGGCCGCCGGCTCGGTGAACAGCCGGCCCAGCTCGAATCCCGGGCCCTGAGCCTGCGGCCGGGGCCGCCGCAGTACCACGCAGCAGCAGCGCGCTTCTCATCGCACCCTCGTGGGTAGCCGGTGTGCGAGGTTGACCCGATAGAGGTTGCCCGGCCGACAATGCAGCCAGATCGGCGGCTTCGATGGTGGAGTCGTTGACCCGGCGGGGAGGCTCTCCGGTATACAGCAGCGGCACAGGAGTTCGGCGGCCGGCTTCAGCGGATTTCCAGCACCCGTCTCGATGCAGGGTGTGCCCGGCGCTGTCGTGCGTGACGCGGCGTCGGTAAACCAGACTTCGACGCCGGGGCGCGACAGTCAGGCGCGAGGGAGTCGGCGCGCGTGACGGACGAAGCGGGAGCGGCGGGAGGCGGCCGGAGTCGTGAGTAGGCGGATGGGCCGCCGCTGGCAGCCGGCCAATGCGGTACACTCGCCGTTGCAGGGCCGCGAGCGCGCAGCCGCAGCTCATGCGGGCGGCGCCTCGACGCCTGCGGCGCCTCGACCGGCGGCGGTTCCTCCGGGGCGGGGTCCAGCGCCTCCTCGAGGATGGGCAAGCCCTCGCCGTCACGTGCAGCGAATGCCGCAGCCGGCGGGAACTGCGCAGGATGCGCATCCAGATCAGCGTCATCACCAGCCCGCGATGCAGTCCGGAGCCGATCGTGAAATAGAGGTCCGGCGCGCGGCGACGCAGGTGACCGGTGGCGAACGAGGTGGCGAGCCAGGCCCCCAGAAACGAAGCTGCCCACACCACGAGGGGCGTGAGCAGCCAGCCGACGATGCGGGCGAGGAGGGCGAGCCAGCGCATTCGCCCTCTAGGCTTTGCGCGCCCCCAGCACCGAGATGGTCGTGGCGAGCGCCAGGCCGGGCAATGACGGCCACTCCGAACGTCGGCACATTCCATCCCGCGCCGGGAAAGCCTGACCACGACGGCGATGACGCCACAGACCACCGTGCAGATGCCGAGGAGAACAGCGAGGCCGGGCAACGAGGGCGCACCGGACTTGCGGGTCTGATTCGCGAGGATCCACCCGCCCAGCCAGGACAGGTAGGTGCCGACCATCCACCAGACCGGATGGTACCACCAGTTGCTGCCGCCGCCGATCTCCTTCCATCGATTGGTGTAGAGCGCCGGGAAGAGATTGCCCTGCAGGAAGAGCAGATCGATTACCAGGAAGACACCCGTGGCGCCGAGTCCGATCCCGGCGGCGCCGGCGACCCTTCGTCGTACGGGCCCGGGTCCAGATGCCGGGGAGCGCCGACAACGAGCAGTACTCCGAAGGCGACCAGAATCACGCCCTCGAGCGCTATTTCAACCGGGCCATCCAGAAAGCGGGACACGAGTCCGATGGCGACAACGATCAGGCACTCGGCCAACCCCAGTTTGAGCGCGCCTCGAACGATGATGGGAAGTTCGGTGGTGTCGTATCCGGCTTGAGGATGCGCCAGCGAGCCCATGGTGACTCCAAAGAAATGGCTTGGGTCGACCGCGCCTAAGTATAGTTGCCCCACCCGGTTCCGGCCAAGTGGCGGAGCTGGAGTGCTTCAGCCCCAGCAGAGCACTATGACGAGGTCGGTTACCGCCCAGGCGGCAAGCGCCTGATACATTCCGCGCTGATGTTCTTCCGGACTCATCTTCCGATAGCGCCAAAGCCAGCGGAGCAGAACGGCAGCCCAACAGGCCGCCGCCAAAGCGAGTAGCCCCCACTGTACGAGTCCTGAGCCTCGAAGCTCCCAGCCGGCCAGGATCCCCGCTGTTGCGAACCAGAGAAAGGCGACGATCGCCGCACCGAGTGCCACCAGCAGGCTGCGCTCCATGCCCAGCAGCAACGCAAAGGTCCTATCGCCCCGGCGACGATCCTCCTCGAACTGGTAGAGCTGAGTAAGTGGATAGAGCGCGGCGAAGAGCGGGCAGAACGCCAGCAGGACGAGGCCGTGTACCATCCCGGGTACACGGCCGGTGGCCACATAGCCCGCGTACGGTGTAATTGTGCCGAATCCCCACATGTTGATGAGCCAGTCCACTCCGGCCATCGCCTTGAATCGGAAGGGAGGCATGGAGTAGACGAGCGACAGGGCAAAGCAGGTCGCGTATGCCAGCGTGTAGGAGCGAGGAAGCAAAAGGGAGAGACCCTGCCCCACGGCCATCAACAAGAGAGCGAAGATCGCGAGATGCCGCGGTGCCGGTGGAGGCGACCGGAGATACCCGATGTCACCCTCGTCGCGGTCGAAGGCTGAATTGAGGGCCAGGGTACCGCCGTTGAGACACACAACCCAAAGTGCCAGTCCCGCCAACGCCGGTTTCAACGCCTCGCCATCGATTGCCCTTGAGAGACCCACCGCGAGGAAATATCCCAGCGCCGTGTGAGCCGCCATGATCGGCCACTCGGCGGGACGGAGATGCAGGAGGTAGTCGAAAGAAGACCCCAACAGCCGGTAGCCGAGCCTGCGTGCGGCCCCGAGCGAGGAAGCGACCTCGCTCACCACCTGAGGGCGAGGTGGCCGGCCGCGATGCGAAGGCCGTGCAGAGTGAGGTCCGGGTCTACCGACTCGATGGTGGTCGTGAGCGGTGCAACGATGGTGGCGAGCCCGCCAGTGCCCACGACCTTGGGCCGCCGGCCCCCGGGCCATTCCTTCCTGATCCGGTTCACGATGCCATCCACGGCATCGGCCGCGCCGAACAGGACTCCGGCACGAATACACTCTTCCGTCCGACGTCCGATGACTCGCTCAGGCGGCGTCAGCTCGGTTGCGGGGAGCTTGGCGGCGCGACGGGTAAGCTGGTCCGCCGACGTACGGAGGCCCGGCATGATGACTCCGCCGATGAAGCGACCATCCGCCGTTATGCAGTCGAAGGTCGTCGCGGTGCCGAAGTCCACCACCAGAGTATCGACCTGGTAGAGGGTGACCGCCGCGAGGGTGTTGATGATGCGGTCGGCGCCCACCGTCAGCGGCTCATCCACGTCGAGGCGAATGGGCAGCGGGGTCGTGGCGTCCACCGTGGTGGTTTCGCTCCCGGTTGCGGAGCGTAACCCGGCGATGAGGCTCTGCGTCACGCTGGGTGCAACCGACGCCATCACGGCTGCCCGGACCTCATTCGGCGAATGGCCCGCCTGGACCAGCAGTGCGTTGAGGGTGACCGACCACTCGTCCGGGGTTCGCTCGGTTGCGGTGGTGAGCCGCCAGTGGGAGGAAAGCTCGGGACCATGGAACAGTCCGGCGGTGATCTCGGTGTTTCCTACGTCGAGAGCAAGGAGCATGGGTATCAGGCCGGCCCGGCCAGAACCACGTGACCCGAGCGGACCGCCTGTATTACGCCTTCTCGAATCTCCACGACCAGCTCGCCTTGCCTCGACACGCCGCGTGCCACTCCCGGAAGCGGCTCGATCAGACGCCGCCCGAACAAATAGTCGCGCGAAGTCAGGGCAGAGGCCTCGGCCAGGCTCAGCATGGGACCCGATTCGCTCATGGACCGGAGCCGGGCGGCAAGCGGCTCGACCAACGCCTCGGGAGTGATGTCGGGCAACAGGTGGCCCAGGCAGATAGCGGTGCGCTTCACGTCCTTCGGCAGCTCGTTTCTGACGTTGATCCCGATCCCGATCGCGACCCATTCCCGCGTGGGCCCCAGCCACTGCGCCTCACAGAGGATCCCACCCAGCTTCCTGTCGCACCACATGAGATCGTTGGGCCACTTGAGTCGGACAGGATGCCGGACGCCGAGCGCGGAAATCACATCGGCCACAGCGAGGCCGACCCGGATGCTCAGTACGCTGCTCCCCGAAGTCACAGCACCCCGCTGGAGAATGCTGAACCAGCATCCGCCGACCGGGGAGTGCCAGGACCGCCCGCGACTTCCCCGTCCGGCTGTTTGTTCCTTTGCCACGACCACAGTGCCATCCGGCGCGCCGGCTTCGGCCAGTGCGTGGATCTCGTCGAGCGTGGAATCGACGGTGTCCATCCAGTGAATACGAGGTTCCGACATCAGACTCCAGGCGCGGACGGATGGAGGTACCACCACAGCAGAAGTCCCCCGAGCACGATCCGGTACCAGGCGAAGACCGTAAAGCTGTGGTGACTGATATACCTCAGAAATGCCCGGACGACGACCACCGCCGAGACAAAGGATACGATGAAGCCAATCGCGAAAATTGGGAAGTCCGCGAGGCTCAGGGCCTCCCGGCTCTTCAGCAGGTCGAAGCCGGTCGCGGCGATCATGACCGGCACGGAGAGGAAGAAGGAAAACTCGGTCGCGGCGGTCCGGGACAACCCCAGCGCATACCCGCCCATGATGGTGGCGCCCGACCGGGAGACCCCGGGAAACAGAGACAGCACCTGCGCCAGCCCCACGCCGAGTGCCTGTCGAGGCGAGATCCCGGTTGCCTCGGACACCTTGGAGACGGGCTTAAGCCGCTCAATGAGCAACATCACGAGGCCACCCACCAAGAGGGCCCACGCCACCGGAATGGGGCCAAAGAGGTACTGCTTGATCTGGCGGTGGAAGATCAAGCCGGCGACCGCGGCCGGAAGGAAAGCGATGGCGAGGTTCCAGATGAATCGCCGGCTCTGCTCCGATTGGGTCGCGGTTCGCACCAGCTCCAGAAAGCGGGACCGGTAGATCCAGAGAATTGCCAGGATCGCGCCCAGCTGGATGAAGATCTCGAAGGTCTTAGCCCGTTCTCCCTCAAAGCCGAGTAGAGACCCGGCGACGATCAGATGCCCGGTGGATGAAATCGGAAGAAACTCGGTGATCCCTTCGACCAGGCCGAGGACTGCGGCGATCAGGTAGCCGTCGACCATCACTTGAGAGTCTCGGCGTACAAAGCCTCATACATGGGGACGATGCCGTCGGCCGAGAAAGTGCGCGCCTTTTCGAGCGCCGCGCTCGACATGGCGCTGTGGGCATCGGCGTTTCTCAAGAGATCGGTGGCGCGGCGGCCCATTGCTTCGACCGAACCAACCGGCTCGAGAATGCCATTGACTCCGTCGTCTATGATCTCGGGGAGACCGCCCGCCCTTGACGCCACCACCGGTACCCCGCACGCCATCGCTTCCAGCGCCGCGAGGCCGAACGACTCGGTCTGGGAGGGCAACACGAAGAGGTCGGAAGCCTGGAGGATACTGGTGACCCGGTCGAGCCGGCCCAGGAAGAGCACGTCATCGGTGACGGATAATTCCTCGGCTTCGCGCTCCGCGTCGCTCCGATCCGGGCCATCGCCGATCATCAAGAGTGTCGCCGGCATCGCCTTGCGGATCCGGGCGAACACTCGCACCACGTCCTTCACCCGCTTGACCTCACGGAAATTGGAGACGTGGGTGATGATCTTGTGGCCGGCCGGCGCCAGCGACCCACGCTCGGCTCCGGGACCCGGCTGGTATTCCTGCAGGTTCACGAAGTTCGGAATGACCTTGAGGTCACAGGTGACACAGCCAAACGCCCGATACGTCTCATCGCGGAGGAAGGCGGAGACGGCAGTGACCCGGTCCGAGGTCTCGATGGAGAACTTGGTGATCTGGTAGAAGCTGGCTTCCTGCCCGACCAGCGTGATATCGGTACCATGCAGGGTGGTGATGAACTTGAGCGAGCGCTCCCCTTTCAGCATCTCCTTCGCCAGATAGGCGGTGGTCGCGTGGGGAATCGCGTAGTGCACGTGGAGCAGATCCAGATTCTCCCGCTTCACCACCTCGTATTGCTTGGAGGCGAGCGCCAGGGTGTACGGGTAGTGCTCGAACAATGGATACCGTCCGACCTTGGTATCCACCTCGTGGAAATAGACGCCCTCCGCGTAGCCCCGCAGGCGAAATGGAGAGGCGTAGGAGATGAAGTGCACCTCATGACCCCGCCGGGCCAGTTCCAGTCCGAGTTCGGTGGCCACGGCTCCAGATCCGCCGTAGGTGGGGTAGCAGGTGATGCCGATCTTCATTTACAACACCGGTGTGGGGTGATAAACGGTAGTAGGGAGTAGGTGGTGGGGAGTAGGGCCCCACAACCCACCACCTACTACCTACTACCTACTCCCTATTCCCTACTACCTGCTCCCTTTCTCCCATGCAGCAACAATCTCGGCGGCGATCAACTCCGGCGTCCTCGTCGCGTCCAGGTTCAGCACCTCTCCCGCCAACTGATGCCGGAACCAGGTCTCCTGCCGTTTGGCGTATTGCCGAGTGGCGATGGTGACTGCCTCGGCGACCGTGTCTCGCGCCCGCTGGCCGTGCAGGTACTCAATCGCCTCACGGGGTCCGATAGCGTCGAGACCGGGCGCACTCGGAGAGAGCCCTTCGGCCAGCACCGCAGCCGTCTCCTCAATCATGCCACGCGTAACCATCTCCTGGGCGCGCGCCGCAATCCGTTGATGGAGCACCGCCCGTGGCGCAGTGAGTACCACGTACCAGGGAGTGATGGCGCCCTGGGCCTTCCCTTCCCTCTGCCAGTGGCTCAACGGCCGTCCGGTGAGCAGCGCCACTTCTACCGAGCGTGCCGCGCGCTGTCTCCCGCCACCCTGAAACGCGGGATCGAGACGGAGCGCATACCGCACGAGGTCGGGGACCGTCAATCCTCGAGTCCAGCGCTCTACCGCCTTCCGGGTCTCCGGATCCATGGGTGGCTCGACGAAGAGGCCATCCACGAGCGCGCGCACGTAGAGCCCGGTTCCTCCCACTACGACCGGCATCTTGCCTCGGGCGCGTACCGCCTCGATCCATCCCGAGGCCTCCTGGGCGAAACGACCGGCGCTGTAGCGATGCCCCGGTTCCGCGACATCGATCCCGTGATGTGGCACGCGGGCGAGGGTTCGCCGGGAAGGCTTCGCGGTGCCAACGTCGAGCCGGCGATAGACCTGGCGCGAGTCGGCGGAGATGACCTCGAGCGGCCAGTGCGCGGTCAATGCGAGGGCGACCGCGGTTTTGCCGATGCCCGTTGGTCCGACGATGACTGGAGTTCTAGCGCCGGCCAAACCGGCGCTCCAGCTCCTCGCGGGGGAGCTGTACCATGCTGGCGCGCCCGTGAACGTCGTGCGGCGGCAGGGCGCAGGCGAAGAGTCTTGTCACCAGTCCGCGCATTTCCTGCTCCGTGAGTGCTTCGCCAGCCTTGATTGCGGCACGGCAGGCATAGGTCGCAGCGAAGCGTTCGAGCCGGTTGGCCCATCCCCCGAAGCGGCCACGAGCAAGATCGGAGACCAGCTCGCGCAGACAGCGCTCCGCATCGAAGCGGGGATGCGGCGCCGGCACGGCGTGCACGACGACGCTCCGGCCTCCGAAGGCCTCGACCTCGAAGCCGATGCGGGAGATCTGTTCCCCGTGGGACTCGATCGCTTCGAGCTCTTCGTCGGTGAATTCGAGCGTAAACGGGAGCAACAACCGCTGGCTGGCCAACCCTCCGCCCTGAATCCTGGTCATGACCTCTTCGTACAGCACCCGTTCGTGAGCCGAGTGCTGGTCGATGAACACGAGGCGGTCGGATTCGGAGTAGAAGATGTAGGTGTTGAAAATGTGCGTAAGGGCGATCGGGGCGGTCGAGGCGGTCAGGACGGACGAGTCGGACAAGGCGGACGAGGCGGACGAGGCGGACATCAGCCCATCGAGAATTCCCAACAGGTCGTTGCGGTCCGGCGTGCTGTCCGCCCCGTCCGTCCCGATCGCCGCGTCCGTCCTATCCACCCCGTTCGCCCACACCACTGCCGCCGAGGCTATCCGCCCCAACGCCTCTCTCACCGCCTCCTCCACCGCGCGCTCAGCGCCGAGCCGGTCACGAAAGCGCACTTCGAGTTTGGCGGGGTGCACATTCACATCGACTTCCCCGGGCGCGGTCTCGAGCTTGAGAAAGAGTGATGGCCGGTCCCCGGGATGGATCGCGGAGCGATAGCCGGCCTCTGCGGCCCGCACCAGGAAGGGATCACGGAACGGGCGGTCGTTGATGAAGAGCTGGGTGCGGCGGCCGCTCGGGGCGGCGTCGCCAGGCCGCTGAATAAATCCGGTTACCCGGAAGCTGCCGACGGCGTGGTCGAGCGTGATCAGCGTCTTCACCAGGTCGTGACCCCAGATCGCGGCGAGTCGCTCATCGGGAGATTGATCGGGCGGCACCATGAGGCGGGATCGGCCATCGATGTGCAGCTCGAATCCGACTTCGGGATGGGTCAGCGCCAGCGTCGCCAGGGCATCGTGAGCCGCCCGGGTCTCGCTCGGCACGGAGCGGAGAAATTTCCGTCGCGCCGGCGTATTGAAGAAGAGACCTCGCACTGTCACGGTTGTGCCACGTTGCCGTGCCAGACTCTTCACACCATCCACTCGCCCGCCTGTGACGCCGATCTCGGTGCCTTCATTCCCGTCCTCCGAAGTCACCAGTCGGAAGCGGGAAACCGAAGCAATGGCGGGAAGCGCCTCGCCGCGAAAACCAAAGCTGCGAATGCCCACCAGATCAGCTGCGCTCCGGATCTTGCTTGTCGCATGACGATCGAGAGCGAGTACCGCGTCCTCCCGGCCCATCCCGCACCCATCGTCGCTGACCTCGATCAGCGTCTTGCCCCCTTGTTCCAGGTCTACCCGGACGTGGCGCGCACCTGCGTCGAGGGCGTTTTCCACCAGCTCCTTGACCGCAGACCCGGGACGCTCGACCACCTCACCGGCCGCGATCTGATCGGCGACGGCGTCGGGGAGAATGGCGATGCGACGGGGCATGGCGGAAAGAGACAGGAGGATCGGAAGGAATTCAATACTGCCCGGCGAGCGGGATCAGACCCGACCGTTCCGTCCAGCCGCGGTTCCCCGATCCATCCTCGACCAGCGCCCAGCCGGCACGGGTTTCCCGAACCAGCACGCTGGTCTCCTTGGGGAGCGCGGTCACTCTCGGAGCACGCTCGCTGGGCGAGACGAGCATGGCTCCTTCGTTGATCACCACGGCCACCGGGCGAGCATACCACCATCGCAGTCCTTCGGCGGCGCCGATAAAGGTTGCGGCACAGCCGAGCAGGATAAGCCAGCGACCCCGCACTCGGCGAGAAACCGCGAGACCAGCCCATCCGATCGTCCACACGATGAAGCCGATCAACCACAATTCGTCCGGAGTGAGCGGCGAGACTGCCAGCTCGCTGGCGGAGGCGCCGTTGGCCGCCGGGACCAGCACCAGCGCCCGCTGAACATTTCGATTCCTGGGAAGGAGCCGTGCCGCGCGAGTCCAGGCGCCCAGTGCCGCGGCGTCTTCTCCAAGCCGGAATCGCGCGGCGCCGAGGTTGTACCAGTAGGCGCCCACCTCGGGCGCGGCTTGCACGCGGGCCTGAAAGCCGGCCGCTGCAGAACCGAGGGCGCCGGCTTCGTAAAGCTGCTCGGGAGATGTCGATTGCCCTCGAAGCGTCGTTGCGCAGGCGAATAGCAGCAGGGCTGCGGTGCCGCTCCTCCAGCGCGGCCCGCTCCGCGGCCTTTCAGGGCGAATCCGCAGAATCAGGGCTCGGGCCTCGGCCAGCACCGCGGGGTCGACCCCGGATCCACCGAACCGGGCGGCACGGAGTCGTTCGCGCACTTCGATCACCTTTTGCGCGTCCGGTTCGCTCAGTCCGCTTCGACGCAACGACGCCTGCAACGACTCCGGGCCATTGCGATCCTGTCCTGCGGCCAAGGCCGCAACCATTCGGGACAGCTCCCGTTCGACTGCGGCCAGACTGTCGGCGCGCGGCGGCTCGGCGCGCTTCGCGCGACGGGGAAGATGGACCACCCGCCCGGCGAAGATCAGTGGTCCGATCAGGAGCGCGAGCCACCAGACCCAGGGGAAAAACGTCTCACGGATCTCGCGGGCGAGCCCCGGGCGTGCATCGAGTATGAGCGGAGGCGGTGTCGCCCGGAGCAGAGCACCTCCGGATCGTGGCGCCACGGTCAGGCTCACGCTCGCCATACGGGTGGAGGCATAGGTCCCGGTGCCGGGATCAAAGTAGGAATAGCGAACCGCAGGAATGGCCGTGGTGCCCGCGCTGTCAGCGACCAGGAGGTACCGGAACGTCTTGGTCCCACCCAGACGGCCATCGGTGGTCGAGACCCGTTCTTCCGTCGCGTCGGGGTAGGCCCGGAACCCCGGAGGCCAGGTGACGGCAGGCACCGGCCACAGAGCGACGTTCCCTTCTCCCCGCAACACGAGGCTCGCGGTCACCGCTTCGCCCTGTTGTGCGAATGAAGGTGAAATCGAATCTGTGACCGTGAGATTGCGCGCCACGGCTCCGGTGAAATCGGCCGGCCGGTCCGCCGTGGGAAGCGGGGTCACATCGAGACTGCTGGTGCCGCTCACCAGTGAGTAACGCTCTTCCTGGCTGAAGAACTGGAAGGCGAGCGGCACGCTGTAGTGCAGCCGCGCGGCGGCAACCTTCACGGTTCCCGGCGTCAGTGGAAAAACGATCTGGTGGAGGATGAAGAGGTCATACCAGCGGCCTCCTATGAGCCTGCTCGCGGCGATTCCACTAGGAACCTGCTGGGGATAGCTCCAGACGCCTTCGATTCGCGGCGCCTCGACCGTCGGGGACCGGCGAAGCTGCTGCCGGAGATCTCGCTGGAACCAGGCGACGGTCACCACATCCACTTGTTGGCCGACGACGACCGAGGGGTCGGACACAACCACGCTGATCGCGGCAGGTGGTGAACCCCTGGGCGGAGGCGCCTGCTCCAGCACGCGGCGGATTCGGCTCGGGAGAGTGGACGCCATCGCGGCGCTACCACGATCGACATATACATCGACCGGTTCCGCCTCCTCGAGATGGGATCCCTGGCGGATCTGGATCTTCCCGATTCGCCAATGGCCTTTGGTCGTCGCACGGAGCTGCAGCGTGACCGTCGTGATCCGGCCCTTGGCGTTGCCATAGCTCACTTCACTGCGCTCGCTCCGGCCTACCAGCTCGAAACCGAGCAGCGGCGGCAGGCTTACCTGGACCGCCTCCGGAGTCTGGCTGGTGATGCGTACCGTCAGCTCCACTACGTCACCCACGACCACGTGGTCCCGATCCACCGCGCTCATCACTTGAGGCGCGGGGTGCTGCTGGACCAGGGCGAGGGCCAGGAGAAGGCCGATCACCAGTCTTTCACCGCGTGAACGTTGCGTCTTGTTCCGGGCCATGTGCCGCTCGCGCGTGCTGCGCTCCTCGCGCTCGACCGAGCCGAGGATCTCATCCGCCTGCGACTGCGAGAGGTTGGGCCGCTCGCCCCCACCACTCTGCCCGGACTTGGGAGGCGGGGGCTGCTGTCCCCCTTGAGGCGGTGGCTGATTGGGAGAATTGCTGCTGGACGGCGGAGGGCGATGCCGCTGTGCCAGCTCCAGGTTCCACTTGGCGCGTTCCGACCGGGGAGACAGGACCAGCGCCTCCTTGAGATGTTCCGCTGCCTCAGCGTACAAGGAGTCGCGCGCGGAACTGTCGGCCTTGTGCCGCGGCCAGGGCATTCACGCCCAGATTGTAGAGGGCGCGGTACCGGAGATCCGGATCGAGCGCGTGGGTCGCCCGCTCGAGGACAAGGCGCGCCTCATCGTGCCGTCCAGCCAGGAGTGCCGCAGTGCCGGCATTGTAATGCGGCGGTGTCGGACGCGCCTTTGGAAAGATCCTTGAGCAGGAGATCCGCAGCTACCGCGCTGCGACCTCCGGCCAGCGCGCGTTCGCCCGGGAGAGAGCCGTTGCGCGTGGGCGCGCGGAGCCAACAGCAGTCCAGCGAGAGCTACCAGAGCCGCAGTGCGCCGAAACACGGTGTGCAGACCGAGGAGCAGGAGTGCCCCGGCGATCGGGATCCAGGCGAGCGGTAACAGATCGGCCGTGCGAGTCTCCCGCGACGGCGCCCTCGCAAAGGCGGAGAGGAGGTCTCGCACAGCACCGGCCTGGTCGGGCAGCTGAGCCGGTACCATCGACGCTTCGGCGGCATCGGAGATTGCCTGCAGGATGTCGTCCCGCCGGGTGGTCAGGATCTCGTGGCCTTCATCATCGGTCTGGTATTCAGTGATGGTGCCGGTGCTGTCCCGCACCGGGATTCGGGCCGGCTTGGTGCCGCCTTCGGCAACCAGTACCAGGCGAATGCGGAGCTGTTTGAGCTGCCGGCTCTGCGCGATGATGTCTGCGAGGCTGTCGTGGCCTTCTCCGTCGGTGAACACGATGAGCACCCGATCGGCGGCTTCATCGGAAGCGCTCAGCAGTTCCCCGCCCTGTCGCAGCGCTCCGGCGAGGCCGGTTCCACCCTGGCTGGCCAGATCCGGACTCAGGGCATCGAGGAAAAGCATCAGCGCGGCCCCATCCACCGTCAGGGGACTCAGGATGTAGCTGCGGCCGGCAAAGGCCAGCAGGCCGATCCGGTCGCCGCCCAGGTCCTGGATCAGCCGACGGGCCTCGCGAGTCGCTCGCTGCAGCCGGCTTGGTGTCGGCGTCCTCCGCGAGCATCGAGCGGCTGATGTCCATGGCGATCGCGACACTCAGGGCTCGACTCTCGGTCGTCACACTCGTGCTCCCGCCGCGGGGTCCGGCGACGGCGATCGTGGCGAGCAGTCCGACGATCGCGAACAGGAGCGGAGCCCAGCGCCCGGATCTTCTCGCCGCTGCTCCCGTGGTCGGAGACCAGGCCATCGCTCTCGTCACGCGCCGGCGGCGAGCCAGAGTCGCAATCAGCCCAAGGGCCAGTGCTACGACCGGGGCCAGGAGCAGCAGCAGCGGGTAGTCGAAGATCATGGTATTCGAACCACCAGCGTCGCACTCAAGAGCAGCTCGACCGCGAGCGCGGCCATTCCCAGGAGCACCAGCGGGCGAGTCAGCTCGTCGTAGTGCACGTAACGGATCATCCGTACCGGAGACTTCTCCAGGCCATCGATCGTCGTCAGGATGCGCTTCAGCGCCTCGCTGTCCTTGGCGCGGAAGTAACGTCCGCCGGTGGTGGTGGCGATGTCGTTCAGCAGCACTTCGTCGATCTCGACCGGCAGAATCTCATAGCGGAACCCAGACAGGCCGCGCCCGGTGGGGATCGGAGCCTCCCCCTCGGTTCCCACACCGATGGTGTAGACTCTGATACCGAGTGCCTGCGCTGCGGCGGCGGCGGTCCGGGGATCTACCGTGCCGCGGTTGTTGACCCCATCGGTGAGCAGGAGAATGACCTTGGTCTTCCCCGGCGTCTTGCGGAGGCGGCTCACCGCGGTGGCGAGCCCGCTGCCGATCGCCGTGCCATCCTCCAGCATGCCGATCTTGAGATCCATCACCGCGCGCTCGAGCACCGAGTAGTCCGTGGTGATCGGGACCTGGGTGAGCGCCTCGCCCGCGAACGCAACGATGCCGATCCGGTCGGCGGTGCGCCCGCGGATGAACGACACCGCCTGCATCTTCGCCACTTCCATCCGGTTGGAAGGAGCGAAGTCCTCGGCCAGCATGCTGCTCGAGATATCGATCGCGATCACGATCGAGATGCCTTCGCGCTTTTCCTCGACCGTCGTTCCGCCGATTCGGGGGCCGGCTGCGGCAATGATCCAGGCGGCGAGCGCCAGGGCCCGCGCTCCCGGTGGGATCCGCGCCAGCCAGGTGGAACGGGGCAGCGCCCGAGCCAGTCTGACATCGCTGTAGACCGCGCCGGGCCGCGGGGTTCGGCGCCGCCACCACCACCAGAGCGGGCAGCGCGAGTAACAGAAGCAGCAGCCACGGCCGGGCGAAGATCACGGCCGCCTCGCGGGGAGACGCGCGCCGAGCGCCATCGCGCGGGTGTAGAGCTCACCCGGTTCCGCGGTTGCGAGCGGGGCGAACCGGGCCATATCGAGAGCCAGGAGCAAGTTGTTGATTTCTTCCTGGGGCCAGGCCGGCCGCAGTTCGGCAATCACCGCGAGACAGCGCTCGAGGTCCAGGCCGGTGTGTGCCTCGGGTAACCCATGGGCGATGCTGCGGCGGAGAAACTCTACCGCCGCCGCCGCAACGGCCCGCCCCTCTCCCGATGCGACCCATCGATCCACCGGAGGAGCGCTCGGCGCTCCCTTCGGTGCGATTCCCGGCAGCGGCGGGCCGGGCCGTCGCCACCAGCGAGCCAGTACCAGGACCGCCACCAGCGCCAGCAGCAGTGCTGCGATCAACGGCCCGGGACTCACCACCGGCTGCAGCAGCGGACCCGCCTCCGGCTGGATGGCGATGGATGAATCCGGAGTGTTGGGAGGCAGGACGCTGGCAACCTCGAGATGGAATGTCTGGGAAGCGAGCGAGTCAGTATGCCCGTCGGGTTGGACGATCACCGGTCCCGGCACCGTCACATCATGGGTCCCCGCGAGCCAGACGACCGCGGGATATCTGATCATGGCGTCCCCGTTGCTCCGAATCACGACCGGGCGGCCCAGCAGTTCCACCTCCCCTGTTGGTGTCCAGGTCGTCGCACGCACCTCGGCACCTGGAGGCACGGTAACCCGACGGGTGAGCCAGATGGTGTCGCCCACCGTCGGCGGAGTTGCCTGGAGCGCTACGAGCAGCAGGATCATCTATGCAGGCGGCGCGCCCGCTGTGCGAAGGCGCGCCGCAGTGGAATGGCGTAGTCGGACGCGGTACTAAGGAGCACTTGATCTACTCCAGCCGCGGCCAGCAGCCGGTCGCGCTCCTCCCGGCGGCGTTCGGCCAGCATGTGCAGCCGTCCTCTCGCTACCCGGGACCCCGCGTCGACCAGGACCCGCTCGCCGGTCTCCGCGTCCTCCAGATCAATCCAGCCGGCGTCGGGCAACTCTGACTCGCGCGGGTCCTCGACCGTGATCGCAACGACGTCATGCCGGGCCGCGAGACGGCGGAGCGGCTGGGACCAGTCCGGGGCCAGGAAATCCGAGATCACCGCGACGATGCTCCGTGACCGAGCAGCTCCGCGGCGTAGTGAAGGGCACCGGCGAGATTGGTGCGACGGGTTTGCGGGGAAAAGGCGACCAGATCGCGGATCACCCGCAAAGCGTGCCGTCTGCCCTTGGATGGAGGGATCACTCGCTCCACCGTCTCGGTAAACAGCAAGGCTCCCACCCTGTCATTATGGTATGCCGCCGCCAAGGCGAGGACGGATCCAATCTCGACGCCGAGGGCTGCCTTGCTACGCGGCTCCCCGAAATGCGTGGATCCCGATTGATCCACAACGAGCAGCACGGTCAGCTCGCGCTCTTCGGTGAATGTCTTGACGTAAGGAGTCCCCAGTCGCGCCGATACGTTCCAGTCGATCGCGCGGTAGTCGTCGCCCTGTTCGTAGGCCCGAACTTCGGCAAACTCCATCCCCTGTCCCCGAAACACCGAGCGGTACTCCCCGGCAAACAGCGATCCCACCAGGCCCCGGGTGCGGAGCTCGATGTTCTTGACCTGCTTGAGGACGTAGGGGGAGATGGAGGACATGGTTGGAAAGTACTCAGTACTCAGTTCCGAGTTCCGAGTTCCGAGTTTCGTGCGTGAGAGGATTCTCCAGGGCGCTTCGAGTCAAACTCACCAACTCGGAACTGGGAACTCGGAACTGTTATGGAACTGGCAACGCATCCAAAATCCGAGTAATCACCGCATCACTGTCGAGCTCTTCCGCCTCGGCCTCGAACGTCAGCACCACGCGATGCCGAAGGACTTCGAGGGCGAGGGCGCGGACATCCTCGGGGACGACGTAACCGCGGCCGCGAAGAAACGCGTGAGCCCGGGCGGCCTGGGCCAGCGCGATCGAGGCCCGGGGCGACGCTCCGAACGCCACCAGCGGTTTCAGCGCGGCGAGCCCGACACTCGACGGGTCCCGGGTGGCACGGACCAGATCCACGATGTAATCCACCACCTTCTGATCGACGTACAAGGCCGCGATGGATTCACGGAGCGAGAGGATGTGAGCCGGGTCCAGCAGGCGGTCGACCGGGATCTCGTGGCCGGAGCTCATCCGGAGCAGGACTTCCTTCTCTTCATCACGTGAGGGATAGCCGACCCGCACCTTGAGCATGAACCGGTCGAGCTGCGCCTCGGGCAGCGGATAGGTTCCTTCGTGCTCGATCGGATTCTGGGTCGCGAGCACCAGGAACGGCTCCTCCAGTGTGAACGTCGTTCCCCCGATCGTGACCTGCTTCTCCTGCATCGCCTCGAGCAGCGCGGCCTGGACCTTGGCCGGCGCGCGGTTGATCTCGTCAGCCAGGATGATCTGGGCGAAGAGCGGGCCGCGCTTAACCTTGAACTCCTGGGTCTTGGGATCGAAGACCATGGTGCCGATGACGTCGGCCGGGAGCAGGTCAGGCGTAAACTGGATGCGCGAGAACGACGCGTGAATGATTTCGGCGAGCGTCTTCACCGCGAGCGTCTTCGCCAGTCCGGGCACGCCCTCGAGCAGGATGTGGCCCCCAGTAAGGAGTCCCACCAGCAGGCGCTCGACCATGACATCCTGTCCTACGATGCGCTTGGCGACTTCAGCAGTGACGCCGCGAATCGGGCTGGCATCAACGGCGCGGGGTGACGGAGAGGCTTTGGCCGTCATGGCTTTCGCGGGGCGAGCCCGATCGCGGAGTAGATAGCGGCCTCTTCTTTCGGAGTTAACAGCCGGGACTCGCCGGGTTTGAGGTCCCCCAGCCGAACAGGGCCGTAGGAGAGCCGTGCCAGGCGTTCCACTTTGAGTCCCATCGCCTCACACCACCGCCGCACGATACGATTGCGTCCTTCGGTGAGTGTCAGATCGATGATGCTGCGACCGCTGGTGCCGGGACGAACCTTGGTCGCGGTCGCGACCACCGGCCGGCCCTCGATCATCGTGGTTTCGCGGAGCGCCTGGGAGATTTCCGCGGGCGACCGGCCGTGCACCAGGGCGGTGTAGCTGCGCGGGACGCGATAGCGGGGATGGGTGAGCCGGTGAATCGCGTCTCCGTCACTGGTGAGCAGCAGGAGACCGGTGGTCATCACATCGAGCCGGCCCACGTAGGCCAGTCCAGTCCGGTCTCGAATGAAATCGAAGACCGTACGCCTGCCCTCTTCATCCTGGGCGGTGGTGACAACGCCGAGCGGCTTGTGAAAGGCCAGCCAGCGGTGGCGGACTCGGGGGATGAGCTTGCCGCCGACGGTAATCCGATGGCGATCCGGATCGACCTTGGTGCCGAGCTTCGTCGCGATCTTCCCATCGATCTTGACCCGGCCATCAGTGATCAGCGATTCCGCGGCGCGACGGCTTGCGATTCCCGCCCGCGCCAGCGCCCGCTGGAGGCGCATCTCGGTCACGATTCCGCGGGTACCGACGCCGCGGCGTCTTCCTCTCCCTCGGCCGCCAAGGGCGGGCGGGGAGGCTGAAGAGCGACAGTGAACTCGTCGGCCCGGGGCAATTCGGCCAGGTCTCTGAGGCCCAGCGTTTCCAGAAAGAGCGAGGTCGTTCCGTATAGCAGTGGGCGGCCCATCGCTTCGCTCCGCCCTACCACCTCGATGAGCCCGCGTTCCTGCAGGGTTCTCAACACGCCGCCCGCCGACACCCCACGAATGTCCTCGATCTCCGCGCGACCGACCGGCTGGCGATAGGAGATCACTGCGAGCGTCTCCAGGGCGGCGCCGGTCAGCTTGGGAATTCGTATCGAGAGCTGAGCCTGCTCGATTGCCGCGGCGAAGGCCCGCCGGGTGAGAATCTGGTAACCGCCGGCCAGCTCGACGACCTCGACCGCATGGCCGTCGAAATCATAATGCTCGCGCAGCTGCTCCAGCGCTGCGCGCACATCGGCGAGGGATGCTTCTTGATCGAGGGTCTGCAGCTCCTCCACCGTCACCGGACGGGCGGCGGAGAACAGCGCGGCCTCAAGCAGCTGGGCGAGGGGCGTCACGGCTGATCACCATCGGCGCAAACGCTGCGCGCTGGAAGAGATGAAGGGTGCCCCGCTTGGCGAGTTCCAGGAGTGCCAGCAGAGTGGACAGGACATCGGCGATCCCGCGCTGGGGACCCAATGCGTCGAGCCAACCGAACTCACCGCGTTCCTCGAGCAGCGCCTCGATCCGCTTGGTGGCGCCTTCGACGTCGAGCGGACGCGCCACGACCCGGTGCAGAACCGGAATCGGGATCTCGCTGACCACCTTCTCCACCGCCTGAAGCAGCTGCAGCAGGTCGATGGCCAGCGGCTGCGGCGGCAGTTCGGGCGGCGGCGGGAGATAGCCCCGGGCAAATTGTCCGGCCCGCCGCTCGGATGACTTGTCGAGCCAGGAGGCGATTTCGCGAATCAACTGGTACTCGAGCAGTCGCCGGACCAGCTCGTGCCGCGGATCCTCCCAGCCCTCCTCTTCCGACCGGCGCGGCAACAGAGTTTGCGCCTTGAGCCGGAGCAGGCGGCCCGCCATCTCCAGGTAGTCGGCAGCCTGATTGAGTCCAAGATCGTGGATCACACTCAGGAACTGATCCGCGATGCGAGCAATCGGGATGTCCGCGATGTCGATCTCTTCTTCGCGGAGGAGGTGCAGCAGCAGATCGAGCGGTCCCGCGAACGCGTCGAGCTGGACGACGAACCCGGGTTCGGCGCCGAGCGCGGTAGTGGGAGGAGCAGCGGATGCCGTCATTCCCGATAAGTATCGCTTAGAGGAAGCTCAGGCTGTAGGGGGCAACCAGGCCGAGGAGCCGGGCGCCGATCCAGTTGGCCGGGATCAGAAACACGTTGAGCACCCCGGGTAACAGGAACAACAACGCGAACAGAAGCAGAAACCCGAACCGCTGCAGGGAACGGTAGCGCGCCCCGAGTTCGGGAGGCAGCACGTAATAGAACAGGTGCGACCCGTCGAGCGGGGGAATCGGAATCAGGTTGAAGAAGCAGAGTACCAGGTTGAGCAACACCCCGTACGCCGTCATCTGCTGCAGAATCATGAGACCCGGCTGGAGCGGAGGCGCCGCTCGGCCCAGCAGCCCGACTAAAGCGAAGAGAAGGGTGAAGACGACGCTCAGTCCCAGGTTTGTTACCACCCCGGCGGACGAGACGATGATGTCGCCCTTCCTGTAGTTCCGGTATTTCCGGGGATTGACCGGTACCGGCTTGGCCGCGCCAAAAGTGAAGGGCGATCCGAAGTGAGCGGACGAAAACCAGAGGAGAGCGGGAAACAGGATGCTCATCCACGGATCGATGTGCGGAATCGGGTTGAAGGTGAGCCGGCCGAGCATGTAGGCCGTGTCGTCTCCCTGGGCGTAGGCGGCGGCTCCATGGGCGTATTCGTGCGCCACGATGGAGAAGACCAGCACTGGGAGCACCAGGATGAATTCGCTCAGGTCAGGAACCGGGTGAGGGTAGCCAGCGGAGGTGGGAATCTGGCCGAAATTTAAACCCGGCCCTCCTCCCCTCGAAAGCCGCCCGCCGCTTGACCTTGGCCCACCCGGGGCCTACAATTCGCGCCTCTCGCCGGCCACCCTGGCCGGCCTCGAAACTGCTCCGAACTGAGGTTGCCGTGCCCCGAATCAAATCCGCGGCGAAGGCCATGCGGAAGTCAAAGGCGGCCCATGCCCGGAACCGGGCGCGCAGCAGTGAGCTGCGCACCGCCCTGAAGAAAGTCCGGTCGGCCACGACCGCGGCCGAAGCTTCGGCTGCTTATAAGCGCGCCGCGCAGTTGCTGGACCGCGCCGGACGGAAGAACCTCATTCACAAGAACGCCGCCGCTCGGCAGAAGAGCCGGCTGGCCAAGGTGGTGGCGGGGAAGAAGTAGCTGTTAGCCATTAGCCGTTAGCAGCTCCGGGAAGAAAGAACCCTCCGATGCGGAACCGCTCGGAGGGTTTCTTGTCATCCGGGGCCTCTAATAGCTAACGGCTAATAGCTAACAGCTGCTCTCTCACAACGCCGCCAGCTCCGCCCCACACCGCTCGCAATACCACTCGGTGGGCCGGTTCATGGTGCCGCACTCGCCACACTTGAGCGTCTTGGGCGCGGTTCCGCCGCTGGCGCGATCCTTCGACGCTTCGGCTGCAGGCGCCGCTGCCGGCGGGGCGGCAGGAGCGGAAGGCAGCCGCAGTCTCCGCCGGTTTGGTGAAGCCTCCGCTGGGACGCTTGGCCGGTTGAGCCGGTGCAGCCGCGCCCTCATTGCCGGTGACCGACTTGAGGAAGGCCAGCTCATCCATCTTCCCGGCCGGCGCCTCGCCAGGCTTGCCGGAGGGGAACCAAAGCGTCCTGCCAGCAGAATCTTCCTTTGGCTTCGCGGTCGGCGGCTTGGGTTGCGGCTTGGGAGCGGCCGGGGACTTGAAGGGAATCTCATTGCCCTGCGCCGCCACAGCCGGCCGCGGTTCGGTCGGGGCCGTGAATTCCGTCATGATCCCGGGGATCGGTTGCGCCGGAGCGGGTGCCGGTGGCGGTGGTGGCGCCGCGGCGACCGGCGGAGGCGCAGGCTCCGGTTCGGGTTCGGTTCGGGTTCCGCCTCCATGTTTGGAAGCGGCGCCCGGATCGTGGTCAGCACCTCGTCGAGGCGATCGATCTCGGCGGTGGTCCGGCTCAGCTCCTCCTGAACGCTCACGACTTCACGAGTCAGGTCGGCGCGGATCGTCTGCCACCGGCCGTCGTCGTACTCGCCGACCATGTGGCGGACCTCGGCCTCGGAGAGCCGCTCCTTCGCCTCGCTCTCCCGAGTGGATAGCGTGTCTCGCCGGGCCTGGAACTCCGACATCTGCTGCTCAAGGTCGTTTTGGTGCGACCGCAGCGCTTCGACGACCGACTGCAGCCGTCCTTCATAGTCGGCTCGCACCCGGTGCCGTACCGCATCGGGCACCGGCGGGCTCGCGTTGGAGGGACCTGTGAGCCGGGTGATCCAGGAAATGAACTGGGCCCGGTCCTGGAGTAGCTTGTCGATCGCATCGTTGCGGTGGGTCGGCTTGGCCATGTCCAGTGCTTCCTCTCAGCCGGTCCGGAAGGAGAAAACCTTCTGCAAATCTATAAGCCTCGCGGGTTTGCGGAAAGCCATCCGGAGGCGGATTCAGTCTTCCAAGGCTTGGTAGACCACCCTGCCCCGGACGATCGTCACCTCGGCCCGGCCGGTCAGAGACCTCCCACCGAAGGGCGTGTTGCGGCTCTTGGAGTGGAATCGCGCAGGATCGACCGTCCAGCGGGCCTTGGGATCGAACACCACTACATCGGCCGGCGCTCCAACCCCGAGACTGCCACCCGGCAGGTTGAAGATCCGCGCCGGCTGGGTGCTCATTCGGAGCAGGAGGTCGGACAGACTCATCAGGCCGGTCTCCACCAGCTCAGAAATCGCCAGACCCAAGGCCGTCTCCAAGCCGAGGATTCCATTGGGCGCGTCGTCGAACTCGCGCTCCTTGGCGTCGTAGTGGTGCGGCGCGTGGTCGCTCGCGATCACGTCGAGCGTGCCGTCACGCGAGCCCCTGCCGGATCGCTTCGCGATCGGCGTCCTCGCGAAGCGGCGGATTCATCTTCGCGTTCGTGTTGTACCCCTCGCATGAGTCGTGGGTGAGCGTGAAGTGGTGCGGTGTGGCCTCCGCCGTCACCCGGATCCCACGCTCCTTCCCCCGGCGGATCAGCTCGACCGAGCCGCGAGTCGACATGTGGCACAGGTGGACGTGGCCCCCGGTCAGCTCGGCCAGGATGATGTCGCGCGCGACCATGATCTCTTCCGCCGCCGCGGGAATGCCCTTGAGGCCGAGGCGAGTCGCCACGATGCCCTCGTGCATGGCGCCGCCTTCCGCCAGCGCCAGGTCTTCGCAGTGATCGGCGACCGGGATGCCGAAGGTCCGCGCGTACTCGAGCGCGGTGCGCATCAGGTGACTCGACATCACCGGCTTCCCATCGTCGCTCACCGCGACCGCGCCGGCTCCGACCAGCTCGCCGAACTCGGCCAGTTTCTCACCCCGCTGCCCCAGGGAGATGGCGCCGATCGGATAGACTCTCGCTTTCGCGGCACGCTGCGCCTGGCTCACGATGAAGCCGACGGTGCCCTGATTGTCCACCACCGGATCGGTGTTGGGCATGGCGCACACCGCGGTGAACCCACCCGCCGCCGCCGCCATGGCGCCGGTCGCCACGGTTTCCTGGTCCTCCTGCCCCGGCTCGCGCAGGTGCACGTGCAGGTCGATCAGCCCAGGGGCCACCACTTTCCCGGCGGCGGGAATGACCAGCGTTCCTTCCTCGCCGACGACGTTGCGTCCCACCGCCGCGACCTTGCCGTCGATCAGATACACGTCGGCCACCCCATCGGTCCCCCGAGAGGGATCGATGACTCTGCCGCCCTGGATCAGGATGGGACGAATCACTCGGCTCCTCCACTGTGCTGCCAGTCGGGAGATCCGCCGGCCAGCAGGTAGAGCACCGCCATGCGTACCGCGACGCCGTTGGTGACCTGGGGAAGAATGACGCTGTGGGGACCGTCGGCCACATCGCTGTCGATCTCGACTCCGCGATTCATCGGGCCCGGATGCATGATCACCAGATTCTTTGAGGCCTTGGAGAGCCGCTCAGTGGTTACCCCGAAGACCCGGTTGTATTCGCGGAGCGAAGGAATGAACCCCGCCGTCATTCTCTCGAGCTGGAGCCGGAGAATGTTGAGGGCGTCGGCCCATTGAATCGCGTCTTCGATTCGGGGGAGACGGTGACTTCGAGCTCGTCGATGCCCCGCGGCATGAGGCTGGCGGGCCCGCACACGCCGACCTCGCGCGCCCAGCTTGGTGAGACCCCAGATGTTGCTCCGGGCGACACGGCTGTGAAGGATGTCGCCACAGATCGCGACCTTGAGCCCTTCGATCTTGCCGAACTTGTCGCGCAGCGTAAGCAGATCGAGCAGCGCCTGGGTCGGATGCTCGTGCTTCCCGTCTCCCGCGTTGATCACGTTCGACCGGATCCGCTTCCCCAGGAACTCGGCCGAGCCCGAGGCGTGGTGGCGGATCACCACCATGTCGATCCGCATCGCTTCGAGATTCCGGGCCGTGTCCACCAGGGTCTCGCCCTTGGAGACCGAGCTTCCCGAGGCCGCCACGTTGACGGTGTCGGCCGAGAGGCGCTTCTCGGCGAACTCGAAGGAGATCCGGGTTCGGGTCGAGGCTTCGAAGAACAGATTGACGATGGTCTTCCCGCGGAGGGCTGGCACCTTCTTGATCGGCCGCTCGCTCACTTCCTTGAACGGCTCGGCCGTGTCGAGAATGAGCCGGATCTGCTCGGCCGACAGGTGCTCGAGCCCGACCAGGTCTTTCCCGAGAGAGGCGGTCACCGTTGATCCCCAGCAGAAACGCGGAGGCGCAGAGGGCGCAGAGACCTACCGTTCAAACACGAAGACACGAAGTTCACGAAGGGCTCTCCGGACCGGTAGCCTGCGTCACGTGCGCGCATGGTTCATTCGACTATTCAATCAGGTTCTTGTGTTTTGTGTTCTTTGTTCTTCTGTCATCATGCTCGAATCAAGCCCTCTGCGTTCTCTGCGCCTCTGCGTTTGATTTGCAGTTCAATCGCCACGCACCAGCTCTACCACATCGCGCCCGTCCAGCTCGCTGACCAGCACATCCACCCGATCGTGCGGCGTGGTGTTGATCGTCGTCCCGGCGATGTCGGGTTGAATGGGCAGCTCGCGACCACCCCGGTCCACCAGCACGCAGAGCAGGGTCCGCCGCGGGCGGCCGAAGTCGGCGAACTCGTCCAGTGCCGCCCGGATGGTCCGGCCGGTGTAGAGCACGTCGTCCACGATGACCACCGTCTTGCCATCGAGGTCCGCGGGCAGCTTGGTCTCCCCGACCACCGGGCGGGGGCCGACCGCCTGGAGATCGTCCCTGTATAGGGTGATATCCAGCTTGCCGCAGACAATCGGATGGCCTTCGGTGGATTCGATGAGTTTGGCGAGTCGTTCGGCGAGCTGCACACCGCGGCGCTGGATTCCCACCAGGACGAGGTCGTCGGTCCCGTGGCATTTCTCCACGATCTCGGAAGCCATGCGATTGAGGGCGCGGGTAACCGCCCGGGCATCGAGGAGGGGCGTGCGGGTGGGCATGCTGAGCCGGGAAGCTAGCAAGGAGGAGGGAGTGTCACAAGGCGAGTTCTCCCCGGTTCCTGAGATGACGCCCGCCCAGAGCACCAGGGCAGAGGCGACCCACATCCCCAGGAGACCGCCTCATGCGTACCCGATCACTTTCTCGAATCGTGCTGGTATCCGCTATTGCCCTGGCTTGTCATTCCCAGGATTTGACCGATCCCTCCGCAATGGGCAGCGATCAGGCACCGGTCCTGACACCTCACTTCCCCTCCGGCGTCGCCGACCTGCCGGTGTTCGATCCCAACGCCTTCGTGCCGGTGGTGACCAACCCGCTGTTCCCTCTACCTCTTGGCCGAAGGCTCGATCTACCGCGGTAACGGAAGACGACCTGCCGGAAACCGTCGTTACCGACATCGGCTTCGGTCACAAGACCATTCTGGGCGTGCCGGTGACCGTCGTCCTCGATCGGGTCTTCCTCAATGGTGAGCTCAAGGAGAAGACCTTCGATTGGTATGCCCAGGACAAGGAAGGCAATGTCTGGTATTTCGGCGAGGACACCAAGGAGTACGAGAACGGCAAAGTGGTGAGCACCGCCGGGTCATTCGAGGCGGGAAAGGAAGGAGCGAAGGCCGGGATCATCATGCGGGTCCATCCCAAGCTGGGCCAGGTCACGCCGCAGGAGTTCGCACCGGGCGTGGCGGAGGACAAGGCTCGAGTGATCGATCTGAACGCGACGATCACCGTTCCCTACGGCACTTTCACCCACTGTCTGAAACAGGAAGAATTCACCCCGCTCGAGCCCGATGCACTGGAGAACAAGTACTACTGTCCGGGCGTTGGGATCGTCAAAGAGCTGGATGTGAAAGGTGGGACCGTCAACACCGGATTGACGAGGATCATCAATCCCTGAGGAATCAGTGGAAGTGATGCCCAAACGAATGGCGGCGCACCGACCAGGAGGTCGATGCGCCGCCAACGGACAGAGAGGGATTCGAACCCTCGATACCCTTTTGAGGTATACACGCTCTCCAGGCGTGCGCCTTAAACCACTCGGCCATCTGTCCTGGTGGATCGGGGCGGGCAAATTAGCGGCCCCGGCCGGGGAACGTCAATGAAGACGGATCGAGGGTGGTCGATGGTCAATGGTCGATGGTCATAGGTCATGGGTGTTGGGTCCGCGCAAAGCCCATACCGAGGATAGGGCCGCGAGGTCGACCAAGGACCACTGACCATCGACTATCGACTATCGACCCAGTCCCCCTATACTCCCCGCACCCCCCAACCAGAGCCATCCATGGGTAAGCTGATCTTCGGCGGTCTGCTGCTGCTTATCGCGTTCTTCCTCATGCTGGCCCGCTCCGGCTCGACGACGGCCGGGCGCCCGGTGGCAGGCCTGCTCCGGATCTTTTCCCTGGCATTCGCGACGTTCGGCATCCTGATCATTCTCGCGGCATTGGTGGTGGTAGTCGACCCGGGCCAGGTCGGAGTCAAGCACGCCTTCGGCACCGTCGATCCCCAGCCGCTCCTGCCCGGCATTCACATGGTGGCGCCGTGGTCATCCATCGAGCGCTACTCCGCCCGCGAGGAGCAATACCCGGCGGAGGGCGAGCAGGTGGAAACCATCGCCGCCCTCTCCAGCGAGCAGATGGGAATGACGGTGGATGCGGGACTGCGCTGGCAGATCAACCCCCAGGATGCCCCGAAGATCTTCAACGAGATCGGGACCGAGGAGCAGATCCATTCGATCGTGCGCAACGCGATCCGCAAAGGCGTGCGGGACGGGATGGTGCGGTTTTCGATCAACGATATTTCCCAGCGAACCAAGATCGCGGAGGCGATGCAGGCCCTGGTCGATTCGGCCCTCATTACCCAGCCCAGGGCGGGTGGGGAGCCGTTCCGGATCGCCGAGGTGACGGCGTTCTTTCTCCGTGACCTGCAGCCGCCCGAACAGGTGGTCCAGGCGATCAACAACAAGATCGCGCAGGAACAGCAGATCGAGACCGAGCGTCACCGGGTCGAGGTCGCGCGGCTGCAGAGCGATCAGCAGCGGCTGCTGAATCAGACCCTGACCGCCGAGGCCCTGACCAAGCAATACCTCGAGGTGCTGCACGACATGAAGTCATCGAACAATCTGGTCGTGCTGGTTCCTACCGAAGGTGGGCTACCGCTTCTCGATATCGCCAAGCTCAAATCGAATCTCAAGCAGTGATACTCGCAGCCGCGACGAGGGCGGTGACATCGCCGCCCCGGTTCACCGGCACGCCTCGTAGCAGCGCTGGGCCAGACCGGTAAGCTCGGCGACCTTCCATGTCTCCCTGGTCATTCAGCCGGGCGAGAAGTTCCTGCGGCAGACCCTTCAAGCCAAGGCGCGCACCGACGATTCCGCCCGCCATCGCTGCGGTGGTATCGGTGTCTCCGCCGGCGCCGATCGCGGTACAAATCGTTTCCCAATAGTCGTCGGGGGAGCGGAGAAAGGCGTAGAGACTCCAGCAGACGCTGCCGGTAACCTCGCTCGACACGCCGCGCCACGTACTGCCTGAGTCGGCCTCCGGACGTTCGCGATGAGCCGAGTGCTGTGGCCAGCTCCGGATCCATCGGCACCCAACGCTCCACCTGCTCGATCGCGACGGCTATCCCTGCATCCACCTGACCCGCAAGGCGAGCGAGTTCGGTACACACCTCGTGAGGGTCGAGTCGGTCGGACCGGCAGGCGACCATGCTGGCCGCGGCAATCGCAACTGCACCCGCGGCACAACGGGGATCGTGGTGAGTCACCCGGGCCTGCTCCACCACTGCTCGCATGAGGCGCGACGAATCGTCGGCCCAGAGAACGCCGAGCGGTGCCACGCGCATGGCGGCTCCATTGCCGCAGTATGGTGTGGGCACTCCCGCCTCATTCCAGGGGACGCCCTGCTGCAGTCGCCCTCCAGTCGCGATGGTGCCCGGCCCTGCCCCGATTACCCGGTTCATGGCGACGAGACCACCGAGGCGTGACGCGAAGTGCGCCGGATCGGCTTCCCCGCGCTCGGCGATGGAGATCAGCAGCTCGCGCGCGAGTTGGGAGTCGTCGGTGACCTGACCGAAGGGGAACTCGCCGCGGCCGCGATGGCCCGCTCGTCCGGCCCGGAGTTCCTGATCGACGTAGAGACGAGCGACATCGGGTGAGGCGGCCTCGACTGGGGCTCCGAGCGCGTCGCCCAGACAGAGACCGAGGAAGGATCCGACGAAACGATCGATGCCCTGCATTCTTACCGAATGGCCGCGTGAATAGGAGGCTTTGATTCAGCCGCAGATGAACGCAGATAAACGCAGATAATCCTGCAGGGGTACTGGCCCCACCTATTGAATCAACCGAGCTTCTTCATCCGCGTTGATCCGCGGCCTCTACCAAACTCGCCGAGATGAAGCCTGTTGCCGATCGATATATTGCCTCATGAATAAGAGGCATTGGCAGGCTAATATGGTGGCGAACTCTCTGCGTATATCTGCATTCATCTGCGGCAAACGAAAACGCGGCGCGGAAAGCCTGTTGGAAGATCTCAGGCCTCCGCGCCGCGCCGCAATCAGAAGTTCAGCAGCCGTTGCCGGCCCAGGTTCCGCTCTGACCAGCTCCGGTATCCCAGGTTCCGGTCGCGCTGGTACCGTCGATGGTCCCGGTAGCCAACGGCGGCCCGGTGGGATTGGCCGGGTTGACGATGGTAACGTCTGTGCCGGCCACTGTCCCGTCCAGAGGAGCGGCATCCCCGGAGGAGGTCAGGGCGCTTCCGGACAGCGTGGTTCCGTTCACCACGAAAGTTCCAGGTCCCGTCGTCGTCGCCGTCGAAGGTGCCGCAGAAGGCGACCGCGTTGCCGAGATCCAGGGCGGTCACGAACAAGCCGGGACCGTTGGCGCCGTTGTAGGTCCCCTGCAAGCGGCTGGTGCCGTCGAAGACGCCAGTGAAGGCGTACCCGCCACCCGAAAGGTCGAGTGCGTTGGTGGCGTCATCGTACGTTCCGGTAAGGGGAACGGTGCCCGCCGCCGGGCTGACCAGGGTCAGCGTGCCCGTCACCGTGAGCGTTGCCGACGAATTCGTAGTGATCGAGGCCGGTGGCGCGAGAGCGGTTCCCGCAATGTCGAAGGTGAGTGATCCGCTTTCGTCGTTGTCGGCTCCGCCTACGACCGTGCCGACGAAGGATGACGTCCCCGCGCCACCACCGCCGCCGCCGTTACTGTCGGAACTGCAGGCTCCGAGTCCCAGCGCGATGAATCCCGAGAGAACCGCCATGGACCTGATCGACCGCGGCCCAACGCGTAATGAGGAGGGGAGGCGCATCCTGTTCATCTCCTATTAAGGGGACCTGCAAGATCCGGCCGGACCTCACCGGGACCGCCGGAGGAACGGGCGCCAACATACCGCTCGGTCGAAATCTCCGTAAGAGTGGTAAGGCCGCCACAGGCGAGGGTGGCAAGCGTGCTACAGGGAGGCATTTGAGAAGAAGATGGGGACGCTGAAGAAAATTTCAGCGAGAGGAGAACACGGACAGGGAGGGATTCGAACCCTCGAAACCCTTACGGGTTTACCGGTTTTCGAGACCGGCTCCTTCAGCCACTCGGACACCTGTCCTGCTATTGCAAGCCGTCAGCCATAAGCCGTCAGCCATAAGCCGTCAGCCATCAGCCATCAGCCATCAGCCATAAGCCATCAGCCATGAGCCATCAGCGTCGTTGACTGTCGCTTCAGCGACAACTGCCGAGCCGGGGCTTGAGCCCCGGTCGAGACCGGCTCCTTCAGCCACTCGGATACTTGTCCACTGAAACGACAATGCGAGGACGAAAAGTAATGCAGGCTCGCAAGTTGGAAAGCACCCCTCATCAAAATGTGTGCGGCCCCCTTGACGCGGACCCCTGCGATATCCCTAATCTGCGCGAAGGATCAAACAGTGCAGGCTTGACTCAAGGTCAAGCCGCCTGGTCGGAAGGGAGAGAGTCCCTTCAGTCGAAGGCGCGGATGCTGGCCCTGTTCGGGGGTCGCCCGCGCCTTCAGCGTTTTCAACCTCTTGCTCAGTCTTCATGACGCAGCTGACATGTTGGACATGACCCTGCAGGAGAAGGAGCCACCGATGTGAGATTGTCACGGCTGGCCGAACGGCGACCAACGCCGAGGGTAATGCTGGGTGCGGAGTAAAGTCGTGAAATAAATGTGATCCTCGGCACTTCGAGTGATCACGTCGCTTGGTAAACTGTCAACGTTGGAACAATGATGGCTTGGCATCGGGCCAAGCCGCCTGGTCGGAAGGGGAGTTGGCCCCTTCAGTCGAAGGCGCGGATTCCGTCGGTGGACGGGTTCGCGCCATTTCATTTGTCTGGCCAGTTAACAAATGCATTACATCGGTGGACATCCACCGTGATCCTTTGAAGGGAGTCGATTTCATGAATTCGGACCAGATCGAAGGCACCTGGAAACAGCTCAAAGGAAAAATCAAACAGCGTTGGGGTCAGCTGACCGATGATCAGCTCGACATCGTGAGCGGTAACTGGGATCGCCTGAGCGGCTTGATCCAGACCCACTACGGTGAGGCCAAGGAAGAGGCCGAGCGTCAGGTGAAGGAATTTCGAGAGCAGTATGAAACGGAGCGTGACATCAAGGCGGGTCGATAAGACGGCAATCGGGTGGAACCGGTTCCTGGCACCGAGGATTCCATGATCGGATAACGACACGTGGTTTGGACGATTCGCCAAACACGGCGCCCGCTGGACTGGGCGGCCTGTGGCATTCGGTATCGCGGTCACCATTGTGCTGATTTGGGCGGTGACCGGGCCGCTGTTCGGGTTCAGCGATACCTGGCAGCTGGTCATCAACACCGGAACCACGATCATCACGTTCCTCATGGTGTTCCTGATTCAGAACACGCAGAACCGGGATACGATGGCGCTCCAGATCAAGCTCGACGAGTTGATTCGGGTGCTCCCCGCTGCGCGCAATCTGCTGCTCGACCTGGAGGAGCTGGACGAGGATGCCCAGGAGAAGATCCGCACCGAATACACCCGTCTCGCCGAGCAGTTCCGGCGCCGTGGTGTCGGTGGACGCTCGCTCCGGGCAATGCCCATCGAGGAGGATAGCGCCAGTGCCTGAGTGGCCGGCGCTGCAGGACGCCGCCGCCTTCAGGCGGCCGGAGGCAAGGAAGGAGTACGACTCGTACTCAGGCACTTACGGCGGCAGGCAGGAATGGTGGTGCGGGGCCGCCGGAACCAGATCCCGCGCCACGACATGAACCGGGAGTCTTCGACTTCCAGATCCATACTCTAGCAGGAGGAAGGAAAAATGCTGTCACGCAAACTCACGCTGTGCGCAGGAGCAGGACTCCTGTTCGCGCTGGCCAAGCCCATCGCTACCAGCTGGACGGCCACCCTCTCCCCCGTCGGCGGCTCGGCCGTCAGCGGGACGGCGACGGTTGACGTTCCAGACGCCGGCATGGCCAAGCCCGATCAGGCTCCGCCTGCGGGCGCCTACGATTCCGCCAAGAAGGCCACTCCGGCCCCCGGTGGCGAATCGGCTCGCGCCAGCATCACGATCAGTGGAGCCAAAGAAGGGGAGTATCCCTGGCGTGTTACCTCGGGCAAGTGCGGTTCGAATGGGCCGGCCGTAGGGTCCGAGAGCGCCTATTCACCGATCAAGGTCTCGGCGGATGGCAAGGGCACGGCGCAGGCCAACATTGGCTTCAAGCCGACGCCCGGCACCGACTATTCGGTGAACGTGCAGAACAAGGACAAGGCCGTCATCTCCTGCGGCGATCTGCAGGGCGGTGGCGATCAGATGCAGATGCCCCCGCGCGATACGACTGCACCCAAGCCGTAAGCGCGTAGCAGGACCGGGAGCGGGGCGCTCCCGCGCTTCATGTCAGGCGGAGGTTTGTGACGCTGGCGCTCAAGCAATGAAAGAGCAGGCGCCGCATTCCTCCGCCATCGCCCCACCGAGCCAGGAAGGCGCAAATGCCGGAGTGTGTGCCCGAGGTGAATGTAGAATCTCAGTAGGAGGAAGGAAAAATGCTGTCACGCAAACTCACGCTATGCGCAGGAGTGGGACTCCTGTTCGCGCTGGCCAAGCCCATCGTCACCAGCTGGACCGCTACCCTCTCGCCCGTCGGCGGCTCGTCCGTCAGCGGGACAGCGACGGTTGACGTTCCGGACGCCGGCATGGCCAAACCCGATCAGGCTCCGCCTGCGGGCGCCTACGATTCCGCCAAGAAGGCCGCTCCGGCCCCCGCTGGCGAGACCGCCAGGGCGAGCATCACGATCAGTGGAGCGAAGGCAGGCGAGTATCCCTGGCATGTACACTCGGGCAAGTGTGGCTCGGCAGGGCCCCCGGTAGGCGGTGAAAGCCCGTATAAGCCGATCAAGGTCGCGGCGGATGGCAAGGGCACTTCCGAAGCGAGCATCAGCTTCAAGCCGACGCCCGGCACCGACTATTCGGTGAACGTGCACAAGTCCATGACGGACAAGGCCGTCATTTCCTGCGGCGATCTGAAGGGTGGTGGGGACCAGATGCAGATGCCCCCGCGCGATACGACTGCACCCAAGCCGTAAGCGCGTAGCCAGGAAGGCCTGACGTGAACGTAGAATCTCAGCCGGAGAAGCACATGTTGGTACGCAAACTCACGCTCTGTGCCGGAGCCGGTGTTCTATGGGCTCTGGCTACGCCGTTCAACACAACCTGGATGGCGACTCTCAGCTCGGTCGGTGGGTCGAACATTACCGGGACGGCGACGGTAGACGTCAGCGATGCGGCTGCGCCGAGCATGCAGAAACCGGACACCACCAAGGTGCCGGGTGATACCGCGAAGGCGACCGGAGGATCGTGGGCCGCCATCTCGATCAACGGCGCCACACCGGGTGAGTATCCCTGGAAGATCGGCTCCGGCCGCTGCGGCACCGAGGCGATGTCGGTCGAGGGCACCTATCCGCCCATCAAGGTGGACGCCGAAGGCCGTGGTACTGCACGGGCCAATGTTCCCTTCCAGCCCAAAGCGGGAGGAGAGTATTCGGTGAGCGTCCTGAAGTCGAAGTCGGACAGGGCGGTCATCGCCTGCGGTAAGCTTGAGCCTTCGGGTCAGACGACATCGCCGGCGGCGCGCGATACGACGGCGCCGAAGCCGTAAGGCGAATTCGGGCAGGACATGACGGGCGTGGTCGGCCTGTCATAGACGGAGGGATGGTGGCTACTGCTTCTGACAGCATTGGTGCAGGGGCCGCCTCCCCCCGTTTTTCGTGGTATGGATGGCGGGTGGGATTGCTTCGCCAGCTTCGCTGGCTCGCAATGACGGAACCCTTCAGTCAGGGGTAGCGCGGCGCTGCTGTTCGAAGAAGTGCCGCAGCAACGCGCCGCATTCCTCCGCCATGACTCCACCCCTCACCTCCGGGCGATGATTGAGCCTGGGGTGTCGCAGCAGATCGCCGACAGATCCCGCCATGCCGGCCTTTTCGTCCCACGCCCCGAAGACGACACGACCCACCTTCGCCAGTACGATGGCGCCGGCGCACTGGGCGCAAGGTTCAAGCGTGATGTAGAGAGTTGCGCCGGGAAGACGATCTTCGCCGGTGTGGGAGAGGGCGCGCTGCAACGCGAGAAACTCGGCATGGGCGGTCGGATCCCGGCGAGCCACCGTTTCGTTGTGAGCCTCGCCGAGAATCACTCCCTCCTGCACTACAACAGCGCCGACCGGTACTTCGCCTGCTGCTTCCGCCGTCCTGGCCAGTTCGAGTGCCCGCTCGAGCCCGGTACGATCTTCGGGCCGGAGCGGCGACTCAGGCACTCACTGCCTCGGGTGCCCGTCCCTTCCGGGTGAAACGCAGCGCTCCGCCCTGCACATCCACCATTACCGTATCTCCCTCGCTATAGGCGCCCTCGAGCAGCTCCAACGCGATCGGGTTCTGCAGCCGGCGCTGAATCACCCGCTTGAGCGGACGAGCGCCGTACACCGGATCGTAGCCCTCCTGCGCCAGGAACTGACGAGCCTCGGGACTCACGACCAGCTTGATCTGCCGCTGCGCCAGCAAGCGCTCCAGCCCGGTCAATTGCAGATCCACGATCTTCGCCAGATCGTCCCGGGTCAGCTGGCGGAAAACGATTATCTCGTCTACCCGGTTCAGGAACTCGGGCCGGAAGTGTTGGCGCAACTGCTCCAGCACGTTCCGTTCGACCAGGGACCAGGCCTCGGCATCCGGCACATCCCCCGCTTCGACGATCAGGTGGCTCCCGAGATTCGAGGTCATGATGATGACGGTGTTCCGGAAGTCCACGACCCTGCCCTGACTGTCGGTGAGCCGCCCGTCATCCAGGATCTGCAACAACACGTTGAAGACGTCGGGGTGTGCCTTCTCGATTTCGTCGAAGAGCAGCACGCTGTAGGGCCTCCGGCGCACCGCCTCGGTCAGCTGGCCACCTTCTTCGAAGCCGACGTAGCCCGGCGGAGCGCCGATCATGCGCGCTACCGAGTGCTTTTCCATGTACTCCGACATGTCGAGGCGAACCATGGCCCGCTCGTCGTCGAAGAGGAACTCGGCGAGCGCACGCGCAGTCTCCGTCTTGCCGACACCGGTCGGGCCCAGGAAGATGAAGGATCCTGTGGGACGATTGGGGTCGGCCAGAGCCGGCGCGGCTCCGGCGCACCGCGTTCGCGACGGCCTGCACCGCCGCTTCCTGTCCCACGACGCGCTTGGCCAATTCGGCCTCGAGCCTCGTCAGCCGCTCGCGGTCGGATTCGAGCATCTTGGAGACTGGAATGCCAGTCCACTTCGCCACGATCTCGGCGATCTCTTCCGCTTCCACTTCTTCCTTGAGATAGCGGGCGGACTTCTGGATCTCCTGCAGTCGCTTCTCCTGGCTGGCGATCTTCTGCTCCAGCTGCGGAATACGGCCGTACTGCAACTCGGCCGCCTTCTGGAGGTCTCCCTTTCGGGTGGCCTGATCCATCTCAGTACGCAGACTCTCCAGCTGGGTCTTCAGGGTCTGAAGTTCCTGGATCGCGGCCTTCTCAGCCTGCCACTGCGCCTTCATCGAGTCGGTGCGCTCGCGTAGCTGGGAGATCTCCTTGTCGACCGCGGCGCGGCGCTCTCTGGCGGCTTTGTCCTTCTCCTTCTGTAATGCCTGGCGCTCGATCTCGAGTTGGACAATTCGACGCTCAACCTCGTCGATCTCCTGAGGCAGACTGTCGATCTCCATGCGGAGCTTGCTCGCGGCCTCGTCCACCAGGTCGATCGCCTTGTCTGGGAGGAAGCGGTCGCCGATGTAGCGGTCCGAGAGAGTCGCGGCGGCGACCAGTGCGTTGTCGGTAATCCGGACCCCGTGATGCACCTCATACTTCTCCTTGAGACCGCGCAGAATCGCGATGGTATCCGCGACGCTGGGCTCACCGACCAGGACCGGCTGGAAGCGCCGCTCCAGAGCAGCGTCCTTCTCGACGTGCTTCCGGTATTCGTCCAGCGTGGTCGCACCGACGACGTGAAGCTCGCCGCGGGCCAGCGCCGGCTTCATCAGGTTGCTCGCATCCACGGCACCCTCGGCCGCACCGGCGCCAACCAGGGTATGAAGCTCATCGATGAAAACGATGTAGCGCCCTTCGTTCTCGGTCAGCTCCTTGAGCACCGCCTTGAGCCGCTCCTCGAACTCGCCGCGGTACTTGGCACCGGCCAGCAGCAGGCCGATATCCAGGGCCACGATCTGCTTCCCGCGCAGAGATTCGGGAACGTCCCCATTGACGATACGCTGAGCCAATCCTTCGACGATGGCCGTCTTGCCGACGCCAGGCTCGCCGATCAGCACGGGATTGTTCTTGGTTCTCCGCGACAGGACCTGCATCACCCGGCGCACCTCTTCGTCCCGGCCGATGACAGGATCCAGTTTCCCGTTCCGCGCCTGGTCGGTGAGGTTCCTCGTGTAGCGTTCGAGGGCCTGGTACTTCTCCTCGGGCGACTGGTCGGTCACTCGATGGGCTCCCCGCACTCCCTCGAGCGCAGCGCGCAGCTCTTTGGCGGAGATGCCATGGGCGCTCATCAACCCGCGGGCCGTGGTGCCCTTTTCGTCTACCAGCGCCAGGAGCAGATGCTCGGCCGAGACGTAGGCGTCGCCGAGCGACTTGGCCTCGTTCTCGGCGCGATCGAAGACGCGGGTAAGCTCCCGGCTCAGGGTCGGTTCGGCGGTCGCCCCGGCCTGAGTGGGAAACTTGGCGATTTCGCGCTCGATCTCCTCCAGCAGAGCTGTAATGTTGAGACCGGATTTCTGGAGCAGCGGGCGCACGACGCCTTCGCTCTGGTTCAGCAGGGCGGCGAAGAGGTGGGCGTCGTTGGTAACAGGATTGCCCCGCCGTGCTGCGTCGGCGGCGGCATCGCGAAAGGCCTCTTGGGCCTTGATGGTCAGTCGTTCAGGTCTGATCATTGGGGGATTTTCTCTCTCGGGCCCCGCGATGGCAAGCGGTGTACCCGATTTCCCTGCCGTATTGACAGGGCGGACGGGGCGGACCGGCGGACGAACGGAGCGGACCAACTGAGCGGACCAACTGAGCGGACCGGCGGACTGCGGACGAAACTGAGCGGACCAACTGAGCGGACCATGGCGGACAACTGAGCGGACCGTGAAGCAATGCGGTACAGGGCTAGAATCTCAATCCCACCCTCCGTCCGCCCGTCCGCGCTGTTCGTCCGATCCGTTCGTCCGCTCTTTTCGTCCGCTCCGTTCGTCCGCTCTTTTCGTCCGCTCTTTTCGTCCGCCCCGGCGTCCGTCACTTCCTCGCGATCAACTTGAGCGTAAACCGCTGGCCATCCACCGTGAGCTGTGCGTAGTAGACCCCGGGCGTCACCTCACGCTTGCCATCAGCAAACTTCCCGTCCCAGAAGGCCTCGTAAGCCCCGCAGCTCAAATGGATATCGTTGATTGGTTCTCCATTCAGATTGTGTAAGACCGGTACTGCCACTGCCTGCACCAGCACGTTGTAGATCTTCAGACTAACCAGGGGCTGATGGCCTCGCTCACAGACTTCGGGATGAATGACGAACGGAATCGTCGTCGAAGGGAAAAAGGGATTTGGAAAATTGTCACGCAACTCTATGGGCGGCGGTGGGCCGCGCTCCTGGGCGGCCAAGGGACAACTTCCCAGCGCCAGGATTGCAAGGCTCCACCCCGGCCAGCGCAAACTGACCATGGGTCACCTCATCATTGCTTTAAGGCAAAAATGTCCGGCTGGGAGACCGCAGGCAAGGCAGGCTCACTGGCCCACCAGCCGGCGGGCGTCCCCCGAGCGGACGGTGACTCGTTCGCGATCAGCCCACTCCAATAAGGGGATCAGGTACTTCCGGCTCAGGCCCAGACGGTCCCGGAGGGCCGGTGGTGTGATCGGACCTTTGGAGCCGAGCTCGACCAGCGCGGCGCGAAACTGCCCAAGAGCCTCCGCCGAGTAGTACCGCTCGGGCTCCACTTGAGAGATCTCACCGCTCCGAGCGGCGAGACGCAGGGCGTCCCGCACCCCCTTCGCCCCGGCGGCTTGCTCCAACTCGGCGAGATCCGGTGGGGTCAACCCTCCGGCTCGTACCAGCTCGACCAGGCGACCGATCAAGGCGGACCCGCCCTCGACTCCGGGCTTGAAGTCGGGAGTGTGAACGAACCCCTCCGCCGTCACGAGTCGCTTCGCTACCACCAGCCGTTGCAGCGCCGCATCCACCAGGTGCGGCGGTTGCCTGACGCCGTGGCGCAACGTTTCCTGAGGGGCTCCCTGCTCCGCAGGATGCCCCCGTTGGTAGTACGCGACCGCGGTCATCAATTGTGACTGAACCAGGTCGACTTGGTCCTCCGGCACGATCCAGTTGGACGGGAGCCGGGTCGCACCCGCGATCGCCACCTGGCCGGAAGCGCCGGATGTAATGCCAAGAAGGAGCGGAAGTCGCCCACTCTCGAGACCGGCGGGTCTGCGTCTTACGAGTGCCTCCCCGCGTCGCGCGGGGTCCTGCTCGGTCAGGCCGGGCTCGAGCGCCGAAGAACGGCGGGGAGGATCAGGGTCGGTGATCCATCCGCCTCCAATCGTCTCCACCGGACTGTAGCTGCGCAACACGAACCGGTCTCCTCCCCGCGCCACCGTCGGCGTTTCCAGCAGAAGGCGAATCGCACCCGTCTGCCCCGGCAGCAAGGGAGACTTGAGACGTACCCTTGCCAGAACCTCGGCAGACCCCAGATGGACCCGCACCCTGCCCCGGTGAGAGAGCTGGCGTGGCGCGGACGGGATCAAGGTCACCACGGCATCCAGTACGGCGGTCGCGGCCCAGGGTTCGGTTTCCCGGACCAGCACGTCACCCCGGTGAATGTCTTCGCGCTCGATCCCCGCGATGCCGACCGCCGTGCGCGCTCCCGGAACGCTTCGCTCGAGATCGCTGCCGTGGTTCTGGATGGTCCGCACTCGGCCTACGCGACCGGAGGGGAGGACGCGCACCGTCTCGCCCCGGGCGAGGCTCCCCGACCATGCGGTCCCGGTCACCACGGTTCCCACACCGGCAACCGAGAGCGCGCGATCGATCGGAAGGCGAAACAGGTCGTCGAGTGGACGCGACGGGAGACCCTTCGCGAGTTCCCTGATCCGCTCGCGCAACTCGGTGATGCCATCACCACGAGTCGCCGAAATAAGTATTGGTGATGAAAAGGGGACCGGGCCCTCCGAAAGCCATTCGCTTACCTCGAGTGCCACCATCTCCGCCCACTCGCGTTCGACCGTATCCACCTTGGTGATCACCGGAATACCGGCTGGAATGCCGAGCTGCTGGACCACCGCCAGGTGTTCCCTGGTCTGGGGCATGATGCCCTCGTCCGCGGCCACGACGAGCAGGACGAGGTCGATCCCGGCCGCACCGGCAACCATGGTGCGCACCAGATCCTCATGGCCCGGAACATCCACTACGCCGGCGGTGACTCCGTCGCCCAGGTCGAGCGATGTGAAGTGAAGATCGAGGGTAATACCACGTCGCTGTTCTTCCGCGAGCGGATCCATGCGACGCCCGGTGAGCGCTTCCAGCAGCGTCGACTTGCCGTGATCGATGTGCCCCGCGGTGCCGATGATCATGCGGCGCTCCAGCTCCGGGCGCACCAGAACTCGAGGCCGGGCAACTCGGCGCCTTCGCCGAGGTGATACCTGATGTATCGGGTTACCAGCCTGCGGTGGGCGGCGGCGTGACGTTCGTCGAGCGTCGGTACGGCGTCAGCGTCCGAGAGCAGAACTTCGAGGTCCGCGCGATCCGACGCGGGGAGCCGGGCAGACTGTCGCTCTCTGGCACAACGGGCGCACAGGGCGCCGCCGTCCTCGGCGCTGAACGCCATCGGTCCCTCGGCTCCGACCGGGACGCCGTCGCGAGCGCAATCCTCGAGCGAGGGCGCGAAGCCAAGAATACCGGCCAGACCCCAAAGCAACTTGATCCCCAGCGCCGGGACCTCGTGCTCGGGAGCCTCTTCCAGCTGTGCCAGGGCGAGGTGGAGAAACTGGTAGATCTCGGGATGGGGATCGGCGGGTGCAAACCGCATCGTCACTTCGGCAAGCGCCGACGCGGCGGCGTAGCGGTCCATGTCCCGCGCCAAGGCGACATGGAGCCGCTGCAGGTCGAAGGCGGTCAGGACCTGAAGATCGCGCCGCTCGGAGATGATGATGTGAGCCTGCCCCAGGCTCAACAACTGCATCGCGGCGCCGAAGCGGCTCCGGGGTCGCAACGCACCTTTGGCGATCACCGACTGGACGCCGTAGTCCCGGGTAGCCAGCCGGACAATTTTCGAGGTTTCGCCGTAGCGGATCGTCGAAAGCACTACGGCTGGAGTAGAGACCAGAGGCATGCAGGAAAACTAACAGCCGATGCCTCGCTTCCGCCGCGCTAGGGCGAGGGCGGAATCTGGCTCGTGGTGGCGCCGACCGGGCATTCACCCAGCGCGATGGTACCGCTTTCCGTCAGATCCTGACGGAGAACGTGGGCGACTCCCGGCGTACCGCCGGCGCAAGGACCTGTCTCCAGGGCGTAGATCCGGCCTTTGCTATCCACCTGCACCGCGGAGTTCGACGGAATCGGAACCCCATCTCCCGCTCCGTGGAGGACACGGCTGTTCTGGGTATCGAAAGTCATGACCCCTTCGTCATAGGAGCTGATGTATACCCGGCCGGTAATCGCGGTGAGCGGGCCGGGGGCTCGGCCGAATCCACCGAAGTTGCCGAGCTCGACTCGGTCCACCGGATCGATGACCGAGAGGCGTCCCCGGTCGGCGCTGGCGTAGCCACCGGTATTCATGACGTAGATCAATCCGTCGGGGGACACGGTGGCGCCGAGTCCCGCATTGCCCGGTCCCGGTAGCGGAATCGAATCGATGCCTGGGGCCCTGGCGTTGGTGGCCGGATCAATCACCGTGATCCAGCTCTCCCCCGCCACGGCGAAGTTCACCAGGTTGCCGTTGATCACGAAGATACGCCCGCGAGTGTACACCACCCCCTGCGGGTAGACGCCAACATCCACGCTCGCGGTGTCGCCGGTCAGATAATTGACCTTGGTGACCGTGTTGAGATTGGGATTCGCCACGTAGGCAATCGAATCGTCCACGATGGCGGAACCGGTGGCGCCGGAATTCGCCTCGAGGGGAATCGTGCGCGCCACGGTGCCGGTGATGAGATCCACCACGGCAACCGCATTGTCGAGCCCCATCGGCACGATCGCAACGCCGTTGAGCGCGCTGACGTTGACCGGTGTCGCGCTGACGCCGCCGAGCGGGATCGTGATTGCCGCGGCGGGGTCATCCACCGGGACGACGCTGAGGCTCACCTCGGTGCTATTCACGACCAGGAGAACCTCGGTGGCCGGCGGGGCCGGAGCAGTGGTATCGGCACAGGCGGATATGGCTGCAAGGACGGCGACAAGACAGGCAAGACGTTTCATGGCGTTCCTGCTGTGAGCGAGAAGGTGAAGCTGCGACCGGGACTGGGAAACCCGGCAATGAATTCCGCGCGGCGATCCGTGATATCGTGGACTTCGCCACGCAAGAGGAGGAACTGGGTGATGCGGCGCTCGATCGCGGCGTCGAGGAGGCCGAATGCCGGGAGCGGATTGATGCCGGAGCTGTTGGGATAGCGAATTCCGATGTAATGCCAGCGAGCGTCGAACGACCAGGGCCCCGGTTGCCAGAGAACTCCGCCATCGGCGGTGCCCAGCGGTCGATAGAGCACCTGTGACCCGTTCGCCACATCGCGAGTTACCGAGGCGATGGTCCCGGAGCCCGTGATCGCAAGTTGGCGGAACGGCCGCACCGATAGACTGAACTCGCCTCCCTCACGCCGAACATCGAAGTTGCGAGGGGTCCACACGAAGCCGTACGCCGGGCTCAGGCCCCAGAGGACCATGTCGCCCACCTCACCCTTGAAGCCCCGGACCGAAACCGAGGCGCCGGCGAGGATTCCCAGCTCCTGGCGAACGCCGCCCTCGATCTCCCAGCGCACCCGCTCCGGCCGGAGATCGGGATTCAGGCGAACCCCGTTCCCTTCGCGGAAGAAGAGGTCCGCGAGGACCGGTACCGTAACGCCGTTGCCGAAGCCCGCGGTGATTTCTGTTTCCTTATGTTGCCAGGCGAGATCGGCGCGCGCGGAGACGATCGGAGACGAGAGATCCGTCCACATGTCCATGCGGACGACCGGCGAGATGCTGAATGACTCTGCTCCGCGCGGTCGAAGCCGAGCATCGAGGCGAACGGCGCCCGAGGTGAACCGGGCGTCGGCGGCGATCCGGTCGCCGGAGAACCGATCATGGCGTCCTTCGATCCTGGTGCCCACATCGCCAGAGAGTCCAGCCAATCGCACCTGCCAGCTGGTTCCCAACCCAGCCGAGACTCCAATTCCATTGGTCGAGGCATCATAGGGAGCGCCGACCGGAGGCGTTGCGTCGCGATAGGTACTCGACAACCACTGGAATGAGCCGCGGAACTCGACAGCCTTGGTCGTGCGGAATCCCAACAGGACGGAGCGATCAACGGCCTGAGCCGTTGGCGTCGGATTTGTGACCGGACCCGGGAGGCCTCGATCCGACGCGGTGCCTCGAAGCGTGAAATCCGCGCCCAGAGACAACCTGCCGTTGAAGCTCCAGATTCCGCCGCCCGCGTTCTGCCGGTCCGCTTCTCCCGAGCCTCGCACCGGCGGCACGTCGTAGGCGTATCCATCGGGGAGCCATTCATGCGCGACGAAGAGCGTCGCCGGGCCGGCACTGCCCGCGCCGGAGAGATTTGCGGCACTGTAGGAGGAGACACTTCCGGAGACTTGCGGAGCGAAGTGACGCTTGGTCTCCACATTAATGACACCCGAAATCGCCCGATTCCCTTCTCTGGGGCCCTGGGCACCCGGCACCAGCGTCACGCGCTCAACTCCAGCGGTGGGAATGCGGCTCAGGTCGGCGCGACCGGTGAACGGATCATTGACCGGGAATCCATCAAGCAGGACCAGTACTTCGTCGGGTGCTCCTCCGCGCACCTGAGGCTCGGCGGCACCGCCCGCGCCACGGCGGATCGCAATGCCCTCCCATCCGTCGAGCGCCTGGCCCAGATTGGAGCCCCGGCGCCGCAGGAATTCACCACTGGCGGTGAGGCCTGCACTGTTCGCGGCCATGACCGTGATCGTGTCCAGCTCGACCGCTTGCGCGGCCAGACGGATCTCGATCTGCTGCGACAGCCCGGGCAGCACATCGATGCCACGCATGCTCGGGGCGTACCCGACTCGTCTCACTCGCAATTCATAGCGCCCGGCGTCCAGCGAGCCGAAGAGGAAGACCCCGTCCCGCCCGGTGGTGACGAGGAACCCACCGATCGATACATCGGCACCGGAGAGCGGATCACCCGAGTCGGCATCCAGCACTCGGCCTCGCACCTCCGAGGGCGCCTGAGCGAGCACGCCCTCGAGACAAGAGCGCAAGCACGCCGATCATCGCGAGGCGCTTCATCGGCGCTTCTCCGCCGGCCGGAGCGGCACCACTTGAGGCGATCCATCGCTCCACGGAATCACCGCGACCGGCCAGTCGAACACCCGGGCCACGACGGCCTCGGTCAACACCGCGTCCGGCCGACCTTCAGCGGCAACCCTGCCCTCTTCGAGCAGCAGCATTCGATCGGCGTAGCGCGCGGCGAGGTTCAAATGGTGGGTGACGACGATCGCGCCCAACCCCGTACCTACCAGCTCCCGGATCAGCTCGAAGACTTCCATCTCATGGCGCACGTCGAGTGCTGCAGTCGGCTCATCCAAAACCAGCGCCTCTGGCTCTTGGGCCAGCGCACGGGCCACCCGGGTGCGCTGCCATTCGCCACCCGAGAGCGTATCGATCCGCCTATCGGCGAGACGAAGTACGTCGGCGCGCTGAAGTGCCTGCTCAACCGCGGCCCAGTCCTGAGGACGCGGGGGCGCGATCGGACCGAGATGGGGATAGCGGCCCAGGAAAACCGACTCTCGTACTCTTAGAGAGAAAGCCGGCTCTTCTCGTTGAGTCACCACACCGATCACCCGAGCCAATTCCGGTCTGCGCCACTCGCCGATTGGTCTCCCGTTGATCGTGACCGTGCCGGACTCGTGAGGCACTACGCCGAGCAGTGCCTGCAGCAACGTGGTCTTGCCGCTTCCATTGGGTCCTACCACCGCAACCAGCTCGCCCTTGGCGAGGGTGAGACTCACCCCATCGAGGGCGCGACGCGGGGCTCCCGGATAGTGCACGCTGAGGTGGCCGGCGGCGATGATCATGCAAGAGTCCGGCGAAGCAGCAGCGCGAAGAGCGGGACACCCACGAGCGCCGTCACCACCCCGACCGGCAACTCGAGAGGGCGTACCACCGTGCGAGCCAGCGCGTCGGCCAGAACCAGAAATGCTCCACCGACGAAGAACGTGATCGGGAGAAGTGTCCTATGCAGCGGTCCCCAGAGCCGGCGCACGGCGTGCGGGACGACGAGACCGACGAATCCAATGATCCCACAGGTGGCAACACCAACCGCGGTGAGGAGACCTGTCGACAGATAGACCACGCGCTTGGTGCGCTCCAGCTCGACCCCGAGGTGCTGGGCCGAGTCTTCTCCGAGTGCCAGGAGATCCAGCGCTCGCGCATTGGCGAACAGGAGCGCCAGCGGAATCGTCGCATAGAGTGCGAACGTGCCGAGGCCTTGCCATGAGGCGCCGCCGAACCCGCCCAGCAGCCAGAGGAAGGCGTTGCGCAGCTGGCTGGAGTCGGACAGCGCGATCACTGCACTCATCACCGCCACCGCAAAGGCTCCGACTACAACGCCCGCGAGAAGTAGCACTCTCACATCCATTCGCCGGCCCTCGACCAGGCTCAGCCGATAGACGAGGGCAATGGCAAGCATCGCCCCCGCGAATGCGGCGAGCGGGACACTGAGCCGGCCTCCGCCACCCAGCGAGATCGCGATCACGGCGCCGAGTCCCGATCCACCGGAGAGGCCGAGCAGATATGGATCGGCGAGCGGGTTCCTGATCATCGCCTGCAAGGCGCCGCCGCAGACGCCAAGACTTCCTCCTACCGCAAAGGCGAGCAGTACCCGAGGCAATCGCAGCTCGCGCACGATCGAAGCAGAGGGAGAGGCGGGATTCACCAGGCCTTCCCACACCTCAGCTGGCCTGAGCGACACGGCCCCGGTCAGGATGCCGACGGCGAACGCCGCCAAGATTCCTCCACCGAGCCACAACCCGCGTGATCTCATGGGCTGCGATGAAGGAGAGCGGAGAGCCGAGTAATTGCCTCCGGCGCGCGAGGGCTCGGCCGGTTGTATGATGAATTGGTCACCCGAAGGAATCGCTTTTCCCGGATGGCGCGGACCGTCTGCCACTCGGGCCGCTCTGCAAAGGCAGGAGTCCCCTCCGTGGTGACAAAAACCAGGTCGGGATCTCGCTTGACCACGGCTTCCACGCTGACCTGGGCCGATGATGCCTGAACGTCGGCGAAGAGATTGCGACCACCCGCCCGCTCCACCAGCTCGGTAAGAAAACTTCCGGCTCCAACCGTCATCGGCGGCTGGTCCCAGACCAGGATCAACACCTTCGGTCGTGAAGCTGAATCGGCGCTGACCGTTGCCCGTGCCAGCGCGGAATCGAAAGCAGTAGCAAGAGAGTCGGCGGAGAAGACCCGTCCGGTGAGCCACCCCAGCACGGCGGAGACCCGGTCCACATCGGCGAGGCGATCGACACTCATCTGGATCACCGGGATCTTCAGAGCTCGCAATCCCGACGCCGCTTCGGCGTTCTGCGCCGAGCGATAGAGGACGACCAGATCAGGATGCAGGGCGACGATGGCTTCCAGGTTGGGGCGGATCCCGTCTCCCAGATTGGGGACTTGGGCCGCCGCAGGCGGATAGTCGCACCAGGCGGTGCGTCCGACGAGGTTGGGACCCGCGCCGATGGCGAAGAGCAGCTCGGTTGTAGCGGGGATCAGGGAGACGATGCGGCGCGCCGGTTCCGCGAGACGCACGGTGTCACCCGCATCATCTACAACTTGAATGCGTCCCGCTGAGGCCTGGGGAGAAGCGCAGGCGACGAGCACCGCGGCCGCGAAGGCCGTGGATCGCAGGATGCTGACTCGTCGCCACGAGGTGCATGAAAAAATCGCCCATGTCTCAGAGGAAGACATGGGCGGACGTTCCGAAAATCGGGTCGTCGCGCCACCGTTCCCTCCCCCGAGGGTGTTACGGGTGGCACGAACACAGAGGTCTCCTGGCTTCGGGCCCTCACTCGCCTTCCCGGGAAATCCCAGTGGCATCTGAGTGAGGAAAGTCGTGCCCGTTACAGTGGCGGGGCCGCGCCGGATTTACACCGGCTTCCGAGCATCTGCGCTCGCAGCGTGAGCAATTGTTGGACGGGCAATCTTAGGTTGATCCCCCACCGCCCGCAAGATGGGCTTCCAGTTCGCGCTTGAGGCGGGCTCGTTCCGCAACGTAAGCTCGCCCACTCCTCGGCCGGGACCTCGCTTTCGCGTCCGGCATAACGCGCGTCCAGCCGGGCCAGCGAGTCCACCAGTGGATCGGTGAGAGCGACGCGGACAGGTATCGGAGCGCTTCTCCGCCTGAGAATGAGAAATCCCGACGAGGAACGCGGTCCCCACGAACGCGACCAGCACCGGCAGCAGCCATTGCGCCTGGTTCGAGGCGAACGACCAGCTCGACCTTCGATCCCGGTACCACCGCTCCGGTCCAGCGCCTGAAGACACGGCCCTCGATCCGTTCGGTGTCGGCGGGGGTCGAGTACGCCGTGCATGTCCGCTGTCGACTCCTCGACCAGCAGATTCAGGACGTCGATTGAATCCGAGATCGGAAAGCTGACCCGGCTCTCCCCGATCGGCAGCAGGTAGGAGAAGATCACCCGCTTTTCACCCGGCGCGATCGGGGCGTCGAGCGTGACGCTGTCGTGAGAAAACCGCAATGCTTCGGGTGAGAAGTCTCCGTTCCCCGGCTGAAATCCTACCGCACCTTTCGGCGTCGGCGCACTCCATGACGACGCGAGTGAGTCTCCAGCCACCCGGGTCCGATCGGTGCGATTCTCCAGCACGACTATATCCAGCACCGCCCGGCCGCCTGACTGGCCTGGCCGGCTCACTACGATATGGCGCGATCCCGTGGCCACCGGTACCGAGGAGGAGGTGTCGGAGACGATCAGGACCATTGCCGTGTCGGGCAACGCCGGATCGGTGTGTACCGGGGGAGAGAAGTATTCGATGCCCGCGAACCGGGCACTCAGCAGGAAGATGGCCGCGGTATCGGCCTTGAACCGGAAATGAAACGCGCCGCGGGAGTCGGTCAGCATGGAATCGATCGGCCCCTGCACGTCCCGGCCGATCCGATGCAGCACGACCTTGGTCCGCGGCGCGGGAATCGAGTCCGAGCCACGAACCTCGATCACCCTCCCACCGGCGCGAGCGTTCGCCTGGGCCACGAGCCCAGCCGGTGCCAGGATGAGAATGCAGACCAGCGGCAGCTTACGGATTGAACTTGCCGAAATCCTGGGGATCCATCTTCTCGAGGTAGGCGCGCAACCGTTCGGCATCGAGGCCCGGATCGGGTGGCTGGTCGGACGATTCGACGCTGCCCTGCTCCAGCAGCGAGGCATCGGTGAAGATGGGTGCATTGAGTCGCAAGGCGAGGGCGATGCTGTCCGACGGCCTCGCGTCCACCTGGTAGATCTGGCCGTCCCGCACCAGCAGCAGCTCTGCGAAGTAGGTCTTGTCCTTGAGGGAGCTGATGACCACCTTGCCCACCCCGGCGCCAAGACCGACGATGATCTGCTTCAGCAGGTCATGGGTCATCGGCCGGGGAGGCTTGAGTCCCTGCAGCTCCATCGCGATGGCGCTTGCTTCGGCAGGCCCGATCCAGATCGGTAACACCCGCTCGCCGTCCTTTTCCCTCAGGATGACCACCGGCGTATTGGTGGTGCGGTCCAGGCCGAGGTGCGCGACGGTGACTTCAATCATCGTTTGCTAGCGTAGGGCCCGAAGCAGCGCGTCGACCCGGTCGGTGCGCTCCCAGGTGAAAAAGTCCACTTTCTTGCCGTTCACCTTGCCACGATAGGGCTTCCGGCCGAAGTGGCCGTAGGCCGCCGTGGGACGGTAGATCGGCTTGCGCAGTGCAAGGGCTGCGATGATGCCACGCGGGGTCAAGTCGAACACTTCCCGCACCACCCGCTCCAGCGCCTCGTTCGGCAAGCTACTCGTACCGAAGCTGTCCACCAGCACCGAGACCGGCTCGGCCACGCCGATGGCGTAGGCGAGCTGCACCTCGCAGCGCTTCGCCAGCCGTGCCGCGACGATGTTCTTCGCCACCCAGCGCGCGGCGTAAGCCGCGGAGCGATCCACCTTCGACGGATCCTTGCCGCTGAAGGCGCCACCGCCATGACGCGCCATTCCGCCGTAGGTATCTACGATGATCTTGCGACCGGTGAGACCCGCGTCTCCATGAGGACCGCCGATCACGAACCGTCCGGTGGGATTGATGAGGAACTTGACGCCGCGTGACTCCAGTCCCTGCTCCTCCAGCACCGGCCGGATCACTTCCTCGATGACTGTCTGACGAATCGTGGATTGCTTCAACTCGCGGCGACCTACCCGCTCGGCATGCTGCGTGGAAACCACGACGGTTCGGACTCCCAGCGGGCGCGCGCCCTCGTACTCCACCGACACCTGGCTCTTCCCATCGGGCCGAAGCCACTCGATCGGCCGGTGGCCATTCAGGCCCTTGCGCACCGCCGCCAGCCGCTCGGTGATCCGATGCGCCAGCATGATCGGCAGCGGCATCATTTCGCGAGTCTCGTTGGTGGCGTAGCCGAACATCATGCCCTGATCGCCGGCGCCTTCGCGGTCCACGCCCATCGCGATGTCGGGAGATTGCCGATCGATCGAAGTGAGCACAGCGCAGGTACGCCCGTCTAGGCCGTACGACGCATCGGTGTAGCCAATCTTCAGCACCGTATCCCGCACCAGGTCCGGGATGTGGACATAGGTGGTGGTGGTGATCTCACCGGCCACCACGGCCATGCCCGTGGTTACCAGGGTTTCGCAGGCGACGCGCCCGTTCTTGTCGTCCGCCAGGATAGCGTCGAGCACCGCATCGGAAATCTGGTCCGCGACCTTGTCAGGATGGCCTTCGGTGACTGACTCCGACGTAAAGACATGACGGGCGGTGCGGGCCATGCGGAAAAGCTCCTCGCTTTGAGAGTCCTGATATTCGGTCGTCAGAACGGCAAGCTAGTCTTGCGTTTCCCTCGCGGCAACATGCGCCTTATTAGAGCAGCCGTACGTCGATGTAATCTTTGACCGCATCCCGTAAGGCGGCGGTAACCGCGGCCGGCCTGTCGGCCAGGAGTGCGGTCCTGGCGGCCTCCTCGGCAACCTTGAGGGGCACCGTCCGCACGACCCACTTGAGCAGTGGAAGCGAGGGCGGCGCCACGCTGAGGACGCGATATCCCAGACCCATCAGCAGGACGGCGGAGAGTGGGTCGGACGCCATCTCGCCGCAGACACTGACCGTGATGTCGTGTTCCCGGCCCGCGTCGAGAATCATCTTGAGCTGCCGCAGAATCGCCGGATGGTGCGGCGTGAATCGCTCCGCCAGGCGGGCGTTGCCCCGGTCCACCGCCAGGGTGTACTGGACAAGGTCGTTGCTGCCGACACTGAAGAAGGCGCTGTGGGCGGCGAGCTGATCGGCTATGAGCACGGCCGCCGGCGTCTCGATCATGACACCGATCGGAACTGAAGCCGCCGCCCGAACTCCGGAGCGGGCCAAGGCGAGCGCCTCCTCAAGCATCATGTCCTTGGAATCGAGCAGCTCCTCCAGCCGGGTCACCAGCGGCAACATGAGCTGCAGCTTGCGGGTGGCCGCGGCTCGCAGCACGGCGCGCAGTTGCGGGCGGAAGATCTCCGGATGATCGAGGCAGACCCGGATGGAGCGCCAGCCGAGGAAGGGATTGGCTTCCTGGGGAGCGCGGAAGGCGGCCGGGAACTTGTCGCCACCCAGGTCGAAGCTCCGGATCACTACGGGAAGCCCGGGGAAGGAATCGCTCACCCGAAGGAAGTAGTCGGTCTGCTCGTCTTCGGTGGGCAGCGAGGTGCGCCCGGTAATCAGGAACTCGGTGCGGAGCAGGCCAACACCCTGCGCGTCGTTGCGTGCCGCGGCGATGATCTCATCCGGCAAATCCACGTTACCCATCAGGATCAGCGCGACGCCGTCGGGAGTGATCGCGGGCTGGGAAACCGCCGCGTCGAGCTCGAACTGCAGCTTCTGACGCCGGGAGAGCTGGGTCCTGGCCAGCTCCAGCTCGGAGCGGGTCGGGATCGAGCAGGATGGTGCCGCTCTGTCCGTCCAGAAGGAGCGTGGTGCCGCTCTCGATCAGGTCCAGCGCACCAGCGGCACCCATGACGGCGGGAAGGCCCAGTGAGTGAGCGAGGATCGCCGCGTGAGAGGTCCGGGTGCCTTCCTCGCTCACCAGCGCCGAGGACGTGGTCGCGGTCCAGCTGCACCGTAAGGCCCGGAGCCAGCTCCCGCGCAACCACGATGACTTGTTCACCGGCGGGGAGCTGAAGCATGTCGTCCGCCTGCTTCCCCAGCAGTCGCTGCAGCACCCGGATCTGAATGGCGGCGAGATCGGCGAGACGATCCCGCAGCATCGCTTCCCCGGAATTGACCCACAACGCGCGAGTCTCCAGCGCCTTGAATTCGTAGGCCGTTTCGGCGCTGAGCTGGTTCTGCCGGATCAACCGCTCGACATCATCCAGCACCTCCGAGTCCTGCACCATCAGGATCTGGGCGTCGAAGATGTGCGACTCTTCCCGGCCAGCGCGCTGGAGAACACGGTCGCGCAGCGAGCTCAGAGTCTCGACGACAGCGGCCACCGCCTCGTGCAGCCGGGCGACTTCGGCGTCGGCCTGGTCGGGAGTGATACCGCGGTTGGGCACATCCGGCACATCGAGCCGCACGATGAGCGCCGGCCCGAACGCGACTCCGGGCGAGACCCCTATTCCCTGCAGGGTACGGCTCTCTTCCGTCACTGTTCACCAAACCCCGTGGCTACAAGGGCGGCCAGCGCTTCCACCGCCTTCTCTTCATCGGGCCCGTCGGCCTTGAAGATGAGAACACTGCCGCACTCGGCCGCCAGCATCATGACTCCCATGATGCTCTTGCCGTTCACCGAGACATCGTCTCGGGCGACTTCGATGTGGGACTGAAAGGTACTGGCGAGCTTCACCAGCGCCGCCGCGGGGCGGGCGTGTAATCCCAGTGGATTGACTACGGTCGCATCGCGAGTCGTCACCCTACCCTCCAGGCCCAGATTGCCGCGAGACTCAACGTCAGCAACGCAAAGCGGACCGCCGGTAACCGGGATCCAAACCGCCAGGCGCCCAGCAGTCCGAACAGCATGACCCCGAGTGCCACCAGGACTTCTGGAAGCGGGAAGGGTTCGAGGAGCCACCCCCCGGCGACCGCCAGCGCCATTCCGATCGCTCCGCCGGCCGCGAGGCCGGCGCGGTCGGCCGCGGCGGGTAACCACGACGCACCGATGGCCTGGCCAACCCTGATACCGGAGGCGAGCCCGGTGCGGAGCGCCCAGACGCTGGTCGCCAGGCGAATTCCGTTGTAGACCACGAGAAATGTGGCGGTCGCCACGAGGGGATGGCCTAGTGCCACCCCGACAATGGTCACGCCGAGCAGTGCCGGCAGTACGCCGGCCCAGAAGAACCGGTCTCCGAGCGAGCCTAGCGGACCACAGAGCGCGGTACGCAGCCGGCTGATCTGATGTCCCGGCACCAATTCGTACTCCGCCCGCACGCTGGCTCCCAACGCCAACCCCGCGATGTAGGGGTGACTGTTGAAGTACTCCGCGGAGCGGACCACGGCCTCAGAGTAGCGCGACGGATCGGCCGACTTGAGATCCTCGAGGATCGGTGTCGCGGCAAACCCCACACCGACGCCGAGCATGCGCTCGTAACTCCAGGCTCCCTGGACCGCGAGCAGCCTCAGGAAGGTGCGCAGTTTCCCGGTCATCGGACCAGCGTGATCAGGAGACCAAGTCCTGCGCCGGCGGCGAGCCAGCGCATCCGGGCGCCGCGGCCTGCGCTACGCAGTGCGCCCCCTGCTGCCGCGGCGAGTCCGGCCCCGATCGCAACCGCGGTCACGATTCGCAGGCTCGGCAGCATCGGCATGCGTGCTCCCAGGGCGGCGGCCGCCGCCAGGGAAACGGCGGTGAGCCCAAAGCTGCGCAACACATCCCGCGCGAGGCCGGCGTATTGCAGCCGCGCGATGGTACTGGTCTCTCCCGCGGCGAGTCCCGCGGCATTGCGCTGAATCGAGCGAGCGTTGTCTTCCCGGATCCATTGCAGGCTCCAGCCCCCCAGCACCGCGGCGAGCAGCCCCACCAGCACCGCGGGCCCCAGTGCCGCCTGCCACGGCTGACCCGCGGCCAATGCAACCGCACCCACGGTCGCGGGTCCGTAGTCGGGATAGCGCGAGGCTCCGACCGGCAACACGTCGAGCGCGAAGAGCTCCATGACGAGGGCGACCCGCAGTCCTCCCTCCAAGTCTCCCATCAACGCGGCGGTCACCGCACCGGCGATCAGCGGACGCGAGATCATCGCCTGCGGCCAGCTCACGAGATCCACCCCGACAGCCGTGCCCCAGGCCAGCAGGAAGCCGAGAGTCGCTCCGTGCAGCGAGATCACCGGAGCGCCTCGAGCGGCACGGCCGCAGCGGTCGGCAGATCCTGCGCGGTCACCCGGGTGCCGGACGCCTGAAGCGCCTCCAGCGATTTGAACTCATCGTCGGTGAGGTAGACAAACGGGAGCCGCGGGGTTCGGCCCGGCTTGCGATGCAGTCCGCCCAGGTTGACCTCCTCCACCGGTGGGGCCTTCTGCCGGAAAGCAACCATCGTCGCGATGTCGGCCGTGAGCAGGATGCCGGGGCGAGGATCGCTGCGCCATTCCGGTGCGAGACGTGCCGCATCGATCACACTCGCGAAGAACACCTCGACTTCGGGTGGCACTCCCATGCGGTAGAGATCCTGCTCCCAGTCGCTGGCAGCCACCTGGTCATCCACCAGCGCGATGAACCCCACGTCGAGCGGGCGGCCCCACCCTATGACCACCTGACCATGGATCAGCCGGTCATCGATGCGGTACAGCATGAGGGACATCAGCGGGTCCGGATCGCCTCGCCGCCCTTGGCAGCAGCGCGCCGCGCGGCTTCCTCGGCGGTAGCACCGCGATGGAACACGAAATCCACCAGCATCGGCAGGTTGACCCCGGTGACCACCGGAAGCTCCGTCTGTGACTTGTGGGCCCGCATCGCCGCGAAGAAACAGGAGCCGCTGGGAAGATCCACGAACACCACCGCCGGCCCGTCCCCGATCGCTTCAGAGAGCCTGCGCTCGATGGACTCGGGATCGCACCCGGTGTTGGAGACCGGAAACAGCACCCCGGTCACTCCGCTGATCTGCTCCACGGCCTGGATCATGGCAGCAGCCAGCCCGCCGTGAGAGACCACCACTCCGCGTAACCCTTCACTCATAGTCTTCGGCGAGATACTCGCGCACGCCCTGCTTCTCCTTCATATCGGATCGTGGTGCTATGTCGGCGAAAATTCGCGGATTTGGTCGGGATCGTTGGTGAAGGTCGGCGATAGGGTTTTGATCGCACATGATGTCAACATTTTCGATAATTTGACTGATCCGATAGATCCTGGCGAACGACACAGGCAGATCCAGAGTATTTTTACTAAGGGCCATCCGCCACGACTGAACTTGGATGAGCGGCCTGTCAAGATCAACGACGATGTCTGGATCGGCGCAGGGGCATTCATTATGCGGGGTGTAACGATTGGTGCTCGCGCCATAGTAGCTGCGGGTTCGGTTGTTACCAAGGATGTTGCGGCCGATGCGGTAGTCGCGGGAAATCCTGCGTTAGTTGTAAAATCCGTTCTTGAAAGCGAAACTTAAGTCATGCGGAAATGCTTATGAATATGTGGGTTACCGGCGCCAATGGCTTCATCGGTCGGCATCTCGTTCGGGTGCTGGCTGATCGGGGACCGTTCACGGCATCGGCCATGGCGCGATCGGCGACGCCGAAAGGCGCCGCATCGGCTTGGAGCATTGGCTGAACGGCGAGATCGACGCGGCCAATCTCAATGCGCTTGCGGAGCGCTCCGGACTGCCGTCGACGATTTTCCATCTGGCCGGCGGATCGTCGGTCGGGCTGTCGATCGCGCAGCCGTTTGAGGACTTTTCGCGCACCGTTGCCAGCACGGCCAGATTGCTGGAGTGGCTCCGCGGTTCGGCCAGGGATTGCCGCTTGATCGTCGCATCGAGCGCGGCGGTCTATGGCGCCGGTCACGAGGGGCCGATTGCGGTGGACGCCGCAACGCTTCCGATGTCGCCCTACGGGCAGCACAAGCTGATGATGGAAGAATTGTGCCGAAGCTACGCCGTCACCTTTGGCTTGCGCAGCACGGTGGCGCGGCTGTTCTCGGTCTACGGGCCGAATTTGCGCAAGCAATTGCCGTGGGACATCTGCTCCCGCCTGCAGGCGGGAGAGCGAAACCTGGTGCTGGGAGGCACAGGCGCGGAGGTGCGGGACTGGACCGATGTCCGTGACGTCGCCCGGCTGTTGGCCGAGATCGATGAAGGCCGCAGCGAGAAACATTTCAGGTGATCAACGGCGGATCCGGGGTTGGAACGACTGTTGCGAATAGTTGCCGCAGTGAAGAACTGGGGCGGAGGCATATCGGTGCGGTATTCCGGCATCGTTCGAGCCGGTGATCCGCCGAGCCTGCTGGCGGATGACGCGAAGCTGCGTGCGCTGCGCTTTGACTGGAGAATTCCGGTTGAACGGGGCCTCGCGGACTATGTCTCGTGGTTCAAGGGTCAGGCCGGTTGACCGCTCGGGCGCCGCTCCGCATCGCATTCACGTATATTCCCCGCCGGCTTTGGGCCGGTGGCTATAATTATCAGAGCAATTTGTTTGCGGCTCTGGATCGTTACCGTCCGGGCGAGTTTGCGCCGTCGTGTTTGCGGTGAGCAGGACAGTGACGACGATCTCGATGCGCTTGCGCGATACCGGGCGTGAGACATCGCGATCGGTGGCTTTCGAAGCAGGCGCGCCGGTCTCGCTGCGGCTCTTGCGCTGGGGCTTGACTATGCGGCGGTAGCAGAATTCCGGAAGCGAAAATCGACGTTGTTTTCGAACGCCCGCTTTTTTGGCTGGCGTCTGCCTTATCCGGCAGTGGCCTGGTTTCCCGATTTTCAGCACGGAAGATTGGCCCAGCTTTTTCCGCCAGTGGCGCGATGGCGTCGCGAGGCCGGTTTTCGCATGCAAATCGCATCCGGGCGGACCATCATGCTCAGCAGCGAAAGCTCGCTTCGCGACTTCCAAAAGTATATCCAGGAGCGGCGAACGCATCCGTGTGCGGTTCGCGACCCAGCCATCGCCGGCGTTTCTGATCGCAAATCCGGCTGAGGTGATCGACCACTATGTTGCCGAGAAATACTTCTACCTGCCAAATCAGTTTTACAGGCACAAGAACCACCAGGTGGTGGTCGATGCACTGACCATCCTGGCGCAGCGCGGGTTCGATGCCGTTGTTGCCTCGGGCAGCAAAGATGACGCGAGAGCCGGATATTTCGACCAGGTCATGGGACAGGTCGGGCGCGGGGTCTTAAGAGACGTTCCGCTATCTTGGAATGATTCCGCTGTCGCATGTGTACGCATTGCTGCGTGCGTGCACGGGCTTAATCAATCCGTCCCGATTGGAAGGATGGAGCACAACCGTCGAAGAGGCGAAGTCGTTTGGCGTGCCAATGATCTTGTCTGACCTCGACGTCCACCGCGAGCAGACAGAAGGCGAAGCAAGTTATTTCGGAATTGACGACCCTGAATCACTCGCCAATCTTCTCACGCGCGCATCTCAGAATTTTGGTCCAGTGGTTAGAAGTCTGTTGCCCGATGTCAGCAGGCATGTAGCTGCGTTCGCCTCGGACTTCGTAGATACCGTCCAGCGCGCCAGACAGAATTATGTTAGAACAATCTAATACAATTATGTTATCGTGTTTGAGATTACATCGCGATCCAGCAGTTAACCTGTCGGTAACAGACTATTTCGCAAACCTTCATCCATGCTGAATGGTGGACGCCAACCGGTCTTCAGCGCTTTAGACATGTCGATTTCCATGGATCCGGTAATGCTGTCGGCCGCCTCTGAGCGGCCGCTGATCCGTAGAAGTGCTTTCAGCGCAAACAATGGTAAAGGCACAATACGCGGCTTTTTGCCCAAAGCCTTCGCCATCCGCCGAACAAGCTCTGGTGTTGATACTTGTTCGTTGTCTGCCACTAGAAAGATTTCGAATCGATCCTGCTGATGAGTAAGTCGGTACGATATGAATGATGCAAGGTTATCTATACCCAAAAAGGCGCGCCGATTATGGATTGATCCGAATGGTAATGGAACGCCGCAGGCGATTGCCCTAGCGAGTAGCCTAAAATTGCCGAGTGCTCCCGCACCAAAAATCAGAGGGGGGCGAATCACGGTAATGTTCATGTCCATATCGCTGACCATCGCTTCGAGGCCCGCCTCTGCCGCAGCCTTTGACTTTCCGTAGACCCCACGCGGCATCAAAAGGTCTTCTTCACGAAATGGTGGGCGGCCGTTGTTGCTGCTTCCGTGGACGAAGAACTGTGCTTAAATAAATAAAGTGGCGAACTCCAGCTTTGGCGGCGCATCGAGCAAGGTGCAGAGTTCCATCGGTGTTGATGGAGTGGTAGATATCAGCAGCGTGCTCCTCGCGAGGGTGATGAACCCGGGCTGCCAAATGCACAACTGCATCGGCACCCAATAGCGCTTCCTCCCAATTAGTCTGAGACCCGATATCTTCGATGATAACCGAATTTGCGTCGGGCGGAGCTTTCGCGTTGCTTGTCTAACGATCATACCATCAGCCAATAGCGCCGGCGCAAGGTTTCGGCCGACGAAGCCAGTCGCGCCTGTAAGTAGGACAACAAGTCGGCCATCCTTCATTTCTCGTCCATCCTTTCGCCATGCGCTCTAAGAGTGCCGCAAAGTACCGTCTCTTGGTATCTGCTACTGCTAAATTGAACGGCCGCGCGATCGCACTGACTTAGGAGACTGTGCGGAGCACCGCAGAGCGGGCAAGTAGATTTGTCGTTTTCGTGACAAGGTAGCGTTGATTGTGCACACTTCGAATCATAACGTCCCAAGCTATTTTTTGACAAACCAAGCAGGGCTTCGATGCCAAGTCTCAGATACCGCTTGTTTTTGGGAAGGGGTGCGAGGAGTGCGACGGGCCTTCACACTGCCGTTGCCGAGATTCACTTACGTAGGCCTGACAGGCGAACTTGATGCCGTCCTCGAGCGAGGTAGGGGCGCGCCAGGTGGAGCTTGGCCAGCCGGCTGACGTCGAGCAGCTTGCGTGGCGTGCCGTCCGGGCGTGAGGTGTCGAAACTGATCCCACCGGGATAGCCGACGGTTGCCGCGACCACGCGGGCGAATTCGGCGATCGTGATGTCCTCACCGGTGCCGATATTGACCAGTTCGCTTTCCGAATAGGTCTTCATCAAATGGATGCAGGCATCGGCGAGGTCGTCGACGTAGAGGAATTCCCGCCGTGGCGTGCCGGTGCCCCAGACCACGACCTCCTTGGCGCCAGACATCTTCGCCTCGTGGAAGCGGCGGATCAGGGCGGCGACGACGTGGCTGTATTCGGGATGATAATTGTCGCCGCGGCCGTACAGATTGGTCGGCATCACATTAATGAAGTCGGCGCCATACTGGCTGCGATAGGCCTCCACCATCTTGATGCCGGCGATTTTTGCGATCGCGTACGGCTCGTTGGTCGGCTCCAGCGGCCCGGTTAGCATGCTCTCCTCGCGCAGCGGCTGCGGCGCCAGTTTTGGATAGATGCAGGATGAACCGAGGAACATCAGCTTCTCGGTGCCGTGGACATGCGCCGCGTGGATCACATTGGTCGCGATCGCCAGATTGTCGTAGAGGAATTCGGCGCGCAGCGTGTTGTTGGCGACGATGCCGCCGACCTTGGCGGCGGCCAGAAACACCACCTGCGGGCGCTTTGCGGCGAACCACGCGTTGACCGCGGCCTGATCGCGCAGATCTACCTCGTTGCGGGTCACCGTCAGCAGTTGGACGCCTTCCCGCGCCAGCCTGCGCACCAGCGCAGCGCCGACCATGCCGCGGTGACCGGCGACGTAGACCGTCTTGGCCTTCAGCTCAAACGGAACTCTTGCCATTGACGGATTCTTGTTTGGCGATCGCAAGATCGCTCGTCACCATTTCCTTGACCAGCTGCGCGAAGCTCGTCTTGGGCTCCCAGCCGAGCTTCTCCCGAGCCTTGCTGGCGTCGCCGATTAAAAGATCGACTTCGGTGGGCCGAAAATAGACAGGATCGATGTGGATTATGGTCTTGCCGGACCTACCATCCACGCCGGTTTCATCGACACCCTTGCCGCGCCATTCAATGGTGCGGCCGACTTCGGCAAATGCCAGTTCGACGAACTCGCGCACCGAACGTGTTTCGCCGGTCGCCAGCACGAAATCGTCGGCGGCATCCGCCTGCAATATCTTGTGCATCCCCTCGACATAATCCCGCGCATGGCCCCAGTCGCGCTTGGCGTCGAGGTTGCCGAGATAGAGCGCGTTATCCAAGCCGACCTCGATGCGCGCAACACCCCGCGTGATCTTGCGCGTTACGAAGGTTTCGCCGCGGATTTGGCTCTCATGATTGAACAGGATGCCGTTCGAGGCATACATGCCGTACGCCTCGCGGTAATTCACCGTGATCCAGTAGCCGTAAAGTTTGGCTACCCCATAGGGCGAGCGCGGATAGAACGGCGTGGTTTCCTTCTGTGGCACTTCTTGGACAAGGCCGTACAGTTCCGACGTCGAGGCCTGATAGAAGCGAGTTTCCTTCTCCATACCAAGGATCCGGATCGCTTCCAAGAGCCGCAGCACCCCGACCGCGTCGGCATTGGCGGTATATTCGGGACTTTCGAAGCTGACGCCGACGTGGCTTTGGGCAGCGAGATTGTAGATCTCGCTCGGCCTGAATCTGCTGGATTAGCCGAATCAGGTTGGTCGAGTCGGTCATGTCCCCATAGTGCAGCACGAATGGTACATTGCGAACATGCGGATCTTGATAGAGATGATCGATACGAGCCGAGTTGAACGAAGACGACCGCCGCTTGATGCCGTGCACAGTGTAGCCGAGGCCAAGAAGATATTCCGCGAGGTAAGCACCGTCTTGCCCGGTGATCCCAGTGATTAGTGCAACACGTCGCATCCAAGGAAAGTCCCTTTGTACGATTGTAAGCTCCTATTACACGGCTCCGTTAATCCGTGCAACTTGGCACGAAGTAACCAAATTTTGCTGTTTCCCGTCGCGTTTGCGGTTCGCTGTCTGATATTCAGGTTGCGCTAGAATGCCAGGCCGATGGAAGCACACGGCGATAATTCATATTAGACAAGCGGTTATTCAAGGACACACGGGGAAGTGTCCATTCCATCCCTTAGCCCGCTTATATAGTTTTTTTTGGCCCGCCGAACAGTGCACAGACAGATCTGTTCGTGTTCGTTGAAGCTTAGTCTGTCCCTAGTGTAAGTAATCCAATTGAGGCATTTGGAGCCGACACTTAGCTGCTGCCAAATAAACGCAACTCGGCTGTATGGAATCAATACGAGCAACCAATGGAAGAAGTCACGCAAACTAAGAAAGCATCTAGTCGGATGCTTTCTGTTTTCCTTTTCGCCACCCGATCCTCATTTTGGCTCCTGTGCGTCGACCTCTACCCGGCCGTGATAGCAGCATCGCTGCCCTGGTCAACGAGCGCTGTCTCCATTTTCTCGGTTGTCTGGCTCTTTGTATTGCTTCCGACCGTTGAGCCACGCTTATTTCTTCTCTCGTTGAGGCGGCCGGCTTATTGGTCGCCATTGGCATTCTTCGCTCTGGCCGTCCTCGGGATGCTTTGGGTGGATGGCTCATGGTCTGTAGGAGTTCAGGGGCTCAATCCGTTAGCTAAGTTGCTCATCCTCCCCTTCCTTCTTTATCATTTCGGGCGTTCTACCCGCGCGAACTGGGTGCTCATAGCTTTCCTGAGTTCTTGTACTTTGCTACTGACCTATTCGTGGATAATCTACTGTCGCACCCGCTTGGCGCTTTACGATCGCTCATGGTTTTGACACGACAGGCGTTCCCGTGAGGAATGCCATAGATCAAAACCAGGAATTTGCCCTTTGTTTGTTCATATGCGCCTCGCTAGCTTTAACCGCGCTCCGACGACACCATTTCGCAGTTGCCACCGCTCTAGGGCTTCTTTCGGCTGCGTTCCTCGGCAACATCATGTTCGTCGCACTGGCACGAACGTCGATCGCCTATATCATTCCTCTCGCGGTAATCTTTGTGTTTTGGCACTTCCAAAGCAGAATGCGACTAGTCTTGCTCATGGGACTGGCGATTACAATGGTGATCGCGTGGTTCGGCTCGACTATTTGCGCGAACGCGTCCAGCACATTGCGATCGAATACAAGGAATATCGAGAAGACCAACCGCCCAACATCGACAGGTCAACGGCTTGAGTATTGGCGCGTCTCGATCCGAGCTATTGCCGAAGCTCCGATCTTTGGTCACGGCACAGGCGCAACGAAGCAATTGTTTGATAGGGAGGCCGAAGGAAAGAGCGGGGCTTGGGCTGATTCAATTCGAAATCCGCACAATCAAACGCTATCGGTTGCCGTGCAGTGGGGTATCTTGGGCTGCATTATCCTCTATGCGATGTGGTACTTTCATCTCATGCTGTTTCGAGAGGCGAGTTTGGCGGGGTGGGTAGGCTTGATCGTAGTTTGTCAGAATTTCTTTAGTTCGCTTCTGAATTCCCATTTGTTCGATTTTCACGAGGGTTGGATGTACGTGTTGGGGGTAGGGGTCGCGGGCGGTATTTGCCAATCAGCTGCGGGCTCAGGCAGAGCCTCAGCGCGGAGTCATGATAACGGAACTGTCGGTCCAAGCTAGCGCGTACTCTTATCTCCCATGCGAGGTGCAAGAGGGGTAGCAGCCTCAGAATCGATGTTACCAGGAATGCTAACACTCGCTCAGCGCAAGGACTGATCTCAAGAAATGCTCGAAGTATGGCCCGTGAACAGGTACCCCTTAATCCCGGCTGCCCGTGCCGCATCTAGATCAGTGGGCTTGTCGCCTATGAGGATGCTTCGACTGACATCTACTGGAAAGCGCTCCAAGAGATCGTTGATCATGCCTGGTGCAGGCTTGCGTCGATGACTTACTTGACGATACCGCTCTATCACCGCGTCGGGATGGTAAGGGCAGTATTCAAACGCATCTATGTGAGCTCCGATCTTAGCCAATTCGTCTGCCATCCACCTATGTAGTGCTTCAACGTGAGTTTCCTCGTAAAGGCCTCTGGCCACACCTGACTGGTTAGTAACGACGAAGACAAAGTATCCGGCATCGTTAGCGGCCTTTACCGCTTCGCGCGCACCATCTATCCACCTTAGCTTGCTAATCTCAAAGAGGTAACCGCTGTCCTCGTTCAACACTCCGTCGCGATCAAAGAAAACTGCTGGTCTCTTCATTTCACCACCTTGAATCAGGTTGCGCTTTCAGCAAATATTACTTTGTGTATTCCAAAGACTATAGCAATAAGGGCGAGGCCAGCGCTACGAATTCTGGCGGCGCCAGAGCTGTTGCGCAGGCCATGTTCATACTGCAAGGGTGGAGCTGAAGCTGTCCGGCGCATTCGCAGACGCGCGGCTGCATGCAGGGGCTCGCTTCTCACAGCTGCTTCGCAATATGTAACGGTGCGATCTTCATATTTGCCCATCAAGCATTTTCGTTGCCGTGCTGATGCAGGTTCTGATGGTGAACACGGCAGAGTGGCATCGTTCGTCGCTGTCCAACGCCATCTTCACAGCGGCCCTGTCGGTACGAGAGTTTTGAGACTCATTCAGTCGGGTCTGTACTTTGCTTCAAAGATTGCGAGGCGGCATGAAACGGGCACGAAGATATGCGTACCAGGGCGATTTAGTGGCGTAACAAGCATAGCTGATTTTGGCCTCAAGAGGCCCATCACGGTAAGTAGAAATGACGGATCTGACCATTACCGGCTTGGGTGTAAACACTGGCGTATCGAAGCGTTCACTAAGTTAGGCCAGAAGGAAATCCGTGCAATCGTCGCCGATGCCACGGCCGAAGACTGCATTTTCATGAGGGTTGTCGAGAACATGCACGCCGCCGACACTCATCAGTCGAGTTAGTTAATAAAATCGGTTGCCTTGCGAAGCGTTATCCCACCAAGAGATCGCGGCAAAGCTCGATCTCGGAGCCGAATATGTCACTGCTATCGTTTACTTGCTGAAGCATGGAGAGGAGCAGCTCATCAACGCCGTAGAGCGAGCGTTGTCCCGCCTACTCGTGCTCTGGAAATCGCGAAGGCGAAGAGCCCGAAACTGTGAGGGGAGCTGCTTCAGAGTCTTATGTCGGCGAGCGTCATACCGCCAAGCAGATCGTTCAAAATGCGAAAAACTAGTGGAGCAGCGTCAGCGGAAGGGGAGGAAGGCCCGTGCAGGTGATGATCAGATCAGTTCAGGTGCTCTCGTGTGGGTCTACCATCATGCGGTGGCACGCCAAAAACGTCTCGCGTAGAAGGCAGAGCTCGCAGAAGCTAGGCTTGAGTTTATCGTCCACGCGCTGAAGGTGTTCTGAGTGAGCAGATGTTTCTGACATTGCTCCGCGAGGAAAACTGCAGCCGCCTTTAACAATTTTGTGCCGGATAGCGTCCTCGGCAGCATCATGACCCAACCAGATCAAAGCAGCGTTTGAGCCGGAAGTTCTAACGCTGGCAGCGATACTGCCGCTGCGGGAGGTCACGGATCGCAAACAAAAATCGCCGAAATGCGCCTGTATAGCGCGATTTCTCCACGAGGTTGCAGCGGGTGAGCGCCCTCACGCTCGCCCCCGGGGTTGTGCAACTATCGAATTTTGACGGAAGGATTTCTCACCCTGGGACCGGCCCTGCATAACTCACGGACGGGCGCTGACGTAGGTCTGATTTTGCTTCTGAGGCCGATAAATCTCCGTTGGTGCAAACCCTACGTTTGCTCCAGACGAAAGTAAAGGTAAGGAACAGCATCACTACAACTATGACGATGGCCTCGATCGGGTCCACGTCACCAAGCAGAGAGATCAGGGTAGGAGAGCCTCCGGACCATCCATCATTGTAAGCTAACCCAATGAAAATGATCGACAGCGTGGCAACGCTGGCCGCCAGCACGATCGCGGAAATATCAAGTTTACGCATTCTCACACTCAAAAATTACAAGAAGATTCTTCAATGGAACCTGAGCCAAATTTTGTCTGGAGTGTGATGGTTCTCCGTCCGAAACTGACAAAGAAAATGGCTAGTAGCCGGATAGGTAAGCGCCGAAGGTTCGTGCCCGCGCAATCGCGTGGAGCGCTTACGCCGCGTTGAGAAGGCTTCTCAGCGATCTTGCAAGCAATCGATTGCTGACTAGTGATTAGTGCCGGACCGAAGTCGGGGCGTCGCTTCCCGGGCCTCAGAAGCTCGCCAGCGAGCCCGGCGGATGTGGTTTTTTGCCGTGGGTCGATCGACGCCATCGCCTAGCGAGTCTGCGCAGGCCTCCGGGTCCGCACGGGAGAGGCCGGCCAGATGGCCAGGTTCGTGCAACGACCGCGATCTGCTCTCAGCGTTGCGGCAACCTAGCTAGGATGGCGGTCCGAATAGAAGGTACAGTAGCAGAGCGACCGTCGCGAGCCCGGCGATAATCTCCAAAATGAGGCCAGAAAGCTGACGTTGCATATCGTAACGTCTATTCATCTTTGGTAGAGTTGTCTTTCCGATAGACAACACAAGTCGGGGCAGCCCCGGTTCCCGCACCGGAACAGAACCTTGCCGTGACGCTTATGCGCTGTGCTCGGAAAGAACCGCCGCTGGCTCTGGGTCAGCGACGGCTTCTCCCGGTCCGAAACAACACTGTGCGTCACCCATGCAATCCCGTCCGACGACCTGCCGGAATGCTAGTCTAAACGGCGATCGAAGCGCTGATGCTTTGCAGCGGCGGCGACCCGACAATGATGGCACGGATTGGAGTCATTCCAGCGCTGAACCGTCATATCGAGCGGGTGTTCAATCTTGAGCGCGAGTTAACTCAGCAGGCGAAATGGCTGTGCTCTGCGCTACGCAGTGGACCCCAGGGGCCCACGTTAGTTTGGAATCGTCCACATCCTTAATATATGTCACTCTGCACGGCGATAGTGCTTAGGTCTGTTTCCGTGTGGCGGTGATTGTTCATTTCGCGGAGTAAAGACATACGTCGGTTTTGAGCGCTATTCAGCAGAGCTTCAAAAGCCAAGAAGATGTCGCGGGCTTGCAGGTAGACTTGCGTGTTGATTGCAAGCGCGTCATAGCCGTAGGTTGCAAGTCGCGTCTCGATCTCAGTTGCTGCGATCGGATCCATACGCCAGATCCGTGCATTCCGCTGGATCTGGTGACGCGCGTGATCTTCCGTCTCAGACGGAAGTCCGGCGAGATCGATGTGACGCAGGGTTTGTTCGATCGCGTTTTCACGGAAGTGTTCCAACAGTTTGTGGCGCAATATTCTATAGCGCTGGATCTCCCAAGATAATTCCACCACATCGATCGCCAGCAGCCACTCGATCACGGAGCGCGGTGCAAGATCGGCGAATATTGCGTGACGCATCTGCTCATATTTTTCGAGTGATTCACCCGGCAGCAGCAGAGGAGGGGGCGATAGTGAGTCCAACTCCGCGGGTAGTGCAAAGGTCGGCGCGGTATTGAAGGGAGCATTCATGTTGCGAGCCCCTCGTGCGTTGATGGGTGCGAGGGGTTAGGTAGTATCGGGGTCTCTTCTTGGCCGCCACTCTGGCTCGCGTCCCAGAGTTGTTTGGCAATGGGCATTGGCGCGATCTGCATGTTCGCCCACCAAGCCTTTTCGTTGCCGTGCCGATGCAAGTCCTGGTGGTGGGGGCGGCAGAGTGGCACCGTGAACTCGTCGCTGACCTTGCGTCCTAAGGCGCGCTGTTGGGCGAACTTCGCGGTAGGCGTTGCCGAATGATGAGGTCTAACTACCGCTCGTCCGCGATCACCTTGCCGTCGTTCGGCAGCGAACCTGCGCCGACCAGTTCGACATTGCCGCCGAGCTTGGTCACCGCGCGCAGCGTCGCGGCGAGTTCGTCTCTGCAAGCGTCTCGCCCGGCGACGCCGTTTCCGCCTTCAGCGTCATCAGGTCGCTCTCGCCGGATCGCGTGACGACGAGGCGCAGCCGTCCGAGTTCGGGATGGCGCTTGCCGATCTCGGCGATCTGCTCGGGGCGCACGAACATGCCCTTGACCTTGGTGGTCTGGTCGGCGCGGCCCATCCAGCCCTTGATGCGCATGTTGGTGCGTCCGCACGGGCTTGCGCCCGGCAGCGCCGCGGTGAGGTCGCCGAGCGCGAGCCGGATCCAGGGATGCTGCGGGTCGAGCGAGGTGACGACGATCTCGCCGACGTCGCCCGGCGGCGACGGGATCGCCGGTGCCGGGCCGCACGATTTCCATGATCAGGTCCTCGTTGACGACCATGCCGTCGCGCGCCGGGGTCTCGAACGCGATCAGGCCGAGATCGGCGGTGCCGAACGCCTGATAGGCATCGATGCCGCGCGACTTGACTTCGTCCTGCAGCGATTTCGGAAACGCCGCGCCGGACACCAGCGCGCGCTTGATCGAGGAGACGTCGCGCCCGGCGCTGGCGGCGGCGTCGAGCAGGATCTTGAGGAAATCCGGCGTGCCGCTGTAGCCGACCGGGCGATAGGCCTCGATCAGTTCGAACTGCTGCTCGGTATTGCCGGGGCCGGCCGGGATCACCGCGCAGCCCAGCGCCCGCGCCGAGGCGTCGAAGATGAAGCCGCCGGGCGTCAGATGATAGCTGAAGGTGTTGAGCACCACGTCGCCGGGCCGGAAGCCCGCCGCGAACAGCGCCCGCGCGCCGCGCCAGGGGTCGGCGTGAACCGGCTCGGGCTCGAAGATCGGGCCGGGCGAGGTGAACAGCCGCCCGAACGAGCCCAGAGGCCCGGCGACGAAGCCGCCGAACGGCGGCGCGGCCTTGTGCAGGGCAGGGAGTTCCGACTTGCGCAGCACCGGCAGGCGCGCCAGCGCGGCCCGGCTGGTCACGGCAGCCGGATCGATGCCCCTCAGGCGCTCGGCATAGGCCGGCGCGGCCAGCGCCTTGCGCAGCACGTCCGGCAGCCGGGAAAACAGCTCGGCCTCGCGTTTGGCCGGCTCGCGCGTTTCGAGGGCGTCGTAGTGGTCGGTCATGGCTGATCCTCGATGTTCGGGCCGATTGCGCGCCGCCTCTGACGTGGTATCAGACGGCGGCTACCGGTGTCGGAGATGTTCCAGGGAACGCCAATGGCTGAAGCGACATACCGCTGCGGCGGCAGATGCTGGCATTCGGCCGATATCGTCGCGAAGCTGAAGCTTCGCATGATCGACCACTGCCTGCCGCTGTGGTCGACCGAAGGCTGGGACGACGAGCGCGGCGGCTTTGTCGACCGGCTCGATCCGGACGGCCGCGCCGATGCCTCGGCGCCGCGGCGGGTGTTCGTGCAGGCGCGGCAGATCTATTGCTACGCCAAGGCGGCGCAGATGGGCTGGTATCCCGACGGCCGCGCGATCGCGCTGAAGGGGCTGGAGCATCTCCTGGCCAAGGCGAAAGCGCCCGACGGCAAGCCCGGGCTTTGTCCACACGCTGAAGCCTGACGGCACGGTGCTGGATCCGCTGCGCGATACCTACGACCACGCCTTCGTGCTGCTGGCGCTGGCCAGCCGTCTATGCGCTCGATCGCGACGCGCAGATCCGCGCCGAGATCGACGCGCTGTGCCATTTCGTCGACACGCAACTGCGCTCGCCGCATGGCGGCGTTCACGAAGGATTGCCGGTGTCGCTGCCGCGGCGGCAGAATCCGCAGATGCATCTGTTCGAAGCGATGATCGCGGCGTTCGACGCGACGCATGACCTGGTGTTCCAGAACCGGGCCGGCGATTTCTTCGCGCTGTTTCTGGCCAATCTCTACGACAAGCAGCGGCAGGTGCTCGGCGAGTATTTCGAGGAGGACTGGTCGAAGATCGAGCCGGTCAGCGTCGAGCCCGGGCATCAGGCGGAATGGGTCTGGCTGCTGAAGGGCTTTGAGCGCATCACCGGCTGCCCGACCGGACGCTACCGCGGCGAATTGCTGGCGTCGGCGCTGCGCTATCGCGACGAGGCGACCGGCTGCCTGGTCGACGAGGGCGACGCCGACGGCAACATCAGGCGGCACACGCGGCGGCTGTGGCCGCAGACCGAGATCGCCAAGGCGTGGATCGCGCAGGCCGAGGCGGGCGAGGCGGGCGCCGCGGACGAAGCGCGCGCGGCGCTGGCGCGGCTCGAACGGCATTATCTCAGCCATCCCGTCGCGGGCGGCTGGTACGACCAGTTCGATCGCGACGGCAACTCGCTGGTCGCCACCATCCCTGCGTCTTCGTTCTATCATGTGCTCTGCGCGGTCGCGGAAGCGGAGCAGGTGCTCGGCTGAGCTGTTACGCGCTGCGCGCTCACAGCCACCGCTTCCGCCGCTTGAAGCTTTTCAGGTTCTTGAAACTCTTGCGCTGGTCGCCGGCGCCGCCGAGGTAGAATTCCTTGACGTCCTCGTTGTCGCGCAATTCGTCGGCGGTGCCGTCGAGCACCACCTTGCCCTGTTCCATGATGTAGCCGTGGCTCGCGACCGACAGCGCGGCGCGCGCGTTCTGCTCCACCAGCAGGATGGTGACGCCGAGGTCGCGGTTGATCTCCTTGATGATGGCGAACACTTCCTTGACCAGCAGCGGCGACAGGCCCATCGACGGCTCGTCCATCAGGATCATCTTCGGGCGCGCCATCAGCGCGCGGCCGATCGCCAGCATCTGCTGCTCGCCGCCGGAGAGATAGCCGGCAAGCCCGGTGCGCTCCTTCAGGCGCGGGAAATAGTTGAAGACCATGTCGATGTCGGCGCCGACCTCGTTGTCGCTGCGGGTGAAGGCGCCGAGCTTCAGATTTTCGATCGACGTCATGTCGGCGATGATGCGGCGGCCCTCCATCACCTGGAAGATGCCGCGGCGGACGATCTTGTCGGGATCGATGCCGTTGATGCGCTCGCCGTCGAACACGATCTCGCCGCGGGTGACTTCGCCGTCCTCGGTCTTGAGCAGGCCGGAGATCGCCTTCAGCGTCGTCGACTTGCCGGCGCCGTTGGCGCCGAGCAGCGCCACGATCGCGCCCTTGCGGCACCTCGAGGCTGAGGCCGCGCAGCACCAGGATGACGTTGTCATAGACCACCTCGATGTTGCGGACGCTGAGCAGCGGCGCGGCGGCTGGCGTCGGCTGCGGGACGATCGATCTTCGGTTGCTTCAGTCATGTTGCTGTCTCACCGCCTCTCTGCCGTCATCACCCGCGAAGGCGGGTGATCCAGTATTCCAGAGGCGCCTGCGATCGACCGAGAAGCCGCGGCGTACTGGATCCCCGCTTTCGCGGGGATGACGGCTGGAGTGTTGGGTCGCCTGCAGGCGACCCGCTGACATTACCAGCCGAGCCATTCGGGCTTGCGCGGCAGGTCGATGGTCTTGACCTTCTCGAGCTTGATGCGTGCCGTTCTTGACGAGATCGTTGAGCGGCGCGTCGGTCGCGCCGGCGACCTTCATGCGATAGAGATCGACCTTGAGCGTGCCGCGATGATCCTTGTCGGTCCAGGTCGAGGGATTGCAGACGCCTTCCATGCCGGCCGGCACCCAATCCTTCTTCTGGTAGAAGCCCTTCTTGACGTTCTCGCCGGTGGCGCCGCCGTTCTTGGCGGCCCATTCGACGGCTTCCTTCATGTAGAGCGCGGTGCAGACGCCGGCGATGTAGTGCACCGGGCGATAGGCGGTGCCGGTCGCGTCCGACATCTTGGAGATTTCCATCACGGTCTTCATGCCGGGCGCGTTGCCGCCCCAGGCCACCGCGGTGCGCAGCGGGAACACCACGCCGTCGGCGGCAGCGCCGGCGGTCTTGGCGGCGTTCTCGTCCATGCCCCAGACGTTGCCGAGGAACTGCACGTCGACGCCGGCGGCCTTGCAGGCGTTCAGCACGGAGATGTTGGAGCCGGCGGTGTTGCCGAGATAGGCGTAGTTGGCGCCGGAGCTCTTCAGGGTCAGGCACTGCGCGCTGTAGTCGCCGGGCGTCAAGCGCGAACACGATCGGCGGCAGCAGTTCGAAGCCGAGTTCGGTGGCGATCGCTTCACCGGCCGCCTTCGGCGCGTTCGGATAGGGATGGTTGGCGCCCATATGGACGAATTTCGGCTTGCCGGGCTTGCCCTTGGCCTTCCAGTCCTCGGCCGCCCAGGTCAGCATGCCGCGAACCGCGTCCGAGTAGCTCGGGCCATAGAAGAAATTGTAGGGCGCGGGCTTGGCCTTGCCGCCGGCGCCGTCGGGTCGGAGAGCGCCGCGGCATAGGACGCCGAGATATCGGGGATCTTGTCCTCGGCCAGGAAGCCGGTCAGCGCTTCGGTGTCGGCGGTGCCCCAGCCGAGGATGGCGGCGACCTTGTCGGCGCCCGACCATTTCTTGTACTGCGCGATCGCGCGCGGCACCTGATAGCCGTAGTCGACGGTATCGACATTGACCTTCTTGCCGTCGATGCCGCCGTTCTTGTTGATCCAGGCATAGGTGTCGGCGACGCCTGTCCGAACGGCGTTCCGACGTCCGACGTGGCACCCGAATAGTCGGCGAGATGTCCCAGTTTCGATCTGGGCCTGCGCGCCGTCGCAGCGCCGCCAGCAGCAGCGCCAGCGAAACGGTGCTTAGCAGTGTTTTCATCGTCATGGACTTTCCTCCGGTCGTTTCTCGAGGTCTTCTCGTTGTCCGTCCCGTTCCGACCTCAATGCGAGAACGGGTAGAGTTTCCAGTACGCCTTGATCTGCCGCCAGCGATGCGCGAGCCCGTCCGGCTCGAACATCAGAAAGACGATGATGATCACGCCGATCGCCATCTCGCGCAGGAAGGCGATGTTGTTCTTGAGTCCCAGCAACTGGTCGATCGGGCTGCCGCGCAGCGCGACGCTGAGCCATTCCATCGATTCCGGCAGCAGCACCATGAAGGCGGTGCCCATCAGCGTGCCCATGATCGAGCCGAGGCCGCCGATGATGATCATCGCCAGGAAGATGATCGAGCGGTCGATGCCGAAACCTTCGTTGGAGACCACCTGATTGTAATGCGCATAGAGCGCGCCGCCGACGCCGGCAAAGAACGCGGCGAGGCCGAACGACAGCGTGCGGTATTTGGTCAGGTTGATGCCCATGATCTCGGCGGAGAGATAATGATCGCGCACCGCGACCAGCGCGCGGCCGTCGCGCGAGCGGATCAGGTTGGTCACCAGCAGATAGCAGACGACGACATAGGCCAGCACGACGTAGAAATATTGCTTGTCGCCGCGCAGCGAATAGCCGAAGATCGAGAACGGCTCGGCGCTGGCCGGAACGCTGCCGCCGGTGAACCATTCGGCGCGCGCGAAGAAGTCGAGCAGGATGTATTGCGCGGCCAGCGTCGCGATCGCGAGATAGAGCCCCTTCAGCCGCGCGGCCGGCAGGCCGAAGATCAGGCCGACCGCGCCGTCACGACGCCGGCGAGCGGAATGCAGAAGAAGACGGGAATCGCCGAACCGGTTCGAGAGATAGGCCGAGGTGAAGGCGCCGAAGCCGAAGAAGGCGGCGTGGCCGATCGAGATCTGGCCGGTGAAGCCGACCAGGATGTTGAGGCCGAGGGCGGCGATGCCGAAGATGCCGATCTGGATCAGCAGGCTGAGGCTGTATTCGTTGAGGACATGCGGCGCAAAGCAGATCAGCACGATGCCCGCGATCATCGCGTTGCGGCTGGTCGTGGTCGGAAACACGGTGGTGTCCGCCGCATAGGTGGTGCGGAAGTCGCCGGCGGGAATGAGGGTCTGGCCTGCCATGATGATTACACCCGCTCGATGTCTTTGGTGCCGAACAGGCCGTAGGGCTTGATCATCAGGATGATGATCAGCACGTAGAACGGCGCGATCTCGTAGAGATTGCCCCAGTGCAGATATTCGCTGTCGACAAAGTGCGCGATGTTTTCCAGAAGCCCGATGATGATGCCGCCGAGCACCGCGCCGCCGACGCTGTCGAGGCCGCCGAGGATCGCCGCCGGAAACACCTTGACGCCGTAGGCCGACAGCCCGGCCGAGACGCCGTTGACGACGGCCACCACCACGCCCGCGACCGCCGAGACGGTCGCCGAGATCGCCCAGGCCATCGCGAACACGCTTTTGACGGAAATGCCGAGCGACTGCGCCACCTGCTGGTTGAAGGCGGTGGCGCGCATCGCAAGGCCGTATTTGGAGAAGCGGAAGAACCACGCCATGCCGATCATCATCGCCACCGAGACCGCGAGGCTCATCAGATAGACGGTCTGGACCTGCAGCCCGAGGATGTTGACGTTCTGGGTCTGGAAGACGCGCGGGAACGGCTGCAGGTTGACGCCGAACATCCATTTCATCAGCGCGGAAAACACCGTCGACAGCGCGATCGTCACCATGATCACGGAAATGATCGGCTCGCCGATCATCGGGCGCAGGATCACGATCTGGATCGCGATGCCGAACATGAACATGAAGACCAGCGTGATCGGCATGCCCAGATAGAACGGCACCTGGTATTTGGTGAGCAGCGCCCAGCACACCCAGGCGCCGACCAGCAGCAGTTCGCCCTGCGCGAAGTTCACGACCTGCGTCGCCTTGTAGATCAGCACGAACGACATCGCGACCACGCCATAGAGCGTGCCGACCACGAGGCCGTTGACCAGGAGCTGGATCAGGAGCTGGGTGTTCATGCTGTTCGACGCGCGAGAGTTGCGGAGTTCTTCCCTCTCCCCTTGTGGGAGAGGGTGGCTTCGCGAAGCGAAGACGGGTGAGGGGTTCTCTCGGCATTCGCATGTGCTGAGACATACCCCTCACCGGAGCGAGTTCGTGGCGAGCGGCGGTGATGCCCTCTCCCACAAGGGGAGAGGGCGCAGCGACTGGCACCGCGCTGTGCTAGCTGCGTCCTCATTCCGCGGCCTCCGCCATCGGCGCATCGTGGCCGAGATCGACCACCCGCAGCGTGGTGCGGATGCGCTGGGTGGTGCCGTCCTGGAAGCGGATCACGGTGTCGACCGGAATGTCGCGCTTGCCGCCGTAGATCGCGTCGATGATGTCGGCGTATTTCTCGTTGATGACGCTGCGGCGGACTTTTCGGGTGCGGGTCAGTTCGCCGTCGTCGGCGTCGAGTTCCTTGTAGAGCAGCAGGAAGCGGGAGATGCGCTGCGCCGGCGGCAGCGTGGCGTTGACGGTTTCGACTTCCTTGCGCAGCAGCGCGTAGACTTCGGGCCGCGAGGCGAGGTCGGTGTAGGTCGTGAACGAGATGCGTTTCTTCTCCGCCCATTTCGAGATGATCGAGAAGCGGATGCAGATCATCGCCGCCAGCGCGTCGCGGCCGGCGCCGAGCACCACCGTCTCGGCGATGTAGGGCGAGAATTTCAGCTTGTTCTCGAGATATTGCGGCGAGAAGCGTTCGCCGCGCGAGGTCTCGGCGAGATCCTTGATGCGGTCGATGACGACGAGCTGCCTGTCGTCGTTGAAATAGCCGGCGTCGCCGGAGTGCATCCAGCCGTCCTTGATGTCGGCGGCCGAGGCTTCCGGATTCTTGTAGTAGCCGAGGAACATGTTGGGGTGACGCACCACGATTTCGCCGACGCCGTTGATATCGGGGTTGTCGATGCGGATCTCGATGTCGTCGGCCATCGGCACGCCCGTCGTATCGGGATCGACCTTGCCGAACGGATGCAGCGTGTAGGCGCCGAGCAATTCGGTCTGGCCGTAGAGCGTGCGCAGCGGCACGCCCATGGCCTGGAAGAACTTGAAGGTGTCCGGACCGAGCGCCGCGCCGCCGGTCGCGGCCGAGCGCAGCCGCGTAAAGCCGAGCCGGTCGCGCAGCGCGCGGAACAGCAGCTGGTCGGCGAGCATCGAATGCTTGCCCTGCGCCAGCGCCGAAAGCCCGGTCTTCATGCCGAGGTCGAAGAGTTTCTGCTTCAGCGGCGAGGAATCCATCACGCCGGCGCGCACGTCGGCGGCGATCGATTCCCAGACCCGCGGCGCGAACAGCACGAAGGTCGGCGCGATCTCGCGGAAATCGTGCATCATGGTGTCGGGCTCTTCGACGAAGTTGACCTTCATCCGGCACAGCAGCCCTTTGCCGAGCGCGTAGACCTGTTCCATGATCCAGGGCAGCGGCAGCACCGAGACATATTCGTCGTCCGGCCCCTTCGGATCGAACGCGAGATAGGTCGCGCAATGCTTCAGCACGCGGCCGGCCGCCAGCATCGCCAGCTTCGGATTGGCCGTGGTGCCCGAGGTGGTGCAGAGGATCGCGACGTCCTCGCCGCCTGGTCGCATCGACCAGCCGGTCGTAGAGACCGGGCTCGCGCGCGGCGCGGTCGCGGCCCATCGCGGCGAGCTTCTCGGCTTCCATCAGCCGCGGATCGTCATATTTCCGCATGCCGCGCGGATCGGAATAGACGATGTGCTTGAGATTCGGCGCGCGGTCGGCCAGCGCCAGCAGCTTGTCGACCTGCTCTTCGTCCTCGGCGAACACCAGCTTGGCGTCGCCATAGCTGAGCAGATAGGCCGCTTCCTCGTCCAGCACGTCGCGATAGAGGCCGAGGCTCATGGCGCCGATGGCGTGGGTGGCGATTTCGGCCGCCACCCAGTCCGGCCGGTTGTCGCCGATGATGCCGATGACGTCGCCGCGGCCGAGGCCGAGTTCGACCATGCCGAGCGCGAAATCATGCACGCGCGTCTGATAGTCGTTCCAGGTGAAGACGCGCCACAGCCCGAGATCCTTTTCGCGCAGCGCGATCTCGCCGCCGTGCTCCCGGCGTTGAGGCGCAGCAGCTTTGGATAGGTGTCGGCCTGGGCGACGCGGCCGGCGTAATCCATCATGCCGCGCACTCCGCGAGCGGCGGGCTTGTCGTCGGGATCGACCAGCACCTCGTCCTCTTCGCCGAGATAGGCGCGCTTCACATGGGGATCGGCCAGCACGGACGGCCGGATCGCCTTCGGCGATCTTGCGGCCGAAATCCAGCACCATGACGCGGTGGGAGATGTCCATCACCACGCCCATGTCGTGCTCGATCATCATGACGGTCATGCCGAACTCTTCGTTGAGATCGACGATGTAGCGCGCCATGTCCTCCTTTTCCTCGAAGTTCATGCCGGCCATCGGCTCGTCGAGCAGGATCAGCTGCGGCTCCAGCGCCATCGCGCGCGCCAGTTCGACGCGCTTGCGCAGGCCGTAGGGCAGGGTGCCGGCGGTCGCCTTGCGCACCGACTGCAGGTCGAGGAAATCGATGATCTCCTCCACCTTGCGGCGATGCTCGAGCTCCTCGCGCCGCGCGCCGGTCAGCCAGTACAGCGAGCCCGTGATGAAATTGTTCTTCAGCAGGTGGTGCCGCCCGACCATGATGTTGTCGAGCACGCTCATATGATGGAACAGCGCCAGGTTCTGGAAGGTGCGGCCGATGCCGAGCCGTGGCCGCGCGTTCGGATTGAGGCCGGTGATGTCCTTGCCGCGATAGAACAGCTGGCCTTCGGTCGGCTTGTAGCGGCCGGAAATGCAGTTGACGATCGAGGTCTTGCCGGCGCCGTTCGGGCCGATGATCGAGAACAGTTCGCCCTCGTTCACGCCGAAGCTGACCTCGGTCAGCGCGCGAACGCCACCAAAGCGCAGCGACACCCCGCGCACTTCCAACGTGTAAGCCACTCATTCCCTCCGGATACGCGCGCTTAAGCCGCGCTCTTTATCTCTTGCGCGATCCTACATCGGCGGTGACGGGCAGGCCATCCGACTAATGGTGCCGGCCGACGCCTCGTCTTGCGCGCGGTAGCGTCGCACCCCGACACCGCGTCCAAAGTGACGAGCGTCAAGGTGGCTCTCCTTAGGGCAATGCGATAGTTTGAAATGTCTTTTGCCTGACAATTGGTCGGGAAATTTTTCCGTGTCGCACTTCTGTTGCAGTGCAGCACGTTCGGAGCGCAACGGTCGATGCGATCATGATTGCTGTGGATTACCTCAAGCGCATCGCGGCGTGGTCGCGCGAACTGAACGAACGGGAAATCGAGGTTGCCCGCGCCGGCATCGTCGAGAAATCCTATTCCGCCAACGAATTCATTTTCATGCGCGGCGATACCTTCGACTACTGGACCGGCATCGTCACGGGTCTGGCCCGGATGGGCACCGTGTCGAGCGGCGGCAAGGCCGTGACGCTGGCCGGCCTGACCGCGGGCGCCTGGTTCGGGGAGGGCTCTGTGCTGAAAAGCGAAGCCCGCCGCTACGACGTGGTCGCGCTGCGCGACACAAGGCTGGCGCTGATGGACCACAACACCTTCTTCTGGCTGTTCGAGAACAGCGTCGCGTTCAACCGCTTTCTGGTGCGGCAGCTCAACGAGCGGGTCGGCCAGTTCATCGGGGCGCTGGAACATGGCCGCATGCTCGATGCCACCAGCCGCGTCGCGCGCTCGATCGCTTCGCTGTTCAACCCGATCCTCTATCCCGACATGACGCGTCATCTCGAGATCACGCAGGAAGAAATCGGAGCGCTCTCCGGCATTTCGCGGCAAAACGCCAACCAGTGCCTGAAGCGGCTGGAGCAGGAAGGCTTGCTGCGGCTCGAATATGGCGGCGTCACCATCATCGAACTGGAACGCTTGCGCCATTACGGCGAGTGATGCCGGCCGGAACGTCTTCAAAATATGGCAATGGCAGCATTTGCCGGTCGCTCTCGTCGTTTTGTCTGCGGGTGATACGGTGCCGTATTGAAACTTGAGATGGCAAGTGTTATTGATACGGTGCCGTATCAACGATTGATCGGCTTCTGAAACTAAAGCCAGCCGGAGGTGTCCGATGAGCAGGCAGGATCAGATCAACCTTTTGAAGCGGCTGATGCACTACGTGGAGACGCGGACCACGGCGATGGCCGATCGTCCCTGGCGCAACGAGGTGACGGCCTACACCGATGCGGAGCGCCTGGCCGAAGAACAGCGGGTGCTGTTCCGCAAGCATCCGCTGGTCATGGGTTTTGCTTCGGACTGGCCGGAGCCGGGAAGCTTCAGCACCGACGACCATGCCGGATCTGCCCATTCTGATCGTGCGGGGACGCGACGGCAAACTGCGCGCATTCCTGAACGTGTGCCGCCATCGCGGCGCCAAGGTGGCGCAGGGCTGCGGCAAGGCGCGGCTGTTCTCATGCCCCTACCATGCCTGGACCTACGATCTCGCCGGCGAGCTGGCGGGCATTCCCGACGAGCGCAGCTTTCCCGACGTGCGCGGCGAGCGCGCGTCGCTCGTCGAACTGCCGCTATGTGAAAAGCACGGCCTGGTGTGGGTGATCCCGACCGCGGACGGCTCGACGCAATTTCGACATCGATCCATGGCTTGGCGGGCTCGCCGACGAGCTTGCTTCGTTCGAGTTTGCGTCCTGGTCGTTCTACGACCGCCGGCTGATCCCGGAGACCATGAACTGGAAGATCGTCGTCGATACCTTCAACGAGGGTTACCACGTCGGCTTCCTGCACCGTGATTCCCTGCGCGACATCCTGCACGGCAACGTGACCGACTTCGAGGCGTTCGGCCTCAACCATCGCCTGACGTTTCCGCGCCGGAAACTCGAGCGGCTCAAGGCCGAACCCGAGGACAGATGGGATCTGATGTGGAATACGACGCTGGTCTATTTGCTGTTTCCCAACACCGCTCTTCTCGTGCAGGGCGACCATGTCGAACTCGCGCGGGTGTTTCCCAGCGAGGGACGCACGGATCGCTCCGTGATGGACCTCGGACTTTACGTGCCGAAGGCGCCGAGCACCGAGGAAGAGCGCCTCCATTGGGACAAGAACATGCAGCTCGTGCTCGATGTCGTCACCGGCGAGGATTTCCCGGCCGGGCGCAGCATCCAGATCGGGCTGACGTCAGGCGCGCAGACCCACACCGTCTATGGCCGCAACGAGCCGGCCATGATCCACTACCATCAGTCGATGCGGACGGCGCTTGGCCTAAGGGTCTGAAATCGAGCGGCTTTCAGATTAGACTATGTCTCTCTCGGATGCTATGGCCTGCGCCGCGCAGGCGGCTTCCGGCGTAGCCGAAACGTGGGGTCCAGGCTCTTTGGAAAGACCCCTTGGAGAGATGATGACGGCTCAACATCCAAAGCGCGTCGCGCTGATCACGGGCGTCACCGGCCAGGACGGCGCCTATCTCGCCGAATATCTGCTCGGCCTCGGCTACGAGGTCCACGGCATCAAGCGGCGGTCGTCCTCGTTCAACACCGCGCGCATCGATCACCTCTACCAGGACCCGCATGCCCGCAAGAGGCCGTTCCTGCTGCATTACGGCGACATGACCAACTCGACCAACCTGATCCGGCTGATGCAGCAGATCAGGCCGACCGAGATCTACAACCTCGCCGCCCAGAGCCATGTCGGCGTCAGTTTTGAGAGCCCGGAATACACCGCCAATGCCGACGCCATCGGCGTGCTGCGGCTGCTGGAGGCGATCCGCATCCTCGGCATGGAAAAGGAGACGCGGTTCTATCAGGCCTCGACCTCGGAACTATACGGCCTCGTCCAGGAAGTGCCGCAGAAGGAGATCCACGCCGTTCTACCCGCGCTCGCCTTACGGCGTCGCCAAGCTTTACGGCTACTGGATCACGGTGAACTACCGCGAGGCCTACGGCATGTATGCCTCGAACGGCATCCTGTTCAACCATGAGAGCCCGATCCGCGGCGAGACCTTCGTGACGCGCAAGATCACGCGCAGCGTCGCCCGCATCGAGACCGGCCTCGAAGACACGCTCTATCTCGGCAATCTCGAAGCCAAGCGCGACTGGGGCCATGCGCGGGACTATGTCGAGGGCATGCACAGGATCTTGCAGGCCGACGCGCCGGACGATTTCGTGCTGGCGACCGGCGAGACCCGTTCGGTGCGCGAGTTCGTCGAACTGGCGTTTGCCGAGGTCGGCCGCGCCATCGAGTGGCGCGGCAAGGGCGTCGACGAAACCGGCATCGACAAGAAGTCCGGCAAGACCGTGGTCCGCATCGATCCGGTCTACTTCCGCCCGACCGAAGTCGATCTACTGGTCGGCGACGCCAGCAAGGCGCGCGAAAAGCTCGGCTGGACGCCCAAAACCCCGTTCACCCAGATGGTCAAGGAAATGGTCGCCAGCGATCTCGATGAGGCACGGCGGGAGGTGGCCAATGGCAAGTCTTCCGTTTGAGCTGAAAGGCAAGACCGTCTACGTCGCCGGCCATCGCGGCATGGTCGGCTCCGCGCTGGTGCGCAGGCTCGCGCAGGAAGGCGTCGAGTTGCTGACCGTGCCGCGCAGCGAGGCCGATCTGCGCGACCAGGCGGCGGTGAACAAATGGTTCGCCGCCAACCGTCCGCAGGTGGTGTTTCTCGCCGCCGCCAAGGTCGGCGGCATCGTCGCCAACAACACGCTGCGCGCCGAATTCCTCTACGACAATCTGGCGATCGCGACCAACGTGATCCACGCCGCGCATGTCCATGGCGCCGAGAAGCTGATGTTCCTCGGCTCGTCCTGCATCTATCCAAAGCTGGCGCCGCAGCCGTTGCGCGAGGACTCGATGCTGACGGGGCCGCTGGAGCCGACCAACGAGCCCTATGCGATTGCCAAAATCGCCGGGATCAAGATGGCGGAGGCCTATCGCAGCCAGTATGGCGCCGACTTCATCAGCGTGATGCCGACCAACCTGTATGGCCGCGGCGACAATTATCATCCCGAATACAGCCACGTCGTCGCCGCCCTGATCCGCCGTTTCCACGAGGCCAAGGTTTCCGGCGCCAAGGAGGTCGTGGTCTGGGGCACCGGCACGCCGCGGCGCGAATTCCTCTATGTCGACGATCTCGCCGACGCCTGCATCCATTTGATGAAGACCTATTCCAGCAGTGAGCTGGTCAATATCGGCACCGGCGAGGACATCACGATCGCCGAATTCGCCCGCGTCGTCGCGGCGACCGTCGGCTATACCGGCGCGATCAGTTTCGATACGTCGCGTCCGGACGGCACCCCGCGAAAACTGCTCGATGTCTCCAGGCTGGCCAAACTCGGCTGGCGGGCCTCGACCTCGCTGGAGGACGGCATCCGGCTCGCCTGTCAGGCCTATCTCGACGAGACGAAGTGACACGGTAACCCGGCGTCGCCTCCGGCGAAAACCAGTTCACATTCCCCGATCATCCTCTAGGATGCGCGCGCACCGCGAGCGGCCGAAAAGAGCCGCCAGTGCGGTTCTCTGGAGGAAGCATGAAGAAGTTTCAGCGCCGTCAATTCCTGCAACTCGCAGCCGGTGTGGCTGCACTGCCGGTCACGTCAAGCATCGCCAGCGCGCAGGCCTATCCGTCCCGGCCGGTCCGCCTCGTCATCGGCTATACGCCGGGCGGTTCGGCCGACCTCACCGCGCGCCTGATGGGGCAGTGGCTGTCGGAAAAGCTCGGGCAGTCCTTCGTGATCGAGAACCGGCCGGGCGGCGGCACCAATATCGCCACCGAACAGGTGCTGCGCGCCACGCCGGACGGCTACACGCTGCTGCTGGTGGCGCCGGCGAACGCGATCAACGCCACGCTCTACGACAAGCTGTCGTTCGATTTCATCAAGGAGAGCGAGCCGATCGCCGGCATCATCCGCTTTCCCAACGTCGTGGTGGTGCACCCCTCGCTGCCGATCAAGACGATTCCCGAACTGATCGCCTACGCCAAGGCCAATCCCGGCAAGCTCAACATGGCATCGTCAGGCAACGGCTCGACGATCCACATGTCGGGCGAACTGTTCAAGATGATCACCGGGATCAACATGGTGCATGTGCCGTACCGCGGCGGCGCGCCGGCGCTGACCGACATGCTGTCCGGCCAGATGCAGGTGATGTTCGACAACATCCCGACCTGCGCCGAGCACGTCAAATCCGGCAAGCTGCGCGGCCTCGCGGTCACCAGCACGGTCCGCTCGGAAGTGCTGCCGGATCTGCCGCTGGTCGCCGATTTCCTGCCCGGCTACGAGGCGAGCGCCTGGTACGGCCTCGCGGCGCCAAAGGGCACGCCGCCCGAGATCGTCGACCGGCTCAACAAGGCGGTCAATGAGATCCTCGCCGATCCCAAGGCCAAGGCGCGGTTCACCGAACTCGGCGCCATCCTGCTGCCGGGCTCGGCCGCCGACTTCGGCAAGCTGGTGGCGGACGAGACCGAGAAGTGGGGCAAGGTGGTCAAGTTCGCCGGCGCCAAGGTGGATTAGGACGGTACTGATCAAACTGGCGGCGCGGTAAGCCAGCGGCGTCTGCTTTCGGGGTAAAGCAGACGCGGGTCGGCCGCGCCGTGATGGACTTGGGTTCAGCCAACTTGGGTTCAGCCAAGTAGCGTCCTGCAATCGAGATCATCGACGGCAAGCATGATGCGTTCAAGGCCATTCCACCAGATCACGGCGGGAATGCCGTTCATAGCTTGCCACATCGGCGTCGTAATTTGCCAAAGCACGGACAATCGATAATCGGCTTCGAGCGCGTGTCGGTCGTAGCCCGAGACCCCGTGAGCAACCAGCGTCTCGTGGTATTCGTCGAGGAGTGAACGTTCCATCGCTTGCCGGCGGTCAGGATACCAGTGTATCGCGATCATGTAGGCAAGGTCCCGCGATGCGACATCGAGGCGCCAGCTGTCCCAGTCGAACAGTCGAGCATCATCCGACTGATGGTCTTGCGGCAAAAACGTATTCCAAACATGCGCGTCGCCTTGGGTGATCGTAAAGTTTCGATGTGAGTGGTACCGCTGAAGCAGGCGAGGTGCAGCGCCGAGCAATTGTTCATAGAGCCGGCGCCGCTCGCGTGACAGTAGGTCACCCGCGCGATCAGAAAAACGTTGGAAGTCGCTTGCGACAAGTTGCATCTGCCTATCCATCGCCTCGGGGTCCAGCCACGTCCCTACGGAGACGCCGAGCCGCGGACTGTCCCACCAGGAAGCATGGAGGCGAGCGTGCGTTCGAACGATTGCCCCACATTGCTGCCTTGAGGGCGGCAGCGGCCATTGCGTCGGGACGGTGTGGGTTTCTGTGAGGTCCTCAAGGAGAAGGTGCCACGCTCTCGTCTCGGGATCGCGATACGCCTCGAAACAGCGAGGCACGATGTTGGCCGCCATCAATGGCGCAATCTGATCATAAAAGGCGACCTCCTGACGGCCTGCATGCAGCGCATCTCCGACGCGGTCGGGGTGACACGTCTTGAAGATGAGGGAGCGGGGGGCGTCGTCGGACGGAGCACTGTACGTCAAACGTATCCGAATGATTCGAGAGAGGATGGTATCGCGGGAGCTTTCGACGGCGACGTCGCTGACGTGAGCGTTGCCAAGCACACCGGTTCGGCGGAATGTCGCGGTGAGACGCTCAGCCTGGATCGCTTCTGGAATCGGTTGCGTCATCGCGCTCTCCTAATTCGGCAACGGCACGTCGCGGATATGCAGAGATCAGTGCGTAATGTCCGCTTCAACGGCAAAGCGGAGCTTTGCCGGTCACAGGCAGCCTGGATTATTATGGTTGACGTTGTCAGTTTCTCGCCATCGCCCGCGGCGGAACCGGTGGAACGGTTTTGAGATCTGCAAGGCCGTCGGGGCGCAACCGAAAGGCGGCGGGATATTTGTCCGGGTTCACGTTCTCCTCGGGCTCCGACGATCTCCAGGCATAGAAGCAAGTCGGGCAACCAAAGATCGTCCAGACCGCGGCAACGGGCGATTTGCCGAGAGTCCGGATTTCGCCCGATCGACAACGCGGGCATGCAGTCGGGGTGATGTTTCCGGCCGGCGACGTCATTTTCGCATCTCCTTGATCAAGCCCTGCAGCTTCGTGCGCCACTGGTCGGTATTCTCGGGCTTGTCCAATTCCTCCCCGTAGTCGCCGCGGACATCCGGAGCGACCGGAGTGGTGGCGTCGATGATCATCTTGGTCACGATGCCGCCCGGGCTGCACGCCGGATCGAGCAAATTCTCTGCAAGATTTGGAATCGTGACGATATCGCCTGCCGGGTTCACCTTCACCGATATGGCCCACATGACCTGCTTCAAATCGAACGGGTCCACATCTTCGTCGACGATGATCACGATCTTGGCGTATCCGAGACCATGGGTCGTGGTGAGCACGCGCAAGCCGACATACTTGGCGAAGCCGCCATATCTGATCTTGGTCGAAACGACGACGACAAGCCCGTGCGTATAAAGCGCATTGACTGCGACGACCTCGGGAAATGTCTGCTTGAGCTGCAGGAAGATAGGGGCGCTTGTCGTCATCGCCTGCAGAAAGTCGATCTCGGTCCAGGGCCGCCCGACGTAGACCGCGTCGTAGAGCGGGGCCTTGCGATGCGACACGCGGTCAATCTCAATGACAGGGTATTTGTGGCATCCTGAGTAGTAGCCGGGAAATTCGCCGAAAGGTCCCTCGGTCTCGCGTACACCGCAGAGCACGCGCCCCTCCAGCACATATTCTGCGCCCCAGGGGACGTCCAGGCCCTTCGCCGTTTTCACAACCCGGTACGGCGAGCCTTGCATCACGGCCGCCATTTTGTACTCAAGCTGAGTGTAGAGCAGGGGTGTTGCGCCCATCAGGGTAATGATGGGCTCATTGCCCAGCGCGATCGCGACCGGCAAGTCCTCCCCGCGCTCTTCTGCATGCGCCATGTGGACCGCGATATCGTGCTGCGGCACGGTCTGGATTCCCAGGCGGTTCGGTCCCTTGACCTGCAGACGGTATATTCCGACGTTTTCGACATCGTCGTTGTCCCAGTCGTCAAGATCGCGACTGACCGTGCACGCCTTGTCGATGAAGTAGCCCCCATCGCCGCGGTTGAGACGAAAGAGGGGCAGTATCTCGAAAAGGTTCACATCCTTCTCGATGACAACCTCCTGCCATGGCGCGCGCTCGACGCGTTCAAGTGCGCCTGGATATAATTGGAAACGCCGGACAAACTCAAAGAACTGATCGCGCATGCTGGCGTCTTTGTCCATGCCAAGCGCCAGGGCGTGGTTGCACCACGATCCATGTACATTCATGGCCACCCGGGCGTCGGTGAAGCCCGCTATATTGTCGAAATGGATGGCAGGACTGTTTTCACCGATCTCGGTGAGGGCGCAGGCTGCAGCGGCTATATCCGGCTCAGGCAGAACCTGGTCATGGATGCGAAGCATTTGCCCTTCCTGCTCGAGGACGGACAGGAATTCGCGAAGATCCTTGTAGGCGGCACGCATCATTGCCTCGTTTGTTTCAGGCCGCACGCAATGCGGTGATCTGCCTTTGCCAGCGCGGGAGGACCGACTGAGGATCATGCAGTGAAAATTCAACGCCCCCCGTCACCGTCGCGTAAGGCGCGACATGGTGGCGTACCGCCTCAACTTCAGCGTCGAAGAACGCTAGCGGCACGTCGGGAGTGGAGTGCGCAAGTCGACGCGAACGGAGACGCAATTCACAAATGCCCCCGTTGAAAGAAAGCGCAATCGTCAGCCGTCCCTCGCGATCGAGATTGGATGTCACGGTCGATTTCGGGAAAAGGGCAAAGCGGATGTGCCCATCAGGCATCATGACCATGTCACCGACGCTGAGGAGGGCGGCGTGCGGCCAACCGTCGGAATCTACCGTGGAAAGCCGCAACGCCTGCGTTTTCGTCAGCAGTTCGGTGCCATCGAGATAGCGCGCCACTCCGTCCGGAATTTCACGGCTCGTCGTCGGGCCCGTGTAGGTGTGTTCGGCCTCTTTCACTTTTCACCTCCCTGAGAAACGATCCTCGATCCTGGGTAGGCTGGCGAAAGCCGTCCCATCGCTTGAGCGACGGCAAGTCCAGCCCATATAGATCGAGGACGCGGCCAACGGTATGATCAATCAAATCATCGATAGTGACCGGATTGCCGTAGAATGCAGGCACGGGTGGCGCGATGATTGCCCCCATGCGGCTCAGCGCCAGCATGTTCTCGAGATGTATTTCGCCAAGCGGTGTTTCCCGGACGAGCAGCGCGAGGCGACGCCGCTCCTTGAGCGTGACATCGGCCGCCCGCGCAATCAGTTCGTCGGCATATCCATGACGGATGGCTGCAAGGGTTTTCATGCTGCATGGCGCTATGATCATCCCGTCGTGACGGAATGAGCCGCTTGCAATCGATGCACCCAGGTCCTCGCGCGAGTGCACGACCGACGCGGTTGCCGCGAGCTCGCGAGCGGAAAGTCCAGTCTCCTTCCTGAGGGTAACTTCGGCCCACCGGCTCAGAACCAGGTGGGTCTCTACTTTCATTTCACCAAGCGCAGCAAGCAATCGCACGCCATATACCGCGCCAGTCGCCCCTGTCATCGCAACGATGATGCGCATCGCTTACGGTCTCCCGAGGGAGCCATGCCGCGATCGGCCCCAGGAGACGAAAGCATATCGTTCCGGCGAGCGCGTTGCAATGGGAGCCGCTTACAGCGGCAAAGTAGAGGTTTGGTCGATTGCGCGTAGTCTGGATGATGGCTGGATTGTCAGCTTCCCGCAGCCGCGCGCGGCGGATTTTTCGAAAGCGCCACCGCCATCGCCGAAATCAGCGGCCTCATGAAGAAGGCGTCCTCGGCCGGATAGATGTCGGTGCGCAGGCCGTGCGACTTGAGTTCGTCGGATACCGCCGGGCCGACGGACGCGATCGGCGTGCGCTCGAGCCCTTTGCGCAACCGGTCCTCGCAGCCTCGCGTGCGCGCGACCTCGATCAGGCGGCGGATCTGGCCGAGATTGGTCAGCGCGATCGCATCGATGCGGCCGGCCGCCATCTCGTCGATCGCTGACGATGATGTTGGCGTCGGCGGCCTGCGCGTCATAGGCATAGGGCAGCACGGTATCGACCTCGGCGCCTTGCGCCTCGATCGCGCCGATCAGCACGCCGTGATCCTTGTCCGGGTAAAGTTGCAGGCCGAGGCGATGGCCGTTGAGATCGAGCCGCGACAGCATCTCGGCGATGCCTTCGGAGGTCGGCTTTTCCGTCGTCATCTGCGGCTCCAGCCCGATTTCGCGCAGCGCCTTGCCCGGTTTGGGCCCGCGCGCGAATTTGCGCGCCTTGCCGAGCGCGGCGACGAAGGCTGTTCGACGCCGATGAGCCGCACCACCTTCATCAGCCGGCGCAGGCCTTCGCCGGTCAGCAGCACCATGTCGTCCAGCGGCTTTTCGATGGCCCGCACGATCCAGGCCTCGACCGGCGCCGGGTCCGGCGCGTCGTGGATGGTGAACATCGGACATTGCAGCACGTCGGCGCCCTGTTCGGTGAGCAGGCGGGAAAACTGCGCTTCCTCGCGCGTTTCCAGGATCAGGATGCGGTAACCGTTCAATCTGTCAGCCATGATCTCGCTCCAACGCTTCAGCTTTGCGCTTTGTTCATCCTGACCCCGGTTTCGGGATTGGCGCAAGCGCATGCGCGGTGATAGAGCAGGGCCGCAAATCGCCGCTTCACCCTTTTGCCCGAATTGTAGTCAGCTTCGCCATGCCCGATCACCAGTTCGTCCTGACGCTGTCCTGCCCGGATCGCCCCGGCATCGTTTCCGCGGTGTCGACCTTTCTCGCCCATAACGGGCAGAACATTCTGGACGCCCAGCAGTTCGACGACATCGAGACCAATAAATTCTTCATGCGGGTGGTGTTCACCGCCGCCGATCTCGCGGTCGAACTGCAGGCGCTGCAGACCGGCTTCACCGCGATCGCCGACCGCTTCGACATGGACTGGCAGATGCGCGACCGCGCCAGCCGCCGCCGGGTGATGCTGCTGGTTTCCAAATCGGATCATTGCCTGGTCGATATCCTCTATCGCTGGCGCACCGGCGAACTTCAGATGATCCCGACCGCCATCGTCTCCAACCATCCGCGCGAGACCTACGGCAATCTGGATTTCGGCGAGATCCCGTTCCATTACATGCCGGTGACGAAGGAAACCAAGCGCGAGCAGGAAGATGCGGTCTGGAAGCTCGTGCAGGACTCCAACACCGATCTCGTGGTGCTGGCGCGTTACATGCAGATCCTGTCGGACGAGATGTCGGCAAGACTGTCGGGGCGCTGCATCAACATCCACCACTCGTTCCTGCCGGGCTTCAAGGGCGCGCGTCCCTACCACCAGGCCCATGAGCGCGGCGTCAAGCTGATCGGCGCCACCGCGCATTACGTCACCGCGCGATCTCGACGAAGGCCCGATCATCGACCAGGACGTCGAGCGCATCAGCCACCGCGACACGCCGGAAGATCTCTCGCGCAAGGGCCGCGACATCGAACGCCGCGTGCTGGCGCGCGCCATGCGCCATCATCTCGAGGATCGCGTGATCCTCAACGGGCGCAAGACCGTCGTGTTTATGGATTGACGTAGCGTTTTCGCGCGAGTCTCAGTGACCGGCGGTCAGCGCTGGCCGCAGCGGGCTTGGCCTGCCTCGCTCCTCGCGTTCGGACGCCGGCTAGCAGGCGCTTTCGCTCGCGCTCCCGCATGTACTCGTCGTATTTCGCGGTGCCGGGACGCGGCGGCGCGTCCGCGGGCATTCCGCCGATCGCCGCCGGGATGGCGTCGCTGACACCGGCCGCGATTTTCTCGTTGATCGTTCCGCAGCCGCTCACGCCGCAGCCGGCGAGGGCAACGGTGAGGATCGTGACAATATGGCGCGCGCTGGTCGGCATCGGCAGAAGGTTACAGCCTGACTCTTTAAGGATGATGGATTTACGGCGCGGCCTCCGGCGATCGTGCAAGGGCGCTTCTTTGTTGACAGGACCATTTGATTTGTACAATCGTACAAATAACGGCCCATCAAAGAAGGTGTCGGGCGGCGAGACTGGATCATATCATAGATACCGTCGCCTGTTTCGCGACGGTTCAGGCTGCACCGGTCTCTTCGCCGCAGCACGCCAATGGTCCGATTGACAAAAGGGCGACCAAGGACGCCATGTTGCCGCGCTGCCCGGCCGAAAAATCTGGGTTATGGTGAGATCAAGGGCCGGGGACTCGGTTCGAGGCACAAGGCCGATCAGGGGGAGAGATGTTCATGTCTATTCGCAGTCACATGTTGCTCGGCCGCAGGCGCCGTCGCCGGCATGCTGGCGCTCGCGCCGGCTCACGCCCAGGAGACCGTCAAGATCGGCCTGATCCTGCCGATGACCGGCGGCCAGGCATCGACCGGCAAGCAGATCGACAACGCGGTCAAGCTCTACATGCAGCAGAACGGCGACACCGTCGCCGGCAAGAAGATCGAAGTCATCCTCAAGGACGACGCGCGCGGTTCCCGACAACACCAAGCGCCTGGCGCAGGAACTGATCGTCAACGACAAGGTCAATTTCATCGCCGGCTTCGGCGTGACGCCCGGCAGCCCTTGCCGCAGCGCCGCTGGCGACGCAGGCCAAGGTTCCGGAAATCGTGATGGCGGCGGGCACCTCGATCATCACCGAGCGTTCGCCCTATATCGTGCGCACCTCGTTCACGCTGGCGCAGTCGTCCACCATCATCGGTGACTGGGCCGCCAAGAACGGCATCAAGAAGGTCGCGACGCTGACCTCCGACTACGCGCCCGGCAATGACGCGCTGAACTTCTTCAAGCAGAACTTCACCGCCGGCGGCGGCGAGATCGTCGAAGAGGTGAAGGTGCCGCTGCAAAACCCTGATTTCGCGCCGTTCCTGCAGCGCATGAAGGACTGCCAAGCCCGACGCCGTGTTCGTGTTCGTGCCGGCAGGACAGGGCGGCAACTTCATGAAGCAATATGCCGAACGCGGGCTCGACAAGTCCGGCATCAAGGTGATCGGCCCCGGCGACGTGATGGACGACGACCTGCTCAACGGCATGGGCGATGCGGCGCTCGGCACGGTCACCGCGCATCTCTATTCCGCGGCGCATCCCTCGGCGGCGAACAAGGAATTCGTCGCCGCCTACAAGAAGGCCTTCGGCTCGCGCCCGGGCTTCATGGCGGTCGGCGGCTATGACGGCATCCGCCTGATCTACGAGGCGCTGAAGAAGACCGGCGGCAAGACCGACGGCGATGCGCTGATCGAGGCGATGAAGGGCATGAAGTGGGAAAGCCCGCGCGGCCCGATCTCGATCGATCCGGAAACCCGCGACATCGTGCAGAACATCTACATCCGCAAGGTCGAGAAGGTCGACGGCGAACTCTACAACGTCGAATTCGCGACCTTCGAGGCGGTGAAGGATTCCGGCAAGACCAAGAAGTGACGGCGACATGCGTCATTCCGGGGCGCGCGCTCAGCCTCGCGAACCCGGGATCTCGGCACAGTCTGTCGCGCAAGATGTCCGGGTCCAGCGCTGCCGCGCTGCCCCGGAATGACGCGATGCCGATGACGATGGTCTTGCCGGTACCCATCCCATGACCACGCTGTTCACCATCCTGTTCGACGGTGTCGCCTACGGCATGCTGCTGTTCGTGCTCGCCTGCGGGCTGGCGGTGACGCTGGGGCTGATGAATTTCGTCAACCTCGCCCATGGCGCCTTCGCCATGACCGGCGGCTATGTCTGCGCGGTGCTGGTCAACAATTCCGGCTGGCCGTTCTTCGCGGCGCTGCCGCTCGCCTTCGTCTCGGCTGCGGCGATCGGCGTGGTGCTGGAGCGCACGCTCTACCGCCACCTCTACACCCGCAGCCATCTCGACCAGGTGCTGTTCACGATCGGCCTCATCTTCATGTCGGTGGCGGCGGTCGACTACATCATGGGATCGTCGCGGATCTTCATCAAGCTGCCGGCGGCGCTCGAGGGCCAGTTCGATTTCTTCGGCGTCGGCATCGGCCGCTACCGGCTGATGATCATCGTGATCTGCGGCCTGCTCACGGTGGCGCTGCAACTGATCCTGGCGCAAACCCGGTTCGGCAGCCGGCTGCGCGCGGCGGTCGACGATCCCCGCGCCGCCAGCGGGCTCGGCATCAACGTGCCGCAGGTCTTTGCCTTCACCTTTGCCTTCGGCTGCGGCCTTGCCGGTCTCGGCGGCGCGCTCAGCGCCGAAATCCTCGGGCTCGATCCGTATTTTCCGCTGAAGTTCATGATCTACTTCCTGATCGTGGTCACCGTCGGCGGCTCCTCCAGCATCACCGGGCCGTTTCTCGCGTCGCTCCTGCTCGGCATCGGCGACGTCGCCGGCAAATATTACGTGCCGAAGATGGGGCCGTTCGTGATCTACACCATCATGATCGTGATCCTGATCTGGCGTCCGAACGGCCTGTTCGGCCGCACGGCTGCGCGGTGAGCCGGCGATGACCGCAGTCTCCGATGTCTCATCCCATGCCATGGCCCGCGCCCGCTGGCGCCCGGCCGAAATCGCGTTCTGGGTTCTCGCGGCTGTCCTGCGCCTTCCTGTTTCCCTCCCGCTATCTGATCATGACCGACATCATGCGGCTGGCGTTGTTCGCGCTGTCGCTCGATCTGATCCTCGGTTACGCCGGCATCGTCTCGCTCGGACACGCCGCCTTCTTCGGCGTCGGCGCCTATTCGGCGGGGCTGCTGGCCTTGCACGGCATCATCAACGAGCCGGTCATTGCGCTGGTCGTGGCCGGGCTCGTCGCCATGGTGCTCGGCTTTCTGACCAGCTTTCTGGTGATCCGCGGCGTCGACCTGACCCGGCTGATGGTGACGCTCGGCATTGCGCTGTTGCTCGAAGCGCTGGCGGAGCGTTTTTCCAACATCACCGGCGGCACCGACGGGCTGCAGGGCATCGAGATGCAGCCGATCCTCGGCCTGTTTGCGTTCGACATGTTCGGCAAGACCGGCTTCTTCTACTCGCTGATCGTGCTGTTCCTGCTGTTCCTGCTGGCGCGGCGGATCGTGCATTCGCCGTTCGGCCTGTCGCTGCGCGCGATCAGGAACAATCCGCTGCGGGCCTCCGCGATCGGCATCCCCGTCAACCGCCGCCTGATCGCGATCTATACGGTGGCGGCGTTCTATGCCGGCATCGCCGGCGCGCTGTTCACCCAGACCACGGCGCTGGCCTCGCTCGACGTGTTCTCGTTCGAACATTCCGCCGATCTGATGCTGGTGCTCGTGATCGGCGGCACCGGCTATCTCTATGGCGGGCTGATCGGCGCGGTCGTGTTCAAGATGCTGCAGGAAGTGTTTCCAGACCATCACGCCGCAATACTGGCTGTTCTGGATCGGCCTCGTGCTGGTCGTGATCGTGCTGGTCGGCCGCGAGCGCATGCATCGCTGGGCGCTGTGGCTGCCGAACCTCGTCGATCCGGCAGTTCGCCGGACGCAAGGCCGTCGTTGCCGTTCCCGAAAGCGACGCGTCATGACGATCGCGCTGGAAACCAGGGGACTGGAGAAATCGTTCGGCGGGCTCGAAGGTCACGCGCGATCTGTCGCTGAAGGTCGAAGCAGGGCGCCCGCCACGCCCTGATCGGGCCGAACGGCGCCGGCAAGACCACCGTCATCAATCTGCTGACCGGCGTGCTCAAGCCCAATGGCGGGCGGATCCTGCTCGAAGGCAACGACATCACCGATCTGCCGGTGCACACGCGGGTGCTGCGCGGGCTGTCGCGCACCTTCCAGATCAACCAGCTCTATGCCGACCTGACGCCGCTCGAGACCATCGGTCTCGCGGTGTCCGAGCGGCTCGGCCGCGGCGGCGACTGGTGGCGGCGGATGGGCACGCGCGACGACGTCAATCAGCGAGATCGCGGAAACGCTGGCGCGCTTCCATCTGCTCGACGTGATGAACGAACTGACCGCGACGCTGCCCTACGGCAAGCAGCGCCTGCTCGAGATCGCGGTCGCGATCGCCGACCAAGCCGCGCGTGCTGCTGCTCGACGAGCCCGCCGCCGGCGTGCCCGAAAGCGAGCGCCACGATATTCTCGCCGCCGTCGCCGCCCTGCCGCGCGACGTCACGGTGCTGCTGATCGAGCACGACATGGATCTGGTGTTCTCGTTCGCCGACCGCATTTCGGTGCTGGTCAACGGCGCGCATGCTGGTGGAGGGCCCGCCCGACGAGGTGGCGCGCGATCCGCAGGTCAAGGCGGTCTATCTCGGCGAGGCCGCCGATGTCTGATCTTCTCGCCATCGAAGGCCTGCGCGCCGGCTACGGCGAGGCGGTGGTGCTGCCCTCGATGTCGCTGCGCCTGCGGCGAAGGCCAGGTGCTGGCGCTGCTGGGGCGCAACGGCACCGGCAAGACCACGCTGATCAATTCGATCGTCGGCATCACCCGCCGCTTCGGCGGCACGCTTGCGCTCGGCGGGCTGGACATCACGGCGATGCGGCCGGACCAGCGGGCGCGGGCGGGGATCGGCTGGGTGCCGCAGGAGCGCAACATCTTCCGCTCGCTGACGGTGGAGGAAAACATGACCGCGGTGGCGCAGCCGGGGCCGTGGACGGTGGAGAAGGTCTACGAGATGTTTCCGCGGCTGAAGGAGCGCCGCAGCAATTTCGGCAACCAGCTCTCCGGCGGCGAGCAGCAGATGCTGGCGATCGGCCGCGCGCTGACCCTCAATCCGAAGGTGCTGCTGCTGGACGAGCCGACCGAGGGGCTGGCGCCGATCATCGTCGAGGAACTGCTCCGGGCGCTCGGCACCATCACCCGCGCCGGCGGCATCTGTTCGATCATCGTCGAGCAGAATGCGCAAAAGATTCTGGGGCTGGCCGACCGCGTTGTGATATTGGAGCGCGGCGCGATCGTGCATGATGCGGCAAGCGCCGCGTTGAAGGCCGATCCCGCGGTGCTCGAACGCTATCTCGGCGTCTCCGGCGCCGCCGCACACTAGATTTGATCGGGAGTTGAGACCATGCAGAGAACCAAAGCCCCGTTCCGCGCCGACGAGGTCGGCAGCCTGTTGCGGCCGCCGCGCATCAAGGAAGCGCGCGCCAAGCTGGAGAAGGGCGAGATCACGGCGGACGATCTGCGCAAGGCCGAGGACATCGAGATCGAAAAGGTCGTGCACAAGCAGGCCTCGATCGGCCTGAAGCTCGCGACCGACGGCGAATTCCGCCGCTCCTGGTGGCATTTCGATTTTCTCGCCAAGCTCGACCGGCTGCGAACTGTTTCACCCCGAGACCGGCATCCAGTTCGCGGGCGTCGAGACCCGGCATGACGCCGTCCGCGTGATCGGCAAGCTCGATTTCCCGGACGACCATCCGATGCTGGATCATTTCCGCTTCCTGAAGAAGCATGCGACAACGCGCACGTCACGCCGAAGATGACGATCCCGTCGCCCGCGGTGCTGCATTTCCGCGGCGGCCGCAAGGCGATCTCGAAGGAGGTCTATCCCGATCTCGAGGCGTTCTTCGAGGATCTCGGCAAGACCTACCGCAAGGCGGTGAAGGCGTTTTACGACGCCGGCTGCCGCTATCTGCAGTTCGACGACACGGTGTGGGCCTATCTCTGCTCGCAGGAAGAGTTGCAGAAGGCGCGCGAGCGCGGCGACAATCCCGACGGCCTGCAGGAAATCTACGCCCGCGTCATCAACTACGCGATCGCCGAGCGGCCGGCCGACATGATGATCACCACGCATGTCTGCCGCGGCAATTTCCGCTCGACCTGGATTTCGTCCGGCGGCTACGAGCCGGTGGCCGAGACCATGCTGGCCGGCACCAATTACGACGGCTATTTCCTCGAATACGATTCCGACCGCGCCGGCGGCTTCGAGCCGCTGCGCTATCTGCCGAAGGGCAACAAGGTCGTGGTGGTCGGCGTCATCACCTCGAAATTCGGCGAGCTGGAGAAGAAGGACGACATCAAGCGGCGGCTGGAAGAGGCCGCCAAATTCGCGCCGCTCGACCAGCTCGCGGTGTCGCCGCAATGCGGCTTTGCCTCGACCGAGGAAGGCAACATCCTGTCCGAGGAAGAGCAGTGGGCCAAGCTGAGGCTCGCGGTCGAAGTCGCGAACGAGGTGTGGGGGAAGTGACGCTGCAGCGTCATTCCGGGCGATGCGAAGCAATCCGATCTCAGTCCGATGCGCATCGCGATCGGATGGATTCGCGCTGCGCGCGCCCGGGATGACGGCGCGCTGCACGCCGTCACTTCTCCGCCAGATAGACCTCGCCGAGCAGCGACGAGTTCGACCACGGCACCTGCTTGCCCTTGGTCGCCGCGACCACTTCGGCGCGGACCCGCGTCAGCATCTGCTGCACCTCCAGCCCGGGCGTGCCGATGTGGCGCGACAGCGCCGCCGAGAACGGGCTGTTGGCGCCTTCGCCGTCGAGCGCGACCTGTCCGGGCGCGGTCGCGAACGCGATCAGCGTGCCCGCGCCCAAGCGTCGAGCCGGCGCCGAGCGTGGTCGGCGCGGCCAGCCCCGATCCGGCTTCGATGTCGCGGGCAGGGCCGGCGGAAGCGAGCTTCGGCGCCATCGGGTTGTTGCGGCAGGCATCGAGGATCAGGATGTTGGTGCGGACCTGATCGTCGAGGCCGGCCATGATCGTATCCATGTCCATCATCGCTTCGGTCATGCCGCTGCCGGCGCGAAACTCGATGTCGACCGGCACCAGATAATTGCGGCCGTCGATCTGCACGCCGTGGCCGGCGTAGTAGACCACGGCGATCTGCGCCCGCGCCGCCTCGCGCAGGAAATCGCGGATCGTCGCCTGCATCGCCGCGCGGTCGAGGTCGATGCCTTCCGTCACCGCGAAGCCGATGTCGCGCAGGCTCTTTGCGATCGCGCGCGCATCGTTGGTCGGATTGGGCAGCGCCCTGACATGCGCATAGGCGCCGTTGCCGATCACCAGCGCGACGCGCCTGACGGCTCTTGTCGGTCTCGCGCGCTTGCGCATGTCCGCGCGGCAGGCGCGGACGGGCTCGCCGCGCCCGCCGGCGCTGGGTCGCGCCGCCTATGCCGGCTGGCGGCGGTGGCGCGCGGTTGCCGTTCGCGGAGCGGGCGGCAGCGCCTCCGACAGCAGCGACAGCCGAACCTTCGCGGTGGCCTGATTGGCCTTGCTGCCGGCGTCGGAAGCCTGGCCCTCGAGCGCGGCGGCGTAATCCTGCTTGGCGCGGTCGAAATCGCCCTTGGCCTCGTAGGCGAGGGCGCGCTGCGCGTAGGCCGAGATCAGCACGCTGCCGGGCGGCGTCATGATGTTGACCGGCGCCTTTGCCTTGGCGCAGCCGGATCGCCTCGGTCGGCGTCGGCGATGGCGCGATCGAGATCGCCCTTGGCGCGCCAGATCACCGCGCGGTTGATCAGCGGCTGCGGCAACGCCGGGTCGAGCCGGATCGCTTCGTTGATGTCGGCCAGCGCGCCGTCGAGATCGCCGAGCGCCAGTTTCGAGATGCCGCGGTTCTGCCAGGAAAACGCCGATCGGCGGTCCGAGCCTTGATCGCTTGATCGTAGTCGGCGATCGCCTTGGCGTAGTCGCCCTTGCCGCGCCAGGCGTTGCCGCGGTTGTGGAAGATGATGCCGCTCGGCGGCCCGATCCGCAGCGCGTCGTTGAAATCGGAGATCGCGATGTCGTACTCGCCCTTGTCGTAATAGGCGGAGCCGCGCAGATTGTAGGCGGCGACGCTCGGGCTGCAGGCGGATCGCCTCGCTGGCATCGGCGATCACCTGCGCGTAGTCGCCCTTCTTGTTCCAGCCGACCGCGCGCCAGAAGTAGATCGTCGCGAGCTTCTCGCCGGAGAACACTTTCAGCGCGATGATCTTGTTGCAGGCGTCGATCAGCTGATCGGCCGGCGTGGTGTCGGTGGTGCAGAGCGGCCCGAGCTGGTTGCGCGGCTGGGCGAGGCAAGGCGCCGACCACAGCGCGGCGGCGAGCAGGGTCAGTATCAGGATCGCGCGGCGCATCAGGTCCCCGTGATTGGCGGTCGCAGTGACGGATACCGCTTTGTTGCCTGCCGGCGGAACGGGGGTTCAAGGCCGGTCCGCGACATGCCGGCTCGCCAGGCGGCAGGGGATTTCCTCGGTGGGCAGATGGTGGTAGGACACGCCGGTCACCTGACGCTGCCCACCGATATTTCCCAATAATCTCCGCCCGATGAAGAACGACCAGATCCTCAGCCAGATCTCCGACTTCTGCCGCCAGGCCGATATGGCGGAGATCGACGTTTGGCCGCCGCGCCGTCAACGACGGCAAGCTGGTGCACCGGCTGCGCGAGGGCAAGCGCATCACCATCGACACGCTGGACCGCATCCAGGCCTATATCGCGGCCTCGACGCCGGGCGGGCTGCCGCCGCCGCGCGGCCTCGAAGTGCCGCCCGAGAAGCGCGATCCCCGCGGCAATTTCCGCTTTTTCGAGAACCGGCAGAAATACCTGCTGTTCGTCCATACCTGCAGCGAGAAGCGGGTGATCGCCGAGCGGGTGGCGCTGGAACTCGCCAGCCTCCATCCGCGGCCGCCGGCGCTGCGGGTATTCGACGCCGGCGTCGGCGACGGCACGGTGCTGGCGCGGGTGATGCGCTCGATGCACGGCCGCTTTCCCCACATGCCGTTCTATATCGCCGGCAAGGAGCTGAGCCTGGAGGACGTCCGGCTGACGCTCGACAAGGTGCCGGACCGGCTGTTCGAGCACCCGGCGACCGTCTTCGTCCTCACCAACATGTACTACGCCGAGGCGCCCTGGCTGACGCCGGCCTCGCCCACCGCGGCCGCGGGCATGATCTGGCACGAGGTCGCCCTGCGGGGGGCCTCCTCGGGCGAATTCGAGGCCCAGATCGCCGAATTGGGCCCGTTTCTGGAGCAGAACTGGCGGGCCAATATCAGTCCCAGATCGGGCATGCCGATCTATGAACGGCCGGTCGCGCTGGTCCTGTACCGGGAGGACCACCGGTTCCTGCTTGATTCGATCATCCCCCGGGCGGGCCGGACCGAGGCCAATTTCGACCTGATGATCGCTTCCCAGCCCTATCGGGCCAAATCCTCTGTGAATTTCCGCGCCAAGCGGATTATCGCACCGCTGGCGCGGGCGCTTGCGGGCCGGGGGCCGGCTGATCGGAATTCACTCCCACGGGCAGGATCCGGGCCTGGAAATCATCCAGGCGGTCTGGCCGGGAGAAAATCCTTTCGCCGTGAGCCGTCATGAGCTATTGCGCGCGGTGAAATACGAGCTGGGATCGGCCGGGCGCGACCTTAACTTTAATGCCTACGCCGATAACCGTTCGATCTTCCGTTATGATATGGAAGCGCTGCCCAACGAGGTCACCGGCTCGATCGGAACCTCGACGGCCTTTGCAGCGTGGAATGCGGCGGTGTATGTCGCCCAGATCGAAGACGACCGGTTGACGGAAATGACTGAAAACGGCCGAACTCTCGATGCCACCAGAGAGGTTCTGCGCAAGCATAACGGGCTTTGGTTTTACGACGAATCCTACGTCATTTCGCGCCGTCGCGACTGACATTCCAGGATACATAACACAGACAGCCGCCGGGATCCGGCGGGAACAAGGGGTTGGTTGATGCGCGCGTCCTATCTGTTCACCAGCGAGTCGGTTTCCGAAGGTCATCCGGACAAGGTTTGCGACCGGATTTCCGACGAGATCGTCGATTTGTTTTTCCGCGAAGGCCCCAAGGCCGGCATCGATCCCTGGGCGATCCGCGCCGCCTGCGAAACGCTCGCCACCACCAACAAGGTGGTGATCGCCGGTGAAACCCGCGGTCCGAAATCCGTCACCAACGACCAGATCGAAAGCGTCGTTCGCGCGGCGATCAAGGACATCGGTTACGAGCAGGAAGGCTTTCACTGGGAGACGGCCGACATCGAAATCCTGCTGCATCCGCAATCCGCCGATATCGCGCAGGGCGTCGATGCGCTGCAGCCCGGCACCAACAAGGAAGAGGGCGCGGGCGACCAGGGCATCATGTTCGGTTACGCCACCAACGAAACGCCGGACCTGATGCCGGCGCCGATCTTCTACGCCCACAAGATCCTGCGGCTGATCTCGGAAGCGCGTCACTCCGGCAAGGAGAAGGTGCTGGGTCCGGACTCCAAGAGCCAGGTCACCGTGCAATATGAGAACGGCAAGCCGGTCGGCGTGCGCGAGATCGTGGTCTCGCATCAGCATCTCGTCGAGGACATGACCTCGAACCAGGTCCGCGACGTCGTCGAGCCGTATGTGCGCGAGGCGCTGCCCGAAGGACTGGATCAACGGCAAGACCATCTGGCACATCAACCCGACCGGCAAATTCTTCATCGGCGGTCCCGACGGCGACGCCGGCCTTACCGGCCGCAAGATCATCGTCGACACCTATGGCGGCGCAGCCCCGCATGGCGGCGGCGCGTTTTCCGGCAAGGACCCGACCAAGGTCGACCGTTCGGCGGCGTACGCCGCGCGCTATGTCGCCAAGAACATCGTCGCCGCCGGCCTTGCCGATCGCTGCACGCTGCAGCTCGCTTACGCCATCGGCGTGGCGCGGCCGCTGTCGATCTACATCGACACCCACGGCACCGGAAAGGTGCCGGAGGACAAGCTCGAGAAGGTCGTGGCCGAGGCGATGGATCTGACGCCGCGCGGCATCCGCAGCCATCTCGATCTCAACCGGCCGATCTACGCGCGTACCTCGTCCTACGGCCATTTCGGCCGCACGCCGGACAATGAGGGCGGCTTCTCGTGGGAGAAGACCGATCTCGCCGAGACGCTGAAGCGCGCGGTCTGATTCTTGCGTCATTCCGGGGCGCTCGCGACAGCGAGCGAACCCGGAATCCTTCATCCATCACTTCGAGATTCCGGGTTCGCCTCTTCTGGGCGCCCCGGAATGACGAGCTAAACAACAGGAAGCTCTCATGACCGCCGCCGCCAAGAAGCCCGCCTTCACCGACTACATCGTCAAGGACATGTCGCTCGCCGAATTCGGCCGCAAGGAAATCTCGCTGGCCGAGACCGAGATGCCCGGCCTGATGGCGACGCGCGAGGAATACGGCCCGAAGCAGCCGCTGAAGGGCGCGCGCATCGCCGGCTCGCTGCACATGACGATCCAGACCGCGGTGCTGATCGAGACGCTGGCAGCGCTCGGCGCCGACATCCGCTGGGTCTCCTGCAACATCTATTCGACGCAGGACCACGCCGCCGCCGCGATCGCCGCCGCCGGCATTCCGGTGTTCGCGGTGAAGGGCGAGACGCTCGCCGAATACTGGGACTACACCGCAAAGCTGTTCGACTGGCACGGCGGCGGCACGCCCAACATGATCCTCGATGACGGCGGCGACGCCACCATGCTGGTGCATCACGGCCTGCGCGCCGAGAACGGCGACGTGACGTTCCTCGACAAGCCGGAGTCGGAAGAAGAGGAAGTGTTCTTCGCGCTGATCAAGAAGCTTCTGAAGGAGAAGCCGAAGGGCTACTTCGCCGAGATCGCCAAGAACATCAAGGGCGTCTCGGAAGAGACCACCACGGGCGTGCATCGTCTCTACAACATGGAGAAGGAAGGCAAGCTGCTGTTCCCGGCGATCAACGTCAACGACAGCGTCACCAAGTCGAAGTTCGACAACCTCTATGGCTGCCGCGAATCGCTGGTCGACGGCATCCGCCGCGGCACCGACGTGATGATGTCGGGCAAGGTCGCGATGGTCGCGGGCTTCGGCGACGTCGGCAAGGGCTCGGCCGCCTCGCTGCGCCAGGCCGGCTGCCGCGTCATGGTCTCCGAAGTCGATCCGATCTGCGCGCTGCAGGCGGCGATGGAAGGCTATGAAGTCGTGACCATGGAAGACGCCGCGCCGCGCGCCGACATCTTCGTCACCGCGACCGGCAACAAGGACATCATCACCATCGAGCACATGCGCGCGATGAAGGATCGCGCCATCGTCTGCAACATCGGCCACTTCGACAACGAGATCCAGATCGCGGGTCTGCGCAACCTGAAATGGACCAACATCAAGCCGCAGGTCGACGAGATCGAATTCCCCGACAAGCACCGCATCATCCTGCTGTCGGAAGGCCGCCTGGTGAACCTCGGCAACGCCATGGGCCATCCGTCCTTCGTGATGTCGGCGTCGTTCACCAACCAGACGCTGGCGCAGATCGAACTGTGGGCCAACAACAAGGACGGCAAGTACGAGAAGAAGGTCTACGTGCTGCCGAAGTCGCTGGACGAGAAGGTGGCGCGGCTGCATCTCGCCAAGATCGGCGTCAAGCTGACCGAACTGCGCAAGGACCAGGCCGAGTATATCGGCGTCAAGCCGGAAGGCCCGTTCAAGGCGGATCATTACCGGTATTGATGGTCGCGATGCTTCGTGCGATGTCGCCTGTCGTCAGACCCGGAAATCCGGAGCGATCCGCGGCTTATGATGATGGACACGCGCGTGCGACGTCTCGATACAGCATGAGCGAGGCGCGCCCGCCGGTATGCGCCAGTTGCATTTCTGTCCTGCAGCCGATTGACAATCCGGCAGCAGTCGGAAATCCGCCATCGGAGACCACCATGCACCAGAACATTTCGACGTCCTCATCGTCGGCGCCGGGCTGTCCGGCATCGGCGCGGGCTATCACCTGCAGCAGAAATGCCCGGGCAAGAGCTACGTCATCCTCGAGGGCCGCGACTGCATCGGCGGCACCTGGGATCTGTTTCGCTATCCCGGCATCCGCTCCGACCGCGACATGTTCACGCTCGGCTATTCGTTCAAGCCGTGGACCGAGCCGAAGGCGATCGCCGACGGGCCGCGGATTCTGAACTACGTGCGCGAGACCGCCGTCGACAACGGCATCGACAAGCAAGATCCGCTTCAACCATCGCGTCAAGCGCGCGTCGTGGTCGTCGCCGGAGGCGCGCTGGACCGTGGAGGCCGAGCGCACGGTGGGCGAGGGCGCGACCGAGATCGTGCGCTTCACCTGCAATTTCCTGTTCATGTGCTCGGGCTATTACAAATACGAGGAAGGCTACACGCCGGAGTTTTCCGGGCGCGGCGGACTTCGCCGGCCAGATCGTGCATCCGCAGAAATGGCCCGACGATCTCGACTATGCCGGCAAGCGCGTGGTGGTGATCGGCTCGGGCGCGACCGCGGTGACGCTGGTGCCGGAGATGGCCAAGACCGCGGCGCACGTCACCATGCTGCAGCGCTCGCCGACCTATGTGGTGGCGCGGCCGGCGGAGGATGCGCTCGCCAACAAGCTGCGCCGGAATCTGTCGGCCAAGCTCGCCTATCACATGATCCGCTGGCGCAACGTGCTGTTCGGCATGTATTTCTTCCAGCTCTGCCGCCGCAAGCCGGACCGCGCCAAGCAATTGATCCTCGGCGGCGTCAAGATGGCGCTGGGGCCGGAATACGACGTCGGCACGCACTTCACGCCGCGCTACAATCCGTGGGAGCAGCGGCTCTGCCTGGTGCCCGACGGCGACCTGTTCAAGTCGATCCGCGACAAGCGCGCCTCCGTCGTCACCAGCGAGATCGACAGCTTCACCAAAGGCGGCATCAAGCTGAAGGACGGCAGCGAGCTCGAAGCCGACATCATCGTCACCGCGACCGGGCTGAACCTGCAGGTGCTCGGCGGCCTCGAGGTCAGCGTCGACGGCCGCACGGTCGATTTCGCGCGAACGCTGAACTACAAGGGCATGATGTATTCGGACATGCCGAACATGGCCTCGGCGTTCGGCTACACCAACGCGTCCTGGACGCTGAAATGCGATCTGACCTGCGAATATGTCTGCCGGCTGATCAACTACATGGACCGGCAACGGCTACAAGCAGTGCATGCCGCACAATGTCGATCCCGACGTCACGGAATTGCCGTCGCTGGATTTCTCGTCCGGCTACGTGCAGCGCTCGATCGCGAAAATGCCCAAGCAGGGCTCGAAGCGGCCGTGGCGGCTGTATCAGAACTACGCGCTCGACATCGTCACGCTTGCGCTACGGCAAGGTCGACGACGGGGTAATGCAGTATTCGTGAGCGGTTCCGCCGCGCGCGAGTGCGTCCGGACGCCCCATGCGTCATTTCGCGTATACGTGGTCGCGCGCGAATCGTTCAACGTGTCCTCACGGTTAACGCCGGATTAACCGGTGTCGCTGTACGCTGCGTGGCTTGCGGCCCCTGACAGCACGAGGAAGCCCATGGACGCCCAGCGAATTGCCGTCGATGCCATCGTGGCGCTGACCGATTGCGACCGCGAGGCCGCCGTCGCCTTCATCCGCAAGTTCTATCTGGCCGGCGTCCGCGACCCCAAGCGCCTGACCTTCAAGGGCCTGCAGGCGCTGCGGGGCTGAGGGCTCGAGATCCGTACCGGTCCGTCATACCCCGCGCATGCGGGGTATCCAGTACGCCGCGGCCTATCGGTTCAATCATCGATGCCTCTGGAATACTGGATCGCCCGCCCCAGTGCGCAATTGCGCACAGGGCGGGCGATGACAACTGAGTGTGCGTTCGCGATCTCGCGACGCATGATGCGCCCGAGGTTTGCGATCTTCTTTGCCCTCTCGAAATCAGAGGGCGCAGGGAAGACCGGGTGCACGCCGCACCCGCGGTCCCGTGTGCAATTTGCGCATAAAAACGCGCACACGAGCATACAGGTTCGGCTGAAACACTCCGGCCTTCCCTGCGCAATGGCTTTACGGCTTACTTCGTGCTCTTCCCGGAGAACGGCTCTTTTGCCTCCGTCGCCTGCGCTTCCTATCGCACGCTTAACGCCAGCACCGCGGCGCCCGAACCACACGACTTCGCCGTACGCTTCCGGCGCGTACGTCTATCGCGCCATCTGCGTCCATCGCATCTCACCGCACGTTCGTGACGATCGCGAGCGCCCCTCATCCGCCGTGAGACAAGCGGGGTTATGCGACTGATTTGCGTGAGAACGAAAGCAGAATATTTTTGCGCGAAGGGCTGGACAGGATTTGAGTGATTTGCCCGTCGTGCCATTGTGTCGCAGGTGCTGCACAAAGTTGCGCTTGCGTGCAAAGCAAATCAGTTTGCAGGGAGGATCTTGCTACGCCTGATTATTCATACCCTCTAAGTGACGCAACGCTTCGTCGGCTTTGTGCTCAGGCACAAATAAATGATCGTGATAGAAGGCCGACACGGCATTCACGCTGATGCCGGCCTCCGCCAATCGACCGGTGATTGCCGCCAGAAAGCCTATTGCTTCAAGCGAGGAATGAACGGTCAGCGTGATCATTCGCGATGCAAATTGATAGGGGAGACCTGCAGCTTCGGCTTCCTCCCGCCGCACGATCAAAGTCGTTCCTTCGCGTTCACGGAAGATCTGCACCGGCCTGAGCGTGACTGGAATTTCCTCGTCTTTCGGAACGCTGCAAAAAACGAAGATGCCGTCATGCATCTCGGGCTTCATGTTTTGTAGCAGTGTCTCGAGATTGCCTTCGCCCGGCATGGTCGTGTGCTCTTTCAGCAAGAAACCCGCATCAGCCACCGGGGCGCACGATTGCGCGTCCGATGGCTCATCCGGGCTGCGGCTGCCGGGTTGTCAGCCTACGACGACTTCGCTGATCTGGATGACCGGGGACTGGTCGGTATAGTTCGCGATGTCGGCCATGATCTCCTTGGCATGAGGCCCGAAGCCGGACTGGAAGGCCTCGACCGAGTCGCAGAAGATGTGACACATCCCGACATAGGTCGCGGGAGCGCCGGGGGCGCCACCGGCCATGCCCTTGTCGACCGTGTAGGACTTGCACGCATCGCCCATGCGCGCCTTCACGAGCGGCATATGCTTGTCGCGATAGTAATCGTGATCGAAGCGCCCGCCGGGCGTATTGGGATACATTACGCTTACCTTGATCATGGACGTGTCCTCCGCTCTGACGTTCGCCGTTGTTGTCCGGCAATACCTGAAGTCTGTGTCAGTTTTGCGGATCTTGCAACCGGAAGGCGGCGGTGCCTGGTGAACGAATACGGTGCTCCCTGATTGGTGCGCAGGCCAGATAAGCCACGTGACGAGCGGGTCGACAAATGTCCGCCCTCGGCAGGGTTGGACGTCAGATCAAGCTGACGGGCCTCAACGGCATCCTGAATACGAAGCGCGTTTCGTCCGGCGTGGTCGTTACGTCGATCCTGCCGCCGTGCGCCTGTGCGATCTGCGAGGCGATGTGCAGGCCAAGCCCGAGGCCCTGTCGGCTGGAGCGGATGTCGCCGCGGAAGAACGGTTCGAACAGCTTCCCCATCGCGATAGCGGGGATCGGCTCACCGGCGTTCGCAACCCAGAACTCGAATACGCCGTCTTCGGTTTTCGCCCCGACCCGCACCGGCTGGTAGGCCGCGCCGTGGGTCAATGCATTTCCGATCAGGTTCGAGGCCAGTTGGCCAACCCGCGAGCGGTCGCAGTTGACGGGCTCCGTGATGGCGAAGCTGGTCTCAATGCTGCGATCGGATGACGATGTTCGAAGTTCGTCGACCACCTGCTCCAGCACCGGCTGCAACGGTCGGTTGGCGTCGCGGCTGAGGGTGATGCCGCCGCCGAGCCGGCCGCGTGCGAAATCGAGAACGTTGTCGATCAAGCCCGACATCCGGGTCACGGTCGTATTCATCATGTCCAGGACGCGAAGCTCTCTGTCATCCTGCAAAGTGCCCGAGCGCTGCAGGATTCTGGCGCCGGCGCTGATCGCCGCGAGCGGATTGCGAAGGTCATGTCCCAGAACGGCAATGAATTGCTCGCGCAGTTCCGCCGTCTCCCGCTCGACGGCAAGCCCCTTTCGAAGCTCCGATCTCGAATCGAGCCAGTTCGCGTTCGTAACGCCGCCGATCCGTCGCCTTGATCACGACCAGGGCCGTGAACAGGACGGCGCCGTCGGGATTGCGGCGCTCGGCGGCGTTGGCGATCACCGGCAGCCGCTCTCCGGCGGCGGTCTCGAAGTCGAGCGCGAATTCGCTGAAAAAGCCCTGCATCCGCAGCAACGGCGCGATATGGGTTTCGAAGTAGATGCGGCCGGCCATGTTCAGGAATTGATGGAGACGCTGGCCAATGAACTTCTCGGCCGGGAAGCCCGTCCAGGCTTCAAGCGTGGCGTTGACCTTCGTGATGCGACCGTCGGGCCCGATCGTGAGATAGCCGCACGGAGCGTTCTCGAAGAGGTCCTTGTACTCGTCGGTGGGGCCGAGCTCAGACATACGCTTTGATGGCAGAAACCACTTCGGCGGGCGCGCTCAGGTTTGGACAGTGCCCCGTGGCCTTGAGAAAGACGATCTCGCTGTCTGGAATTCTGTCATGCACGAACCTGCCGACCTCTTCGGAGGCGATGATGTCCTCGCTGCATTGAAGGATCAGCGTTGGAATTGCGACCTTGGAAAGGTCCTCCCTGTTGTCGGAGGTGAAGGTAACGCGTGCGAACGCCTTGGCGATTTCGGGATCGGTTCGGCAGAAACTGTTGGTCAGTTCTTCACCCAGTTCCGGGCGCTCGGATTGCCCATGATGGAAGGGGCCATCGCGGCCGACCAGCCCATGTGGTTGTCTTCCAGAAACTCGAGCAGCTCTGCGATCTGCTTTTCGCTGAACCCGCCGACGTAGTCGCCATCGTCGATGTACCTGGCGGACGGACCCACCAATACGAGGCGACCGAATAATTCAGGAGCCTTCAACGCGGCCAGGATTCCGATCATCGAGCTGACCGAGTGACCGACGAACACGGCGTCTTTCAACCCGAGCGCCGAGCCGATTTCCACCACGTCGTCGGCATAGCCGCCAAGCGTCGAATATTTGGTCCTGTCGTAGGCCGACAGGTCCGACCCGCCCGCACCGACGTGGTCGAAAAGGACGACCTTGAAGTTGCTTTCAAACTCAGGCGCCACGAAACGCCACATATTCTGATCGCAGCCGAAGCCATGGGCGAACACCATGGCCCGCCGGCCCCGACCGCTCTGGCGGACGTTGTTCCTCGTCAAAACGTCCATTCCCAATCCTTATTTTCCCTGCCGACACTACGCCTATCCAGAAGCAACTCCAGTGCGGTTACCGGAGTTCCAATGATTAGACCGCCGGTTCCGCCGACGGATCGCGCGTCGGGGCGAGGGCGATGGCCTCGCTTCGGGACGGATGGGCTCAATGCCCGGCGCTAATCCGCCCAACGAAAAAGCCCCGGACCAGATCCGGGGCTTTGCATTTCGTGACGGCTTCTGCGCCGGTCGCTATTCCGGCTTGCCGATGTTCACCTTCAGCGTGCCGACGCCGTCGACGCCGCATTCGAGCTTGTCGCCCGGCTGCAGCTGGGAGACGCCGGCCGGCGTGCCCGTCATGATGATGTCGCCGGCGGCGAGCTTCACCTGCTGCGAGAGCTGCCAGATGATCTCCGGCACGTTCCAGATCAGTTCGGTGAGGTCGCCCTTCTGGGTTTCCTTGCCGTTGACCGTCAGCCAGATCTTGCCCTTGGCGGGGTGACCGATCTTGGAAGCCGGCTGGATCGCGGAGCAGGGCGCGGAATAGTCGAAGGACTTGCCGATTTCCCACGGACGCTCCTTCTTGCGCGAGGCGATCTGCAGGTCGCGGCGGGTGAGGTCGATGCCGACCGCATAGCCGTAGACATGGTCGAGCGCCTTGTCGGCGGGAATGTTCAGCCCGCCGCTCTTCATCGCGACGATCAGCTCGACCTCGTGATGCAGATCCTTGGTCAGCGGCGGATAGGGGATCGTGGCGCCGTCAGGCACCAGCATGTCGGCGTGCTTGGCAAAGAAGAACGGCGGCGCGCGCTCGTCATTGCCCATCTCGCGGATGTGCTCGAGATAGTTGCGCCCGACGCACCAGATGCGGCGGACCGGATAGGTGCCGGTCTCGCCGACGACGGGCAGCGAGGCTTGCGGGGGTAGCGGGAATGACGTAGGAGGCTGCGTTCATGAAAAAGGTCTCGGATGGTTACAGGTGGAAATCCGGCGGTTCGCTTTTACGCGGTTGCGCTGACCGGCGCCAGACTGGGGTGACCGGCATCGCGCTGCTGCAGGCGGAAGAACGAGGCATAGCGGCCGCCGCGCCGCAGCAGATCGTCGTGCAGGCCGCGCTCGACGATCTCGCCGCCCTCGACCACCAGAATGGCGTCGGCGTGCATGATGGTGTGCAGGCGGTGGGCGATCACGATGGTGGTGCGGTTCTGGCAGAGATGGTCGATCGCCTCCTGCACGGCTTTTTCGGATTCCGAATCCAGCGCCGCGGTGGCTTCATCGAGCAGGATGATCGGCGCGTTCTTGATCAGCGCACGCGCCACGGCGATGCGCTGGCGCTGGCCGCCGGAGAGCTGCGTGCCGTGCTCGCCGACGGGCGTGTCGTAGCCCAGCGGAAAGCCCATGATGAAATCGTGTGCGCAGGCCGCCTTCGCCGCCGCCACGATCTCGTCCTGGGTGGCGCCTTCCTTGCCGAAGGCGATGTTGGCGCCGATCGAGTCGCGGAACAGATAGACGTCCTGCCCGACATAGCCGGTCTGGGCGCGCAGCGAATGGCGCGACACGCCGGAGATGTTCTGGCCGTCGATCAGGATTTCGCCCTGCTTGATCTCGTAGAGCCGCAGCATCAGCGCCAGCACGGTCGACTTGCCGCCGCCGGAGGGGCCGACCAGAGCGGTGGTCTTGCCGGGTTCGGCGATGAAGCTCATGGCCTTCAGCACCGGTTCGTCCGGCCGGTAGGCGAAATTGACATCGCGGAATTCGACCCGCGCGGTCGAGAGTTTCAGCGCCGGCTTGTCGTCGTCGGCGGGCTCGCTCGCCGGGCTGTCGACGATTTCGAGCAGCATGCGGGCGCCGACCAGCTGGCTGTTGAGGTCGATGTTGAGCCGCGCCAGCCGCTTGGCCGGCTCGGTCGCCAGCAGGAACGCGGTCATGAAGGAGAAAAACTGTCCGGGGGTAGCGCCGAGCGCCACCACGCTGTAACCGCCATAGAGCAGGCAGCCGGCGACCGCAAAGCCGCCGAGCATTTCCATCAGCGGGTTGGAGCGGTTGGAGACCCGCGCCATCTTGTTGGCGTTACGCTCGACGACCGCGATGTTCTCGTCGATCCGCCGCTGCATGGCCGCTTCGAGCGTGAAGGCCTTCACCGTGCGGATGCCCTGCAGCGATTCCTGCATGGTCTCCATGATGTCGGCGCTGCCGGTGAACTGGTTGTAGGCGAGGCCCTTGATGCGCTTTATCAGCTTGCGCAGGATCAGCATCGCCGGCGGCACCACCACGAGGCCGATGAACGACAGCACCGGATCCTGCGTCACCATCACGAAGATCAGGCTGACCAGCAGCAGCACGTCGCGCCCGACGGCGTTGATCAGCAGCGTCAGGACGTCGGTGATGGATTTTGCGCCTGATGTCAGCCGCGCCAAAAATTCGGAGGAATGCCGCGCGGAATAGAACCCGATGCTTTCGCTCATCAGCTTGGCAAACAGCCGCCGCTGGTTGTTGGCGAGGATGGCGTTGCTGATCTTGGACAGGATCACGGTGTGGCCGTAGGTCGCCAGACCCTTGATGAACAGCAGCACCACGGTGACGCCGGAGAGAATGGCGATGCCGGTGACGTTCTTGTCGATATAGGCCTGGTTGATCACCTGGCCCAGGATGTAGGCGGAGCCGGCGGTGGCGCTCGCGGACACGGCCATCAGCGCGAATGCGGTCACATAGCGCCGCCAATAGACAAAACCCTGCTCCATGACGAGGCGGCAAATCAGGATCGCCGCGCCATAGGGATCGTCGGTGATTTTTCGGGTCGGTTTGCTTGGAAGTTCGGTCATCCGCGTTCCATTGACGGCGCCTGGTAGCCGGGCGCGTCAGGGCTATAGCGGGAACTCCTTGCCTGCTTGTCGGGGCTTTTTCAAGCCAAATAAGCGCTTGATTTCAGGCCGATTCCGCATGCCGCGGAAGGCCGCCGCGGTCGCGGAACAGCTTCTCTTCCCAGGCCAGCGCGTGGGTGGCGATGGTCTCCAGATTGTCGAATTGCGGCGTCCAGTTCAGCGTGCCACGGATGCGGCTGGTATCGGCCACCATGGTCATGATGTCGCCGGGGCGGCGCGGCGCATAGGAAACCGCGAAATTGCGCATCGAGACGCGGCGGACGGCCTCGATGGTCTCGAGCACCGAATAGCCGCGGCCGTAGCCGCAGTTCAGCGTGATCGAGCTGCTGCCGCCGCGCAAATAGGACAGCGCGGCGCGATGGGCCTGCGCGAGATCGCTGACATGGATGAAGTCGCGGATGCAGCTTCCGTCCGGCGTCGGATAATCGGTGCCGTACACGTCGATCTTGGCGCGCTGCCCGGTGGCGGCTTCGACCGCGATCTTGAGCAGATGCGTCGCCCCGACGGTGGCGAGGCCGCAGCGGCCATGCGGATCGGCGCCGGCGACGTTGAAGTAGCGCAGCACGACATAGTTCATGCCATGGGCGGAAGCGACGTCGTGCAGCATGATTTCGGTCATCAGCTTCGACGAGCCGTAGGGCGATGCCGGCCGCGTCGGCGCGTGCTCGGGCACCGGCACCTGGTCCGGATTGCCGTAGACGGCCGCCGTCGACGAAAAGATGAAGCGGTTGACGCCGCCCTTGACCGCGGCATTCAGCAGGCTGCGGGTCGTCATGGTGTTGTTGCGGTAATAGCCGAGCGGATCGCGCACCGAATCCGGCACCACGATGGAGCCGGCGAAGTGGATGATGCTCTCGATTCCGTGCTGGGCGATCACGCCCGCGACGAGGTTTTCATCGCCGGCGTCGCCGATGAACAGCGGCACGCCTTCCGGCAGGAACGCGGTGAATCCGGTCGACAGATTGTCGATCACAACGACGCTTTCGCCGGCGTCCACCAGCGCATGAACCATGTGACTTCCGATATAGCCGGCGCCACCGGTGACGAGCACGGTCATGGGCCACCCCTCGCTCTTGAATTTGGCGCGCGCCCCGGACGCAAAACCGGTTTCCACTTTTATGCTGGCCGCGCTCTATTGGAGGCGATGCTAGCGGGGCTGCGGTGAAGAGTGGGTTTCGGCACGAGCGAACTGGCCACTATGCTTAATGTTGCGTATAGGAACTGGCCTGAACGGAGCCGGACGTGCCGATCGAGAACAATTTGGCCAGTGATCTGCAGCTGATCGTGCCGAATCTGCACAGGCGCTATTCGGGCGTCACGGCGACCAACCGGATGGTGGCGCCGAAGCTTGCCGCCATGTATCGCGCGGCCTGGCTCGGGCCGCATGCACCCGACGGCATCGCGCGGATGGGTTTTGCGGATCTCCTGAAACTCTGGCGCCATGGTACGCCGCTGATCTGGCACGCGCGGCGCAATGACGAGATGATCGCGGGGCTGTTGCTGCGTGCGCTCGGCTGGCCGCTGAAGCTCGTCTTCACCTCGGCGGCGCAACGGCACCACAAGCGGCTGACCCGCTGGCTGATCCGGCAGATGGATGCGGTGATCGCCACTTCCGAACTCTCGGCGTCGTTCCTCCAGCGCAAGGCGACGGTGGTGATGCACGGCGTCGATACCGATGCTTACGCACCGCCGCCCGACCGCGCGGCGGCGTTTGCCGAAGCGAAATTGCCGGGGCGTTACGCGATCGGCTGCTTCGGCCGGGTGCGCGCGCAAAAGGGCACGGACGTTTTCGTGGCGGCGATGTGCCGGCTGCTGCCGCGCTATCCCGATTTCACCGCCGTTATCGTCGGCGCGGTGGTGCCGGAGCAGCAGGGGTTTGCCAACGGTCTGAAGCAGCAGATCGAAGCCGCCGGACTGCAAGCGCGCATCGTCATCACGGGCGAGCTTGAGATCGAGGAGGTGCAGCGCTGGTATCAGCGGCTGACGATCTACGCCTTCACCTCGCGCAATGAAGGCTTCGGGCTGACGCTGATCGAGGCGATGTCCTCAGGCGCGGCGCTGGTGGCGGCGCGGGCGGGCGCGGCCGAGTTCGTGGTCGAGGACGGCGTGACCGGCGTGCTGACGCCGCCGGGCGATGCCGAGGCGCTGGTCGCCGCGCTGGAGCCGCTGATGCGCGATCCGGCCGCTGCCATCGCGATGGGCGAACGGGGGCGCGCGCGCGTGTTCGGAGAAATTCAGCCTCGAGGCGGAAGCCAATGCGATCGCTGCGGTCTACCGGACGCTGGCTGAGTGACCAGCAGGCGGTGCGCCACGTCGGCCACGTAGGCGGGATCGATGTCCCGCATGCAGCGGTGGTCGTTCATGGTGCAGACGGTGCGCTGACAGGGCTGGCAGGGCAGCACGGATTTGGTCTGGAGCACCGTGGCGGCGAGGCCGTTCAGCGGCGCCCACAGATAGGGACTGGTGGGTCCGAAAATGCCCATGGTCGGCGTGCCGATCGCGGCTGCGATATGCATCAGGCCGGAATCGTTCGAGATGGCGACGCCGGCCGCCGCCATCGCCAAAATGCCGTTGCGCAGATCGGTCCCGGTGAGGTCACGGGCCTTGCCGCCGGTGGCGGCGACGATCTCCTGCGCCAGCGCCTTCTCGCCGGGGCCGCCGACCACCCAGACGTCGAGCCCGCGCTCGACCAGCAGCCGTGCGGCGCCGGGGTAATAGGTCCAGCGCTTGGAGGCGCCGACGGAGCCGGGGGCCAGCGCCACGGCGGGGCCTGAGCCCAGGTCGTTGGCCTGCCGCCAGCGCATGATGTCATCCGGCGGCACGACGAGCTGCGGTACCGGCCATTCCGGCGGCAGTGGCGCGCCTGCCGGCAGCGCCAGCGCGCGGCATTCTTGTCGATGAAGCGGGGCAGGGCCTTCTCGCCCCAGCGCATCCGGTTGATCAGCCCGAATCGGGCCTCGCCGAAAAGAGCCCACGCGCTCGGGGATACCGGCCAGCGCAGGAGCAATCGCGGCCTTCCAGGTTCGGGGCAGCACGAGGGCGGTTCCGTAGCCCGGGTCCGCAGCTTAGCGGCCAGTCGCCTCTGTTTGGCCACGGCAAGCCGGCCGCGGGCAGGTCCCAGACGATGCCCGCCCGGACGCCCGGCATATAGTCCACCAGCGGGGCACACAGGGGGGTGACCAGGAGGTCAACCGGGCGATTCGGCCAGCGTTGCTTCAAACCCGCACCACGGTGTGGCCGCGGACGAAATCGCCGATCCACATATAGGGAACGATCAGGATCGGCCTCGTGTCGGCGGCATCCTCCATCCCGATCTCGCCTGGTGAACTTGAATTCATATCTTCACTGATGCCGGTAACCGTCTGTGGTCCCGTCGGTAACCGCTCCTTGTGCACAGGTAAAGCCGGATCGACCGACCTGGTGACTCCCGCCGGATGCGACGTTGCCTGCCGCGCGGGAGTGGGGCAAAGCTTTGCCGGACAATCAAGGCAGGGGATGGCATGTTGCTGGTGACCGGGGGCGCCGGTTTTATCGGGTCGAACGTCGTGGCTGCGTTGAATGACGCCGGCCGGGACGCGGCCGTGTGCGACGTGCTCGGCCAGGACGGCAAATGGCGCAACCTGGCCAAGCGCCGGCTGGCCGATTTCGTGCCGCCCTCGGAACTGATGGACTGGCTGAAGGGCCGCCGGCTCGAGGCCGTCATCCATCTCGGCGCCATCTCCGAGACCACGGCGACCGACGGCGATCTGGTGATCGAGACCAATTTCCGGCTGTCGATGCGGCTGCTGGACTGGTGCACGGCGAACGCCACGCCGCTGATCTACGCGTCCTCGGCGGCAACCTACGGCGACGGCAGCGCCGGCTTTGGCGACGACCGAGTCCATGGACGCCTTGAAGAAGCTGCAGCCGATGAACCTCTATGGCTGGAGCAAGCATCTGTTCGACATGGTGGTGGCCGAACGCGCCGCGCGCGGCGAACGGCTGCCGCCGCAATGGGCCGGGCTGAAGTTCTTCAACGTGTTCGGCCCCAACGAATATCACAAGGGCACGATGATGAGCGTGCTGGCGCGGCGCTTCGACGACGTCAAGGCCGGGCGCCCGGTGCAATTGTTCAAGTCGCACCGCGAGGGCATCGCCGACGGCGACCAGCGGCGCGACTTCATCTATGTCGACGACGTCGTGCGCGTGACGATGTGGCTGTTGGCGTCGCCCGGCGTCAGCGGCATCTTCAATGTCGGCACCGGCGCCGCGCGCAGCTTTCGCGACCTGATGCTGTCGGCCTATGCGGCGCTCGGCGTCACGCCGAACATCCAGTATATCGACATGCCCGAGGCGATCCGCGGCAGCTATCAATACTTCACCCGGAGCGAAGTCGATCGGCTGCTGCGCGCCGGCTATAATGGCGGCTTCACAGCACTGGAAGACGCGGTCGAGCGCTACGTGAAGGGTTTTCTCGATCGCACCGATCGCTTTCGCTGATGGGCACCAGGTAGACAGATGTTCGATTTTGAAGCCCTGAGCCAGGCGATTCCACGTCAGACCGTGCTCTGCGTCGGCGACCTCATGCTCGACGAGTTCGTCTATGGCGAGGTGTCGCGCGTTTCGCGGCCGGACGCCGGCGCCGGTCATCGCGGTCCAGCGCAGCGAGACCAATGTCGGTGGCGCCGGCAATGTCGCCGCAATATCGCAGCTCTCGGCGCACGCTGTATTTTTGCAGGTCTCGTCGGCGAGGACGAGGCGGGCGCCAGGCTGAAGGCCGATCTGGCCCGGGAGAAGCTGATCGATGCCGTGCTGGTCTCCGATTCCTCCCGCCCGACGACGCGCAAGGTGCGCTTCGTCTCCGAGCATTTTTCCACCCACATGCTGCGCGCGGATTGGGAGCTGCCGTTCCGGCCTCGGCCGAGGTCGAGCAAAGGCTGATCGATGCGATCCTGCCGCAGCCGCACGCGCCGATATCGTGCTGCTATCCGACTATGCCAAGGGGGTGCTGACGGCGCGCGTCATCCGCAACATCATCGATGCCGCCAGGAAGCTCGGCAAGCGCGTGATCGTCGACCCCAAGAGCGCCAATTTCGCGATCTATCGCGGCGCCACGCTGCTGACGCCCAACCGCAAGGAGTTTGCCGAAGCCCACCCGCAGTCGCGCCGATACCGACCTGAACATTGCCGCTGCGGCGCAGGATGCGATGGTTCTCGCCCGATTGCGAGGCCATGCTGGTGACGCAGAGCGAACACGGCATGACGCTGGTGGTTCGCGGCGGCGAGGCGATCCACGTGCCGGCGCTGCCGGTCAAGGTACGCGACGTCTCCGGCGCGGGCGACACGGTCGCCGCCGTGCTGGCGCTGACGCTGGCGGCCGGGGCCGATTCGGGAGACCGCGCTGCGGATGGCGAATGCGGCGGCCGCGGTTGCGGTCGGCAAGAAGGGCACCGCGACCGTGACGCCGGCCGAGCTGCGGCGGAAAATCCTGCCGCATGCGTCGCTGGCGGCTGAAGAGAAGATCGTGCTTGTCGGCGGCGATCTCGATGCGCATCTGGCGGACTGGCGCAAACAAGGGCTGCGCATCGGCTTCACCAATGGCTGCTTCGACTTCCTGCACCCCGGCCGCGTCAAGGTGCTGACGGCCGCGCGCCGCGCCTGCGACCGGCTGATCGTCGGTTCAACAGCGATGCCTCGGTGAAGCGATTGAAGGGCGAGGGCCGCCCGGTTCAGAACGAAAGCGCACGGGCCGAAGTGCTGGCGGCGCTGGAGGCGGTCGACCTCGTCGCGATCTTCGAGGAAGACACGCCGATCGGCCTGATCGCGAAAGTGAGGCCGAGCGTGCTGGTCAAGGTGGTGACTACACCCGCGAACAGGTCGTCGGCCACGAGATCGTCGAGGCTGCCGGCGGCGAGGTCGTGCTCGTCGACATTCTGCCGGGCCACAGCACGACGTCG